>NZ_JBEWXT010000001.1:832500-2191424 GCF_040538665.1 Aureibaculum sp. 2308TA14-22
GTGGCATAAAGGTTTCCTGGAGAAATATTAACATTAAAGAATTATAAATATACTTTTCTCTTTTAAGGATTAAAATTGGATTTTATACTTTTCAAGTATCTTAGTTGAGTTTAATTTGGTTATTTCTTTTTTCATACTGTAGGGTGTTGTTTTAAACTCTTCTTTGAAACGTTTTGTAAAATATTTTGCATCTTTAAAACCTACGGTAAAAGCAGCTTCAGAGATGTTGTATCCTTTTTTTACAATTAATACAGCTGCTTTTTTAAGCCTTAACGATCTAACAAACTCAACTAATGATTTTCCTGTTATATCTTGGCATTTTCTGTAGATTACAGAGTAACTCATGTTTAGACAATCAGAAAGATCTTCTAATTTAAAATCTGAATTCTCTAATTGAATATCCAACTGTTTAACTAAATCTTCCATAAAAATATCATCTTTGGATTTAGAATTGTTTTCCTTAGGTTTACTTATAAGATCTGTTTTATATCTAGCTACTACTTTTTCTTGATTTTTAATTGTATTTTCAATTTTCAACTGAAGTTCATGAAAATTAAATGGTTTTCTTAAGTATTCAACTGCACCGGTTTTAAGCCCTAAGAGCTTAAATTTGCTAGAGTTCTTAGCTGTTAGTAAAATTATGGGAATATGACCCGTAGATTTTTTTTTCTGAAGCACTTTACACATTTCTATACCATCCATAACTGGCATCATAATATCACTTATTATTAAATCAGGTTTATTTTTTTTGGCCAGTACAATTCCTTGTTTCCCATTTTCTGCAAATAGCAAGTTATATGTTGTTTCTAAAACATCTTTTAAAAACATTTGCATTTCAATATTATCCTCTACGATTAAAAGTGTATGTAATCTATTTTTATTTACATCTGTATTTAAATTTAAATCCAATTCTTTTGTGTATTCACTGGCTAGCTTTATTGGTTCTTTTTTAGATTCGACCGTAACTTTTTCATTTTCAGAAAATTTATTTTCATTTTTACTTAATAAAACAGAAAAACAAGTTCCTTTTTCGGGTGAAGATTCTACATCAATTTTTCCGTGGTGTAGTGATACCATTTCTTTTGTTAGGGCAAGTCCAATACCTAGACCTCTTTTATGTTTGCCTAGCTCAGATCGATAAAAAATCTTAAAGATGTCTTCGAGTTCTTGTTTAGGTATTCCTGGTCCGGAATCTGAAACACAAATTTTAACTGTGTCTGTGTTCTTATTGTCAATTTTTATAGCAATAGAGCCTTCTCTGGGAGTAAATTTAAAAGCATTTGAAAGTAGATTATATATTACATGTTCAATTTTATCTACATCATACCATAAAGTAATTTCTTCATTTGGAAAATCTTTAATTAAATCTATATTTTTAAAACTTGCTTGTTCAGAAAAAGATAGAACTATATCACTTAAGTGGTTTTTCAAATTGTTTTTAGATGCATAAATTCTCAATTTTCCCAATTCTTTATTTCTTACCGTCATCAACTCATTTGCAACTCTAGACAATCTGTTGGTATTGTTTTTTAGAATTGACAATCGCTTTCTTAATAAGCTATTACCATTGGCTTTTGCCCTAGATAGCATATCATCAATAGGGCCTAAAATTAGGGTTAACGGTGTTTGAATTTCATGCGACATTTTTGCGAAAAAATTCATTTTTAAAGCATACAATTCTTTTTCTTTATAATTTTGCCATTCTTCTTTTGCTAGTTTATTTTTTAGTTTTACCCATTTATAAATACCAAATAGCAGTGAAGATAAAAGGATTAAATAAAACACATATGCCCAAGGGTGCAACCACCATTGGGGTTTAATATTAATATCTATAGATTTTGTGGCAATGTTCCATTCTCCTTTTTTTGAGCCTGACCTGACTTCAAAAGTGTAATTGCCCGACGGGATATTCGTATAAGTTGCAATGCGTTCTTTTCTTGGGGTAATCCAATCTTTATCAAAGCCCTTTAATCTATAAGCATAGTAATAATTTGAGTTTAACAAATTATCAATAGCCGAAAATTGAAATGAAAATGAAGATTGGTTGGCATTCAACTTTAAAGTGTTAATATTCTCAATTTTGTCATTCAATTGATTTGGAATAATTAGACTAGCTGGTTTATTCAAAATTTCAATTGAATTAATAAATAACTTGGCTACCGATTCTTTTTTAACTAAATCCTTTGGAAGAAAGGAATTTACACCATCGTTTCCTCCAAAATAAAACATACCATTATTGTCTTTATGAGATGCCCTAAAGTTGTTTTGGAGTAGCCCATCAGTTTGATAATAAGATTTTATGTTGTCATTTTTTACATTGTAATGATGTACACCATTAATACTTCCCAACCAAATATTATAAGGATTGTCAATCAGCAATGTAGTAAATTGGATATCCTTTAAATTGTCATTATTTTGAAAAGGCACATAACTGTCTTTATTAATATCATATTTTATTAAAAATCCAGATGTACTTAAAATCCATAAGTTTCCATTATAATCTGGTTTTATAATTCTTAAATTGTTATTTGTATTAATTGTGTTGTTTTTTGGGAAATAGTCATAATTAAGAAAAAAAGATTGACTAAAATCTTCTTTATTTTCACTCAGTTTAAATAACCCTCTACCAAATCCAATCCAAATATTACCAAACTCATCTTCACAGATATTGTTAGAGATTTCGCCAAAAAGGCCTTTGTCATTATTATTAAATGTATGTAACAGGTTGCCGTTTTCAGAAAAAGCATTAATGGCGACACCAGATGTTGCCCAAATTCTATTTTTTGAATCTTTAAAAAGTTCTCGGATATCTGGAGAATGGTTTCCAAAAGTATCATGAGTTTTTATTTTAGAAAAAGTTTCTTTTTTAGTGTCAAAAACCCAAAGCCCATTTTGATAGGTGGCAATCCAAATATTCCCATTTACACTTTCAACTAATTTTTGAATGTACCTGCCCTTAAAAAAATACTTATCTTTTTCTGTATTGCTGTAATGTACTTTTTCATTTGAAGGTAATACTCTATTCAACCCTTTGCCATCTGTTCCAATCCATAAAGATCCGTCAGATGACTTTAAGATTGTTAAAATACGATTGGGCTGACTATTTTTTGATCCGCTATAAAATTTTATGTTATTATCATTATTTGGTAATATATTTATTTGTCCATTCTTTGTAACTATCCATTTATTAGAATGTTTATCTTCGGTAATATAAGTAATGGTATTACTGCTAATTGAGAATTTGTTGGTTTCATCATGTTTAAAAATAGTGATTTTGTCATTTGAAGGATTTATTTTGTACAGCCCATCTCCATCTGTACCAGCCCAAATAATTCCATCTTTACTGCAAAATAAAGAAATAAACATACTGAATTTTGAATCTTGAATTTTGAAATGGTCATATTGCTTAAACGACCCCTCTTTTATATTATATTTAAATAACCCCTGTAATTCTGTAGCAATCCATAAATTTTCTTCTCTATCCGTAGTTATTCGAATACTCCCTATATGATTATCAACAGGTAGTTTAAACTCTTTTAATTTTTTTGAATGTGTATCGAAATAATACAATTTGTCTTTAGAGGTACTTGTCCAAACTTTATCAGTTGTATATGCAATACTTTTTATAACTTGATTAACCTTTTTTATGCTCGGAAGTTTGGTTATGCTATCCATTCCCGTAGTTTCGTTATAAGAATACAGGACACCGTTATCAGAACCAAACCACATATTTTGTTTAATATTTTTTATCGTGGAAATTGTTGTATTTCTATTGATTGAGTTTAAACTGTCTTTATATTTGGTATTTAGGCCACTGTTATTAATTTTTTTAAAAGACCCATTTAAGGAAGAAAGCCAGAAATTCCCATTTATATCTTTAGAAAACTGAAGGCCCAAATTTGTTCCAGAATTCTCACCAAATATTTCGTTAAATGAAGTAAAAGAAAAATCGTAACCGTCATATTTATACAAACCATCTCTTGTAGAAATCCATACATAGCCTAAGTCATCTTCCATAATTTTTGAATTACCTGCAAAAGTTTTTGATAGTCGAATAAAGTTTGATTGTTCTTGAGCAGTTGTATAATTATGCCCAAAAACTATAATTAATAGAATTATTAATTTTAAAAAAAACTTCAATTGCATAAAGCGTTAATTTCAACTATAGGTTTTCTCAAATTTACAAGTTTTAGGTAAGATAAAAAATAATATTTGCTCATAATACATTTTATATTTATAGGTTAATCTGTTGTAAATGAGTATTAACATTGCTTAAAGCATACTAAATTGAATAATATACCACCTACATTAGCAAAAAAAACCTACCCTAATTACTGAGTTATGTTATTAGTTTTATACATTGATTTATTAACTCAAATTCATTATTTATGAAAAAACTAATTTTTAAAGTATTTCTAGTTTTGTTTTTTGGATTTTCGTATATTACGTATGCCCAAGACATAACAATAACTGGAACTGTACTTGATGAAACAAATGCACCCTTGCCTGGTGCCAGTATTTTGGTAAAAGGTACAACTAATGGTGTAACAACAGATTTTGATGGCAAATATAGCATTGTAGCAAATCCAACCGCTACATTGGTATTTAGTTTTGTAGGCTACAAATCTGTTGAAAGAGCGATTGATAACCGAACCGTTATTAATTTGGTAATGGAGGAAGATGCCTCCCAACTTGATGAAGTTGTGGTGGTAGGTTTTGGTACTCAGAAAAAGGCCAATGTTACTGGAGCAACCGGTTTTGTGGAAATGGAAGATATTTTGGCAAATAGACCTGTAACCAATGCCATGCAGGCCATTCAAGGTACAATTCCAGGTCTCCAGATTTTAACGAATTCAGGTCAACCAGGCTCATCCGGTTTAGATATTAATATTAGAGGGATTACTTCTATAAATGGAGGTTCTCCTTTAATTTTAATGAACAATGTTCCTGTATCTATTGAAGATATCAATCCACAAGATGTAGCATCAATAACAGTGCTAAAAGATGCATCAGCAACATCAATTTATGGTGCAAGAGCTGCATTTGGTGTTGTATTGATAACAACTAAAAGCACAGCAAGAGACCAACCCGTAAAGTTCAATTACTCTTCTACTTTTAGTTTTATGGAGCCGGAAGATATTCCAGACAAGGCATCTACTTACGACTTTGTAAATGCGTTGAACGATTGGGGAACAAACCCATTTTGGACAGGACAAGATATCCCTACATGGGTAGGTTTTTTAGAGGAATATAAAACGAATCCGTCTACATACCCAGAGGGGTATGCCGAATTTAATGGATTAAGATACCCACTTGCTGATACAGATCTAATTGGCGAATGGATTAATGATCCAGGATTTACACAAATACATAATTTTAGTTTTAGTGGTGGTGGCTCTAAAACAAGCTACAGAATATCTGCTGGTTATAGTGATGAAGACGGTATCATCATTACAAGAAATGATAGTTACAAAAAGTATAATGTAAATGCTTCTTTAACTACGGACCTTACTTCTAAACTCACTTCAACTACAAATATTATTTACAGAAATAGTATAAGAAGAACACCGTTGGGAAGTTATAGCAATTCAATAAGTTTTAACCCTTACACACCAGCTGGTGGTAATTTTGTATTAGATGATGGTACAGAAGTGCCTTATGATACTCCGGCCAATAGGGAACGAATTAAAGTGGCACCAAAAATACTAAATGATAATATCCGCTTTTTTCAAAAATTGGATTATAATTTAGTTGAAGGCTTACATTTAATTGGTGAGTATACATTTGAAAAATTAAATTTAACTAGAACTACTAGTGATAATCAAATATTGACAGCAAATCCGGAAAGATTTGTATTGAATGCCGTGGACCCAGTTAATACCTTTTTTAGAAAAGAAAATACACAGACCAACTATAATGCATTTAATATTTATGGTAAGTATGAAATTAGTTTAAATGATCAACACAATTTTAGCTTACTTGCTGGTATGAATAGTGAGGAAAATAGCTTCGAATCTTTTGATGCTAAAAGAAACAACCTTATTAATGTTGATTTGCCTTCCTTGTCTGGTGCAACTGGAAATCAAACTACAGATGATTCTTACGGAGAATGGGCAGTATTGGGTTATTTTGGAAGGTTAAATTATAATTTCAATGAAAAATATTTCTTGGAATTAAGTGGTCGTTATGATGGATCCTCAAGATTTCCAAAAGATGATCGATTTGGTTTCTTTCCGTCATTTTCTGCAGGATGGCATTTAGGTAAGGAGTCTTTTATGGAATCTGTTGACTTTTTAACAAGTCTTAAATTAAGAGGCTCATGGGGTGAAATTGGTAACCAACAAACAAACTCTTTATACCCAGCAATACCAGGTCTCGGAATTACAGATTATAGCGATAGAAGTGCTTTTAACTGGTTAAATGAAGAGACAGGAACCCGTTATTCTACTTTAAGATTGCCTAATTTAGTAAGTTCATCTTTTACATGGGAAACCGTGCAAACATTAAACTTAGGTTTTGATGCATCCTTTTTTAACAACAGGTTAAGTACTTCTTTTGACTGGTTTAAAAGAAAAACTTTAGATATGTTGGCTCCTGGTGCTGAGCTTCCAGCTGTATTAGGTGCTAATGCTCCATTAGAGAATGTGGCCGATTTAGAATCTAAAGGTTGGGAACTGGGTATTTCATGGAAAGATAAAATCAATGAGTTTACTTATAATCTTGGTTTTTCACTTTCAGATAATCAAGCTGAAATTACCAAATTTGATAATCCGGCTGGATTACTGAGCCAGTATTATGTTGGTAGGGAATTTGGTGAAATTTGGGGTTATACAACAGATGGTTATTACACGGAAGATGATTTTGTAGAAGGAACTTTAAATGCAGACTTAACTGGAGGAACCCTAAAAGATGGTATACCAAGATGGGAAGGCCGTAATCAAAATCCTGGTGATATAAAGTTTGTTGATCGAAATGGCGATGGAATTATTAATGATGGTAATAATACATTGGACGATCCAGGTGATAGAACCATAATAGGTAATTCAACAAGAAGGTATCAATATGGTGTTTTTGGAAATTTTGATTATAAGAACTTTGATTTTTCATTTTTATTGAATGGAGTGGGTAAAAGAGATTTATATTTGAACAACCGAGTGCGTTTTCCATATCCTGATGAATTTTCTGTAGTCTATCAATCACAATTAGATTATTGGACACCAGAAAATAGAGATGCTTTTTTTCCAAGGAACTACCCTCTTGGTGGAGTTAATTATGGAGTTAGTAGAAGTACTCAAACTAAATACATGCTAAACGGAGCTTATTTAAGGATGAAAAACATAACATTGGGTTATACCATACCTCAAAAAATACTAGATAAAATTAAGGTGGACAAACTACGTATTTATGTAGCTGGTGAAAACCTTTTCGGTATTAATGATTACCCAGATGGGATTAATACGGAATTACGAGTTGTTGGTAGTGGAGGAATTTATCCCTACCTAAGAAGTTATTCTGTAGGTTTAAACTTAACTTTTTAATTGTATAAAGATGAAAAAAATAAATTTTATAATAATTGCCTCTTTATTACTACTAATAAGTGGTTGTAATGAAGATTTTCTTGACAAACTACCAAAAGATCAGTTAACGGTAGAAACGACATTTACTACTAATTCTAATTTTGAAACCTATGCATGGTCAATGTATGCAGAAGCCTTACCCGGGTATTATGATTTATCACCTATTAATAGGGAAAGAGGAAGTGATTTGATGGTAAATAATTCAGGTACAGTTGGAGAAGCTTTGTTATGGCAACGTAAAACTGTTCCCTCTTCTTCTAATACTTGGTCAAGTGCATTTGTAAATATTAGACGTGCAAATTTAATGTTAGATAACATTGAAAATAGCCAGTTAACTGATGCTGAAAAAGATCATTGGAGAGGCGTTGGGCTATTTTTTAGAGCTTATGAATATGTTGAATTAATAGCTAATTATGGCGAAGTACCATGGGTTAACAAGGCTTTAACCGAAGCAGATGAAGATATATTATTTGGCCCAAAAATGGCTAGAGATGAATTGGCACAAAATGTGTTAAACGACTTAAAAGAGGCTGAGGCAAAAATAAGCCCTAATGGTAGCGGATCTAATACAATTAATACTGACGTAGTTAGGGCTTTAATTTCAAGGTTTGGGCTATATGAAGGTACATGGAGAAAATACCATGGTTTGGGCGGTGAAGCTACTTATTTACAGGCAAGTGCGGATGCAAGTGCTCAATTGATTGCTGATCATCCCAATTTACACCCTAGTTATGACGAAGTATTTAATAGTGAAACGTTAAAAGGTGTACAAGGTATTTTATTATATAAAGCCTATGAATTTGGTATTCTAAATGGTAGATGGTCACATTACAACAGAAGCTCCATTGGGCATGAAGATTTAACTAAAAAAGCCGTTGACCAGTATTTGTGCTTGGATGGGGAAACCATTTTTACCAGCCCACTTTTTGATGGAGAACAAGATGCTTATGACGAGTTTAGAAACAGAGACCATAGACTGTATTTTAATACACCACCACCTTTTAGAGTAGATACTGGAGGTAAAAACCAATTAACTTGGGAATATGATTCAGATCCAAAGCATAGGGAATACATAGATTTGATGGAAACCCTCAGTGACGATCAACATAAAACGTTACCTACGATTAATTGGAGGGGACTTGTGGTAAGAACTTCGCCACATTTTAGAAAGTTTAACGAGGGTCATGGGTTTAATGTGACCTACTCAGGTTATGCCTTTTATAAATTTTCGAATAAGATTAGTAGGTTGCAGAATAGAGATTCGCATGATGCACCAATTTTTAGAATGGGAGAAGTATTTTTGAACTACGCCGAAGCAATGTTTGAACTGGGTCAGTTTACCCAAGAAATTGCCGATCAGACCATTAACAAATTGAGAGCTCGTGGTGCGGTAGCTCCTTTAGATATTGGTGCTGTGCCTGATGACCCAACACGGGATGCTGATGTTGATGTTGTGTTATGGGAAATTAGAAGAGAACGCGGTGTCGAGTTTTTAGCTGAAGGTTTAGGAAGGGTTTTTGATATAAAGCGTTGGAAAAAATTAGTTGAATATGGTGATGATGAAAAATTAGGCAGATGGGTAAATAATGCAGATTATAATAATAAACTACCAGTTCAAGGTGGTGGTGCACAGGGTTACGTATCGCCTTTTGGTGTTCCGCCAGGTGTGCCAGAATATTATTACTTAGAACCGATACCTTCAGATCAGATTGTGTTAAACCCACAATTGATTCAAAATACAGGTTGGGAATAATAGAACGAATTATTTGAGTTAGTTTTATTAAGGGTGTCTTAATATATTAAGACACCCTTATTTAATAGAAAATAAGGTATTTTTACAATTGACTTTTTGCTTATTAACATTGTTAAATATTATATAGTTCATTAAACAATGAAAATTTTCATTTCTTTTTTGATTTTGGTTTGCCTAGGGAGTGTTAACGCTCAAAATAGAAATCAAAATGATAGACCAAATTTTATTCTTATTGTAGCCGATGATTTGGGATATGGAGATCTTGGTATTACTGGGAGCAAACAAATAAAAACACCAAATATTGATAGGCTGGCAAAAACAGGAATGTTTTTTACAGAGGGTTATGTTTCTTCAGCTGTTTGTAGTCCTTCAAGAGCAGGGCTTTTAACGGGTATAAATCAAGTGGAGTTTGGATATGATAATAATCTTGGTGGAAATCAACCTGGATTCGACCCTAATTTTTTAGGCCTTCCAATAGAACAAAAAACAATTGCGAACCATTTGAAACCTCTGGGATATGTAAATGGTTTAATTGGCAAATGGCATTTAGGATATGAAGATCAGTTCCACCCGTTGAAAAGGGGATTTGATGAATTTTGGGGATATAGAGGTGGTGGTCATGATTATTTTAAGGCAAATGATTCTAAAAGAGGATATAAAGCAGCAATAGAATGCAATTATAAAACGCCACAAAAAATAACTTACATTACCGATGATAAAGGAGATGAATGTGTAGATTTTATAAAAAGGAATCATGATAAACCGTTCTTTTTATATGCTTCGTTTAATGCTCCGCATACGCCAATGCAGGCTACAAAAGAAGATTTAGAACTGTATTCAAATATAAAAGACAAAAAGCGAAGAACCTATGCGGCTATGGTACATCGGCTTGATGTGAATATTGGGAAAATTATTGTCACCTTAAAAGAACAACAGTTGAGTAAAAATACATTGATCGTTTTTATAAGTGATAACGGTGGACCAGTATTTACGAATGGATCTATTAATGCACCGTTTAATGGAAAAAAGGGAATTTTACTTGAAGGTGGAATACATGTTCCATTTATTATGAACTGGCAAGGAAAGATTGCAGCCGGTAATAATTATAGTAATGCGGTTTCATCTCTGGACTTAGCACCTACTTTTGTAGAATTGGCAGGAGGAAAAATTAATGAAGAAATAAATTTTAGTGGCGTAAATTTAATGCCATTTGTTTTGGGAGAAAATATTGACATACCACATAAAGACTTAAAATGGCGGTTTACTATAAGTGCCGCCATAAGAGAAGGAGACTGGAAATTAATTAGACTTCCAGACAGATTACCCTCATTGTATCATCTTCCCACGGATGTTTCTGAGCAAAATAATGTTTCGTTGAAAAATTTAGATATTACTAAGCGGTTATTAAAAAAATTAGGGATTTGGGACGTCAAATTACCACATCCTGTATTTTTAGAAGGAGCTGTATGGAAAAAAAGACAACTGAAACATTACGACGATGAATATTTTTTACACCAACCTGAATAATAAAACAATAAACTAACAATGAAGAAATTAGTTGTACTATTGGCATTTTTACTGTTTTTTAGCTGTAATAAGAACAAGGATGAAAAGAAAGAAGAAACCGTAAAACCAAACATTGTCCTTATAAATATTGATGACCTTGGTTGGAAAGACCTTAGTTTTATGGGTAATGATTATTTTGAAACACCTAATTTGGACGCATTGTCAAAAGAAGGTATGGTATTTACCAACGGTTATGCTTCTGCAGCAAATTGTGCACCAAGTAGAGCTAATTTAATGACAGGTCAATGGCCACAACGTCACGGAATTTATACCGTAGGCAACTCGGATAGAGGGAAATCTAAATTTAGAAAATTAATTCCCACTAAAAATACAACTACGCTTGTCGATAGTTTTTTAACGCTGCCAGAGGTGTTAAAAAACAACGGATATGCCACTGCTCATGCAGGTAAATGGCATTTGACAGATAATCCATTAGACAATAGTTTTGATATAAATATCGGCGGTAGCCATGCTGGACACCCTTCGGGTTATTATCCACCCTTTAAAAATATTGATTTAGAAGCTGAGGATGGGAAAAGACTAACCGATTTAATTATGGATAAAACCATTGATTTTGTAAAATCCTCAAGCGAACCTTTTTTTCTTAACTATTCCCCATATGCAGTACATACGCCAATACAACCTGTAAAAGAGTTGGTGGGCAAATACAAAACGAAAACATCTAAGCAAGGTCATAATAATGCCAATTATGCTACCATGATAGAAAACATGGATGACAATATTGGCCGTTTGATAACAACGTTAAAGGAAAGTGGAAAATTTAAAAACACATTTATTGTTTTTACGTCTGATAATGGTGGATTATTTGCTGTGAGCAAACAGCATCCATTACGATCTGGTAAAGGAAGTTATTATGAAGGTGGAATTAGGGTTCCCTTCTTTTTTGTTTGGCCCGACAATATCAAAAATAACCAGCAATCAGAAGAGTCAATTACCAATCTTGATTTATTCCCTACGATTTTAGAGGTTGCGGACATAGCAACACCAAAAGACAAAATTTTAGATGGTCAAAATCTGCTTCCGGTTTTATTACAAAATGAAAGAACTCTAGATAGGTCTATTTACTGGCATTTTCCAGTTTATTTGCAGGCAGTTGCGAAAGTGAACGAAAACAGAGATGCTAAATTTAGAACCCGTCCAGGTTCTGTTATTCGAAACGGAGACTGGAAATTACACCATTATTTTGAAGATAATGGAATAGAATTATATAACCTGAAGAATGATTTAGGTGAAAGAAACAATCTAGTAGAAAAAGAACCGGAAAAAGTAGAAGAATTATTAAATTTATTAAACACTTGGAGGAAAGAAACTAATGCACCTATTCCAACAGAATTGAATTTAAAATATGAAAGCGAGACACGATGAAAAGAGTACTTATTTTGACATTTTTTTTAGCTTTTCTCCATTCTTGTTCTGATGATGATGTTTCTTCTGTAGAAATAGATGAACCGGATATTTGGTCAGTAAACAAGCCCAATCAATATGCCTTAAATGTTGTTATTTTTAAACCTACGGATGGAACTGCTGAGAAGGAAATGATTGACAAAGTATCAACAATGATGCTTTATATTCAAAAATGGTTTGAAAAACAAATGGATATGCAGGGATATGGAAGAAAAACTTTTGGACTTATGACTAATCAGCATGGTAAAGTCAAAATAACAGTCGTGTCGGGGTCTGAGTCCAGTGTGTATTATAAAAATAACAATAGGGATGTAAATAAAGAGGTTAAAAAATATTTTGAAAATCATCCGAATGAAAGACTTAGCAATCATATTTTTGTTTTGGGAAAAGATGATAGTGGTGTACCATTCTATGGCTTAGGGAAAAATGCTTTTGCAACCTCAAAGGATTTTTCATTGACTTCCACAGGAAAATTTCTAGACGATTTGGAATTGATGTTATGCGATAAATTAGGTGGAATTATGCATGAATTAGGACATGGATTAAATTTACCGCATTGTGCACATAAAGCCTCTGATTTACCAAATATATCATTAATGTCTTTTGGTAATCATACTTATCAGAATAAAGGGAAATCAGATTTGGTATTTTTAACGGCATCAGATTGTGCAATTTTAAATGCCAGCGAAACATTTAATACCAAGGAGAAACAGTATTACCAAGAAGGTCCTTCACCAAAGCTTGTATCCTATACCGTTGTAAAAGACAACACTATACAAGCTACAATTGTTGAAGGGCTATTAACATCTTCAGTAAAATCAAACCATTTATATGTAGGGCATAACGGTTACCCTATTGAAGGCGGTTATGACGATATTACTTTCACTACTGACTTGACACCTACTTCTAATACCAATGAATATTCTTTTAGGTTAGAAATGCCATATTCCGATATATTTAACGGTTACAAAGCAAAAGATTTACTCCAAATGACTTTGGTGGTGATTACTGATGATGGTATTAGAAAAACATTAGACAAATACGATTATACAATAAGGACAAATACTCTTGAACCTAATGATGATATACTTAGGGATTATACACCTTTTGTTTTTTCAGATAGGTCCAATTGGACGGTAACCACCAATAGTAGTAGTGCAGGTACATCTGCTTCATTACTCTTGGATGGAAATATAGAAACCTATTGGCATTCTATATGGCCTTATGCTATAACCGAAAAAGGATCTCATGTTGTAACAGTTAATATGAATAAAACGGATAGTATAAAAGGTGTCTATTTTAAATCAGATAGGCAAGGGAAGCAATATCGACCAAAAGAAATTATCATAGATACAAGTAATGATGGCACTACTTGGAGAAAAAGAAAAGACGTTTCAATTTCATCAATAGGAAATGCCCGAGAATTAGAGGTCTATTTTGATTCACCTGTAAATACAAAATATATTAGGATGACAGTAGATGAAGTTTATGCTTCATCAGGCAATGAAGAAAATTTACTGTTTAATGAAATAGATATTGTTCAATAACCATTAAATATATATAAACCAATGAAGACTATAATTAAAATCTGTGTTTTATCAATTAGCGTATTGTTCTTTTCGTGCAAAGAAAAACCCGAAGCAAAGAAAGAAGATGTAAAAAAGAATTATCCCAATATTATTTATATTTTGGCAGATGATTTGGGTTATGGAGAGTTGGGAGCTTATGGTCAAGAAAAAATAGAAACTCCAAATATTGACGGTTTAGCCAAAAGCGGAATGTTATTTACCCAGCACTATTCTAGTGCCCCAGTCTGTGCTCCGGCAAGGTATATGCTGTTAACTGGAAAGCATTCAGGTCGTGCTTACATACGTGGTAATGATGAGTGGCGAGAACGTGGCAAAGTATGGGATTATAAAGAAATGATTAAAGATTCTACATTAGAAGGTCAAAGACCTATCCCTAGTAACACATCATTGTTTCCTAAAAAGTTAAAGGAAATTGGATATACCACAGGCATTGTAGGCAAATGGGGACTGGGAGCTCCACATACTGACGCCATACCAACCAAAATGGGCTTCGACTATTTTTACGGTTATAACTGCCAACGTCAGGCTCATACTTATTATCCGGTACATTTATATGAAAATGAAAATCGTGTGTATTTAAATAACGATACTATTGCCCCGAATACTAAATTGGCTAAAGGTGCCAACCCCAATGATCCAGAAAGTTATGCTAATTACAATTTAAACGATTACGCACCGGATTTGATGTTTGATAAGATTACTAAGTTTGTAGATGAAAATAAAGAGAAACCGTTTTTCCTCTATTGGGCAAGTCCCATACCGCATAACCCAATACAAGCACCGCAACGTTGGGTAGATTATTACAAGGAAAAATTTGGAAAAGAAGAACCTTATTTAGGCAATAGAGGTTATTTTCCGCATCCAAATCCAAGAGCGGGCTATGCTGCTCAGATTTCATACCTAGATGAGAACGTGGGCAAATTAATTGACCAATTAAAGGCTGAGGGAATTTATGATAATACCCTAATTATATTTACGTCTGACAATGGTGTTACGTTTTCTGGTGGTACGGACGGTCCATATTTTAACAGTTCGGGGCAATTTGGTGAAGAATACGGTAGAGGAAAAGGATTTGTTTACGAAGGAGGTATAAGAGTGCCTATGATTGCCAGTTGGAAAGGTCACATAAAAGAGGGAACTCAAACGAATTTAATTTCTGCTCATTATGACGTAATGGCAACAGTTGCAGAGCTTACAGGGCAAAAGAGGCCTGAAGATACAGATGGTATTAGCTTTTTACCCACCCTCTTAGGAGAAAATGATAAACAGAAAAAACATGAATTTTTATTCTGGGAATTTCCTGAATACGGCGGTCAAGTAGCGATCAGAATGGGAGATTGGAAAGTAATCCGCCAAAATTTAAAGAACAAGAAAAAAGAACCCACATTAGAATTGTATAATTTAAAAGAAGACCCTCAGGAACTAAACAATATTGCAGAAAAACATCCAGAAATATTGGAAAAAGCGGCAAAAATATTTTCTGAAGAGCATGAAGATAGCGAGATCGAAAGGTTTAGGATACCTTTGATAGAGAACGGTCTTGTTGCGGAAGAAGAATAGTGAATCTTTGGAATTTAATTGTTGTTTATGTCCGCAAAATTAGGAAAGATTAAATCTATGGAATGGCTATTGAGAATAGCCGTTAGTATGACATTTTTAGGACATGGCATTTTTGCTATACAAAGCAACCCTAGCTGGATAAAGTATTTAGAGTTTGTTGGGTTTTCGATAGAAACCGCTGAAAAAGTGATTGTAATAATTGGAGTGTTGGATGTGCTAGTAGCGATAACAATACTTATAAAACCTTATAAATATGTGGTTTTATGGGCTTTTTTATGGACATTTTCTACTGCGTTGATAAGACCATTGGCTGGTGAATCAATATGGCAATTTGTAGAAAGAGCGTCAAATTGGTCAGTGCCACTTGCATTGTTTTGTTTAATACATATTAAGTTTAAAAAATAATTATAATGAATAGATTTTTTCTTCAATACCTTCTTTTAGTGTTGATAATTTTTGTAGCTAGTTGTAGAAAGGACTCAACTGAAGATATTGTTTTTAAAAGCAATTTCAACTCTTCAGAAGCGAGAACTTTTATAGGTCCTGAATATTGGTCTAATCCATTGCAAGATTGGCAAATAGAAAACGGAGAGCTCATATGTTTGGTAAGTAAGCCTAATAGAAATGTACATGTTTTGACTAAAAAAATAGATACCGTAGCTGGTAATTTAAAAATGAGTGTTCAGCTAAAGGCTTTGAATTTAAAAGATGAAGACAACAAGAATTGGATAGGGTTTAGCATAGGGTCTAAGGGAGAGTTTAATGATTATCGAGATAATGCCATTTTTGGTAAGGGGTTAAATTTAGGAGTAACTACCAATGGTAATTTATTTATTGATAAAATTAAAGACAATCAGGTTAAAAAAGACATTCAAAATATTTTAAGCAATGGTGCCAGATTGAATGTTAATTTGGTTTTTGAAAAAGACACATATATATTACAGCTTTCACTTTACAAAAGTGATTCAGATGACGCTATCTCTCAAATTGAATTAATAGGCGTTGATTCCAATAAACTAAATGGGAATTTAGTTTTAGTCAGTGATTATAAAGGCAAGCGTAAAGCTGATGAAACCAATAAAGCAAGTGTATCTTTTAAAAATTGGAAAATTTTAGGTTCGAAAGTTAAAACAAATAACGAATATAAGTTTGGACCCATTTTATTCTCACAATATACTTTGTCTAAAAACACGTTAAAGCTTACTGTCCAAATGGCACCAGTTATTATTAAAGAGGAAAAAGTTAAACTTCAAATAAAAAAAGCTGTTAATTGGAAAACCATAAGAGAATCAGCAATTGATAATGATGCTAGAACCTCCACATTTAAAATTGAAAATTGGGATACTACTATTGATAAACAATATAGGTTAGTGTATGACCTGGATAGAGGGGAGGAACCTAAAGAAACATTTTATTGGGAAGGTATTATCCGTAAAGACCCGATTGAAAAGGATGAAATTGTAATTGCGGGCTTTACAGGAAATGACCAACAAGGTTTTCCAAATACTGATATTTTTGAGCAAGTTAAATATCATGATCCTGATGTTTTGTTTTTTTCTGGAGATCAAATTTATGAGCCTAATGGTGGTTTTGGTGTACAACGCTCGCCAATTGATAAAGCCATGTTGGATTATCTACGTAAGTGGTACATGTATGGTTGGGCGTATAGAGATTTGTTAAAGGACAGGCCTACCGTTGCAATTACCGATGACCATGATGTATATCATGGGAATATTTGGGGAGCTGGGGGTATAGCCACACCAACTGATTATGGGCAGGGAGCAAAAGCTCAGGATGCTGGTGGTTACAAAATGCCACCTGAATGGGTAAATATGGTGCAAAGAACACAGACTAGTCATTTGCCAGATCCTTTTGACCCTACACCAGTTGCTCAAAATATAGGTACTTATTACACAGATATGGTATATGGAGATATTAGCTTTGCCATTTTAGAGGATAGAAAATTCAAATCGGCACCTAAAGGTTTACTGCCAAAAGCAGAAATTCAAAACGGTTGGGCACAGAACAAGTCATTTAACATGAAAAAAGATGGAGATGTTTCCGGGGCAAAGTTATTAGGTGATAGACAATTATTGTTTTTAGATAAATGGTCAACAGATTGGAGCTATCGAGCTGAAATGAAAGTATTGCTATCACAAACCATTTTTGCAAATGTAGCTACCTTACCCAAAGAAGCCATGTCCGGTGCAATTATTCCAACATTGAGGATTATGAAAGAGGGAGATTATCCCCCAGATGATAGGCCAGTATCAGATTTAGATTCTAATGGTTGGCCACAAACGGGTCGGAATAAAGCAGTGGAAACTGTTAGGAAAGGATTTGCATTTCATTTGGCCGGAGATCAACATTTAGGAAGCACTATTCAATATGGTGTGGATAATTGGAGCGATAGTGGTTTTGCATTTTGTGTACCTTCTATCACCAATCATTGGCCCAGAAGATGGTATCCCGCAGAAGGTGGTAAGAACCGTAAACCTGATATGCCAAAATATACAGGACAGATAGAAGATGGTTTTGGTAATAAAATGACGGTTTATGCAGTTTCTAACCCATTATTTACAGGCCTAAAGCCTGAAAGAATTTATGATAGGGCAGCGGGATACGGTATTGTCAGATTAAATAAAAAAGAACGGAAAATAACCTTGGAATGTTGGCCAAGGCAAGCTAAGCCTCAAAATGGTGAAGTAGAGCAATATCCAGGTTGGCCCATTTCCATAACTCAAGAACAAAATTTTGGTAAGAAAGCTGTAGCATTTTTGCCCGAAATTAAAATCAATGGGTTAAAAAATCCTGTAGTTAAAATCATCAATGAATCGAATAACAAGACTGTCTATTCTTTAAGAATAAAGGGCAGTTCTTATACCCCTAAAATATTTGATAAATCAACAAAATATACTATTAAAATTGGTGAGCCTGATACCAATAGTTGGCAGACTAAAATGAATGTTTCTCCAGGTAATAATCCAATAAATTTTAATTTTAATAAATAATATTACATTATGAATTCAAGAAGAAATTTTATAAAAAAGACCGCAATAGTAGGAGCGGGAATTTCCGTGATGCCTAATATAACTTATGGTTTTAGCGGTAAAAGAGAAAAACTAAAAGTAGGTTTAATTGGGGTTGGTCTCAGAGGCACCAACCATCTTAATAATTTATTACAGCGTGATGATGTTTTGATTACAGCTATTTGCGATATTGACCCAGCAAGAATAAAAATTGCCGAAAAACGCATTAAAAAGCATAAACATCCAAAGGCACAGGTTTTTGGCAAAAATGATTATGATTATAGAAATTTATTGGAGTTAAAAGAATTGGATGCGGTAATAATTGCTACACCTTGGCTTTGGCACACACGTATGGCTGTTGATGCTATGAAAGCAGGGAAATATACGGGTCTGGAAGTTTCTGCTGCCAATACGCTAGAAGAATGTTGGGATTTGGTAAATACGCATGAACAAACCGGCTCGCATTTAATGATTTTAGAAAATGTGAATTATCGCAGAGATGTGTTGGCAGTACTGAATATGGTAAAACAAAATGTGTTTGGAGAAATGATACATTTTAGGTGCGGTTATCAGCACGATTTACGTTTTGTAACATTAAATGACGGAAAAACAGCCTATGGGAAAGGTGTGGAGTTTGGAGAAAAAGGTATTTCTGAATCTAAATGGCGTACACAACATTCGGTATTAAGAAATGCAGATGTATATCCTACACATGGTGTTGGTCCGATTGCGGCAATGTGCGATGTTAATAGAGGTAACCGATTTGTTTCAATGACCTCGCACGCCACAAAAAGCCGAGGGATGCACAACTATATTGTGGAGCATGGAGGTAAAGACCATCCCAATGCAAAGGTGAACTTTAAAATGGGAGATGTAATTACATCAACCATAGAGACTGCCAATGGAGAAACTATTATTGTAACACACGATGTACACTTACCAAGACCGTATTCGTTAGGTTTTAGAGTACAAGGTACTAAAGGGCTTTGGGAAAAAGACGGTGATAGAATTTACATAGAAGGTCAATCTAAAAAACCACATGCTTGGGACAATTCTAAAGAATGGTTAAAAAAATATGACCATCCTTTATGGAAAAAATATGGAGAACATGCTTTGGGTGCTGGGCATGGAGGTATGGACTTTTTTGTAATTAATTCGTTTGTAAAATCCGCTTTGGAGAATATCGCTCCTCCTATGGATGCTTATGATGCTGCGGCATGGAGTGCTATTACACCACTTTCTGAGTTATCTATCGAAAATAATGGAGAACCACAAGATTTTCCGGATTTTACTAGAGGTAATTGGATTAAAAGACAACCTTATAATTGGATGAAAGATACGTATTAATTTGTATTTTAGTATTTTATTAAATACAAACATAAATGCATAAAAATAAACCCATGCTAGTAATTTTAGCGGCTGGTATAGGTAGTCGTTACGGAGGATTAAAACAACTGGATACATTCTCGCCAGAAGGCGATACAATATTAGATTTTTCAATTTATGATGCTTTACGAGCAGGTTTTGGAAAATTTGTATTCATTATCCGCAAGAATATTGAGACAGAATTTAAGAAAACATTTGATGAAAAATTAAATGGTAAAGCTGAAGTTGAATATGTATTTCAAGAAATTGAAAATGTACCCGAAGCCTATCAAAATATAGGTAGAAAAAAACCTTGGGGAACGGCTCATGCCTTACAAATGGCAAAAGGTGCTGTTACAGAAAATTTTGCCGTTATTAATGCCGATGATTTTTATGGAAAAGAGGCATTTGAAGTTATGGCCGAGTATTTGACCAAAACGGATAAAAATTCTTATGAGTTCAGTATGATGGGTTACTTATTAAAAAATACAGTTTCTGATTACGGCTTTGTGTCTAGAGGCGAGTGTCAAGTTAATACAGATGGTTATCTAACTTCGGTTGTAGAGCGTACACATATCGAAAAAATTGACGGTAGCTTGAAGCGAAAGAACGATTCTGAAAAATTTATTCCTATTGATGAAAATACTGTAGTTTCTATGAATTTTTGGGGATTTACTCCTAAGTATTTTGAATTTGGAGATGCCCTTTTTAATGAATTTCTAGAAGAAAATAAAACCAATCTAAAAGCAGAATTTTTTATTCCGCTTGTGGTTAACCATATTATAGAATCTAAAAAAGCAAAGGTGAGAGTTTTAAAGTCTGATGCTGAATGGTTTGGTGTAACCTATAAAGAAGATAAAGAATTAGTGCAAAAAGCGATTGCTAAATTAAAGGCTGCTACAGTATACCCAATTCAATTATTTTAAAATGGAACATAGAGAATTAATCTCGATATTTGACCAGTTTGAACATGGAGCCAAATTTGAATCTTATTCAGAATTGAACTCAGGACACATCAATGATACTTACCTTGTAAAAACAACTCAAAAACCGTATTACGTGTTGCAGCGTATTAACCATATTGTTTTTAAAGATGTTCCTGGGCTTATTTCTAACAAAGTAAATGTCAGTAGGCATATTTCCAATAAACTAACACATGTTTCTGATGCGGAAATCGAGCGTAGTGTACTGTCATTTGTAAATGCAAAAGATGGCAAATTTTATCATATTGATGAAGATGGAAATTATTGGAACATGATGGTTTTTATTGACGAGAGTCAAACTTTTGAAACAGTAAAAGAAAAAGAAATAGCTTATGAAGGCGGAAAATTATTCGGTAATTTTTTAAACTTGGCGAGTGATTTTGATGCTGCAAAATTAACAGAAGTCATTCCTAACTTCCATAATATGTTGTTCCGGTTTAGACAATTTGAAGATGCTTTAAAAGTAGCTTCTTCAGAGCGATTGGAGAAGGCTAAAAGTTTATTAAAAAGAGTTGAAGAGTTAAAAGAGGAAATGCTCATTTTGCAGCATCTAAAAGACAAAGGTAAAATTAAATTAAGAGTTACACATAACGATACTAAAATATCAAATGCTTTGTTTGATATGGATAATAAAGGGCTCTGTGTAATTGATACGGATACGGTAATGCCCGGCATAATTCACTATGATTTTGGTGATGCGATAAGAACAATTTGTAACACGGCTGCGGAAGATGAAAAAAAATTAGAATTGGTAAATTTTAATTTGGAATATTATAACGCTTATGCTAAAGGCTTTTTAGAAGAAATTGGGTCTTCACTCACGGCTTTAGAAAAGAAGTATTTACCATTAGGGGCAAAAACCATGATTTTTATTATGGCTTTACGTTTTCTAACCGATTATTTGAATAACGACATTTATTACAAAACAGAGTACCCTGAGCATAATCTAAATCGTTCGAAAAATCAATTTAAACTGATTGAAAGTTTTGAAAAATACTTTGAACCTGAAAAGGTATAATTAAGATTTTAACGGATTTTTTTGCTATAGAAAACAAACGGTCAATTTCCTTATTCTGCCCTGTTACAAACAATAAAAAGAATAATGGTAAATTGGTTAGGTGAATTAGTAATAGCCCGAATGCATTAGAAATTTTTTTCATGATTTTGTTGTTTGGTTATATAACAATTATCTACCCAGCTTTCCTACCTGGATTTTAAAAATTTCGTTGAAAAAGTTTAACTTTATCCAATTCTTTAAAACTAAATCTTTTCCAATGAAAAAATTACTAATTCTTTTTATCACATTTTCTTTAATTTGTACTGCTTCTGTTGCCCAGAAATCCCCAAAAGTAAATCTTAAAAAACTAGATCAATATTATGCAAAAATGGTAAAAGACTGGGATGTGCCAAGTGCTGTTATCGGAATTGTAAAAGACGGCAAACTGGTTTTTACCGGAAGTTATGGAGTCAAGAAAATAGGTAAATCAGATACCCCTGATGCCAATACCAACTATGCTATTGCTTCCAATTCCAAAGCGTTTACAAGTGCAATTTTAGGAATGTTAGTAGAAGAAGGTAAACTCAGTTGGAACGATAAAGTAAAAGACCACCTGCCTTATTTTGCCGTTTACGACCCGTGGGTTAGTGCCAATGTGACCATTAGAGATTTGTTAAGTCATCGTGTGGGTTTAGGTACTTTTAGTGGAGATGTAATTTGGTACAAGTCTGATTTAAGTGCTGAGGAAATTGTAGAAAGAGTAAAGTTTGTGCCCAAAGCTTTTGATTTTAGAGCCGGTTATGGCTATTCTAATGTAATGTACATCACCGCTGGAGAGGTAATCCGGAAAATTACGGGCAAATCTTGGGCAGAAAATGTTAAAGAACGAATCTTTAATCCATTAGGTATGGATAAAACAGTTACTAACCCAAATAAATTAGAAAGTGTTGGTGATTTTGCAACTCCACACGGGAGGGAGGACGATATAAATATTCCCATTGATTGGGTAAATTGGGAAGAAATTGGTGCTTTGGGAGGCATAATTTCCAATGTAAATGATCTTTCTAAATGGATGATTTTAAACTTAAATCACGGTGTTAATGGTACAGACACGTTATTCTCAAAAAATACCAGAAATATGGTATGGAGACCTCACAATAATCATTACATAGACCATACCAAAAAGAACGATTTTAACCGTCATTTTAATGGTTATGGGTTAGGTTGGGGCCTGAGCGATTACCATGGCAATTTACGGGTAGGGCATACTGGCGGTTACGATGGAATGATTACGGCAATAACGTTGATTCCCGATAAGAACCTTGGTGTCGTAGTGTTAACCAATGGTATGAAAAGCCCGATTATGGCAGCAACCTATTATGGCTTGGATCAATTTTTGGGCGTTGAAATCGTTGATTGGTCTGCCAAGATGTTAGAGGCCCGAAATAAAAATCAAAAAGAAGATACACGTATAAGTGATAGAAAAGCGAAACGAAAAACGAATACCGTACCGTCTTTGGAACTCAATGGCTATACGGGCACTTATAAAAGCGATATTTACGGCAACATCACCATTTCCAAAAAAGGAGATGAGCTACAAATGGATTTTGAACATTCGCCCGATCTTTCCGCTACCTTGACCCATTGGCATTTTGATGTTTTTGAAATCAACTGGAACCAAAAGCACGCTTGGTTTAATTTTGGAACTGTAAAATTTAATCTGGATAACAATTTAAAAGTTTTGAGAATTGATTTTGATGTACCCAATGATGATATTTTCTTTGAAGAGCTGAAACCATATAAGGTAAAATGAAAGGTTTCAACAGAAAAACACATTGGGAAACCATTTATCGGACCAAAAACTTGGATGAAGTAAGTTGGTACCAACCAAACCCTGAAACTTCGTTGTCGTTTTTCAAAAAATACAACATCCCTAAAAATGCCAATATAATTGACATTGGCGGCGGCGATAGTTTTTTGGTGGACTATTTGCTGCAGTTGGGCTATGAACATATTACGGTATTGGATATTTCGGAAAAAGCCATTAACAAAGCCAAAAAGAGATTGGGCGAAAAGGCAAAAGCGGTGAAATGGATCGTTACCGATATTATTCATTTTAAACCGACCAAAAAATACGATGTTTGGCACGACAGAGCCGCATTTCATTTTTTAACAAGCGAAAATGATATTAGCCATTACACAACAATTGCCAATAAAAATATAATAAAAAATGGTTTGCTGATTCTTGGAACATTTTCCGAAAAAGGACCTAAAAAATGTAGCGGAATTGAAATCAAACAGTATTCAGAACAAGAATTGTCAAATCAATTCAAAACGTCTTTTAAAAATCTAGAATGTTTTACCTCAAACCATCAAACACCGTTTGACACTACCCAGAATTTTGTTTTTTGTGTGTTTGAAAAAATAGCATAAAAAAGTCCCACCGAAGCGGGACTAAAGATTTTCATCTACGGCATATAGCCTTATTGTGATAAGATTAAAGATTAGAAATTTTAATCTGTTTCAAATATATAAAAACTCTTGTAAATTTCAATTAATTCTTCTAAATTTATTGCTTTAACCCAAGTTTTATTAAAAGCTAAACACAATGTCAAAAATTTTAGGATTAGATTTAGGTACCAACAGTATTGGTTGGGCTATTGTTGAAAAAGAAAAGAGTGAAAAAGATTACACTCTAATTGATAAAGGCGTAAGAATATTTACCGAAGGTGTAAATATTGAAGCAAAAACAAGTAGTGAAAGTTCTAAAGCAGCACAGCGAACAGATTATAGAAGTGGCAGAAAATTAAAATATAGAAGAAAACTAAGAAAGCTTGAGTTGTTAAAAATTTTATCTGATAATAATTTGTGCCCAAATGTATCAGACGAAGAATTAAAACTTTGGAGGTATAAGAAAATATATCCTAAAAATAACGAATTTAGATTGTGGTTAAGCACAGATAATCAAGATGATAAAATTGAACGAAAAAAACAAATCAAAAACCCTTATGTATTTCGTTTTAAAGCTGCAACTCAAAAGCTTGATTTAAGTAAGGCAAGTGATAGACATGAATTAGGCAGGGCCTTTTATCATATAGCCCAAAGACGAGGTTTTTTAAGCAATAGGTTAGATACTTCAGATAATTCTATTGTCGAGGAAAAAAACAGTGAAATTGAAGAGATTATTCAGCAATCCAATACTTCGGAAGAACTATTAAAAACGTATGATATTTTTTTGGAAACTTATGATAAAACAGAAGCCAACAGTAAAGCTTTGTTTACTTTAGGTAGAGCATTTAAATCTATTTTAAAAGAAAACTCAAATAAAGAATTCGACACTGTAAAAGAGAAATTACTAGAACGCTTAAATCGTAAAGAATTTTTAGGCAAAGTTAAAAGTGCTATTAGTGATTTGTCTGCAAAAATAGAAGGGGCAAATTGTAACACATTAGGAGAATATTTTTATGGTTTACATAAGGAGGGAAAAAGAATCAGAAATAATTATACGCATCGTGAAGAACATTATTTGCATGAATTTCATGCTATTTGCGATCAACAAAATTTACCAATTGCACTAAAGGCAGCTATTGAAAACGCTATCTTTTACCAAAGACCACTAAAGTCTCAAAAAGGATTAGTTGCAAAATGTCCATTGGAAAATGATAAGGCTTGTGTACCTATTTCGCATCCAGATTTTGAACTGTTTAGAATGTACGGTTTTATTAATTCAATAAAAATAAAGTCGGCGGAAGAAGACAAATTAAGATTTTTGAATACCGACGAAAAGCTAATTATAGAACCTCTTTTTTATAGAAAATCTAAACCAAATTTTGATTTCGACGAGATAACAAAAAAGTTAACACCAAAATATGTAACATCTGGTTATTATAAAGACAAAAACGCAAAAGAGTTTGATGTGTTATTCAACTTCGGAAATTATACAAATGTGAGTGGTTGTCCAACAATTTCAAATCTGATGTCTGTTTTCGGAAACGATTGGAAAATCTATTTAATTCAGAATTTTAACAAAAAGAATAAGGACAATTCTAGTAAAACAGAACATCAAATAATTGATGCTATTTGGCATGTGCTTTTCAGATTCGATAAAACCGAAAAATTGAAACAATTTGTTATCGATTATTTAGGATGTGATGAAAAAGTGGCTACAAAATTTTCGAAAATAAAACTGAAACAAGATTATGGCTCGCTAAGTTTGAAAGCTATTCGTAACATTTTACCATATTTAGAAAAAGGCTTGCTGTATTCGCATGCAGTGTTTTTAGCAAATATGAAAACAGTTTTACCACAAGATGTTTGGAAAAATGAAGATGATAGAAAAGTTATAAATAATGAAGTGTTTTCAATAATAGAGAATTATAATGCCTATAGAAGCACAGTTGACATAGTAAATGGAGTAATAGCTAATAAAAATAAAAAAGAAACTTGGAACAATAAGAACGGTTTTGTTATTGAAGCTTATAGAAAAGACATTGATAAAAATGTTAAAGACTATTATGGTTTACAACGTTGGGATTCCTTTTCAGAAGAAGAAAAAGTAACTATTTTAAAAGATAGTTTTGAACTCTTCTCTACTCAAATGGAATTAAATTCAGGTCGAGGTCAATTCTTAAAAAAAGAAACATTAGATGAACGTGTAAAAGAATTTTTAAGAGACAACTTTAATATTAGTGAAGATAGTTTGAAAAAACTCTACCACCCATCTGCCATAGAAGTTTATAAAAAAGCAAAACGCAGCGATACAGATGGTAAACTATATTTAGGAAGTCCGCTTATATCTTCTATTAAAAACCCGATGGCAATGCGTACACTTCATCAATTGCGTAAAGTGATTAACCAATTAATAAAGGATGATGCCATTGACGAAAACACGATTGTGCGTATTGAAATGGCAAGAGAGCTAAAAAGTGCCAACGAAAGAGTGGCTATAAAACAATGGCAAAACGACCTTCAAAATAATAAAAAGGAATATATAGAAGCCATAAAAAAACTCTATAAAGAAGATTGCGGATTGGACATTGAACCGTCTCAAGATGAGGTTTTAAAATACCAACTTTGGCTTGAGCAAAATAGAATTTGCCTTTACACAGGTAAAACAATAAGTATTTGCGATTTTATTGGCTCAAATCCAAAATTCGATATAGAACACACCATTCCAAGAAGTAAAAGTTTAGATAATTCGCAAACTAATAAAACGCTGTGTTGTTCAATATATAATAGAGATGTTAAAAAAGATAAAATACCAACAGAATGTAAAAACCATGAAGACATCATGCCAAGAATTAACCATTGGTATGCACAATATAAAAATTTAGAAAATCAAATTATAAGTATTACTAAAAAAGTAAGAGCAGCAACCACAAAAGAGAATCGAGACAGTTACATCCAAAAAAGAACAAAACTTCGTTTTGAATATAACGACTTAAAGCATAAGTATAAAACTTTTACAATGACTGAAATCCCTAGAGGATTTAAGAATAGTCAGTCTGTAGATATTGGTATTATTAGCAAATACGGAAATTTGTTTTTAAAATCATTGTTTACAAAAGTATATCCTGTAAAGGGGAAAACAACGTCTAATTTAAGAGATATTTGGGGATTAGATAAAAAAGAACGGATTAACCATGCACATCATGCAAAAGATGCTGTAGTTGTGGCGTGCTGCTCTAAAGATATTAACGATGCATTAGCAGAATATTATCATAATTACGAAGATTATAAGTTTTACGGAAAGCCAAAGCCATCATTTAAACATCGAATACCATGGAAGGGTTTTAACTACGATGTTAAAAATTTTGATGATAATACATTAATAAGTCATCATACACCAGATGTATTACCTATACAAAGTAAAAAAGCCATTCGTAAACGTGGCATTATTCAAAGAAACAAAAAAGGAAAAATTAAATACCAACAAGGCGATACTGTTAGAGGTGCTTTACATAAGGAAAGTTTTTATGGTGCAATAAAAAGAGAAGAAACTAATAAAAAAGGGGAAACAGAAGACGTTATTAAGTACGTATTACGAAAACCTTTGGATAGTTTTTCGGATACAGACTTAAAAAACATTGTTGACGACAGAATAAGAGAAATTGTTACTAATGGTCGAAAACAAGAAAAAACAATAAAGAAAGAAATTGAAAGATTAAAAAAGCAAATTAATAAAGTAGATGACACTGAAGAAGAGATAATAAGAGATCAAATAAAAGTACTATCAAGTAAGATTGAGAATGGACTTTATGTATTACCAAACAAAAACGGCAATCCAATACCAATAAAAAAGATTCGATACTTTACAAAAGATGTAAAAGTGCCATTAGAAATAAAAAGGCATCGTGATATATCAAGACATGAACACAAGCAATATTTTTTTGCTAAAAACGACAGTAATTATTGCATGGCAATTTATGAAGGGATTGATGCAAATGGAAAAGTAAAACGATCCAATCTATTAATTAATAATTTAGATGCTGGCAGTTATTTTAAAAGAAGTAATGAAAACAATGAAATATATCCAATTGCACCAGAAAAAGATGAAAATAATAATCCTTTAAAGTATGTTTTAACAAAAGGAAAAATGGTTTTAGGTTATGACAAGTCCCCTGATGAATTGTACGAAATGGATGAGACGCAATTGCTCGAACGTTTATTTCAAATTACGCAAATGGATGTTGAAAAATCTGCTGAAATAAAATTATTGCATCATTCTGAAGCAAGAGAAAAGAAGGTATTAACGAAATTTATGGGTTTAAAAAGTGGAATGAAAGGTGGAAAAAACATAGGCGAGTATAAAAAATATCCTTGGATAAAAATTGGTGTTAATAGTTTTGATTGTCTTGTAGAAGGTTATGATTTTTACATATCACCTACTGGAAAGATAAAGTTTTTAGATTTGTAGGAATTAAGTAAGTTCATTGACATAAAGTATTCTAGTTATTAAACGACTAAAACCACAACGCGAGGAACGAGCGTTGTGGTTTGATTAAAGATTAGAATTCACGATATTTTTAATCCTGATACTGATGGCGTAGGTATTGTTGTGGTTTGATTAAAGATTAGAATTCACGATATTCTTTCAATTGAACATACCCAGTCAATTAGAGTTGTGGTTTGATTAAAGATTAGAATTCACGATATTATCTTTTATTGTTTATATAAACAGACCTTCGTTGTGGTTTGATTAAAGATTAGAATTCACGATATTCAACACGCACATTTTATAAATGGATAGATGTTGTGGTTTGATTAAAGATTAGAATTCACGATATTCAGGCTTACAATGTTTATAATGCACTCCCTGTTGTGGTTTGATTAAAGATTAGAATTCACGATATTAAAAAAAGAGCAGAACAAATAAAGCAAGCTGTTGTGGTTTGATTAAAGATTAGAATTCACGATATTTTGTCCACAGTACAAAAGGAGAAAGATTCCGTTGTGGTTTGATTAAAGATTAGAATTCACGATATTGGCTGTGCCGTTAGCCTCTGATATTGATGTGTTTAGTAAGAATATCGTTTAAAAAAAATGCTTCTTTTTTGTAGTGATAAGACAAGATTGGGGCATTTTTTTGTTTTAAATGTGGTTTACAAACACCGCATATAAATTTTAAAGCGGTGTGTTTGTGAATCTCCCTTTGATCGATTTGATTAAAGATTAGAATTCACGATATTAGCTGTGCCGTTAGTGGTTGATATTTAAGGTTTTATTGAAGAATATCGTTTAAAAAAATGCTTCTTTTTTGCAGTGATAAGGCAAGATTGGGGCATTTTTGTTTTTAAAACAATTCCAACTGCATGGGCGGAGGGTCTTTGGGGGCTTCGGCTCTGCCCCAAAAATTCATGATATTTCCGTATTGTTTATCGGTAATCCGTAAAATACTCACTTTGCCCAAAGGGGGCAATAATTGTTTTATCCGTTTTTCGTGCACATCGGTACTTTCGCTACTGGCACAATGTCGCATATAAACGGAAAACTGCATCATGGTAAATCCGTCCTTGAGCAGGTTTTTTCTAAATTGCTGTGCGTTCCGCCTGTCTTTTTTGGTATCGGTCGGTAAATCAAAAAATACAAATAGCCACATAATTCTATATCCGTTTAATTCCATAACTTAGGATAAATAATTTTTTTCGCCTTTCCTGAAAAGCATTGTTGTAACGAACTTGTGGTAGTGGATAACCCTACCATTAATGGGCTTTTTTTATCCTTAAAATAAACTGTTTGGGTCAATATATTTAAAAGCTCGGCCTTTATTGGCGTTATCAACGCTTCTTCATCATAGTTTTCCATAATTTCAATTACTTTGGCATCTACTAAGGGGCGAAATGGTTCCATAATATCATCTGCCAAACAAAAAGCATTGTATTTATTGCGGTGATTTATACCCAAAGTGTTTAACAGTCCACTACCCGATAAAGCTCTGGCAACGGCTGCTCTTAAAATAATATAGCCGTAGTTTAAAAACAGATTGGGGTAAACACCATAGCGTTCTCTTTTAAAATCGAAGTCAAAAATATGTTTCCAGTAATAGGCTGCGGCCGCTCCTTCACGATTATCACTATCACCGCTTAAAACCTTTGAGGCATAATATTCTAAAGGGTTTGAATTTCTGTCCTGTGCATTTAAAAGTTGAGCCTGATTTTTTATTTTAGCCCTAATTACTTGTTTCCACAATTGTTTTTTTAATGGTTCGGTCGCATTTACCTGATTTTTAAAATGTTCCTGCTGAATATAGTGGCCGTCCAAATTCAAGAGCATGCTTTTGGGCATGTGTTTTTCATCACAAAAAATAACACTTACATTATTTGCCGTGAGTTTGGATAGTGCCGGAACGGAAATATAGGTTTCTTGATTTTCGATAACAACATACCCAATATCTTCAATGGGTACGGTTGTTTCTTTTTCGGAATTTTTGATGACGAGCTGTTCGTATTTTGTGGTAAGCGAACATTTGTTGCCAAAGAATAAGGTTCGTTTTAGCATGATTGGGTTGTTTGAACCTTAAATATAAAGGATTTCTGTGATTTTATAAAAATCTATTGGGCATACCTATAATTTAAACCCAACAAACCTTAAACTTAAAAACCTGAAATCTGTAACTTTTTCTCGTACTTTGCACCTCTAACCTCGTACCTTCTTAAGCCGTTAATAAATCCCCTTGTCCCTTCGTTGCTAAATTTGTTTTTCCCATTAAATAAAGATCAACTTCTCTAGCAGCCTCTCTACCTTCTGAAATTGCCCAAACAATTAAGGATTGTCCACGACGCATATCTCCAGCGGCAAAGATGTTGGGTACATTGGTTTGGTATTTTGGTGCTTTGTAGTTGCTTCTGGCATCCGTTTCTAAGCCCAATTTTTCGCTTAAGGTAGCTTCTGGACCTGTAAAGCCAAGTGCAAGCAGAGCCAAATCGCAGGGCCAAGTTTTTTCAGTACCCTCAATTTCAATTAGTTCAGGTCGTTGACCAGGCACCATTTTCCACTCAACATTTATAGTTTTTAATGCGGTAAGTTTTCCTTTTTTGTCTCTTATAAACTCTTTCGTGTTGATAAGCCAATTGCGTTCCACACCTTCTTCATGCGAAGAAGAAGTTTTCAATTGCAATGGCCAAAAAGGCCAAGGTGTTGTTGGTGAACGATGCCCTGGTGGTTTGGGCATAATTTCAAAATTTACAACAGACTTCGCTCCTTGGCGATTGGAAGTCCCGACACAATCAGAACCCGTATCTCCACCACCAATTACGATTACGTTTTTATCGGTAGCCTTTACTTGGTTTTTTATTTTTTGACCAAATAATACCTTGGTCTGTTGCGTTAAAAAATCCATAGCCTGAACTACCCCATTCGCATCTATTCCAGGTGTTGGTAAACTTCGTCTTACGGTTGCACCACCGCATAAAACTACGGCATCAAATGCTTTTAAATCTTCCACACTATAATTTATACCAACATTTACATTGGTTTTAAAAGTAATACCTTCTGCTTCAAGAATTGCCAGACGGCGGTCTATAATTCCTTTTTCCATTTTAAAATTCGGTATGCCGTAACGCAACAACCCGCCAATGGCATCATCGCGTTCAAAAACAGTTACGGTATGTCCTGCTCTATTGAGTTGTTGAGCGGCTGCTAATCCCGCTGGGCCCGAACCTACAACGGCTATAGTTTTACCCGTTCTGGTTTTTGGCGGTTGTGGTTTTATCCATCCTTCTTTAAAAGCACGTTCTACAATATTTTTTTCAATATTCTCAATGGAAACAGGATCTTCAATAATACCTAATACACAGGCTTGTTCACAAGGTGCTGGGCATAATCGTCCTGTGAATTCAGGAAAGTTATTGGTAGCATGTAATATCCATGATGCTTTTTTCCATTCGCCTTGATGTACCATATGGTTAAAATCGGGAATTAGATTACCCAACGGACAGCCACTATGGCAAAACGGAATACCACAATCCATACAACGTGAACCTTGTTTTTTGGAATCAGATTCACTTAACGGAACTGTAAATTCTTTATAATGTGTTATACGCTCTTTTACGGGTGTGTATTTTTCATCTTGTCTTTCAAACTCTTTAAATCCTGTTATTTTTCCCATGACATTATGCTATTGTTAATTCTTCTACTAATTGCTCTTCTGTTTCCAAGCGTTTTAAGGCACGCTTGTATTCAGTTGGCATTACTTTTACAAAATTAGTTAGGCTGGTTTCCCAATTTGCAAGTAACTCTTGACCTTTTTTACTATCGGTATATAGTACGTGTTTTTCTATCAATACTTTTAAATTAGAAGCATCTTCTGCTAAAATTTCTTCAAATTCAATAGTTTCTGTATTGCATAACCCATTAACAAATTTGTTTTCAGGATCATAAACATATGCAATACCACCACTCATGCCTGCGGCAAAATTCCGTCCGGTTTTACCCAGTACAATTACTTTTCCACCGGTCATATATTCACAACAATGATCCCCAACTCCTTCTACAACGGAAGTTGCACCAGAATTACGAACGGCAAAACGTTCCCCTGCAATTCCGTTAATATACGCTTCGCCTTGTACGGCTCCGAACAAGCAAACATTACCTACAATGATATTTTCTTCAGCTATAAAATCTGCTTTTGTAGGTTTCTTTACAATTAATTTTGCTCCAGAAAGTCCTTTTCCTAAATAATCATTTGTATTTCCTTCAAGGGTAAATGTTAAACCATATGCTCCAAATGCCCCAAAGCTTTGTCCGGCAGATCCAGTAAAATTGATATTTAATGTATCTTCTGGTAAACCTAAATGTCCATATATTTTTGAAATTTCATTGCTCACAATAGCCCCAACTGTACGGTTAATATTGTTGATGGGGTAACGCAAGGTCATTTTTTCTTTTCTGTACAATGCTCTATGAGAGTCTTTTAAAATTTCAAAATCCAATACGTTATCCAAATTGTGAACTTGTTGTTCAGTGTTTTTAACGGTCATTTGGCTATATTCAGCAGGTCTGTGTAAAATGCTAGATAAATCTAATCCTTTGGCTTTGTAATGTTTTATGGCCTTATTGGCATTTATTTTATGTGTTTGACCTACCATTTCTGCTAAGGTTCTAAAACCTAATTGAGCCATAATCCCTCTTAATTCTTCTGCGATGTAGTAGAAGAAATTGATGACATGCTCAGGTGTGCCTCTAAAGTTTTTTCGGAGCTCTTTATCTTGTGTGGCTATACCAACTGGGCACGTATTTAAATGACATTTACGCATCATAATACAACCCGAAGCTACTAATGGTGCAGTCGCAAATCCGAATTCTTCAGCACCCAATAAAGCAGCAATGGCAACATCTCGTCCTGTTTTTAACTGACCATCACATTCTACTACAATCCGGCTTCGTAATTTATTCATTACCAAAGTCTGTTGAGCTTCTGCAAGACCAAGTTCCCAAGGTAAACCAGCATGTTTCAAAGAGGTAAGTGGTGATGCTCCAGTACCACCGTCATAACCAGCTATAAGTACTACATCAGCTTTAGCTTTTGCGACACCTGCAGCAATTGTGCCTACACCAACTTCCGAAACCAATTTTACATTTATTCTCGCTTCACGATTGGCATTTTTTAAATCGAATATGAGCTGGGCTAAATCTTCGATGGAATAAATATCGTGATGTGGTGGTGGAGAAATCAAACCTACAAAAGGGGTTGAGTTACGTGCGGCAGCAATCCAAGGCAATACTTTTTCGCCAGGTAATTGACCACCTTCCCCAGGTTTTGCACCTTGAGCCATTTTAATTTGAATCTCCTTAGCATTGGTCAAATAATGGGAAGTTACGCCGAAACGACCTGACGCTACTTGTTTAATAGCAGAGTTACGGCTATCGCCATTGGCATCTTTTTGAAAACGTTTCCTATCTTCACCACCTTCTCCCGAATTCGATTTTCCGCCAATACGATTCATTGCAATGGCTAAGTTTTCATGAGCTTCACGCGATATTGACCCGTAAGACATGGCTCCAGTTTTAAAGCGTTTTACAATTTCTGTCCACGGTTCAACTTCATCAATAGGAATGGGATTTAAATTATCAAACTCAAACAATCCTCGAATTGTCATTAAATTTTCTGACTGTTCATTGATTGCTTTGGCATACACATCATAACTCGCTTGGTCACTCAATCGAACTGCTTGCTGTAATTTTGAAACTGTAGTTGGGTTGAACAAGTGGCGTTCTCCTTTACGTCTCCATCGATATTCACCACCTATATTTAACCCTAATTTTTTATCAATTTTATTGTCAGGATAGGCATTTTTATAACGTTGATTAATTTCTTTTTCAATTTCATACAAGCCAATTCCTTCAATCCGAGAAGCGGTATACGGAAAATATTTTTCTACAAATTGAGAGTTAAAACCTACAATTTCAAAAATTTGAGAACCTCTATACGATTGTAGTGTAGAGATACCTATTTTGTTCATTACTTTTAAAATCCCTTTGCCGATAGCTGCATTAAAATTATCGACTGCTTTCTGTTCATCCATGCCTGTAATAAAACCTTCTTTTACTTGCATTCTGATAATTTCGTTGACCATATATGGATTTATGGCACTTGCACCATAACCAAATAACGTAGCAAAATGATGAGGTTCACGAGGTTCTGCCGATTCTATAATGATATCAAAATAAGAACGTTTACGCAATCTGTTTAATTGATGATTAACATAAGAACACGCCAATAAAGCTGGTATGGGTGCAAACTCTTGATTTACGCCTCTATCTGATAAAATGATGATATTAGTTTTTCTGGTAATTGCTTTTTCAACCTGTTTAATGATGTCTTCTAAAGCGTCTTCAAGTCCATTAAGCCCCTGTGCTTTTGGATATAAAATTTGAATGGTTTCTGCCTTAAAACTCTCAATAGAAATAGATCTTATTTTTTCAAGATCCGCATTAGAAATTACAGGGTTTTGAATGTTTAATTTTCTACATTGTCTTTCTGTAATGCTGAAAATATTTCTGTCCTTACCCAGATTCAAGCTAATATCTGTAACAATTTTCTCACGAATACCGTCCAACGGTGGATTGGTAACTTGTGCAAATAATTGTTTAAAGTAATTTGAAATCAATTGAGGTCTGTCAGATAAAACTGCTAAAGGTGTATCAATACCCATTGAACCCAATGCTTCTTTACCAACAATTGCCATTGGTGTGATTACTTCTTGTATGTCTTCAAATGTATAGTTGAATAATCGCTGCCTTGTTTTGATGTCGATAGTTTCAATTGGGCAAGTTTCGTTATTATAGGGTATATCTTTTAAATGTAATCTCGTTTTATCTAACCATTCTTTGTATGGTCTCTCCGAAACAATTTTGCTTTTTATTTCCTCATCCTTAATGATGCGTCCCTCGTTCATATCAACCAAAAACATCTTTCCTGGTTCTAAACGACCATGACTTTCTACATCTTCTGGAGCAATATCTACTACACCAATTTCTGAAGACATGATTAGTTTGCCACTTTTAGTAACGGTATATCTTGAAGGTCTTAATCCGTTTCTGTCTAATAAAGCACCCACGTAATCACCATCAGTAAAAGGTACTGATGCGGGTCCATCCCAAGGCTCCATAATACATCCATTGTATTCGTAAAAAGCTTTACGTTCTTTAGGCATGGTCTGATGTTTTTCCCATGCTTCGGGAATCATCATCATCATAATTTCGGGCAACGAACGGCCTGAATGCGTTAATAACTCTACAACCATATCCATAGAGGCAGAATCTGATTTCCCAGGAAGTACGATAGGAAACAATTTATCGATTTGAGACCCAAATACATCACTTTTCATAATCTCTTCACGGATTCGCATTCTACTTACATTTCCACGCAATGTGTTTATTTCTCCATTCTGACACATATACCTGAAAGGTTGAGCCAGTTCCCATGTAGGCATGGTATTGGTAGAAAAGCGTTGGTGTACCAGAGCTAAACGTGTCACTAAATCTTTTTCTTGTAAATCGGTATAGTACTGACCGATATCTTCGGGCATAATAATACCTTTATATATTAAAGTGGTATTTGATAAACTTGGTAAATAAAAATAATCGCTTTGCGACATTTTTGATTTCCGTATGGCATGCTCGGTAATTTTACGTGCCATATATAATTTAGCTTTAAACGTTGTCTCGTCAATATCCTTAGTTTTACCAATAAAAATTTGCTCGATATTAGGTTCAGAAGCTAAAGCTATTTCTCCTAACTGTGTAGCATCTACAGGAACATTTCTCCAACCTAAAATGCTAAGACCTTGAGCTAAAATTTCTGTTTCAAAAGAATCTTTACAAAATTTATATTGATTTCTGTTTTTTGGAAGAAAAACCATCCCAACAGCATATTCTCTTACCTTGGGAATCTCAAAGTTACATACCCTTTGAAAATATTCATGTGGTATGTCAATTAATAAACCTGCACCATCTCCCGTCTTACCATCTGCACTTACACCACCACGATGCTCTAATTTTACAAGGATTTCCAGAGCATCATGAATAATTTGATTTGTTTTTTCTCCTTTAAGGTTGCAAATAAATCCTGCTCCACAGTTTTCATGTTCAAATTCTGGTAAGTATAGTCCTTGTTTTCTCATCTTCATTAAATTATATCTACAAAAATAAAGAAAATGATATAAAAATCACAGTAAGATAAGGGTTTAGATGTAAATAATGCAGTTCTAATAAAAATTAGCTGATTTAAATTTAAATATGATAATGGTTAGTGTTCTAAAATTGTGATATTGATAATTTGGATGTGGGTAATACACGGCTAAATAGTCATTTAACCGTGTAAATTTCAGAAACTGACTGACTTAAATTTTTATCTTCTATTAATGTTCATTTAATCTAAAATCAGGATAGGCATCCATGCCGTGCTCGTGAACATCTAAACCTTCCAGTTCTTCGCGTTGAGAAACTCGAATACCTACCGTTTTCTTTAACGTAAATAAGATAATAAAAGATGTAATAATACAGAAGACAGCATAAACTAAAATACCGAGTAATTGACTAAAGAATTGAGACCATCCTGCTAAGGCTCCAAAAATGCCAACTGCCAATGTACCCCAAATACCGCAGATTAAATGTACAGCAATAGCACCAACTGGGTCGTCTAATTTTAATTTATCAATTAAAGCAACACCAAATACAATAAATGTTCCGGCAACACTTCCTATAACGATAGCATTTGTAGGGCTCATTACATCCGCACCAGCTGTAATTGCTACCAGCCCACCTAAAATACCATTTAAAAACATGGTTAAATCATAGTTTTTGTAGAGTAATGTTGAAGTTAAGAATGCTAAAACACCTCCTGAAGCTGCGGCCAATGAAGTGGTTACCAAAGTTAAAGAAGTAAGACCTGGGTCAGCTGAAAGTACGGATCCGCCGTTAAAGCCAAACCAACCTAACCATAATATTAATACTCCAGCTGTCGCTAACGGGACGTTATGTCCGGGGATGGCTTGTGGTTTCCCGTTTTTAAATTTGCCAATTCGCGAGCCTAATAACCATACAGCTACTAAAGCTGCCCATCCACCGATAGAGTGAACCAATGTTGATCCTGCAAAATCGTAAAATGGTGTGTTAAGGGTTTGTAAAAATCCACCACCCCATTTCCATGAACCAGCAATAGGATAAACGATACCCACATAAAATATTACAAATACCATAAATGGACCAATTTTAATACGCTCGGCAACTGCACCAGAAACTATGGTGGCTGCTGTTGCGGCAAACATTCCTTGAAAAAGAAAGTCTGTCCAGTAGGTATAACCTCCATCACCGTATAAAGAACCGTCCACATTAGTAAATGAATTCTGCATATCTCCTAGTCCAATTCCAAAATTTGGCCATGCTATGAAGCCATTAAACTCACTTGGGTACATTAAATTAAAACCTACCAAGCAATACAATAGTAGCCCAACGGTAATAATAAATATATTTTTAAATAAGATGTTCAATGTATTTTTTTGTCTTGTCATACCTATTTCCAGTAGTGAAAATCCTAAATGCATAAAAAATACGAGTGCTGTACAGATCATCATCCATACGTTGTTTATTGTTAATAATTCCATAGGTTTTTATTATTTTGATATTTTCTTTAAAGTTTCACCACCTTTTTCTCCAGTTCTAATACGATAGCATTCGGTTATGTCCGATACGAAAATTTTACCATCGCCAACTTCTCCCGTTGCTGCCGATTTGAGTATGGCATTGATGGTGATTTTTTCAAAGTCGTCATTGACCACTATTGATAAGTATCTACGTTGAATATCAGTTGTGCTATAGCTAACACCCCTATACACATGGGCTTCTTTTTCATTTCCCAATCCAGTAACATCCCAATAGGAGAAAAAGTTTACATCTACATTATGTAATGCTTCTTTTACATCGATAAATTTTGATTTTCTGATAATTGCTTCTATTTTTTTCATATTTTTAGATTTAAAGTGAGCATCCAAACGTCAAGTATATATTTTCTTGTTCAGGATTGAATGTTAATGCCGCATTTATGGGCAAGTTGAAATTGTCCGTAATTTTTATTTCTTTGGTAGCACTTAGTCCGAGATTGATGAATCCAGAACCGTCCGTTAGGTAATAACTGTTATAATCGCCAAAAACTGCTCCAGCAAATATGCTGTACGCAGTGTTAGCCACTTTTTTTGAATAAGTTGCTTCTATATATGTGGAATATGCTTTTTTTTCGGACTCATTTTCATCATATTTAATAGCTCCTGCAAAGTTTGTTGCCAGTATTATACCTATGGGGATTTTTTCAGTTCCGTTAAAAGAAATAAGTGCTTCGTAAACGTGTCCGGTATTGTTACCGTGTTCGAAATAATTATTATAAGCACCTTCTTTTGGGAAGAAATAATCGGTAATAGTAAGCGATAGAGCTTCGATAGGAGTATACGACACATATAAATCGGCTTCTTGAAATTCATTAAAACCTCTAGTTGAGTACGCTCCCCAAGCTCCTAATATAAATTTACCCGCTGTAAACTCAACGGACGGTTGAATGCTAGGGCTGTTTCCACCTAATTGTAGACCTCTCCATATATACCTAGATTGTAAACCGACCCCAATATCAATTTTACTGGGCTTTACTAAAGATGCTTCTTTTTGTGCAAACAAAATTAAGCCTGATAGAAATAAAAAAATAAACAGTATTTTTTTACCATAAGTAATGTTTTTTAATTTGCTGTAATTTTCCATAGTAGTTTTATTAATTTGAATTATTAATGATGTCTTACAGTAGTCAAATGTAAAAATTAATTTTACATAATGATAGGGTGTAATTTTAAAAATTACATTTTTTTAAACTATATTGATAAAAAAACAGGGGGTATAATTTTAAAATAATAATTTTTATTACATTTTTAATGTAAAAAATAGGGGGTATAAAAATAATTCTAAAAAAATTGATAATATGATAAAAATGACATTTTTGGAAAAAAAAGACCTCCTCTAACCTCTCCGAGGAAGGGGAAATAGCTCTCAATAGTAATTTTTGGATAAAAACTGCAAGAAATACAGACGATACTAAGTTCAACTATTTGTAATTTTGAAATATGCAATTTCAACAAACCTATATAGTTACTATTCAGTTTTTAGGCTTTCGTTTTCATGGCTGGCAAAAACAAACCAATGTCAAAACCGTTCATGAAATGGTGGACAAAACACTGTCCTTTGTTTTTAGTCACAAAAATTATAAGACCCTAGGTGTAGGAAGAACAGATTCAAAAGTTTCAGCAAATAGCTATGTTTTTCAACTTTTTGTGGATGAGGAGATTGATGAAATTTCTTTTTTGGCGGATTTAAACTCAAATTTTCCGTCAGATATTAAAGGACTATCAATTGAAAAAACCTCAAATGATTTTAATATCATTCAACATCCGAAAATCAAGGAGTATTTGTATTTCTTTTCTTTTGGTAAAAAGAATCATCCATTTGCCGCTCCTTTTATTGTGGGCATAGAGGAAGACCTAAATATTGAACTAATGAAGCAAGGGGCACAGCTATTTGAAGGTGAAAATTATTTCCATAAGTATTGTACAGAACCTTCAACCAATACTACTTTTAAACGAATTATTGACTGCTGTGAAATAGTTGAGAATGCTGTTTATACCGCTAATTTTTTTCCCGAAAAGAGCTATTATTTGCGTGTAAAGGGGAGCGGGTTTTTACGCTATCAAATCAGATTGATGATGGGCGTGTTGTTTCAACTGGGGAAAAGGGAAATTGATTTGGAATTTATAAAGCAATCACTTTTAGAAAACAATGACTGTAAACCACTACCTACTATTGCACCGAGTTCAGGGTTGCAGTTGTATGAGGTATTAATAAAACATAAGGAATTCTTATAAATTCAATGCTTGATTATTATTTTATCTACTATCAACTTTATGACAAGGGTAGAGTCAGGAGATATATTATCAGGATAAAACTTTCTTTTTACCAAATGATGCGGAGCAATCAATAAACGGATTTCTCCAGATTGCATTCCGCGTAACCCCTCATCAATCCCTTTTGTAACTCGGTTAGCACCGATTTTAACTTTTATAGGATTCTCGGAATTTTCATTTGAGTATAGCTCAGTTCCATCTTGATAACTGGTAGTTTCGTACAACAATACCTCATCACCGATTTTAGCTTTGAGGCCCTTACCTTCTTTCAGAATTTTATACTGTAGCCCAGATGCAGTTTTTATATACTCGTTTTTAAGATTTGTTGTTTCTACTGTCTGCTTTTCTTTACAACTATTAATCCCAATAAATATGAGTATTACTAGTAGAATAAATCTTGTTTTTTTTATATTATATTAATTGTTAAGCGAAGTCTATCAAAGTTATATAATTTGAGAGACTTTTTAAAGAAGTATATTTATCTTGTATGAATAGTTAATTATTATATTATACTTTTGTAAGGCTATATTCTTTTTTCGACTACAAGATAAAATAAATATAAAATTCATGAAAAACTTTGCAATAGTACTTACTTTATTATTTTCAATTCACACATTTTCTCAAATTGATAATGAGCACTTAGAAGTGGGTGATGACGCTCCTTTAATTGCGGGAGTTGACCAGTTTGATAATGAAATTAGTTCTGCAGATATATTAAAAGACAATAAAATTATACTTGTTTTTTACAGAGGTAATTGGTGTCCCTATTGTAAAAAGCATTTAAAAACATTAGAAGAAAACTTAGATGCCTTAACTGAAAAGGGGTATGCCGTTGTTGTAGTAACTCCTGAAAAAGTAGAGAAGACAAAAGAAACAGCGAAAAACCTAGGCAGTACGTTTTCTATTTTACATGATGTTGATAACACCATAATGGAGAATTATAAAGTGGCATTTGAAGTCAATGAAAAAAGCGTACCCAAGTATTTTAGTGCTACACAAAAAAGATTAGCGGAATACAATGTCGAAAACAACAATGTATTGCCAGTACCTGCAACTTATATTATAGATAAAGAAGGTAAAATTGAATTTGTACATTATGACCCTAACTATTCTAAAAGATTTGATATTACTGAATTGTTGGAATAATTAGTTTTTTGTTTTTTTCTTTAACTTGTTATAAACACGTTTCATAACTTCTATTTTACCTTCGTCCTCTGCTACTGCAGAAGTTGTAAACATCATCACTCCTGTAGATTTTCCAGCCAAACCGGCCATTAAGGCGGTTTCAAAATCTTCATTGGAAATAACACTTGGACTATTATGTGCCTGAATGATAGGCCATATTTTGGGATAAGAATTTTTTCCAATAGTTAATTTATTACTAAACCATTCTATATTTTCTTTTACCCAATCGGGCTCTCTTCCCATTTTTGCGTGATAGACCATAGGAGAAAACACATCGACGGTTTCTTTTAATAAATCATAATCGAGACCTAATATCCGACGTCTTGCACCATCAAATTCTTCATCATCCCATGGGCAGTGGTATAATCCCAGTAGTACCTCTGGTTTAATTTCCTTTATAATACTTTTTACTTCATATGTCCAATCATAAATTACTTTGCATCGCCAGTTACGCCATTTTTCATCATGGTTGTTAAGTATCCATTCTGACTTCTTTGATATGATTTCGTCTGGTATTTCTAGACCTGAATATTTTGCAAATGCTCTAAGGCAACCATCACAAAAACAGGTTTCGGGCAATATGGGGTTAGAATCTTCAAATTGAGCATGCCAATGCACGTAATCCATGAAAATACCATCAAGGTCAAACTTTAATAAATCTCGCAATTGCTTAAAACGGTATTCACGGAAACCTGGTTCTGTAGGACAAACTCCCATAAACCAAGTTGCAGCTTCTACTTTTTCGCCTTTTTCATTTATTGCCCAGGCTTCAGGGTGTGTTTCTACATAATTTTTGCCGTTTAATGTGGCATACTCAGCAAATACCTTCATTCCCTCGGACGTAGCTCTATCAACCATCTCTTTATCAACTGATCCACCATGAACAAAAACGGCATTAATTCCAAGGTCATTAAGATTATATCCCTTATCCCATAATGGTTTGGGATGTCCATAAACGCCTCTAGTTTCAACTGTTTTATCATGTTTTGGTTCGCAGGATATTACTAATAATGAGGAGAGTGTAGTAAATAGTAAAATATATTGGAAAAGGAATCTTTTTGTTGAACTCATATTAATTTATGTTTAAGAACCAATTGTAAATATAATAAGAATTATATCACAATTGGAATAACTAATCTCTGAGTTCTAAAAGTACAACATTCTCCACATGGTGGGTCTGTGGAAACATATCTACGGCTTGTGTTTTAACTAATTGATACTTTTCATTGAGCAAGGCTAAATCTCTAGCCTGCGTAGCGGAATTACAACTTACATATACAATTTTTTGAGCTTTTATTTTTAAGAGTTGTGCTACCACGTTTTTGTGCATACCGTCCCGAGGCGGATCGGTAATTATTACATCGGGTTTACCGTTTTTGGAAATAAAGGCATCAGTAAATACTTTTGCCATATCACCTACAAAAAAATCAGTATTGGTTATGTTATTGTTTTTGGCATTTTCTTTGGCATCAGCAATGGCTTCGGGTATACTTTCAATACCCACCACTTTTTTAGCTTGTTTTGAAACAAATTGAGCTATAGTGCCTGTACCTGTATAAAGATCATAAACAACTTCGTTGCCAGATAAGTTGGCAAAATCTCTTGTTATTTTATAGAGTTTGTAAGCCTGTTCAGAATTAGTTTGATAAAAGGATTTGGAATTAATTTTAAATTTTAAGCCCTCCATTTCTTCAAAAATATGGTCGCGACCTTTAAAACAGACTATTTCTTGGTCGTAAATGGTATCGTTTGCCTTTTGATTGATCACATACTGCAGCGAAGTGATCTCGGGGAATTTTTCCGCCACAAAGTTTAGTAGCAATTCCCGTTTTTCTTTGTCGTCATCATAAAACTGAATGACCAGCATAATTTCTCCAGTAGAAGAAATACGTATCATTAGGGTACGTAAAAGACCGATCTGTTCACGTGGATTGAAAAAAGACAAGTTGTTTTCTATGGCAAACGCTTTAACAGAATTTCTAATGGAATTAGAAGGGTCTTCTTGTAAATGACATTTTTCAATATCCAAAATTTTGTCCCACATACCAGCAATATGAAACCCCAATGCGTTTTTATTATCAATTTCTACGTCCGAATTAATTTCTTCCAAAGTGAGCCAACGGTTGCTGGAAAAAGAAAATTCCATCTTGTTTCTATAAAAATAGTGCTTTTTCGCTCCGAAAATAGGAGTGATTTCTGACAGTTCTAAATGACCAATGCGTTTAAGGTTATTGGCAACCTCTTTTTCTTTGTAAAACAACTGATCTTCATATTTCATATGCTGCCATTTGCAGCCACCACAATGCTCAAAATGTTGACAAACTGGTTCGGTACGTTTATCCGAATATGTCCTAAAATGAATAGCTTTGCCTTCGTAATAAGCTTTACGTTTCTTAAAAGTTTGGATATCAACCACATCGCCAGGAATGGCATTAGAAATGAAGATAATCTTGCCGTCAGGTGCTTTGGCAACCGATTTACCTCTAGCTCCAGCATCTAGAACTTCAATATTTTCAAAAACTTTGTGCTTATTTTTTCTTGCCATTTGGCAAAGGTAAGGGTTTGGTTAGGAATAAATTTTAAAAATAAATATGAAAACAGAACTATTCAACATTCATTTCATCAACATGCATCATATAGGTAGCAATGGTATTTAACATTTCATCAGATAATCCTTTAACAAAACCGTTTATATTATCTTGCATAATAGCAACTTGGGTGGAAGTGGTATCTACAATTGGTTCAGCTTCACCCTTTAAAAAGGCAACTATATCTCCATTCTTTTCCTTATAAACCCGCATTATTTCTTTTACTGAAGGGCCTATCTTTGTTTTGTTTACTGCGTGGCAGGTAACGCAGGTTTTTTCCGAGAAAAGCCTATTACCTAGAAAAATTTGTGAATCTCTACTTAACTCTCCTCGTTTGGGAACTTCTTTTTCTTTGCTATCAGTTGATTTTTTATCTGAAGCACAACTGCAAATCAATAAAAAACCAACAAAAATTAAAGATAAACGCATATTTGTGATTAAAAAATTACACTATAAATTTACGATAATAAAAATTAATTATTAAAAAAAAGAGGCTTAATTTTCCTAATTATTAATTGAATTAAATAAAAATAGAGACTTATAATTAGTTGATTTATTTGAGTTATTTTTAAAATCTATACTTTTAAATTGAACCTTTCTTAAAACGGGTCGTCTTAAAGGTAGAAATCAAGAATGAACAAACCTGAAAAAATATTTGACGGACTTTTAGTTCTGCAATTCAAAGCAGGAGATAAAAAAGCATTTGCTTTATTGGTAAAGAGATGGCATTCTAAATTATATAATCAGGCATTTTGGTATGTAAAAGATGCCGATTTGGCCAAAGATATTGTTCAAGAAAGTTGGAGTGTGATTTTAAAAAAAATACACACATTAAAAAACCCAAATAATTTTGGGAGTTGGGCTTTAAAACTAGTAATAAGAAAATCGCTTGATAATTTGAGAAAAAATAGAAAAGAAGAATTCAATTTATATCAATATCAAGAAAATAAACACTCAGCTAATGAGACAAATGAATATAGTAAAAGCAATAATTATAATACTACTTCTGATAGTCATGCTACTTCCAAAATGGTTATAAACTGTATTAAAGAGTTGCCAGAACAACAGCAAATTGTAGTACGCCTTTTTTACATTCAAGAGTATACTTTACATGAAATAGCAGATATATTATCATTACCCAAAGGAACTGTAAAATCAAGATTGTTTTACGCTCGAGAAAAATTAAAATTAAAAATAAAAAATAGAAATCATGAAAAATAATAAAGAAGAAATAGACCAAATTATCAAAGAATCTTTGACAAGTGAAGAAGCTCAATTTTATGATGAGTTAGATGAACAAAACCTGCTACAAATGTTTGGAGGTTTATTTAAAACAAAAAATAGTTGGCTAATTATTATCATGAATATTGTTAATATAATTGTATTCGGTTTATTTATTTACTGTTTAATTCAATTTTTAAATACAGATGACACAAACGAACTTATAAAATGGACTTCTGCTGGATGTTTATGTTGGTCAACAATAGCAATGATAAAAATATTTGCTTGGATGCAAATGGACAAAAATGCATTGTTAAGAGAAATGAAGAGACTTGAATTGCAAATAGCCGCATCAGCAAATAAATCTAAATAAACAAAAAAAAGCATCCGTCTAAACGGATGCTTTAAACTTTTGAAAAAATAGATCTTTTATTTTGCAGCATCACGCATATATGCAGAAAGTGCTTGTAATTCTTCAGGTTTCATATCTTTTACAAAACTGTCAAGATTTCCCTTCATAATAGCTACTTGACCTGGGTCAGTATCTACAATTGGGTCAGCATTACCTTTTAAAAATTGAACAATATTACCTTTTTTTTCATCATAAATTTCTATAATGTTTTTTACTGAAGGACCGGCAGTTTTACTATCAATGGCGTGACAAGCAACGCATGTTTTTTCAGTAAACAATTTTTTACCCATGGCTATTTGAGCGTCTTTATCAGAAGCTGCATCGGTAGAAGTTGTTTCTTTCACTTCCTCTTTTACAGTTTCAACATCCTTTTTAACTTCTTCTTTCTTTTTGTCACCACAACTTGCAACTATCATTGATAGAGCAATAAATAATATTGATAATTTCTTCATAATTTTAGTTTTTAAATTCAAGTGTAAATTTAGTTAAATAATAACTTCTTAACCTTAAAATTCAATAGATATTGCTATACCTTTTATAATTTAGATATATTCTAAATAATTTAGATATAGAATTTTTTGGTTATTAAAATTAATCGTAAAAATTGATTAGATTTGACATCATAAAACACAGCAGATGTTAGAAAGATTAAATATTGTAAAACAACGTTTTGATGAGGTCTCTGATTTAATTATCCAACCAGATATTATCACAGACCAAAAGAGGTATGTAAAACTTAATAAAGAATATAAAGACCTTAAAACGATTGTTGACAAAGGTGAAGAATATAAAACCATATTGAGCAGAGTAGAAGAAGCAAAGGAAATTATCGATGATGGTTCTGATGCTGAAATGACCGAAATGGCAGAAATACAATTAAGTGAAGCTTCAGAGAAATTAGAGAAGTTAGAAGCGGATATAAAACTTATGCTAATACCTAAAGACCCTGAAGATGCTAAAGATGTAATGGTTGAAATTAGAGCAGGTACTGGTGGAGATGAAGCTAGTATTTTTGCAGGAGATTTATACAGAATGTATACTAAATTCTGTTCTGATAAAGGCTGGAAAACTGAGTTAGTTGATGTTAGTGAAGGTACATCAGGTGGATTTAAAGAAGTTATTTTTAGTATTTCTGGTGAAGATGTATATGGTGATATGAAATTTGAAGCAGGTGTGCACCGTGTACAACGCGTACCACAAACTGAAACTCAAGGTAGAGTTCACACTTCTGCTGCAACGGTAATGGTGTTGCCAGAAGCTGAAGAGTTTGATGTGGAACTCGATATGAAAGATGTAAAAATTATAAGAACTACATCTACAGGGCCAGGCGGGCAAAGTGTAAATACTACGTATTCGGCAATTCAATTGAAACACATTCCTACAGGTATTGAGGCCAAGTGTCAAGATCAAAAATCGCAACATAAAAATTTAGAAAAAGCGATAAAAGTTTTACGCTCTAGACTATACGAAGCGGAATTAGCCAAGAAACAGGCCGAAGATTCTGCTAGACGTAAAAGTATGGTTTCCAGTGGAGATAGATCTGCAAAAATCAGAACTTATAATTATCCGCAAGGTCGTGTTACCGAACATAGAATAGGGTTAACCTTGTATGATCTTAGCAATATTATTAATGGTGATATTCATAAAATTATAGAAGAGTTGAAACTTGCCGAAAACGCTGAAAAGCTGAAAGAATCGGGCGAAGTACTTTAAATTTAAGGTTTTGTTGGCTTTGGTTAATTATTGTGTTTGTTTAAATACTAACGCATATAAATTATTCGTTTAATTTGAATACATTACCATAAGATTAAAACCCGATTTACTAATTTTACACTACAATTGTTAAAAGCAATGAATTTTAAAGGTTTAAAAAAGAAAACAGCCAATCAATATTATCAAAAACAATTAAAAAGATTACAAAGTACAAACGATAATGTTCCAAATAAGATTAATAAAATTGGCGTGTTGGCCGATTCGCGATTATTTGGGGGCTATGATATTTCTAGAAACTTGAGCCAAAAATTAAAAATGCCTCATAAAAGTTTAGAAATTATCATTTTTGAAAACCTTAAAGACGATTTTGTTACACAGCATTACAATACATTTTCAGAAAAAGATTTGGGTATGTATGGTAAGCCAAAAGCACCAAACGTAGTTGATTTTGTAAATGAGGATTACGATATGTTAATTAATTACTGTAACCACACTAGTGTTTACACAAACATATTGACAATGCGTTCTAGGGCAAAATTTAAAGTAAGTTTTGCTAATGAAGAATTACAAAATTTGTATGATTTTACCATAGCTGTCGAGGGTAATAAAATTGATGTTTTTAACGATGAATTGGCAAAGTATTTACAGATTTTTAATTTAATAGAATGACGGAATTTTATGGTACAGGCGTAGCCTTGGTAACTCCTTTTAAAGCAGATAAATCTGTTGATTTTGATGCATTAAAAAGACTGATTAATTTTCAGATTGATAACGGCATTGATTACTTAGTAGTTTTGGGGACTACTGGAGAGCCTGCAACCTTATCAAAAGAAGAAAAGCAAAAAGTAATCAGCACGGTTGTAGAGGTTAATAACGGAAAATTGCCTTTGGTTATAGGAATTGGTGGCAATAATACGCAATCTGTGATAAATGAAATTCAACAATCGGATTTGTCAGCCTTTGATGCCATTCTTTCTGTTTCTCCATATTACAATAAACCCACACAAGAAGGCATTTATCAGCATTTTAAAGCGATTGCGACAATAAGTCCTAAACCATTAATATTATACAACGTACCAAGTAGAACAGGAGCAAATATGACTCCGGAAACAGTTTTAAGATTGGCTTCAGACTTTTCCAATATTATTGGTGTAAAGGAGGCAGCCGGTAGTATGGATCAGGCGTTTCGATTGTTGCAAAATAAACCTGAAGACTTTTTGGTTATCTCTGGTGATGATATGGTAGCGTTACCAATGACCTTAACAGGAGGGGCTGGCGTTATATCTGTAATCGGACAGGGTATTCCCAGTGATTTTTCTAAGATGATAAAATTGGCTTTAGAAGGAAAAACCAAAGAGGCTTCAGGTTTACATTTTAAACTAATGGATAGTATTGATTATATTTTTGAAGAAGGAAACCCTGCAGGTATCAAAGCTCTGTTAAAAAAACGTTCAATTTGCGAACCTTTTGTAAGGCTACCACTAGTTGAAGCAAGTTATGAATTACAAGAAAAAATTAGTACCTTTATCAACGAATATTAATTAACTAAAAGAGATAAATAATGTTGATAAAAGAAGTTGAAAAAGCATTAAATGAACAGATAACCGTTGAAGCGGAATCCTCTCAGATCTATTTAGCAATGGCATCTTGGGCCGAGGTAAAAGGACTGGAAGGTGTTGCTGAATTTATGTACGCCCAATCTGATGAAGAAAGAATGCACATGCTTAAGTTGGTTAAATATATAAATGAAAGGGGTGGTCACGCTAAAATTTCTCAATTAAAAGCACCACCATCTTCATTCGGATCGTTTAAAGAAATGTTTGAAACTTTATTTAAGCACGAAGTTCACGTTTCCAAAAGTATTAATGATTTGGTACACATTTGCTTAGAAGTAAAAGACTATGCTACTCATAACTTTTTGCAATGGTATGTAGCCGAACAAATTGAAGAGGAAGCGGTAGCTAGAACAATTCTTGATAAAATTAACCTTATTGGTAATGACAAAGGAGGGTTGTATCTATTTGATAACGATATAAAACAACTCACCGTACAATCTTCAGTTCAAATAGAACCTTAGTACTAGGTACTTTGTACTATTAACATATTTTTAGTAATCGTAAACTTAACATTTAGCTAACAAATTTTACATTTGTTTTTTATTATTAATGGCTACATCTTAAGCTATTAAAAAATAGTTTTTATTAATTAGTTTTAAATAAGTACTTTTGCAAAATGTTTAGAATAAAACAACTTGGTTTATTAGTAGTAATTGGCTTGACCTTTACAGCGTGTAGCGAATACCAAAAGGTGTTGAATAAAGGCACAACTCAAGATCAATATAAAATGGCTACTCAGTTATTTGAAGAGGGCAAATACAATAAATCCATTAACTTATTTGAAAAGGTAATTCCTAAATATGGTGCCAAACCACAAATGGAACGTATACAGTTTATGGTTGGTGAAGCAAATTACAAAACTAAAAGTTACGAATTGGCTTCTTATTATTTTGAACGATTTATCGGTAATTATCCTTCGAGTTCAAAAATTGAAGAAGCTACATTTTTAGCAGCACATAGTTATTACTTATCTTCTCCAAAAGCAAGTAGAGATCAAGCAAATACCCATAAAGCGTTAACAGCCCTTCAAAATTTTATTGATAAATTTCCGCAATCGGATAAACTTGAAGAAGCTAATAAATATTATGATGAGTTAGCTACTAGGTTAGAAAAGAAACAATTTAATATTGCTAAACAATACTATATAACACAAAAGTACCAAGCTGCTATTATGGCGTTCGATATTTTTATTGAAGATAATTTTGGTACTGAATTCAAGGAGGAAGCATTGGCATATAAGTTTTTGTCAGCTTATGAATTAGCAACAAATAGTGTTATAACAAAAAAAGAAGAGCGTATTGAAAACGCAATAGCTTCTTATAATAGATTGGAAAAGAGTTTTCCTGAATCTAAACGATTAAAAGATTTTTCTTCTAAATCAGAAGATTTAAATAAAGAATTAGAAAAAACAAAAGAATTATACGCTAAATATACAGACAATGGATTATAAAAATTCTGAAGCACCTATTACTACTGTAACTTATGATAGGTCTAAAATTGAAGAACCAACTCATAATATTTATGAGTCTATTTCAATTATGGCGAAAAGAGCAAACCAGATTAATGAAGACCTTAAAAAGGAATTGATTGATAAATTAGAGGAGTTTGCTACACATAATGATAGCTTAGAAGAAGTTTTTGAAAATAAAGAACAAATTGAAGTTTCTCGGTTTTATGAAAAACTACCTAAACCTACTGCAATTGCAGTTGAAGAATGGTTAGATGGCGATATTTATTATAGAAATCCTGAAGAAGAAACTGAACCTAAGGAATAATGTCGGTTTTAAGCGGTAAAAAAATACTGTTGGGGGTAACCGCAGGAATTGCTGCTTACAAAACCACCTATTTGGTTAGACTTTTTATAAAAGCAGGAGCTCATGTTAAGATAATTATGACTCCTGCTTCTAAAGATTTTGTTACTCCGCTTACACTTTCTACACTTTCTAAAAATCCGGTTTATTCTACTTTTTACGATAAAGAAGAGGAAAACGAACTGTGGAACAACCATGTTGAATTAGCCCTTTGGGCAGATTATTTTATAATTGCCCCTGCAACTGCAAATACCTTGTCAAAAATGACAAATGGTAGTTGCGATAATTTGTTATTGGCGACTTATTTATCGGCTAAATGTAAAGTCTATTTTGCTCCAGCAATGGATCTAGACATGTACAAACACTCATCCACCAAAGAAAACTTACAAAAATTAGAGAGTTTTGGTAATGTTATGATTCCCGTTGAAAGTGGCGAGTTGGCAAGTGGCTTAGAAGGTGAAGGTAGGATGGCGGAGCCAGAAAACATCCTTGCGTTTATTGAAAAAGATATACTTTCAGGTTTGCCGTTACACAATAAAAAAGTAGTGATAACAGCTGGTCCTACACATGAAGCTATTGATCCTGTACGATTTATTGGTAACCATTCCTCTGGTAAAATGGGTTTTGAACTGGCTAAGGAAGCTGCAAATTTGGGAGCTGAGGTTATTTTAATTTCTGGACCGTCCAATGAAACCGTAAATCATTCGTTAATACAGAGAATAGATGTTACAAATGCTGAGGAAATGTATAATGCAGTGCATCAATATTATGCATCTTGCGATATAGCAATTTTATCTGCTGCTGTAGCTGATTTTAAACCTAGTAAATTGGCATCGGATAAAATTAAGAAAAAAGATGCTGAATTAAGCCTAAAGTTAGTGCCGACAAAAGATATTTTAGCTTCTTTGGGAAAAGCAAAAGAAAATCAATTTTTGGTTGGTTTTGCCTTAGAGACTTCTAATGAGTTGGAAAATGCAAAAGGGAAGTTAAAACGAAAAAATTTAGATTTAATAGTGTTGAATTCTCTAAACGACGAAGGAGCGGGTTTTAAAAAAGCGACAAATAAAATAACTATTATTGATACTAATGATAACTGTCAAAAGTTTGACACGAAGTCGAAAACAGAAGTGGCTAAAGATATTTTTAATGAAATACTCAAAAAATATAATGCGTAGTTTATTGTTTATTTTAGTTTTATGTTCGTTTTTAAAAATTAACGGGCAAGAATTGAATGCCTTAGTAATTGTAAATTCTGAGCAAATACAAAACAGTAATAAGCAATTGTATGATAATCTTCAGGCTTCAATTTCAGAGTATCTTAATAATACAAAATGGACCGATAAAAGTTATAAACCGCAAGAGCGGGTAAGTTGTGCCATTACGTTGACAATTTTAGAACAGCCATCTTCAAATGAATTTAAGGGTAATATTTCTATTGTAGCTTCAAGACCTGTTTACAACTCTACATATCAAACCCCAATTTTTAATTATAGGGACAATAATTTAACGTTTAATTACACCGAATTTCAAAACTTGATATACAACGAAAATAGTTTTGAATCTAATTTGGTTTCAATTCTTACTTTTTATGTGTATACCGTTTTAGGTATTGATGCGGATACATTTGAACTTAATGGTGGTGAAGAGTATCATAAAAAAGCTGAAAAAGTGGTTAATTTAGCTCAACAAGGTGGTTTTTCTGGTTGGAACAGAATTGATGGTAATAATACTAGATATCAGTTGAATGAAAATTTATTATCGCCTACTTATAAAGCCTACAGAACGGCTATGTACAATTATCATTTAAATGGATTAGATATGATGAACGATGATAAAAAGAAAGCCAAAACCAATATTAGCGATGCCGTTCTCACTTTAAATACCATTTACAATACGCGGCCAAATGCATTTTTATTGCGTGTTTTTATGGATACTAAATCTGATGAAATTGCTGATATATTTTCAGGTGGCCCACGTATAAATGCGGTTAAACTTAAAGAGACTTTACTTAAAATTTATCCCACATATAGTGATAAATGGGATAAGATTAAAATTTAATGTTATTTAAAAAGGGAAAAATTTAATAACTTTACAGCATACCCTTTTATAAATAAGTAATTTGAATTTTAAATCAGCTTCAAAAAAACTTCTATGTTGTTGTCTAATACTAGTTCTAAGTAGTTGTGGCAATAACCAAAAGAAAGATGAGCCTACGGTACAAGCTTCCAAACAGCCAAATGTTGTATTTATTGCAGTTGATGATCTGCGACCTGAACTAGGTAGTTATGGGAACGCTGTTGTTAAATCGCCCAATATTGATAAACTGGCTTCAGAGGGTATGGTTTTTACAAATCATTATGTACAAGTACCCACCTGTGGAGCTTCTAGGTTTAGTCTTTTAACAGGTCTTAGGCCTAAAAAGAAAAGTCATTTGTCAAACAATGTATTTGTAGCCGAAATTGCAAATAAGCAAGAATCTGAACTGCCAGAATCTTTTGTGCACCAATTAAAAAGAAATGGATATTATACTGTTGGTATTGGTAAAATAAGCCATTCTGTTGATGGTTTGGTTTATGGTTATGAGGAAACTCCATCAACAAAGAAAGAAATGCCATACAGTTGGGACGAATTTCTTTTTGACAGTGGGATATGGAAAACAGGGTGGAACGCCTTTTTTGGATATGCTGATGGAGAAAACCGACAGAGTTTAAAGAAGCAAGTTAAGCCCTATGAAGCGGGTAAAGTTGATGATGACGGTTACCCCGATGGATTGACAGCGAACTTAGCGATTGCTAAATTAAAAGAATTAAAAAACAAAGAACAACCTTTTTTTCTGGGTGTAGGTTTTTTTAAGCCTCATCTGCCGTTTAACGCTCCAAAAAAGTACTGGGATTTATACGACAGGGAAGAAATACCATTGTCAACAAATCCGTATATACCTAAAGGTGTTGATTTGGAAAGCCTACAAAACAGTGGCGAATTTAAAAGTTATCAGTTATCTGATGAAAAACCCAGTTTGAATAATCAATTGAGTGATGATTATGCAAAAAAAATAAACCATGCCTATTATGCGGCAGTAAGCTATGTAGATGCACAAATTGGAAAGGTGCTCAATCAAATAAAAAGCCTTAACCTTGATCAAAACACTATCATTATTCTTTGGGGCGACCATGGGTGGCATTTGGGAGATCATTTAGTTTGGGGAAAACACACCTTGTTCGAAAGAGCATTAAAAAGTCCGTTGATTATAAAAGTACCCAATAGAAAAAGTGGAAAAACCCTCACAATTAAAGAAACGGTTGATATTTATCCTACAATTTTAGAATTATGTAATATCAATTTGCCACATAATGTGGATGGTGAAAGTTTTGCAACTATTTTTGAGAAAGACAAGGACATGAATAAAGATGATGTAGCCTATAGTTATTTTAAAAATGGTATTTCTATGCGAACCCAACAATATCGTTTGACCAAATACTATAGAAAACAAAAACCCGTAGTTGAACTTTACGATCATGAAAATGATTCATTAGAAACAAAAAATATAGCCAAAGAAAATCCCAAAGTTGTGCAAGAATTATTGCCTTTGCTAGAACAAGGAAACACTGGTTTGTATAAATAGACACATGAAACATATTATTTTTATAGTAACAGTACTGTTTTACATTTATTTACCTGCTCAAGAATTAATTAGGTTCGAAGTGGAAAGCGGAGCATATAATCGTACAGATTGTCCAGTTGCTGTTACTTCATTACCTAAAGAAGTCCTTACTATAGCTGATAATTTGCAATTGATTGAACTTTCCAATGATAGAATAGTGTTGGATATGCAAATAAATAAAGAAACAGGGGAGCTGTGGTTTATTTTGAACGGGTTTACTCCTAAAAATACAGTACGTCAATTTGCTCTTATAAAAAGAAGGAAAAAGTTATCTGCTCAGCAAATCAATTTACAGACTATTAATGGAGGGTTGCAATTATCCTATAAAAAACAACCAATTTTAAATTACCAATATAAAATGGTTTATCCTCCTAAAGGTATAGACTCCCTATATAAAAAATCAGGATTTATTCACCCCTTATGGACACCAGAAGGAGAAGTGCTGACCAGGATTCACCCACCAGATCATTATCATCATTATGGAATTTGGGGGCCATGGACTAAAACTAAAATTGATAATCGTCATGTAGATTTTTGGAATTTAGGTGAAGGACAGGGTACCGTATTGTTTAAAGATTTTTTAAATAAAACTCAAGGTGATATTTATACGAGCTTTACCGCATTACAAGAGCATATTGATTTTGGTGCTACTGATAAAAATAGTGTAGCCATTAATGAAAACCTTGAAATACGAGCTTGGAATTTAGGCGATAACAAACCTTGGTTAATTGACTACACTACCAAAATCAATAGCCCATTAAAAAATGGAATTCTTTTAGATGCGTATCGTTACGGTGGAGGAATAGGATTTAGAGCTACAGAGTTGTGGAACAAAGACAATACTAGAGTACTCACTTCTGAAAAAAAAGACCGTAGTAATGCTGATGGAACTTCGGCTAGCTGGGCAATTATTGAAGGTGCAACCAACAAAAAATCAGGCAAAGGTGGAATCCTTTTTATGAGTCATAAAGAAAACAAACATTTTCCCGAACCTATGCGAGTGTGGCCTATAGATGCTAATGAAGGAAGGGGTGACATGTTTTTTGAATTTTGTCCTATTCGTCATAAAGATTGGAAGCTTGAAAGTCAAAAAACATACAGTTTAAAATACAGAATGCTTATATTTGATGGTACTTTAAGTGTTGAGCAGGCTGAAATAGCATGGCACGGCTTTGTCAATCCACCAAAAATTAATATAATTTCTAAGAAATAGAAAAATTTAATCATGAAAAAAATAGTACTCCTAGTTTTATGTGTTTTTGCCATAATAAATATGTATGCACAAGATGAAAAGCATGTATTGATTTATACCAAAAACGGAAAAGGTTTTGTCCATAAAAATATTCCCAATAGCATCAAAGCATTAAAAGAAATTTGTAAGGCTGAAAATATTAAAGCTGAAGCAAGTGAAGACCCTACTCTTTTTACAGATGAAAATTTAAAAAAATACGATGCCATTATTTTCTCCAATGCAAATAATGAAGTATTTGATACTGATGCACAAAAAGAAGCTTTTCAAAAATACATTAAGAATGGCGGTGGTTATGTTGGTATTCACTCTTCAAATGCGGTTGAAAGAGATTGGCCTTGGTATTGGGCTTTGGTTGGAGGTAAATTTGTGCGACATGCTCCTCACCAAGAGTTTGACGTAGCAATAATTGATGAAGACCATCCTTCGACTGAGTTTTTGCCCGAGGTATGGAAAGTAGATGATGAATGCTATTATTCCAATAATTTAAATCCGAATATAAATGTGTTGCTCGCGGCTGATTTAAGAACGGTTGAGGATAAGCATAAAGTAGAATACCCAAATGACATTTTTGGTGATTATTTTCCACTGTGTTGGACAAATAAATTTGAAGGTGCTAGGCAGTGGTACACTGCACTGGGACATGACGCAGAAACCTATGACGACCCAACTTTTAGAAAACACCTTAGAGGTGGAATACTTTGGGTATTAAAAATTGAAGAATAGAAAAAGTAAAAATAATACGAAAAATACAGAACCATAAAAAAACACAATGCAAAGAAGAAATTTTATAAAAAAAACATCAGTAGCCGGAGCGGCAACATTTTTAGCACCAACCATTTTACCTTCAGGTATACTTGGAAAGACCACGGCAAACAAAAAAATTAATATTGGTCAGATAGGCTGTGGACGAATAGCTAGAGATCATGATATGCCTGGTGTAATGCAATATGATAACGCTCGTTTAATTGCTGTTTGTGATGTCGATAGTAATCGTATGAAGGATGCAAAAGAATTAGTTGAAAACTATTACCGCAAAAAAACGGGTAGTAATAAAGCTGTGGATGTTAAGATGTACGGTGACTATAAGGATATGTTGAAAAACAAGGACATTGATGCTGTTGTAATTAGTACGCCAGACCATTGGCATTCGCAACCCGCTATTGAAGCTGCGTTAGCTGGAAAAGATGTTTATTTGCAAAAACCCACCTCATTAACCCTAGAAGAAGGAAGGTTATTAAGTGATATAATTCAAAAGAAAGGATCTATTTTGCAAGTAGGTACGCAACAACGTTCTATGCCTCAATTCAGAATTGCAGCTGAATTAGTAAGAAATGGTAGAATTGGAAAACTGCATACGGTAAAGGTAGGATTGCCTGGAGATCCTTCAGGACCTGAAGCACCTAAAATGCCAGTACCCTCAAATTTGAATTATGACATGTGGTTAGGGCAAACCCCCTTAATGGATTATACGGAAATTGGTGTGCATCCACAACAAGGATATGGCAGGCCGGGTTGGCTAAGAATAGAGCAATTTGGTGCAGGAATGATTACAGGTTGGGGGCAGCATCATTACGATTCTGCAGCTTGGGGTATGGATACCGAATTAACCGGACCAATTTCTATTGAAGCTATAGCTGAATTCCCAAAATCAGGATTGTGGAGCGTTCATGGCGATTTTATGGCAAAAGCAGAATATAAAAACGGAATAACCATGTACACCAGTGGCGGTTATACTAACGGTATTAAATATATAGGTACTGATGGCTGGGTATTTGTATCGCGTGGTGCTTATACGGCATCTGCATCTGATCCCGTTGCAAAAGAAAAAAGTTCAAAAGCGTTATCAGCTAGCGATCCAAAAATATTGGAATCCGTTATTGGCTCTAATGAAATTCATCTATATAAAAGCGATGAACAACATGGCAATTGGTTAGAGTGTATTGAAAGTAGAAAAGCTCCAATCTCACCAGTAGAAATTGGACATAGAGCCTGCTCGGTTTGCTTAATAACGCATATTGCTATGAAATTAGGAAGAAAATTAAATTGGAATCCAGATACCGAGAGATTCCTTAATGATGACGAAGCGAATAAGATGTTATCACGTCCGCAACGTAAACCTTATGGTGTAAACAATATAAAAGGTATTTAAAAATGAAGTTTGATAAGTATCTGCTAATACTATTTTTTTTAGTTTTTCTTTCTTGTAAGAATGATAAACAACATATGGATAAACACTCAAATAATGAAGTTTTAGAAAAAGAAAGAGAAGTGACCTTAATTACGTTGAATCCGGGTCACTTTCACGCCGCTTTGGTTCAAAAGTCTATGTATAGTGGAGTTAATGATACCGTATATGTTTATGGGCCTGAAGGAAGTGATATAGATAATCATTTAAAACTAATTGATGGGTTTAATGATCGTGAAAAGAATCCTACAAATTGGACAGAAGAGGTTTACCGTGGTAGTGATTTTCTAAAAAAGATGATTGAAGAAAGAAAGGGAAATGTGATGGTTGTTTCGGGTAAAAACAATAAGAAAATAGATTATATTAATGCTGCCATTGATGCTGATATCCATGTCTATGCAGATAAACCTTTAGTAATAAATCCTGAAGGGTTTTTGGAATTAGAAGAGGCTTTTAAAAGGGCTCAATCTAAAGAGTTATTGATTTACGATGTAATGACGGAACGGTTTGAAATTACTACAATTTTGCAAAGAGAACTTTCTATGATTTCTGAAGTTTTTGGAACATTAATAGATGGTACGCCTGAAAATCCTGCCATTACAAAAGAAAGTGTACATCATTTTTCAAAAAATGTTGCTGGTAAGCCGTTGATTAGACCCGCTTGGTTTTTTGATACTGAACAACGTGGACAAGGCTTGACTGATGTTTCTACTCATTTAGTTGATCTAATTCAGTGGGAAGCTTTTCCAAATCAAACCCTAAAGAAATCCGATATTGAAATATTGAATGTGAAACATTGGGCTACAACGTTGAGCATAGAAATGTTTAAAAAAGTTACGGGAGCAAACGATTATCCAGAATATTTAACTAAAGATGTTGAAGGGGATAAACTTAAAATTTATTGCAATGGCTCTATACTTTATAAAATAAAAGGAAAAGTTGCCAAAACGTCTGTAATTTGGGATTTTGAAGCTCCTAAAGGAGCTGGTGATACACATTATAGTATAATGAGAGGTACAACTTCCGATTTAATTATTAAACAGGGAACTGAAGAAAATTATAAGCCGCAGCTCTATGTTAAGCGAAACGAAAATACGGACAAAGCCGACTTTGAAAACCAATTAAAAAAGGCTATTGGCGTTACTTTGGGCAAAAAATATTCTGGATTGGAATTAAAACCTATCGATGATTTTACGTACGCGGTGAATGTACCCGATAAATACAAAATCGGGCATGAAGCACATTTTGAACAGGTAACCAAAAACTTTTTAAAATATTTAAAATCAGGCACTATGCCTAAATGGGAAGTGCCCAATATGATTGTAAAATACTACACAACGACCGAGGCTTTAAAACGAGTTGAAAGTGAAAAAAAAGTAGATTGATTCAATAATTAAATCTTTGAAAAAGAGAAATCATTTCGGAATAATACTCAATAATAAAGTCAATAAAAAAGGCTTTGTAAAAAAGATTTTATCTGGCGATGCTCCCAATCAGTTAGCATTTTTTAATAAACAAAGAGGAATATTGTTTTCTGATTTGGCAATTGCCGATTTTATTGAAAAAGAACATAAACATCATACTATTGAAATAACACAATCAGAAAATAGACAATTAAAAACATTTTCTTCAGGCGAACGGCGTAAAGCCTATTTGGAGTATTGCTTAAATCAAGATCCTGATTATATTATTTTTGATAACCCTTTTGACCACTTAGACCATCAATCGCGAATAGATTTGTCAAATAGGCTATTAGAATTGTCCAAAACTATTTCAATAATTCAATTGACTAATCGTAAAGAAAGTTTCTTGCCATTTATAAATAACAAGTGGCTCATTGAAGACAATTCCTTTCAGTTATCCGAAATTAACGAAGTCGCACAGGTAATACAGAATACTTTTAAATCTGACGTTCCAAGTTCGTTATTGTCTTTTAATGAGCAATGTAAAAGCATCGTAAAATTTGATAAAGTTTCGGTCAGTTATGACGAAAAGCCCATCATTAGAGACATTACTTGGGAAGTTAAGAAAGGGGAGTTTTGGCAATTAATTGGCCCAAATGGTTCTGGAAAAAGTACTATTTTATCATTAATTACCGGCGATAATCCGAAAGCTTACGGTCAAAACATTACTATTTTTGACAAAAAGAAAGGTAGTGGAGAGAGTATTTGGGATTTAAAAAAGAAGATAGGTCATTTTTCTACCAATTTAACGGAGTTATTTAAAAGAAACCATACTGTTAATCAAATGATTTTATCTGGATTCTATGATTCTATTGGATTATACAGAGAACCATCGGATTTACAGCAACAAAAAGTAGCACAATGGCTTGAGGTTATTAAAATGAGTCATTTAAAAAACACGTACTTTAATAGTTTAACATTAGGGCAACAACGCTTAATTCTAATTGTTAGAGCCTTGGTAAAACAACCTCCGTTATTAATATTAGATGAGCCTGTAGAAGGTCTAGACCAAGAGAATGCAAAGTTGGTAACGCAATTAATAAATACCTTAATTAATAGTACTAAAATAACCGTACTTTATGTTTCTCATACTGTTGAAAAATCATTGTTTCCAACTAATATTTACGAACTAATTCCATCTAAAAATGGTTCAATCGGGCAATTAAAATTTTAGTTATTCAATAAAAAAGACTTAATTTTGGTCAAGATTTCAAGCATTTGACCTAAAGAGTAATTAATTAGAGTACATTAGTATTAAAACAGATTAACATCACTTATGTTAGCATCATTATCCATTAAAAATTATGCCTTAATTGATTATTTGGAAGTAGATTTTCAAAAAGGCTTCTCAATTATTACTGGAGAAACGGGTGCTGGAAAATCAATCCTTTTAGGAGCATTGGGGCTTATTCTGGGTAAACGAGCAGACTTATCAAGCCTAAAAAACGAAGAGGAAAAATGTATAATTGAAGGTGAATTTTTTATTGATAAATTCAATTTAAAATCTTTTTTTGAGGGACACGATTTAGACTTTGAACCACAAACTATCATTAGACGTGAAATTTTACCGAGTGGAAAATCACGTGCCTTTATTAATGATACACCAACAACACTTTCTGTATTAACCGATCTTAGCGATAAATTGATTGATGTACATTCGCAGCATCAAACATTGCAATTGGCAAATAATGCTTTTCAGTTTTTGGTAATTGATGCTTTGGCGGATAATTCAAAGACCTTAATTTCTTACAAGAAAGGTTTGGTGCTTTATAAAAAACTAAATAAAGAACTAGAAGAAATAGTAAACCGTCAAACGGAAGCTCAAAGTCAACACGATTATAATTCTTTTCTGCTGAATGAATTAATTGATGCTGATTTTAAAGTAGATGAGCAGGAGTTTTTAGAAGAAACGTTAGAAAAACTGAATAATGTTGAAGAAATTAAATTACTCTTAACAGAAGCTAAGCAGTTGGTTGATATTGAAGAGGTTGGCCTAAGTGATAGCTTACAAAAATATGCTGGTATTTTTCAAAAATTGAGGAAGTACAGCAAAGTATATGAAAATTTATCAGAACGGGTTGCAAGTTTAAAAATTGACTTTGAAGATATTTCAAACGAATTGGAGAACAGTAACGATGGTATAGATTACAGTCCTCAGGAAATTGAAAAATATAATGATCGACTTCAGTTGCTGTACAATTTGCAAAAAAAGCACCAAGTAAATACCATTCAAGATTTATTAGAGAAAAAACAAATTTTAGAAGTAAAAGTAAGTGCCGTTGAAAATGCAGATGAAATTGTAAAGTTAAAACAAAGTGAAATTTTAGAAGTAGAAAAACAGTTAAATTCAAGTTCGGAAATTTTACATAGCAACAGAAAGAAAGCAATTCCAGAATTAATTAAACAATTGGAGGCGTTACTGAATAAATTAGAAATGCCTAATACTTCTTTTAGAATTAACCTTAAAAAAAGCGAAACCTTTTTTGGTAATGGTAAAGATGAACTGGAATTTTTAATTTCCACAAATAAAGGGAGTAGTTTTGAAACCTTGAAGAAAATTGCTTCTGGTGGTGAAATGTCCAGAATTATGTTAGCGGTAAAATCCATTTTATGTAATTATTCCAGTTTACCCACTATAATTTTTGATGAGATAGATACTGGTGTTTCGGGCGAAGTTTCAAATAGAATAGCTACTGTTATGTCAGCAATGAGTAAAGAGATGCAAGTTATTGCCATTACACATTTGCCTCAAATTGCAGCAAAAGGAAAATATCATTTTAAAGTGTATAAAACGGATAAGGATAAAAAAACTTCTACTAACATAAAACAGTTATCTGAAGCGGAAAGAATTCAGGAATTGGCAGAGATGCTGAGCGGAAAAGATATTGCAGAGACTGCCGTTGTACATGCAAAACAATTACTAGATCAATAATGCATAGTATTGATTTAAAATATTCATTAATTTTGTAAAACCTTAAAAAATCTAAATATGTATAACTTATTAAAAGGAAAACGAGGAATTATTTTTGGTGCTTTAGATGAAAATTCCATAGCTTGGAAAACTGCTGAAAGAGCTCACGAAGAAGGTGCAAAATTTGTCTTGACCAACGCCCCAATCGCTATGCGAATGGGCGAAATTAATAAGTTAGCTGAAAAAACAGGTTCTGAAATTATACCAGCTGATGCCACTTCATTAGAAGATTTAGAAAATTTAGTTACAAAATCTACCGAAATTTTAGGCGGAAAACTAGATTTTGTATTGCATTCTATTGGAATGTCTGTAAATGTCAGAAAAAAAATACATTACACAGAATCAAATTACGATTTTACTACCAAAGGTTGGGATGTTTCAGCAGTTTCATTCCACAAAGTAATGAACATTTTATATAAACAAGATGCAATGAACGAATGGGGTTCTATTGTTGCATTAACGTATATGGCGGCACAACGTGTTTTTCCCGATTATAATGATATGGCAGACAACAAAGCCTATTTAGAATCCATTGCCAGAAGTTTTGGTTACTTTTTTGGAACTGACAAAAAAGTAAGGGTTAATACTATTTCACAATCACCTACTCCAACTACCGCAGGGCAGGGTGTTAAAGGCTTTGATGGTTTTATTGCATATGCCGAAAAAATGTCACCATTAGGTAATGCTTCTGCCCAAGATTGTGCAGATTATACCATTTCTTTATTTTCTGATTTGACAAAGAAAGTAACATTGCAAAATTTGTTTCATGATGGAGGTTTTTCTAATATGGGTGTTAGTCAGTCAGTTATGGATTATTTTATGAAGGAATAATCGTTTGATAAACCCTTTATTAGTTGCTTTTTTACAATTATCATTTTTATTGCATTTTTTTATAATTTTTTAAGAAAATATGCGTTATCAGGTATTATCAACCTATCAAAAAATGAAATGATGAAAGGAAAAACTACATACGGATTAATAATCGCGTTTTTCTTAGTGTTTACAGGATTATCGCAAGTGAATGCAAGCGAATTTGCTCCACCTGCTAATGACGATTGTGCCAATGCTATAACTTTAACAGTAAATACAGATTATTTATGTGGAACTGTTACTGCAGGAACATTGGTAGATGCTACTGCATCTTCTTTGGCATCTGATGGTGCCACAGGTAGTTGTCCTAGTGTTGCTACAAAAGCTAATGATGATGTATGGTTTAAGTTTGTTGCTACAGACGCATCACATAAAGTTCAACTATCGAATATAGCTGGTAGTACTTCTGACTTATATATGAATGTTTTTAACGGAGGAGTATCCGGTAATTGTCCAACCACGGCTTCTGATACGCCAATTTATTGTAGTGATCCAGAAAGTGTTGATTTAAGCAGTCTTACAGCTGGTAATACCTATTTTATTAGAGTTTACAGTAATTCAACTGCCAGTGGTGCTACTACAACTTTTGATGTTTGTGTAGGTACAATGCCATCTGCACCAACTAATGACGATTGTGCTAATGCTGATGTAATCAGTAGTTTACCACACAATGCAAATTACGACGCCACTTCTGCAACAAATAATGCTGGTTTTATCTCAGCTACCGGCTGCGTAGATATGAACGACGGTGTTTGGTTTAAAATGATAGGTGATGGAGGTAATATTACAGTAACGGCAGCTCCTAGTTCTTGGGATTTAGGAATAACTGTTTACACAGGGTCTTGTGGTACTTTTACTTGTGTTGATGATAGTAATATTGGTACGATAGACGTTATTGAAAGTGTAACTTTCGCCTCAACGAATGGTACAACTTATTATATTAATATAGCATATCCAAGTGGAACAGTAGATAATTCTGAAGGAACTTTTGATCTTGCTATAACATCTTCGACCTTATCAATTGATAAAATTTTGGATAAAGGATTTACCTATTACCCAAACCCGGTTGATAAAGTATTAAAAATGAGAGCTAATGAGAATATTCAACAAGTTAGTTTATATTCTATTTTAGGAAAAGAAATTATGCGAGTAAATCAGAATGATGTACAAGCTGATTTAAATTTAAATAATTTACCTGCAGGAACTTATTTTGTAAAAGCTTATGTTGGAGGTAGTAGCGGAACATTTAAAATCCTTAAAAAATAATTACATTTAAATTATATTCTAAAAGCTCTCAATTTGAGGGCTTTTTTTATACCTATAATTTACAATTGCATTTCTTACCTTTGAGCTTTAAAAAATGATTAATTGAATCTTAACTTTTCTATAATAATTCCAGTTTATAATCGTCCAGATGAACTTGACGAACTATTGTCGAGCATTGCTTCACAACATTTTAAAGAAGATTTTGAGGTATTAGTTATAGAAGATGGTTCTAATTTAACTGCTAAACATATTGTTGATAGTTTTAAGGATGCATTTGATATTAACTATTTAACCAAAGACAATTCAGGCCCAGGCTTAAGCAGGAATTTTGGTATGCAACATGCCAACGGCAATTATTTTATCATTTTAGATTCAGACTGTATTTTACCAGAAAACTATCTAGCAATTGTTTCAGATAGACTTTCTAATAGTTTTACAGATGCTTATGGAGGTGCGGATGCAGCACATACATCTTTTACCAAAATTCAAAAAGCAATAAATTATGCCATGACTTCTGTTTTAACCACAGGAGGACTTAGAGGAAATAAAAACTTAAAAAAATTCCAACCCCGAAGTTTTAATATGGGATTGTCTAAAAGAGCTTTTGAAAAAACAGGAGGTTTTAACGCTATGCGTTTCGGTGAGGACATCAACCTTACTTTTAGGTTGTGGGAAAACAATTTTGAAACTCAATTCATTGAAGAAGCCTATGTTTACCATAAGAGAAGAGTTAGCTGGAAAAGTTTTTTTAAACAAACTTTTAATTTTGGTGCTGCAAGACCTATCTTAAATAAATTGCACCCAAACACAGCCAAAATAACGTATTGGTTTCCAAGTGTTTTTGTAATTGGCTTTATTCTATCAACAATTGGTCTACTTTTTAATTTTAAATGGTTTATTTCTTTATTCTCAATTTATTTAATACTTATTTTATTAGACTCCTTTATTAAAAGCAAGAATATAGTCGTTGCGTTTTTAAGTATTTGGGCAACATTGGTAATGTTTTTTGGTTATGGTTTAGGTTTTTTACGTTCTAAGGTTAAATTATTAGTGGGTAAATCACCAAAACAAGCTTTCCCAGAGATGTTTAGATAATAGTTAAAAGCATAACTAAATAATGAATTTGGTTTATGTTTTTTGTACTTTTAACCACTAACTACAAACAGAAAAATAGAACCACTCAAAGATGCAATACGCAAAAAACATATTAGAGACTATTGGTAATACACCACTGGTAAAATTGAATACTATAACTCAGGAAGTTGATGCTTTGGTATTGGCCAAAGTGGAAACTTTTAATCCGGGAAATTCAGTAAAAGACAGGATGGCGGTTAAAATGATTGATGATGCCGAAGTAGATGGAAGGTTAAAACCTGGAGGAACAATAATTGAAGGTACATCTGGTAATACTGGTATGGGCTTAGCGTTGGCTGCTATTGTTAGAGGTTACAAATTAATCTGTGTAATAAGCGATAAGCAATCCAAAGAAAAAATGGATATTTTACGTGCCGTAGATGCAGAAGTTATCGTTTGTCCTACCAATGTAGAGCCTGAAGATCCTCGTTCTTATTATTCCGTATCTAAAAGATTAGCTACCGAAACCCCAAATTCTTGGTATGTAAACCAATACGATAACCCTTCAAATAGTTTGGCTCATTACGAGCAAACCGGACCAGAAATTTGGGAGCAAACGGATGGTAAAATAACACATTTTGTGGTTGGTGTAGGTACAGGAGGAACCATTTCTGGAGTTGGTAAATTCCTTAAAGAGAAAAACTCTAATATAAAAATTTGGGGAGTAGATACGTACGGATCAGTTTTTAAAAAATATCACGAAACAGGTGTTTTTGATGAGAATGAGATTTATCCTTACATAACTGAAGGTATCGGTGAAGACATTCTACCAGAAAATGTAAATTTTGATATCATCGATGGTTTTACAAAAGTTACGGATAAAGATGCTGCCGTTTTTACTAGAAAATTAGCAAAAGAAGAGGGCATTTTTTGTGGTAATTCTGCAGGTTCCGCAATAAAGGGATTACTTCAATTTAAAGAGCATTTTAAACCTGAAGATGTTGTTGTGGTATTGTTTCACGATCATGGTAGTCGTTATGTGGGGAAAATGTTTAATGATGATTGGATGCGAGAACGCGGCTTTTTAGATGAAGAAATTACCACGGCAATAGATTTAATTAAGGACAGATTGAGCAGTCAGCTCATTACTGCAAAAACTGAAGAGCTGGTCTCTCATGCTATAGAAAGAATGCGTAAGCATGATATTTCTCAAATCCCTGTTGAAGACCAAAATGGATTTGTAGGCTCAATAGATGAGAGCGATCTGTTCAAACTCTATTTTGAAGATAAAAATATAGCGGACAAACCTATAAAAGCCGTAATGCGAAAAGCGTTTCCTATTGTAAAAAAAGACGCACCAATTGATAAAATTTCTAATCTAATAAACAAGGATAATAAAGCTGTTCTAGTTGATTTAGATAATGGAAGCTATCAAATTATTACCAAATATGATGTAATTTCAGCCATACATTAACTCAAAATATAGTACCATGAAAACAAACCTTATCAAAATTCTATGTATCAACTTTTTGCTACTGACAAGTTTTAGTTTTGCTCAGAAACTATCCAAAAACGAAAAGAAGCTTTTAAAAACAATAGAAACAAATAACACTGATGCGATTACTTTTCTAAAAAAAGTAGTGAACATTAATAGTGGTACAATGAACCATGATGGAGTAAAAAAAGTAGGTATGGTCTTCAAAGAAGCCTATGAAAACATTGGGTTCAATACAAGTTGGATAGACATGTCTGAAGTTAACCGTTCTGGGCATTTATTTGCGGAATCTTCTCCTAAAAAGGTAAAAGGCAAAAAGTTATTGTTAATAGGACATCTAGATACTGTTTTTGAAGAAGATAGCGAGTTTCAAGAATTTACGATGGTAAATGACAGTATAGCCCATGCACCGGGAGGCAATGATATGAAAGGTGGTGATGTGATTATGTTATATGCCCTAAAAGCCTTGGCAGATAATGGATTGTTAAAGAATGCTCAAATAATAGCAGCTTATACAGGTGACGAAGAGAGTAGTGGAAAACCTATAAGTATCAGTAGAAAAGATTTAGTTGAAGCTGCTAAACGAAGCGATATTGCCTTGGGTTTTGAAACGTCAACTGGTTTTAACAATGCCACAGTAGCTAGAAGAGGTTCTTCTGGTTGGAAGGTTGAGGTTTCTGGTAAGCGTGCACATTCCTCAGGTGTTTTTAACGAGCGGGTAGGTGCAGGTGCTATTTTTGAAATTTCAAGGATTTTAAATGAATTTTATACCAAAGTAAAGGGAGAACAGTACCTAACTTTTAATCCAGGTGTGATTTTGGGTGGCACAACACTCAACTTAGATGAAGCACTGAGCAAAGGCTCGGCTTTTGGGAAAAGTAATGTTGTGGCTCAAATGGCCTATGTTAGTGGAGGGCTACGTTTTATCTCTGAAGAACAAAAGGAGAACGCAAGGGAAAAAATGCGAGAAATTGTTGCCAACAACTTACCACATACTTCTGCTAAAATTAGTTTTACGGATAGCTATCCCGCTATGGGACCAACAGAGGGTAACCATAAATTATTACAAGTTTTAGATCAGGTAAGTAAAGATTTGAACCAAGGTGGAGTAGAAGCCTATGATCCGGGTAGAAGAGGAGCGGCGGATGTTTCTTTTGTTGCAGAATATGTAGATTGCCTTGACGGATTGGGTACGATGGGTAATGGTGCACACACTCCGAATGAGACGGTAAACCTAAACACTATTGAAGATTTGACCAAAAGGACGGCAATTCTTATTTATAGGTTGATTAACCAGAAATAATCAATGTTTAAAGAAGATTTTTTACACTATATATGGAAATATAAATTATTTTCAACAGAAAAATTACTGACTACCCAAAAAGAACGTGTTGTAATACTAAATAGTGGAGAACATAACTTTAATTCAGGCTCTGATTTTTTTAATGCTAAACTAGAAATAGATAATCAACTTTGGGCGGGTAATGTAGAGATTCACATAAAATCTTCTGATTGGTATGTACATGGTCATGAAAAAGACAGTAATTACGACAATACCATTTTACATGTAGTTTGGCAGCACGATATTAATGTATATAGAAAAGACAATAGTGTAATCCCAACTTTAGTTCTAGAAAGCTATATCCAAAAAGATATATTAAACAACTATCTACAATTATTCTCGTCTCAACGTAAATGGATTAATTGTGAAAATGATATAAATAACATTAATGAATTTCAATTTTCTAATTGGCTAGAAAGACTATATATTGAAAGGTTAGAAGAAAAATCTAAGTTAATTAAAAGGTTGCTTTTAGATTCTAAAAACGATTGGGAAGCCGTATTATTTAAAATGTTAGCTAAAAACTTTGGGCTTAAAGTAAACGGGGATGCCTTTTTTAACCTTGCCAATCAGTTGGAGTATAGTGTTATTAGAAAACAATCGCATAGCTTAATCGCTTTGGAAGCCTTGTTGTTCGGACAAAGTAATTTATTAGATGAAGATATTCAGGATTCTTATTATATTGATTTGCAGACAGAATATAATTTCTTAAAATCCAAATATCAATTAACTAACAATGAGAATATAGCTGTTCAATTTTTTAGGTTAAGACCTAACAATTTTCCGACAATTCGTATTGCTCAATTGGCAGCTTTATTTAGTCAGAAGCAAAACCTATTTTCTAAAATTATAGCGGTTTCTAACGTAAAAGAGTATTATGAAATTTTTGATATTTCAGTCTCTAGTTTTTGGAAAACACATTATTCATTCACATCTCAGTCAAAAAAGAGTCAAAAAAAACTCACTAAACCTTTTATTGATTTATTATTAATAAATACAATCATTCCATTGAAATTCATGTATTTAAAATCTATTGATAAATTAAATGAAACAGAGATAATAGACATCGTTACGGAGTTAAAACCCGAAAAAAACAGTATTATTGATAAATTTAATCAATTAGGTGTAACATCTAAATCTTCATTAGAAACACAAGCATTGCTGCAGCTAAAGAATAATTATTGTGAAAAACAAAAATGCTTGGAATGTGTTGTAGGTAAAAGCTTAATCAGTAAAAATTGCAATTAAAAAAGTATTGAAACCCCTATATTCAGGGATTGTATTTTCACGGGAAAGTGTCATTTTGGACTTTCACTTCTAGCATAGATTTGTAGTATCAAAAAACCTACAACTATGAAAAATATAATAATCACAGAAAGTGTGAAAATTAATTTGTTAAATTTGCAAATTGGTTTTCATATGAAAAAGACAATAAATTCTCTCCTAATTTTTGTTTTTGCTCTATTTATGTCGTGTGCAGAAAAGAGTCAAAAACCGATTATTGAAATACCAAAGACAGACTACAGGGCCGAGTTTAACCAATTTTTTGCCTCTAATCGCAATTCTATACTATCCGATAAGATAAATGAAATTCAAATAGATAGCCTACATTGGTTAGAAACCTTGTATAAGAACATTAACTATTCAACATTATGGGTGTCCGATTCCATTACACTAAACACTAACGGTACCAAATTATTAGAAACGTTGTCAGATGCCAATGCTTATGGATTGGATACAAGATTATACCCAATAAATGAGTTAAGAGCTATTCACAAGAAAATTGAACAAACCGAAAATAAAAAAAGTAGATACGCTTTGCTTAGCCACTTGGAAGCATTGTTGTCTTATGAGTATATGCGGTTTGGTAGGCATTTAAATTATGGTGTTTTAGATTCTTTAAATAAAGTGTCTATTTTGCCCCGCAAAAAATTTAATATCAATTTACCCAAGTATGTACAGATAGCTTACGAAAAAGATAGCCTAATAGAGAAGTTGATAGAGTTTCAACCTAAACATAAGGAGTACAGAAACTTACAGAAAGGGTTAGTAAAATTTTTACAGAATTCAAGCCTTTCTACTGAAAGTATTAAAGTAGAAAATTTTAGAATGGATTCGGTAAAAGCAGTTTCTCAAGCTAAAAAAGCTCTAATTTTACACAACTACTTAACAGAAGAACATAAAGATTCCCTTTTTGCCAGTGCCTTGGAAAAGTTTCAACTAGATCATGGCTTAAAAGCCGATGGTCTGGTAGGTACAAATACCGCTAATGCTTTATCGGTAAGTCCTTACGAATACTATCAGCAAATTAAAGCAAGTTTAGAAAGATGGAGGTGGAAAGACAATTGGCCTTCAGATTATTTATTTGTAAATATACCATCCTATCGATTAAAAGTGGTCAACGATTATAAAGTTGCCAAAGAATATAATGTGGTGGTGGGAAGCGTTAAAAATCAAACTCCTGAAATAATAGATTCTTTGCAATATATAATAGCTTACCCTTATTGGAATGTGCCAAAAAAGATTTCGCTACGAGAAATTTTGGTAAAGGCTAAAAAGGATTCTACCTATTTAATTAGGAATAATTATGAGGTAATAGGTAAGGATAAAGAAAAAATTGATCCTACGTCTGTAGATTGGAACGAAGTGAACAGAAGTAATTTCAATTATAAGTTCAGACAACAAGGAGGTAGCATAAACGCTTTGGGCTTTGTTAAGTTTATTTTCCCCAATAAAGATGCTATTTATTTACACGATACCCCTACTAAATCACATTTTAATAGAGAACTAAGAGCCTATAGCCATGGTTGTATAAGAGTGCAAAACGCCTTAGATTTAGCAGATTATTTGCTGGAAAAAGACAAGAATAGGTTTACAATGGATACGGTTAATGCTTACATAAAAAAGCGGAAAGAAAAGTGGATGCCAATGAAGAAGAATTTACCGGTATTCTTGTATTATGTTTCCGTTGAAGCTGATAGCATTGGTAAAATTACTTTTTACAAAGATATTTATAAAGAGGATAAAAAACTGATTAGAAGTTTAGCTATAAACAGTAACTAACAAAAACGGTCTGGAATAATTCCAGACCGTTTTTGTTAGTTGTATTTTCCTCAGTTTTATTTATTCGAAGCCAAAAGATTATCAGTAGCTATAAACTTTGATTTAGATAAATACTTTTCTTGCGGATAATAAATAAATAAACAACTACCTTCTTTTATTTTAGAAATAATTGTTGAGTAATCTTTTTCTGGTAACGATGGGCAACCCCAGCTTCTACCTAATCTTCCATTTGATTTAATAAAATCAGGATTTGCGTAGTCAGCAGCATGTATAACTACTGCACGTTCTCTGGCTTTGCTGTTAGAATACTCTAATCCGTCCAAACGCAAAGAAAGACCATGTTTGCCATGGTATGTTTCAGCGGTTTTATAAAAACCAATACTTGTTTGATGGCTGTTTACCTTATTTGAGAATTTTTTGGCGAATTCTAAACCTGATTTTTCTCCGTGAGCTACAACACTTTTGTGTTCAATAGTTTGGGTTTCCATATTTATGATATAAAACCGCTCTGTATTGGCAGAAACACTCATGTCAATTATGGTTAAATACTTTGAATTATTTAATTCACCTTTGTTTTGTAATTGCACATAACCTTTTAACCCATGTTTAAAAGCATCAAAATCTAAGTCGTTATCATTGATTCTTTGGTAAATTTCTTCAGAATATGACGAAAAAGTACGCTCGGTGTTTGAAGGCTTTTTTTCTGATTCGTTAAAGGTCGATGTTGGTGTTTTTCCTGCGTAGATTGGAAAAATTAAGATAAAACTGATAGTTAAAGTAAGTATTTTTTTATACATATAAATTAGTTTCTTTGGTAATTAAACATTCTAAGTGGTATTTTTCCTACCTACAATGCTAATTTTTTTCAAATCTTTTTTAATAATAATTGGGTTGAAAAAAATCAATTAAAAAAAACTTAATTCACAGCAACAAAAAATAATAACAATTTTATGTCAATTTTATTGCATTTAAAAAAAGAAAAAATAGATAATCTATTTTTTCTTAGTGGTTTTGTCGGCGTATTTTTGCTTGTTCAATTCGTCTTGTAACTCTCTTCTTAATTTTTGTTCACGTTCTATAGAGCGTTGTCTGTGCCCTTCATATTCTTCTTCAATTTCGGCTTTGGCCTTTTTTGCCTCAACAGTAATACTATTACTACGTTTAAATTTACCTATAAAAAACAATAGTAAACCAGTTAAAGCTGCAATTATAGACCATAATATGGTATTATAACCCGCTTTGCTCATCGGAAGTCCAAGAAGTTTTATACTATCTTTTTCTTCGGTAACTGCTGTTAAATTTCCCTTAGTTGCTTCTAGTTTAACATTTAAAGAATCTATGTTGGCTTTTTGACTACTTACTACATTTTGACTTTCTAAATAAATTTTTCTAGCTTGTTTTAGAGAATCCGCAACATTGTCTCTAAACTTAAATAAATTATTAAGCTTTATAGATCTGTAAACTTGCCCAGTTCTGGGATCTGTCCATTTAGCTGATTTTTTATATAAATAATCGAACTGACTTTCAATAGTTCCACTATTTAAGGAACCTTTTTCTTCCTCTTTTTGGGCAAAAACAGTAGCTGTTACCGCGACGCAAAGGAGAAATGTGATTAGAATTTTGGCGAATTTCATTTATTTTAATTTAGAGTTGTATAATTCAGCGTTCAAAAGTAAATAATTACTTCTAAACATGAAAGTTAAAGCATAAAAAAAGTAGAGACTGTTAATATAATTTATTGTATTTCGATGGATTAACCTCATTCATAATATTGTAAAGACCTTCAAAAATATCTTCAATTGAAGGTTTTGAAAAGTAGTCGCCGTCGGTGCCATAGGCAGGCCTATGACTTTTGGCCGTAATAGTTAAAGGTTTGCTATCTAAAAATTGATAAGCATTTTGTTTGTTTATAATCTGATCTAAAAGATATGCAGAAGCCGCACCAGGCACATCTTCATCAATAACAACTAATCTGTTTGTTTTTTCTATACTTTTAACAACTTGGTTGTCAATATCAAATGGTAATAATGTCTGGGCATCGATAATTTCTATATCAATTTCTGCTTTAAGCAACTCTTTTGAGGCTTCCTCTACTAATTTTAACGTAGATCCATAAGAGACCACAGTAATATCTACACCTTCTTTTATGATCTCTACCACACCTATCGGCGTAGTAAATTCACCTAAATTGGACGGTAAATCTTCCTTTAGCCTGTAGCCATTTAAATTTTCAACAATTAAAGCGGGTTCATCACTTTTTAGGAGTGTATTATAAAAACCTGCAGCTTTGGTCATATTTCTTGGTGTTAAAATATAAACACCTCTTAAAAGGTGGATAACCGCTCCCATGTGCGAACCAGAATGCCAAATTCCCTCCAACCGATGTCCTCTTGTTCTTATAATTAACGGAGCTTTTTGTCTGCCAAAAGTTCTGTAACGAAGTGTTGCCAAATCATCACTTAAAATTTGTAATCCGTATAGTAAATAATCGAGGTATTGAATTTCTGCAATAGGTCTTAACCCTCTCATAGCCATTCCAATGCCTTGCCCCATAATACTTGCTTCTCTAATACCTGTATCAGCTACTCTTAATTCACCATATTTTTGCTGTAAACCCTCTAAGCCTTGATTTACATCACCAATTTTACCTGCATCTTCTCCAAAAATAAGCAGAGATTCATGTTGTGATAAAAGAGCATCAAAATTATCTCTTAAAATAATTCTGGCATCAACAATTTCAGCTTCTTCAGGATAAGTTGGTTTAACTTCTTTTACCGAAGTGGCCGCATTTTCGTTTTCACTGTAAAGATGTGCACTGTAATTTTGATGTTGTTCTTTATCAAAATTTTTAATCCATTTAATTAATAAATCTTTTTCTTTGCTATTTTCATTCCGAACATACACCAAGCACCTTCTTGCAGTTGATAGCACATCCTTTTTTAATGGATCTTTTATGGCTTCTAAATCGTTTTTTAGCTTTAATATAAATGGTTTGTTATTGCTCTTTTGTGCTAAATTAACGAGTAACGATACAACTTCTTTTTGTGCATGAACTATATCTTGTAAGTAAGTATTCCAAGCTAACCTTTTAGCAGCACTAACCTCTCTTTTAGCATCTTTTGCTATAGTTATGAGTTCTTCTTCATTTTCAAAAACTTCAATAATCCATTCTTTCATTTTAGCATTACAGTCATGAGCTGTTTCCCACTCCAAACGCTCAGTGGTTTTGTATCTTTCGTGCGAACCTGAAGTTGAATGTCCTTGAGGCTGCGTTAGCTCTTTTACATGAATTAAAACAGGAACATGGTTTTTTCTGGCAATGGTTGAAGCTTCATTATAAACATCTATCAGCTTTGAGTAATCCCATCCGTTGACGGTGAAAATTTCATAACCATCTACATCATCGGTACGCTGAAAACCTTCTAATACTTCTGAAATACTTTCTTTTGTAGTATGATGCTTGGCGTGAACAGAAATGCCGTATTCATCATCCCAAATACTAATAACCATTGGTACTTGCAAAACTCCAGCAGCATTAAAAGTTTCAAAAAAATGCCCTTCAGAAGTACTGGCATTTCCTATTGTGCCCCAAGCTATTTCGTTACCGTTATTAGAAAAAGTAGTATGTTTTTTCAGCTTAGGAATCTCTCTGTACATTTTAGAGGCTTGAGCCAAGCCTAACAAACGAGGCATTTGCCCAGCAGTAGGGGAAATATCTGCACTAATGTTTTTTTGTTGCATTTGGTTTTTCCAAGTGCCGTCTTCGTTAAGGGTATGTGTAGTAAAATGCCCGCCCATTTGTCTTCCAGCGGAATAAGGTTCAGCAACTATATCGGTATGGGCATATAATCCCGCAAAAAACTGTTCAGGGGTTAATTCGCCAATAGCCATCATAAAGGTTTGGTCACGGTAATAGCCAGAACGCCAATCACCATTTTTAAACGCTTTTGCCATTGCCAGTTGAGGCACTTCTTTTCCATCACCAAAAATTCCGAATTTTGCTTTACCCGTTAAGACTTCTCTTCTTCCTAAAAGACTACACTCCCTACTAATAACAGCAATTTTATAGTCTTCAAGAATTTCTTTTTTAAATTCTTCAAACGATAATTTATGCTCTGATGTTATTGTTTTTTCTGACATATATTGCTTTTACGGAAGTTCTGCAAAAGTACGATTTTTAGAAAAGAAAATCAAAAAAATTGACAGTTCATTTTTGGCTGAGTCAAATACTATTCACGGAAAATTGAAAAGGAAACTGGGAGGTAAATATTGCCTAATTTGGTGCATATAAATAAGAATTAACTTATTAAAGCCTCCTCAAGGGCATTACCAAACAAGTCCTCCAAACTAATTCCAGCTTCTTGGGCTTGCATGGGTAATAAACTCTCGGAGGTTAACCCAGGTACTGTATTTATTTCTATAAAATGAGGTTCATCTCCAATAAAAATATATTCGGCTCTGGAAAAGCCCTTCATGTTTAATATTTTATAAACTTGGGCAGCAACTGCATTCAGATTTTGTAGTTTCTTTTCAGAAATTCTGGCAGGTGTAATTTCTTTGCTTTTCCCTAAATATTTGGCTTCGTAATCAAAAAAGTCATTTTCAGAAACAATTTCAGTAGGCGGCAGTACTTTTACTTTTCCTTCGTATTCAATAACACCAATAGAAACCTCAGTACCGTCCAAAAACGATTCAATAAGTATTTCGGTATCTTCTTTAAAAGCTGTTTCTAAAGCAGCAGCTAACTGTTCTTTTTTAGAAACTTTAGAAATTCCGAAACTAGAACCCGCATTATTAGGTTTTACAAAACAGGGCAAACCTACTTTTTCAAATATGGCATCTTCATCAATAGTATCACCTTGGTTCAAATAAACGGAAGTAGCTGTTTTAACACCATATGCTTTTACTACACTTAGTGTATCACGCTTGTTAAAGGTCAGTGCCATTTGGTAGAACGGTGCTGAGGTATGTTTAATACCTAACAACTGAAAATAAGCAAGAATTACCCCATTTTCGCCGGGATTGCCGTGTATTGCATTAAAAACACAATCAAAAGTAATTGTTGTACCGTTTATTTCTGTAGAAAAATCATGTTTGTTAATTGGGTATTCATTTGCATTATCATCTAAAACTACCCATTTTTCTTTTAGAATATGTACACGGTAAGGCTTATATTTTTCCCGGTTCAGATGGCTAAAAACAACGTTACCGCTTTTTAAAGAAATATTGACCTCGGAGGAATAGCCTCCCATGATTATTGCTATATTTTTCATTGTAGAAATGAGTTCTGATCATTCAAAAACAAAAGTATCAAAAAAACAGATAGCTTTTTTCTTTTTTACGTAAGTTTGTAACAGTTAAAATTATACGCATGAAATTAGCCTTAACTGAAAGTTGTTGCGACCAAAATGTTAATTGGCTAATTCCGTCTGACCTTTGAAAATCAATAAAAATTAACAGATGAAAATCATTCAGTATTTAAAAAGTAAAATTTTTATCAGAACCATTATTTTAATGGGCATTATTGTAATTGCCGTGGTTTTTGGTTTAAAAGCTTTATTGGCCTATACTACAAATCACGATCAGAAAATATTGGTGCCTGATTTGAAAAAAATGTCTTTGGCTGATACTGAAACTACATTAACGAATTTAAGTTTGAATTTTGTTGTTATTGATTCTGCAAGTTTTAATCCTGAATATCCACCAAAATCGGTAATAGATCAAGACCCTGAGGCGGGCGATCATGTTAAGGAAAATAGAAAAATATACTTGACCTTAAATCCGTCTAGTTATAAAAAAATTCCGATACCTGATGTGTTGAATAAAACTAAAAGACAGGTAGAGACCCATTTAAAATCTATCGGGTTTAAAATAGGGAAATACCAATACGTACCTGACTTGGGTAGAGATGTTGTCCGAAAAATGAAACATGAGGGTAAGGAATTGGAAATGGGCGACTTAGTGCCTAAAAATTCTGTAATTGACTTGGTATTAGGTGATGGAACTGGTGGACAGGATCAGTAATGTATGAATAACGACAATCACGAAATAGATAACGATCAAGACGATTTATACGAGCATTACAACTTTACTGCTGCTGAGGGTCAAGAACCGTTGCGAGTAGACAAGTTTTTAATGAACTTTATTGAAAACGCTACTCGTAATAAAATTCAACAAGCTATAAAAGCGGGCAATGTATTGGTAAATGATGCTGTGGTAAAAGCCAACCACAAGGTAAAACCATTTGATGTGGTACGTGTTGTATTGGCACATCCGCCGCATGAAAATTTATTGGTTGCCGAAGATATTCCTTTAGACATTATTTACGAAGACAATGAGGTACTGGTGGTGAACAAACCAGCGGGAATGGTAGTACATCCAGGTCATGGTAACTATAATGGTACGTTGGTTAACGGATTGATACATCATGTAGAAAACCTGCCCACAAACTCCAATGAACGCCCAGGGCTAGTACACCGTATTGACAAAGATACTAGTGGGTTGTTGGTGGTTGCCAAAACCGAATTTGCCATGTCTCATTTGGCAAATCAGTTTTATGACCGTACCACGGAGCGGTTGTATTATGCCTTAGTTTGGGGCAATGTAGCAGAAGACGAAGGTACTATTGAAGGCCATATAGGTAGAAGCTTAAAAAACAGATTGCAAATGAGTGTTTTCCCTGATGGGGAACATGGTAAACCTGCCGTTACACATTATAAGGTGTTAGAACGTTTTAGTTATGTTACCTTGGTACAATGTAAATTAGAAACGGGCAGAACCCACCAAATTAGAGCCCATTTTAAACATATTGGCCATACCCTGTTTAGTGACGAACGTTATGGCGGTAATGCAGTTTTAAAAGGCACAACTTTTACCAAATACAAGCAATTTGTAGATAATTGTTTTAAACTATTACCCAGACAAGCCTTGCATGCCAAAACCTTGGGGTTTATACACCCTATTACCAAAAAGAAACTACAATTTAATTCTGAATTGCCTTTAGATATGCAACAGGCTATTGAAAAATGGCGGAGTTATACGGTGCATCAGAAAGAATAATTTCTATCCCTCCGCCCTTTGTTCAAGAGAGGAACCAGTTCCCAACAAAGTAATAAGTAAAAATTATAATCTTTTATCTAAAATTTAAATGTTACTCAGTTCCCCTCTTGTGTAAAGAGGGGGATGAATTCTGCTTTTTTGCAGAAGAAAGGGGAGATAGTTTTATTGAGATTTATAATTATTTCTAATTTCTTGCAAAACTGAAGGCAAGTAGTCAAAAACGAATTTATTTTCAAAACGAATTACGGTGTAACCTAAATCATTCAGATAGTTAGTTCTTTTTAAATCATACTCTTGAGCGGCAGTATTATTATGTACTTCACCATCCAACTCAATAATTAATTTTTCTGAAGCACAGTAAAAATCAACTATATAATTTCCAATGCTATGTTGTCTAGAAAACTTTTTACCATCAAGTTGTTTTGCCTTTAAATACTTCCATAAAAAAACTTCTGCTGGTGTTAGATTTGACCTAAGTTTCTTTCTTAAGTTTAATAATTTCTTATTGTTATGGCCGTTTTTGTTATTCATTCAAAACAAATATATAAAACTATCCCTCCGTCCAGACTTATCGTCAGGACACCTCCCTTTTCACAAGGGAGGAACCAGTTCAGAATAAAATTACTAGTAAAATTATAACTTTTTTCTCTAAATTATAAATGTTATCTGGTTCCCCTCTTGTGTAAAGAGGGGGATGAATTCTGCTTTTGCAGAAGAAAGGGGAGATAGGTTACTATCTTTTTGTCTATGTTAAGGATGCTACAGATTACTTTAGACCAATTCCCCTTAGCAGAAGTAAATATTAATTATTTTTTAACCAATTATCAAAATCAACCAATTTATTTTCATTCTCATTTAACCATTTTTTGGAGTTTTCATTACCAATTTGAGTAATATAAGTACAATAGGTTTTCAAATGTTCGCTTTTGGCTAAACTATAAAAGAAAGGGGTATAGAAAGTTGACCAAATGTCTTTATTTTGTTCCTTTTTCAGCTCACCTAGAATTTTAAAAAATGATTCAGTATTCTTAACAAACATTTCATCTTCAGTCTTTCCTTCGTTTTCCTCTGAGTATTTAGAAGCCTCTAGTAAACCAATCATTAATTCAGCAGCTCCAAACCTATCGTCTTTATTGGGAGAAAGTAAAATGTTAACAGAGTTTGACTTATTTTTATCCTTTGATACATTTCCTCCAAAGTTTTTTTGAAGTATTTGATAGCCTTCATTCGATCTTTTAGAATTTGGTTCTAAAAAAAGAAAGTAATGTGAAGCCAAGACGGATTGAACAGCATTACCTTTTTGATTATGAATGTTGGCTAACATTAAATGACTACTGGCATGATTTGGGTTAATTTCAATGGCTTTAATCGCATTTTCTTCTGCATCGTCTAACTTATTTATTTTAAAATAGTTTAGTGCGAGATTGTAATGTAATAAATAATGAGGTTCAGTTGTTTTTATGGCTTTTTTAAAAAGTTTAATAGATTCTTTTGTTTTACCTAACATGTCTAAAGCTGAACCTTTGGTCATATAGGCTTGATTCATATATTCAGCTTTTTGCTTAAGTACCACATCTGCATGTTTGATGGCTTTTTTATAATCTGCTTTTGAAAAATAGCTTAGAGCAATTTCGTAATTTACTAGTGTAGATTTAGGGTTTATTTCCAACGCTTTTTTATAGGTGTCAATAGCTTTGTCATATTCACCTTTATCGTGTTGTTGTATGCCTTCTTTTACAAAATCTTCTATAGTTGATTGTGCAAAACTTGGAATGGATATTAAAAGTAAGAGTAAAATTGTTATTATTGGTTTCATTTTTTCTGTTTTATAATGGGTAATGGTTAGATAAGTTTAGTTGATTTCGATAAGCTAGGTTATAAGGAGCATCAAAAAGAGTAAATACGTTAGAACTAGCAATTAATTCTACACGTTGTTGCCAATAGTGTTTACTTTTTTATAATTTTTTTTGTTCCCGAAATTCCTTTGTCATCTGTCACTTTGCAAAAGTAAAGTCCCTTATGCAATTCAGAAGTGTCAATTTTAATTAATCCATTTGAATCCGAATATGAAGATATTAACTGTCCGATATTATTAAAAATTTCTAGTTGAACAATAATAGAATTGGTTCTTATATGCAGATTTTTTGAGGTTGGAATAGGGTATAAAGATAAATTAGTCAAGAAATATTCATTTGAATGAAGAGTTCTACAATTTTCTGTAAAATTAACTGAAGGCCCAAAGTTCGACAAAAACTCGACGTTATTTATATCATCAACACATACCGTTGATAAATTTGGCAGCAAAATAAATGGAGTTGCAGTAGGATCAGAATTGTCAAAATTATGATTATTACCATTTTTGAAATTGATGGATGTTAAATTTTCATTAAATCCACATTCAATACGTATCAATGACATATTATTGCTTAAATCAAGAGTGGAAAAGTTATTTGAGGCACAATATAGCTCAATTAAAGATACATTGTTACTTACATCAAGATGTGAAATAGTATAGTTATAACCACATTGTAAATATGTTAAAGAAGTGTTATTACTTACATCAAGATTTGAAAGATTATTTGAAGAACAATCTAAATATTCTAATGAAACATTATTTCTAAAATCGATGTTAGAAATCTCATTTCTTTCTAATCCAAGGGATTTTAACAATATATTCTTGCTTAGGTCTAGGTTAGAAAGTTTGTTCCTACTACATGATAATGATAGTAAAGAGGTATTATTGCTCACATCTAGATTTGAAAGTTTATTATCTGCACATACTAAATTTGTTAAGGAGATATTATTATTTAGGTTGAGATCAATGAGGTCGTTATCCGAACAATTTAAATGGGTCAAAGATATATTGTTACTAAGATCAAAAGTTGAAAGCTTATTTCCACGGCAATCTAATCGGATTAGTGCAGTAAAAGATGATATACCAACTAAGGACTCAATATCCCTATAAGTAATATATAAAGAAGATATGTTTTGAGCTTCACTTAATTGTATTTCATTATCATTATTAATATCTATTGCAACCCAATTATCTGATAGGTCCTTTGCAATTAGATTTGTTTTAGTGGCTGATAACAATGTATTCTTGAACTTTTGATCTGGAATATTCACTGTTTGTCCATGAACAAACATTATATTAAATAACATGAAAATTTTTAATAATTTTTTCATTCTTAATTATTGGCAACGCCCAGCATAAGAAAAGTAGGGCTGTTAAAATTCTCTGACCTTCGATCTGGCTCAAGCCAAAGCTTTTGTATTTTGTGATTATTTTTTCTTTTTAATTGCCAAATCTAAAGATTTGGCGACCTCGTAAATATAGCCAAAACCCTTATCTTAAGCACTATCCGCCCTATTTTTTTTATACCTTGTTAGGCTCTGTTGCTCTTGTTCCATTCCAATTGGCATCTTTTTTCGCAACATTTGGTTTCCCGCGTCAATATTCAATTCCCCCGTTTAAAATTCCCCCGGACAGATTGTAAAAAACTTTTAAATTTTAATTAATTCCGCACAGCAATTGTCTTTTTTATTTTTTTAAAGATTGTCCACGCGAATTGGAACGTCTCCGCTTAAGGAATTCTCTAATTACCAGTGTTTTTTGCAATCTTTTTTCGCGTTTTAAATTACTTTCGCCCAATAGTGCCTAACAATTGTATAAATGCCTAACAATTGTACATAGTTGTAATTATTTTTATAATTGAAATTAAGAAGCTAAAACGAAGAATACTACAAATAGGTTGGAGTAGGGGTTTCTATTTAGCGACTACCCACCAAATATAAGAAGAAATATTTTAAAATGAAATTAAATAGGGGTGGATAGTTAAATAACCTAATTACAATTAATAAATGATTCTTGTTTCAGGAAAAACATTAACCCATGCAAACCAAAAAACCTCATGTGCAGGTATCCGTAAGAGGCGTTGTTTTTCCGGGCCTACCAAAGCCTCTTCTTTTACTAGCCATACTTCGCCATTAATATCTTTTAATTTCCCATTCTTATAGGTTTTGAATTGCTGGTTATCAATGGCATAGGCACGGCTGGCTCCGTTACTTTCGGTGATGATTAACAACCGTTGATCTTCAATCTTATCGTGATGAATTCTTTTACGTTTTAAATAATCTACAGCAATGGCTAAGGGTTGTGCTGCAAAGTTTTTGGGGCGAGGTATAAAAACCCTAGCTTTATTGGGTAAACGCCTGTCCAATCTTTGTACTGGAAACATCAGGTTGTCATCCGCAAAATAGTCCTTGTAAGCTTCACCTTCAGCATAATTTCTGGCATGCCCAGTTTCAATAGAGAGCACTTGCGTAGTTGGATGCCGCTTTCGCCATGCTCCCCAAGTCGTGGTTTCTACAGGTAGCGTAGATAGCTCAATATTCTGTTCAACCAAAGGACCCACTACAGGGGTACCCATAATAGTATTCCATAACGATTGCGTAGCCTGGTCATACATTAATTTATTAGAGCGATAGAGAAATCCACTGGTTCCTAATTTATGCTTTACGCCGTTATATTCAGTATCATAGATAATAACGGTACCGCAAAGTGTACAATACACAACTGCAATAGATTGGTCTCCTATATCGTCCGTAAGAAATTCGTGCCATGCCAAAATACGTTTTGGATACGCACGAGCTTCTCCATGAATTACAAGGCCAAAAACAACGTCAGTATCTGAAAGATATGTGGCCTCATTGGCAGCCATCATGGTAGGTGATTTTAACGTTGGGATACCGTCCTTGCTAACACCACCCCAAACAATTTCGTCCAATCGAATTATGGTTTGGTTCTCTCTTCCAGTAAAGTATTTATAAAAAGCAGAATCAACAGCACTATACAAATATCCTTTAAAGTCAGCATAGTAATTTCCATATTTGGGCGAACGTTTCCACAACCATTGGATACCATTAAAATAATCAGCTTTAAGTTCAGGCTCATGTTTGTTCAATACGGCTTTAATTTCTTGTTGTTGCCAATCATCTTTGCTTAACCTCAATATATCAAGTAGCGGAGCTATATAGCCTTGAGACCAATTTTGTTGTAAAAAACGTAACGCTGCTGTCTTTTTTTGCTGATCGTAACCAATAAGATTCTTAAAAATTTGTAGAGTGTCCACTAACTTTGGTGCTGATTGCTTGGTGTTACTATCTAAAAAGCTATTGTAATCAATAGGTAAGGTGGAAGCCAGACGCTGATTTGCCCAGTAGCCGTATTCTCTTACTGCCGCTTTATTAATGATATTTCCACGTTTATCAAATAACAAATAGGGTTCTATTTTATACAGTCTAGAAACTTGGTTTTGCACCTTTTTTCCTAGAGATTGGGTTCTGCTAGACCCCAATTTTCGCTGTTCTGCAAGTGAGACGTTAACTTGTACTTCATTTTCAGAAGACATGGTTAACCCGAGGTGTTTGATGGTTAAAAATTCAGGAAAGTGCAGTTGATAATTCCCAGTGAGACTATCGGGTTGAATAAGCGTACTTAATTCTGTTGGATTAAGAATGGTCTTAAACGTTCCTGCTTCATACTCTTCAAAAGTAAGCTCGTAGCCCAATTCTTTTAGTGCCGCTTTATTGGGACTCTTTAAAAGACTTCGTAAAAAGTGCGGTAAGCTGTGAGTATAGATATTTTCTCTTCTCTTACTATAACGCGTATCATCAGGTTTTGCTTTGTTAATGTATTGACCGTTGCCTTTGTAATAGGTAGAACCATCTGTTTTGATGGATAACTCCTCAAGCCAGAAACGAATAGTATAGCCTAAGTAGTCGTTTTCTATTTCTAAGAGATCGGTTGCATTTACCGTTAAGATTTCATTCTTTTCTTCGAATTGCAAAACTTCTGGATTTAAAATTTTACAACTAGCGGCAGCTTTGCCTTCTCCCAATAGGGTTTTTCTAAATCTTCTAAAATTTTTCTTCCATTTTCTACTCTTTTTAGCCGTAAGGAGAACTTCATTCAAATTTACAGTTTTACCAAACATTTCGAGCGTATCACGATTCACTAGACTTTGATATTGCTCTGGGCTAATGGATAGTGTTTTGTATAATACATGCCTTATAACGAGTAATTGCGTTTCCTGTTTGGAAACGTTAAGTTTACAGTAGCCATTTTTATCGCTTATAGTACCTAGGCTGGAGTTGTTTATAAAAATATGGGCGTCTACTATTGGTTTTTTAGTGACTTCATCAATCAAACGGAATTTCAACTCGAGGTTCTGAGCGTTGACCAATTGTAGGCAACTCAGTCCAATCCAGAAGCAAAAAAATATCCGTCTCATTTTAAATATAAACATTAACTCCTAAAAATAGACGGTAAAATGAGCCTCTAATTACACCTAAAATTTTGGTTGATTTCACCTCTATTAAACTCCATCATGATGATTTAAGAAGTTAGTATTTAAAAGAAAAGCTTCACTTTGCAAAGTGAAGCTTTAAAAAATGTCTTTTATCGCTATGTATGTTATAAATTATCCCCTTATTTTATTTTTAAATTTTTCAAATTTATTGCCCTCCTTTTTTGGCCAGTTATTATTAGAAGTATCTACATCTGCAGTCTCTAAATCAGGATCTATTGCAATATTTATAATTTCTTTATTAGAATAAACTGCTTTGGTAACTTCTTTATCATTATATCTCCAAATTTGAGCGGGATACGTTTTCCTTTCTTTTGAACCGTCTGCGTAGGTATATTCAACAATAATTGGCATTACTAAGCCTCCGGGCTTATCAAATGTAATTTCGTAGAAATACTTAGAATTGGCTCTTTTAGGAGACTTAAATTTTAATGTTTTTGTAGTATCTTGAACAAAATTAACGATATCTCCTTTTCTTTCTTCAGCATAGAATTTTTTTACATTTTTAATTCCTATATCAGTAACGTCAGTTGTATAGAACCAACCTCTCCAAAACCAATCTAAGTCAATAGCAGAAGCATCTTCCATTGTTCTAAAGAAATCTGCAGGTGTTGGGTGTTTAAACATCCAACGTTGAGAATACGTTCTAAAAGCATGATCAAATAATTCTCTACCCATAATGGTTTCACGTAAAATCCACAATGCAGTTGCAGGTTTTCCGTATGCATTGTTACCAAAACTATATACATTATCTCCTTTTGACATAATAGGAGCTATATAAGCTTGATCTCCATCCATATAATCAACAATATTTTTTGGTAACCCTCTTCGTAAAGGATATCCTTCTTCATAATCCATCATTGCCAACATTTGAACAAATGAATTTAAACCTTCATCCATCCAAGTCCATTGACGCTCATCAGAATTTACAATCATCGGAAAAAAGTTGTGTCCAACTTCGTGAATAGTCACTCCAATCATTCTATATTTTGTTCTATCGGAGTAGGTCCCATCCGGATTAGGTCTACCAGGATTGAAACATATTTGAGGATATTCCATTCCCATTTGTCCATCCACTCCAATAGCTTTGTGGTAAGGATAATCAAATGTATGTCTAGAGTAGGTTTTTAATGTTTGAGCCACAGCTCTTGTAGAGTGATCGCCATATAATGGATTGGCTTCTCTGGTATAGTATGAATACGCCATAACCGTTTTGCCATTAATATCAACAGCCATACCATCCCAAATAAACTTTCTAGAGGTAGCAAAAGCATAATCTCTAACATTTTCTGCAAAAAACTTCCATGTCTTTGTTTTCTTAGAAAAGCCTTTTTCAAGTTTTATGGCTTCGTCTTGAGAGTGAATTATAACAGGATTATCAAAGGTTTTTTTTGCTTCAGCTAACTTTTTGAGTTGTTTTTTTGTTAAGACTTCTTTTTCATTCAACAATACTCCAGTTGCTCCAAGCATATGGTCAGCAGGAGTGGTAATGTTTACCGTATAATCTCCAAACTCTAAAGCAAATTCACTTCTTCCCCAAAATTGATCGTTTTGCCAACCCTCTACATTATCATACACACATAATCTCGGAAAGAATTGTGCAATAACATAACTGTTATTGCCATCCTCAGGGAAATGCTCAAAACCAGATCTACCACCATCGGTTATATGATTGTTTATATTGTACCACCAAGAAACCTTAAACTTAAATGTTTCTCCAGATGCTAAAGGTTTCGGTAAGTTTATACGCATCATGGTTTGATTGATGGTGTGTGACAAACTACTGTCGTCTATATTTGTAACACTTGTTATGTTAAACCCACCATCAAAAGGATCATTCAAATAGGCTTTGTCAAACCTAGCTTTTGTTGTACCTTTTGGAATTGCACTTGGTTGAATATCTGGCGTTTTAGAATCTGCAGCACGCATATTTTGATCTAATTGTAACCATAAATAGGTTAATTCATCTGCTGAGTTATTGTGGTAAGTTATTGTTTCACTTCCGGTAATTTTTTGATTTTTATCATCTAATATAATATCGATAACATAATCTACTTTTTGCTGTGTGTAATTTACACCAGGAGCACCGGAGGCGGTTCGTTGGCTATTAGGCGTTGCTAGAACATCTTTAAGCTGTCTAAATTTATTTTGATTTGTATGTCCTTCCTGTGTTTTTCTAGGAGTGTTTTGTGCAAAAACAGCAGTTGATATAAACAACACAGATAGTACAAAAGTGGTTAATTTTTTCATGTTTTAATTGTTAGTTTTTTAAAGAGGGTTAAATTAAGAAGAAATGTGTTTAGAATGAAATTAAATAGGAAGTGTTATTTAAAAGGTTTTTATTAATGCTATAAACACAACTTCTTATTCAATTATAGCTGCATTAATAAATTCCTGTAATTGTTGGCGTAAGCCTAACTGCCTGTAAGGCGAAAGTTGAATCATCATTACATACACCAAGTTATGTTTTGCATCTATTTTAAAGTAAGTGCCTGCGGCTCCACCCCAACCATATACTTTTTCTAAGACATTGGGGTTTTCTCCACGAATGGCAAAGCCCAAACCGAAACTTGCTTCCCCATTTGGCAATCTAAGCCCTTCTGATTGATGTTTTCTTGTTTCATCTAAATGGTCAGCAGTCATTAATGCGATGGTTTCTGGTTTTAAAATGCTGACGTTATTTAAACTTCCATCGTTTAGAAGCATTTGACAAAATTTTAAATAATCAAAGGTGGTGGAGACTAAACCGCCACCACCATTAAAAAGGGTAACTTCATTAATATATCTATTGTCATCATGGGGTTCTGACACATAGAGTCCGCCGTTGGCATTCCATCTGTAACCTGTTGCAAAACGATGGACTTTACTTCTAGGCAATTGAAAATGGGTATCGTTCATTTGTAGAGGTTCAAAAATGGAATCTTTTAGGTACTGTTTTAGTGTTTTGCCAGAAAGCACTTCAATTAAATAGCCGCAGATATTAGTAGACAGCCCATATTGCCAGTTGGTACCGGGCTCAAATTGCAGCGGGATTGTGCTCAGTTTTTTTACAAATTCTTTATTGTTTTTTGAGGTATACAAATTGGCTTGAGTATAGTATTGGTTTAGTGTTGTATTACGACCATTTCCGTAATTATAACCTGAGGTATGCCTTAACAGATCTATAATCCGTATTGGATTTTTGGCTGGAACTAAGGTAGTACCGTTTAGAACATTTAATTTTTTAAATTCAGGTATGTATTTGTAAAGGGGATCGTCCAATTTGAATTTTCCTTGTTCGTACAATTGCATTAACGCAACAGATACAATGGGTTTGGTCATTGAAAAAATTCTAAAGATGCTATTTTCATTTACAGGTGTTTCTTTTTCAATATTCAAATACCCATAACTGTCAAAATAAATGAGTTTTCCGTTACGTAGTATTCCAGTTTGGATACCAGCTAATTGTTTTTCATCCACTAACTTATGAAAATAGATTTCCATTTTTTGGAGTGAATCTTTAGATATATTTGCCTTATCTGGGTTTGATAAATCAGTCAATTGAAATTGAGCAAAAGTATTGTAATTACCTATTAATGATATAATTAATAAGCTATAAATTGTTTTTAATGTTTTCATGGGTTTAATTTACTTTTAATTAAAAAAGTAATGCTGTGCAAAATTAAATTTTTGTTTTCCTTTTTTACAATTATGTAATAATAAAAAGAATAGAGAGCAAAAAAAAGACGGGCACAAAAGCTACTTATTTTTAAATAATTAACATTCTCATCGGATAATCCAAATTTCGACACATTGCATAAATCAAAACCAAATAAATAGTTAAATACTTTCAAAGAAAATTTTTCATATTTATTTAGCAATTTTTACTTTTTTTTCTTTTTTTGAATGATATGTCAGGATAAACGAGAAAGTAAAAATAAAGATAACTAAAATAATTTGATATAATTTTAAGCTGATATGTAAGCTGTCAAAACTTGATTTATTTAAAGAATTAACTAACAAAATTGTACTAAAAAAAATAGTTATTCTTAAGATGATTATGGCTATAATTAATAAGGATAAACTCTTAAAAATCCTCACATTTAAGTTTTCATTTTTGTATAATAGATATATAAACCTTATTGGTAAAATTGTTATAAGAGTTAGTACTCCTATTGAAACAGAATTTAAGTTGGCATCGTTTGTTCCCAGTTCTTTGGCTAGATATATTGACACAGTGAGGAATAATTCTGTTATGGAAAGAAATGCTATAAACAATAAAATACCATTTATATAAGGTTTAATTTTATTCAATATATATGTTTTTCGGTTTACTTTGCTAAATTCTTGGGTTAACATATCTGTATTTCCCATTCTTTTTTTGGCAATTAAAAAGGCTTCCTCTTCGACTAAACCGATTTTTTGTAATTGTTCTATCTCCTCTAAGATGTGACTTTCTAATTCATTGGTATTGTCAATTGTTATATTAGGATTTTGAGACAAGTTAGCTTTCCAACTGTTTATGCTATTCTTTAAATTAAATTTGGTTCTATTTTCCATAGTTTTAATATTATTTGGTTGATTGCTGTCCAATTTTCTTTTTCTGATGCCAGTTCTTTTTTTCCTTTATCACATAGTTTATAGTATTTTCTTTTTCTTCCCGAGTCGCCAATTTTCCAATACGATTGAATAAATTCTTTTTTTTCTAGTTTGTGTAAAACAGGGTATAAAGTACCATCTCCATAGGCTATTTTGCCATTAGAAATATCCTTTACTTTTTTAATAATTTCATAACCGTACGATTCGTTTTTTGATAGGATGGATAGAATAATTGGAATAGAAGAAGCTCCAATTAATTCTTTAGATAGTTTTTCCATAGTTGTTTCTTTGAGAATACAAACATACATAGAAGTTCTATGTATATCAAATATTTTTGATTTTTTTTCTAAATGACGAAATCTCAAGTTTTCATTTTACTTAGTAGTGCAGGATGCTAAGACGAGTTCTTTTTATTTGTTGTCATTAATTTCCATCCTCATTTTTAACAAATCGGGTTGAAGTCCAATTTTTTTGTACGCATTTATAGCACTACTATTGTTAGCATAAACATCTAGCTGAATTTCAGAAATACCTTGAGTCGCTGCCCATGTTATTAATTCATGAGTCAGCTTTCCGTTAATACCTTTTCCTCTATGGTTTGGGGAAACATACATAAACCCCAAATACGCAAATTGATCTGGTTTTTTATAGGATGCAGAATTTTTAATCAATGCATAGCCAGAACCCACAAGTTCATTATTAATTACGGCAACTAGTAGTTGAGCATCATTACTTATGATAAAATCTTCTATATGATAGTAACTTATAGGATCATCTTTTAAATTAGGAGCAAAAGGGCGTTCATATTTAATAAGTTCTTGCTCAAATTGTTTTAAAGTAGTTAGGTCATTTAATGTTGCCTTCCGTATTTGTAAATGCTGTGTATTCAAAGGTATTTTTTAAAGAAAGTTAATAGTTATAAAAGTAATGAAAATATTCAATTTTAGTATTTATTATTTGAATCGCATTGTGTTTGTTTAATCAAATAAGCTTTGTATTTTTACAACTCACGAAACTGTATGAAATGAAAATAGTTATATCTCCAGCAAAGTCATTAGATTTTGAATCTAAAGTGCCTACAAAAAAATATACAGAACCTATTTTTTCTGCCGAAGCTGAAAAACTCAGTACCGTCTTAAAAAAGAAAAGTGCTAAGCAATTATCTAAATTGATGAATATTTCTGATAATTTAGGACAATTGAATTATGAACGGAATCAACAATGGTGTTTGCCTTTTACACCAGAGAATTCTAAGCAGGCTATTTATGCGTTTAATGGTGATGTGTTTAGAGGGTTGGATGTTGCAACAATACCGACAGAAAAATTAGATCAATTACAGGATAAGCTACGGATTATTTCGGGTCAATATGGCTTGTTAAAACCATTAGATTTGATGCAACCTTACCGCCTAGAAATGGGTACACGATTAAAAATAGGTAGAAAGAATAATTTGTATCAGTATTGGGACAACACGATAACTGAAGCCCTAAATGACGAATTGAAAGAAAACGAACCCGTAATCAATTTGGCAAGTACAGAGTACTTTAAAGCGATAAAACCAAAGGTGTTAAAATCACCTATTATTACTCCAGTTTTTAAGGACTTAAAAAACGGTCAATATAAAACTATTATGACTTATGCCAAACTGGCTAGAGGCTATATGGTACGTTATATCATTGATAATGATATCAATACTGTTGAAGAATTAAAAGGTTTTGACACCGAAGGTTATGCTTTTGATGCCAATATGTCTTCTGAAAATGAGTTGGTGTTTACCAGATAGGTATATCAAATAAATTTTGCTAACTTTTAATTCTCCTCCTTTTTCAAGGAGGAGTGGATTTATGTGTGCGGTAGCAAAGCATAAAGACGAGGTGGTTAAACTCTAATTTTTAAAATTACTAGCGATAACTTCTAATACCAGTTCTAAACTTTCGAAAACCATTTTATTCTCGAACCTAGTAATTTTTAATCCTAACTCTTCTAATAAATGTGTTCTTTGTTCATCATAATTTTGTTGGGCAAAATCTAAATGTACCGCTCCATCTAACTCAATAACAAGATTCTCAGAGGCACAGTAAAAATCTACAATGTAATTACCTATACTATGTTGCCTTCTAAATTTTCTCCCTTTTAATTGCTTCCTTTGAAGTGACTTCCACAATACAGCTTCTGCTGATGTCGATTTATTCCGAAGTGCTTTTCTGCGTTCTTCAAGATATTTACGATTATGTAGCTTACTCATTTATTAATTTTTTAACCCCTCCGCCCATTAACTTGCTATTAAATTTAAAACTATCAGCTGGGCACCTCCCCTTGAAAAAAGGGGAGGAATCTTTTATTTAATTACCTCACAAAAACCTGCCCCTCACCAATAGTATTATTTCTGCTCACGGGAAAAACAACAAATGTGGTTCTTTTTTTAATTTTTTTGTAAATATTAAAATGCGTTTCTCCTGTTAAAGCAATAATTTTTGAAGGATTATTAATGTCCATTGCTTCGTCACGATTAAATTTATAGACTAGAAATTTCACAGCTTCTTTAGCTTCGTTTTCGGGCATTACTTTCCATGATAATCTATAATTACGTCTTTTTATTTTAATAATTTCTATATCAGATACAGGTTCAGGAATAAAATTTTCAGCATGATTAGTTGGTGGAGGTAGCGTAGGGTATGGGTAGTAGTTCTTTTTCAAGATTTCATTAATACCAAATGCATTTTTATTAAAACTTTTGGCACTAAAATAAGTAGTGCCTTTTATATTTTTATAGGTTTTGTTGAGGTCTAATTGCTTTTCAATTTCCGTTTTATTTTGTTGTTGCCAAGCTTCGTCTTGTTTATCACCATTTAATCTGTACATGGCCTGCCCTATGTATAAATTGGTATCAAAATTGTTTTTTGACCACCAGTCCACTATTTTTTTATAATCCGCTCTGTCAAAACCAATATGCCAATAAGCTTGAGGCAAAATATAATCGAGCCATCCATTTTTTAGCCATAACAATACATCGGCATATAAGTCATCATAATTTGTTTGCCCAGCATCGGTATCAGAACCTGTCGGATCATCTGCTTTGTTACGCCAAACCCCAAAAGGACTAATGCCAAATTGTACCCAAGGTTTTATAGATTTTATGGTAGTATGCAGCTCTTTGATGATTGTGTTTACATTATCCCTACGCCAATCATCCAATTGATCTGGGTAAAATTTACCGCCATATTTTTTAAAAGCATCCGCATCAGGAAACACTTCGTTTTCTATTTTATAGGGATAAAAATAATCATCAAAATGAATGGCATCCACATCATAATTTTGTACAATATCCGCCACTACTTTATTGGTATAAGTCCTAACTTCAGGTACTCCAGGATTAAAATAAGTAGTATTGCCATAATTTAAAAACCATTCAGGTTTCTCTTTAATAAGAGCCAAGGGAGTTGTAGTGGTTTTTTCATAATTTATTAAAACACGATAGGGATTTAACCATGCATGAAATTCCATTCCCCGTTTATGAGTCTCGGCAATTGCCATAGCCAACGGATCGTAGTACGGTTTTGGCGGACTGTTAACACTATCCGTTAAATAGGCCGACCAAGGTTCGTACTTGGAATTGTAAAAAGCATCTGCCGTAGGTCGGATTTGAAAAATAACGGCATTAAAATTCATGCCCTTGAATTTATCTAATAATTTTATGAGTTCGGCTTTTTGAGTTGCTGGACTAAGGTTTTTCTTACTGGGCCAATCAATATTATTGACTGTAGCTATCCAAACCCCTCTAAATTCGTGATTGATATGTTGAGAAAACACAAATTGAATTGAAAATAAAATAACAATTATTATGTAAACTATTTTTCTAATCATTTTTTTAATTTAACAGTCAGACAAGGCCACATTTACTGCCAATCCACCTGTTGAGGTTTCTTTATAATTGGTATTCATATCCTTTGCTGTTTCCCACATGGTATTAACGACTTTATCTAAAGGTACTTTTGCATTTTTCGGGTCGGTTTCTAAAGCCAATTCCGCGGCATGAATCGCTTTTATGGCCCCCATTGAATTGCGTTCAATACAAGGTACTTGTACCAATCCAGCAATGGGGTCACAAGTCAATCCCAAATGATGCTCCATAGCAATTTCGGCAGCTATCAATACCTGTTCTGGTGAGCCGCCCAAAATCTCTGTCAACGCTCCTGCGGCCATAGCTGCGGAAACACCTATTTCTGCTTGGCAGCCGCCCATTGCAGCTGAAATGGTCGCTCCTTTTTTAAAAATACTGCCAATTTCTCCAGCAACCAACAAGAATTTTTTGATATGCTCAAAATCGGCATCGTGGTTTTCTATGACCAAATAATACATCAATACTGCTGGGATTACCCCAGCACTTCCGTTGGTTGGAGCGGTAACTACACGACCTAATGAGGCGTTAACCTCATTTACGCTCAAAGCAAAGCAACTTACCCATTTTAGTATTTGACGGAATTTAACTTCCGTTTTTCGAATAGCTTCCAACCATTCCTGTGGATTGTTATATAAAGAAACACCTATTAAGTTTTTGTGCGTATCAAAAGCACGTCGTCTCACATTGAGTCCGCCAGGCAAATTACCCTCCGTATGACAGCCAATGTACATACATTCAAGCATGGTGTTCCAGATACGATTGAATTCATGATCGATTTTTTCAGGAGTTCTAATGGATTTTTCATTTTCTAAAACAACTTCTGATATGGTTAAGTCAAGATCTTTACAATAGGCCAGTAATTCCGCTCCCAACTTTATAGGGTAAGGAAACGTATTTAAAAATATTTCTTTGTTCTTTTTTGCGTTTTTTCGTTCTTTTTTTACCACAAAACCACCACCAATAGAGTAGAGGGTAGAACTACTTTTCTTATTATCAATTATAGCGGTAAACTTCATTCCATTGGCATGAAAAGGTAAAAATTTTCTATTAAAAACAATGTCGGTCTCGGTATTAAAAGGAATTTGCTTTTCATTATTAAAAGCCAGAGTCTTATTGTTTTTAATAGCGGCGATGATGGTTTCAATACTTTCGGTGGGTATGGTTTCCGGATCGGCACCGCTTAAACCGAGCAATAAGGCATAATCCGTTGCATGTCCTTTTCCCGTTAAGGACAAAGAACCGTATAAATCAACTGCAATTTTTTCGACTTTTTCGAATTTATCAGACGTTTTCAATTCTTTTATCCATCGCTCTGCGGCACGCCAGGGGCCCAAGGTATGAGAACTCGAAGGGCCTACACCAATTTTTAGCATATCAAAAACCGAAACACACTCCATTATTTTATTGTTAGAATATTAACAATCAAAAATAGATAAAACATAATGATTATTTAGGAGTAAAGATTAAAAAATTGATAGTTATAAATGTCTCAAAATTAGTAGAAATCTGCCACTCTGTCATTATTATATAAAAAATGCTGTCAAAACCCAATAAAATTAGCGTTGGCATAAAGATTGACTATTTAGAAACAGTAATCAAAAATTATAGTCAAAAATTAAATACATATAAATTATGAGTAAAATTATAGGAATAGATTTAGGAACAACCAACTCATGTGTTTCTGTTATGGAAGGTAACGAGCCGGTAGTAATTCCTAATGCAGAAGGTAAAAGAACAACACCTTCTATTGTAGCATTTGTTGAAGGTGGCGAACGCAAAATTGGCGACCCTGCTAAAAGACAAGCAGTAACTAATCCTACAAAAACGGTATATTCTATTAAGCGTTTTATGGGTAATAAATATTCTGAATCTAAAAAAGAAGCAGAACGTGTACCTTATAAAGTGGTTAAAGGAGATAACGATACCCCAAGAGTTGATATTGATGGTAGAATGTACACGCCTCAAGAAATATCTGCTATGGTATTGCAAAAAATGAAAAAAACAGCCGAAGACTATTTAGGTCATGAGGTTAAAGAAGCAGTAGTAACTGTACCTGCTTATTTTAATGATGCTCAACGGCAAGCTACTAAAGAAGCTGGTGAGATTGCAGGTTTAAAAGTAAGCCGAATTATAAATGAGCCTACTGCTGCGGCATTAGCTTATGGTTTGGATAAATCTGGAGAAGATAAAAAAATTGCTGTTTATGATTTAGGTGGTGGTACTTTTGATATCTCTATCCTAGAAATTGGTGATGGTGTTTTTGAAGTGCTATCTACAAATGGAGACACACATTTAGGTGGTGATGATTTTGACCAAGTTATAATCGACTGGTTGGCAGAAGAGTTTAAGAAAGATGAAAATATGGATCTTAGAAAAGATCCCATGGCATTACAACGTTTAAAAGAAGCTGCTGAAAAAGCGAAAATAGAATTATCATCAAGTACACAAACGGAGATCAATTTACCTTATGTTACTGCAACTGCTAGTGGCCCTAAACACTTGGTAAGAACATTGACTAGAGCAGCTTTTGAAAAGTTAGCAGATGATTTGGTAAAGCGTTCTATGACTCCTGTGGCAAAAGCCTTAAAAGATGCTGATTTATCTACCAAAGATATTGATGAAGTAATTTTAGTAGGTGGTTCTACTCGTATTCCTAGAATTCAAGAAGAAGTAAAAAAATTCTTTGGAAAAGATCCTCATAAAGGAGTAAACCCAGATGAAGTAGTTGCTGTAGGTGCGGCTATACAAGGTGGTGTTTTGACAGGCGATGTTAAAGATGTATTGTTGTTGGATGTTACTCCATTGTCTTTAGGTATTGAAACTATGGGTAATGTAATGACTAAATTAATTGAGGCTAATACGACTATCCCTACTAAAAAATCACAAGTATTTTCAACTGCTGCTGATAATCAACCTTCGGTAGAAATTCATGTGTTACAAGGTGAACGTGCAATGGCGGGAGATAACAAAACAATTGGCCGTTTTCATCTAGATGGAATTCCACCTGCACCAAGAGGCGTACCTCAAATTGAAGTAACTTTTGATATTGATGCTAATGGTATAATCAATGTATCTGCTAAAGATAAAGGTACAGGTAAAGAGCATAACATCCGTATTGAAGCATCTTCAGGATTATCAGAAGAAGAAATCAAAAAGATGAAAGCTGATGCCGAGGCCAATGCCGATGCGGATAAACAAGCAAAAGAAACTGCTGAAAAAATCAACGGTGCTGATGCTATGATTTTCCAAACGGAAAAACAATTAAAAGAGTTTGGAGATAAATTATCTGCTGATAAAAAAGAACCAATAGAGTCTGCGTTGGAGGAATTGAAAAAAGCACATGAATCTAAAGATTTGGCACAAATAGATGCTGCCATGGAAACGATAAATGAAGCTTGGAAAGTAGCCTCTGAAGAAATGTACAAAGCACAACAAGAAGCTGGCGGTGCTACTGCTGATGCAGGAGATGCTACTGGAACCGAAGGTTCGGCCACGGAAGGAGATGATGTGCAAGATGTAGATTTTGAAGAAGTAAAAGAAGATTAATTTAATAGTAATTAATTATAACAAAAATCCCGTTTCAAGCATTGAAACGGGATTTTTTTGTTTTGATCCGATTAGTATCGGAAACTATATATAAGTATTTAGCTGGGTTAATTTCTTTTGTTGAGTAATATAACTTTAAAAGTTTTAGTTTATTATATCTAACGATAAAATAATTGTGTAAAATAATAAGTACCTTCAGAATTTTGTATTGCTGCAATACCAGTATGGGTAAAATTACCTTCAATGTTTTCCTTATGGCCAGAACTATTTAACCAAGCAGTTACTACTTTTTGAGCAGTATTATAACCATAAGCAACATTTTCTCCTGTACCTTTTGCATTTTCATTTCTTTTCAGATTTTCAGTTCGTGCTTTAAAATTATCATGACTGATTTTATCTTGTGCAATCATATATTTGCTATGGTCAATAGCCAAATTGTCGGCAGTAGTATTTCTTGATAATTTTTCAAGCCCTTTACTTTCTCTATGAGCATTTACCAATGTTAAAATTTCATCGGTAATACTAGTTTCTACAATTATTTCATCACTTTCATCTTCAGAGCATCCCGTTATTGAGAAAATCATCAAAATAACTAAACCGTATTTTAAAAAATTTGTTTTCATGGGTTTAAGTTCTTAAAGTTAGCTTGATATATAACTCAAAAATATAAAATTTAGTATATGGTTTTTTATTAGATAGCAGTAATTACAGGGCGTCCTATATATAAAGAGAACATCTTATTGAGCAAAATAATTTGTAATTTAAACGCAAAAAAGTTACTATTTTAACTCAGACTCCTCTGTCAAAATCCATTACCTTTGCCAGCATTAAAATTAAAAATTACTTGAACCTTAAAGCGTACACATCAGAATTTAGATATAATTTGAAATTGGCATACCCAGTTATGTTGGGTATGATAGGCCATACATTGGTTAGTTTTATCGATAATATTATGGTGGGTCAGCTAGGTACTGCTGAGTTGGCAGCAGTATCTTTGGGTAATAGTTTCGTTTTTATCGCTATGAGTTTAGGCATAGGGTTTTCAACCGCTATAACACCATTAGTTGCAGAAGCTGACGGTGAAAAAAATATCGAAAAAGGCAAACAGGCCTTTAACCATGGATTGATTTTGTGTACCATTTTGGGAGTTGCTTTATTTTTAATGATTCTGGCAATAAAGCCATTGATGTATCATATGGATCAGCCAGCAGAAGTGGTTGACTTAGCCATGCCCTATTTGAATTTGGTTGCGTTTTCTTTGGTTCCTCTAATAATGTTTCAAGGATTTAAACAATTTGCAGATGGTTTGTCACAAACCAAATATGCTATGTATGCTACTATTTTGGCAAATGTTATAAACGTTGTGCTAAATTATGTGTTGATTTTTGGAAAATTTGGGTTCCCAGAAATGGGCATTATCGGTGCGGCCATTGGTACATTAGTTTCAAGAGTGGTTATGTTGGCTTATATATGGTTACTGTTAAAATCTAAAGAAAAGTTTAAACCTTATTTTGAACGGTTTAGTTTTAGTAATGTCAAAAAGACAATTTTAAGAAAAATTATAAATCTTGGCTTTCCATCGGCTTTACAAATGTTTTTTGAAGTTGCCATATTTACTGCAGCCATATGGTTAAGCGGAGTATTGGGGAAAAATCCTCAGGCGGCAAATCAAATTGCATTAAACTTATCGTCAATGACATTTATGGTAGCAATGGGGTTAAGCGTTACTGCTATGATTAGGGTCGGTAACCAAAAAGGATTAAAAAGCTTTAAGGAATTACGACGTATTGCATTTTCTATTTTCTTATTGACTTTCTTTTTAGATATTATTTTCGCATTGATATTTATGATATTCAATCAAGAGTTACCCAAAATATATGTTGATGAACATGATATGTTGAATCAAATTGATAACCTTGAAGTAATAAGCATTGCAGCCAAATTATTATTAGTATCAGCAGTTTTTCAAATATCTGATGGATTGCAAGTTGTAGTTTTAGGTGCTTTGAGGGGTTTGCAAGATGTGAAAATACCAACGGTAATTACTTTTATTGCTTATTGGTTAATTGGTTTTCCTATTTCTTACTTTTTAGGAAAAGAAGATATGTACGGCAGCGTTGGTATTTGGCTAGGGTTGTTAGCAGGCTTAACCGCGTCCGGAATATTATTGTATATTCGATTTAATTATTTGACCAAAAAATTAATTCATCAAACAATTTAGTAAATGGGCATTGTTTTTAAACAATCTTTTACCAACACTCTTATTTTATTTTTAGGATTTGCCATAGGAGGAACAAATGTCCTGTTTTTATACACGCACTTTCTACATGAAGATTATTATGGTTTAAACACCTTTTTACTCTCAACAGCAAATATTCTAATGCCATTGTTGGTGTTGGGCATGCAGCACACTATTGTTAAATTTTTTACATCCTACAAAACAAAATATGAGCAAGATCAATTTTTAACCACTTCATTAGTGTTGCCATTATTGGTTATTGTTCCGTTAGCTTTTATAGGTGCTTTATTTTATGAGAATATTGCTGGTTGGTTATCAAAAGAGAACGCCATAATTAAACCGTACACTTACCTTATTTTTTTGACAGCTGTTTTTATGGGATACTTTGAAGTATTTTATGCGTTCAGCAAAGTACAATACCAATCTGTTTTTGGAAATTTTTTAAGAGAAATCTTTTCTCGTATATGTACTACATTTTTATTAATAGCCGTTTATATGCAGTGGATAACCGATGTGGAGTTTATTTATGCTATAGTCATAGTATATGCCATTAGAATGCTGATTATGCTGTTTTCTGCATTTAGACTATACACACCGGAGTTTGTTTTTAAATTTCCCCAAAACGCTAAAGAGATTTTATCCTACTCTTTCTATATTATTTTGGCAGGATCGGCAAGTGGTATTTTATTAGATATTGATAAATTTATGATTCCACAGCTCGAACAAATTGCTGAGGTTGCCTATTATGCTGTAGGTATTTATATAGCTTCAGTTATTGCCATTCCGTCTAGGGCAATGCAACAAATTATCAATCCACTTACGGCTAAGGAACTCAATGATAACAATTTAATGGAAGTCGCAAGTCTATATAGAAAAAGCTCAATAACACTACTCGTGGCTGGTGGATTACTCTTTTTACTAATCAATTTGAACATACAAGACTTATATGCATTCATTAATAAACCAGAATATGCAGTAGGAGGAATGATCGTTTTAATGATTTCAATTTCGGAGCTCTATAAGCTAGCATTGGGCACCAATGGGGCAATCTTGACCAATTCTAATCACTATAAAGTATTTTTCTATTTCTCTATAGCCATGGCCTTAAGTGTCATCTTTTTAAATAGATGGTTAATTCAGGTAATGGGTATTAATGGTGCAGCCTTGGCAACCTTAATAGTGGTTTTGGCTTTCAGTACTTTTAAGATTATTTATATTCAATTAAAATTGGATATGCAGCCTTTTACGAAAAAAACGGTACTTGTTTTAGCTATAATTTCAATATTGTTTTTTGTGTTTTACTTTCTAATATTACCCTTTCATCCCTTGGTAAATATGATTGTGAAATCTATTTTATTAAGTATTGTGTATACCGTTTTAATTTACAAATTAAACATTTCTGAAGATATTAATAGTCTAATTAATAAATACATTAGAAGGTAAATGACATTTATATCACACTTTTTATTGGGCTTTATTTCTGCATTTGTAGGTTTGCTGGCACCGGGTATGCTAAACATGACTGCAGTTAGAACTACCATAGAACAAGGAAAAAAAGCTGGATTAATATTTTCAATAGGAGCGGCTATTGTTGTATTTATTCAAGTCTCCATTGCTTTGGTTTTTGCCAGCTATCTAAGTCAAAACCCTAATGTATTGGATAATTTGAGGATTGCTGCTATAATCGTATTTTTTGTTTTAGCAGTGTTTTTCTTTATACAGACCAAAAGAAATTCAAAAATCAAAGGAAAAACAAAAAAAGGGAATTTATTTTTTATCGGGGTTTTAATGTCGTCGATTAACATGTTGGCCATTCCTTTTTATTTTGGCTTAGCTACTTATTTTTCGGCCCACGGACAGTTGATTATAGAAAAACCTTACATTTTATTGTTTGTAATTGGATCAGTCTTGGGTTCATTTTTGCTGTTTTTTGTTTATGTAACTTTTGCGGGTATAATTTCCAAAAAAGCTAAGTTTATTGCCATGAACATTAATTATATTTTAAGTGGGCTGTTTTTGGTTTTAGGATTTATCGCTCTTTTAAGAAGTTAGATTGGAAAAAATAGCATTCAATTTTCAAATAAAGGCATTACCAATAAAATCCGTAAATTAATTATTATATTTGCGACTAAAGGTCAAAATTTTAATATGATTGATGCTATAGAAAATAATTTAAAAAGAGGGGTTCGACTTTTAAATGCAATAAACGACACTCAATATAGCAACACGTCTGTTCAGCCTTATCATTCAAGTATAGGTATTCATATGCGTCATATATTAGACGTATTTGATTGTATTTTTTGTGGACTAGAAACGAAACAAATTAATCTTTCTGAAAGAAAACGTAACGAATTGGCCGAGCAAAAAACCGTTATGGGTTTGGCATATTTTGATGAAATTATCAACAAACTGGAACGATTGAACACTACTGATTTGGATCAGGTAGTTGAGGTTTCAGACGATTTAGGATTGGGCATGGTAACTACTAAATATACCTTAGCCTCTATTTTGGTACAAGCCCACAGTCATGCCATACATCATTTTGCCAGTATTGGTTATATTATTTCACAATTAGGCATTGAATTACCCGATGTTGATTTTGGATATAACCCAACTACACCAAAAACAGCTGAAAACTTCAAATAGTTGTTTTATTAAGTCTGGTAATTTTTTTTGAATATTTTCTTAGAAAAGACAGTTCTTTTAAAGAAGGTTGGAGCGGAGGATATGAAACATTAAAATCATCGTGGTTCTTTCTCGCAATTGTATTCATTATTTGCCAATGATTAAAAATACTTTTTAAGGATGCAAAATAATTACCTTTGTCAGAATCGTAAATGTGTGTTGGTTCTGAAATGATTCCATTAAGCTCAAGTACTTTAAAATTTTCTCCTTTTTTTAATTTTTCCAGTGATTCATATTTTATATCAAAGCGGCCGTAATAAAAACCTGATATATTTTCTGTTAATTTATCTAAAAAATGTACCAGCTCAGTATCTATTAAATGATTTCCATTTATAAACTGAGTACCTTTTGAATGGTTTCCTATAACAGTTAGTTTTATAACTTCACCTTTTTTTGGAATGTTAAAGAATTTTTCTTGATGTAATTTCTCGAATATTTTATAGTATAAAAATGCACGTTTATCTTCTAAAATTAATTTTGACAAATTGTCAACTCCATTTCCTTTAACGGTTATAAATTTTTTTAAGGTTACTGATGTAATTTTCCCTTTAGTTTCTTCTGGAATTTTATAATAAAATAATCCTATTTCTTTTTCGTAACCCACATATTCTTGTAAAATAATAGCAATGGTATTCTTTTTAAGATAATTTTCTAAATCAGTTTGATTATTAATTTTTTTAACTAAATAGCCTCGAAAACCAATGTCGGGTTTTGCTATTAGCGGAAACAGAATATCGGCTTTTAACAATAATTTTAAAACAGAATTAAACTCAGTTTCTGGCAGAATTAAAATTGATTTTGGACTGTATGCCTTGGGTAACAATTGTAATGTTTTTGATTTTGACTCAGTACCTATACCTGAATATTTAATTGCAGGATTAACTATTAATGGAAGAGTTAAATTTTTAGCTCTTATGGCTTTATATAAGAAATATGGTAATAACGGAGCGTAAAATAAAAAAGTTGGCCAATGTTCAGAATGGAAAAGTTTTGTAAAGAAAATCTTAGCTTTTATCATTTTCACTTTTCCTATCAAATAAAAATCTAGAAATTTTAATAAGCCCAAAAGCAGTTGTTAAAATTGCGGCAAGACCTAAAACAATTCCTAAAACCAACAATAAATAAGTGTCGTCTTTTTTTACTGCTTTAAAACCAATGGTAATGAGTATAGGAGCAAAAAATAATAAGGGTAGGGCAATGCCTAAATATTTAAGTGCACCAAATAATGTAGGTTTATTAGTACTCACGAGTATAATTATTTATGGCATTTCTAACATTGCCATGTTTTTTTATAAGCTCTTCAGCCAACGCTCTGTCAATATCAAGTTCTTTCATTAGCATTTTATGACCTCTGTCCACTAGCTTGTTATTAGAAAGCTGCATGTCAACCATTTTATTGCCCTTAACTTTACCTAATTGTATCATGGTTGTTGTGGTAATCATATTAAGGATAAGTTTTTGAGCTGTACCCGCTTTCATACGTGAGCTTCCGGTAACAAATTCAGGCCCAACCACCACCACTATTGGATATGCTGCTGTCAAAGCTAATGGGCTATCTTCGTTGCATGTAATACAGCCTGTAATAATATTGTTTTTGTTACATTCTTCAAGTGCAGCAATAACATAAGGAGTTGTCCCTGAAGCCGCAATACCTACCACAACATCTTTATCAGAAATTTGATGTTCTTGTAAATCTTTCCAACCCTGAGTAGTAGAGTCTTCGGCATGTTCTACAGATTTCCTTATAGCAAAGTCTCCTCCAGCTATTAAACCTACTACCAATGTAGATGGAACACCAAATGTTGGCGGACATTCAGAAGCATCTAAAATACCCAAACGACCACTTGTTCCTGCTCCAATATAAAATAAACGTCCTCCTTTTTTTAGTTTTAAAACAATTTGCTCAACCAATTTTTCTATTTGAGGTAATACTCTTTCAACAGCATTGGGTACGGTTTTGTCTTCGGTATTTATATTGGTAAGTAATTCATTAATACTCATCTTTTCCAGATGATTATAATTGGAGTCTTGTTCAGTAGTTTTGGTAAAATTCATATACTATTATGGTTGGTACGTTTTTCCAAAAGTACATATTTTTTTACTATTGTAAATTCAAAAATTACTGAATAACATAAGTAGTCTCATCAACTTCAGATAATCTAAAATAACCAAGGGGAAAGTTTTCTTTATTTGTAGTGTTTACACAATTACCTCTAACTGTAGCTGGTTGCGTTTCAAATGGACCACCACCTTCTTCACTTGTCTGCTGCAATAAAATAAACATAAATTCATAAAAGTGGCTAGAAGTACCGTAAGTTCTAATTTTTATTTCAGTACCAATTTCTAAATCTTCACTAGAATAGTAAGCAAAAACCTCATTTCCGTTTACAAATTCATCTTTAAAAACCTCTAGTGTGGGTAGGGTAGGTATATCATCTGAAAACTCAAGAAGATAGTAATTATCTTCATCAATAGGGTCTTGGGTGTAGGCCTTAATTTCATAGTCTTCAGCCAAAAATCCACCACCTTTGCTTTGCTCTACACGTATAATAGGACTTACCGATTTTAAAGTTTCAGTAGCCGTATAGGTTTCATTGTTGTAAATAACGGTAAGCTGATAAGTTTCATCAATAACAGGGTTAAAATTGTTGTTAATGTAAATTCCGGTATTACCGTCTTCATTAAAAAGAAACACAACATTTTGAGAATTGGTAACTTTGACCTGTGCTCCATTGGCGGGGGGCACCTCATCATTAAAATAGGGTGCAGAAAGCGTCAGTTTAATAGCTTGATTGTTGCCCGTGGTACCCTTTAACCAATTAATTGATGCATCAATAATCAGTTTAGGTTCTGATTGTGGCAAATCCACAACTATAACATCTTCACAAGAGATAAAACCAATCAATGCAATTAAAAGAACTATTTTTTTCATGTGTTTAAATTTTTTCAATGTAACCAATACTCATTATGGACTAAAATTTAAAATTATATGATATAGACGGTACAATACCAAAAATAGATAATCTTGTAGCTTCGTTTACACCAGTTTCGTTATTAGTACCAAAACTTACTGAGGCTGCATTCCTTCTATTATAAACATTATAAACACCAAAAACCCATTCACTTTGCCAACCTTTATTTTTATTAGGTTTTGGCGTATAATTGGCCGAAATATCTAGGCGATGATAATTTGGTAATCTAAATTCGTTTCTACCAGTATAACTTGGAATAGTAATACCATTATACAAATATTGTGCATTGGGATAGGTGGTGGGTTGCCCCGTTTGAAATAGAAAATTGGAATTAAATGTCCATTTTTTGTTCAGTTCGTAACTTGCTGTTAAAGAAATATCATGGGTTTTATCATATCCCGTTTTATACCATTTTCCGTTATTTATGCCTAACTCTGAAGTCGTTCTTCCTGGAGTTTGTTGCTCAGATTTTGATAATGTATAAGCCAACCAACCTTTTAATCTACCTTCGTTTTTTCGTAATAAAAGTTCTAATCCGTATGCTCTTGCTTTACCGTTTAGAATAACTTGCTCAATAGCATTATTAGCAATTAAATCAGCACCATCTATATAATCAATTCGGTTTTTAATGTCTTTATAAAAACTTTCTACTTCAATGGAGTATTTATCGTCATTAAAACTCTTAAAATAACCAATAGCATACTGATTCAATAATTGAGGTTTGATGTATTTGCCACTAGGCGTCCAAACATCTAAGGGCGTTGGCGAACTGGTATTTGATAACAGATGCAAATATTGACTCATTCTATTGTAACTGGCTTTAACAGATGACACATCGTTTAATTGATATGCCAGAGAAAATCTGGGTTCTAAATTGCCGAAAGATTTTATGGTTTTACTTCTTTTAAACGATTCGGTTCCAATAGGTAAGGCTTTTTCATAAATTTGAAGTTCTTCATTAAATGTTATCGCTTCATCATTTGTATAAGTGTTCAGTTCGTCTTGTCCCAATCTTAAAAAGGAGCTGTATCTTAAACCATAAGACAATGCTAACTTAGGTGTTACTTGATGTTCGGCATCAAGGTACAGAGCATTTTCAAATGCATATTTATCAATTAATTTAAACTCGTTAATCCCCGAAGTAGGAGTAGAAGGTTCTATTTTACCAGGATTAAATTTGTAATAAATACTATTTAGACCATACTCTAATTTGAATTTATCATTCAGATAATGTTTAAAATCATATTTAACATTTAAGTTTTGTATACCCGAATTCCAATTGAATTCGACCAAATTCAATTTTAATCCATAATAATAATCTGAATAAATCAGAGAAACATTAGAAAATAACTTGTCAGAAAATAAATGATTCCACCTAAAATTAACAACGGTGTTTCCATAAGTATTTTCAAAACTGTCCGAGATACTGAACACATCCCTACCAAAATACCCAGATAAGTAAATATTATTGTTTGGATTGATTTTATAGCTTAATTTAGTGTTCAAATCGTAAAAATAGGCCACATTGTCAAGATCAAACAGAGGTAAAAATAAATGGGCATAAGAAGTTCTTCCGCCCAATAAAAAAGAGCCTTTATTTTTTTTAAGCGGACCTTCTAGCAACAATCTACTAGATACAATTCCGATACCTCCGTTGGCATGAAATTTTTTGCTGTTTCCTTCCTTCTGGTAAATGTCCAATACCGAAGAAACTCTACCGCCATAACGGGCAGGGATACCACCTTTATAGAGCTTTAAATCTTTAATAGCATCAGGATTAAAAACAGAAAAGAAACCAAATAAATGTGACGAATTGTAAATTGTAGCTTCATCTAATAAAATTAAATTTTGATCTACTGCACCGCCACGCACATTAAAACCCGAAGAACCTTCTCCGGCATTGGTAACTCCTGGTAGCAAAGTAATTGACTTGATAACATCTACTTCGCCCAATACAACAGGAATTTGTTTTATGGTTGCGGAAGTCAATGCATTTACACTCATCTGAGGTTTTCTGATATTTAATTTCTCTACATTCTCTTTAATAATAACCTCATCTAACGTTTCAGAAGTTTCTTCTAAACTAAAATTTTTAGAGATATCTTTATCCAAAGTTATCGTTGTTCTAATATCTTTAAAGCCTACATAGCTTATTAAAACAGCGTAAGTTCCTTCGGGTATGGTTATCGAGTAAAAACCATATTCATTAGTAACAGTACCAGTTTGTAATTCAGAAAATATAATATTAACACCTATAAGTGTTTCGTTACTAGACGCTTCTGATATTGTACCACTTAACGTGAATTTTTCTTGTGCGGAAAGAATAGCTACTTGAAAAAATAATAGAAGTGCAATTAATTTAAGTTTGTTCAAATTTTCTTATTTTCAGGCAAAAATATTAAAAATAGCTACGTTGAAGTAGCTTTTAACTTTTATTTAATACATAGGCAATTCCAATAAATAGAATAAACTCAATAAGTATTAATCTGGTTTTAAAGTTGGTTTAAAATTTTATTGAAATTTTCATCTGGCCGCATAGCATTAGCAACTAATGAATCATTCGGATTATAATAGCCATCAATATCAACTGTTGTACCTTGAATTTCATTAAGGTTATTTACAATTTCACTTTCACTCGCTTTTAAAGAATTGGCAATCGTTTTAAAACGTTCTTGCAATTCAATATCTTGGGTTTGAGCGGCTAAAGCCTCTGCCCAATACAACGTTAAATAAAATTGGCTACCTCTATTGTCTAACTCACCAGCTTTTCGAGATGGTGATTTGCTGGTTTCCAATAGTTTATCGGTAGCGTCGTCCAATGTTTCCGCTAAAACTTGTGCTTTTGAATTGTCGTGTACGTTTCCATAATGTTCTAATGAAACAGCTAAAGCTAAAAATTCGCCTAAAGAATCCCATCGTAAATGGTTTTCTTTTAAAAATTGTTGTACGTGCTTTGGAGCAGAACCACCAGCACCAGTTTCGAACAAACCACCACCGTTCATTAATGGCACAATAGATAGCATTTTTGCACTGGTTCCTACTTCTAAAATAGGAAAGAGATCTGTTAAGTAATCTCTTAAAACATTACCACTAACTGAAATAGTGTCTTTACCATCTTTCAGTCGTTTTAGCGTAAATAAAGTAGCCTCAACTGGAGATAGGATTTTAATTTCTAAGCCTGTGGTGTCATGGTCGGGCAAGTATGTATTTACTTTTTTGATTAGTTCAGCATCATGGGCTCTATTTTTATCTAACCAAAATACAGTTGGTGTTTGCGTAGCTGTTGCTCTGTCCACTGCTAATTTAATCCAGTTTTGGATTGGAGCATCTTTGGTTTGGCACATCCGCCAAATATCGCCTTGCTCAACATTATGCTCTAATAAAATTGTTCCATTATCATTAATAACTTGAACTTTTCCTGCACTTTCAATTTCAAATGTTTTATCGTGCGATCCATATTCTTCCGCTTTTTTAGCCATCAATCCAACATTTGGTACAGTGCCCATGGTAGTAGGGTCAAAAGCACCATTCTCTTTGCAAAAATCTATGGTAGCTTGGTAAATACCAGCATAAGAACTGTCTGGTATAACCGCTTTTGTATCTTGTTGATTGCCTTCTGCATTCCACATTTGACCTGAAGTTCTAATCATTGCGGGCATTGAGGCATCAATAATAACATCACTAGGTACGTGCAGATTGGTTATGCCTTTGTCAGAATTTACCATTGCCAAAGCGGGGCCGTTTTTAAAAGCTTCGTCAATGTCAGCTTCAACGGCTTTGCGTTTAGCTTCTGGTAGTTCGTTCAATTGCGATACCAAATTTCCAAACCCGTTATTAACATCAACACCTATTTCTTCTAGAGTTGTACCATGTTTATCAAAGATATCCTTAAAAAATACACGTACGGCATGGCCGAAAATGATAGGATCGGAAACTTTCATCATTGTTGCTTTCATATGTAAAGAAAATAAGATGCCTTTTTCCTTAGCATCAGCAACCTGTTCAGATAAAAATTGTAATAAGGCTTTCTTGTTCATTACGGTAGCATCGATAATTTCACCTTTTATGAGGTCTAAATTATCTTTTAAAATGCTTGTATTTCCGTTAATATCTGTATGTTGAATTCTTACCGATGTAGCCTCGGATAATGTAACTGATTTTTCGTTATGTGCAAAATCACCCTGAGACATGGTGGCCACGTGCGTTTTTGAATCTGACGACCAGGCTCCCATACTATGAGGGTTTCTTTTAGCATAATTTTTAACCGCTTTTGGAGCACGACGATCTGAATTTCCTTCGCGTAAAACAGGGTTTACAGCACTTCCTTTAATCTTATCATAACGGGCTTTAATACTTTTTTCATCACTATTTTCGGGTTCGTCTGGATAGTGGGGTAAGGCAAAGCCTTTAGCCTGTAACTCGTTAATTGCCGCTTTTAATTGAGGCACAGAAGCACTAATATTTGGTAGTTTTATAATGTTTGCTTCAGGTTTATTTACTAAAACTCCCAATTCAGCCAAAGCATCAGGTACTTTTTGATCATCAGTTAAAAAATCAGGGAAAGTGGCTAATATCCTAGCAGCTAAAGAAATGTCTTTAGTTTCGATAGTTATGTTTGCCGGCTTTGTAAATGCTTTTACAATAGGCAAGAACGAAGCCGTTGCCAAAGCTGGTGCTTCATCTGTTTTTGTATATATTATAGGTGCTGATTTTGACATAAAATTGGTTGTTTATTAACAAATAAATTTAGCGAGAGCAAATCTACTAATAAAAGTGTGAACTTCTATGCGATAAAGCAATTTGTTAAGCTTTTTTAAAGGTAAGATAAAATACAAAAAGCACCTTAATAAAAAGGTGCTTTTAAGTTATCGTTCTTCTATAATATTAGTGATGGTGTGCTAAACACTATGCTAAAATAAAATGTAAGAACAATTTTTTTGAATCTAAAACTCATAGTACTCTTTCAAAATAAAAACAAAAAGGGGTAATTTATATTTTGAATTTAGATTCAAGGCGTTAAAAATACATTTATTCGCCTTATAATGTGTAAATTAGAAAATAGATTTTGTTAACTCGATACTAACATAGGTTATTAACAATTGTTAATAAAGTAGAATTTTGACTTTTCTTTGAATGATGTACTATAAATTATTTAATTCGTTGTAAATTTATAAATACAGGTAGATTTGTAAACATCACCTGAGTTTACTATTGATTGCATGATTGTTTAAGAAGATTTTTTGAATAAACATTTAGTTTGTGTTTCTTCTCCGTTCCATTTCAAATTCCTCACTTCGCTTTATTTGTTCTTCAAGATTCCATTCAAAATCAAATCTATTTTTAAGAAATTTAGCAATTGGTTCTAATCCAATTTTTGCTCTCCTTTTATCTACATTTTTAGGATCGAGCACAGGCCATACATTAAAACTTTTAGTTTCCGGATAGTATTTCATCTGCCCTCCATAAATTTGTAAATCTCCTCTTTCTGTTGCAATTCGATCCTCAGCTCTAACCAAAAAATGAGGTTCTAACTTTTTATCTTTTACGGCCGCTCTCATCATTGGTAGATAGTGTATTCGAATCTCATTATCTGAATGTTGAATAACATTGCTTATGGTTAAATTGCCTTGTAAGCCAGCCATTTCTTTAGATGGCCATCCATATTTGTCCAGAATTTCCTTTATTTTCCTTTCATTAACAATATGATTCCGCTTATAAATTGCCTGCTGTTCCTTAACCAATTCTGATTCAGCACCATATATCTTCATAAGTGAATCTCTTAATGTAATTGGTCGTTGTTCTGACTTCCAGATAGTATCAAGGACTGCAATCAAGTTTACTTCATTCTTAACGTTTGTAAGTTTTTCTTTTAATCTGTTCTTGTTCGAGCAACTCATTGCTATTAGAAAGCTAAACAATATAATGTGTTTCATTATTTAATAAGGTTTTATGCTTTTTATTTTTCAACGACTACCATTCGGTAATCAGTTTTTGATTTATGTCCGCTTTCTTTATCTTCAAAAATATACTTGAATTTTTTGTCAATTAATCTGTTCAGTTTATTTTCAAAGTCAATCGTTTTATTTAAAATCTCAATTTTTTTCCCTGTATCCTGAATACAAAAAACTACTAAACAGCCTTTCTTAATTTTAGATAGTATTTTTTTGATAAAATCAGTTTCTTTTTTTTTGTCATTTTTTGTAAAATGAAACATACTGTCAAGCAGAATAAAATCATAATTCGCAAAATTGTCAAATTTAAAAATGTCGGTTACTCTTCCAGTTAAGTTTAAATTTTCAGTTTTAGAAATTTCATTCATTTGTTCAATTCCAACTTTTGAATTATCAATTCCAGTAACTTTAAATCCAAGTCGAGCCAATGGAATCGAATCTCTCCCTTGTCCGCAACCCAAGTCTAATACTTTCCCTTTCTTATGCTGTGAAGCAAAAAACTCAATCAGTTCTGGATAGGGTTCTCCGAACAGATTCTCAGTTTGATAATATTTGTCGTAGGTTACTGTCATTTCTATTTTTAGGCATTAAGTACAACGGTTGGTATATGAAGCGTAGCAACCGAATGGAAGCTATGATTTCATATACATTGTTGGCGGTAGTTTTACTTTACAAGGCTGCTATTCAATACTATCTTCCTTATCTTATTTTCGAAATAATAAACTATATTACCTGTAATGACATCGGGGCTTCCTGCAATAGCATCAGGATCTCGACAGTAAATGTTTTCCCATATAATGACATCCACATCTTTTTCGGGAACGTAAAATTTAATACATACAAAACCAAACCCTCTGCCACCATGCCCAATATGAGGGGTTGGATGTTGATCATGAACTCTAAGACCATAAGCATAGCCAATGGTGTCATTATCAAAAGCTGCATGAGGCCCTCTGTTGCTTGGGGTAGTCATCATTTTTTGATAATCTGCATTTAGAATTAGTCCCTTATAAAGTTTCGTATCCCAAGTATTCAAGTCTCGAGCTGTCGAAATGATACCACCCGCAGGAATAAAATCTTTCCACGATTCTTTGGTTTCACCCATATTATCAAACTCTATCAAGCTCAGTTCCCCACCTTTAAGGTTATATTCTTTGACCAAATCACCGTTGTGCTTGTCAATTTCATAACAATAGGTATTGTTCATTCCCAGTTCTATGAATAAATCATTTGCCGCTTGAATATATGTTTTACCAGATACCTTCTCAATAATCCTACCTAATAAACCGTAACCAGGGTTGCTATATCGATAGCCATTTCCTGGTTCAAATATCAAAGGTCGTTCGATTCCAACTATCCCTGAAGACATATTCAGCAAATGATGAACTGTTACCGTGTCCGCCCAACTATGTGAGAGATTAGGCAGATAAGCACGAATTGGGGTCTGCAAATCTATCTTTCCATTTTCTACTTCTTTCAATATCAAAACGGCAGTTACTTGTTTGCTATTCGACATTATTCTAAATTTATCTTCGATTGAAATCGGAGTTTTGTTTTCAAAATCAGAATAACCATATTCCTTTAGATATTTTGTTTCTCCATTTTTGGTAATGAGAATAACACCGTTGAAAAAACGAGGACTTGTCGTTTTTATCAAACTATCTATTCTTATAGAATAGTCTTCAGCAATTTCTTTTACTCGCTTGCTTCTGTTTTCTCGGTTGTTGCAGCTAAAGATGAATAAAGCAATCATGAGAAATGAGGCTTTGATTATGTATTTCATAGAATTCGAAGTTTTTATTATTTAATTACCGCCCAACATATATGTAACCGCATTTTGGTTATATCTTTTATAGTTGCAATATAGTTAATAATAAAAAGAGGCAGTACTAATAGGGTAAGTTTTGTCTATAAAAAACTAAAGCCATAAGAGAAATTGCTTTCCATTATGGCTATTAGCTGAAACAGTTAACTCAAGTTTGTAAAACTAATGCTTTACATAGACTACTTATTTAAAAACAGTACACTCAGTTAATCTATTTCTTTAAAATACCGTTGCAATCAGTAAAATGTTACAGCCTAAACTGCATCATTATGTTTGCTTTTGCATTTTAAAATGTTTTTAATAATGTTGTCAGTTCCAATTATTCATGCTAAACACTTGGTATTGATTTCGAACTGGTTTTTAAATCAGTTCACCATTATTAAAAACAAAAGAACGTTCTTTTAGGATTTTTACCCACAGCACTTCATAAAACGATGGTTTAGATTTTACTCCTTATATCAACTTTACCGAAATACCTTAATGTCGATAAAAATTCTACAACAAATATAACAAGGTTATGGTTAAAAGTAGCCTAATTGTAGATTGAAGTTATTAAAAATAAATAAACAGCGTTTATTAACATTTGTTAATAGAAAAGCCCTATACCTGAAAAGGTATAGGGCTTTATATTTTTTATGACTAATTTTTTAGTGCTGTGTTTCTTTAATTCTGGCTTTTTTACCAGTAAGATTTCTAAAATAGAAAATTCTAGCTCTTCTAACTGCACCTTTCTTATTAACCTCTATTTTTTGGATAGCGGGTAAGTTTACCGGAAAAATACGTTCAACACCTATGGTGCCTGACATTTTTCTTATGGTAAACGTTTCAGATGAACCTGAACCTCTTCGTTGAATAACTACACCTTTAAAAAACTGTATTCTTGTTTTATTACCTTCTTTAATTTCGTAATAAACGGTTATGGTATCACCAGCAGCAAACTGAGGGATTTCATTTTTTGCTACAAATTCATTCTGTACAAACTTTACTAAATCTTCCATTTTTATATTTTTTAGAAAATTTCAAAGACCAACATTCACGGTTTTCGTCAGAGGTTGATTTTGAGTGTGCAAATGTAATGAATTATTTTGTAAGAAAGGTAGGTAATATTGAAATTATTTTTTACTCTTTTTTAATAAATCCGGACGAATATTTTTTGTTCTTTCCATTGCTTTTTCTGTACGCCATTCTTCAATTTTAGGAAAATTACCTGACAATAATACGTCTGGCACTTTCTTGTCTTTATATTCAGAAGGTCTTGTATATACAGGTGGTGCCAACAACCCGTCTTGAAAAGAATCACTTAACGCTGAGGTTTCGTCGCCTAAAACTCCCGGAATCAACCGTATAATGCTATCGCATAAAACTGCTGCGGCCAATTCGCCGCCGCTCAATACATAATCGCCAATTGAGATTTCTTTTGTAATCAGTAAATCGCGTACTCTGTGGTCAATACCTTTGTAATGTCCACACAAAACAATTATGTTTTCATTCAGAGAAAGTGTATTTGCCGTTTGCTGGTCAAGTGTTTTTGCGTCAGGTGTCATGTAGATAATCTCATCATAATTTCGCTCAGATTTTAGCTTAGAGATGCATTTATCTATTGGTTCTATCATCATTACCATACCCGATTCTCCTCCGTAGGGAGCATCATCGATTTTACCGTATTTATTTATGGCGTAATCTCTTAAATTATGAAAATGAACAGTTACCAACTTTTTATCAATGGCTCTTTTGATAATAGAATGCTCAAAAGGGCTTTTTATTAAGTCTGGTAAAACGGTAATAATATCTATTCGCATTATTTTTAGTGTTGGATATTCAATTCATTTGACTAATATATTTCATGTTAATTGCTGAATCAATTAGTAAAGTTCTTTATAATATTGTGTTGCCATACGTTTACTGCCAAATTCAGGGAGTACATTGTCTATACTTTGAAACACAATATCTTGCCATTTTTTAGGTGTACTATAATATAGAGGTAGTACTTTGTTCTCTAAAATATCATAAAGGCTATCACTATCTATTTTGTCCTGATCCCAAGCGGGTAGGTTGTGATCTACTTCAGGAAACACAAAACAATTCTTCTCATTTTTAACAAATTCTGGTATCCAGCCATCATTGGTAGATACATTTACAGACCCGTTCATTGCTGCTGTCATGCCACTAGTACCGGATGCTTCCCGTGTAATTCTAGGTGTATTTAGCCAAATATCCGATCCGTATTTCAACTTTCTCGACAATTCTATTTCATAACCTGTCAGTATGGTAATGTTGGGTTTGGGTTTAGAATAATTTACCAAATAATTGAAAGTATCAATTGCACCATAATCAAAAGGATAGGGTTTGCCAGCCCAAATAATTTGAACAGGATAGTTGCCATTGGAAATTAGCCTTTCAAAACGCTCTATATCAAAAAGTAATAAGTCCGCTCGCTTATAAGCTGCAAATCGTCGTGCCCAAACTATAGTTAAAGTATTAGGGTCGAATTGCTTACCAGTTTGATTAAAAACCTCTTGGAAGAGCACTTTTTTTAATTCCTTTTTTCTTTTGGTATAGGCTTTTGCATTTTTTTTCGCCGCTGCTTTTTTTATACTGGTGTCTTGCCAAAATTTTTGATTTTGGGCGTTGGTAATGGGAATAATGTTACTGATTGCCTCAAAACCTTTCCACATATCTTTTGCAACCTTTGCATGCAATTTAGAAACCGCGTTCGATTTTTTAGCCATCCTAAGGGCAGCAACGGTATAATTTATCATTCCGCCATTAACAACCTCTTTTTCCAGTTCTTTTTGCGATAAAAATTTTCCAAAGAAACCACAGCGGTTTAAGTGACGAGCTTCACGCTCTTCGTTTCCTGCTGCAACCGGAGTATGGGTTGTAAAAACCATTTGATTTTTTTTAATGCCTTTATCTTTCAAATAATAAAAAGCCGGCAATGCATGACCTTCATTTAGATGATAAACATCCGCTCCTCCCAAGGCTTCTACGATTTTTGCACCTCCAATACCCAAAACAATGCTTTGTGATACCCGAGTTACTTCGTTCGAATCATATAAATGATTTGTAATTGTTCTTGATAAATGATCATTCCTATCTACATCCGTGGTCAATAAATAAATAGGTACCGTACCGAATATTTCTGGTTTTAACACCATGGCACGAACTTTTACCGAGGCATTGTCGTGAATTTTAATCTCAACTTCCAAGCCTGAGTCTTCTAAAAAATCATAATGTTTTTCAGTAAAATCAACTTTTAAGGTTTGATCGTCATTCCTGTTTTGGTCATAGTAGCCATATTTCCATAATATGCCAATTCCAATTTGGTTTTGTTTTAGCTCAAATGCCGATTTCATATGTGACCCAGCTAAAAAACCAAGTCCGCCAGAGTAAATCTTCAATGCTTGGTCAATACCAAACTCCATACTAAAATAAGCTACTTTTTTGTTAAATTGTTTTGCGGGTTTATAGGGATGGTACCATTTATTGTACTTAGAAGACATTTTATTAGGGATAAGGTTTAAGGTTTAATTTTACTTTTTAAAAGGGATTTCCAAATGTGTGTCACTTCCCGAAATAATATTGGCAATGACTCTGGTTTGAGGATACTGTTCTAAAATTATTTTTATAAATACAGTAATAGGAATAGACATTATCATGCCAGGAACGCCCCAAATAAAGCCCCAGAACATTAACATTACCAATACGGTTATAATATTTATGGAGAAGGATTTTCCCATGAAAATGGGCTCTAAAATACTGCCAAATAATACCTGTACACCAGTGATGGTTATTATAAAAAACAATAATATACTGTTCGGGTCTAATTCGACAAAAGCAAATAACGATAGTAAGATTACAGTGATAAAAGAACCTACCATTTGAACAAAATTTATTGTAAAAGCAAACAAGCCCCAAAAAATAGGAAAGCTTACATCAAAAAAGTAACAGGCCAATCCAGTACAGATTCCTGTACCTAAACTGACTAAAAACTTAACTTTTATAAACTTTGCAATATCCTTCTCAATTTTTATAAAAGTTTTTACAGAAGTGTGTTTTTGTTTAAGGATGGTGTTGTTCATTAATTTTTGAACATTAATAGATTCGGCCAACCAAAGTACCACAAAAAAGGCTGTCATCAATGTCATTGTTATTGTATTGCCTATATAACTTACTGTAGTGCCAAAATTGTCTTTGTTTAGAAACTGCTTTAAAAAATTTCTATCAGTTCCGTAATCAATTCCAAAAAACTGCTCTATTGAATTAAGCAGAGCCAACAATTTTACCTGTGCCTTTTCTATAAAAGCATCATTTGTCGCTATTATTTCCCTACTTGATAAGTGAATTAGTTCGCCAACAATTTTTAAACCTCCAATAATTATCAGTATAACAATAGAAATACTGATTGCTTTTGGTATTCCTTTTTTTTGGAGCCAACGTAACAAGGGTAAAAACAGTAAGGCAATAAACATTGAAAACACTAGTGGTATAAAAATAAACGATAGTATTTTTAACAAATAAAATACTACGGGTATCACTAGAATTAACAATAGTGTATTTGTTGTTTTAAGATTGTTCATTGTTGATGAATAATTTTAGTGGGCAAAGTTAATTAAAGATTTGATTTTTTAATCGCTTTTATCATTCTTTTGTTACCAAAAATATCTTTACGTAATTCAATAGTATTAAAACCTTTTTGGGCTAATAATTGCATTGTTTCTGAAGCCAAATATTGATTAATTTCTAAATAAATCAGTCCGCTTTCTATTAAACTTTCTTTTGCAAAATCGGCAATTTTATCATAAAACAACAATGGATTTTCATCTTTAACAAATAAGGCTAAATGAGGCTCGTTTTGCAATACGTTGTTATGCATTTCATGTTTTTCCAATTCACGCACATAAGGTGGATTACTAACAATAATATCATATTTTGTTGTAATTGGAGTTATATTACTATTCAAAATATCCTGTTCCATAAAATTAACTTCTACTTGGTTTAACGTTGCATTTTGCTTTGCAACAGCTAGTGCTTTTTTAGAAACGTCAATTGCAGAAATTTTTGATTTTGGTAAATTTTTAGCCAGACCGATAGCGATACAGCCACTTCCTGTGCCAATATCTAAGATGTTGGTAGATGATGAATTTATTAGGTTTTCTTCTTCCAAAATCCAGCTTACTAATTCTTCTGTTTCTGGTCTTGGAATCAAAATATTTTCGTGGACTTTAAAAGTCAGTCCATAAAATTCGGTTTTACCTATTATGTATTGTATTGGTTTTTCTTCTTTTAATAATTTTAAGGATTGTTTAAAATAGTTTAAATCGTTTTCAGAAATTTTCAGGTTTTGTTGTAAAATAATTTCTGTTTTTGGCAGCTTTAAACAATCTTCAATCAGCAAATAATAAAATGATAGTATTTCTTTTTTAGGATAACTATTTTTTAATACTTCAATAAAAAGAGATTTTAGTTCTAATAAGGTCATTCGTTTAGCTTTTTAAGCATCCAAACACCGCAAGCACAATGGCCAGTATTGCCCAATGGGCCTTCTAAATGGATAAATCCATTTTTTTTATATAAATGTATAGCAGCTTTCATGCTAGGGTCGGTTTCTATGTAGCATTGTGTATAGCCAAAACTTTTCGCTTTTTTCAGGCATTTTTCAATTAGTAGATTTCCGTACCCTTTTCCTCTAGCAATAGGGTCAAAATACATTTTTTGAAGCTCGCAGACATTATCGGAATTATTCTTTAAAGCTTTAATTCCAGCTCCACCCACTATTTTACCATCATTTTCTATAACAAGGTAAGTCTCATTGCTTTTTTGATAAGCTTCGTACATTTTTGTAGTTTCAATATCTTCATAGGCTGTTCCGGTAGTGGGCAGGCCAAATTCTACAATCGTTGTTTTGATGATTTGTTCGATTTGTGCATTGTCCGATGGTTTGATTTTTCTGATAATCATATCGTTTTAAATAATGTATTTTTGCGATGTGAATATACACGAAAAATACATAAAACGTTGTTTGCAATTGGCAAAAAACGGATTGGGCCTAACCAGACCGAATCCAATGGTGGGCTGTGTAATTGTACATGATAATAATATAATAGGCGAGGGATTTACAAATCCTTTTGGTGGCAATCATGCCGAAGTAAACGCAATTAATTCGGTTAGTGACAGAAAGTTGTTGCAAAAATCCACGCTTTATGTAAGTTTAGAACCCTGTAGTCATTTTGGAAAAACGCCGCCATGTTCTGATTTGATTATCAAACACAACATTTCTAAAGTAGTGGTCGGTTGTATAGATCCTTTTGAGGCGGTAGCGGGTAGGGGAGTTAAAAAGTTGCAAGAATCAGGTTGTGAGGTAATTTTTGGTGTTTTAGAAAAGGAATGCATTGAACTGAATAAACGGTTTTTTACTTATCACACAAAAAAAAGACCTTATATTATATTGAAATGGGCAGAAACCAAAGATGGGTTTATTGCTCCAACAACAAAAAGAAAAGAAAACAAACCTGTTTGGATAACGAATAAATATTCTCGCCAATTAGTTCATAAATGGAGGGCAGAAGAACAAGCTATTTTAGTGGGTACAACCACGGCTATTGAAGATAACCCGAAGTTGGATGTGCGTGATTGGATTGGTGAAAATCCGTTGAGATTGATTTTGGATAGAAACTTAAGAGTACCAAATAATTATAATGTTTTTGATGGAAGTAATCGGACAGTAGTATTTACCGAAAAAGATAAAAAGGACAAGAATAATTTAAAGTATTCTAAAATTGATTTTACTAAAAACATTCCGCAACAAATTTGTGATTATTTGTGTAAAAAAGAAATTCAATCAGTTATTATTGAAGGTGGTACGAAAACGCTTCAATCTTTTATAGATACTGACTTATGGGATGAAGCCAGAATTTTTACTGGAGATGTCTCATTTTCTGACGGAGTAAAAGCACCTATTATATATGGTAGAGATATTCTAAATAAAAAGATAAAATATGATACTTTAAAAATTTTACAAAACGAATAATCCTAAAGCCTTAAGTTAGCTAAAACAAAAATTTAGTTGAAAGAAAACGATACATATAAGACCATAACTAAACCTTCTGAAGAGGTTATTTTTAAAGATAGGGGCAGTAAATTCTTGGGATATGCGTTTCCGTTACAAAGTGAAGATGAGGTAAAACAGATTGTAGAAAATCTCAAAAATCAGCATCATAAAGCTAGACATTGGTGCTATGCTTGGCGAATTGGCATTGAGCATGTGCAATACCGCACTAACGATGATGGTGAACCTAATAATTCTGCTGGTCTGCCTATTTACGGGCAAATATTATCAAATAGAGTAACTAATGTATTGGTTGTGATTGTCCGTTATTTTGGCGGCACCAAATTAGGGGTTGGCGGATTGGTAAATGCATATAAAACTACTGCTCAACTGGCGTTGGAATCGGCTAGAATCACAACCAAAACAATAAATACACATTTTAAACTTTTATTTGAATATCCTCAAATGAATACGGTAATTCGGATTGTAAAAGACACCAATGCAACTATTGTAAAGCAAAAAATGGAATTAAAATGTGAGTTTGTTATAGCGATTAGAAAAAGTGAAGCAGAAAAATTACAATCTGCACTATCAGAATCAAGATTCATTAGTTGGAAAGTGATTTAATTAAAAAATGCACTTACTTTTTCTAAAATATAATCTGGAGCTTTAGTGGGTCTATTTCTTTCAGTATCAATAAAAACCAATGTCGTAGTGCCTTTTGTTAGCAGTTCTTTCGCTTCATTATAAAGCTCATAAGCAAAATCGATTTTAAATCCAGGCTTTTTTAACAATACGGTTTTAAGGGTAAGTAAATCGTCATATTTAGCTGGTTTTAAATAATTTATATTCAAATTGATAACGGGAAGCATTATACCCAGTTCTTCCATTTTTTTATAGGATAATCCCAGTTCACGAAGCCATTCTACTCTGCCCATTTCAAAATATTGGGCATAATTGCCGTAGTACACATATTTCATCTGATCTGTCTCTCCGTAGCGTACTCTAATATTTATTTCATGGTTCAACATAAATTTGCTATATTTGGCGTGAGAGTTTACTAAAAAAAAAATTGAAAAACAATAGAAAAAAAATTTTTTATACTAAATATTATTCACATTTTTGTAACGCAAAATAAGTGAGAGTGTAAACCCAATTTAATTCACTCTGTGTCTAACCAACAAAACTAATTAACACGAATGAGTAAAACTGCTACTTCAGTTTGGAATAATTGTTTGTCTTTTATAAAGGACAATATCAAGCCCCAAGCATATAAAACATGGTTTGAGCCAATTAAGCCGATAAAAATAGCTGGAGACGCATTAACAATTCAAGTTCCAAGTAAGTTTTTTTACGAATGGTTAGAAGAGCACTACATTAAATTGTTAAGAGTTGCCTTAGTGAGGGAGTTAGGTGATGATGCAAAACTGGTTTATGATGTGCGGATGGAAAATGCCTACAGTAGTAAAAATCCTCACACGGTTAAAATTCCAAGTTCAAATAGAAAGCCTTTCAATTCCCAAGGAATAACAGTTCCTTTAGAAATTGATAAAAGAGAGTTGCGGAATCCTTTTATTATTCCAGGAATTCAAAAAGTAAAAATAGAATCTCAACTTAATCCCAATTATAATTTTGATAGCTTTATAGAAGGCGACTCCAATCGTTTGGCAAGATCGGCAAGTATGGCTGTGGCCAACAAACCAGGAGGCACTTCTTTTAATCCTCTATTAATATATGGTGGTGTTGGTTTGGGTAAAACGCATTTGGCTCACGCCATTGGCGTTGATATCAAAGACAAGTATCCTGAAAAAACGGTATTGTATATTTCAGCTGAAAAATTCACGCAACAATATATCGATTCCGTAAAAGGCAATACAAGAAACGATTTTATTCATTTTTATCAGATGATAGATGTGCTGATTGTTGATGATGTTCAGTTTTTATCCGGAAAATCGGGCACGCAAGATGTCTTTTTCCATATTTTCAATCATTTGCACCAAAATGGTAAGCAAGTCATATTAACATCAGATAAGGCTCCTGTGGATATGCAGGATATTGAGCAGCGTTTGTTGTCTCGTTTTAAATGGGGGTTGTCGGCAGAGCTAATGGCTCCCGATTATGAAACCCGAATTTCAATACTACAGAAAAAACTATTTAGAGATGGTGTGGAAATGCCCGATGAAATAGTGGAATACATTGCTAAAAATATTAAATCAAACGTAAGGGAACTTGAGGGAGTGCTAATCTCTATGATTGCTCAAGCTTCTTTTAATAGAAAAGAATTTACATTAGCCTTAACCAAGCAAATAGTAGACAAATTTGTTAAAAACACTAAACGTGAGGTTTCTATTGATTATATTCAAAAAGTAGTTTCCAAATATTTTGAAATGGATGTTACTACTTTGCAATCTAAAACCCGTAAACGTCACATTGTTCAAGCACGTCAGTTGGCCATGTATTTTGCTAAGCGTATGACAAAAGCTTCATTAGCAAGTATAGGTTCTCAAATTGGAAGTAGAGATCATGCCACTGTACTACATGCTTGTAAAACTGTTGATAATCTTACCGAAACCGACAAGCAGTTCAGAAAATATGTTGACGATATAACTAAAAAATTGTCATTTTAATACCCTAACAATGACTCGTATCTTAATGGTATGTCTCGGTAATATTTGTCGTTCGCCATTGGCTGAAGGCATCTTAAAGTCAAAAGTTGATTCGCAAAAAGTTTTTATTGATTCTGCTGGAACTGGAGGTTACCATATAGGTAAATTGCCCGATAACCGCTCAATTGCCGTTGCCAAAAAATACAATTTGGATATCACGGACCAACGCTGTAGAAAATTTCGTCAGTCGGATTTTGATGAATTCGATTTGATTTATGTAATGGATGCTTTTAATAAAGAAGATGTTTTAAGTTTGGCAAGAAATGAAAGTGATAGGTCTAGAGTCAAAATGATTTTAAACGAGGTTTTTCCTAATGAAAATGTTGATGTTCCTGATCCTTATCATGATACGGAGCGAGGTTTTGAAAATGTATATCAGATGCTAAACAAGGCATGCACTATAATTGCCGATAAGTTAAATGATGGGGAGTAATAAAGGAAAATTGTATTTAATTCCCACTACGCTAGGAGATAACGAGCCTTTAGAGGTATTACCTATCTCGGTAAAAAAAATTATTGAACGCACTAACCATTATATTGTTGAGAACGAAAAATCAGCACGACGGTTTATAAAAAAAGTAACACCTAGAAAATCACAACCCAATTTAACCATTTATTTATTGGATAAATTTACTGATAATCTGGAGATTCAACATTATTTAGATGTTTGTACTGATGGTGTCAATGTAGGTTTGCTGTCCGAAGCTGGTGTGCCCGCTGTTGCTGATCCAGGTGCTGCAATTGTAGAATTAGCTCATCAAAAAAATATTAGCGTTGTGCCATTGGTAGGCCCGTCATCCATAACAATGGCAATGATGGCATCTGGTTTAAACGGACAGAATTTTGCATTTAACGGTTATTTGCCAATTGATAAAGCAGATCGTAAGAAAAGCATAAAACAGTTAGAGAAATTATCGTTTGATAAAAATCAATCTCAAATCTTTATAGAAACGCCTTACCGTAACGAAAAAATGGTTGAGGACTTATTGCAAGTGCTTTCTGATCAAACTAAATTGTGTATTGCAGTAGATATTACTTTGCCCACCGAGTATATTAAAACGATGTCCGTTAACGATTGGAAAAAGCAAAAGGTAAATTTGCATAAACGACCAGCAATATTTATTTTACATAAAATGTAAAAATCCTCAATTTAAAATTGAGGATTTTTTGTTGATAGTTAATGCTTTCTGTATTTCTTATATTACAGAACGGGATGCCTGTTCGCTTCGATAAACGAAGTGTCGTAACCAGCAAATTTCTTTATGTAGTAACTTATGCTACTACCATAAGCATCTTCAAAGGTTGTACGCCCGTAACTACGCAAGTATTTTTTTACATTACCAGCTCCAGCCAAGTGTGCGGCAGCCAAAATACCTGATTCCGTAATTGTTACACCATTAATTCTTTTGCCTACAAACCTTTTAATATCTCTTTTTAGAATCCATTTGTTTACCGAGCATAATGCTAGAAAGGCATCTTCTTGTAACTCAGCATCTTTTAAGAATTCAGCAGTATTATAAATTTTAAAACGTTTTAGTGTTCCTTTTCCAAATTGATATTTACCCAAATACCCAAAAGTGTTAACTCTGTTGTATTTCCCTTGAGATTCTTTAAAAGCCAATGCTTCTTTAAAACCAATAAAAGATTTACCGGTAGTTGGAGAATCAAAAAAAGTAACGGGTTCAATTTCTTGTGGTACGGTTGCAAAATAGTCAGTACTAGGTACATTGTATTTTGCTTCTTTAGTATCTATTTTGTACATACCAGTAAAACTGGATATTGTAAAAATGGTTACTAATAATACTAATAGTTTACTAGTTTTCTTTTTCATTGTTGATGCATTAAAGGGGTTAAACGCATTTTCAATTCAGCCCGCAAATATACAACAAAAATTTTAATTACCAAAATATTTTAAAAGACTGATTTTCAATTTATTAAAAATAAAATAAATGAAATTTGCTACGCCCTTTAGAGTTGATTTCGAGCGTAGGAGCAGGGATTTTGATAAAATTTATCGTAGAGAAGAGTGTTTTCAAAAATTTAGATTGTGTTTTTATTTTAGATAGGTCAACATCTAGACTTAAATAAAACTGTCTATAACGCTCGGGAGGGTTTGCAATACTATTATCAATAAAATAATCATCACTACTTGAAATCATTCCCTCAGCTCCATAACCAACTGCAATATTCAGCCATTTAGGGAAATTACTTTCTTTAGCAAATGACCATATATTGGCTGATAACCAATACGTTTGTCCGTTATAGTCTTTTAAGGTTTGTTCTAAGAAATTTTCTCCGAGTAATTCTGGACGTTGACTGGCATATTTTGTCGTATGGAACGAATATTTCATTAAAATACGCTGTTCGTCCCACAACAATTCTTGTCCTATTAACAATCCTGTACCCGTAGCATTAGCCAAAATATCAGAAGGTGAAAATCCCCATTCTTCTGAAAAACCATCAAAAATTTCTACAACGCTTAAAAAGCCGAAGCCTAAGGTAGCCCCATATAGTAATTGATTCTTTTTACTTTCACCAGCCCAATCCAATACATTCATTCCCACTTTACCCACATAATAGGCTCCCATCGCATGTCCGGCTTTATCCATTTGTAGCCAATCGTTACTGTCGTTTATGGTGTGGAAAGAAGAAGAATCATAATTGGCATACCACAATTGGTGCATACCAACCAAAGTAAGACCCGTCAAAGAAGCTTCTGTAATATAAACTGCGTTTCTTCTTTTGGTATTTAAACTATCTGATTTTTCCCAAAAAGATATATTTTGTTGTGCAACTGTTGTAAAACTAATAGAAAGCAGGAAAAGTAAGGTTGAAATTTGCTTATAACAGATACAACTAGACATAAACCTATCTGTTAATGCCTTGTTTATTAAGCCAATCATGGTATTTCCGTGCATTTCTGAGATGCTGGGCTTGAGTTCTTGCAAAAGCGTGTGCTCCAATATCGGTTACATTGGCACACATATAATAGTATTCGTGTTTTTCAGCATTTAGTACCGCATCTATCGAAGAAATATCGGGCATAGCAATTGGAGCAGGAGGTAAGCTTGCATTTTTATAGGTGTTATAGGGTGAATCGATTAAAAGATCATCATTCAAAACACGTTTTACCTCATAATCTTGACCATGTTTTTGTTTTAACGCAAAAATTACCGTAGGATCTGCCTGTAAAGGCCATCCATCCCGTAAACGGTTTAAATAAAGACCAGCCACAGTTGGGCGTTCACTAACTTTTGATGTTTCTTTTTGTACTATAGAGGCTAAAGTCATCACATTATTTTTTGTCATGTTTAGTTTTTTAGCCTTGGATATTCGGTCATCGTTCCAAAACCTATTGTACTCTTTTAGCATCCTGTCTCTAAAGCTTTTTGCCGAAGTATTCCAGTAAAATTCATAAGAATTAGGAATAAAAATACCTAATACCTTGGCTTTGGTCAGTTTATTTTTGGACAAAAATTCACTATCGGACAGAGTATTTAAAATTTGTATGGAGTCAGGTTCTATCTGAGAGGCTATTCTCCCCGCCAGTTTTTCTAGCGTGTCTTGATTGTTAAAGGTTAGAGTTAAAGGCGTTTGTTTTCCACTCCGCAATAAGTCAATTAAAGCATTATTGCTCATGCCTTTTTCAATGACGTATTTACCAGCTTTAATTACATTTGGGTAATTTTTTTGATTGGCTACCCAGATAAAACTATCCATATTATTGACAACAGGCTTAATAACTTCTTTTACTTCGTCAAAAGATGCATCTGTAGGTATATAAACTGCTATATCTTCTTTAACATTGGAACTGTATATTTTACCATAGAACTTATAAACAATTAATGATCCAACAATAAGGACTATTGCAATTACGGACGGTATTATTTTTTTAAGATTCATTTATTAAGTAATTGATATAAAACTTCATCTTTAAATTTTCCTTTACTAAAAATCCAATCCTTTTTGATGCCGATTTCGTTAAAGCTATGTTTTTTAAACAGTTTAATGCTCCTTTTATTGTCCGTGGTAATATTGGCAAACAATTGATGTAAATGGAGTATGTTAAAGCTATAGCCAATTAACAATTCAAGTGCTTCTGAAGCAAACCCTTTTTGTTGTTCGTTTTCTAATATTAAAATTCCAATTCCAGCACGTTTGTGTTGCGGATTAAAATCGAATAAATCGATTAAACCGACAGCTTTGTTGGTTTTATTATGAGCTATCACCAGACGCAGTTGCTTTGCTTCATAAACATCTTGATGGGCATTTGCCAAATATTGTGTTAACATATATTTGGAATAGGGTGCTTGTGTACTGCTAACTTCCCAAAAATTGGCATCATTTTCTACGGCATATAAAAAATCCAAATCCTCGGGTTCTAGAGCTCTTAAGTGAATAGTATTTCCAGTCAATACCTTCATTTATGCATTAATTTCAAATTCTCCATTAAAAACTTTAGTAGCTTTTCCTTTTAAAAACACGTTTTTATAAGAATTAGCATCAATATCAAAAGAAACTTCCAGAGTTCCCCCTAAGGTTTCTAGTGATATAGTTGTGTCATTTGTTTTGTTAGCTTTATGTGCAGCAATTGCAACTGCGGTAACACCAGTGCCACAGCTTAAGGTTTCATCTTCTACGCCACGTTCATAGGTACGCACTTTAAAGGTAGTATCATTCTTTTGTTCAACAAAGTTAACATTGGTACCTTTATCAAAATACGGAGCTCCGTTTCTAATTTTCTTACCCGTGCCATAAACATCAAAATTGTCAAGGTTTTTTACGAAGGCTATATGATGAGGTGAACCCGTATCTAAAAATAAATGGCTGCTGAAATCTTCAATCTTAGTAACATTTTTCATTTTTAGGCTGACTAAATCATCAGTAATGTGAGCTTCATGTAAACCGTCTATGGCATCGAAAGTGGTATTTTTATCTATTATACCTAATTGTTTGGCAAAAGCAACTATACATCTACCACCATTACCACACATACTACCTTCATTACCGTCAGCATTGTAATAAATCATGGTAAAATCCTGCAAATTTGACAGTTCTAAGAGTATTAAACCATCTGCACCTATGCCAAATTTTCGGTCACATAACCTTTCAATCAATTTGGTATCATTTTTGGGAAATTGTTGTTGACGATTATCAATCATTATAAAATCGTTTCCCGTACCTTGATATTTGTAAAATTCAATTTGGCTCATGTTGCAAATGTAAACATTTTTTTAATCCGCCTTGTTGAATTATTTTTTGTTAAAGTACAGTTAATATTGGCGTTAAAGTATAGTTAAAGTCAAATTTGATATAAAATAAGATGTTAATTTTGAGTGTTAAAAGAATACAATAATTTAAGAACATAAAATTTTTTGAAGATGAAAAAAATAGTAAGTTTAGTTTTTGCTTCCGTATTGGGCGGGGTTATGGCCTTAGGTGCTTATGTTTATGTAATTGGAAATGGTGAGATAATTAGTAATTCTGAAAATAAATTACAGCCTAAAGTAGTTCAAGCTAACTATAATATTCCAAGTTCAAACTATGCTGCTGAAGCCACTGATTTTACAAAAGCCGCAGAAGAAACAGTTCATGCTGTGGTTCACGTTAAAAATACAACCATGTCAAGATCAAATCCTTTAGTAGAGTTTTTCTACGGAGAGGGTGCAGGTGGAGGTGGAAGACCAACGATAGGAACTGGATCAGGTGTAATTATTTCACCTGACGGATACATCATCACCAATAATCATGTAATTAAAGGCTCTAAAAAATTAGAGATTACCTTAAATAATCAAAAATCATATCCTGCCAAAGTTATTGGAGCAGATGAGAGTACGGACATAGCCTTAGTAAAAATAGATGCTGAAGATTTACCTTTTGTTGCTATTGCTAATTCAGACAATGTTAAAGTGGGCGAGTGGGTGTTGGCCGTTGGTAATCCCTTTAATCTAACATCAACCGTAACTGCGGGTATTGTAAGTGCCAAAGCTAGAAATATTAATATATCCGGTGGTAAAATGGTAGAATCATTTATTCAAACGGACGCTGCGGTAAATCCTGGTAATAGTGGAGGAGCATTGGTAAATGTTAGAGGAGAATTGGTAGGTATTAATACGGCAATAAGTTCACAGACAGGGTCTTATGTTGGGTATTCTTTTGCGGTACCTTCGAATATCGCAAAAAAAGTTGTGGAAGATTTAATGGAATTTGGAGATGTACGTACTGCCTATTTAGGGATACAGCCTGCTGAATTGAACAGTGAATTGGTTAAGGAGCTTGGTTTAAATCAAACTCAAGGTGTTTTGGTAGCTAATGTAACAGAAAATGGAGGAGCTATAAAAGCAGGAATGAAAAAAAATGATATTATTATTCAAGTAAATCAGGTTAAAATTAATAAGTTTTCGGATTTAAAAGGGTTTTTAAGTACTAAACGCCCTGGTGATGTTGTTAATGTTACTGTACTTAGAGACAGTAAGGAAAAACAATTTGAAGTAAAATTAGGAAATCAGTTTGGTAAAGTTACCATTGATAAATTAGATTTTTCTAAAAACTATTTAGGTAACCTTGAAAAAATATCCAAGAAAGAAGCCGCTGAAAATCGTATCAATTATGGCTTAAAATTGAAAACGGTTAAAAGCCCCTACTTAATTGAGGGAGAAGTTAAGGCTGGAAATATCATACTAAAGATTGCCGGGGAGAAAGTTTACAATGTACAAGATGCTGAAGATGTTTTAAGAAAGAATAAGGGTAATCAAATTATGGTACAAGTGTTAAATAATGAAGGTTACGCTGAATATCATGCTATCTATGTACCTAATTAATAGTTTTATAATCTTAGTGAGAAATCCCTCAACTTAGTTGAGGGATTTTTTTATACTAAAGCTTTTACGAAAACGTTTGAAATAGTACTTTTGCAAAAACTTTTAATAGTATGTCAACAGACCAAACGTACGAATCAGAATTAGCCTTTCAAGCCGATAGAAGAAGGGCAACAGTAGAGTTTATTAAAATTGTTAGCGACCTTTGGTACGACAATGCTATTGAACTAATATTGTTCAGAAATCAATTGATTAATAGAAATGTTAGTGAAATCCTCAATTTGATTGAATACGCTAGTGAGTTTGTGCAAAAACCCATTTCTATTTTTGATGCTGTAGAAATTTCTAGAGCTATAAAAGAAGTAGATTTACCTCCGGCAAAATTAGATATTGGTAAACTGGCGTATGAGTTCCACCTTGCCGAAGATGAAGAAGACGTGGTGGATTTTGTAAGTAATAAATTAAAAGGAGCTGAAAAAACAAATGGTATAGAGCCTAAAGATGTTGTGTTATACGGTTTTGGTAGAATAGGCAGATTAGTTGCCAGAGAATTAATGGTAAGGACGGGTAAAGGCAAACAAATGCGTTTACGTGCCATTGTAACTCGTGGAGAAATTACCGAAACCATTTTAGAAAAAAGAGCTTCTTTATTAAGAAATGATTCCGTTCATGGTAATTTTCCCGGAACCGTTAAAGCCGATATTAAAAATAGTGCTTTGATAATAAATGGCACTACAGTCTATATGATTTCTGCCAATAACCCTGAGGATATAGATTATACAAAATACAGCATTAATGACGCTTTGATTGTTGACAATACAGGTGCCTTTAGAGATAAAGAAGCCCTTAGTCGCCATTTATTGAGTAAAGGAGCCGATAAGGTTTTATTGACCGCTCCGGGCAAGGGTGTGCCCAATATTGTACATGGTGTTAATCATTTTGAACATAATCCTGACGAGGTTTCTATTTTTTCTGCGGCTTCATGTACTACCAATGCCATTACACCTGTACTAAAAGTTATGGAAGATAGTTTTGGAGTTGTAAGTGGGCATTTAGAAACTATTCATGCCTATACCAACGACCAGAATTTAGTTGATAATATGCATAAAAAATATCGTAGAGGTAGAGCGGCAGCCTTAAATATGGTAATTACAGAAACAGGAGCGGGAAAGGCGGTTGCCAAAGCACTACCATCCTTAGAAGGTAAATTGTCTTCAAATGCCATTAGAGTTCCAGTACCTAACGGATCTTTAGCAATTTTAAATTTGCAATTAGATAACTCTACAAGTAAGTCAAGTTTAAATTCTGTAATGAAAAAATATGCCTTGGAAGGTGATTTAGTTGAGCAAATCCGATATTCACTAAGTAATGAATTGGTGTCTTCTGATATTGTAGGTTCTTCCGCCCCAGCCATTTTTGATAGCAATGCAACTATTGTAACTGATGATGGAAAAACGGCAATTATTTATGTTTGGTACGATAATGAATACGGGTACAGCCATCAAGTAATCAGATTAGCAAAGCATATTTCTGAAGTTAGACGGTTTTCGTATTACTAACGTGTAGAATTTCCATATCTTTAAGGTGTCAAATTGGTTTTTGGCTATAACTAACTGCATTAAATTATGGACATATCTATACTAAAACCCTCCGATGTTACCGAAAACCTTTCGTTACAAGTAAAAGAACTTTTCAATCAATTAAATTCAGAAATAAAACAGAAAGATTTATCGGAACTTTTTAATCCAAAAAATGAAATTGTTTTTGCCTGTTGTATGGATGGTGAAAAATTAGCAGGGATGGCATTAATGGCCACTTATACGGTTATTTCCGGGTATAAAGGCTGGGTAGAGGACGTTGTAGTAGATCCTAATTACAGGGGAAAGGGCCTGGGCAGAAAACTGATGAACAAATTACTAGAAAAAGGTAAAGAAATGGGACTTTCGGAAATATTACTTTTTAGCAATGAGAAACGCCAAGCAGCAATCAGCCTCTATAAGAGTTTAGATTTTAAACAAAAACATAGTGGATTATATATTCTTAAAATGAGTTAGGTTTTATTTTTGATTGACGGTAATTGTGACATAAATGGTTCGTCACCCTGTCTCGATAGCTATCGGGATTGTTTCAGGGTAGCAATGACGCTACTCAGTATTATCACTAATTAAGTATATTAAAAATTTATTTCTGCCTCAACAAAAAATCAACTGTTTGCTACAATTTTATTTAAAATTGTATCTTTAGCATTCAATTAATCCAATTAACTATGTTTCAAAAAATTGCCCTTTTCGTATTTGTATTCTGTTTTTCATTAAGTAGTTACTCACAACAAAAAAGAAGTTTAACCCATGATGATTACGATTTATGGAAAAGGATACAGAGTCCTCAGGTTTCAGATAACGGAAAATTGATTGTAACTACAGTAGCTACGGCTACAAGTAGAGGCGATGGTTATTTAAGGATTTATAATGCAAAAACAGGAAAAAGTAACAAGTTCCATAATGGTTACGGAGCAAAAATTTCCAATGATAATAACTACATTTTCTTTTTACAAAAACCCGATTACCAAACGGTTAGAAAAGAAAAAAAGAAAGAAGTTAAAAAGGACAAACAGTCTAAAAACAAATTGCTTATCTATGATGTAAATGCTAATAAAATTACTGACAGCATTTTAAGGGTAAAGAGTTTTGATATTCCTAAAAAATATGATGGATGGGTGGTAATAGAAAAATTTAAGAATTTAAAACCTAAAAAAGATACTACTAAGACAAAGACTGAAAAGAATAAAGATAGTATCAAGGAAGCTGTAAAAGAAAAGAAAAATAAAAAGAAAAATCCTGCATTGGAAGCCGATTATGGATTGGTATATAACCTAAAAAGCAAGACTTCTGATACTATTTTTCACATTAAGTCTTTTAAATTGGCTGAAGAAGCACAAGCCTTATATTTTACAAAAATGAAAACCAAAAAGAAAGGTGACATTGGTATATTTCTATATGATTTTCATGGTTTTGAAAGAGTTATTGATACAGGTAGATATGCCTATGATCATTTGGCCATTGACAAAAAAGGTATGCGTTTGGCCTATCTGTCGGCTAAGGATTCTGTTGCTAAAGATTCGTTGAAGTACGAATTATTCTATGTTGCCGATAATAATCTACAACAAATTACCGATACCTTAGGTAAAAATTTACGCAACGATTGGGAATTAAGTGGTGCACAAACACCGTATTTCTCGGAAAACTCAAAACGACTTTATTTTTATTCAAAACCGACTGTAACATTTAATATTGATACTACCTTGTTAGATGATGAAATTCCAGAGGTTGATGTTTGGAACTATAAGGACAAATTGATTCAGCCTGAACAAAAATCAAAATTAGAATCTTTAAAAGATAAGGCTTATTTGTCTTTTGTTAATTTGAGTACTAATAATGTAATCGCGTTACAAGACAAAAACATAGATAATCTGCTTTTAGATAAAGATAGGGAGCAGAAATATGTGTTGGGTAATACTTCTAGTCCTTATGACGTTTCAAGGTCTTGGGAATATCCTTGGCTGTCAGACTACTATATTGTGAACACTGAAACTGGTGCAAAAGAACTGGCCTTACAAGGTACTTCAGCTCGACCAAATTTATCTCCTGACGGTAACTATGCCGTTTATTTCGATCAAGAGAGTCAACATTGGTGGTCACTAAATTTAGCCACTAAAGAGAAAAGAAATGTAACACAAAATTTGAATGTGCCTTTTTATGATGTTGAAAATGATGTACCTGCAGCTGCTTGGTCATATGGTTTTGGAGGTTTTGACAAAGAGGGATATGCATTGTTGAACGATCAGTTTGATGTTTGGAAAGTTGATTTGTCAGGTAGTAAAACACCAATAAATATTACTAAAGACGGACGCACAAAAAATATAGAATACCGAACTTTACGATTAGATGTTGAAGATAGAAGCAAAGCTTCTTATTTTAAAAAGCAGTTATTGATTGAAGCTTTTGATAAAACAAAGAAAACGAATACCCTTTTGGGGCTTAATCCAAAAAACTATAGAAAAAAAGTGATATTAACTACTGAAAATATGTTGTTAGGAGGGTTCAGAAAAGCAAAAGAAACCGATGCATTGTTGTACACAAAGCAGAATTTTCAAACGTTTCCAGATCTGTATTATTTTGACGGAAGAAAATCAAAACGGATTACAGATGCCAATCCTCAGCAAAAAGAATTTTTATGGGGGACTTCAGAAAAGTTCAGTTGGACGGCATATGACGGTACAAAATTAGACGGAATTATTTACAAACCCGAAAATTTTGATGCCACCCGAAAATACCCTATGATTAGTTATTTTTATGAAAGACGAAGTGATAACCTAAACAGTTACCATACACCAAGGCCTAGTGCTTCAACAGTTAATATGAGCTTTTTAGCAAGTAATGGGTATGTGGTTTTTGTTCCGGACATTGTTTATAAAGAAGGGAAACCGGGTGGAAGTGCTTATAACTGTATTGTTTCGGGTATAGAAGCCGTTGAAAAATTAGGTTATATCGATTCCGATAATATTGCCATACAAGGGCAGAGTTGGGGTGGCTATCAAGTAGCACATTTGGTAACTAAAACCAATAAATTTAAGGCGGCTATGGCGGGTGCACCTGTAAGTAATATGACTTCGGCCTATGGTGGTATTCGTTGGGCTAGTGGTTTAAGCCGAGCGTTTCAGTATGAAAAAACACAGAGTAGAATTGGTAAAAACCTTTGGGAAGGTTTTGATTTGTATATTGAGAATTCACCATTATTTGGTATTCCAAATATAGAAACTCCTTTACTAATGATGCATAACGATGCCGATGGAGCGGTGCCGTATTACCAAGGTATAGAAATGTTTATGGGTATGCGTAGGTTAAACAAACCTGTTTGGTTATTGGTGTATAATAATGAAGCACATAATTTAAGGAAAAACAAAAACAGACAAGACTTATCTATACGTATGATGCAGTTTTTTGATCATTATCTAAAAGGAGCTCCTGCACCCAAATGGATGACCGAAGGGCTGCCCGCGGTTAGAAAAGGAAAGGATTTTGGTTATGATTTAGAGGGTAACTAGCAAAGCTAGTATTTTCATATAGATTGTTTCTTGTACAAAATAATTTCGGTTAAGCCCGTCTGTACGCAAGAAATAATGAGTGAAGAAATGGAGTTGCAGAGCGTTAGCTCTAAGCATGTAATTTCGAGAGCGAATGCTGCGAAGCAATTTCCTCGTACAGACTAGATTTTTTTGTTTCGTTTTTTCATCAATGGAAAAAATGAAAGAAATTAAGTTAAGTTCTTCGTTTTCCTATACAACCTATAATAATACCAAGCAGCAATACCACCAATAAAAGAAAATAACGCTAACATCCAAAATACATGTTGATGGCCTATTTTTCCAGGTGAACTATCCAATAAATACCCCATAACAGGACTGGCAAAAATATCTGGGGTATAGCCTATCAAAGAAATCAGCCCAACAGCAGTTCCCGTAAGTACTAAAGGAATTTGCCCGCGTTCCATTACCGCAAAATACAATGAACGTGCGGCGTAAACCCCCGTAGCCACAATCAGTATAGAGATAAAAAACAATGCTGTTAAAGAAGTAGAGACAACACCTGTGGCAAATAATAAGGCTCCGCAAAACGAAATGATAAAACTAACTAACAACCAAAAAGTAATTTGCGAACGGTCTGCCAAAATACCTATCAACACCCCAACAACAGGACGAATAAACAACAAAAACGTTCCTACTTTAGCAGATTCTACTTGGTCATAACCCATTACGTCTTGGGCATAAAGTGAAAAATCATCGGTTAATTTATAGCCCACATAGGCACATAAAATAATGATCGTCAATAGCCAAACGGAAGGTAAACGCAATACTTCACGTACTTGAGATAAGGTTATTTTTTCCAACAAAATAGCTTTTTCCAGTTTTTGGTCGGTTTTCATAAAGAACCAGACCAAAATTCCCACAACGCTAACTATACCCACCGTGGTTAAAATTACATATCTAAAAGCTGCTTTGCTTTCGGAGACTGTAGCTTCGGCAATATTGGAAACGATAAACAACGAAAAAATGAGTACACCCATAGCTCCGAACAACGCCCCTACCAAGCCACGACCGCCATCTAAAAACCCAAAAGCTTTACCTTGTGAAGTGTTTCCGCCCCAAACCCGTGTCGCTTTTATCATAGGTGCCCAAAATAAAAAGATAGTGGTAAAACCCCAATACCCATATAGTAGTTGCAATACGCCAACACTTGGAAACCTAGCATACACCAAACCACCTAAGGCGGTCATCCATAGGGCTACTGCAATTAATTTTCTGGGAGCAAATTTATCTGCCAAAGGCCCACCAAAAGGGTATGAAACCATGGCTACAATACCATAAACGGAATAACACAAGCCCAATTCTACATTGGTTAATGCAAAGGCATCTAAAACAGTGGGTCGAAATACCCGTGCCAATACAAAGGGCAGAATAAATACGGACTCCCCAGCTAATATCAGCAATACCAAATAATACCAAGGCGTTTTGTTGGGGTTCATGCTTTAAAAGTACGGTATATTTAGTAAATGGAAGTAGTAGGCTTGAGTTATGTCTCAAACAATGTCCAATATTTAGTCCAATGTACGTTTCTTGGTGTTAGTGCAAGGGTTACTGGTGTTGTGCCCCGTTATTTTAAACGATAGATTGTTTTATTTTTTTCTCCAATTTTTTCAAATAAGCCTAATTCAGTTCCTTTCTTTAAGTCTCTACTTGCTGTCGCTGAAGAAATGATTTTAAAGATATCCATATAATCTTTTCGAGTAAATTCAGTTTTATTTAATGAAATAAAATATTCTAATCTTTCTTTTACGTTTAAAGTTCGATTATTAAAATCTAATAATTCACTTAATGAAATGTCTATCACGTTTAGCATATATTCAATAAATTTTGTTGATTTTCCAGATTTATCACTTTCAGCCAAAGCTTTATAATATTTTTCTTGGTCTTTACTAATTAATGTTTCAAAGGGTAAAAACTCGAATACTGGATATTTTTCCATTAAAATTAAAGTTTGCCATAATCTTCCCATTCTTCCGTTTCCATCTGAAAATGGATGAATAAATTCCATTTCGTAATGAAAAACACAACTTTTTATTAATACAATTTCCTCTGACTTATCCAAGTAGTTAAAAACGTCTTTCATTAAGTAAGGAACATTTTCAAAAGGTGGTGCCAAATGCTCAACTTTTGAACCTTTTACAATTCCGACACTTTGATTTCTATATTTTCCGGCATTTTCAATAAGACCTTCCATTAAATTTTTGTGAGCTTTTAAAAAAGACTTTTCATTAGAAGGATTATATTCTTCTAAATTTTCATAGATTTTTAGAGCATTTAAAACTTCGAGAACGTCTTTTTTTGGACCCATAACTTTTTTATTTTCGAGAAGTGCTGTTATTTGTTCTTCTGTAAGTGTATTTCCTTCTATTTTTAAAGAAGAATGAATAGTTTTGATTCTATTCTGTTTTCTTAATTTAGGTGAAGGTCTATTTAATAAGTTAGCATTTACTTCACCTATTTTTTCTGAAATAGATGTAATTAATTTTAAAATGGAAGATGTTATTTCGTAAGGTGGTTTCATTAGTGATACTATCATTTGATACTATCAAAGATACAATCATTTAACCTAAATTATGGATTGAAACGGAATTTTTTAATTGGGCACAACGGTAAAAAATATTAAAAATCGTAGTATGAAAATTTATAGCACCTCTTAACATGGCCAAAAACCGGTCATTCATCAGTCCAATACGTGTTTTTAGGTGCTTGTGCCACGGTTAGCATTTTTGTAGCCAGTTATTTATTTTCTTGTTGTTATGAATTTAGCAATTCGATTATCTAGTTCAGTCTTTCTAACCCCAGTCACTATTGACTCTTTTCTATTCCCAACTGATGATTTTAATATTTTTTCAAAATTGACCAATGCGTCATTAAAATGAGTATCGAAATTGTTTTCTATTTCATTAAGTATTGTTTCTGAATTTTTCACAATACCTTTTTTTCCGTATTCTCCTTTGAGTATTGAGCTTAGAACAAAACAACCAAAATGTAATTTCCCATATGATAACATTGTAAGTTGATATTTATCTGTTATTTCATCGTCTCTTCTTACTTGTCTGATTTTTTGACTTAACTTAAGATCAACTTTTATGGGAATTAAATATAATAAAAAATTAATTGAATTAACTTCTGGTGAAGGAAAGACAGCATCATATGTTGCAATAAACATTGTTTTTGGTCTAGTCTTAACTTGCGATGGTTTTAATAGTATTTGAGAAGTAAATAATTGAAATAACTTTTGAATGTTAACGATATTCTTTTTTCCTTTATTCTTGTAGAAGTTTATTCTTCTCTCATACCAGATTTCATTATTTACGAGGTATTGCTCTATTAGCATTTGAATGTCGTCATTTGCTTTTAACGAAAACGCCTTAATTGGTGTTTGAGAATTTGTTGTTTCAGTAATTTTATAAACTAAATCGTCACTTTTTGTTTCAATAATTTTTACCAGAATCGTTGTTTGATCGTTGAATTGTAAATTTTCTTTTGAGTTTAGTTCTTCAGATTCTTTTTTTGTTAATTCTTCTCCTTTTTCAACTTTTCCTTTTAACTCATCAACTCTTTCTCTATTCTTTACAGCTTGGTAGATTGCATTTGATGTTTGACAACCATTTACAATTTGCAAATTGTAAAGTTTATACTTATCGTTAGGAAGTTCGTCAACTTTACTACAGGTCATTGTCAATCCATTATTAAAACTCCAAAAGAATTTAGCTTCTTCTTCACTAGAACTTGTCTCCGTAATTTTACTATTTAAACCACTTCGTTTGTAATAATCTCTGATATTAGCTTCAAAAATTGATGATTGATGTTTTCTAACTAATTCAGCAATTTCTTTTCCTTTTAAAATTGAAATATAACCATTGAGTTTATCAACTTTAGAAGAACCTGTTATATACTTAAATGTTTTTTCATATTCAATAATGTCAATGATTTGTTCATTGCTTGAAGATTTTATTAACTTTTGGCAATCAATAACATTTATCTCATTGTTAGTGAAACCATTATTCTGCAATAGTATTTGAATATTATTTAATTCTTCACGTAGTAAAGGATCTGAAGAAATATTTTTTTCTATACCACCAAATACAATATTGCATACAACCTTTATATTGTCAGGTGTGAAATCTTGATAAAGAGATGCTTTTATTTCATTTAAGTCAAGCATTCTATTATAAAAGTACAGATTATCAGTATCAGATATATCTTCATTAATGAGAACCTTTTCTATGCCATTTTTAAATTTTAGTAGATCTCCTTGAGAAACACCTGTGCCTTTTTTAAACTGAAATAAATGAATTACAAATTTAGTGTCTTCATTATAAGATTCTAATTGTTCAATATTTTCAATAAAATCTTTAGAACCTGTTATATAAATTGCATCAATTCCAAAATCATAAGTTTCACCTCTGTATGCACTATCTACAACTCCTAATTCAATTTCTTCCATTGAATTATTTCTAAATGACTGAGAAAGTGCATATAACATAAATTCAGATCCTTTTAAAATGTCTCCTTTTTTATCTGAAAGATATTCCGAGAAGTTTTCTGATTCAATTTTAATTTTATCTTCTAATACTTTAAAGATGCTCATATGTTTGTTTTAATTGGCTACAACAATGGTATAAACGCATTGCGTTTATACCGCTTATGGTTATTCTTTTACGCTAAAAAAATCGAGTTATTAAAAAAAATAAGTATTACGGGCAGTCTTCTTTTAGCGACAACAACCACAAAGTTAAGTGTTTAAGTTTAAAATCTGCTTATATTTTATTAACTAAGCGGTGGTTTTATTAACAAGTAGTTATAATACTAAGCCTTTTTTTGAGGTATCTCCTTTAAAATTTCTTGTATATACTTCCAAAATTTTTGTGTAGAACTAATACTTGCTCTTTCGTCAGGAGAGTGTGCTCCTTTTATGGTGGGTCCAAAAGATATCATATCCATATCTGGGTAGTTCTGCCCTAAAATACCACATTCTAGTCCCGCATGGCAAGCTATAATGTTAGCCTTTTCCTTAAATAAATTTTGATAGGTCTTATCTAATACTTTTAAAATGGCAGAATCAGGGTTTGGTTTCCAACCAGGATACGCCCCAGAGGTTTTTACCGAATAATGGGCCAATTGAAAAACAGCCGATATGGTATTTACCAAATTGTTTTTACCGGATGCTACGGAACTGCGGGTAAGGCATAATATCTTAATCTGTCCCTCTTTTACCAATACACGAGCAACATTATTTGAAGTTTCTACCAAATCAGCAATATCAGGACTCATTCTAAAAACACCATTATGTACAGCATAAATAGTTTTTAATAACGTGGCTTGTTCTTGTTTTGACAGTACATTAGCGGGTTTATCACAAGGTTGAACCGTAATTTCAATATCCTTTTCAATAGTGTTGTACTCCGCAATTATGGCGTCAGCAATATCCGTAAACCGATTGGTAAATTCCGCTTTATTTTGGGTTACAATTATGGCATTGCTTTCCCTTGGAATAGCGTTTCGCAAACCACCACCATCAATTTCAGCAATGGAAACCATATTCTTTAACGCAAATAATACACGGTTCATCAATTTATTGGCATTGCCAAATCCTCTATGGATATCCATTCCGGAATGGCCACCTTGCAATCCTTTAACGGTAATTTTAAATGCCTCGGCCTGCTCTTGTGTTTTTACAGGGTTATAGGATTTTGTGGCGGTAATATCTATACCACCGGCACAGCCCACACCAATTTCATCATCATCTTCGGTATCTAAATTCAATAAAATTTCACCTTCTAACCAGCCTGCTTCTAAGCCCATAGCACCTGTCATTCCCGTTTCTTCGTCAATGGTAAATAAAGCTTCAAGAGCAGGGTGTGCTATGTCTGTACTTTCTAAAATACTCATTATGGTGGCAACACCCAATCCGTTATCGGCACCCAATGTTGTGTCTTTGGCTTTCACCCAATCACCATCAATTTGCATTTCAATGCCTTGGGTGTCAAAATCGAAATTGGTATCATTGTTTTTTTGATGTACCATATCTAAATGCGATTGCAATACTACCGTTTTTCTATTCTCCATACCTTTAGTGGCAGGTTTTGTGATGATAACATTACCCACCTTATCTACTTTAGTGGGCAAATCTAATTTTTTGCCAAAATCGACCATAAATTGAATGACACGCTCTTCTTTTTTGGATGCTCGTGGCACTGCATTTAGGTCTGCAAAATTATTCCAAATCGCTTTTGGCTCTAGGTTTCTTATTTCTTTGTTCATTTTTAATCATTTTTTGTTTAATTGTGTACCTGTCATTCCCGCCTTTGCGGGAATCTCATAAAACATTCCTTGCTGTTTGTAAGGGACTTCGCTATGAGATAAAGCTCTCTATTAGCGGTTGTGAGATTCTTCGCTCATGTTGAATGATAATTAATAAAGAACCTTTCGTTTATTCACTCTGAATGAAAGATTCCAAAACGTTCTCGACTCCGCTCGAACTGACATTCGTTTTGACTATCAACTGCTACTGATCCCAATAGTCATCAGGACTATCTACCTTATAATCACCGTTTCATCAATAGGTTTTCTTACCTTTTTTAAGGTACTCATAAAATCGTCATCGGCTCTATACCCAACAGGTAATACCAAAACCGATTTTAAATTTTGTTTTTTTAGTTCTAAAATTTCATCAAACTTTTGGGCATTAAAACCCTCCATAGGGCAGGAGTCTATTTTTTCTAAGGCACATACGGTCATCAAATTGCCCAATGCAATATAGGCTTGATTAATAGCTGATTTCTGTTTTTCTAAGGTAGATTTATTTGCAAAAATATTTTTGAGTTGAGTTCTGTATTTACCTAAAATTTCTTCGGAAGTACCCCTAATTTCTTTTTCTAAATCAAAATAGGCATCAATATCTTCTAGTGTAAAATAATCGTGAATGCAAATAACCAGCACATGAGATGCAGTACTTACTTGAATTTGCTCAAAAGAATGCTCCATCAGTTGCTGTTGAAGCTTCTTATCACTGATAATTAGCATTTTAATGGGCTGCAAGCCGAAAGAAGTTGCAGTTAAATTGAATGCTTCTGATACTACCTCAATTTTATCATCAGAGATAACTTTCGTATCATCAAATTTTTTACAAGCATATCGCCATTTTAGGCTTTTGATAATATTGTTCAATGTATTATAATTTAATTTCGTAAGAGGCGATACACCGCATCTTTACTATTTCAGTTATTAAGGTTTTGACGCACTATGTACTCCTCCCCTTGGGGGAGGCTGGGTGGGGCTTTTAACCTAAGGACTGCATTTCAACTAATTTTTTATAGATACCATTTTTATCTAATAATTCTTGATGTTTACCTTGCTCCATAATTTCACCTTTTTGCAGTACAACAATGGTATCTGCTTTTTGAATGGTGGATAAACGGTGGGCAATGACTAGAGAGGTTCTATTTTTCATCATATTTTCTAAGGCTACTTGCACCAATCTTTCTGATTCGGTATCTAAGGCAGAAGTAGCTTCATCTAGCACCATAATGGGCGGATTTTTAAGTACAGCTCTGGCAATACTTAAACGTTGTTTTTGTCCACCTGATAATTTGCCACCGGCATCACCAATATTGGTTTCAATACCGTTCGGTAATTCGTTGACAAATTCCCATGCATTGGCAATTTTTAAGGCTTCGATGATTTGCTCATCTGTTGCATCTTCAGCCCCCAACAACATATTGTTCTTGATGGAATCATTAAACAGAATAGCATCTTGTGTTACAATGCCCAATTGAGCACGTAATGACTTTTTTGTCAAGTCTCTTATGTCAATACCATCGATACTAATTGTACCTGAATTCACATCATAAAATCGTGTAATTAAATTGGCCAGTGTAGATTTTCCACTGCCAGATTGCCCAACTAAAGCTACGGTTTTTCCTTTAGGGATAGTTAACGAAAAATCTTTCAGTACAAATTCATCTTCGTATTTAAAAGAAATATTCTCAAATTTTATTTCCGAATCAAAACCATCTTTTGTAATGGCATTTTCTTTATCTTTTAATGGGTTCTCCGTTTCAATAATTTCTAGGACCCGTTCTGCTGCGGCATTCCCTTTTTTAACACCGTAACTGGCTTTGGATATGGCTTTTGCAGGTGTTAAAATTTGATATGCTAAGCCCATATAGGTTATAAAAAGTTCGGGCTCAAGAGTTTTTTCTTCTAATACCATATTGCCACCATACCACAATAAAATACCGATTACGGTAATTCCTAAAAACTCACTAGTAGGTGATGCTAAATTTTGCCTGTTCAATAAACTATTTGAAAATTTATAAAACCGATCTGTTGATGCTCTGAATTTTTCGCCAAATATTTTTTCGGCATTAAAACCCTTGATGATTTTCAATCCTCCAAGGGTCTCTTCCAAAATAGATAAAAAATAACCTTGTTCTTTTTGAACTTTATCGGATTTTCGCTTTAACGATTTTCCGATAAGAGAAATTAAAAACCCGGAAATGGGCAAGAAAATAAATACAAACAACGTTAATTGTGGACTGATAAAAAGCATGGCAATAATTGTAAAAAGTATGGTCAACGGTTCTCTTACAATCAATTCTAAAATGGAAAGAAAAGAATGCTGAATTTCTAACACATCTGAAGATATTCTTGCTATAGTGTCCCCTTTTCGTTTTTCTGAATAAAAGGAAACCGGTAAATTAACGGTTTTATCATACAATTCATTTCTTAGGTCTTTTAAAACCCCATTACGTAAAAACGTAATGAAATACATGGCCAAATAACTAAAAAAATTCTTTAAGAAGAACATCAAAATCACCAAGCCTACCATATAGATTAAGGCATTACCTTCACCATCTCCAGACTTTAACGTAACAAAATAGTTCAGGTAATTTTCTACATAATCTTTGATATTACCCATACCAGCCCAAACAGGCTTTGTGGTAATCCTTTCCGTTTGATTAAAGAGTACCGACAGCATCGGAAATAAGGAAACCATTGCTAAGGTGCCAAACAGGGCATAAAAAATATTTGCTATAATATTACCAACTGCAAACCGTCTGTAGGGTTTGGCAAAACGTAGAATTTTTTTGAAATACTCCATTAATTCAGTTTCATCTCTCGGATAATTCTATCGATTTTTTGGGTGAGTAATTTTTCAACAACAACTGCTTCCTCCGTTTTTTCTAAAGGTAAATTCACGCTAAAATAGAATTTGATTTTGGGTTCTGTACCACTTGGCCTAGCCGCTACTCTTGTTCCGTCTTTAGTTTGATAGATTAGCACATTAGAGTTTGGTAAATCTATCTTAGTTTTCTCTCCAGTTATCAGATTATTGCAGATAGAAGTGTCATAATCATATAAAAATTCTACAGGAGATCCATCAATTTCCTTTACTGGATTTTTACGTAAATCAACCATCATTTGACTTATTTGTTGAGCTCCATCCATACCTTTTTTTGTCAAGGAAATTAGGTGTTCCTTGTAATAGCCATGCTTGGAATACAAGTTTAATAACTCTTTATAAATAGTAGAATTGTTATTTTTTGCATGAGCTGCAATTTCGCAAGCTAATAGTGTAGCAGTTACTGCATCTTTATCACGAATAAAATCGCCCACCATATAACCAAAACTCTCTTCGCCACCACCAATAAACTCTTGAGTGCCTTCTACATCTCTAATTAGTTTTGCAATCCACTTAAATCCTGTTAAACATGTTTTGGTTTCAACATTATAACTTTGGGCAATATTATTAACAAGTTCTGTAGATACAATAGTTGTTCCAACAAATTGTTTACCATTCAATCTGCCATCTTGATGCCATTGTTTTATCAGATAATCGGTCATTACTGCCATGGTTTGGTTACCATTTAGCAATTTTAAATTACCCTCTAAATCCCTTACAGCAATACCTAATCTATCAGAATCAGGGTCAGTACCAATAACAATATCAGCACCAATTTTTTCGGCTAAATCTGTCGCCATTTTTAAAGCTGCTGGTTCTTCTGGATTTGGAGATGCTACTGTAGGGAAATCGCCATCAGGCTTTTTCTGTTCTTTTACAAGACTTACATCAGAAAAACCTGCCAGTTTCAACACTTGAGGAACTGACATTATTGAAGTACCATGCAAAGAGGTAAATACAATTTTTAGGTTGTTTCTGTTGGGTGTATTAAAAGTTCCATTGGCAACAGAAGCTTTATTGAATTCTTTATCAACCTCTTTACCAATACTAATTAATAAATTTTCGTTGGCCTTAAAGTTAATATTAGCAAAATCAACAGCATTGACTTCATCTATTATTTTTTTATCGTGTGGCGGAACTATTTGTCCACCGTCGTTCCAATATACTTTATAACCATTATATTCGGGAGGGTTATGAGAAGCTGTTAAAACGATTCCCGCATCACATTTTAAATGCCTAACGGCAAAAGAAAGCTCAGGTGTTGTTCTTAAATCATCAAACAATAATGCTTTTATGTTATTAGCGGTAAGCACATCAGCCACCACTTTTGCTAATGATTTGCTATTATGACGACAATCATAAGCAATAGCTACTTTTAGCTCTTTATCAGGAAAAGTTTGATGTAAATAATTTGCCAACCCTTGTGTAGCTCTACCTAAGGTGTATTTGTTAATCCTGTTAGTACCTACACCCATTATGCCACGCATACCACCCGTGCCAAATTCCATATCTTTATAGAAACTTTCAGTTAAAGTTTCCTGATCATTATCTATTAATTCTTTTACATTCTGTTGGGTTTCTACATCAAAAGGTTCAGCTAACCATTGTCTGGCTTTTTCTAGTATTTGTTGACTGCTCATAAGGTTTAATTTTAAACAAATATAAGGATTTATTAGATGATTAAAAGATTAAAGAATAGTTAAAAAAGGAACGGTAAATAAAATACGAAATACGAGGAAAAACTTTGTACGTCCCTTATTTAGGCTGATCACTTAAACTTGCTCACTTATTTTATAGCGTTCATCATTTCGTTTAGAACGCAAAATAAGTTCTCCTAAAAAGCCTGCCAAAAATAATTGTGTACCAATTATCATGGCTACGATTGAAGCATAGAATTGAGGTCTGTCGGTAAGCAATCTTCCAGTTGTATTAAAAAACAATTTGTCTATACCTAAATACAATCCAAAACAGAATCCAATAAAAAACATAAAACTACCCAATAAACCGAATAAATGCATTGGGCGTTTGCCAAATTTTGATAAAAACCAAATGGTAATTAAATCTAAAAAGCCGTTTATAAATCTATCCATACCAAATTTTGTTGTTCCGTATTTTCTAGCCTGGTGTTGTACTACTTTTTCATCAATTTTGGTAAAACCTTCATTTTTAGCCAAAACGGGAATGTAACGATGCATTTCTCCATACACATCTATGCTTTTTATAACTTCGTTTTTATAGGCTTTTAGTCCACAGTTAAAATCGTGTAAATGTAATCCCGAAGTTTTTCTGGCAGCGGCATTAAATAATTTTGACGGTAAATTCTTTTTGATCTTAGAATCGTAGCGTTTTTGTTTCCATCCAGAAACAAGGTCTAAGTTATTTTCGGTAATCAGGTTGTATAATTCTGGAATTTCATCTGGACTATCCTGTAAATCGGCATCCATGGTAATAACCACATTGCCTTTAGCAATTTTAAATCCTGCATTTAAAGCTTGTGATTTACCGTAGTTTTGCTGAAAGCGTATACCTCTTACTGATGGATTTTTTTTTGATAATGCTTCAATAACTTGCCAAGAGTTATCGGTACTACCATCATCAATAAAAATAATTTCATATAAAAACTGATTGGATTGCATAACTCTTGCAATCCAATCATGTAATTCTTGTAAAGATTCTTCTTCGTTAAGTAGTGGGATAACTACTGAAATATTCATAGATATATTTGATTTTAGTGCATTTCTTCAGTTCTTTTCATTACTAATGAGGCTATTAAAGATACAACAAAACCTATAAAAAGGCTCCAAACTAACCCAACTGCTGCAATAATTGCTGGACTAGAAAATTTTCTTTGCATTTCTAAACCTTGATCAATTTGGTCTTCTGAAAGATTTGGATTTTCTAACATTTTCTGACGGCTAATTTCTAAAGTTTTTTCCATAAAATCTGGCTCTATCACATTTATAAAGATTAATGTATATGCTATACCGATTACAGCACCAATTAAAGCTATGCCAACACCAGTTTTTAATCCTTGACCTAAGCTAAGAAAACCATTATTAGCTTCTTTGTATTTTTTTATACCTAAAATAATTACTACTATGGTTATAATAAAACTAATAGAGCCAGTCTTCCAATCTTGCTTATAAGCCATACCCATGGCATAGATTATTACACTTAATAGAATTGAGGCAACTCCTAAAATTAGTCCATAATTTAAAGCTATGTTTTTTGTGGGTTTCTGTTGATTTTCCATTGTTTTAATTTTATAGTTAGTTACAGCAAATATAAGTATTTAACTATTAAACATTTAGTTTTTAAACAAAATCTATCTTTAAAATTTTATGAAAAACCCTTGCAGGGAACTAAATTGATTGTATTTTTGCCGTGGGTAAGTCCTACACAACCAGCTCCCTTTGAATCCTCCAGGGCAGGAATGCAGCAAAGGTATTAGGTCGTAGCGGTGTGATGTAGATCGCTTACCCATTTTTAATGAGACTTTAGTTTTAAGAGCGTAGCGAATTAAAACTAATTAGTCGTCCCGATAGCTATCGGGATAATCCCGCTGTATAGCGGGATCTCTTTGATTTAACTACCTCATTTTTTTGATTAATGATATTAAAAACCGTTAAGAGTCGAAGACGAATTGAAAATTGCTGGTCGTCCCGATAGCTATCGGGATTTCGTCAAGCTTTCCCCTAAATATTTTTTTACTAACCGCTACGCACTATCCACTAAAGACTGCTTAATTTCCTTACATTTGTATTTCAAAAGCATAACATGTCTAAAGTAGTATTAATTACAGGTGCTTCATCGGGAATTGGTAAAAGCATTGCCGAATATTTACATCAAAAAGGGATGCTGGTTTATGGCACTAGCCGTAAACCGAAAGAGAAGAATATGAATGGCGTTAAACTATTGCCTTTAGATGTAACTGATGTTGCTACAATTAAAAAAGCTGTGGAAACAATTATTGCTAATGAAGGTAAATTAGATGTGCTAATTAATAATGCCGGTATGGGTATTACGGGGCCTATTGAAGATACACCAACCGATGAAATGCGACGTGTTTTTAATACTAATTTTTTTGGTGCTATTGATGTTATTAAAATGGTTTTACCGCAAATGCGTAAACAAAAATCGGGATTAATAGTCAACGTTACTTCAATAGCTGGTTATATGGGTTTGCCCTTTCGGGGAATTTATTCCGCTAGTAAAGGAGCGTTAGAAATTATTACCGAAGCGACACGGATGGAAGTTAAACAATTTGGAATTATAATTACGAATATAGCTCCTGGAGATTTTGCAACAAATATTGCCGCAGGGAGGTATCATACCCCTGTTTTTGAAGACTCGGCTTATAAAGAAAAATATGCTGAAAATTTAGCTTTATTGGATGAGCATGTTGATAGCGGTTTAAACCCTCAAATTATGGCTGAATCCGTTTATAAAATTATAACGAAAAAGCAACCTAAAATCCATTATAAAGTAGGTGGGTTTATGGAAAAATTCTCCATAGTTTTAAAAAGAATATTACCAGATACTTGGTATGAAAAGTTGTTAATGAACCACTACAAGTTATAGCCGTAGTTACATTCAATAAGGTATAAACCTAATAACATTAACCAATATGTTAATAAGTTAGACGTTATCATTATAAGCAAATTTTATGTAAGCCTTATATTTGCCCAACCAAACTTAAAAAGAGATCAAAATATGAAGTTTTTTATAGATACTGCAAACCTAAATCAGATAAAAGAAGCCCAAGAGTTAGGTGTTTTAGATGGTGTAACCACCAATCCATCATTAATGGCTAAAGAAGGTATAACTGGCCATGAAAACATAATCAACCATTATAAGGCAATTTGTGAAATAGTTGATGGAGATGTTAGTGCTGAGGTAATTGCAACAGATTTTGAGGGTATGGTAAAAGAAGGGGAGGCATTGGCTAAATTGAATCCTCAAATTGTAGTAAAAGTACCCATGATAAGAGAAGGTGTTAAGGCCATAAAATACTTTTCAGATAAAGGAATTAAAACGAATTGCACTTTGGTTTTCTCGGCTGGGCAAGCTTTACTAGCTGCTAAAGCGGGTGCAACCTATGTATCTCCGTTTATTGGTCGTTTAGATGATATTTCTACTGATGGACTAGGTTTAATTCAAGAGATTAGGTTAATTTATGATAATTACGGATTTGAAACTCAAATATTAGCAGCCTCAATTAGACACACCATGCATATTATGGATTGTGCTAAAATTGGTGCTGATGTAATGACTGGTCCATTAAGTGCGATTGACGGATTATTAAATCATCCATTAACCGATATTGGTTTGGCAAAGTTCTTAGCTGATTTTAAAAAAGGAAATTAGTTTATACTATTCAGAAATTGAAAAAGTTAATTCTAAATCCCACTACTAGTGGGATTTTTTTGTTAGAACAAGATGCAAACAGGTGAAGGGACTTTAACTTCTTCTACAAAGGTTAGTAGCCCAGTTATTTTATCCCTTTTAAAAGACACAATATTTTCCGAACGTTGATTGGCTACCAGTAAAAATTCATTGTTTGGAGATAGTGCAAAATTTCTGGGCCAATCTCCTTTTACTGATTCATATCCTATAGCTTTTAAAGCTCCAGATTCTTGATTAATTTCAAAAATGGCAATGCTATTATGTCCACGGTTGGAGCCATACAAAAACTTACCGTCATTTGAAATATGAATGTCCGCACAGTAACTTTTTTCGGTATAACCTTTCGGTAAGGTAGAAAAGGAATTTTCTACTTCGTATTTTTCATCTTTATTTTTTCTTATTAAAGAAACAGTACTGTTCAATTCATTGATTACATATATCCAATCTTTTTTAGGATGAAAAGCCAAATGCCTAGATCCAGGATTTTCACCAGCTATTTGTAATGTTGGAGGTTGATTGGGTACTATTTTATCATTCTCAGTATCAACAGAAGAGAACCACAGTTGGTTTGTGCCTAAATCTGCTGAGATAAACTGATTGCTACCAATAAAATACGCAGAATGAGCACGAGCTGTTTTATCTTCGTTTTCTATATTTTTATTATGGTTTTGTGTGTCGAGTAATTCTGACAACCTTCCCATTTCGTTTAGTTTAAGTAAGCCCAAATTACCACTTGAATAGTTTGCTGTCAATACATATCCATTTTTATTTGTTGCAACAAAACAAGGATGTGCACCGCCCGATGATTGCTTACTGATTAACTCCAAACTATCACCAACAATTTTGTAAGACTCCACCGTACCCATTCCGTTTACTGAATTGAGTTCATTTACCGCCAATAAATAGTTGCCGTCAGTTGATTTGGTTAAAAAGGAAGGGTTTTCTGTTTTAGCCGCCAACCCAACTTTTTTAATTTTACCACTATCCGAAAGAGCATAGGTATAAACCCCTTCGCTCTTGGTATCGGTATAAGTACCGACGAAGAAAGACATCCTATTTTCGTTTTCTATTGAAGGTTTGGTATTCATTTTCTTGTCGTTTTTACAACTGAAAGTAATTATTAAAATAAGTATTAAGTAACTATATTTCATACTATTGAGCATTAAGAATATCTTTTATTATTTTAATGTGATGGTTGGTATGAATTTCTAAAAATCGAATGGTTTTTTTTAAGTGCAATTTTCCAAATATATGATGGTCAAAATTACTTTTTGTAGGTAATTTTTCAATAGATTTTAATAATTGTTCAGCTTTTTCTAATTCTAATTTCAAATCCTCTATTCTAATATTTTCTGGTGGACGAACTTTTTTAGGAGCTTTAGCTCTTCCTCGAGGAATTGACCCTTTTAAAAAGATAATGAACCTCCACTTGTTGAATTTCCATTTATATTCATTTGGATCAGAGGTGATTAAATAGTTACAGACCCTATGTATTACTTTTAGAGAATGGTCTATATGCCATGCTACATTACTTGCTGATATTTTAGTCGCTATTTTATCAGAATTACTAATTGCTCTTTCTAGAAATGATAACTCTTGTTGTAATAAAGGCATATTTTCGGGTTCTATAAAATTTCTTCCAATTCTAAATTATAATCGTATTGTAAATCTTCGTGCAATGTACCAATTGCTTTTTTTATAGTTAACACCTGTCTTTCAAAAATATTTAACAAACTAGTATTTCTATGCATTGACGGACGCATTTCTTTGAGTTGTTCACAAAAAAATAGCAGTAATTCTACTTCGGTTTCTTTCTTTTTGGAGTACCGGATGTATTTTTTTACCAGCCTTAAAATTTTCCGTACACTTTTCTTAATGTAGAAGTAACTAGAAGTGTTAATTTGATCGAACAATGCTACAATTTCATCTTTTACCCCTTGTATAAATACTTCTTCATTTTCAGCTTCAAATAGGAGGTAGGTAAGTAATTCTTTATTTTCTTTTTTAAACTTTGAAAGTGTTAAACATAAATTCAACAACTCATCTTTAGACTTATGCTTTAATTCTCTTTTGAGTTCAGTTACAGTAGCTGTTTTCATAGAATTCAAATTTAAGTTAATTTAAAGCATAAAAAAAACCTTGTCGTATCCAACAAGGTTTTTTTAGAATTATGTGTTGTTTATTCAGAATCTGTTGCTTTATCAACCACAATGCGTTCTGCACGATTTGCTAACTCCCAAGCAGTATGAAAAATTAAACGTGATCTGTTTTCTAATAAATCATATTCAATTTTATCTGGTGTATCTGTATGTTGATGATAGTCATCATGTGTACCATTAAAATAAAATATAATTGGAACATTGTTTTTAGCAAAATTATAGTGATCTGAACGGTAATAAAAACGATTAGGATCGTTTTCATCGTTATAGGTATAATCTAATTCTATGTTGGTATATTTTTTATTTACTTCTTCTGAAATATTATGCAAATCAGTACTCAACTTATCACTACCAATTAAGTAAATATAGTTTCTGTCGCCTTCTGTTCTTTTCGGATCTGTACGACCCACCATATCAATATTTAAATTGGCTACCGTATTTTCTAAAGGAAAAATAGGATCCATATCGGTATAATAGCGTGAACCAAGTAAGCCTTTTTCCTCTCCGGTTACGTGTAAAAACACAACAGATCTTTTTGGACCCTGTCCATTATCGGCGGCCATTTTAAACGCTTCAGCAACTTCTAAAAGGGAAACAGTACCAGAACCATCATCATCAGCACCATTATAGATTTTGCCATCTCTCATACCCACATGGTCTAAGTGAGCAGATATTACAATGTATTCATCAGGTTTTTCAGAACCTTTAATGTACGCAACTACGTTTTCCGAATTAAAATCTTCTTTATTGGTTTTATAATTTAAAGTAACTGGTGTTTTTACAACCTGTGATTTTTCATTTGTAGCAATATCGCTTACAATAGCTTCAGCTAAACTTGTGTTTACAAGCATAAAGTTCATTGTATCTTCTTTTTCTTCTTTGCTTTTAAGCCCCATACTGGTTCTGCCTTTACCAAAACGCTGAGCAATCATCCCGTAAACATCTGGGTTGTAATACAATGCTGCTTTTGCACCTTTATCTTTAGCAATTCCACTTTTAGAACTAAATTCTTCACGCATGTTTGACCATTTTCCGGTACTTTCTTCGGTGCCTGAAATGATGTATTTTCCATCTTTACCTTTTGGTTCACCATTTTTAAATAATACGATCTTACCAGAAACGTCAATATCTTTATAACTGGAATAGTTATCGTCTTCAATTCCGTAGCCTACATACACTACTTCATCGGTATTTATAGTGCCGTTACTACCAGCAAATGAAACAAAATTATCGACTGTTTTAAAATCCTTTCCGTTTACATTTAGGGTAACTACTGGTGCTGCTGTTCTTTCAAGAGGAACTTCTTGATAATAATCGTTATTTGGCAAAGCAGCAGGTATGCTCAATTCCACATAATGTTTCTTTAAAAATTCAATTGCCTTTTTTTGTCCAGGTTCACCTGTATCTCTTCCTTCAAACTCATCCGAGGCATATACATATAGAGCCTCTTTTAATTCGGCAGCCGTAATGGTTTTGGCAAAATCAGTAACCGTCATTGCTGGTTTAGCAGGTGCTGCTGTTGTTTGTTTTGAGCTACTGCAACCTACCAATAAAGCTGAGATTGCTACTAGAGATAATAATTTTTTACTCATTAATTTTATATTTCCTTTAAGGAAATCGTGATTTTTCTTTGAAAAGTTCATTTAATCTTAGTTTAGTTAACTATTTGTTATTGTATTGTTGATATTCAGAAACTTAGTGCTGAATTTTCGGTGTACGATAATACGAAAAAATATAATAGTATTAAAGGTTTTATAGTAGTTTTTGATTGAATGTCGGAATTAACAATTTAACTTGACCGCTCAGAGATTTTCATTACAAATGAGAATAAGTAGTTATATACCCTTATTTTGAACGATATGATTAATTTCAGATTTAGATAAACCTAACTTGTTTTCAAGTACTTGAATGTATTCTTTAGACATGTAAAGTGGGTAGTCGGTTCCGAAAGTTATTCTATTATAACCTAATTTATTACAGTAACTCTTGAGTTCTTTAAATTCACTTTTTGTAAGTTTTTCAACTCCCTCACTATCTTTATCTAGAGCAACTGCTGAAATATCAAATAATATCGTATGTCTATTTGAAATTTTATCATTTCTATAAAGCCCTACAAATGTGTCAATAACATTTCTAGTTTTTTGATTAAATCCACCTGAAGTTCCAAAATGAGCAATTGTCAACTTAATAGGTTTCAAATCGACTAAAATAGAATCGACTAAAATTTCCACATCAGGTTTTCCAAATTTTGGATGCCAATTGTCAAAATGTAGTAGTATAGGTAAATTATTTTCAGCGGCAATTTTAAAAATAGATTTTACTTTTTTCAGGTGCTCATTTTCAGTCAAATACACTTGAGATGAGCTAAAATGAAGTTTCAAACCCCAATCCACATCTAATTTTAAGCATCTGTCAATTTCTTTTATTGCATATTCTTTTAATGGATCTATTGAGAAAAATGGTTTTACTTTTTTTCGATACTTCTTTGAAACCTCAAAAAGGTAATCATTTTCATACTTCAGTTTTTGATACTCATTTTCACCTTGATAAAATTCAGGACTTCCATAAACATAACCCATTCCTATAAGGTTTATATTATCTGCTTGATTTATTTTGAGAATAGTATCTATATCTGAATAAAACCTTTCAGGTTTTGAAAAAGGGATGCCTAAATTTTTCCAATCTTTAATTAATTCGTGACTCATTATATGAACGTGACCATCATAAACAGAGTAATTACCCTCTTGTTCGGCTGAAACCTGCTTACTTTTTTCTTTACAAGAAATAAAAACTAGAGGAACGACCAATAATATTCTATAAATTTTATTCATTTCAATATATTTTATAGTTAACACCTTAGACCCAAGACCCAGTATTTACGCTTTATTATACTAAGGCCTGATTGCAATCAATTTCCAATTTGTTTTTTTAATTCTAACTTGAGTTCTTTCGGAATATCATCCCAATTTAAGTCTAATAAAGCACCTTCTAATGAATAAAGGTAATAACAAATTGGCAAACGCTTTTTATCGTTTTTCTCAACCATTTGTTTATAGGCATTCACGGGAGTAACCTTTGCAAGATCCGTAAGGCAATAAATTCCAATTTCATTTAAGCGTTTGGCTATTGTTGGACCAATGTTTTTTGCTTCATTTATAGCTATGTTAATTTTCGAGTTCATATTTAATTATTTTCTGGTTTAGTGTATTTTACAATATCAATTCCAATTCCATTTGGGTCTTCTATAGCAAAATGTCTATCTCCCCAAGGTTCATTTCTTATTTCAACTTTTATTTCAACTCCTTTATTTTTTAATTCTTCATAAAGAGTGTCAACGTCATCCATTTCAATGGTCAGGTACATTCCTTTTCCGCTGAAAGGTGTATGGAAAAATTCATGTTGCGTGGGATGATTGGGCAATAAAAATGAGAGTTCAGCTTGTTTGTTAGGCGTATGCATTAAAAGGTAAAATTCGTTTTCAAATGTTACTCCAAATCCTAAATTTTCGATATAGAAAGTTTTACTTTCTGCTAACTTCTCTGTTAAAATTCCTGCGTTTAATTTCATGATGTTATGTTTTTTTGATTAATAATACAGCAAATATCTTATAAGGTTGGCTACTAATATTGTAAAAAACGGACATTCACTCTCTACCAAAAGCTTTTGAGGGCGTTACACCATAGAAATTCTTGAATTCTTTTATAAAATGGGCTTGGTCAAAGTATCCTAAATCGAAAAAAATTTTATTCTTTCGTAAACTTTGAGTTGAAGGTTTTGCTTTTAAGATGTTTTGAAATCTAACTACTTTACTAAACGATTTTGGAGTAGCACCAATGTAATATTTAAAAAGCCTACGGAGCTGACGAGGACTTATGCCTGTATCTATATCTGATTCTAAGTTAACAACTCCGAAATTATCTAATATTATATTTATGGCATTATAAAGTCTATTGTCATTATTAAAATCATTTTTATTTATTGTTTCAACAAGAAGATGGTCTAGTAATTTTATTATCCGTTCTGAATCTATATTTGATTTAAAACTATTTGATATAAAATCAGAAAAAGGTTTAGATACATTCTGTATAGGTTGAAATTGGTTACTCAATTTAGAAGCATCTATCTTAAATAGTTGAGGAAATGCGGTAGGTAAAAAACGAATGCCAACATAATGAAATTCATTATCTAAAGAGAATTCTGTAAATTTTTTGCAAAAGCCCATTACATAATTCTCATTTGGGCGATTTAATTCAAAGAATATATCTATACATCCATCAGTTACTACTCGATAAGTGAAAGATTCTTTTAGTGATGTATTAGTTTTTAATTCCCAATAACAATAAATGTATGGTAGCAGTTCTGTTTGTGGCAAATGCTCACAGTAAGATACCTTGTTATTTGAACGCCTTACTGAAGGTTGTAAAGGAGTGTATAAATTTCTTATGCCTTTTATAGCGTCCAAAGCATTGATTTTATTTATTATTCTCAATTAAGAGTAACCATTCTTTTAGTAAATAATTTAATAAATACTAAAATTTAACTGGTGTATTTTGTCATACTAACAAATTGTTTAATCATGGCTTAGCTTCTGATTATTTTAATAAATCTATTTGTGTATAAATTTAGTCAATTCGTTTATACCATGTGCTTCATTGTACTCGTCTTCCCCGATACTGTTCGATTCATTTGAATCATAGTCCATTGTGATTTTCCAAATAGCATTCTCTTTTTTTAGAATAACATGAAATTGACCATAATAAGTTTGTTCATCAATTTTGTCTTTATTCCTAACCAATTTATAGATACCTCTTTCGCTGGCTATAGAATCGTTATTAATACGCTCAAAAAAACGAAGCGAAATAATATTTGTTATATTATTTTCTTTAGCATTTTTAAACTGTTTCTTATAACTCTCAATATAAGTTTTGTAATCTAGTATACGTTTTCCACCTGAAATACGCAACAGTTCTTTCGAATGGATTTTGGCCATCGGTTTGTAATCTAATGAATCAAACGCCTGATAAAATTGATACCAAACGATATTAATATCTTTTAAATTCTGTAATTTTTGAGCATCAACTCGGTTTGTAAATAGAGTTAACAATAAAATAGATGCTAAGCACTTTAGTAACATATTTGTAGTCTTTACTTTTTAATCCTTTAGCACACTCCTTGAAATCACAATCTTCTGAATCTCACTTGTTCCTTCATAAATTTGGGTAATTTTTGCATCACGCATCATACGCTCTACATGGTATTCTTTTACAAAACCATAACCTCCATGTATTTGAACAGCTTCGACTGTAATTCGCATGGCCATTTCGGCAGCGAATAGTTTTGCCATGGCACCTGATAAATCGTAATTTGTATGTTGGTCTTTGTCCCATGCCGCTTTTATGCACAAATGTCTTGCAGCTTCAATTTCGGTGACCATATCTGCCAATTTAAAGGCAATTGCCTGGTGTCGGCTAATTTCTTTACCAAAAGCTTTACGTTCTTTAGAATATTGCAATGCCAATTCATAAGCACCAGAAGCTATTCCCAATGCTTGTGAGGCAATACCTATACGTCCACCTGCCAAGGTTTTCATGGCAAATTTGAATCCGAATCCATCTTTGCCAATTCTATTTTCCTTAGGCACTTTTACGTTTGTAAACATTAAGGAATGTGTGTCAGAACCCCTAATGCCTAATTTATTTTCTTTAGGACCTACTACAAAACCATCCATTCCTTTTTCAACAATTAAGGCATTTATTCCTTTATGTCCTTTTTCAGCCTCAGTTTGAGCAATAACCAAATAAACACTTGCTGTACCGCCGTTGGTAATCCAGTTTTTTGTACCGTTTAATAGATAATGGTCATCCTTGTCAATGGCCGTAGTTTTTTGCGAAGTAGCATCACTGCCCGCTTCGGGTTCGCTTAGGCAAAATGCACCAATAATTTCTCCGGTCGCCAGTCGAGTTAAATATTTTTGTTTTTGTTCTTCCGTTCCAAAAGTTTCTAAACCCCAGCATACCAAAGAATTGTTAACTGACATTACCACAGAAGCTGAAGCATCGATCTTTGAAATTTCTTCCATTGCCAATACATATGATATGGTATCCATACCGCCTCCGCCATATTTTGGATCCACCATCATACCTAAAAAGCCAAGTTCTCCCATTTTTTTGATTTGTTCAGTTGGGAATTCCTGTTTTTCGTCACGTTCAATAACTCCGGGCAATAATTCTGTTCTGGCAAATTCACGAGCGGCATCGCGAATCATGATATGTTCTTCGGTAAGATTAAAATCCATTATGTAATATTTATTTGAATAAGTATTTTCGACATCAAATATACATTTTTTATAAAAATCTTGTTGTATTTTTACGGAATGAATAATTTGTAATAAAATCAGAAGTCTAAAATTAAGGTGCAAGACTTCTATTTTGAAAGAAGAACTGGAATAGAAAAATTAACAACCAAACTATATTAATAATATTATGAATCAGTTGTAGCTACATTAATGATGTTTTATTTGAAGAGAAGTAAGTTCTAATCTTGCTTAAAAGATGTTAATGTTTAATTGAATTGTAATAAGAATGAAAGATTTATTAAAAAAATACGAAGATAAACAGCCAGAAATTGTTTTCCATTGGCAAGATTCAGAAACGGAGGCAGAAGGGTGGACGGTAATAAATTCACTTAGAGGTGGAGCAGCTGGAGGTGGTACAAGAATGCGTAAGGGTTTAGACCGAAATGAAGTTTTGTCTTTAGCAAAAACTATGGAAGTCAAATTTACGGTTTCTGGCCCAGCCATAGGCGGAGCCAAATCAGGGATTAATTTTGACCCAAACGATATCAGGAAAAGAGGTGTGTTAGAGCGATGGTATAAAGCGGTTTCACCATTATTAAAACATTATTATGGTACGGGCGGTGATTTGAATGTTGATGAAATTCACGATGTAATTCCACTTACCGAAGAATGTGGTGTTTGGCATCCGCAAGAAGGAGTTTTTAATGGACATTTTCAACCCACAGAAGCTGAAAAAATTAATCGAATTGGTCAGTTACGCCATGGAGTTATCAAAGTAATTGAAGACACAAAATTTACCCCTAAAGTTTCTAGAAAATATACGGTAGCCGATATGATGACTGGTTATGGTGTAGCTGAAGCCGTAAAACATTATTACAATATATATGGTGGAGATATAAAAGGAAAACGAGCTATTGTTCAAGGTTTTGGAAATGTTGGTTCTGCAGCCGCATATTATTTAGATCAATTAGGAGCAAAAATTGTAGGTATTATTGATAGGAGTGGAGGCGTAATCGATGAAAATGGTTTTAGTAGTGAAGAGGTAAAACAAATGTTCTTGAATAAAAGAGGGAATATGCTGGTGTCTAAGAAAATGATTCCTTTTGAAGAAATGAACAAACGTATTTGGACTATCCCAGCCGAAATTTTCATTCCAGCAGCAGCTTCAAGATTAGTTACAGAAGAGCAAATCTCTACAATGATTAAAACAGGATTAGAAGTAATATCGCCTGGAGCAAATGTTCCTTTTGCAGATAAGGAAATTTTCTTTGGTCCTATTATGGAATATACTGATAAACAAATAAGTCTATTGCCAGATTTTGTTTCAAATTGTGGAATTGCTCGTGTTTTTGCCTATTTGATGGAGAGTAAAGTGGAACTACCGATGCGAGATGAAGCCATTTTTAAAGATACTTCAGATACTATTTATAATGCTTTAGAAAAAATTCATACTTTACATCCTTATAAAACAGATATTTGTAAAACTGGATTTGAGATTGCGTTGGAGCAGTTGATTTAATTTTATATATTTAACCCCAACTAAAAATCAAACCATGATCGCAGTAATTATTCTCGTTTTTGTAATTGGCTATTTAGCAATTACCTTAGAACATCCTTTAAAATTAGATAAAACCGTACCTGCCTTACTAATGGCAGCCATAATGTGGGCATTGTTGGCTATTGGTTTTCAGCAAGGGTGGTTTAATGTTGTAGATGGGCACGAAAATGTTTTTGACTTTTTAGGAGGTGGTGATAAGCATCATGCAGAGGAAGGTTTTACAAACATGCTGTTGCATCATTTAGGTAAAACAGCAGAGATTTTAGTATTCCTAATTGGAGCGATGACGATTGTTGAAATTGTTGACTTACATCGTGGGTTTGATGTGTTAAAAAGCTGGGTAAAAACTAAAAGTAAGAAAAAGTTACTATGGATTTTAGCCATTTTAGCCTTTATTTTATCAGCTATTATAGACAATTTAACGGCTACTATTGTATTAATAACATTGCTGAGAAAACTAATTCCAGAAAGAACAGATAGGTTATGGTTTGCTGGTATGATTGTAATTGCAGCTAATGCCGGTGGGGCATGGTCACCTATTGGTGATGTAACTACGACTATGTTGTGGATTGGTAAAAAAGTTTCCGCATTACATTTGGTAGAAAGATTGGTTATACCTTCAATAATTTGTATGGTAGTGCCTGTATTTATTGCTACTTTATTACCTGCTTTTAAGGGTAATGTGGAAACAGACACCAATGAGTATAATGAAGAAGATAAAAGTCTATTAAGCAGTAGAACCATGTTATTTTTAGGTTTGGGAATGATAGTTTCCGTGCCAATTTTTAAAACAGTAACGCATTTACCCCCTTATTTAGGTATGATGTTAGCACTTGGTGTTGTTTGGTTGGTGTCAGAGTATATTCATCCTGAAGAGGATTTTACAAACGAACGGAAACATTTGTATTCCGCACACAAGGCATTATCCCGTATAGAAATGTCCAGCATACTATTCTTCTTGGGAATTTTAATGGCAGTTGCTGCTTTAGAGGCATTGGTTTACGGAAGTGTAAATATTGATGGAGTAGAGGTTCAAGTTGGGACACTCAGATACGTGGCAGAAATATTGAACGGTGCCATACCAAATCAGTCAGTCGTAATATTTATTTTAGGGATTTTAAGTGCCATAATTGATAATGTACCTTTGGTAGCTGCATCAATGGGTATGTATACAGCACCTATGGATGCAAGTTTGTGGCATTTAATTGCTTATTCAGCAGGAACCGGAGGAAGTATGTTAATTATCGGATCAGCTGCAGGTGTTGCTGCAATGGGCATGGAAAAGATAGATTTCATATGGTATCTTAAAAAAATAACTTGGTTAGCGGCCATCGGATTTATAGTCGGTTATTTTGCCTTACTCTTCATGGAGTCCTTGTAAAAATATTTATCCCGCCAATTGGCGGGATTTTTTTTATTAATCAAACAATTTTTGCTAAAATAATTCGTTTACTATCTATTATCCCTTAAACTACTATTATTATATGTTATTCTCAATCCAACAAGGTGTTGATACTGCTCAAGAAAATTTAGATGAACTTATTCCAGATGAAAAAACGTTATCCATTTATGATCTCATTATGGAAGGTGGCCTGGGTGGTCAAATTATTATTGCCATTTTAGTCGTTTTACTTGCAGTTGCACTCTACATTTATTTTGAACGCTATTTAGCGATAAAAGCTGCTTCAAAAATTGATAAAAACTTCATGAACCAGATTAGAGACCATGTCTCTAACGGAAAATTAGAAGCTGCTAAAATACTTTGTGCTCAAGCTAAATCACCTGCTGCAAGGTTGATTGAAAAGGGCGTTTCACGTATCGGAAAACCTTTGGAGGATATTAATACAGCTATTGAAAACGCTGGTAAACTTGAAATTTATAAATTAGAAAGGAATGTAAGTGTAATAGCAACTATTGCAGGAGCCGCACCTATGATTGGTTTCTTGGGTACAGTTATTGGAATGATTGTTGCGATACATGAAATAGCTAATTCAGGTGGGCAAATTGATATTAAAATGTTGTCTGACGGATTATATACAGCCATGACAACAACCGTTGCCGGATTAATTGTTGGTATTATAGCGTACATTGCATATAACCATTTGGTGGTGAGAACCAATAAAGTGGTTTATCAAATGGAAGCACAGTCAGTTGATTTCTTAGACCTTTTAAATGAACCTGCATAAAGATGAATTTTAGAGGTAGAAATAAAGTAAGTCCAGAGTTTAATATGTCATCAATGACAGATATTGTATTTTTGTTATTGATATTTTTTATGTTAACATCAACGTTGGTTACCGTAAATGCCTTAGATATTTTATTGCCAAAGGCAGAAGGGAAAACAGAAAATAATAAATCTGTTGCCATAAGTATTACTAAAGGATTAGATTTTTATGTGGATAGAAAAAAAGTAGGTGAGAACGAAATTGAGCAAAATTTGGCTTCATTACTTTCTCAACAAGAAAACCCGACAATAGTCTTACGTGCAGAAGAAGGTGTGCCTATTGAGAAAGCGGTAAGTATTATGGATATTGCAAATAGAAATAAATACAAAGTAATTTTAGCGGTAAGACCGAATTAAAATGGAACTTTTAGATACAGAATACAAACGAAAATCAGCAGTATTAACGAGCATCATAATGGCGTTGATACTGTTTTTGATTTTTACTTTTGGATTAAAATATTTAGATCCGCCAGAAGAGTATGGCATTGCTGTAAATTTTGGCACTTCAAATGTAGGTAGTGGCAACACGCAATCAGAACCCGCACCAGCATCTTCTGAACCCCAAGAGCAAGTTGAAGAAGTAGAACAAGAACAAGTGGAGGAAGTAGTTGAAGAAGTTCAAGAAACCCCAACAGAGCCGGTTTCTACACCTACAAAAGCGGAAGACGTTATCACAAACGATAATGTAGAAACTATCAAAATAAACAAACAAAAAGAAGCAAAACGTAAAGCGGAAGAAGCTCAAAAGAGAATAGAAGAAGCGGAGCGGAAAGCCGAAAGAGAAGCCAAGTTAAAAGCTGATCGAATAAAAAAACAAAAAGCTGCTGAAAAAGCTGCTAGGGATGCAAAAGCTGCAAAGGAAGCAAAAGAAAAAGCAGATAAAAGAAAAGGGATTGACAATTTATTGGGAGGACTCAATAAAGGTAATAGTAAAGGAAACGGGACTGGAGGAACTGGTAACGGAGGTGATGGTGATGATAATGGGTCTGGTGATAAAGGCTCTTTAGATGGTAACCCATATGGAAATTCTTATTATGGCTCAGGAAGTGGCAGTGGTGGAGGTTATGGTTTAAATGGTAGAAACTTGACCAAATCTGGACAAGGATTTAAACAAGATTGTAATGAGTATGGTAAAGTTGTTGTCCGTATTGAAGTAGATAAAAATGGAAGAGTGATAAAAGCTACACCAGGAGTTAAAGGTTCTACAAATACCGACCCATGTTTGTTAGCTCCAGCAAAGAAATCGGCCATGTCATTCAGATGGAATGCTGACTCTAAGGCTCCAACAAAACAGATTGGATTTGTTATTGTTAGTTTCAATAAGTAGTTTTTTAATGACTTACAAAGCAACTTTAGATTGGATGTTTGCTCAGCTTCCAATGTATCAGTGTCAAGGCAAAACTGCATTTAAAAAAGATTTAACCAATATTTTGGCTTTTGCCGAAAATCTTAACAATCCACATCAAAAATTTAAGAGTGTTCATATAGCAGGCACTAACGGAAAAGGTTCAACTAGTCATATGATTGCTTCGGTTTTACAAGAAGCTGGATATAATGTTGGATTGTATACTTCACCACATCTTAAAGATTTTAGAGAACGTATTAAAGTTAATGGTAAATGTATCTCTAAAAAGAAGGTTGTTCAGTTTATATCGGAAAATAAAACTTTCTTAGAACAACAAAAATTATCATTTTTTGAAATGACTGTTGGTATGGCATTTGATTATTTTGCCAAGCAAAAAGTTGATATTGCTATTATTGAAGTTGGTCTTGGCGGGAGGTTGGATTCTACTAACATTATTAAACCCGAAGTTTCAGTAATTACCAATATCGGTTTCGACCACACACAAATGCTTGGTAATACCTTGCAAGAAATTGCCCATGAAAAAGCAGGCATAATCAAAGAAAACACTCCTGTCGTTATAAGTGAAAGACAGGAAGAAATACAGAATATTTTTTTAAAAAAAGCAGACGAATTGAATGCATCAATTTGTTTTACTGAAGATGAAATTCTTGAAACGTATAAGACGGATTTATTAGGATCTTACCAACTAAAAAATTGCAACGCCGCTGTCAAGACTCTAAATATTTTAAAAACCAAAGGATTTGACGTTTCAAGAAGTAATATAAAAAAAGGATTACAACAGGTAGTCAAAAATACAGGCTTGTTGGGTAGGTGGCAAATCTTAAGTCAAGAACCATTGATTATTTGTGACACGGCACACAATAGAGAAGGCTTAACGTATGTAATAAAACAGTTGCACGAGCAAAAATTTGATAATTTACATATTGTTATTGGAACGGTCAACGATAAGGACTTAAACAGTGTTTTGCCGTTATTTCCTAAAAAAGCTACCTATTATTTTTGTAAGCCTGATGTTATACGAGGTTTGGATGCAGAAAAATTACAAAAGAAAGCCAGTAACTGTCATCTTATTGGAGCTACATACAGCTCGGTAAAAGAAGCTTTTCAAAGTGCAAAGAATGAAGCAAAAACCAATGATTTAATTTTTGTTGGAGGTAGTACTTTTGTAGTTGCTGAAGTAGTTTAATAGTTGGAAAATATTTTATTAAAAAACCTTTGCGATAATGAAAAACTAATTTATATTTGCATCCGCTTTAGGGCAATTAGCTCATCCCGATAGTTATCGTGAGGTTCAGAGTTCAAAAGTAATGCAATGGGGCAATTAGCTCAGTTGGTTCAGAGCACCTCGTTTACACCGAGGGGGTCGGGGGTTCGAATCCCTCATTGCCCACATCAATCACAATCCCGATACAATTTCTTGTATTGGGATTTTTATTTTCGCATAACAAAGTTCGCTTTTGTTTAAATTAAAACTTTTATGCGAATTTTCTCCATTGAAAGATATATTAAAGACAAAATAAATCTTTAAATTTGAATAGTAATTTGGGTCATTAACTCAGTTGGTTCAGAGTGTTACCTTGACAGGGTAGAAGTCACTGGTTCGAATCCAGTATGACCCACATTGTATGCAATACAAATTCGATTATGTATATTTGTTGATATGACATTACATAAATGAATCAATCAACTAAAATACTTTTATTTCTAATTGTAAGTCATCTGTTAAGTTGTGGTTCTTCTAAATCAGATTTGCAATATATAGATAAAAACAAACCATCTTTAACTGCAAAAGTATTTGCACCAAATTTTATTTCTAAGGAAGATGAGTCTGAATTTGGGTCTGTTTTTTCAAAAGATGGCACCGAATTTTATTATGCTGTTGATACACACGGAAAGGCAGAAATAAGATACTCCAAGCTTGAAGGTGAAAAATGGACTATACCAATTACCATAATTTCCGACGAAAAATATGGCTATAACGATCCGTTTTTATCTCCCAGTGAAAATGAACTGTTCTATATTTCTGATATGCCTAGAAATGAGTTAGACACTATAAAAGATATTGACATTTGGTATTCAAAAAAAATAAATAATAAATGGTCTAAGCCCATCAATGCAGGTGATTTGATTAATTCTGATAAGAACGAGTATTATATTTCATTTACGTCAAATGGTAAAATGTATTTTGCCTCAAATAAAAATGCGGCTGTAGGTAGAAATCATGATTTTGATATTTATACTGCTACAAGAAAAGACAAAGTATTTGATAAACCACTAAAATTAAGCGATTCTGTTAATACAAAAAGATATGAAGGTGATGTGTTTGTTTCGCCGGATGAATCATATTTGATAGTTTCATCTGCACGTAGGGAAGGGTTAGGTAAAGGAGATTTGTACATTAGTTTTAACAATAAAGATGGTGTTTGGAGCAAAGCCAAAAATATGGGCGAGGTTGTAAATACTAGCGGTCATGAGATTTGCCCATTCGTTACGCATGACGGAAAGTATTTGTTTTATACGAGCAATCAAGATATTTATTGGATAAGTACTAAAATATTTAACAATTTTAAGTAGTATAAAAAAGTGATTATGAAAACTAAACTTTTTGAAGTTATACCTGTATTACCAAGTTCAGATATTGATAGAGATGTGACTTGGTATAAGCAGCAGGTAGGTTTTGAACCACTTTATAAAGACAATATGTATGCTATATTAAAACGAGAAAATATAACTATTCATCTGCAATGGCATGCTGATACTGTAGATGATCCACTATTAGGTGGTTCAGTTATAAGAATAGCTGTAAAAAATATTGAATCTATTTTTCAAGAATTTGTAAAAAGAGGGACGGTATCAGTCGATAAACTTCGCGAAAATACAGACTGGAATACTAATGAATTTGGTTTTTACGATTTAAATAAAAATGCCGTATTTATTTTTGAAGTTGTAAAGAAGATTAGTTAAAATCAAATCTTCTTTTTGGACTTACTCTAATAATTCTGTAAATGATTTTTAATATGCATTTTAATTTGTAGTAAAGTTACTATAGAAGAACTTGTATGTTACATTTAAAGAATTAATAGAAGTACTTTTTTTGCCGAAATTTAAATTTTATCACCTATTTTGTATATTTTTACAAAAATCAATATACAATAAATGAAACTTCATTTATTAAATAGAACAAGTTCTCAAGATTGCTCTTTTACGGTAACTCATAATAATTATCCTTACTTTTTAAAGGTATGGCATTACCACCCTGAATTAGAGTTGAGTTTAATTTTGAAAAGCACTGGTGCATTATTTGTTGGTGATGCAATAGTTGACTTTAAAGAATATGATGTGGTTTTAATAGGCAAAAATTTACCGCACATGTGGTTAAATAATGAAGTTTACTTTGATGAAAATTCTAATTTAAAATCTGAAGCCATTGCTATTCACTTTAACGAATTATTTTTAGGGGATGGTTTTTTTAATATCCCTGAAATGAAAAAAATAAATCAAATGATTAATAAGTCGAGTCATGGTATTAAATTTCTTGACATCGGAAAAGAACTTATTAATGACATTGTAGCTCTTAAATCGTTAGATGCATTTACAAGAATTACTAATTTTATTAAAATACTTCATAAATTATCTAAAACAAAATCTGAAAGTTTGGTGAGTTCAGGGTTCATTAAAAACTTTAATAGAACTGAAAATAAGACCCTAGACAAAGCTTATGAATTTATTTTCAATAACTTTAATGAACCAATTACCTCAAAAGATGTGGCTAATGTTGTACAAATGAATAGTTCTGCTTTTAGTCGATTTTTTAAACGTATGCACAGAAAAACATTTACTGGATTTTTAAATGAATTAAGAATAGGGTATGCCTGTAAATTATTAATTGAAGAAAAACAGAACATTACCTCAATTTGTTATGATTGTGGTTATAACAATATTTCCAATTTTAACCGTCAATTTAGAAAGATTAAGGGAATGTCTCCTTCACAATATCTAAAAGCATATTCAAATTAATATGGACTAAAGCAAAAAAAGTATTTGTTTTTTAATTATATGTGGTTGGTATAAAATTGGTGATACGATAACTTTGTTTTTTTAAAATAAAATGAATAAAAATATTATTATTACTGCCATTGAAGTAAAAGACATTCGTTTTCCTACGAGTAAATCTTTAGACGGGTCTGATGCCATGAATCCTGATCCTGATTATTCTGCCGCTTATGTTGTCCTTAAGACCAATCACCCTAAAAATATAGAAGGACATGGACTTACTTTTACCATTGGTAGAGGCAACGAATTGTGTGTTGCTGCCATAAAATCGATTTCTCCTTTAGTTTTAAACAAAACGCTTGAAAGTTTTACTAAAAATATGGGTGATTTTTATAAAATGATAACTGGTGATAGTCAATTAAGATGGTTAGGGCCTGAAAAAGGTGTTATCCATTTGGCAACTGGAGCAGTAATAAATGCAGTATGGGATTTATATGCCAAAGTAGAGCAAAAGCCGTTATGGAAGCTATTAGCTGATATGAGTCCCGAAGAACTGGTTTCATGTATTGATTTTACCTATATAACAGATGCTATAACACCTGATGAAGCATTGCAGCTATTGAAAGAAAAAGAGCAAACAAAGCAAGATCGAATAGATGATTTATTAAATAATGGATATCCTGCATACACAACTTCTGCAGGTTGGTTAGGCTATTCTGATGATAAAATGAGACGTTTATGTAGAGAAGCCAAAGAACAAGGCTTTAAACACATGAAAATTAAAGTAGGCTCTGATTTAGAAGATGATATGCGTAGGGCAGAAATCATTCGTGAAGAAATTGGGAGTGATTTAAAATTAATGATGGATGCCAATCAAAAATGGGATGTTGATGAAGCTATTGCCAATATGGAATCTTTAAAACAATTTGCCCCTTGGTGGATAGAAGAACCTACCAGTCCTGACGATATTTTAGGACATGCTAAAATTGCAAAAGCGGTACATCCAATTAAAGTGGCAACTGGTGAGCATTGTCAGAATCGTGTTATGTTCAAGCAATTGATGCAGGCAGATGCCATAGGGATTTGTCAGATAGATAGTTGTAGGGTAGGTGGTGTTAACGAGATATTAGCTATTTTACTCATGGCGGCCAAATTTAAAATTCCGGTTTGTCCTCATGCAGGTGGTGTGGGATTGTGTGAATATGTTCAACATTTGTCAATGATAGATTATATTTCAATTAGCGGATCAATAGAGGATAGAATTATTGAATATGTAGATCATTTACATGAGCATTTTTACGACCCCGTGGTAGTAAAGAATGGTGCTTATATGCCACCTTCTTTGGCAGGATATAGCATAACAATGAAAGAGGAATCATTAAAAGAGTATAGTTTTCCTGCTGGTAAAGTCTGGAAAGAAATTTTATCATAAAAAAATTATGAATAAAGATGAAAAAATTTAGTTTAAAAGATAAAATTGCTATTGTTACAGGCGGTGGTAGCGGTATAGGTGAGGCAATTTCTCTAGCTCTAGCTGAACAAGGAGCCACAGTTCATGTTTTGGACATAGGTATTGAAGAATCCCAAAGAACAGTTTCAACAATCAATTCAAATGGTGGTGAAGGGAAAGCATATCAATGTAATGTGGCCAAGCAAAAAGAAGTGAATGAAGTTGTCAAAAAAATTACTGAAGATGGTGAAATTGATATTTTAATTAACAATGCTGGTATTGCCCATGTTGGTAATGTAGAAAACACTACTGAAGTTGATCTAGATAAGATTTACAGCGTCAATGTAAAAGGTGTTTATAATTGTATTCACAGCGTTATGCCATCTATGAAAAAGAAAGGTGGTATAATAATAAATATGGCATCTATCGCTTCGTCGGTAGGGATATCTGATCGTTTTGCATATTCAATGTCGAAAGGAGCGGTTTTAACAATGACCTATTCCGTAGCAAAGGACTATTTAGATTTTGGTATTAGGTGCAATAGTATTTCTCCGGCGAGAGTACACACGCCATTTGTTAATGGGTTTATAAAGGAGAATTATCCTGGTAAGGAAGAAGAAATGTTTGAAAAATTATCTAAAACGCAACCCATCGGTAGAATGGGAAAACCAGAAGAGATTGCCAATTTGGCGGTCTATTTGTGTTCTGATGAAGCTTCATTTATTACAGGAACGGATTTTCCTATTGATGGTGGTTTTATTAAACTAAATGGTTGAAAAGGTACGTAATATGTTATTAAAAAAAATAAAATTAGCATCCAAAATTTTAACCCTAATACTGACTTTATTGGCACTAAATTCTTGTTCAGAAAAAGAGCTTGAACTTAAAGTTGGAAAAGCACATATTATGCCAAAACCGTTGAGTTATATTGAAGAAAAAGGACATTTTGAGTTAACATCATCTTCTATAATAAGTGTTGAAAATGAAGCTCAAAATACGATTGCAAGTCAATTTTTTAGTCAGTTTAACACTGTGGCAGGTTGGGTACCAAAAATAAACATAGGAGGTCAAGGAGATATTAGATTTGAAACTAATAAAAGTATTGAACCGGAAGGATATGAATTAAAAGTAACTACCAACAATATAATCATAAAATCAGGCTCAGAACCTGGTTTTTACTATGCATTACAGAGCTTAAAACAATTACTTCCAGTAGCTTTTTATAAAAAAATATTACAGGAAATAAGATGGGGCATTCCTGTAGTTGATATCAAAGATAAACCTGCATTTGGGTGGCGTGGGTATATGCTTGATGTATCAAGACATTTTTTTGATAAAGATCAAGTAAAACAGGTATTAGATTTTATGGCAGAGTTGAAAATGAATCGGTTTCATTGGCATTTGGCAGATGACCAGGGTTGGCGATTGGAAATTAAAAGTTATCCAAAACTTACAGAAATTGGAGCATGGAGAGTAGATTATAATATTACTGATGAAACCAAATCCAATTGGTGGGGCAGGCCAGAGCAAAAACCTAATGAAAAAGCAACATACGGCGGATTTTACACCCAAGAAGATGTTAAAGAAATAATTGCCTATGCAAAAGAACGTCATATTGAAATTATTCCGGAAATTGATATGCCAGGGCATGCTCAAGCCACTATTGCGGCTTACCCTGAAATTGGTAGTGTTAATGCGGCACCTTATGTGGCCACTGGAGGTGTTATGAAGAATAATACTTACAATCCTGGCAAAGAAGAAACTTTTGAGTTTGCAGAAAAAATGTTGAATGAAGTGATGGATTTATTTCCCTTTAAATATGTCCATATTGGCGGTGATGAGTGTAATAAGGAACAATGGAAACGTGATCCTTATGCACAACAAAAAATAAAAGAAGAAAAATTAAAAGACGAACATGAATTGCAAAGTTATTTTATAAAACGTATCGAAAAAATAATTAACAAACGTGATCGTATCATGATAGGTTGGGATGAAATATTAGAAGGCGGTTTAGCACCTAATGCGACAGTAATGAGTTGGCGAGGAGAAAAAGGAGGAATTATTTCTGCAAAGGCCGGTCATGAAGTAATTATGACTCCAAGTAATTATTGTTATATAGATTTAAAACAAGGACATGACGATTTAGAGCCGAATTTAGGATATTCTCGCTTATTACTTTCTAAGTCATATGGCTATAAAGTAATTCCAGATGCATTAACTCCAAAAGAAAGTAAATTAATCAAAGGTATTCAAGCAAATATGTGGACAGAATCTATTAGTGATTGGAGTAAACTAACCTATATGTCTTTTCCAAGAACTTATGCTATTGCTGAATCTGCATGGACATCCCATGAAAATAAAAATTGGAATGATTTTACGAATAGGTTGTACACTCAATTTGATAGGCTTGACGCTCAAGATGTTCGTTATGCTGTGAGTGCTTTTAGTCCATGGATAGACCATGTAGGAAATGGAAATGAAATAGAAGTACAAATGAAAACAGAGGTAAATGGATTAGATATTTATTATACGTTGGATGGTGAAACTCCAACGCCTCAATCTTTTAAATATAAAGATCCATTTACTATTGACAGTTCTGCTCACTTACAAGCAAGGGCATATAAAAAAAATAAAGCGGTTGGTTATCTTTCGTCTAAAAAATTTCAAATTCATAAAGCAAAAAATATGAAAGCTTTGGATGGTCAAGGCAAAGAAATAAAAAAACTAACAGATTTAAGTTATGGATCCCTTTCTAAAGGGGATAAGGCGTGGCATCATTTTTCTGATAAAGCAGAGATAAATCTTTTTTTTGATAGTGCAATTCAAGTTAAAGAAATACAATTTAATGCATTGAGATTTACTATTTCAGGAATTTATCCTCCAACATCCATAGAAGTTTTTGGTTCAACTGATGGAAAAACTTTTAAATCCTTAGCTAAGAAAGAGCAATTACAAAAAGGAACAGAGCAAGGTAGAAATAAGGTAAATACAAGTTTATCTTTTATTCCTGTTAATATAAAAGCATTAAAAATTAAAGCAACAGGTTTTAACGCTATTCCAGATGAACACCATCAAGGTGGAACACCATCACATATTTGGATAGATGAAATTATTGTCAATTAAACTAAAATGAAAAATATTTTTACATTTATCATAATTACGTCATCATTAATTTCTTGTGTTCAAGAAAAGGTAAAGGTTAATGCATCGCTAATGCCTGTTTCAAATACTATTAAGATCGATGATAATGATACCAATGACTCTATAATTCTCAAAGCGGCACATGTAGTACCCACTAAAAGTCAATATGAAGCTTTAAAAAATGAATTCATTGCGTTTATTCATTTTGGTCCCAATACTTTTACACGGATGGAATGGGGAAATGGTATGGAAGACCCAACGATATTTAATCTTCAAAATTTAGATACAGATCAATGGTGCAAAGCCATGGTAGCTGCCAAAATGAAAATGGTCATCATTACTGTAAAACATCATGACGGATTTGTTCTCTGGCAAAGTCGCTATACCAAACATGGTATTATGTCAACTCCTTTTCAGGATGGTAAAGGTGATATTTTAAAAGAATTATCAGAATCTTGCAAAAAGTATGGTTTAAAATTAGGCGTTTACCTTTCTCCTGCTGATTTATACCAAATAGAAAATAAAGATGGACTTTATGGAAATCTTAGTGAATACTCAGAACGAACCATTCCGCGTCCAGTTGAAGGTCGTCCGTTTGAAAATAGAACTACTTTTAGCTTTAATGTTGATGATTATAATGAGTACTTTTTGAATCAACTTTTTGAGTTATTGACGGAGTATGGACCTATCCATGAAGTATGGTTTGATGGTGCTCATCCTAAAAGAAAAGGAGGTCAAACCTATAATTACTTAGCATGGAAAGAGCTGATAAAGAAATTGGCTCCTAAAGCTGTTATTTTTGGGAAACAAGATATCCGTTGGTGTGGCAATGAATCAGGAGGAACTAGAGATACCGAATGGAACGTAATTCCATATTCAGAAGACCCCAAATTAATGAATCGCTTTGGAGACTTAACAGAGATAGACATAGGTAGTAGAGAGAAATTGTATGCAGGAAAATTCTTGCATTATCAACAAGCGGAAACTAATACCTCTATTCGAGAAGGTTGGTTTTATCGTGATGATGACAAACAAAAAGTTAGAAGTGCAGATGATGTTTTTGATATTTATGAAAGGTCTGTTGGTGGTAATTCCACTTTTTTATTAAACATTCCTCCAAATAGGGAAGGTAAGTTTTCTGATGAAGATGTTAAAGTATTGAAAGAAGTAGGGCAACGTATCACCACGACTTATGGTAAAAACCTGTTTCATGGAGCTGAGAGTTCAACCAAGGTGTTGGATAAAGAGATTTTGAGTTTTGAAGTATTAGATTCCATTAATGACGAAATTGTTATCAATACAAATGAGCCAATAACTATTAATAGGCTTATTATTCAAGAAGCTATTACAACCCATGGCGAACGTGTTGAGAAACATGCAGTTGATGCTTGGATTGATAGTGGATGGAAAGAAATCGCTACCGCCTCAAACATTGGCTATAAAAGGATTTTGCGTTTTCCAGAAGTTACAACAAGCAAATTTAGAATTAGAATATCGAAGTTCCGATTTTATCCAGCTATTTCTAATATTACGGCACATTATTATAAGCCCAAACCACCTCAACTTACTATATCTAGAGATATAGAAGGTAAGGTAAACATCCAACCCAAACAACACAATTTTGGTTGGAAGCCGCATGGCGAAAATGCTTCTGAAAATATCAATTCGGGCGTAAAAGTTTATTATACAACAGATGGTACGGAACCAACAGCGGATTCTGAAATTTATAAAGAGTCTTTTTTACTGGAATCTGGCGAAGTAAAAGCCAAGTCTGAAGTAAATGGCGAAAAAGGGAGTTTAGCGACACAATTATTTGGCATCATAAAAAAAGGTTGGAAAAAACTGGGTGAAGATAGTTTTTCAGAAAAGCAAAAGCCTGAATTCGCTTTTGACGAAAATCCAACTACGTATTGGCAATCTGGCGAAAAAAGCAAACCTAATTACTTGGAAATTGACTTGGGCAAAACTTATGATTTAAAAGGCTTTATCTACACACCTCAAAAAAAACATAACGAAGGAATGATAGAAAAAGGTATTATAAGAATAAGTAATGATGGAAAAACATGGCAACTTTTAGAAGAGTTTGAATTTGGCAATTTAATCAATGATCCTACACCAAGAACTCATTATTTTAAAACACCGATTAAAACACAATTTGTAAGGATTGAAGCTAAAACAATTGCTGGCGGAGGTAGGACAGCCGCGATAGCAGAATTAGATTTTTTAATGGAAGAATAAATTATGAAAATTATATTTAACTATTTTTTTACATTTTTAGTACTGTTAGTTATTGGTTGCAACCCTAAAGAAAAAAACCAAGTAGTTGAAGAAAATAACCTCCCAAATATAATTTATGTTCTTGCAGATGATTTAGGCTATGGTGATATAGGTGCTTTTAATCCCGATGGAAAAATTAAAACACCAAGCTTAGATCAATTAGCAAATGATGGTATCAAGTTTACTGATGCTCATACATCTTCTGCAGTGTGTACCCCAACACGATATGGGATATTAACTGGTAGGTATAATTGGAGAAGCCCAATTAAAAATGGGGTATTAACAGGTGTTTCTAAAGCACTAATTCCAAATGATAGAACAACTGTTGCCTCATTATTGCAAAAAGAAGGTTACGAAACGGGCTTTATCGGCAAATGGCATTTGGGTTGGGATTGGGCTCTAAAGCGAGGCGATTCTGTTGGAGGTACTGGTTGGAATGCCAATGATTATGATAATATTGACTTTTCTAAACCCATTAAAAATGGACCAGCAGCATTAGGATTTACCAATTCTTACGGACATTCTGGTTCTTTAGATATGGCACCCTATGTTTATGTGGAAAACGGAATGCCAACCGCTATTCCAGATACGGTAACTGTAGATAAAGGAAAATATACTTGGTGGCGAGAAGGTCCAACAGCTTCTGATTTTATTCATGTTGATGTTACCCCAAACTTTTTTCGAAAATCATTTTCGTATATTAAGAATAGGGCAAAAGAAGAGAAACCATTCTTTTTATATTTAGCATTGCCATCGCCACACACGCCAATTTTACCAACAGAAAAATGGCAAGGTAAAAGTGGACTGAACCCATATGCAGATTTTATGATGGAGATTGATGATTATATGGGTCAATTACAAAAGGTAGTTGAAAAAGCGGGTATTTCAGAAAATACTATAATCATTTTTACAAGTGATAACGGTTGTTCTCCGCAGGCGGATTTCAAAATTTTAGAGGAAAAAGGGCATAATCCGAGCTATATTTATCGTGGACATAAAGCTGATATTTATGAAGGTGGACACCGAGTACCCTTCATTGTAAAATGGCCAAAAAAAATCGAACCCAATTCAGTTTCTAACAAAACCATTTGCACAACCGATTTATTGGCCACTGTGGCAGATTTAACCAATACAAAGTTAGAAGACAACGAAGGCGAAGACAGTTTTTCTATGCTACCCCTGTTTACCAATAATGGTGATTATTTACGAGAATCCACCGTGCACCATTCCATCAATGGCAGTTTTGCCATCCGAAAAGGAAAATGGAAGATGATCTTTTGTTCGGGTTCAGGAGGTTGGTCCGATCCGAAACCTAATTCCGATATAATTAAAACTCTACCAAAATATCAATTGTATGATTTGGAAAAGGATCCATCTGAGCAACAGAATTTATATGAAAATAACGATGAAATTGCATTAGAACTAGAAAAATTAATAATTGATATTATAAAAAATGGTAGAAGTACGGTAGGTAAAAATCAACTAAATGATGTACCGATGAATGAAAAAGAATGGAAACAAATAAAGAGGTTTAGTATACCAATGCAAAACTAGTTACGAATATATAATAATACAGAAAATGAAATTAATAAGATTTGGAGCAATAGATCAAGAAAAACCAGGAGTACAATTAGAAAACGGAAAAAGAATTGATGTCTCAACATTTGGTGAAGATTATAATGAGTCTTTTTTTGGAGGTGATGGTTTAGAAAGATTAGAAGAATGGTTGGAAACCAATCAAGATAGCTGTCCAGAAATTCCGAAAGGGACTCGATTGGGCTCGCCGCTGGTTCAACCGTCAAAATTAGTTTGCGTAGGGTTAAACTACGCAAAACATGCCGAAGAAGCAGGCATGACCATACCCAAAGAACCAGTGCTGTTCTTTAAATCTACAACGGCTATTTGTGGTCCTTATGATAATGTAATTATCCCAAAAAATTCTGAAAAAACGGATTGGGAAGTTGAATTGGCAATCGTAATTGGTAAAAAAGCATCGTATATAGAAGAGGCAGATGCTTACGATCATATTGCAGGATATGTACTTCATAACGATGTTTCGGAACGAGCATTTCAAATTGAAAAGGAAGGCCAATGGTGTAAAGGAAAAGGTTGCGACACATTTGCCCCTTTAGGACCCTATATCGCTACAAAAGACGAAATTTCAAATCCCAACAACTTGGAATTATGGTTAGATGTTAATGGTGAACGTTTACAGCACTCCTCAACCTCAGACTTTATTTTTAACGTACAAGAAGTGGTCAGTTATATCAGTCAGTATATGACCTTACTTCCTGGAGATATCATATCAACTGGAACGCCCTTTGGTGTTGGTTTAGGGTTTAACCCTCCTAAATATTTAAAACCTAGCGATGTTATGGAATTGGGAATTGAAGGATTGGGAACTTCAAAACAAAAGGCGGTGGCTTACAAATAATCAATAATAATTATGAACAAAAATTATGAAGAATCGGAGACTCTAGCTTCAAGCAGAAGAGATTTTTTAAAGTTATCATCATTGGCAGGTGCTGCCATGGTTTTACCCATAAATTTATTTTCATCTAATCTAGGAAGGGGAAACATTGAGATTGGTATTATTGCTGATGTTCATCAAGATGTAATGCATGATGGAGAAAAACGTTTGCAAGCTTTTATTAATGTAGCAAAAAAAAGAAATCCTGATTTTATTATTCAAATGGGAGATTTTTGCCGTCCTTACGATTATAATAAACCATTTTTAAATATTTGGAACGAATTTTTAGGAGAAAAACATCATGTTATTGGAAATCACGATATGGATGGAGGCTTTAGTCGCGACCAAGTGAGGGCGTATTGGAATATGCCATCTAATTACTACTCTTTTGATAAGCAAGGCGTTCATTTCATAATATTAGATGGTAATGATCAAAATCCCAAACCATGGTCTGGTTATAAACGCTACATTGGTAAGGAGCAGCAAGAATGGTTAATTGAAGATTTAAAAAAGACGAACAAACCAACGGTTGTATTTAGTCATCAATCGTTAGAATTAGAAGAAACTGGAGGTGTTGCCAATTTTAAAGAGATACAAGAGATCTTTGAGAATGCAAATAGTAAGGCTGGGTTTAAAAAAGTGATGTGTTGTTTAAGCGGGCATCATCATACCGATTTTATGACAAAAATCAATGATATTTATTATGTACAAATAAATAGTGCATCGTATTATTGGGTTGGTGGTGATTATAAAAGAATTAGGTATAGTACAGCAATTGATAAAACACATGAATATATAAAATACACAATCCCTTACAAAGAGTCTCTTTTTACATTTATGACCATAAAGAATAGTAAAATAATAATTGAGTCTCGAAAAACAGAGTTTGTTGGTCCAGGACCTGATGATTTGGGAATGCCAAAACGACATCCACACGAACCTATTGTGCCAACAATTTCAGGGTTTAAAATGAAATTATAAATAAAAAAACAGAAAGTGATGAAAAAAACAACTTGGTTACTAATAGTCTTTAGCATATGTTTTTTTGGATGTAAAAAGAATGTACAAAATTCTGTAGCTGATGTTGAAATAGCCAAAAAACCAAATATCATTTTTCTTTTTGCTGATGACCAAAGTTATAAAGCTGTAAGAGCTTTAGGTAACAAAGAGATCAAAACGCCTACTATGGATTCATTCGCTGAAAATGGGACAACATTTAACCATGCTTATAATATGGGTGGTTGGAATGGGGCTATATGCTTAGCTTCCAGAGCTATGATTATGAGTGGACGTTCATTATGGCGTGCTCAAGAAATTTCAAAAGAATACAGAAATAAGAAGGAAACTGATAAAACATGGTCTAAGCTTATGGAAAGTGCAGGTTATGAAACTTATATGAGTGGTAAATGGCATATTTCTGCAAAAGCTGATACTATTTTTAATCACGTTGGTCATGTGTTAAGAGGAATGCCTTTTGATACACCAGAAGGATATAATCGTCCAAAGAGTAAAACAGATACAATTTGGCAACCTTGGAAAAAAGAATTTGGTGGCTACTGGAAAGGTGGAAAGCATTGGAGTGAACTTGTTAAAGATGATGCTGTTAGTTTTTTGGACAGTGCTGCAACCAAAGAAAAACCATTTTTTATGTATGTGGCATTCAATGCGCCACATGATCCTAGGCAAGCACCTAAAAAGTATGTAGATATGTACCCTTTGGATAAGGTGGCATTGCCAGATAGTCATTTGCCCGAATATCCCTATGCTGAGGAAATGGGTGCTGGAAAAAAATTGAGAGATGAGCGTCTAGCTCCTTTTCCAAGAACAGAATATGCCGTAAAAGTAAACCGTCAGGAGTATTATGCAATCACAACACATTTAGACGATCAATTGGCACAGATTGTAGCCACATTAAAAAAGAATAACCAATTGGATAACACATATATTTTCTATACAGCAGATCATGGTCTATCTGTTGGGGAACACGGACTTATGGGCAAACAAAATATGTATGATCATAGTATTCGGGTGCCATTAATGGTTGTTGGGCCAGATATTCCAAAAGGGAAAAAGGTTGAAGCTGATGTGTATTTGCAAGATGTTATGGCTTCGGTATTGGAGATTGCAGGAATAGAAAAGCCTGACTATGTAGAATTTCATAGTTTGATGGAATTTGCTCGTGGTGATAGAACCAAAAGTAATTATAATTCAATTTATGGTGCTTATGAAAAAGGTTCTCAACGTATGATTCGGAAAGATGGTTTTAAACTGATTGTTTATCCAAAAATTGAAAAAATACGTTTGTACAATCTCAATAAAGACCCACAAGAACTTAATGATATTGCTGAGAACCCTGCCAATTCAGAAAAAATAAAAAGCCTTTTTTCTGATTTGATTGTATTGCAAAAGCAAATGGGAGATAAACTAGATATACAATCTATTTTTGACAAGTTATAATGAAGAAACAAACTCTTTTTGCCATACTATTTTGTCTATTTGTTTATATAGGACATTCACAAGAACCATTAAAAATTGCCTGTGTGGGTAATAGTATTACCTATGGTTCTGGTGTTGTTAATAGAGAAATGAATGCTTATCCACAGCAATTACAGCATTTATTGGGCGATAAATTTTTGGTAAAAAATTATGGGGTAAGTGGAAGAACATTATTGAAAAAGGGTGATTATCCGTATTGGGAAACTAATGAATATATGGAAGCTCTTGAATTTAATCCTGATATCGTGTTTATTAAATTAGGTACTAATGATAGTAAACTGCAAAACAGAATACATTTAGAAGAATTTGAAAGCAATTACAAGGAATTAATCAATTCCTTTAAGCGACAAAATGAAAATGCGAGAATTATTTTATTACTTCCTGTTCCAGCATTTACAAAGGATACAACGAGTATATGGGATAAACCTATCAAGAATAAAATTATCCCTATTACGCAAAAAGTAGCATACAAAACCAATGTTGAAGTTTTGGATTTGTATCATCTCTTTTTAGATAGGTCTAATTTGTTACCAGATGGAGTACATCCATCAGGTCTAGGAGCAACTGTTATTGCTAAGAGATTGTATGAAGCGATTGTACAAAAGGAAAGTCAGGCAATCGATTTTTCAATTAAAAATGAATTTAGTGAAGTTTCCAATGGGAATTTCTACGGATATAATTTAACCAATTTTAAGTTTAATCAAGTTGATTGTAAGGTAGTAGTGCCAAAAAAGCCAGCGATAGGTAAACCTTGGGTGCTGCGTGCTCGTTTTTGGGGGCATGAGCCACAAACAGATATTGCTTTATTAGAAAGAGGATTTCATATTGCTTATTGTGATGTGGCAAATCTTTACGGAAACAAACAAGCGGTTAAACGATGGAATAAATTTTACAAATTGATGACTAATGCTGGCCTTTCAAAAAAAGTAGTGCTGGAAGGCATGAGTCGTGGAGGATTAATAGTTTACAATTGGGCGGTTAAAAACTCTGAAAAGGTTGCTGGTATTTACGCTGATGCTCCCGTATTGGATGGTAAAAGTTGGCCAAAAAAGCGTAGCAACGTTGATTGGGAAAAGTTCAAAAAGGCTTATGGACTTAAAAATCATTCGGATGTAGATACTTTTAAAGGTAATCCTATTCATAAAATAAATCAAATAGCTAAGGCAGGTTTCCCGATGCTGCACGTTGTAGGAGAGGCCGATAAAGTAGTACCCATTTCTGAAAATACAGTTCCCTTTGAAAATGGAATTAAGACTTCCGGTGGAAATATTAAGGTTATCTACAAACCCAACAATGGGCATCACCCACATAGTTTAAAAAACCCAACTCCCATTGTAGATTTTATATTGAGGGCAACTGGACAAAAAGTAAATTTTGCAGTAGTTCCATCTCCATCAGCAGAATTTCGTTCCGCTGCAGGTTGGGTCAAAGGCAAAGGTTGGTGGGCACAAGCAAATGATATTGATTCGCTCTGCCAAAATTCAGGAAAAGTAGATTTATTGTTAATGGGTAATTCTATTACTCAAGGTTGGGGCGGAAATAGACCTAATGTTACCCATTATCCAGGGAAGAAAGCAGTGGAGACTTATTTTGAAGATTTAAAAATAGTTGGGGCTGGTATTTCAGGAGATAGAACACAACATATTTTATGGCGATTGCAAAATGGCAACTATGAAAAGGCTAATCCAACCATTGTTGTTTTAGCTATTGGGGTAAATAATTTTGGAGACAATACGGCATCTGAAATTGTTGTTGGGATAAAGAATGTAATGCATTTGGCACGTGAAAAGTTTAAATCCAAAACTAAAATTTTGCTTTTGGGGCCTTTGCCAACTGGAATTGACCCAAAATCGGATAGAAGAAAAAAATATAATGATATTCATAAAGCGTTGAGTAATTTAAAAATGCCAAATAATGTCAGTTACCATAATCTTATTTCTTTATTCACTGATGATAAGGGATTTTTAAAAGAAGAATATTATTCAGGTGACGGTATTCATTTAAAACCTGAAGGTTACAACGTTTGGGGAAAATACCTAAGAGAAATTATAAAATAATAAAATAGAGTCTTATGAAAAAAATAGTCTTATTAATCATCACAATCTTCTTTTTTAATCAAGCTTTTGCAGAGATATGGTTGCCATCAATCTTATCAGATAATATGGTGTTGCAACAACAATCTGAAGTTACTATTTGGGGTTGGACTACCAATGCAAATGAAAAGCTAAGCATCACTCCATCTTGGGATAATAATTCTGTAGAAATTCAAGCCTATCAGGGCAAGTGGAAAGGAACGTTGACAACTCCAAAAGCAGGAGGGGTTTATACTATAACTATCAAGGGACATGAAGAAATAATAATAAAAAATGTGCTGATTGGCGAAGTTTGGTTAGGCTCTGGGCAATCCAATATGCAATGGACGCCATCACAAGGTCTTGTGAATGCTGAAAATGAAATTAAAAATGCCAGCTATCCTGAAATTCGTTTCTTTCAAGTAGTAAGGCATACCGCATTAACACCACAAGAAACTACTAGGGGCAAGTGGTTGGTTTGTTCTCCAGAAACTATGAAAAATTTTAGCTCGGTCGCCTATTTTTTTGGCAGGAAATTACATAAGGATTTATCAGTGCCTGTAGGTTTAATCAGTAGTAATTGGGGAGGTACACCAGTTGAAACTTGGATTAAGGAAGAATTGATTATTGAAGATGTTAAATTAAATAAGGCAGCAAAAAAAATACAAAGCAATCCTTGGCGACCAAATAAACCGGGATATGCTTATAATGCAATGATCTACCCATTGTTAAACTTTAATATAGCTGGTGTTATCTGGTATCAGGGAGAATCAAACACTGCTAATGCACTTTCGTATTATAAATCTTTTCCCTTATTAATTAACTCTTGGAGAAAAGCATTTGCTAAGGATTTTTCATTTTATTTCGTTCAAATTGCTCCATTCAATTATGGGAATCCACAAGGTGTTGATGCCGCTGTGGTTAGAGATGCTCAATTAAAAACAATGTTAACTGTACCTAAAACAGGTATGGTAGTGGTTAACGATATAGGAAATTTAGAAAATATTCATCCAACTAATAAACAAGATGTAGGTAAACGATTAGCCTTGTGGGCATTGGCAAAAGACTATGGTAAGAGTAATCAAGTTTATAGCGGACCAATTTATAAATCTATGGAAATCAAAAAACGAAAAATTATGTTGCATTTTGATCATATAGGCAGTGGATTAATGCAATCCCGAAAGCTTTCTGGAGGAAAGAACTTGAAAGAGTTTTATATCGCAGGTGAAGATCAAAAATTTTATCCTGCCAAGGCAAAAATTGTTGGGAATTCAGTAGTAGTTACATCTAAAAAAGTAAAAAAACCTGTGGTAGTTCGGTTTGCTTTTACCAATGCTGCGTTACCAAATTTATTTAATAAAGAGGGCTTACCAGCTTCAGCTTTTAGAACAGATGATTGGGAATTGAATTTAAAATCAAAATAATTATGCAGTTAACAAAGTCGCTTTTTTTTATACTGATCGTAACCTTTATAACCTCTTGCGAAAAGAAGCAAATTGAGCAGCCAACTTCAGAAATATGGTATACTAAACCTACTGCACAATGGATGGAAGCTTTGCCTGTTGGTAATGGTCGTTTAGGAGCGATGGTATTTGGAAATCCAAATCACGAACGTATTCAGTTAAACGAAGATTCCCTTTGGGCTGGTGGGCCAGATTGGGGGAATTCTAAAGGCAATAAAAATGATTTAGAAGAAATTCGACAGCTTTTAAAAGACGGCAAAGCCCATGAAGTTGATAAATTAATTGTTGATAAATTCTCTTATAAATCTATTGTGAGGTCACATCAAACCATGGGCGACTTGTATATCAATTTTATGAATGAAAATGAAGTTACTAATTATAGGCGATCACTAAATTTTGACAATGCCTTGGCAAAAACCACGTACAGTATAGATGGTCATCAATTTAGTCAAAAAGTATTTGCTTCCAACCCAGATGAGGTGTTGGTTATTCAGTTAAAAACTACGAATCCTGATGGGATAGATTTTTCATTAAAAATGAATCGCCCTCAAGATAAAGGTCATGAAACAGTAATCGTAAACAATCCTTCCGAAAATGAAATCAGCATGAAAGGTATGGTAACCCAATATGGTGGTAAAAAGTTTTCAGAACCTTTTCCAATAGACTACGGAGTAAAATTTGAAACACGTCTAAAGGTTATAAATAATTCAGGAGAGGTAAGTGCTGAAAATGGAATGTTGAAATTAAATGATGTTAAAGAAGCTACGATTTACTTGGTAGCCAATACGTCATTTTATCATGACAATTTTGAGGATAAAAACACAAAAACGTTAGCTAAGGTTGCTCAAAAATCATTCAATGATTTGTTTGAAACACACAAAAAGGATCATCAAGAATTATATAATCGTGTTGATTTAAAATTAGGAGATAGTGCGTTAGACAGTTTGCCAACTGATGTGCGTTTGCAACGTATAAAGGACGGGAACGATGATCCTGATTTAGCAGCTAAATTATTTCAATATGGACGTTACCTGTTGATTGCTTCTTCTCGTGAAGGTACTAACCCTGCTAATTTACAAGGGTTGTGGAACGAGCATATAGAAGCCCCTTGGAATGCAGACTATCATTTAAATATCAATTTGCAAATGAATTATTGGCCGGCTGAGGTGACGAATTTAAGTGAGTTGCATGCACCTTTTTTTAATTTTATGGATAGAGTGGTTGAACGTGGAAAAGTTACTGCAAAAAATCAGTATGGTATTGAAAGAGGTTCTGTGGTGCATCACACTACTGATTTATGGGCAACACCTTGGATGCGGGCTGAGCAAGCCTATTGGGGATCTTGGATTCATGGAGGCGGTTGGTCAGCACAGCATTATTGGGAACGTTACCAATTTACTGAGGACAAAGAATTTTTAAAAAATAGAACGTATCCAATATTAAAAAGTTTATCTGAATTTTATTTAGATTGGTTAGTTTGGGATGAAAAGAGTGAAACTTGGGTTTCTAGCCCCGAAACTTCTCCTGAAAATTCTTATTTGGCAAATGATGGTAAGCCTGCTGCAGTTTCCTTTGGAAGTGCTATGGGGCATCAAATTATTAGTGAAGTTTTCGATAATACGATTGAATCGGCCAAAATTTTAGGCATAAACGATGCGTTTGTGAATGAGGTAAAAACCAAAAGAGACAAACTCCATCCTGGCGTTGTTGTAGGCAAAGATGGGCGGATATTAGAATGGAACGAACCTTATGAAGAGCCAGAGAAAGGACATAGGCATATGTCACACCTATATGCCTTACATCCCGGAGATGATATTACTGAAAGTAAAAAAGATGAATTTGACGCTGCTCAAAAAACAATTGATTACCGTTTGCAACACGGTGGTGCCGGTACAGGTTGGAGTAGGGCTTGGATGATAAACCTGAATGCAAGATTATTGGATGCAAAATCTGCTGAAGAAAATATTACTAAATTTATGCAGATTTCTGTTGCTAATAATCTGTTTGATGAGCATCCACCATTTCAAATTGATGGTAATTTTGGTTATACGGCTGCGGTTGCTGAATTGTTGTTGCAATCGCACGAAGGTTTTTTAAGGATTTTACCTGCATTGCCCAACAATTGGCAAACTGGTAAAATAAAGGGACTAAAGGCTAGAGGAAATATTGAAGTTGATATAGCTTGGGATAAAGGCAAATTAGAACAATTGACACTGGCATCGGTAGCTGATAAAACAGTAAGAATTAAGTATAAGAATAGAGAAGTTGAAATAAAATTGACAAAAAATAAAAAAACAATAGTAAATGAAAATCTTGAAGAAATATAAAAGAACTGGTCTAATATTTAAAAAAATAATTCTATTTATTTTCTTATTGTCATTTGCGTTTTCATGGTCTCAAAACGTTGATTCTGTAAAAGTTAATGATGAAAAAATGCAATGGTTTAAAGATGCCAAATTGGGTATTTTTATCCATTGGGGTTTATACGGTGTAAATGGTATTGATGAATCATGGTCTTTTTTTAACGGATATATTTCACATAAAGACTACCTAAAACAAACAAAAGGGTTCACCGCTAAAAATTATGACCCTAAAGCATGGACAGCATTAATAAAAAATAGCGGGGCAAAATATTCTGTAATTACTTCAAAACACCATGACGGATTTGCTTTATGGAATTCGAAACATGGAAATTTTAACGCTGTAAAGGGAGCAGCATCTAAAAAAGATGTATTGACTCCTTTTGTTAATGCTCTTAGAAAAAACAAGTTAAAAGTAGGAATTTATTATTCACTTCCCGATTGGTCTTACAACGATTACACTCATTTTACGCGAGATTCTATCCGTTATAAAATTAAAGATGAACCTAAAAGATGGGAAAAGTTTCTAAATTATTATCAGGGTCAATTAAAGGAACTTTCTGATAATTACAATCCAGATTTATATTGGTTCGATGGAGATTGGGAACACAATTCTGATGAGTGGCAAGCACCAAAAGTGAGGAAAATGCTGTTGGAGAGAAACCCGAATACTATTTTAAATTCACGGCTTAATAATCAAGGAGATTATGCCACACCGGAACAAGGCATGCCCATTACCAGACCAAAAAACAACTATTGGGAACTATGTATGACAATGAACGATTCTTGGGGGTATCAAAAGAACGACCATAATTATAAAACAACTGATCAGATTATAGGAATTTTTGCTGACGTTATTGGAAATGGAGGTAATTTGTTATTAGATATTGGACCTAAAGGCGACGGTACAATCCCAAAAGAACAAGTGGAAGTTTTAGAAGGTTTAGGCAGATGGACAAATAAGCACAAAGAAGCTATTTATGGTACGGTAGCTGGTATTCCCAAAGAACATTTTTATGGGCCAACTACCTTATCAAAAGACAAAACGATGCTGTATTTATTTGTAAAAGGAGACCCAAAAGGTGATGTGGTTATACGCGGCTTAAAAAATAAAATAAATCGCATTTGGGTGGTGGGAGAAGGCACAAAGTTATCCCACAAAGTGATTAGTAAAGTGTATTGGAGCCATTATCCAGGCATAACCTATATTGATGTTCCCGAGTATGTCTTAGATAAAAACATGACCGTTTTAGCCGTTTTATTGGATGGTAAAGTTAATCTTTATCGTGAAGATGGTGCAGTAATCGAAAGTAATTAAGAACTAAAAAATGAGAAAATCCTATTTATATTTAGCGTTGATATTGCTGGTATTTTTGACTGCCTGCAAATCTAAAAAGGTTGAAGCCAATACTTCACAAGTCATTGTTAAACACGTTATTCTCATTGGTTCTGATGGTTTTGGGGCTTATGCCTTTGATAAAGCGAAAGTACCTAATTTAAGGATGATGATGAATAAAGGTTCATACTCACTAAAAGCAAGGTCAGTTTTACCATCTTCCAGTGCGGTCAATTGGGCATCGATGATTATGGGCTCGGGTCCTGAGTTACACGGTTATACTGAATGGGGTAGTAAAACTCCCGAATTGCCATCGCGAATTATAGAAAAAGACAGTATGTACCCTACAATATTTAGTTTGATTGACAAGCAACTACCAAATTCAAAAATGGGTGTTTCTTATACTTGGGGTGGCATTGGATATTTGTTTGAAAAAAGTATTGTTGACTTGAATTATAATGGTACTTCAGATAAAAAAACTATAGAAAAAGCCTTGGATTTCTTTTTAAAAGAAAAACCTGTCTTAACTTTTATTCACTTAACACATCCTGATAATGAAGGCCATGAAATAGGCCACGATACTCCTGAATATTATACTGCTGTGGAGAAAATTGACAGTCAGATAGGCGGTATTATCAATACCTTAAAAGATAATAATATGATGGATAATACCGTGATTATTTTTAGTTCCGACCATGGCGGAGTGGGCAAAGGACATGGTGGTAAAACCTTACTAGAAGTTGAAATACCATGGATTATATATGGTAAAAATATTTTAAACAAAGGAAAATTGGAAACGAGTATTGTAACCTATGATACCGCTCCGACTATTGCCTATTTATTAGGATTAAAGGCACCAGATTTTTGGAGAGGAAAACCCGTTAAAGAAGTAGTAAAACAATGAAAAGAACGAATACAATTTGCTTGATTTTTAGTCTGTTGTTGATTGTCAATTGTAAATCAAAAGACAAGCAAGAGGAGGAAACCAATGAAACAACCCAACCCAATATTGTACTTTTTTTAGTTGATGATATGGGCTGGCAAGATACTTCTGTTCCGTTTTGGGATAAACGCACACCCTTTAACGATCTCTATCAAACTCCAAATATGGAACGTTTGGCAAGTGAGGGTATGAAATTTACCCAAGCTTACGCTACAGCAGTCTGTTCACCAACACGTATAAGTTTAATGACAGGAATGAATGCCGCCAGACATCAAGTAACCAATTGGACATTGAGGAAAGATGCACTGCAACCTATGGAAACCAATCATAAAACGTTATCATTTCCAAAATGGAACGTTAATGGTTTGAGTCCTGTGGCAGGAGATGAAAACGCTATCCATGCAACATCTTTACCACAGCTATTAAAGGATGCAGGTTATTTTACAATTCATTCAGGGAAAGCTCATCTAGGAGCTATTGGCACTCTAGGAGAAAACCCTCTAAATTTAGGTTTTGATGTAAATATAGCAGGTCATGCCGCTGGTGCACCTGAAAGCTATCTAGGAATGGAAAATTTTGGGAATGGCAAAAAGGGAAAAGCTGTTTGGGCAGTTCCAGGACTAGAAAAGTATCATGGCAAAGATATATTTTTGACAGAAGCAATTACGTTAGAAGCAAAATTGGCTATTGATAAAGCTCAAGAGAAAAAGAAACCTTTCTTTTTATATATGTCACATTATGCTGTACATACACCACTTTATGGTGATGATAGATTTGTACAAAAATACTTGGATGTTAACCTTGACCCAAAGGAAGCCAAATATGCCTCTATGATTGAGGGGATGGATAAAAGTCTGGGTGATATTATGGATTATTTGGAAGAAAATAAGCTAGACAAAAATACGATAATCTTATTTATGTCAGATAATGGTGGACTTAGTGTTCACGCTAGAGGAGGGAAACCCAATACCCATAACAAACCATTAAGTAGTGGAAAAGGCTCTGCCCATGAAGGTGGTATAAGAGAGCCAATGCTAGTAAAATGGCCAGGAAAAGTAGCTCCTAATTCTGTTACAGATAAAAAAGTAATTATAGAAGATTTTTATACAACCATAATAGAAATGGCAGGTATTTCTAACCCTAAGACTATTCAAACCATTGATGGAGTTAGTTTTGTGCCGATTCTGGAGAATAAACCTCTGGAAAATGAGAACAGACCCTTATTTTGGCACTATCCGAACGAATGGGGGCCATCTGGACCTGGAATAGGAGCAAGCAGTACGGTTCGGTTAGGCGATTGGAAATTGATTTATTTTTATAGAAATCAGAAAATTGAACTTTACAATATTACTGAAGATATAGGTGAGTTGAATAATTTGGTGGATAAAGATCCTGAAAAGACCAAAGAATTGGCTGATGTTTTGACTGATTATCTGAAAGAAGTAAATGCTCAAATTCCTACGGATAAGGAAACAGGAAAACACATTTCGTATCCAAATCAAACACTATAAATTATGAAGTCTATTTTAAAATTATCGATCTTTTTATGTACCATTTTATTACTGAGTTTTACTCTTATAACAGAAAAAGCCAATGACTGGCTAATTGACAATACCGTTTATGAGGCTCAAGTTTTTAATAAAGGAAAGGACATTGTGTTAACCAATGGTTTGGTAACTAGAAAAATAAGAATGAGCCCCAATGCTGCTACTGTTGAATTTAAAAATGAAGATACAGGTGAAACCATGTTACGAAGTATTAAACCAGAAGCCGAAGTTACTATTGATGGACAAACGTATTCGGTGGGAGGATTAACAGGACTTAAAGAACACGGCTACTTAAAAAATGAATGGCTAGATGACTTAGAAACGGATGAAAGTGCTTTTCAATTTAAAGATTATACGGATAGTCCTATTGACAGAAAAATAAAATGGAGCAAGAACAAAGAATTTAATTTAGCAACAAAAGGCTATGCTACTGGTAGAGAAATTGTAATGGAGTTTAGGCATAAATCACCCGAACTAAAAAAAATCAAGGTTTTTGTCCATTATGAAATTTATAATGGAGTACCCTTAATTTCGAAATGGATAACTATTGAAAATAATAGTGACAAGGCTATAAAAATCGATGGATTTAAAAATGAAATTTTGGCTTTTCCTGAACCAGAGAATCCTGTAGATAAGCCTGAACAGTGGTTGCGACCCAATATGCATGTAGAAAGTGATTATGCTTTTGGTGGATTTTCAGCGGGATCGGCAAATCATACCATTTTTTATGAAAAAGATCCTGAATATACTTCACAAGTAAATTGGAAAATGGAAACGCCTTGTTTGCTGGAAAGTAAGTTGAAAGTAGGGCCAGCTCAAGTATTACAACCCAAGGAAAGTTTTGAAAGTTTTCATACCTATGAATTAATGTTAGATGGAACAGATAGGGAAAGAAACTCATTAAGCAAACGTAAAATGTATCGTTTGTTAGCTCCATGGTCAACTGAAAACCCAATTTTTATGCACTTGACTAGTACGGATTCTACAGAAGTAATTTCAGCCATAGACCAATGCAAAGAAACGGGATATGAAATGGTAATCTTAAGTTTTGGAAGTGGTTTGAATATGGAAGATACCACCGCGGTGAACATTCAAAAATTTAAAAATTTAGCGGATTATGCACATAGTCAAGGTATTGAATTGGGAGGGTACTCGCTTTTTTCAAGTAGAAAAATTAGTGATGATGTAGATGTGATTGACAAAAATACTGGTAAACCAGGTGGGGCAAAATTTGGAAATGCACCGTGTTTGGCAAGTGAATGGGGACATAGTTATTTGGAAAAATTAAAATACTTTTTTGACAAAACAGGTTTCGACTTATTAGAGCATGATGGTCCATACCCTGGTGATTTTTGTGCATCTACAACTCATAAATACCATAAAGGTCATGAGGATTCGCAATGGGTGCAATGGAAAATGACAACTGATTTTTATCACTGGTTAAAGGACAAAAGGATTTACTTAAATGCACCAGACTTTTATTATTTAAAGGGTTCTAACAAATGTGGTATTGGTTATAGAGAAGTGAACTGGTCTTTGCCAAGAGAACAGCAAATTATGTTAGGTCGTCAAAATATTTACGATGGTACTTGGGAAAAGACACCATCCATGGCATGGACATTCGTGCCCTTGACGGAATATCACGGGGGAGGTGCTGAAGCTACTTTAGAACCTTTGAACAAACATTTGGATGCTTATGAAGCACATATGGCACAGAATTACGGATCGGGCGTACAAGCTTGTTATCGCGGACCACGATTGTATGATACACAAAAGACCAAAGAATTGGTAATTGAACAGATAGATCATTATAAAAAGTATAGGGAAATTCTTAATTCGGATATTATCCATATTAGAAGACCAGATGGTAGGTCTTGGGACGGGTTTTTACATGCAAATCCTGATACTAAAGAAAAAGGATTTTTGATGTTGTTCAATCCAACTAAAAATACTATTGAGGAGGAAATCAAAGTCCCATTATATTACACAGGATTAACTGATATTGCTCTAATCTCAGATAGAGGAAAAAAAGAAAGAAAGTTTGAGTTAAACAGAAATTTTGAAGTAGAACTAAAAGTTAAGATTCCAGCAAATGGATACACTTGGTTTGTAATAAAATAGAAATGAAAAACTACTTATTCTTTTTTTGTTGCTTTTTTCTTTTGGCTGTTGCAGCACAAAAAAGAGATGATTTATATCTATACGATCGTTTTCAACCGGTAAAGGAAGAAAACATTTTTAATACTCCAAATTACTACAATTGGGGCGGTTCAATTATAAAAGATAAAATAGGAAAATACCATCTTTTTTATTCACGCTGGAAAAAAGAGTATGGATTTTTGGGTTGGTTAACCCATTCAGAAATAGCTCATGCTACTGCAAAAAAACCTACAGGACCTTGGAGATATAAAGAAACAGTTTTAAAAGGAAGAGGTGAAGAGTTTTGGGATGCCATTACGGCTCATAATCCAAAAATAAAATATTTTGAAGGGAAATATTACCTGTATTATATAAGTACACATCTTGGAGGAAAAACCTACACGGAACAAGACTTGATTGAGACTGCCAAAACAGGGTATAGTCACGCTAATTGGAAAGTTTTAAGACCCAATCAGCGTACGGGAGTTGTTGTTTCAAATTCTTTAAATGGTTCATGGACGAGACAAGATAAACCTTTAATTGAACCGAGCGGTCCAATTACAACACTTACAGTAAATCCTGCAATTGACAGAGGTAAAGATGGTAAGTATTATTTAATTGTAAAAGGGGATAAACCTAACGAAACTCGATTTATCAGAAACCAAGCGGTGGCTATGTCTGATAACCCCGCTAGCGGTTTTATAATTCAAGACAAGCCTGTAATTGACTATTTAGATACTGAAGATATGTCTATTTGGTACGATAAAAATAGAGACCGTTTTTATGGTGTTTTTCATGCTCATAATTTTATTGGTTTAGTAACTTCCAAAAATGGATTTGATTGGGAAAAAGCCACTGAATATGTTCTTAAATTGAAAGAAATTGAAAAAAAAGATGGGTCTATAATTGAGCCTGATAGAATGGAACGTCCATTTGTTTATCATGAAAATGGGGAACCCATTCTACTCATGGTCGCGGTAAAAAAAGGAGACGAATCGTATTCGGTTTTTATTCCAATAGAAAAAAAAGAAGATCCTAAACCTAACAAACGGCAATTGGCGTGGCAAGAAGCTGAATTAGGCGTGGTTTTTCATTACGATTTGCATGTTTTTGATGGTAAAAAATACGGACAAGGTAATAATCGTATTGATCCAGTTGATGATTACCAGATATTTAATCCCACAAAATTAGATACAGATCAATGGGTAAAAGCAGCTAAAGATGCGGGTGCTAATTTTGCTATCATAACAGCAACACATGAAACAGGATTTGCATTGTTTCAATCTGATGTTAATCCGTATAGTGTTAAAGCTTTAAAATGGCGTGATGGTAAAGGTGATGTTGTTGCCGACTTTGTAGCAAGTTGCAGAAAGTACGGTATTAAACCAGGTATTTATTTGGGAATCAGATGGAATTCTTTTATGGGTGTGCATGATTTTAAAGTTAATGGAGAAGGAGAGTTTAGAGAGCAACGTCAAAAATGGTACAATAAAATGGTAGAGGGTATGGTCAAGGAAATATGTACTAATTATGGCGAGTTATTTGAGATTTGGTTTGATGGTGGAGCTGATCATCCTAAAAATGGAGCACCAGACGTATTACCAATTGTTAGGAAGTATCAACCTAATTGCCTTTTTTATCATAATGGGCAATTAGCTGAAGCCCGTTGGGGAGGTTCGGAATCTGGTACTGTGGGTTACCCCAATTGGTCCACGTTTCCTTATCGAGCAACAGGAGCTGGTGAAAGTGCAAGAAGAAATATTGCAAAGGATAATTTTAAATTATTAAAACATGGTGATAAAAATGGTCAATATTGGGTGCCTACCATGGCCGATGCTCCGTTAAGGGGTTATAACGGACGCCACGAATGGTTTTGGGAACCTGGAGATGAGGCTCATATTTTTCCACTAGAAAACTTGATGGAAATGTACTACAAATCCGTTGGGCGAAACTCTACATTAATTATGGGACTTACGCCAAATCCTGATGGTTTATTACCTGAATCTGATGTACAACGTTTAAAAGAGTGGGGAGATGAAATTAATAGACGTTTTTTAGAACCTATTGCAACAACTTCTGGCGAAGGCAATACCATTGAATTAAAACTTGGAGCACCTACAACGATTAATCATGTTATAATTCAAGAGGATATTCAATTTGGTGAACGCATTAGAAAATATGAACTTGAAGTTAAAGTAAATGGTAAGTGGATTGTAATCTCTAAAGGAGAAAGTGTTGGTCATAAAAGAATTGAAAAATTTGATAATATAAAGGTAAGTCGAATTCGGCTGAAAGTATTAGCTTCTGATAAAAAACCTAAAGTTAAAAATTTTAGCGTTTATTCGGTAGAATAATTCTATTAAAATATGAGCAAGAATAAAAAAGAAATAAAATTTGATTCCAATTATCCCTCCATAGATGATTTGCGAGCAAAATCAAAAAAACGTATTCCAAAATTTGCTTTTGAATATTTAGATGGTGGTTGCAATGAAGATGTTAATCTACATAAAAATACAGATGAAATTCGTCAAGTAGAATTGTTGCCATATTATTTAAGCAAGCACAAAGGGTCTAGTATGCAAACCGAATTGTTTGGTCATGTTTATGATGCTCCTTTTGGCATTGCTCCTGTTGGACTGCAAGGTTTAATGTGGCCCAATTCCCCTGAAATTTTAGCAAAAGCAGCTTTTGAACATAATATTCCTTTTGTGTTGAGTACGGTAACTACATCAAGTATAGAGCGGATTGCTGAAATTACTGAAGGCAATGCTTGGTTTCAATTGTATCATCCCACCAAAAACAGATTAAGAGATGATATTATAAAACGTGCTGAGGTAGCAGGATGTCCCGTATTGGTTATTCTGTGTGATGTGCCAACATTTGGATTTAGGCCTAGAGATATTAGAAACGGACTAGCAATGCCACCTAAAATGTCGATTAAAAATATACTGCAAGTGTTGGGTAAGCCTAAATGGGCACTAGAAACTTTACGACATGGGCAACCAAATTTTGAAGTTTTAAAACCCTATATGCCTAAAGGTTTGGATTTGGCACAATTGGGAAAATTCATGGATGAGACTTTTTCAGGAAGATTAAACGAAGAAAAAATAAAACCCATCCGTGATATGTGGAAAGGAAAGTTGGTCTTAAAAGGTGTAGCCAATGAAGCGGATGCAGAAAAAGCAATACGATTAGGATTAGACGGAATTATAGTTTCTAACCATGGAGGAAGACAGTTAGATGCAGGAGAATCAACTATAAAACCGTTGACTAGAATTGTACAAAAATATGGAGATAAGATTACCGTAATGATGGATAGTGGTCTCCGTTCAGGGCCAGATATTGCCAGAACGATGGCGAGTGGAGCAAAGTTCACTTTTATGGGTCGTTCTTTTATGTATGGTGTTTCTGCATTGGGGAAAAACGGTGGCGACCACACAATTTCATTATTAAAAACGGAATTGCAACAAGTTATGGAGCAGATTTGTTGTGAGCAGGTTACAGATTTTTCTAACCATTTAATCAAATAATAATTTAATAGCTTATAATCTTTCATTCAGCGTTATTCAATTGTTAATTGCAGAAAATTATAGAATGTAAAAAATATATTTAGTACATTACCGTCCATTTTAAAAAAAATTAAAACATTAACTTATGTCAACCAAAAGCAATAATAATGTAGTAGCCATTTCAATTATAGCCGGATTATTCTTCATTTTCGGTTTTGTAACTTGGATTAACGGAGCCTTAATTCCGTTTATGAAAACCATAAATGAATTAACTGAAGCACAATCTTATTGGGTAGCATCGGCATCATATATTTCTTTTGTAGTCATGGCATTACCAGCATCTTATGTGTTGAGAAAAGTTGGATATAGAAAAGGAATGTCCATTGGTTTAATTATCATGGCTTTAGGAGCATTGGTGTTCATCCCCGCGGCAGAGGCCAGGACATATTGGGTATTTTTAACAGGTATTTTTATTCAAGGTACAGGGATGACGTTGTTACAAACGGCAGCAAACCCTTACATTACTATTTTAGGACCTATAGAAAGTGGAGCTAAACGAATTGCTATTATGGGTATTGCCAATAAGGTGGCAGGAGCACTTGGTTCTTTAATTTTTGGAGCATTATTATTGTCAGGTATTGACGAGGTAAAAGAAAAGGTAAAAGTGGTTTCTGATGAAGAAAAGTCACAATTATTACAAACTATGGCTGATAGTGTGGTAACGCCTTATATTGCCATGGCAGTTGTATTATTTGTTTTAGGGATTTTAATTTTAAAAGCTCCTTTACCACATGTTGAGGAGGAGGCTGAAGAAGAATTAAAAGAGGGTGAAACGGCTAAAACCAGTATTCTACAGTTTCCGCATTTATGGCTAGGCGTATTGACGTTGTTTGTTTATGTTGGAGCAGAAGTAATTGCTGGAGATACCATTATTGCCTATGGAATATCCTTAGGTTTTCCTGGTGAAGAGGCTAAGTTTTTCACATCTTATACACTAATGGCCATGGTAGCTGCCTATGCATTAGGTGTATTTTTAATACCAAAATACATGAGTCAAAGTTTAGCATTGCGAATTAGTGCAGTATTAGGAATTATTTTTTCCATATGTATATTATCAACTGAAGGTTTTACTTCTGTTGTTTTTATTGCTGCTCTTGGTTTTGCTAACGCTTTGGTATGGCCTGCAGTTTGGCCTTTAACGTTAAAAGGTTTGGGTAAGTTTACAAAAACAGCATCGGCTTTACTAATAATGGCTATCTCAGGAGGTGCAATTATTCCACCATTATATGGTAGAATGGTTGATACAGGTAAACACGAATTGATTGCTAATGGTGTTGCTGAAGCTGAAGCAGCCGCAACAGCTGCCAATGGTAGCTATTGGATTTTGTTACCTTGTTATGCAATTATATTGTACTATGCTATTTGGGGTCATAAGCTAGGATTAAAGAAAAAGTAATCTTTTAAGTTTTTTGGTAATGAAAAACAGGGTTGAATCTGTCGATATTCTTAGGGGTTTAACCATTGTCGCAATGATTTTGGTTAATAATCCAGGTAGTTGGGGAAGCGTTTATGCTCCATTATTGCATGCCGAATGGCACGGATTAACACCAACAGATTTAATTTTTCCTTTCTTTTTATTTATCGTAGGCATTTCAATTTCATACGCCTATAAAAACAAAGCAAATGTAGGGTCAACCTATAAAAAGGTTACTATTCGCAGTTTAAAATTAATAGGCTTAGGACTATTTTTGGGATGGTTTTTACCGTATTGGCCTTTCTTTAAGGATTTTGAAGCCCTACGTTTCCCGGGAGTATTACAACGAATTGGAGTTGTGTTTTTTATATCGGCAGTCTTATTTCTTAATTTTAATTGGAAACAATTACTAGGTATAGGGATAACAATTTTGGTAGGCTATTGGTTGTTTTTAGGTTTTATTCCGTTACCAGATGGATCTACTCCAACTTTAGACAGAGCACCTAATAATTGGGCTAATTATATTGATTTAAATGTTTTAGGTAATCACATGTGGAAAGACGATTATGACCCCGAAGGTTTACTGAGTACCTTGCCTGCAATTGCCACATGTATTTCTGGAATATTGATAGGTAAAGTTTTAGCATTTAAAGAACTCAGAAAAACCAAAAGTTTATTGATTATTGGGTCAATATTATTGCTTTCAGGTTACTTTTGGAGCAGTTGGTTTCCGCTAAACAAAGCCATTTGGAGTAGTAGCTTTGTTTTAGTAACAAGTGGCTGGGCTACAATCATTTTAGCTTTAGTTTATTATGTTACCGATGTAAAAAAAATTAAGACAGGAACTATCTTCAAATATGTCGGTATGAATGCCATTACTATATTTTTCTTGTCAGGATTTATCGCTAAAACTTTCGGACTTATAAAAGTAAATGAGAACCAAAGTGTTCATTTTTGGTTGTACCAAACATTTTATACAAGTTGGATTCCAACTGATAAATTAGCCTCCCTGTTATATGCATTAACGGTTGTAGCGTTCTTTTTAACTTTAGGCTATGTTATGTACAAGAAAAAGATTTTTATTAAAGTTTAATGATGTAATTAATTCTAGAGATAACGACTAAGTTAGCTCCATTCAAATAATTTAAACCTAAACCCTATGAATATTCAAAATTATAAAAATCATCCTCGTTTTGTTCCATTGTATCATTTTTTTACGCTCTTAGGCTCTGCTATATTGGTTATCGGTACCGTTGTTAATCTGGTTAAATCTTATGAGCATAATCTGTATAATGCTTCGTTACTTCTTTTTGGAGCTATTCTTTTAATGCTTACTGCATTTTATGCAAGAGTTTTTTCACTAAGGGCTCAAGATAGGGCAATTAAAGTTGAAGAGAATTTTAGACATTATGTACTTACTGGAAAGCCGTTAGACACTAATTTAACGATGCGTCAGATTATAGGTCTACGCTTTGCATCTGATGCAGAATTTCCTGAACTGGCTAAAAGAGCAGTTGATGAAAAGTTATCAGAAAAAGCAATAAAAAAGTCGGTTAAAAACTGGAAAGGCGATTATTATAGGGTGTAAAAAATGAACTGCTAAAAACTCTATAATAGAACGTCAATCTGAACTTGTTTCAGATTCTCAACTTCTTTATTGTTGAGTTTTAATGGAATCTGAAACAAGTTCAGATTGACGAAATATTTCTTTCTAATTTTTTTAATACAATTTATAAGCAGGTGATTTGATACCCTGCATACGCAATGCTACCAATGCTTGTCCGCGATGGTGTGCGTTATGCTCACTAATAAACTGGAACGCTTTTTCTCTAGGAAAGGATGGTTGTGCTGGGTCAAATGGGACAACAAACGTTTCCGCTAACTGCTCGTCACTCATATTTTCATAAGTAGTAGCAACCATATCATAAGCTTCAGTAAGTGCTTTAATACATGCTTCTTTAGAGGCACCCATTTCTTTTTCCATTTTTGCTGCAGCTGCAAAATCTTCTTGACTCGGCATAGGTTGCCCTTTTACGAACAAGTCCACCAAAAATTTTGTTGATGTTGATATATGTGCCATTTGCTCTCCAAAACTTCGTACGGAATCTGTAGGTCTAAAAGTGTATTTGTCTGCTGGCATAGCCTCCGCAATTTGTAAGGTATATGATTTTGATACCAATAAAGCTTCAACATCAGGTTTCATGTTGATTGTTTTCGTTTTTTTGCTTTCAGTTTTCACAAAAGCAAGGGTACTAAGAACTAGAATTCCTAGGATAAAATAAATGCTAATTTTCTTCATAATAGTATAGTTTAGTTTGCACTAAAGGTAATGATAAAATTTAACTTACTGATATTGAGCATCTTTAATTTAAATAGTTGCGAGCTTTGGTGCATTTTTATAGTCTTTAAGATTTTTCGTATCATTACAGTATAAAACCAACCCAATGGAAGACAAAAAAAATATTTCTAAAATTGATATTACTTCTAAAGAATCGCATCAACAGATTATAGATAATAAAGAACTAAATATCTGGGAAGCTTTAATTCCAGTATTAGCTTTAGTAATAATGCTGGCTTTTAATGTTTATGTTTATGGAGACGATGCTTTGAGCGGTAGTAATCAATTTGTTTTATTATTAGGAGCATCGGTTGCTGTGATAGTTGGCTTTTTTAATAAAGTGTCATTTAAATTAATGGTTGAGGAAGTTGCTGAAAATATTAAATCTACGGCTAGTGCTTTGCTAATTTTACTTATGGTGGGAGCTTTGGCTGGTACATGGTTGATTAGTGGTATTATTCCTTCAATGATTTATTATGGATTACAAATTTTAAATCCTACTATATTTTTAGCTGCCTGTGTGATTATATGTGCAATAATTTCGATTGCTACAGGTAGTAGTTGGACTACATCCGCTACCGTAGGTATTGCATTAATTGGTATTGGTGAAGCTTTAGGAATTTCCTTGGGAATGTCGGCAGGAGCAGTCTTATCTGGAGCTTATTTTGGAGATAAAATGTCACCACTAAGTGATACCACAAATCTTGCACCTGCAATGGCAGGAGGAGAATTGTTTGATCATATTAAATATATGGCATTAACAACGGTACCAACTATAGTTATCACTTTTATTATATTCATTATAATAGGTTTGACTCAGGATGTTACAGGAGCGACAGACACTTCAGAACTATTAACAGATATTGATAGTACATTTACAATTAATGGATGGTTGTTTATAGTGCCTTTGGTAGTTATTTTTCTAATTATAAAAAGAACACCTCCATTAATAGCCCTTTTAATAGGAACTCTTTTAGGTGCTATTTTTGCTTTGATTTTTCAACCTCACATAGTTGCCCAGATTGCAGGAGTTGAAAAGCTAACATTTACTTCAGCATATAGAGGAGTTATGGATGCAATTACAGTGAAAACTACCATTGCAACTGAAAATGAAACTTTAAAAGAGCTTTTTTCTGCCTCGGGTAAAGGTATGAGCGGTATGCTAGGAACCATTTGGTTAATTATTTGTGCCATGGTTTTTGGAGGTATTATGGACGCTATTGGTGCCTTAGCTAGAATTAGTCAGGCATTATTAAGTTTGGCAACAACTACATTTGGATTATTTGCAAGTACTGTAGCAAGTTGTTTGGCACTGAATGTAACAGCTTCTGATCAATACTTAGCCTTAGTAGTGCCAGGTAAGATGTTTAAAAAAGCCTATGAAGACAGGGGATTAGCTCCTGAAAATTTAAGTAGAACTTTAGAGGATTCAGGTACCGTTACTTCGGTATTGGTACCCTGGAATACCTGCGGAGCTTATCAATCTGGTGTGTTAGGAGTAAGTGTTGCAGATTATTTTATCTACGCGATTTTTAATTGGTTAAGCCCTTTTACAACGTTGCTTTATGCTGCTTTAAACATAAAAATCAGAATGTTGGCTGGTAAGAAAATTTAAAAACCGAAGTCAAATTAAATATTCAACAATCTATTTTGTTTGGGTTAAAATTAGTACTTGTGGAAAATCACTTATCCCAGTGGCGGTTAATACTTGAATCGTCTCATTAGTTGTGAAAATTGCGGCACCAAGCATTACATCCAATAAATTATCATTATTAAAATCGCCAACATCCATAGTTAGCCATTTGCCGTGGGCAACACCAGGCAGGTACGAAGGGATAAAATTTAAGTTACCAGTATTGTTGAGATAGACAAAACTCTCTTTTAAGTTTCTATTTTCGGTATATTGGCTCCAAAACGCAGAGGCTACTATATCTAAATCGCCATCGTTATCAAAATCTCTGGCCATGACTTTGTTGCAATCATACATCGGATAAAAATAAGCTTCTTCAAAATTATTTAAACCATCATTTAAATAAATTCGAACGCCATGATAAGGTTTATCAATAACAGATAGATCTCTATTATCACCATTAGAGACTAAAAGATCAAGATGGCCATCATTGTTAAAATCGACAGTTTCAAAGTAACTTAACCCGTGAGCTGGATTAAACGATAAAACGGGTTTTTCTTCAAATTTTCCGTCTCCCAAATTGTAAAAAATAATGATTTGCTCATAAGCTTGGGTCATCATTGCAATAACGTCAGGTTTATTATCACCGTTCATATCTTTTATTTCAGCTTTTCGCGTACCCGGCAAGTTTTTTAACACATGTTCTTTAGAATTATCAAATCCATCATACCAAGACAAGCTACCGTCACGATGACCAAAATTGGAGATTACAGCATCTTTTTTTCCGTCCTTATTCAAATCGGAAACGGCAACATGCACAGGTCTTTTTAACTTTTCAAGATTAATTACATGGTCTTTTTTTACTGGATCAAGAACATTCAATTTGCCTAAAAACCTATCGTTAGGCATCACTAAACCTATGGTTAAAAGTAATGTGGAAAGTTCATCGTCAAATTCAATATGAGAAGCAGGACTGTTTAATTTGTATCTGGCAGTTAGCGTTTTGTTATTTTTTAAAACGTACAAATCAGTGGCATCGCCTATGTATAGCTCAGATGTATTTTCATTCCATTTTAGTAAGGTTACTAAAGGTAATTTTTTATCACCAATAGTAATGTAGCTTGGTGTAAATTTAGAATCTACCGATTCTACTGTTTTTTTTATAGGAGGTAACTCTTTAGGTGCATTTTCAATATAAAAGTTAACAATTTTGTTCCAATCAGTTTCGGTTATTAATGGCGTCTCGGGATAAATATTAAATTCTTTGGCCTCTTTTGCTATCATTGAATCTAAACCCTTGTAGGGGTCAATACCATTGGGTCTAATTCCTAATCGCTTGCCCATATCGGGTAAAACTTTATCATTCCAGGTTTTTTTATCCAACAAACTGGGTTCCGGATATAAATGACACATTTGACAATATGCCTTGGCTAATTCTTCACCAGTTGCTTGAGAGTTATTAAAATAAATAAAACTTTCACCTTTAAGTGGAGCATAGGGTGATTTCCATCTAACAAAAAATAAAATAGCTATTACCGCCAAAAAAAGAGTAGAAAAAAATAGAAATAGACGATACTTTTTCATGCTATAAAATTACAAAAACACTATTAATAGACTGTTGCATTTAAATAAAGAAATTCCAAACCAAACCAAATCGTATTACAAAATCTCTATAAGGATAATTTGGTGCCGAATAATAATTTGCAGTTTTAACAAAACCAGAATTAAAATGTTCAAATTTTAAATATAAACGGGTACGTTGTACTTGAGCATTTATAAAAAAGTCCAACACAGGATAACCACCGATTTCTTGTTCGTTTTGTAAATAGAATTCTGATAGTACGGGGTTATAACTATTTACATAATATTTTGTAAAATACTTTAACGTTACACCAGTTTGAAGATATAACGGGTCTCCTTTAAATAAATGATCGGCAAAATAAAGCGTATTTCTAGTAACCAACTCGGGGACTCTAAATACAGAACTGCCTTGTGCTACTTTTTGATACATAATGGTATTGTCCAAGGCAAATTTTCCTAATCTCAATTCTCTAGAAACTTTTAATTTTAGATAGTTTATGGTTTTATCTGCTTGAAAGGGTTTTATGTTTGTTGACTCAATCGGTGTAATATCATTAAAATAAGTATAATTGTCTATTTGTGTAATTTGTGCCGAAGCATTTAAAATTCTATCCGATTTTAAATCGAATAACAAAGTTCTGGTACGTTCGTTTTTTAAACTATTTGACCAATTGTAATTGATATAATTGCTCTGATTTAGAGTGAAATTTAAATTTGGAGATTTACTATTTATTAAAATAGCACCTTTAAAAGTAAATAGGCTATCTTGCTTAAAACTGGCTGATCCTTTAAAATAGTTACCAACAAGTTTTCCTGCCACTGTAGTAGCTGTTTCTACATTAATATTGAATTTTTTAAAATTAGTATGCCACGAACCACCTACTGAAACCGAATTGTCTTTGATTGAGGGAGGAATAAGAACACCGCCCAATTCAGCAGCACTGTTATAATTGTAATTATAATTAAAGTGTGTAGCTTTAAACTGTACCTCACCCAATACCAATGGAGACTTTAATGCTAAAAAGGCATCGTTTTGTAATGTTATATAATTTAGTTTGTCTTTTGTTTTTGTGTCAAATGCATCACCAAAGAGATCATTAGCAGATTCCTGTGTATAGTAATAATGTTTGCGTTCATAATTAAAAATATGCCCCACTTTTAAGTAGCTTTTTTTATTCCGAACAGTATCGTTACGTTGCCATATTTTATAATCATGTTCTAAGTAATATCTATTTCCTCTTAAAGCACTTGATGCATCTGAAAAATTTGTTTCTATTCTGCCTCTGTCTCTAAAGTTAGGATTTTTAGTTTCAAAATACTCCAAAGATAATTCTGGCAAGCCGCCATTTTGGTCGTTGGTCAAGTCTTGAGCAGCAATATGAGCTTTTACGCCGTAGGCATCATTTTTGGTTTGATAGCTATAGGTAAAACGCATATTGCCATGACTGCTCAACGAACTTCTATATTTGCCCAAAGAGCGTAACCCTTTATAGGCAATGGAAACGTTCTGACGTTCAGAGGTGTTAAAAGTTAAAAAAGCATCCAAAAACTGACCTTGTTGCAATCCGGTACGGTAAGCTAATTCAGAAGTAGGAGTGGCTACCTTATAATAATCTATATCTGCTATTTCGTAATAATTAAAGTGCATTGCCCTGTTACCCATGTTAGGAAATAAAGAAACTTCCGAGAAATTATATCCTAAACTATTAAAGGTTTGCCCTTGATTATGAAAGGGTAATAATTCAAAATTATCTTTTCTTAAATAATTAAATTTATAATCCTTATTTATAACTAAGGTAGTATCGATATAAGTAGTATCACCTTTATAAGAAATTACTTTATAGTCTGTATAATGTGTTTTTCCACTTAATTGAACATCAATCATTCTATCGTCAATAGTATCTCTTTGTGAAAATTCTGACCCAAGTTCAACACTTGCAGGTCTAGTAGGTACATTTTGAGAATGTATGCCAATGCTAAAGAAAAGAATTAAAAGTGAAAAAAGGTATTTTTGCATAAACCAGTAATTGCGACAAAGGTAAAATATTTGTTTGATAAAATTTTGCCAAAATTTCATGTTGATTTTAACATTTAAACTATTTTTGAGGAACATGTTACAACTCAACTTTTCAGGATTAAAATTAGAGGCAGGCACAGACGAAGCGGGTAGAGGCTGCTTGTCCGGGCCAGTGGTTGCTGCTGCCGTAATATTACCTGATAAATTTGAGCATCCGTTGTTAAACGATTCAAAACAGCTCTCAGAAAAACAACGAGCCGAGCTAAAACCTTTTATTGAAAAAAACGCGTTGACCTTCGCTATTGGTTTTGTTTGGCAAGATAAAATTGATGAAATCAATATTTTGCAAAGTTCTATTTTAGCAATGCACCAAGCTATTGGAAAGCTTAAAATTGAGCCTGAATTTATAATTGTAGATGGTAATAGGTTCAAAAACTATAAAGAAATTCCATATGAAACCATTGTAAAAGGTGATGGCAAGTATCTAAGCATTGCTGCCGCTTCAGTTTTGGCTAAAACCTACCGTGATGAGTATATGGAAAAAATCCACAACGATTTTCCTCAATACAATTGGAAACAGAATAAAGGATATCCTACAAAGCAACACAGATTAGCAATTGAAGAATTTGGTGTAACGGAACATCACAGAAAGTCGTTTCGGTTGTTGGCAAAGCAATTACAGTTGAATTTGAAAAATTGATTACATAAAATTCTTTTGCTAAATTTGACAAAATCGATTCCACAATAAAATATTAACACTACAATTAAATTAAAAATAGTTAATTATGAAAAATATAATATTAGGTTTATGCTTGCTCTTTACGTTTCAAATTACAGCTCAAGATTGTGATTTTTTAATTTTGAATGAAGGAGTAACATTAGAATACACTCAATTTGATAAAAAAGGCAAGCAAGCTTCAAAAAGTACTCATAAAACGGAGAATACAAATAACCAGGATGGAAAAGTCACCGCACAGATTAAAATGACGACTACCGGGAAAAAAGATGAAACATTTAGTTCAGAATATAAAGTTTCATGTACAAGTGGTATAATTGCCATTGACATGGTTCGGTTTTTTGACAATAATCAAATCTCTAGTTATAACGGAGATGGTTTTACCGTTGAAATGCAAGGGGACATACTAGAGTTTCCTAATGATATGAAAACAGGAACCAATTTGAACGATGGGTCGATTACTGTTAAAGTATTCAACAATGACCTGAAAGTGGTAACGGTTACTATGGATATTACCAATCGAAAAATTTTAGAAAATGAAACTATTACAACATCAGCGGGAACATTTGAATGTGCTAAAGTATCTTATGATTTTGAAAGTAAAATAGGTTTCATTAAAGTAAAGGGTAGCGGTGTCGAATGGCATAGTAAAGATAAGGCCATGGTTAAATCTGAATCGTATAATAAAAAAGGAAAATTAACGGGCTCTCAGGAACTGACTAAAATTATTAAATAGTTATTATTACTTAGAAATAAAAACCTTCTTCAAATTGAAAATTAAAAAGGGAACACTACTTTTGCGTATCTAAATTTTCAATTCAATGATTAAAAGAAACAAGGCGTTTATTTCCAAATTCATCATTCATAAAGTAGGTAATAAATTCAATGAGGCTAATAATGTATTTTCAGAAGATGTCGTCACTTTCGATGAAGATAGCTATAAATTGATGCAACCTTTTTTGTTGAGACCTTTTGGAAACGTTACGGAAAGTTATCGTTTTAACCACCACGCAGACATTAATTTAAATGAGATCAATAGTTATGCTCAACAAGTTTTTAGCGATGATAATACTTTTATTGAGATTTCTAAAAACATTGTTAAACACTTGTTTGAGCAATCCAATTCCGCTCAAATCAAAACAGGAGATGTAATGATTGCTCTTTTCGAGGATATTGAATATAGGGAGGTCAACACTCAAGCTTTGGGGATTTTTAAAATTGAAAACAAAGCCGATTTTTTTCAGACCTACAAAGAAGGTAGTAGTTTTGACGTGTTTGTACAGCAGGGAATCAGCACCAAGAAATTAGATAAAGGCTGCTTGGTCATCAATTCGCAAGACGATGCTGGTTATACCATTCTGTCGGTTGATAACAATAATTACGACGCACAATATTGGATTAAAAATTTTCTGAATATCAAGTATGCCGATGATAGTAATAGACATACACAAGTCTACATAGATTTGTGTAAGGATTTTTCTGAAGAAGTTATCAAGCAAGAGTTTGGCAACCAACAACAAAATCAATTTCTAGCACAAACAATGGATTTTTTTAAAGAAAATGAAAGCGTAAACGTCAATGATTTTAAAGAAACCGTTTTTGAAGAAGATAACAGAAAGGATTTGTTTGACGGTTACAAAAAACAATTTGAGGATATAAATGGAGTACTTGTTCGTAATCAATTTTCAATATCTGAAGCAGTTGTAAAAAAACAAAAAAAGAAGATTAAAACGGACATTAAGCTTGATACAAATATTCAGATTAAACTGGATATTGATGCTCCTGATGCCGCGGAAGAATATTTAGAAAAAGGCTATGATGAAGAGCGAAAAATGATGTATTACAAAGTATATTTTAACGAAGAAGATTGACGCGAATCGTCATGCTGAAGTTGTTTCGGCAACTGATTCTAATGTACTAGACCCTGAAAAAAGTTCAGGGTGACGTGTAATTAAATTCTCAGTTGGGTGGTTACAAAATTTACTTCAAAAACATCTCCAAAATGCTTTAATATTTTAGTTTTCACTTCTTCGATATCTAGTGTTTTACCCAATTCAACTTCCAAAGAAGTAACTGCCTTACCACGAATACCACACGGAATAATGTGGTCAAAATAACCTAAGTTGGTATTTACGTTTAAAGCAAATCCGTGCATGGTTACCCAACGGCTACTTCTTACGCCTAAAGCACAAATTTTTCTTGCAAAAGGAGTACCAACATCTAACCAAACACCGGTTTCTCCTGTGCTGCGTTCACCTTTTAAACCATAATCAGCTAAAACCCGAATAATGGTTTCTTCTAAAGAACGCATGTATTTACCAATGTCGTTAAAGAAATTATCCAAATCTAAAATTGGATAGCCTACTATTTGTCCAAAGCCGTGGTACGTGATGTCGCCACCACGATTAATTTTATGAAAGGATATGCCTTTTTCTTTGAGCTGCTTTTCACCCAATAATAAATTGTTCAAATCACCACTTTTGCCCAAGGTATACACATGAGGATGTTCTACAAACAAAAAATGATTCGGCGTTTCAAGATTCAGATTTTCATTTCTGTTTTTACGTTTTATTTGCAAAATAGCATCAAACAGTTCTTCTTGATAATCCCAAGTTTCTTTGTAGTCTTTTGTTCCTAAATCTTGTAGTTGTATATTTTTATTCAATGACTTTACAATTATCTATTTGGATTATTCAAAATAATTAGAGCCGCTATTACGCCAGGTACCCAACCTAATACAGTTAGAATTAAAACAATTACTATTGACCCACATCCTTTATCAATAACTGCCAATGGTGGACAGATAACGGACAGCAATACTCTAAAACAACCCATACTATTTTCGTTTACAAAGATATAAGAATTTTATCTTATAATAGGACGTGGTTTGGGGCACTTTGTTACACTAATTTGTATAGAAAATATACTATCTTTGCCGCCAAATCAAAAGGAATAACATGGCATTGTCAGAGCAAGAAGTCGTAAGACGCGAAAAACTACAGAAACTACGTCAATTGGGCATCAATCCGTATCCTGCGGATTTATTTGCATTAGATCATACTTCTAAACAGATAAAATCTAATTTTGAAGAGGGTAAGAAAGTTGTGGTTGCAGGTCGATTAATGTCACGTCGTATTCAAGGGAGTGCTAGTTTTGCTGAGTTGCAAGATAGTGATGGTAGAATACAAGTGTATTTTAATCGTGATGAAATCTGTACAGGCGACGATAAAAGCAAATACAATGATGTTTATAAAAAACTATTAGATATTGGTGATTTTATAGGTGTTGAAGGCGAGTTATTTTTAACCAAGGTTGGTGAAAAAACCATAAAAGTTAAAGATTTTACGCTATTGAGTAAAACCCTAAAACCATTACCGTTACCAAAAGTAGATGCCGAAGGAAATATCCATGACGAATTTAACGACCCTGAATTGCGTTACCGTCAACGTTATGCCGATTTGGTGGTAAATCCGCACGTAAAAGAAGTTTTTGTAAAACGTACAAAACTCTTTAATGCCATGCGTACCTATTTTAATGATGCAGGTTATTTCGAAGTTGAAACGCCAATTTTACAACCCATACCAGGAGGAGCAGCCGCTCGTCCGTTTGTAACGCATCATAACAGTCTAGATATTCCGTTGTATTTACGTATTGCGAATGAACTGTACCTAAAACGATTGATTGTTGGCGGTTTTGACGGTGTGTATGAGTTCTCTAAAAACTTCCGTAACGAGGGTATGGACAGAACCCATAATCCCGAATTTACGGCTATGGAAATATACGTAGCGTATAAGGATTACAATTGGATGATGGAGTTTGTAGAAAACCTATTGGAGTATTGTGCCATTGCGGTAAACGGAACTACAAAAGCAACTTTCGGCGAGCATGAAATCGATTTTAAAGCTCCGTACAAAAGAGTGACGATGACCGATGCCATTATTGAATTTACGGGTTTTGATATTACGGGTAAAACTGAAGATGAAATCCGAAAAGCGGCTAAAGAAATGGGAGTTGAAGTGGATGAGACTATGGGTAAAGGCAAGTTGATTGATGAAATATTTGGAGAAAAATGTGAAGAAAATTACATCCAACCCACCTATATAACAGACTATCCAAAGGAGATGAGTCCACTATGTAAAGAACACCGTACAAATCCGGAATTAACGGAACGTTTTGAGTTGATGGTTTGTGGTAAAGAAATCGCAAATGCTTATTCTGAGCTTAATGACCCGATTGACCAAAGAGAACGTTTTGAACATCAATTAAAATTGGCTCAAAAAGGCGACGATGAAGCCACGGAATTTATAGATTATGATTTTTTACGTTCGTTGGAATACGGTATGCCACCAGCTTCAGGGTTGGGTATTGGTATGGACAGGTTAGTTATGTTTTTAACCAATCAGCAATCTATTCAAGAGGTATTGTTTTTTCCTCAAATGCGACCTGAAAAGAAAGCCCTAGACTTAACCGATGAGGAAAAAGAGGTTTTGAAATTGCTAAAAGCGAATTCACCAATAGATTTAACAGAACTCAAATCACAATCAGGCCTAAGCAATAAAAAATGGGATAAAACCATTAAAGGGTTGACTAAGCATAAACTGGCAGTTGTTACAAAAAATGAGGAAGGGTTGTTTGTTGAGTCTGTTTAATTTTACTTGATAGTAGTTGTTAGTTTTTTCCTTTAAGGACAATTGTTTTGATTCTTATTTTGACTCAAAAAAATTCCTTAGCTTTACCAAATAACAGCCAATAACGAATGAACCAAACCACTATAACTCAAAAAACAGGCCTCATTCTAGGTCCAATAGTTTTTGCACTTACCTTAATCTTTTTCCATCCAGAAGGCTTGTCTAAAGAAGCCAATGCAGTATTGGCAGCAACCTTGTGGATTGCTATTTGGTGGATAACGGAAGCTATTCCAATAGCTGTTACAGCCTTGTTACCAATTGTATTATTTCCACTTTCGGGCGGATTAGATATTGCATCGACAAGTGGTTCTTACGGGCATAAATATGTGTTCTTGTATTTGGGCGGTTTTATCATTGCTATTGCCATTGAAAAATGGAATTTACACAAACGGATAGCTTTAAATATCATCAATCTTATTGGTTCAGATGTTCGGAAGATCATTTTAGGTTTTATGTTGGCTACCGCATTTTTATCTATGTGGATTTCCAATACTGCCACATCCGTCATGATGCTGCCAATTGGTATTGCCATCATAAAACAGTTAAAGGATAACCCTGATACCGTTGAAGATGAAAACAGAATTTTTGGTAAAGCCTTGATGTTAGCTATTGCTTACAGTGCCTCTATTGGTGGAGTGGCTACCTTAATTGGAACGCCACCAAATTTAGTGTTGGCTGGCGTTGTGGAAGAAACCTATGGTTACGAAATTACCTTTTCGCAATGGTTTCTATTTGGTTTTCCAATTTCAGTGGTTTTATTAATTATTTGCTGGAACTATCTGACCAAATTTGCCTTTACGTTTAAACAAAAGGAGTTCCCAGGAGGTAGGGCAGAAATTAAAAGACTTTTACAGCAATTAGGCAAAATAAGTTATGAGGAAAAAGTGGTCGCTTTTGTCTTTGCCTTAACTGCTTTTTGTTGGATTACGCGTTCCTTTTTATTACAAAAAATATTACCACAATTGGATGATACCATTATTGCCATTGCCTTTGCGATAGTGTTATTTTTAATCCCATCAAAGGATAAAAAAGATAAATTGGTCAAATGGAACGAAGCAGTAAAACTACCTTGGGGAATTATTGTTCTATTCGGAGGTGGCATGGCGTTGGCCAAAGGGTTTGAAGTTAGCGGATTAGCATTTTGGTTAGGAAGCCAAATGACCGCTTTTGGAGGATTGACTTTGATTTTATTGATATTGGTATTGATTGCCGCAGTTAACTTTTTAACAGAAATCACGTCTAACTTGGCAACAACAGCTATGTTACTACCTGTACTGGCACCAATGGCTTTAACGGTAGATGTGCACCCGTTTGTATTAATGACAGCTGCTGCCGTGGCAGCATCCTGTGCATTTATGCTACCTGTTGCAACACCACCAAACGCCGTGGTTTTTGGTTCAGGTTATTTACGAATTCCAGATATGGTGTCAAAAGGTATAGTTATGAATATTATTTCTATAATTATCCTCACCCTTTTTGTATATTTTGTTTTACCAGAATTATGGGACTTGACGGTTCAAGGTTTTCCTGAGACTTTGAAAAAATAAGATGTAATATTTTGATAGTTACCGATTTCTTTAACATTTTGTTAAGAAATAATTAGTCATTATTCAATACTTTCGTTTTTTTAAAATTAAATTAACCCTTTACTCAACTAAATCTATGTTCAAAAAACTACCTATTGCAATTGCTATTGTTGTTATGGCATTGCTAACAGCTTCTTGTTCAAGTACAAAAGAAGCAAGTAAATCAAAAGCTAAAGCAGCTGCTACAGCTAAAAAACCACCAGCTAAAAAAGGAGCTATAAAACCTTATAATAAAGTGATTACCAAAGAGGCCAAAACTGACGAAGGTCTTTTTAAAGTACATAAACTTGACGAAAAATACTTCTACGAAATCCCTGATTCTTTATTGGAGCGTGAAATGTTAATGGTAACTCGTATTGCTAAAACAGCTTCAGGTATTGGTTTTGGAGGCGGTAAACAAAATACTAAAGTTGTTCGTTGGCAGAAAAAAGGCAAAAAAATTGTTGCTAGAGTAGTATCACATAATGTAGTGGCAGCAGATTCATTGCCAGTGCACGAAGCCGTTGTAAATTCAAATTTTGAGCCTATATTATATACTTTTCCAATTAAGGCGTTTAGTAAAGATTCTACTGCAACGGTTATAGATGTAACTGATTTTTTCAATAAGGATGTAAAAGCATTAGGTTTACCTGACTTCAGAAGAAAACAATACAAAGTATCTCGTTTAGACGCTGACAAATCGTTTATAGAAAGTGTTAAAAGTTATCCTGAAAATATAGAAGCAAGACATGTAAAAACATATATGGCAGGTTCACCACCTTCAAACTCAAGTACAGGTACTATATCCATTGAAATTAATAATTCAATGGTGCTATTACCAAAAGTTCCTATGAAACGTAGAATGTTTGATAAAAGAGTGGGTTGGTTTACTTCAAGTCAAATTGATTACGGTTTAGAAGCTCAAAAAAGTAAAACACTTACGTATTTAGATAGATGGCGTTTAGAAGTTAGAGATGAAGATATTGAGAAGTTCAAAAGAGGTGAATTGGTAGTGCCAAAAAAACAAATTGTTTATTATATAGATAGAGCAACACCAAAAAAATGGAGAAAATATATTAAAGACGGTATAGAAGATTGGCAAGTAGCTTTTGAAGCAGCTGGATTTAAAGATGCCATTATAGCAAAAGATCCTCCAACAGTTGAGGAGGATCCAGAGTGGTCTCCTGAAGATGTACGCTATTCGGTTGTACGATACTTAGCTTCTCCTATTCCCAATGCAAATGGGCCACATGTAAGTGATCCCCGTTCTGGAGAAATTTTAGAATCTGATATTAACTGGTATCACAATGTAATGAGTTTATTAAACGGTTGGTTTTTTGTGCAAACTGCGGCTATAAATCCTGATGCTCAAACAACTGAATTTAAAGATGAAGTTATGGGTGAACTAATTAAATTTGTTTCCTCTCACGAAGTAGGACACACTTTAGGATTACCTCACAATATGGGTAGTAGTACTGCTTACCCAGTTGATTCTTTAAGGTCAAAATCGTTTACTCAAAAGTATGGTACGGCACCTTCAATTATGGACTACGCTCGTTTTAACTATGTGGCTCAACCAGAAGATAAAGGTGTAGCTTTAATGCCTAATATAGGCGTTTATGATAAATATTCTATTGCTTGGGGCTATAGACCAATTTTAGATGCAAAAACTCCTGAAGATGAAAAGAAAACGTTAGATTCTTGGATTTTGAAACATGCAGGAGACCCAATGTATAGATTTGGTCGTCAGCAAGGAGGAGGAGTTATTGATCCCAGCTCGCAAACAGAAGACTTAGGTGATGATGCTGTAAAAGCTAGTGATTATGGAATTGCAAACCTTAAGCGTATTGTTCCTAACTTGATAGAATGGACATCTGAAGAAGGTAAGAATTATGATGATTTACAAACTATGTACGGTCATGTAGTTTCTCAATTTAATAGATATATGGGGCATGTTACCTCTAATATTGGTGGAGTTTACGAATATTATAAAACATCTGATCAAGAAGGAGCTGTATATACACATGTTTCGAAAGCTAAGCAGAAAGAATCATTACAATTTTTACATAAAAATTTATTTCAAACTCCAAAATGGATGATTGACGATAATATCTTCAACAAATTCCAAAGTGCTGGTGCAGTTGAAAGAATTAGAGGAATTCAAGCGAGAACTTTAGATAATATTCTTGATTTTGGTAGAATGGCTAGAATGATTGAAAACGAAACATTGAACGGAAACAAAGCGTATAAATTAGTTGATATGATGCGAGATTTAAGAAGAGGTGTTTGGAGCGAAGTATATAACGGACGCTCAATAGATACCTATAGAAGAAATTTACAACGTGCTTATATTGACAGGATGGAATATTTAATGACTAAAGAGCAAACGCCTATTCCACCACAATTTAGAAGATGGATAACCAGAACAAATGTTAATGTAAAAGAATCTGATATTAGACCAGTTGTTAGAGCGGAGTTAAAAACGTTACAACGTTCTGCCAGGTCGTCTGCTGCAAATTCATCAGGCATGAAAAGAATTCATTTACAAGATATTGTTGAAAGGATAGAAAATATCTTAAACCCTAAATAGTATAAAATACCGAGTTAAAAAATCCGACGTAAGTCGGATTTTTTTTGTTCTAATATTAATGTAGAAGTCTTAAATAGTTTTGTATATTTGCACCCCAATTAAAAATAACTAAAAAGAATACGTATGAAGGGAGGTGCAACACTATGTTAATAATTCCAGTAAAAGATGGTGAGAATATAGATAGAGCGTTAAAACGTTTTAAGAGAAAATTTGACAGGACTAAAACTATGAAGCAGTTGCGTGAGCGTAAACACTTTACAAAACCTTCAGTTGAAAGAAGAGCTCAAATTCAAAAAGCTCAATATATTCAGAACATTAGAACAGAAGAAGAGCAAGGTTAATATTTGCGTCCTATTATATAGGTATATACTTCTACTAAAAATAAGTTAAACCGTTAGTAAAGCCACTACATATTTTGTAGCTTTGTTTTCTAACGGTTTTTTTATGTCAATAATTCATTTTATCGATTATCTCACTTCTGAGAAAAAATACTCACCTCATACCGTTAGAGCCTATCAAGACGATTTAACATCTTTTAAACTATTTTGTCAAAAGACCTATAATACCGAAAAGTTGATTGATGTAAATTACAGTCAAATCAGATTATGGATAGTAGAGATGGTCAATGAAAAGAAATCTAATAGAACCATTAATAGAAAAATAACAAGCCTAAAAACCTATTATAAGTTTTTAGTTAAAACTAAACAATTAAAAGAGACACCGCTACTCAATCATCAAGCGTTAAAGATTTCGAAGAAAATGCAAGTTCCATTTTCTCAAGCAGAAATTGAAGAAGTGTTAAATAATTTGAATTCTGATGATCTTGATTTTGAATCAACTCGAAATAAATTAATTGTTGAGTTGTTGTATTCTACAGGGATGCGTCGAGCAGAACTCATAGAGTTAAAGTTAAATGCTGTTAACTTGCATAATACTACATTAAAAGTAATAGGTAAAAGAAACAAAGAAAGATACATTCCATTATTAAACTCTGTCCAAAAAACATTAACTGTTTATCTTTCTGAAAGAAAAGAATTGAACAGTGGTAGTGATTATCTTTTTGTAACGAGTAAAGGCAATAAAATATATCCAAATCTAGTTTATAGAATAGTAAATGAATACTTTGGCAAAGTATCTTCAAAAGTTAAAAAAAGCCCTCATGTTATTAGACATTCGTTTGCTACACATTTGTTAAACGAAGGGGCAGATTTAAATTCAGTTAAAGAGTTATTAGGTCATTCAAGCCTAGCTTCAACCCAGATTTATACGCATAGCAGTTTGAATGAATTAAAAAAAGTTTATAACCAGGCTCATCCAAGGAGCTCTAAAACCTAAATTGTATGAAAGTAAATATTCAATCAGTAAATTTTAACATTGACAAAAGCTTAGTTGATTTTATTCAAGTGAAAATAGATAACCTTGAAAAATATTACGATAAAATAATTGGTTCTGAAGTCTATTTGAAAGTTCAGAATACAAGCGAAAAAGAAAATAAAATTGCAGAAATAAAAATGCTTATTCCAGGTGATGAATTAATTGTAAAAAAACAATGTAAAACATTTGAAGAAGCTGTTGATTTGATAGCGGAATCTTTAAGAAGGCTACTATGTAAAAAGAAAGAAAAACAGCGATCATATCATGTATGATTTTTAATAAAAAAAATAGACATAAAAGTTTTGTAAAAAAAATAAAACTTTATACATTTGCAAACCGTTAGAAAAAGCGGTTTGTTTTTTTATATAATAAGCCGATATAGCTCAGCTGGCTAGAGCAGCTGATTTGTAATCAGCAGGTCGTGGGTTCGAGTCCCTCTATCGGCTCAATAATATTAAAATTAGTTCTTTGAATTAAATTTTTTTTGGGGAGATACCAAAGTGGCCAACTGGGGCGGACTGTAACTCCGCTGACTTCGTCTTCGTAGGTTCGAATCCTGCTCTCCCCACAAAAATTGTATTAAAGTACCATCTCTATACTTATTTATTGTATAGAAAATGCGAGAGTAGCTCAGTTGGTAGAGCGTCAGCCTTCCAAGCTGAATGTCGCCGGTTCGAACCCGGTCTCTCGCTCAAAATATCACATAACCAATAATTTACTTTGGAAATTGTGCAATATGCGGGAGTAGCTCAGTTGTTTAGAGCGTCAGCCTTCCAGGCTGGAGGTCATTGGTTCAATTCCAGTCTCCCGCTCTAAGTTCAAGAGTTTAGATAGGCGGTTGTCGTTAATCTGAAGTCGGTAATTGTAAGCCGGTGTAGCTCAGGGGTAGAGCGTTTCCTTGGTAAGGAAGAGGTCACGGGTTCAATTCCCGTCATTGGCTCGAAATTAAATACAAGAATAACTAAATATATATAATAACTAAGATTTAAAATTAATAATCATGGCAAAAGAAACTTTTGATCGTTCCAAACCGCACTTAAACATAGGTACAATTGGACACGTAGATCACGGTAAAACAACTTTAACAGCTGCAATTACTAAAGTATTAGCAGACAAAGGTCTTTCTGAAGTAAAAAATTTCGACCAAATCGATAACGCTCCAGAAGAAAAAGAGAGAGGTATTACTATTAACACATCTCACGTAGAATATGCAACTGCTAATCGTCATTATGCACACGTTGACTGTCCTGGTCACGCGGATTATGTAAAAAACATGGTTACTGGTGCTGCTCAAATGGATGGTGCTATTTTAGTAGTAGCTGCAACTGATGGGCCTATGCCTCAAACTAGAGAGCATATCTTATTAGGGCGTCAAGTTGGTATTCCAAGAATTGTAGTTTTCTTGAATAAAGTTGATATGGTTGATGACGAAGAGTTATTAGAGCTAGTTGATATGGAAGTTAGAGATTTATTAAACTTCTATGAATATGATGGTGATAATGGACCTGTAATTTCTGGTTCTGCTTTAGGAGCTTTAAATGGTGAAGAGAAATGGGTAAATACCGTTATGGAATTAATGGATGCTGTTGATAACTGGATTGAGTTGCCTAAGCGTGATGTTGATAAAGATTTCTTAATGCCAGTTGAAGATGTATTCTCTATTACTGGTCGTGGTACTGTTGCTACTGGTCGTATTGAAACTGGTGTTGCTAATACTGGTGATGCAGTTGATATTATTGGTATGGGTGCTGAAAAGTTAGCTTCTACAGTAACTGGAGTTGAAATGTTCCGTAAAATATTGGATAGAGGTGAAGCTGGTGATAACGTAGGTATCTTATTAAGAGGTATTGAAAAAACTGATATTAAAAGAGGTATGGTAATCTGTAAGCCAGGTTCTGTAACTCCGCACGATAAGTTCAAAGCTGAGGTTTATATCCTTAAAAAAGAAGAAGGTGGTCGTCACACTCCTTTCCATAACAATTATCGTCCTCAGTTTTATGTAAGAACAACTGATGTTACAGGTACTATTAATCTGCCTTCTGGTGTAGAAATGGTTATGCCTGGTGATAACTTAACTATTACTGTTGATTTACATCAACCAATTGCAATGAACGTAGGTTTACGTTTTGCAATCCGTGAAGGAGGTAGAACAGTAGGTGCAGGTCAGGTAACTGAAATTTTATAAGACACCTAATAAATAGTTTTAGTTAAATATATATTATAGGTATAGGTGCTCCTTTAATTAGGAGCACCTGATATTCTATACGGGTGTAGCTCAGTTGGTAGAGCACCGGTCTCCAAAACCGGGTGTCGGGAGTTCGAGCCTCTCCACCCGTGCAAATAGTAAAAAATAGAGTGATTCAAAATTTAAATTTACTCAAAGTGAATTTAATAAAGTATCATAAAAAATAAATACAATGGGTGTAGTTACATATATTAAAGAATCTTTTGAAGAACTGAATAAGAAAGTTACTTGGATATCTTTTTCAGAAGCTCAAAAGTCTACTGTCGTGGTAGCTATTTTTACTGTGTTGTTTGCTTTAGCGGTGTTTGCCGTTGACAAATTTTTTCAATTAGGTTTAGAACAATATTTTAATCTGTTTAATAATTAATATGGCTGATTCTGTAAAGAAATGGTATGTAGTTAGAGCTATAGGTGGTCAAGAAAATAAAGTGAAGACTTACATTGAGAATGAAATTGCTCGATTAGGACTTTCTGATTATGTTGATCAGGTTTTGGTACCTACAGAAAAAGTTATACAAATACGTCAAGGGAAAAAAGTTAATAAAGAAAAAGTTTATTTTCCAGGATATATAATGATTCAAGCAAATTTAACTGGAGAACTTCCGCATGTTATAAAATCGGTTACTGGTGTAATAGGTTTTTTAGGTGAGGTTAAAGGTGGTGACCCAGTACCTTTGAGAAAATCAGAAGTGAACAGAATGCTAGGTAAGGTTGATGAATTGGCTGTTCAGAATGAAAATGTTGCAATTCCTTATGTAAAAGGAGAAACAGTTAAAGTGATTGATGGGCCATTTAACGGATTTGATGGTACTATTGAAAATATAAATGAAGAAAAACGTAAACTTGAAGTTATGGTTAAAATCTTTGGAAGAAAAACTCCATTGGAATTAAGCTATATGCAAGTTGAGAAAATATCATAAATGTTACATATTTAGGACTACTATTTAAGCTTTCCATTAAATAGAGTCTAAACTAAAGTTTAAAAAATGGCAAAAGAAGTTAGTAAGGTTGTAAAATTACAAGTTCGTGGAGGGGCAGCAAATCCTTCGCCGCCTGTTGGACCTGCTTTAGGTGCTGCTGGGGTAAATATCATGGAGTTCTGTAAGCAATTTAATGCTAGAACTCAAGATAGACATGGTAAAGTGTTACCAGTGGTAATTACTGTTTTTAAAGATAAGTCTTTTGACTTTGTTGTAAAAACACCACCTGCTGCAGTACAATTATTAGAAGCTGCTAAAACTAAAAAAGGTTCTGGTGAGCCTAATCGAAAAAAAGTAGCTACGGTAACTTGGGATCAAGTAAAAACCATTGCCGAAGACAAAATGCAAGATTTGAATGCATTTAAAGTTGAATCGGCAATGAAAATGGTTGCAGGTACAGCAAGATCAATGGGAATAAGAGTTAAAGGAAAGTTTCCTGCTTAAACTTTATAATTTTATAAAAAATGTCGAAATTAACTAAAAATAGAAAAGAAGCTAAAGCAAAAGTAGATGCTACTAAAGCATATCCTTTAGACGAAGCGGCTGTTTTGGTAAAAGAAATATCCAATGTAAAGTTTGATCCATCTATTGATGTTGCAGTTCGTTTAGGAGTTGATCCTAGAAAAGCAAATCAAATGGTTCGTGGTGTTGTAACATTACCACACGGAACAGGTAAAGATGTAAAAGTACTTGCATTAGTAACACCAGATAAAGAAGCAGAAGCTAAAGAGGCAGGTGCTGATTATGTTGGTTTAGATGAATACCTTCAAAAAATTAAAGGAGGATGGACAGATGTTGACGTAATTGTAACTATGCCAAGTGTTATGGGTAAATTAGGTCCTTTAGGTAGAGTGTTAGGCCCACGTGGTTTAATGCCAAATCCTAAGACTGGTACCGTAACTATGGATGTTGCAAAAGCTGTTGCAGACGTTAAAGGTGGTAAGATTGATTTTAAAGTTGATAAAACAGGAATCATTCATGCTGCTATAGGTAAAGCGTCTTTTGACGCCGATAAAATTGCTGGTAACGCTAAAGAATTGTTCTCAACAATTATGAAGTTAAAACCAACAACCTCTAAAGGAGTATATGTAAAAAGTGTCTTTATGTCTAGTACCATGAGTCCTAGTATAGAAATAGATACTAAATCAGTTGTAGCAAGTTAAAAGTTTAGAAAAATGACTAGAGAACAAAAATCACAAGTAATAGACGACTTAACAGGCCAATTAGCTGATAATAGCACAATATACCTTGCAGATATATCGGGCTTAGATGCATCAAACACTACAAAATTACGTAGAGCTTGTTTCAAAGCGAATGTAAGATTGGCAGTTGTTAAAAACACGTTGCTTACCAAAGCAATGGAAAAATCTGATAAAGATTTTGGAGAGTTACCTGAAGTTTTAAAGGGAAATACCTCTTTGATGATTTCTGAAATAGGTAATGCTCCCGCAAAAGTAATTAAAGAATTTCGTAAAAAATCTGACAAACCAGTTCTTAAAGGAGCTTATATTGAAGAGTCTATTTATGTTGGCGATAACCAATTAGATACACTTGTAAGTATTAAATCTAAAGAAGAACTTATTGGTGAAGTTATCACATTGTTACAGTCTCCAGCTAAAAATGTTATTGGAGCTTTACAATCTGGCGGTCAGAAAATATCTGGAATTATTAAGACTTTATCAGTAAAATAAACAGTACGCACTTATAAACTAAATAATAAAAAATTAAAACAAACAAAAATGGCAGAATTAAAAGATTTCGCAGAACAATTAGTTAACTTAACGGTAAAAGAAGTTAACGAATTAGCTGATATTTTAAAAGAAGAATACGGTATAGAACCTGCAGCAGCAGCTGTAGCAGTAGCAGGTCCTGGTGCTGGTGGCGGTGAAGACGCAGCAGAAGAAAAATCAGAATTTGATGTAATTTTAAAAGCAGCTGGTGGTTCAAAATTAGCTGTAGTAAAGTTAGTTAAAGAATTAACAGGTTTAGGTCTTAAAGACGCTAAAGAATTAGTTGATGGTGCTCCTAAAGCAATTAAAGAAGGAGTATCTAAAGAAGAAGCTGAAGGGCTTAAAACATCTTTAGAAGAAGCTGGAGCTGAGGTTGAGCTTAAATAAGCTCACAACCCTGAGTATTCGGGGCTAAACAATTAAGGTTTAGGTCTTCCGTCATTGGGCGGAATGGCCTAGACCATTTTGCGTATATATTCGTTCTTTTAAGTTCATCATTTTTTTAATTAAAAAATTTCTCCATTGGCAACAAATACAAGTACCGAAAGAGTAAACTTCTCATCTGCAAAACTAATTACTGATTATCCAGACTTTTTGGATATTCAAGTAAAATCTTTTCAAGATTTCTTTCAATTAGAAACTAAAGCAGACGAAAGAAGTGACGAAGGTTTATTTAAAACGTTCTCAGACAATTTTCCTATTACCGATACTAGAAATCAATTTGTATTAGAATTTATAGATTATTTTGTTGACCCACCTAGATATTCTATTCAAGAATGTATTGAAAGGGGTTTAACATATAGCGTTCCGTTAAAAGCAAGGCTAAAATTATATTGTACTGATCCTGAGCATGAAGATTTTGAAACTATTGTTCAAGATGTTTATTTAGGTACAATTCCCTACATGACACATAGTGGTACATTTGTTATCAATGGTGCAGAGAGAGTAGTAGTATCGCAATTACACCGTTCGCCGGGAGTTTTCTTTGGTCAATCTTTCCACGCAAATGGTACTAAATTATATTCTGCTAGGGTAATTCCTTTTAAGGGTTCTTGGATAGAATTTGCTACAGATATCAATAGCGTAATGTATGCTTATATTGATAGAAAGAAAAAATTACCAGTTACCACATTATTCCGTGCTATCGGATTTGAACGTGATAAAGATATATTAGAAATTTTTGATCTTGCCGATGAAATTAAAGTTTCTAAAAGCGGATTAAAGAAAGTCTTAGATCGTAAGTTAGCGGCTAGAGTTTTAAAAACTTGGCACGAAGATTTTGTAGATGAGGATACTGGTGAAGTTGTATCCATTGAACGTAATGAGATTATTTTAGATAGAGATACAGTACTTGAAAAAGAGCATATAGAAGAGATTTTAGATGCTGGTACCAAAACAATTCTTCTACATAAAGAAGACAATCAAATGGGTGATTATGCAATTATCCATAATACTTTACAAAAAGATCCTACAAATTCAGAAAAAGAAGCTGTAGAACATATTTACCGTCAGTTACGTAATGCTGAACCGCCAGATTATGAAACTGCCAAGGGTATCATTAATAAATTATTCTTCTCTGAACAACGTTACAATTTAGGTGAGGTTGGTCGTTATAGAATGAATAAAAAATTAGGCTTAGACATTGATATTGAAGAACGTGTCTTAACCAAGATGGATATCATTACAATCATCAAGAATTTAATCAAATTAGTTAATTCTAAAGCTGAAGTTGATGATATTGATCACTTATCTAACCGTCGAGTAAGAACAGTAGGAGAGCAGTTGGCAAGCCAGTTTGGCGTTGGTCTTTCTCGTATGGCTCGTACCATTAGAGAACGTATGAATGTGCGTGATAATGAGGTGTTTACACCTATTGATTTGATTAATGCGAAAACATTATCATCGGTTATCAACTCGTTTTTTGGTACCAACCAGTTATCTCAATTTATGGATCAAACGAATCCATTAGCAGAGATTACACACAAAAGAAGGCTATCTGCATTAGGCCCTGGTGGTTTATCAAGAGAAAGGGCTGGGTTTGAGGTACGTGATGTTCACTATACACATTACGGTCGTCTTTGTCCTATTGAAACGCCTGAAGGACCGAATATTGGATTGATTTCTTCATTAGCAGTTTATGCTAAAGTGAATAATTTAGGATTTATTGAAACACCTTACCGTGAAGTTGTAGAGGGTAATATTGATACTAAAAAGACACCAATTTATTTAAGTGCCGAAGAAGAAGAAGGTAAGAAAATTGCTCAATCTAACTTAGATTTAGATAAGGATGGTAAAATAGAATTAGACAAAGTAGTAGCCAGAGAAGAAGGTGATTTCCCATTAGTAACTCCAGGAGAAGTGAACTATATGGATGTATCACCAAATCAAATTGCTTCTATTTCTGCATCTTTAATTCCATTTTTAGAACATGATGATGCTAACCGTGCATTAATGGGATCTAACATGATGCGTCAAGCAGTACCGTTAATGAGACCTGAGTCTCCAATTGTAGGTACAGGTTTAGAGCGTAGAGTAGCAACAGATTCTAGAATTTTGATAAATGCTGAAGGTAATGGTGTTGTAGAATATGTAGATTCTGATAAGATTACTATTAAATATGATAGAACTGATGAAGAAAGATTGGTAAGTTTTACTGAAGATAGTAAAACATACAATCTTATTAAATTTAGAAAAACGAATCAAGGTACTTCAATAAACTTACACCCTATTGTTACCAAAGGAGACAAAGTTACTAAAGGTCAAGTATTGTGTGAAGGTTATGCTACTGAGAAGGGTGAATTAGCTTTAGGTAGAAATATGAAAGTAGCCTTTATGCCTTGGAAAGGGTATAACTTTGAGGATGCTATTGTAATTTCCGAAAAAGTAGTTCGTGAAGATATTTTTACTTCAATTCATATTGATGAGTATTCATTAGATGTAAGGGATACTAAATTAGGTGCCGAAGAGCTAACAAATGATATACCAAATGTTAGTGAAGAGGCCACTAAAGATTTAGATGAAAATGGTATGATAAGAATTGGTGCTGAGATAAAACCAGGCGATATTCTTATCGGTAAGATCACTCCTAAAGGAGAATCTGATCCAACACCCGAAGAAAAATTATTACGTGCTATTTTTGGTGATAACGCTGGTGATGTAAAAGATGCTTCTTTAAAAGCTTCACCTTCACTAAATGGTGTTGTTATCGATAAAAAATTGTTCCAAAGAACAATTAAAGATAAAGCAAAAAGAAGTCAAGACAAAGAAGATATTGCAAAGCTTGAGGCTGAATTCACGCTTAAATTTGATGATATTAGAGAGCGTTTGGTTGAAAAACTATTCAGTTTAGTAAATGGTAAGACCGCACAAGGTGTATTGAACGATTTAGGTGAAGAAGTTTTCCCTAAAGGAAAAAAATATACCTTAAAAATGTTAAATACCGTAACTGATTTTGAGTATTTAACTAAAGGAACATGGACTACCGATGATCATCTTAATAAATTAATTACAGAATTAATTCACAATTATAAAATTAAAGTGAATGATATTCAAGGTGCTTTGCGTAGAGAAAAATTTACTATTACCGTAGGTGATGAATTACCAGCAGGTATTGTAAAATTAGCGAAAGTTTATATTGCTAAAAAGCGTAAGCTTAAAGTGGGCGATAAAATGGCAGGTCGCCACGGTAACAAAGGTATTGTAGCTCGTATCGTACGTGCTGAAGATATGCCTTTCTTAGAAGACGGAACTCCTGTTGATATTGTATTAAACCCATTAGGTGTACCATCTCGTATGAATATTGGTCAAATTTATGAAACCGTATTAGGTTGGGCTGGACAAAAATTAGATCAAAAATATGCGACACCAATTTTTGATGGTGCTAGCATAGATCAAATTACTAATCTAACTAATGAAGCAGGTGTACCTGAATTTGGGCATACCTACTTATATGATGGTGGAACAGGTGAGCGTTTTGATCAACCAGCAACAGTTGGAGTAATTTATATGATTAAGTTAGGGCATATGATTGAAGATAAAATGCATGCACGTTCTATAGGACCTTACTCCTTAATTACTCAACAACCATTAGGTGGTAAAGCACAATTTGGTGGTCAACGTTTTGGTGAAATGGAAGTTTGGGCATTAGAAGCTTATGGAGCATCTGCTACACTTAGAGAAATCTTAACTGTAAAATCGGATGACGTATTAGGTAGAGCTAAAACTTACGAATCTATCGTAAAAGGAGAGCCTATGCCAGAACCTGGTTTACCAGAATCATTTAACGTATTAATGCACGAGTTAAAAGGACTTGGCTTAGACGTTAGATTAGAGGAATAATTTTATCCCCACGAAAGTGGGGAACTGTTCTATTTTAGTTGGACAGTTAAAACAATATATTTTTACATTTTAATTGATTGCATAACATATCATGGCAAAACAAAAAGAAAAATACACTGTAAAAAAATTCAATAAAATTTCTATTGGTTTGGCTTCGCCAGAATCAATTCTAGAAAAATCTAGAGGAGAAGTTTTAAAACCCGAAACCATTAATTATCGTACACATAAGCCTGAAAGAGACGGTTTATTTTGTGAGCGTATTTTTGGCCCTATAAAAGATTATGAGTGTGCTTGTGGTAAGTACAAAAGAATTAGATATAAAGGAATTATTTGTGACCGTTGTGGCGTTGAAGTTACCGAAAAGAAAGTACGTAGAGATAGAGTAGGTCATATTAATTTAGTAGTGCCTATTGCACATATTTGGTATTTCAGATCATTACCAAATAAGATGGGTTATTTGTTAGGATTACCATCTAAGAAATTAGATATGATTATTTACTACGAGCGTTACGTAGTAATACAGCCAGGTAATGCTAAAAATGCCGAAGGTGAGTCTTTAGAAAAAATGGACTTCTTAACAGAAGAAGAATATTTAGATGTTTTAGAATCTTTACCTCAAGAAAATCAATATTTAGAAGATTCCGATCCAGAAAAGTTTATTGCTAAAATGGGTGCTGAATGTCTAATTGAGCTATTGGCAAGAATCGATTTGGATGCGTTGTCTTACGAATTAAGACACAAAGCAAATACTGAAACTTCTAAGCAACGTAAAACAGAGGCTTTAAAAAGATTAAATGTTGTTGAAGCTTTTAGAGATGCTAATTTAAATAGAGAGAACAAACCAGAATGGATGATTATGAAGGTGGTACCAGTTATTCCACCAGAATTACGTCCATTGGTGCCATTAGACGGTGGCCGTTTTGCCACTTCTGATTTGAACGATTTGTACCGTCGTGTAATCATCAGAAATAATCGTTTAAAAAGATTAATGGAGATTAAAGCTCCTGAAGTTATTTTACGTAATGAGAAACGTATGTTGCAAGAATCTGTAGATTCATTGTTTGATAACACGCGTAAATCATCAGCGGTAAAAACAGAATCTAACAGACCATTAAAATCATTATCTGATTCGTTAAAAGGTAAACAAGGACGTTTCCGTCAAAACTTATTAGGTAAGCGTGTTGATTACTCTGCACGTTCGGTAATTGTTGTTGGACCTGAATTGAAATTATACGAATGCGGATTGCCTAAAGATATGGCAGCTGAATTGTACAAGCCATTTGTAATCAGAAAATTGATTGAAAGAGGTATTGTAAAAACAGTAAAATCCGCTAAAAAAATTATAGATAAAAGAGAGCCAGTAGTTTGGGATATTTTAGAAAATGTATTGAAAGGACATCCAGTACTATTGAACCGTGCTCCTACGCTTCACCGTTTAGGGATACAAGCATTTCAACCTAAATTAATTGAGGGTAAAGCTATCCAATTGCATCCATTGGTATGTACTGCATTTAATGCGGATTTTGATGGTGACCAGATGGCGGTTCATTTACCGTTAGGACCTGAAGCTATTTTAGAGGCACAATTATTAATGTTAGCTTCTCATAGTATTTTAAATCCTGCAAATGGATCTCCTATTACTGTACCTTCTCAAGATATGGTTCTTGGATTGTATTATATGACCAAAGAACGTAAATCTGATAAGGATTATACAGTAAAAGGTGAAGGAAGTACTTTTTATTCTCCAGATGAAGTAAATATTGCTTTTAACGAGAACAAAGTTGATTTGAATGCAGGAATAAAAGTTAGAACTAAAGACTTTGATGAAAATGGCGAATTAACAACACAAATTGTTGAGACAACAGTAGGTAGAGTTTTATTCAACGAAGTTGTACCTGAAAAGGCGGGTTATGTTAATGAGGTATTGACTAAAAAATCGTTGCGAGATATTATCGGTCGTATTTTAAAAGTGACTGATGTACCAACTACCGGCGAGTTTTTAGATGCTATTAAAGGCATGGGGTATAAGTTTGCATTTAAAGGTGGATTATCGTTTAGTTTAGGAGATATTATTATCCCAAAAGAAAAAACTGGAATGATTGATTCTGCCAATGAGCAAGTTGATACCATTACGTCTAGTTATAATATGGGTATGTTAACTAATAAAGAACGTTATAATCAAGTAATTGATATTTGGAGTTCTACAAACAATAAGCTAACAGAACTTTCAATGAAACGCTTAAGAGAAGACCAACAAGGGTTTAATTCGGTATATATGATGCTAGATTCTGGTGCAAGGGGTTCTAAAGAGCAAATCCGTCAGTTAACAGGTATGCGTGGATTAATGGCGAAACCTAAAAAATCTACCGCAGGAGGTGGAGAAATTATTGAAAACCCAATTCTTTCTAACTTTAAAGAAGGATTATCGATTTTAGAATACTTTATATCTACTCACGGTGCTCGTAAAGGTCTTGCAGATACTGCTTTAAAAACAGCCGATGCAGGTTATTTAACACGTCGTTTGGTAGATGTATCTCAAGATGTAATTATTAACGAACATGATTGTGGAACGTTAAGAGGTCTTGAAGTATTCCCATTAAAGAAAAATGAAGAAATTGTTGAATCTTTGGGTGAGCGTATTTTTGGTAGAACTTCTTTAAACAATGTAAGAAATCCATTAACAGATGAAATTATTGTTGGTGAAGGGGAACAAATTGATGAAGATGTTGTAGCTCTTATAGAATCTTTACCTATTGAGAGTGTTGAAGTACGATCAGCATTAACTTGTGAATCTGCTAGAGGTATTTGTGCAAAATGTTACGGTAACAGTTTGTCAACCCGTAAAATGGTTCAAATTGGTGAAGCTGTTGGTGTAATTGCTGCCCAATCAATTGGAGAACCTGGTACACAGTTAACCCTACGTACATTCCACGTTGGTGGTATTGCAGGTAACATCTCTGAAGATAATAAGTTAACAGCTAAGTTTGACGGTAAGATTGAAATAGACGATTTACGTACTGTTGAGGGAGTAGATAGTGACGGTAATAAAGTTGATATTGTAATTTCTAGAACTTCTGAAATTAAAATTATAGACAAGAAAACGGGCATCACTTTAAGTACAAATAACATTCCTTATGGTTCTTATTTGTCGGTCAAAGATGCTAAAACCATCAAAAAAGGCGATGTTATCTGTCAATGGGATCCTTATAATGGTGTAATTGTATCTGAATTTAAAGGTAAAATCGGATTTGAAAATATAGATCAAGGGGTTACTTATCAAGTGGAAATTGATGAGCAAACTGGTTTCCAAGAAAAAGTAATTTCTGAATCTAAAAACAAAAAAGTAGTTCCTACTTTATTAATATTAGATACTAAAGGTGAAGAAATTAGATCTTACAGTTTACCTGTTGGAGCTCACTTAATGGTTGAAGAGGGAGAAAAAATTGATGCAGGCAAGGTATTGGTTAAAATACCGAGAAAATCTGGTAAGGCTGGTGATATTACGGGTGGTTTACCGAGAGTAACGGAATTGTTTGAAGCTCGTAACCCATCTAACCCATCAGTGGTTTCAGAAATTGATGGTGTGGTTTCCTTTGGAAAAATTAAGCGGGGTAACCGTGAAATTATTGTTGAGTCTAAATTAGGTGATATTAGAAAGTATTTAGTAAAACTTTCTAATCAAATCTTAGTTCAGGAAAATGACTTTATTAAAGCAGGTATGCCATTGTCTGATGGAGCTGTAACACCAACTGATATTTTAAATATTAAAGGCCCAGGTGCTGTTCAAGAATATTTGGTAAATGAAATTCAAGAAGTATATAGACTGCAAGGTGTGAAGATTAATGATAAACACTTTGAAGTTGTTGTACGTCAAATGATGCGTAAAGTTAGAATCATCGATTCAGGAGATACTATTTTCTTAGAAAATCAATTGATTCATAAAAATGACTTTATCCATGAGAATGATGAAATTTACGGAATGAAAGTTGTTGAAGACGCTGGAGACTCTGAAAGCTTAAAACCAGGTATGATTGTTTCTGCACGTAAATTAAGAGACGAAAATTCAATTTTACGTAGAGCGGATAAGAACTTAGTAGTAGCTAGAGAAGCGGTTCCTGCAACAGCAGAACCTATTTTACAAGGTATTACAAGAGCGTCGTTACAGACCAAGTCATTTATTTCAGCTGCGTCTTTCCAAGAAACGACTAAAGTGTTAAATGAAGCTGCGGTAAGTGGTAAAGTTGATACGTTAGAAGGATTGAAAGAAAATGTAATTGTTGGTAAGAAAATACCAGCAGGTACAGGTATGCGTTTCTACGATAACATGATTGTAGGATCTAAAGCAGAAATGGAAGAAAGTTAATTATGGCAGAAGATAAAAATAAAGACAATCAATTAAATATTGAATTGGATGAGAGTATAGCAGACGGCACTTACGCCAATTTAGCAATTATTAATCATTCTGTGTCTGAGTTTGTTGTTGACTTTGTTAACGTTATGCCTGGAACACCAAAAGCTAAAGTTAAATCTAGAATTATATTAACACCACAACATGCTAAACGTTTAACTAAAGCATTGGCAGAGAATGTTAGTAGATTTGAAAAAGCTCATGGTGAAATTAAAGATTATGAACAACCTCCAATTCCAATGAATTTTGGACCGACAGGCCAAGCATAAATAAACAAAATGCCTTCACTATTTAGTGGAGGCATTTTGTTTTACAATTATTCAATCCTTTAGTAATAAGCATACTGCTTCAATAACAAATTAAAGTTCTAACACCATTTTAATATCACTTCTCTGATATGGACTATCCTTTTCTAGTTCAACTTCTTTAAACCCATATTTTCTGTAGATATAAATTGCATTTTCTAAAATAGTACTTGAATAGATAACTAGTTTATCCCAGCTCTTTTGTTTCGCAAAAGTGATGCAATGCTGTAAGAGTTGTTGCCCAATTTTTTGCCCTTGAAAGTTGGGATCAACGGCCATTTTGCTTAATTCAAAACCTTCTTTTTCATTTATTAATGCTACCGTACCTGCAACTTTATTATTTACTAGAGCAAAGAAGATAAATCCACCATTACCAACAATATACTCTTTGGCATTCTCTAAAACTTCTTTATCATGGTCTTCAACATAAAAATATTTTTCAAGCCAAGCTAAATTCAAATCTCTAAAGATTGAGGCATATTTATCTGTATATGGAATAATTTTAACTTCCATTTTACATTTTACTATTCACAGATTCTATCACTTCCTTTTCTGCTTTTAATGCTTTTTGATAAATATTTTCTGCTTTGGCAATAATATCTTCAGCAAATTTTCTATCCTTCAAATCTTTGGCATTTATCTTTACATTAAAATAGGCTCCAATTACTGCGGTTCTTGCACATAAAGCCCCAACTGCAGCATCAGATAGCGAACTTTGTAATCCTTCTTTTACCATTGCTTGCATTACTTTCATAGAATTATAAGCGGTTTCCATAACCTGAAGCGGAATTTCAGTTGCATATTTGGTAGCATCTTCAATAGCTTGTTTTCTTAATTCTTTTTCTTGGTTGGTTCCTTTGGGCATCCTAAAACCGTCAATGATTTTACCGAAAGCATTGGTATCTTCATCAACTAAAAAGAGTAATTTTTCTTTATAGTCTTGTCCTTTTTCTGCCCAATCGGAATAATAGTTCCATTTATCGTCCCAACCCGCTTTATGCGAAGACAAATTGGCCACCATAGTGCCCAGTGCGACACCCAAGGCACCAACGTAAGCGGCAATTGATCCTCCGCCCGGAGCAACGGATTCACTGGCCGTGATTTCAGAAAATTTGGTTAATGATAAGTCGATTAATTTTTTATCTGCATCCTTATTCAGTACATATTCAATAATTTTTTCGTTAGGATTAAAAGGTTTTAAATCATCTAAACCCAAAGATTTTATGGCAATTTTAATTTTTTCGCTTTCGGCAATTCCCAATGAACGTTGTTGTTTTTCTAAAAAATAATCCGCTGCATCTAACATCGCTTTAAGCGGAATAAGCCCCACTAGTTCAGATCCCGTAACTCGTAACCCACGTTTTTCAGCAGCTTTAGCTGTTTCATCAAAAGCAATATGCATTGGTGTAATGGAAATGTTGGTCAAGTTATATGATATTTGTGCAATACCGTACTCCTCAATATACCATCCAATACCTTTTACTGCTTTTAGTTTGCCAGGAATTCGAACAGGTTCTCCATTGCTATCCAACACCTTTTTTCCGGTAATGGGATTGCCTTCTCTTTTAATTCTGCCAGCTTCACGCATGTCAAAAGCAATGGCATTGGCCCTTCGGGTTGAAGTGGTGTTTAAATTGACATTGTATGCAATTAGAAAATCGCGTGCTGAAATGGCTATTGCCCCGGTTTTGGCAACATTATCATTAAATTCCGCTGGACCAAAATCAGGTTTCCATTCGGGATCAATCAACTTTTTTGGTAAACCCTCATATTCTCCCGCTCGGCAATTTGCCAAATTTTTTCGTTTGGGTTCTTTGGCTGCTGTTTCATAAAAATACCCAGGAATTCCGAGTTCTTTTCCAACGCGTTCGCCTAATTTGTGGGAATATTTTGCAGTATCTTCCAATGTTATACCAGAGATTGGGACTAATGGACACACATCTGTGGCACCAAAACGAGGATGCTCTCCTTTTTGATTACGCATATCAATGAGTTCTGCAGCTTTTTGTATCAATTTAAATGCAGCTTCTATAACAGGTTCTGGTTCGCCTACAAAAGTGATTACGGTACGGTTAGTTGCCTTACCAGGGTCAATGTCTAGTAACTTAACACCTTCAACTGTTTCAACAATATTAGCTATAATTTGTATTTTTTCACTATTACGACCTTCACTAATATTAGGTACACATTCTATCAATTGTTTTTGCATTTTGATACTCTTTTCAGGTTTAAAAAGTCAAAGTTAAATTTTGTTTTTTGGAATTAGATATTTTTTGTTAAAAAATTAAAACATAACTAATTAAAATTCCTTAGTTTTGCCGCAAATTAAAAAAATAATAAAAATGAAAACGGTTAAATTTTTTACAGTTATATTAATGTCGGCTGTACTTTTTTCTTGTAACAGTCAAGGAGTTACAAAAAAGTCATTAAATAATGAAATTGATTCTGTAAGCTATGCTATTGGTTTAAATATGGCTAATAATTTAAAAACGAATTTTGACGAAATAGAACAAGATTTGTTTGTGCAAGGTTTTAGAAACGGAATGGATTCTATAAATATGTTAATGCCAGTTAGTAAAACGGATAGTATTTTAAGAGTATTTTTTCAGAAAAAGCAAATAGCAGACAGAGAGAAGCAACAAGCAGAGGCAGAAGCTAAAGCTGAAAAAGAGTTTGCTGAAAATAAAGCTGCTGGAGAGAAATTTTTGGAAGAAAATAAATCTAAAGAAGGAGTGGTAACTACAGACAGTGGGTTGCAATATATTGTTTTAAAAGAAGGTAGCGGAGAAAAGCCTTTAGCGACTTCTAGAGTTAAAGTACATTATCATGGTACACTTTTAGACGGTACTGTTTTTGATAGCTCTGTTGACAAAGGGCAACCATATTCTCCTGTAATTAATCAAATGATTAAAGGGTGGATAGAAGGTATTCCATTGATGAGTGTAGGCTCTAAGTATAAATTCTTTGTACCTCAAGATTTAGCGTATGGTGCTTTTCCAAGACCAAATGGTCCAATAAAACCATTTTCAGCTTTAATTTTTGAAGTTGAATTGTTAGAAATAATTCAGAAGTAGGCTACTATTTTTCACTTTCAAGTCCTGAATAACCGATATAAATTATAAAAGGAGCGATATAATATCGTTCCTTTTTTTATTTTGTGGTAATGTGGTCAAAAATAGTTGTTCTTGTTTAAATCCGAAAGATATTTATTTTTTACGCTCATCAAAATCAACCAATAGCCCATTATGAATCCATTCCGCTAGTGCCTCTCTATTTTTATATTTGTCTCAGCACCATTTTTGCAGCTTCAAATGGTGACAATTTTTTATTTTCAACTTTGTTAAGTACATTTTCAAGCAATTTTCTAATTTTAGGATTACTGTAAAATTGTTGTTTTAATTCCTCATTAATGGTTTCTAACACCCATTTTTTATTTTGTAAACTACGTAATTGCTCAAAATGAGTATTTGACTTAGTGAGTTGAAGATAGTTGTTGATAATTTCCCAAATTTCTTTTATACCTTCATTTTCTAATGAACTGCATGTACTGACTTTAGGCTGCCAACCATTTTTTTTTGGCGGATACAAATGTAATGCTCTAGAAAATTCAGCTTTAGCCAGTTTAGCATGTTGCATGTTATCACCATCTGCTTTATTAATGACAATGGCATCGGCCATTTCAATAATACCGCGTTTGACACCTTGTAGTTCATCACCAGCACCTGCTAATTTTAACAGTAGAAAGAAATCGACCATAGAATGCACTACGGTTTCCGATTGACCTACACCTACAGTTTCAACAATTATAGTATCAAAACCAGCTGCTTCGCACAATAGAATAGTTTCACGCGTTTTTCTGGCTACACCACCTAGGGATTCTCCAGCTGGTGAAGGACGAATAAAAACGCTAGGATTGTTTGCCAATTTTTCCATACGGGTTTTATCTCCTAAAATACTTCCTTTACTGATTGTACTACTAGGATCTATAGCCAAAATGGCAATTTTTTTTCCTTGCTTTACGGTATAAGATCCAAAAGATTCAATAAAAGTACTTTTGCCAACACCAGGTACACCTGTTATACCAATTCTAACAGAATTAGTTGCATAAGGAAGACAACCTTTTAAAATTTCAGTTGCTTTTTTTTGGTGTTCTTCTTTTGTACTTTCTACTAAAGTAATCGCTCGGCTCAAATAGCTAATATTTCCTTTTCTAATGCTATAAACAAAAACTTCAGTAGATGGTAATTTACTCCTAACTATTTTAATTTTTTTGACTGCAGCTTCATCTGTCAAGTTTGTATTTTTATTATTTTCTATTTTTTGTTTACTCATCTTTTGAAGCAATAAAAACTTATTGTCGTAAATTTAGAATAATATTTTTACAAAAGTGCAACACTACATTTTTTTAGTCGTATTTAATACAGAAGAATAGCTAGAATGAATCAAACCAAGTACTTGCATGCTGATTTAATCAAGAAATGCAAAAACAATAATTCAAAAGCTCAGATGCAAGTTTATGATTTGTATTGTGATGCAATGTTTAAAACGGCATTTAACTTTACAAAAGATAAAGCAGTGGCTGAAGATATGATGCAGGAGTCTTTTATCAAGGCATTTCAGAAGTTAAATCAATTTAATGAAAGTGTGTCGTTTGGAGCTTGGTTAAAAAAAATAGTGGTAAATCAATGTTTAGATTATTTAAAAAGGAGAAAACTAAAAATTGTAGAAATAAATGAAAATCATTTACAATTAACGGATGAGGATAATTGGAAAGTACATCCTTCTATTTCAATAGATCAAATACTTTATGCCATTGAACAATTGGCAGAAAATTATAAAATTACGTTGAAGTTATTTTTATTGGAAGGTTACGACCATCAAGAAATTGCCCAAATACTAAACATAAGCGAAGTAACTTCTAGATCACAATTATTTAGAGCAAAAAATAAATTGAAACAATTGCTAAAACAAAAAGATTATGCTTAAAGATATAAAAGACATATTAAAAGAGAATTCAACTGAAAAGTTAGAATTACCATTAAACCATAGACAGCGATTTGAAAATAGATTGCAAAAGCTAGAGCCGAAAAAAAAGAAAAATTATGGGTTTTTAAAAATAGCAGCTTCTATTTTGGTTTTAATAAGTGTTGGATATTTTTTAATACAAAATAATAAGATTCAACCAGATAGTATTAACGAAAGAATTGACTTAGCTGAAATTTCACCAGAATTAAAGCAAATAGAGAATAGCTATGTTACAGCAATAAATTATGAACTCTTAGGTATTGAAGCAAATGAAGATAATAAAGAACTACTAGATGCCTATCTCGAAAAAGTAGCACTATTAACAGAAGAGTATAAAGTGTTAAGTGAAAAATTAATTACTGATGACATTAACGAAAAAATAGTCAATGGCTTAATCAATAATTTGCAATTACGCTTACAGTTATTACTAGAATTAAAAGATAAACTTTCAGAAATTAAAACAAATAAAACATTACAAAATGAAACGAATACAATATAAAATAGCAGTATTAATCTTATTTATTAGTACAAGTCTAATTGCTCAAAAGGAAAACCATCGTAGAACTTATAATGAAGAATTCAATACAAACAAAGGTGTGGTGATAGACGTTAATACTAGAAATGCGGATGTGAAAATTGAAACATGGAACAAGAATAAAGTAAGTATTGAAGCCATTATAGAAATAGAAGGGGTAGAGAAAGAAAAGGCTGAAAAAATCTTGGACAACTGGAAGTTTAAAGCAGTTGGCAATAAAAGCGAAGTGGAAATTTCATCAAGATCTACAGGTGTGTCTAACTACTTATTTTCCTCAAATGGTAAAAACGTTATTATTAATGGACAGCAACATCATGACTTTGACTTTGACTTCGACTTTCCCGAAGTTGAATTACACCACCTAAATGATCGGTTACACTCTTTAAATGATATTTTGGTGCTACCAGAAGTTGCCGAGGCACCCGTAATGTTAGATTTCGATTTTCATTTTGACCATAAGCTACCTAAATTTGATTATGAAAAATATAAAAAAGACAAAGGCTATTTAAAAAAATGGCAAAAAGAAATGGAGGAAAATTTAGAAAAGAATAAAATTAAATGGGAAAAAGATGCTAAAAAAGCAAAAGAACATAAGGCTGTTTTAAAAACTGAATTAAAAAAAATGGCTGAAGAACGTAAAAAGCATGCAGAAGAGCGTAAAAAATTGATGGAGAAACAATTGGCACAACATAAGGAGCGTGCAAATGAAAGAAGAATTATTATAAACGGAAAAGTTGGAAACCGTAAAGCAGAAGTTGACAAAAAACGAAATATAATAATGGGCGTATTGGCAGACAGAGAAAAAATAAAAGTAAAAAGGACAATAACTATTAGAGCTCCAAAAGATGCTAAATTTAAAATGGATGTTAAATATGGTACATTAAGTTTCCCTAATTAAATTTTAAGTAAACTAACTCAATTAAACCTCTAAGTTTTTAAAATTTAGAGGTTTTTTAGTACATAAAATGTTGTTACCTTTATGGTTTCAAAAAAGAACGTTTTTATGGAGTTGTATAAACAACAAAAAATAAAAGTTTACAATTCACTTTCTAATCAGAAAGAAGATTTTATTCCTTTAATAGAAGGTTATATTGGTATGTATGTTTGTGGACCAACTGTATATAGCAATGTCCATTTGGGTAATGTGCGTACTTTTATGTCTTTTGATTTGGTATATCGTTATTTTAAACATTTAGACTATAAGGTTCGTTATGTACGTAATATTACGGATGCTGGGCATTTAGAGAATGACGCTGACGTTGGAGAGGATAGAATTGCTAAAAAAGCTCGGCTTGAGGAAATTGAGCCGATGGAAGTTGTCCAGCAATATACTGTTGATTTTCATAATGTATTAAATCAATTTAATTTTTTACCACCTAGTATAGAACCAACTGCAACTGGACATATAATTGAACAGATTGAAATTATTAAAACAATTATTGATAAAGGATTGGCTTATGAAGTTAATGGTTCCGTATATTTTGATGTGTTAAAATACAATGAAAAAGAGCATTATGGTATTTTAAGTGGAAGGAATATAGAAGATGCTATTCATAATACAAGAGTTCTTGATGGGCAATCAGAAAAAAGAAATCCACAAGATTTTGCGTTGTGGAAGAAAGCCCAACCTGAACATATCATGCGTTGGCCTTCACCTTGGAGCGATGGCTTTCCAGGTTGGCACTTAGAATGTACTGCTATGAGTACCAAATATTTAGGGGAGCAGTTTGATATTCATGGTGGTGGAATGGATTTAAAGTTCCCACATCACGAGTGTGAAATAGCACAAGCACAAGCCAGTAAAGGTAAATCTCCAGTTCGTTATTGGATGCATGGAAATATGTTGACTTTAAATGGAAAGAAAATGGCAAAATCAACTGGAAATAATATTTTGCCTGACGAAATAATAACAGGTAACAATACTATTTTAAATAAACCATTTCCAGCAACTGTAGCCCGTTTTTTTATGTTGCAAGCACATTACAGGAGTGTGTTAGACTTTTCTAGTGACGCATTAGAAGCATCAGAAAAAGGGTATTATAAATTAATGAATGCTGTTAATCAGTTAGAAGATATTCACGAAGGCAAAACATCTACGGTGGATATTGAAGTTTGGAAACAAAGTTGTTATAATGCTATGAATGATGATTTTAACAGCCCCATACTCATTGCCCAACTTTTTGAAGGCGTAAAAATAATAAACACTTTAATAGAGAAAAAAGAGACGCTAGCATCTGATGATTTGGAAACTTTTAAATCTATTTTTAATACATTTATTTTTGATGTACTAGGACTAGAAAACGTAACAGTAATAGATAATTCAGAAAAATTAAATAATGTTGTAGAACTATTAATTAATATGCGTAACGATGCTAGAATAAATAAAAACTGGGAGCTATCAGATCAAATTAGAGATCAATTGGCGGAAGCTGGTGTGCAATTGAAAGATGGCAAAGACGGCACTACTTTTTCGTTATAAATTATATTACAAATAAAAAAAATACTTTCATATCCGTTTATTTTGCTGGTTAGGTTTTACCAAACAGCTATTTCACCTTATACGCCTGCAAGTTGTAGGTTTACACCAACCTGTTCTCACTATACGGTTGAAGCTTTACAAAAGCATGGACTCTTTAAAGGTGGATGGTTATCAATAAAACGAATTTTTAGTTGTCATCCATGGGGTAGAAGTGGTTATGATCCTGTTCCAGACTCTAAAGACAAATGATTTATTGATTTTAAAATTGATACAAAAAAAAGATAAGTCGATTAAGGCTTATCTTTATTCGTTTGTTAGAAGACTTTTCATATTTAATTAATAACTATATTGTCTATAATTGGTCCACAATAATCTTTTACTAATTTTTGTTGGTGAAAAGAGTGTATTTCTACACGATTCTGTCGTTGTTTTTAGTAATGTGTTCATAATTTAAAGTTTTTAAGGTTAGTTGTTTTAATCTATTTGTAGCGTCTGTTTTTATTCCAAATACTACTAGATGCATTTCCTAAAGTTAATTTTACTTGATTTTTTAAAGTTCTCATAATTTTGTTTTTTAGATTTATTGTTAATTTTCTTTTGTTTAGTTGTAACGTCTTTTTGTATTCCAAATACAACTAGATGCGTTTCCTAAAGTTAATTTTACTTGATTTTTTAAAGTTCTCATTTCTGTTTGTTTTTAATTGATTTACACTTAATAGACGAGCATCAAATCTTTTTGTTACAGTACTATGTTATAAATAGTACTATTTTAAGGAATATTTAACACATTTTTTAAGGATTTGGAACATAAAATACAATTTAAACTCCTGAAATTTAAGTTTTTAACTTAAAAATAGTAAAATAAATGAAAAGTAAAAAAAGTTCTAGATAAAGTTTAAAAAAGGGTGTTTTTAAACTTTTAAGAAATAGAAGAGGGGTGTTATTTTATTAATTACGTTATACTTTAGCGTAATTTTTTAGTAGTGTCTATACTTTTTGGTAAGGTCAAAAACACGTTCTAAAATACGCTGGTCTTGTTTACTGTACACCATATTTTTTCTATGCATTACCATTTTGGCAACTTCATGAGCTCTGTCTACTCTATAACTTACAAAACCAGACGCTCCTCCCCAAGAAAACGATGGGATAAAATTTCTAGGAAAATTACTACCATAGACATTTGCACTAACACCTACAACGGTTCCTGTATTGAACATGGTATTAATACCGCATTTAGAATGGTCGCCCATCATTAAGCCACAAAATTGTAGGCCTGTGCTCTCAAAACGATCAGTTTCATAATCCCACAACTTAACATGGGCATAATTATTCTTTAAGTTAGAATTATTAGTGTCCGCACCTAAATTACACCATTCACCAATTACAGAATTCCCTAAGTACCCATCGTGTCCTTTACTAGAGTATCCAAATATTACAACATTACTCAATTCACCCCCAACCTTAGTAAAAGGGCCTAATGTAGTTGCACCATAAACTTTTGTACCCATTTTAATAACTGCATTATCACAGAGAGCCAATGGTCCTCTTACAGCTGAGCCTTCCCAAATGCTTGCATTTTTACCAATATATATCGGACCTTCTGAAGCATTTAGAGTAACAAAGTCCATTTTAGCACCTTCTTCAATAAAGATATTTCCCTTATTAATACAATTTACGGTATTAGGTATAGGTTCAGATTTTCTATCTTTAGTAAGTAAATTAAAATCGTATTGAATAGCTTTAGCATTTAACGAAAAAATATCGCTAACACGTTTTAATTGTAATAGTTCCTCATCATAAATAATAGGAGTGTATGATTGAAAATCGACTTCTTCTTGTGTTTCTATTGTAAAAAAAGCTACAATTTCATCTTTATAATAGATTGCTTCGTTTTCTTGCAAATCCTGCACCATAACTGCCAATTTTTCCGTAGGTAAAAAAGAAGCGTTTATCATTACGTTGGTTTCCATTTCAACCATTGGATATTTTTCTTCTAAATAATCTTCGGTCAAGGTAGTGGTAGTAAGCCCTAAATATTTCTCCCATTTTTCTCTTATGGTTAAAATACCTACTCTTATATCTGCAACTGGTCTTGTATACGTAAAGGGCAATAAGTTGTTGCGGACAACTCCATCATACAGGATATAGTTCATCTAATTCTATTATTTTGCAATATTAAAACTATTTAACAACTATTTTATTGTTATTGTAAAATAAAATATCGTTTAGTTTTTCTATATTTGAGGAGAAACATTTATCGCATATGCAAATAAAGAAATCACCCGAAGTTTTTGACGTAATTATAGTAGGATCTGGTGCTGGTGGAGGTATGGCTACTAAAATACTTTCAGAAGCTGGGCTTAACATTGCCGTTGTTGAGGCAGGACCACATTTTGATCCCGCAGACCTAGAACAAAAAAATCAATTAAAGTGGCCTTATGAGTCTCCGAGAAGGGGAGCTGGGACAACTAGAGCCTTTGGTGAATTTGATGCTGCTTATGGAGGGTGGGAAATAGATGGAGAGCCATACACCAGAAAAAAAGGAACTGAATTTGAATGGTTTCGTTCTAGGATGTTAGGCGGTAGAACCAATCATTGGGGGCGAATTTCGCTACGTTTTGGTCCTTTGGATTTTAAACGAAGAAGTCACGATGGGTTGGGAGATGACTGGCCAATTTCTTACGACGATGTAAAACCCTATTATGATAAAGTTGATAAACTAATTGGTGTTTTTGGAAGTAAAGAAGGCATTCCCAATGAGCCTGATGGATTCTTTTTACCTGCTCCAAAACCCAGATTGCACGAAATGTATTATAAAAAAGGTGCAGAAAAATTGGGTATTCCGGTAATTCCTTCAAGATTATCTATTTTGACCAAGAAAATTAATGAGGATAGGGGCGTTTGTTTTTATTGCAACCAATGTAGTAGATCTTGTAGCGTGTATGCAGATTTTTCTTCTGGTTCTTGTCTTATTTTTCCTGCTCAAAAATCTGGCGGACAAATAAAATTATTTACTGATGCTATGGTTCGCGAAGTAGTTACGGATGATGACGGCAAAGCTACTGGAGTAATCTATATCAATAAAAATGACAGAAAAGAATATCAGCTCAATGCTAAAGTTGTCGTTTTAGCAGCTTCAGCTTGTAGTACTGCCAGAATATTGTTGAACTCTAAAAGTAAGAATCACAAAAATGGGTTAGGCAACAGTAGTGGAATGGTGGGTAAATATTTGCATGATTCTACAGGAGCAGATCGAGTTGGGTTTATACCCGATTTAATGAACCGGAAAATCTATAACGAAGATGGTGTAGGTAATATGCATTTGTATTCTCCTTGGTGGGGGAATGATAAAAAACTGGATTTCCCAAGAGGTTACCATATTGAGGTTTGGGGTGGATTAGGAATGCCATCTTATGGATTTGGCTTTAATGCTAATGGTCTAAATAAATATATTAATGAAGAAGTTGGTGGTTACGGTAATGCACTTAGGGATGATGTTAAAAGATTTTATGGCTCTATTGTAGGCATGGCAGGTAGAGGAGAGTGTATAGCCAGAGAAGATAATTATTGCGAAATAGACCCAGATATGGTTGATGAATGGGGTATACCCGTTTTACGTTTTAATTATACTTGGTCCCAAAACGAAAAATTGCAGGCCAAGCACATGGTTAAAACTTTTGATGAAATTATTGATGCCATGGGCGGAAAAGTGATTAGTGGAGAAAGACCTGGTGAAGACAAAGATTATGGTTTGCTTAAACCCGGACAGATTATTCATGAAGTAGGTACTACACGTATGGGCAACGACCCAAAAAAGTCAGTGACTAATAAATACATGCAATTACACGATATTGATAATGTTTTTATAGTAGATGGTGGTCCTTTTGTTTCGCAAGCGGATAAAAATCCTACTTGGACTATTTTAGCGTTATCTTGGCGGACTTGCGATTATATTATAGACGAACTAAAAAAACAAAATATATAGTATGATGAATAGAAGAGATACTATTAAGTCATTATTGTTAGGTTCTGTTGCCGTAGGGTTAACAGTACAAGGCTGTGCTCCTAAAGAAGATAGTTCTAAAATTGCATTACCCAAAACAAAAGACACTCCATTTTACGGACGTACACCTGAAGAAGCAGCTAGAGATAAAAGATTACATGAAGAAACATTTTTTAATGAACATGAGTTAGAAACCATTGCTGTTTTATGTGATATTATTTTGCCAAAAAACGACAGTTTTGGTTCTGCTACCGATGCTAAAGTACCTGAATTTATAGAATTTATAGCAAAGGATTTACCTTTCCATCAAATGCCAATAAGAGGTGGTATAATGTGGTTAGATAGTTTTTGTAACAGAAATTATGGTAAAGAATTTAAAAAATGTACAACTGAGGAACAATTGGTAGTTTGCGACTTAATTGCCTACCCTAAAAAAGCATTACCTGAGCATAAACAAGGCGAAAAATTCTTTTCTAAAATGAGAGACTTAACGTTAACAGGTTACTATACTTCAAAAATGGGTATTAAAGATTTAGGATACAAAGGCAACACTCCCAATGTATGGGATGGAGTACCTGATGATGTATTAAAGGCCCACGGTTTTGAATATGATGAGGTTTGGTTATCAAAATGCGTTGACCAATCTAAACGTGGTGACATTGCCAAATGGGATAATGACGGAAATTTGATTTCTTAAATGCTTTGCATCAGTTTGTTTGTAAACTTGTCATTTCGGTCTCGATAACTATCGGGAGAGGAATCTCATAAATTTTAAGTTTCACTTTTTAATCAAATTTCAGACCTTAAAAAATCATAATTAACAGAACTACAATGAAAAATACATTTCTTACTATACTTCTAACTGCATTTTTATCAATCAGCGGTTTTAGCCAAACTACAAACAATTACGCCATATCTTTTGAAAATGCTGTGCATCACGAAGCAGAAATTACAGCCGAATTTACCAATTTAGAAAACAAGGTATTACAATTACGTATGAGCAGAACCTCTCCCGGCAGGTATGCCGTTCACGAATTTGCTAAAAACGTGTACAATTTTAAAGCTATGGATAGTAAAGGAAATGAACTATCGGTTACCCGTTCTGATCCACATCAATGGAATATAGGTAGTCATGATGGTACGGTAAAAGTCACTTATACCTTATTTGGAAATAGGGGAGATGGTACCTATAGTCAAATTGATGAAACACACGCCCATTTAAACATTCCTGCAACTTTTATGTATGCTATTGATTATGAAGACAGACCTATTAACGTAACTTTTAATGTACGTAAAGATTTGGATTGGAAAGTAGCCACACAACTCAAAAACTTGGGCAATAACACTTTTTACGCACCTGATTTGGATTATTTTATGGATAGCCCTACAGAGGTCAGCAATCATTCTGTGAGAAGTTTTATGGTAAATAATGGAAAAAAAGAGCAAAAAGTAAATTTTGCATTACACCACAACGGAACAGAAGCAAAACTTGACGAATATTTTGAAAAAGTAAAAAAAGTGGTTTTGGCTCAAAAAGCTGTTTTTGGAGAATTACCAGATTTTGATTTTGGAGAATATACTTTTTTGGCTTGCTATATTCCCAATGCCTCTGGTGATGGTATGGAGCATAGAAATTCTACCATTTTAACCAGTACCAGAAGCCTGGTCAATGGTGGTATGGAAAGAAATATTGGAACGGTTTCGCATGAGTTTTTTCATGCTTGGAATGTTGAACGTATTAGACCCCAATCTTTAGAACCTTTTGACTATACAGAAGCTAATATGTCTGGAGAATTATGGTTTGCCGAAGGCTTTACTAGTTATTATACAAATTTAATTTTATGTAGAGCGGGATTGATAACTCCAAAACAGTATGTTGAAGGATTGGATGGAGGACTTAATTATGTATGGAATTCACCAGCACGCAAGTATTTTAATCCTATTGAAATGAGTTATCAAGCACCTTTTGTAGACGCCGCCAGATCGGTTGATCCTGTAAACAGGGAAAATACATTTATCTCATATTATACCTATGGAAGTGTTTTAGGCTTGGCTTTAGATTTATCATTACGAAATATGGAGGGTGACAAAAATCTCGACGATTTTTTAAAACTACTTTGGCAAACACATGGAAAAGCAGAAATACCATACACCGTTAGAGATTTACAAAATGTTTTGAGTAATTATGCAGGGGAAGAATTTGCAACAAATTTCTTCTCCAACTATATTTTTGATAGTAAAATGCCAGATTATAAAACACTATTAGCTTCTTTTGGTGTTAATTTTGAACAACCCAAACAAAATGAATTGAGTTTAGGAGCTAGATTCCGTAATTTTAAAGTGGTTTCCAATCCCAATGTTGGCAGTGCGGCATATAAAGCTGGGTTGGCTTATGGTGATGAAATCATTTCCATGGATGGCAAACCCATAACTTCAGAAACAAAACAGGCAGAATATTTTGCCCAATTTAAACCCAACCAAACCGTAAAGCTAATTTTTAAACGTTTTGGTCAGCAAAAAGAAACACAATTTATTTTTGATACAAACAAAGCATATAGCACCAATTTACAGGAAAAAACTGGTAAAAAAGTAGAGAAAAGAAGAAATAGTTGGTTGAAGGTTAGGTAATTATCTATATCTGTCTAAGAATTATTTTTACATTTTAGCAAAATCGGAAGTGCAAAAGGCTCACATGTACTGAACGCTATTTTGACCAGAGAGGAAGCAGAACATACTTCCGTACGTTTTTCTTTTAGTAAGTATAATACTAAGGATGAGATTGATAAAGGGATTCAGGTTTTGAAGGAGTTGGTATAATCTACCACAAAAAAACCGTAACGAATTGTCTCGGTTTTAGATTTTAATAAATAGTTAATTGAAATTATTTTTTCTTTTTCTGCTGTGCCTGTTGCTCTTGTGCTTGTTTCATGGCGTCATCTAAACGTTGTCTAAACTTACTTTTTTTCTTTTCAGGCTTGGCTTTGTTTTCTTGTATTTGAGCGTGAATCTTATCTTCGTCAATGATAAATCTCTTAATTACCAACATAATTACAATGGTTAATAAGTTAGATACAAAATAGTATAAACTTAAACTACTGGCGTAATTGTTAAAGAAGAAAAGCATCATAATAGGAGAGAAGTACATCATGTATTTCATCATCTTACCCATGTCTGGCATACCTTCTTGTGTAGGTTGTTGCATATTCATTTGTTGACTTTGTGTCATACGCATATAAAAGAAGATGGCAACAGATGCTAAAATGGGGAACAAACTTATGTGGTCTCCATAAAAAGGTATTTTAAATGGTAACTTGGCGATCATATCATAAGAAGACAAATCATCTGCCCATAAAAAGCTTTTTTGACGTAAACCTATTTCCGATGGAAAAAACCGAAACAAAGCAAAGAATATTGGCATTTGTATCAACGCGGGGATACAACCTGCAAGTGGACTAACACCCGCTTTTCGTTGCAATGCCATGGTTTCTTGCTGACGCTTCATGGCGTTTTCTTTACCTTTTAACCTTTCGTTTATCGCTTGCATTTCAGGGCGTAACACCTTCATTTTAGCACTAGACAGATAAGATTTATATACTACTGGAGACATAATTATTCTGACTAAAATGGTCATTAAAATAATTATCAATCCATAATTAGTCATATGTGCACTCAAAAAAGTAAACATAGGAATAAAGATGATTCGGTTAATCCATCCAAAGATTCCCCAACCTAAATCGGCAACCTCTTTTAAACCTGTTCCTTCATATTTTTTGAATTCATTATATTTTGTTGGACCATAATACCAATTCATTGCATAATTCAATTCACCATTTTTCATGTCTAATGGTGCTATTATGCTGTATTGTTTGGTGAAAATGGTATCCTTTTCTTCATCTTCAACCAAATCTTTTGAAACAACATTGGCAGAACTAAAAGAAGTACCTGTTTTTAAAATTGAAGTAAAAAAATGTTGTTTAAAAGCAACCCAGTTTACATCTTTTAATTCGTCATCATCATTACCACTTAAATAGCTCACATCATCATCAGCTTTGTAGTAAAAATAGTTATACATATTTTCAGTGTATAAACTTTTTTCTTGACGGTACGCTTTTAAATCCCAATCTAGTTGCAACGTTTGCGACGTGTTTATGGCTCTGTCCATACCCTGCGATTTTATAGCAAAATCGAGCATATAATCTCCAGGTTTAATCTCGTAGCGGTATTCCAGATACTGATTGTTTGAAACTTTCAACTTCATAGAAAGCACCTGATTTTCGCCATTACTCGTCAGTGAAGGTTCAAAAAAGAGGTCTTTGGTATTTAGGGTTCTATTATCTGTTGTAGCAAAATTGATATTAAAATTGGCATTATTATCTTTAATCAGATATAATGGTTCTTGGTTGTATGTTTTATAGTCTTTAAGCTCAACTTCAGTAATTTGGCCACCTTTGTTAGAGACTTTTATTTTTAATAAGTCATTTTCAATGGTAGTCTCATTATCCTTGGCAGAAGGCAATGTAGCACTATAAGCAAAAGCACCTAACTGACTTTGAGCATTGGCTAATGCTACTGAATCTGTAGGATTTATTGTTGTTATTGTGGAATCAACAACCTTAGTATTGGGTTGGACAATTTGCTCTTGAGCTTTTTGAATTGAATCTTGTACTTGCTCGGTTCTTTGCTTTTCAAGCTCTTCTGGTGTAGGCTGGTTGGTGTACATATACCAAACCATAATAGCACCCAATAATAAAAAACCTATAAGTGAATTAACGTCAAATTTCTTTTCTTCCATAATCTAGATAATCAACCCAACTATTATTTGAATTTTTATAGTAAAAATAGATGGGTTTTTGAGACTGCGAAAATAGGAAAAATGGTTGAGAAATATCTACATTCAAGGACCAATTATTAGATATTGGAATTCGTTTTCTGTAATTTTAATGCAATACAAGTTAAAGCACAGTTAAAAGTTGCAGCAGTTTGTTATTGTTAATTGTGTAAAAGATTTAATTGCTCTTGGCAAAAAATTCGTAAATCTTCAAAAAAATCGGTAAAATCATTTTCTAACTCAGAATAGTACAAATTCAAATCCTCTATTGCTAAATTCATTTGAGATTTGTTTTTAGTACGTTTATTCATACCTATCAATACACTTTCTATTCCTTCAAGAGTGCTGTAATTGTATAACCAATTGCCTTTTATCAAATAAGGTAGCAACTGCTTTATTTTTTCGGGCAACATGTCGTAATTAGATTCTAATAAAACATAAAACTGCTGAGCGTAATCATCCAAATCTGTTTTACAGTAAATAGACCAATTTTTAGCTAAAAAATGGTCGTACAAAATATCTACAATTACACCATCATAATGTCTATATCTGGGATGTAATCTTTTTTTACTTTTTCGAACTATGGAATGTACATCAGTAAAGGAATCTATTTTCCGATGTAACAATATGCCTTTTTGAACTTCCTGAGGGTAATTTTTATATTTATTTCCAGCAATTCCATCCGCAATAAAATTACCGATTTTGAGCTCGTCATTATCACCTGAAAGATAAATATGTGCTAAGAAATTCATTGGGGGAAGATACTAAAAAAACTCCCTCAAAATGAAGGAGTTTCAGTATTAATCAAATTGGGTTATTTTTATTTTTGAGGAATATCAAAAGACCAATCTAGTTTTTGAAAAAGAGCAACTAATTCTTCTTTTTTATCGGTTTTACAAACAAAAAAGTCATAGTTGGATAACATAGCCGTTAAGCCTTTAGAATTTATTGCGGCATTAGAAGAACTTAAATAAAAGCTTGGCCAATCGTCACGATATATTGATCTGAATCTATATTTTTCTGTATGGAGCATATTAGATAATGCCTTTTTTACGCCTTTAGCATCTTCGCTATACCCCATTAATTTATAAAACGTTAATAATTGACCCAAAGCTTCTTTAAAATACAATACATCATTCTGAGCTTTGGTCCATTTTGCTAAAAACGGATTAGGTTCTATAACAATTTCTCCTCTGAAATTCTTTTTATTCCAATTGGGAATGGATTGTACAGCAATATCTTTAAAAACGTAATCAAATTTTTTAGGGTCTATTAAAGCCAACCATACTTTTTCGGTTATATCGGTAATTTCTTCTTCGTTATAGAAAGAACTGCCCAATAATGTAATAATATCTTCTACATCTCTTTTTTTAAACTCAAGACCTTCCATACTTGGCTTTGCCTTTTTATATTCTTTAATGGTACTGTGAAAACGTATTTCAGAATAATCAGGTTGTGACCAAAGCTCAACATTAACTGTAATAACCGCTAAACATAGTAATATGATGTTCTTCATACTGTCATGAATTTTTTATTATTAATAGCTGGTTTGGTTTTGTGTGGAAAAAACCGCTCCCTAAAGAACGGTTTTTTAATTATTTGAGTATAATTTTTTTATTAAAATTTAAGGTTGAATAAAATCCCATTCAATTTTTTTGAAAAGTTTGGTAACTTCTTCTTTCTTTTCTAATTTACAAACAATTATATTGTAATAACCTTTGGTTACTAAGGCTACTAATCCTTTAGGGGCTAGTTCTTTATTAACTGTTTCTAAATAAGAATACGCCCAATCATCTTCTTTAGGGTCTTGAAAGTTAATATTTTTCGTAATTAACAGTTCGTTAAAAGAAGATTGTACACTTTCGGCATCATCACCATAAGTGATAAGATTGTAGTGGTTTAATATTTTGCTTAAAGCCAATTGAAAATAGGGAAATTCATCACTGTTGATAGTCCATTCGGTAAGATATGGATTGGGTTCCAAGACTAATTCACCTTTTGCATTTACTTGCCCCCAATTATTAATGGTTTTTACGGCAAAATCTTTAAATACAAAATCAAATAATTTAGGGTTGGAAAATGCCAACCATGCTTTATCAACTATGTCTTTTCTTTGCTTTTCAGTATATAGGGAATCGCCAAGATTATCGACAATACTAGACAATAAATCCCTATCGATACCTAGTTCTTGAGTTCTTGGTTCGTCATTTTTGTATTCATATATTTTACTGCTAAAAACAACCTTTGAGTAGTCAGTAGTTTGTGCTACTGCTACAAAGGAGAATACCGAGAATGTTAAAATGGAGAGTAGTGTTCTTTTCATAGAGTTACTTTAGTTACACTTCGCTTTTACACACGAAAAATTAATAATATTCTAAAAAATAATATTAATCTTAAAAACACAAAAAATGATAAAAAATAGAATTTAGGGGATTCTATTAAGACTGCTAATGTACTAAAAATTTCTTTGCATTACAACAAAATAAACAAAAAGTGGGTTTTTCTAAGCAAATGGTAAGGTATTGATAGTAAACCGTTTTTTTAACAAAAAACATACCGATTAGTCTTAAAATCAGTCAAATATGTCCAATAATCTACTACAAGGGTTATGCTGAACAACTATTAACCGTTTAACATAACAGGCATAACCAACATGGTAATATGCTCACCATCTTCTAATCCATCAATTGGTGTTAAAATACCCGCTCTATTTGGCAAGGACATTTCTAACATTATTTCATTAGATTCTAAATTGCTAAGCATTTCCGATAAGAACTTAGAATTAAAACCAATTTGCATATCATCACCTTCATAGTTACACTTTAGACGTTCATCAGCTTTGTTTGAGAAATCAATATCTTCAGCAGAGATATTTAATTCTGTACCTGCCATTTTTAAACGTATTTGATGTGTGGTCTTGCTTGAAAATATAGAAACACGTCTAACGGAATTTAAAAAAGAGCCTCTTTCTAATGTCAATTTATTAGGGTTCTCTTTAGGTATAACAGCCTCGTAATTAGGGTATTTACCGTCAATTAAACGACAAACCAAAACTGTTTTATCTAAAGTGAATTTTGCATTTGCATCGTTGTATTCTACACTAACATCATCTTGAGATCCTGATAATATATTTTTTAATAGGTTCAACGGTTTTTTAGGCATTATAAACTCCGCAACTTCACTTGCACTAACATCATTTCTGGTATATTTTACCAGTTTATGGGCATCAGTTGCTACAAAAGTTAAATTTTCTTTTGAAAATTGAAAGAAAACACCACTCATAACAGGACGCAAATCATCATTACCGGAAGCAAAAATAGTTTTAGAGATAGCTGTTGCTAAAATATCTCTAGTAATAACTGTTTTGCTTGGATCTTCCAATTCAACCGCTTTTGGGAACTCCTCACCATCAGCATAGGCTAAAGCATATTTACCGCTTTCAGAACTAATTTCAAGCGTGTTGTTTTCTTCAACAGTAAAGGTTAAGGGTTGTTCAGGAAAAGTTTTTAAGGTGTCCAGCAACAATCTCGCATTGATGGCAACCGTGCCATCTTCGTCTGCTTCGGCGTCTATAACCGTAGTCATAGTCGTCTCTAAATCAGATGCGGAAACTTTCAACTGATTGCTAGACAATTCGAACAAAAAATTATCTAAAATGGGTAATGTGTTATTGTTATTGATTACACCTCCTAAAACTTGGAGTTGTTTTAATAGTTGTGTGCTTGAAACTATAAATTTCATCTAAATCTTGGTTTTGATTGTGCATACAAATATAGACGAATATATAGGAGCGAAAAAAATAAATTTTACCGTTTTATTCACAATCGTAAATTTTAAGTAGATTTGTGAACCTAAGATTTAATTAGACTCCATAAAATCCATGAAAAAAATAGTAATTTTACTAGTATTTCTTCTTTTTGTTTTTCCTATAAATGCTCAAAAACCTAATAAACCCAATAGTGCAGAGATATATGAATCTATAAAAAAGCTAAACTTTTTAGGTACGGTTTTATATGTAGCTGCACATCCTGATGATGAAAACACACGATTAATCTCTTATTTTTCTAATCATGTAAAAGCCAGAACTGGTTATTTGTCTATAACTAGAGGTGATGGAGGGCAAAATTTAATAGGCCCGGAATTACAGGAGCTTTTGGGCGTAATTAGAACGCAAGAGTTATTAGCAGCACGCAGAACAGACGGAGGCGAACAATTTTTTACCAGAGCCAAAGATTTTGGCTATTCTAAACACCCTGATGAAACATTAAACATTTGGAATAAGGATGAGGTGCTGAAAGATGTAGTTTCTATCATCAGAAAATTTAGGCCAGATATAATCATCAATCGTTTTAATCATAGAACGCCTGGTACTACGCACGGACATCACACTTCATCGGCTATGCTAAGTTTTGAAGCTTTTGGTTTGGTGGGAGATAGTAATTTTAAAAGCCATGACCTGTACGAGCCTTGGCAGCCCAAAAATTTATTCTTTAATACCTCTTGGTGGTTTTACGGTAGTCGAGAGAAATTTGAGAAGGCAGATAAATCCAATTTGTTAAGTTTCGATATGGGGGTATATTATCCGTCAAGCGGATTGTCCAACAGTGAAATAGCTTCGTTAAGTAGAAGTCAGCACCAATCGCAAGGTTTTGGTAGTACAGGCTCAAGGGGTTCTGAAATAGAATATATAGAGTTTTTAAAGGGAAAGATGCCAAAAAATGGAAACATTTTTGATGGTATTGACACTTCTTGGAACAGAGTAAAAGGCGGTAAAATTATTGCTGATATTTTAAATCAAGTGGAATTGAATTATGATTTTAAGAATCCAGCGAAAAGTATCCCAGAGTTGTTAAAGGCTTATAAATTGATTGATGGTTTAGCCGATGGACATTGGAAATCTTTAAAGCTTCCTGAAATTAAAAATATTATTGCCGCTTGTGCGGGATTGTACTTAGAAGCCGTTGCAGAAACTCCACTTAGTGCTTTAAATGAAAAAGTTAAAATTGATATTGAGGCTATAAACAGAAGTGACGCTTCTATAGAATTACTAGCGGTTGATTTAGTGACTTCTAACAAAACAACTTTAGGAGTTCAAGAGTTTGCTAAAAGTATTAACCTAATCAATAATGAATCTTTTAAATCTTCCGAAGAACTTTATATTTCTCAAAAAGAGAAATTTACAGCTCCTTATTGGTTAACTGGTGTTAGTAGTTTGGGGATGTATAAAGTTGAAGATAAAAAACAGATAGGGAATCCTGAAACGTTAAAAAACGCATCCGCTGTTTTTAGTTTGATAATTGATGGACAAGCCATTAATATTCAAAAAAACATAGTCTATAAATATAATGATCCAGTAAAAGGAGAGGTCTATCAACCTTTTGAGATACTACCCGAAGTAACGGCTAAAATTTCAAATAAAGTGAATATTTTTGCGGATAATTCTCCAAAGGAAATACCTGTAATAATAAAATCTACTAAGGATAATCTTTCTGGTACGGTTAATTTATGCTATCCTACGGATTGGAAGGTAAGTCCTGAAAAAATAGATTTTACCATTCCCAACAAAGGTGGCGAAAAAACAGTTGTTTTTACTATAACACCTCCAAACACGCAAAGTGAAGGGTTGATGTCGCCCATGGTAACAATAGATGGGGAAATTTTCACCAAAGAATTGATAAACGTTAATTACGACCATATACCTAAACAAACTATTTTAATGCCATCAGAAGCTAAATTGGTACGGTTGGACATTAAAAAGAAGGGAAATTTAATTGGTTATATTCAAGGGGCAGGAGATCAAGTCCCGATAAGTTTGACTCAAATTGGCTATAAGGTAGAGGAGTTGAACGAAGATAATATTGCTACAACAAACTTACAAAAATACGATGCTATTGTATTGGGCATTAGATTATATAATATCAGCAACCAAGCCAAATTTTATCAAGATGAACTTCATAACTATGTAGAAAATGGTGGTACTTTGATTGTACAGTACAATACCAGCAGAGGATTAAAAGTAGATAAAGTTGCACCTTACGAGTTGAAGCTGTCTAGAGATAGGGTAGTGGAAGAAGATGCTGTCGTTGGTTTTTTATCTGAAAAATATGGATTGTTAAGTACACCTAATTTAATTGAATCTAAAGATTTTGATGGATGGATTCAAGAACGTGGTTTATATTTTCCAAATAAATGGAGTAAAGAATTTACGCCAATATTGGCCATGAATGACAAAGGTGAATCTTCTAAAAAAGGAAGTCTTTTAGTCGCAAAATATGGCAAAGGACATTTTATATATACAGGTATTAGTTTTTTTAGAGAGCTACCCGCAGGCGTACCTGGTGCGTATAAGTTATTTGCTAATATGCTTTCTGTAGGAAAAAGAGATAATTCAAAATAAGAGATGACTGAAGAACCAAAATATACGTGGCAAAAATTATATACTTGGGTACTTGTAGCAAATGCAGTTTATATGATACTTTTTTATATAATTACGAAATTCTTTTCTTAAAAAATAATTATGCAACAAATTGATTGGATAATTTTAATCTGTACTTTAATTTTTATTGTTGCCTATGGTGTTTGGCAGACAAGAGGAAGTAAAAATGTGCAAGATTTTGTTCGTGGTGGTAATCAGTCAAAATGGTGGACCATCGGGCTATCCGTTATGGCCACACAGGCCAGTGCTATTACCTTTTTGTCAACTCCGGGCCAAGCTTTTCATGACGGAATGGGTTTTGTGCAGTTCTATTTTGGTGTGCCCATTGCTATGGTCATTATCTGTTTGGTATTTATCCCCATTTACCACCGTCTTAAGGTTTATACCGCTTATGAATATTTGGAAAGTCGTTTTGACTTAAAAACACGTAGTTTGGCTGCTATTTTATTTTTAATTCAAAGAGGTTTGGCTGCGGGAATTACTATTTATGCACCGGCTATCATATTGTCTGCAGTATTGGGGTGGGATTTGATTACACTTAATATTATTATCGGAATTTTAGTCATTGTCTACACCGTTTCTGGTGGTACTAAAGCCGTAAATGTTACCCAAAAACATCAAATGGTGGTTATTTTTACTGGCATGGTCATCGCTTTTTTTATGATTGTTAATGCATTACCAGCGGACGTTACATTTACCAAAGCCCTAGATATTGCAGGTGCCAGTGACAAAATGAAAATTCTCAATTTTTCTGTAGATTTTGATAACAGATATACTATTTGGAGTGGTCTGATTGGCGGTAGCTTTTTGGCACTATCTTATTTTGGTACTGATCAAAGTCAAGTACAGCGGTATCTTTCAGGAAAATCAATTAAAGAAATGCAATTAGGTTTATTGTTTAACGGATTACTAAAAGTACCTATGCAATTTTTTATCCTATTGGTTGGGGTTATGGTATTTGTGTTTTATCAATTCAATGCTACGCCACTTAATTTCAGTCCTACTGCAACAGATACAGTTTTGAATTCTTCTTATTCGGAAGATTATAAAACATTGCAAGATGAACAGACGATAATTTTTAACAAAAAGCAAGTTTTAATTAACGAATTTATTAAAACTGAAGATGAAAAGTTAAGCAAACAAATATCAGAAGTTAATAAAGAAGATAAAGAAAATAGGCAAGCGGCAAGAGAATTGATTAAGGTAGCAGCAAAAGAAAAAGATATAAAAGTGGAAACAAACGACAAAGATTATGTCTTTATTCATTTTATCTTAAATAATTTACCTAGAGGTTTAATAGGTTTATTATTAGCAGTTATTTTATCCGCAGCAATGTCATCAACAGCGTCAGAGTTAAATGCGTTAGGTTCTACAACGGCGTTAGATTTGTACAAAAGAAATGTTCGTGCAGAAAAGTCGGAAAAACATTTTCTAGTGGCTTCTAAGTGGTTTACACTAACGTGGGGCATAATTGCAATTTTAATTGCCTGTGTTGCCAATTTATTTGATAACCTGATACAGTTGGTGAATATAATAGGTTCCATATTTTACGGCAATGTGCTGGGAATATTTTTATTGGCATTTTTTATAAAATATGTTAAAAGCAATGCTGTTTTTATGGCAGCTTTGATTACACAAATTATTGTAATTGGAATCTATTATTTTGCTATGTTTTTGCCTGAAAGTCAAGGCGAAAAATCCTTACTGGGCTATTTATGGCTCAATTTAATTGGTTGTGCATTGGTAATGGGAATAGCAATTTTAATTCAATCTTTTAATGGAACAAAGGAACATCAATTAGCTCAATAATTTTTCTCAAAAAAAGGAGATTAAGCAGTTGGTAAAACATTAATCGGTTTCCACTCATTTTCTATAAACAAATACCAAACGGTAATTTCAGCATTTGTTGGCCTTTCCCATAGAGCCTCCAAGAAAAACATTTTTTTAGATTCATATTCTTTATTTGGAAAGTATTCTTTTATAATGCTTAACTGTTCAACCGAAAGATTTTTTGCTGTAACTTTTTTCTTGTTACTTTTTTGGGGCTCTCCGTAAACCTGAATGGCATTTGTATATTTTACCTGATTTAAATGAGCTTTTTCTTTTTGGATAATAGCTTCATTGGTTTCTGTATTAACAACAGTTTTAGTATTACAAGAAATTAATACTATGGCAATTAAAAGTGTGGTTAGGATTTTCATCATGTTTGTTTTTAAAATTATTTAAAACAAAAGTAAATGAAAGCCTATGTGCTTAAAAGATGGTTTTTAGTGAAAAAAAGCACCCTGTTTTCAGGGGTGAGGTTGATAAATTATTCTTTAATTCTATTATGCTTTTTCATGATTTTTAGAATATCATTAATTGGTAGTGCTTTTATTTCATGTTCATCCCTTCCTACCATATCTTTAGCTGCAAACAGTGAGTTAATTATAGCTTCTTCAGTAGCCTCAATGGTTGCTAAAAACAGAGGTGTTACTTCACTATTTTTTAATTCTTTTAATTTATGGTAAGTGGAATCCTGCTTTGTGTCGATTAGATTTTCTTTAGCGGTGGAAAGGGCGATAACATAATCTCCACTACCATTTGAAGCAATACCTCCTGTTTTTGCTAACCCTAACATAGCTCGTTTTGCCATTCTTTCTAAATTTCTTGAACCAATGGGAGCATCTGTAATAACAACTATCATACAAGAACCGTCCGCTTCCATATCGTTTTTATAGGGATACCTGCCCAACTCTTTGGCAACTGGTGTTCCGTTAACCTCCAATACACCGCCAAAATTAGTCTGCACCAAAACACCCACGGTGTAGCCGCCCAACGATTTTGGAATTACCCTTGACGATGTACCAATACCACCTTTAAACCCAAAACACACCGTTCCTGTTCCTGCACCAATATTTCCTTCATCAACTTTTCCAATTTTAGCTTTTTTTATAGCATCAAGTACATGTTTTTCTTTGACATGCCTACCTCTAATATCGTTGAGGTAGCCATCATTGGTTTCTCCCACCACGGAATTTATGGAACGTACATTCTTATTTTCGGGCTGTTCTAATGTATAAGTAATTAAGGCGTCGGATGCCACCGGAACGCTTAATGTATTGGTTAGAATTATAGGAGTTTCAATATTTCCTAGTTCCTTTACTTGACTATATCCTGCAAGTTTCCCATAACCGTTACCTATATAAATGGCTGCAGGAACTTTAAGGTTGAAAATATCTTCTGAATGTGGTAAAATAGCAGTTACTCCAGTTCTAATACTATCGCCTTCGATTAAAGTAGTATGACCAACTTTTACGCCATTAACATCGGTAATGGCATTCAACGTTCCAGTTTTTAAAACACCAATTTCAACACCGTAATCTCTAGCTCTTTTTTCTTGGGAATGAATAGTTTGTAGAGCAAAAATGAATACTAGTACTTTGAATATATTTTTCATTTGTTGAGCTGTTTTGTCTTCATTAACTGAATGAGTAAATGAGATCAAAGGTACTAAAATATGGTACAGCAATTTTGATTTATTAATGCTGTTAATAACTCGCCAAAAAAATATAGTAACGATAAATTTTAATCTGTTTAGGGTTTTGTATTTTTACACCGTTTTAAATACAAAATAAAATGCCCAATACACAAGAATTAAAAGATTTTACCACACAAGTACGACGCGATATAGTTAGAATGGTACATGCCGTAAACTCCGGTCATCCTGGCGGTTCTTTGGGCTGTGCTGAATTTTTTACCGCTCTGTACAAAGAAGTGATGAGTTACTCCACTGATTTTAAGATGGATGGTAAAGACGAAGACCTTTTCTTTTTATCGAATGGGCATATTTCTCCGGTATATTACAGTGTGTTGGCTAGATGTGGATTTTTTCCGGTATCCGAACTTGCTACGTTCAGAAAAATAAACTCACGCTTACAAGGACACCCAACAACCCACGAAGGTTTACCCGGCATTAGAATTGCATCAGGGTCATTGGGTCAAGGCATGTCGGTGGCCATAGGAGCTGCTCAAGCTAAAAAACTGAATGGTGATGATTCCTTAATTTATTCGCTTCATGGTGATGGCGAACTGCAAGAAGGTCAAGCTTGGGAAGCCATTATGTATGCAGCGGGTAAAAAAGTTGATAATTTAATATCTACGGTTGATTATAACGGACAGCAAATTGATGGAGCAACTGACCATGTGATGCCAATGGGCGATTTGAAAGCCAAATTTGAAGCTTTTGGATGGGATGTGCTGGAAGTTGAAAAAGGCAATAATATTGAAGCTGTTATTGCAGGATTAAAAGAAGCAAAAACCAGAACTGGAAAAGGAAAACCAGTTTGTATATTACTGCATACTGTAATGGGTAATGGTGTAGATTTTATGATGCACACGCACGCTTGGCATGGTAAAGCACCTAATGATGAACAATTGGAAGTTGCTCTGGCCCAAAATGCTGAGACGTTGGGTGATTATTAAAAAAGTGGTTAGCAGTAGGAACTTTAGTCAGCCATAGCTGACCCGAGCGTTAGCAAATTGATGAATTCCGATGCGTTTGTATATGGTTTGTTGCGTCTTTCAGCTCCTATTTTTGAAAATAAAACATAATAGAAAGCTCGAGAGGATTTTCAGAAGTAGGCGAGAACCAGCAATTACTTATAGCCATTGTTGTAGGTAGTTATTTATTTGTCAATTTTTGTGATTCGGTCGAATTTTTCTTTCATTCGAATGTAATCATCTCCGTTTAAATTCTTAGTTTCAAATTCCAATTTATTCAGTTTCTTTCTAACATCTTCAATCTTGTCCGTTTCATAAATATTTACTTTACGGATTAAATTGATTCCTTCGGTTTCATTTTTGAAGTAAGTTCTTGAATCAATTAGAGTTGCATAAGGTTCACTTTCTAAACGTTTTCTTTTGTAAAGCAAAACATCTTTTCCATTTATTATTTCTCCGAACACAAATCCGTTTTTTTCGTAAAAATTCATTTCAATATCCATTAATTTGGTATGAACGAATTCTACTTTTATTTTCTTTTTTTCACCCGCTTTATATTCTGTTATTTTAGATTTTCCATCTTTTTCATGAACAACTTTGTTGCCAATCAAAACAGCATTTTTATCAGTTTCAGATATTGACAATTTGGTTTCATTCAACCAGTCAGTTTGTATCCCGAAAACGATAAATATCAAAATCAATAATTTGTTCATAATTTCAGTCTTTAATTACCTACAACGGGTTTGTGTATGATTTCGTTGTGTGTTTAAGCACTAAAGTTAGCAAATAAATCACAGATAGAAAGTCCGCGAGGACTTTCGTAAGTAGGCTAGAACTAGCAATGCGGTTATACAGTTGTTGCCAGTAGTTTTTATTCAGTTGTGTAATCTTTTGTTTTAGTTAATTCGCCTTTTTCGTTCCACCATTTCCAGATTCCAACTTGTTTATCATTAAACCACTCAAACTCCATTTCTTTCTGTCCGTTTTCATAATACTTAAATGATTTTCCGTGTCCATTTCCGTTTTTATAACGTGTAACACTTTTCAGTTTTCCACTTGGATAAAAGTAGGTTGCAGTTGAAATATTTACTTTCTCTTTTTTATTATTCCAAAATTCATCTTTATATCTTATTTGTTCTTTGGAATGATAACCATAATAAACTCCGATTTCCATATTTTCGGTATGTTTTATTTCCATAAATATTCTTCCTAAACTGTCAATTCCTTTTTCGGTTAGTAATTGACCTTTTTGGAAAGTCTGATATTCAGTTGTTTTTTCATAAGGACTATATATTTTCCAAATTCCAAATTTTCTACGATTTTTATAATAACCTTCGATTAAATTCAATTCGGGATTTTCTTTAGATTTTACAAGATATTTTCCGTCTTTCAGTCTCTTTTTTAACGTAAATCCATTATCGTGAGAGCAATGATAATGATATTTCATATATCGCTTATTTCCATATTCAATCTGATATTCTTGTCCGAATGACAGAAATGAAAAGGTCAGAAGTATTATTGTAATCGAGAATTTCATTTTTCAGTTATTTAGTTTCTCGAAAATAATTCAGTTCTTTTAATTAGAAAAGTCATATTGAGTGAACTATGATTTTGGTTGAGTAACGAGTTTTCTCAAATGACGCACAACGTCCGGATAACTGCCGTACGACTTTAGGAGTATGGACCGTTATCGGTTGTTAGGTTTAGTCTTTCTAAATTTTTCCTTTGGTAATTACCAAAGATAAAAATTCTTAATTGTAAAAAGACGGAGTCATAAAAATTCGAAAACAATAAATCAATAACATAAATAAAACCCTCTAATCGTATTGGGCTTATACTGACCAGATAAGCACTTTGCGATTGGAAAACTTAAGTATCTTTTCTTTGAAGATGACCAAAGAACTTGACTTTGTCAAAAAAAATCACTTTCTTTAACATAAGTTTTTAACATTCACAATGTTTGAAAGAACTCTCTTTCACAGTGTAACTGTAAACTTATGATGAAAATATCCTATTTCCATCTGGTCACCTTCAAAGAAAATAACCGACTTCTCTAAACGTAAGTCTACTTCAAAAGGTTTTATTTTGGTACTCCTTTTAATTTTTTGATTAAACTCTAACAACTGTATAACCGCATTGCGGTTATATCCGTTATAGTTGCAATATATTATTTTTAAATAACTTACCTGTATATCGTAGGTAAACTCAACTTAAACTTAACGGCAATTAGTCTAATTATTATTACAATTAAGGAGGTAATAATATAATTGATATTTACAGGAACATTAAATTCGGTCAAAATTAAAAATGTTATTGCCCCAGCAATACAGGCACTTGCATAAATTTCCTTTTTAAAAATTACGGGTATCTCGTTACAGAGCAAATCGCGTATCACGCCTCCAAAAGTGGCCGACATCATGCCCAAAGCCACCGATATTATAGGGTGTAGTTCTTGCTGAATACCAATTTCAGTTCCAATTATGGTAAAAATACCCAACCCAATCGTATCAAATAAAAATAATGAAGTGCTTAAATAATCTATCTTTTTTCTGATAATAATAGCAAAGATTGTAGCACCAATTATAGCATAAACATAATTTAAATCTTGCATCCAGCCTACAGGCGTTCTGCCAATAAGAACATCACGTAATGTTCCACCACCAACTGCAGTTGCAAATGCAATAATAAAAACACCAAAAGGGTCAAACCTTTTATGAATAGCAACTAGAGTACCTGAAATGGCAAATGCTATAGTACCTAATATATCTAAAGCGTAAAATATCGTCATAAATTATATATAAATCTCAAAATTCAAGTCCTAAATTCCAATTAGCTCGTTATAAATTTCATCCATTCAATGTTCCCTTCCCTTTCCGCGTATCGCCATAGCTTTAGCGGAGGCACAGGGGAGGGCTAGGGTGGGGCTTCCTTTATTGTTGCGTATAATAATTGTAATCCTTTATAATCGTATCCACAAAATCAATTGGTTTTAAATCAGTTTTTATATCCGTAATTTCAATTATTTTTTTGTGTAATTTAACAATAACTCCGTGATTACCTTTTCGTTTTGCAGTACGGTACATTTGTTTTATCGTTTGGATATCGGTATCCGAAAGCATGGTTACCTGAGGAAAGGTAGGGACATAATCGTCAGGAATATCAGCAACTAAAGTATCGTGTATGGTAACACGCTTTTTCTCTGAAATAACAGTTGTAGAAGCAGCAATATCCCCTAAACGCTGGCCTTTTCCGTTTAGCAATATAGTCAATAGGGCTACCGATCCTGAAGCAATGCTTATGTCAATTAAGCGTAGCATCCAACGCAATAAATAACTACCAAAGGTGGGCTTGGAACCATCAATTTTTACCACACGTATTTTATTTACGTATTTTCCTGGTGTTTGTCCATTCATCAATACTTCAAAGAGTAAACTGTAAAAAAATATGGGTAATCCCATAATCAGATAAATCATCCAGGACTCCATGTCAGGCTCTAGACCAATGGCATTTAAAACCCAATTCATAATAATGGCGTAGCCGACAATAATCAGCCCATCTAACAAAAACGAACCTATTCTTGTACTTACATTGGCTACATTTTGATTGATGCCTACATTTTGAGCCGTTTCTATTTGAAAGTTATCCATTTATTGCCTTTATTTGTACAAGGTAATACGTACATTTTTTAAGCAAACGAAATTATAAAAAAACTATTACTTATTACCAGTAACATTTGAATAAATTAGTATAAATGCGAGAGGCGGCTTTTGTAAAAAAACATAAAGAACGGTGGCAGTTGTTTGAAAATGTATTGTCTAATAAACAAGAGATTTCGCCCGATAGATTGTCAGATCTTTATATTGAAATAACCGATGATCTCAGCTATGCCAAGACCTTTTACCCCAATAGCAATACGGTAAAGTATTTGAATTCCGTAGCTTCAAATGCTCATCAAAAGATTTATAAAACCAAAAAAGAGGGCAAAAACAGGTTGGTCAGTTTTTTTAAAACAGAATTTCCGTTAGCATTTTACAAGCATCATAAACAATTATTGATAGCGTTTTTGGTATTTGCCTTTTTTACTGTAGTTGGTGCTTTTTCTGCCGCAAAAGATGGTGATTTTGTACGACTGATTTTAGGTGATTCTTACGTAAACATGACGTTGGAAAATATAGCAAAAGGTGACCCTATGGCAGTTTATAAACAAGACGGTCAAATGGCAATGGCAGTAGCAATAACAATCAACAATATCAGAGTGGCAATGTACGCTTTTGTATTGGGCATACTTTTTTCGGTAGGTACGTTGTACATTATGATGCGTAACGGTATTATGCTCGGGTCTTTTTTATATTTTTTTTACGACCATGACCTGTTATGGGAATCTACTAGAACTATCTGGATTCACGGAACTATAGAAATATCGGTAATTGTTATTGCATCATGTGCGGGTATGGTATTGGGCAATGGACTACTTTTTCCAGGCACTTATACACGGTTGGATTCTTTTAAGCGAAGCATAAAAGCGGGTTTAAAGATTATGGTCAGTACCATTCCGTTTTTTATCGTAGCCGGATTTTTAGAAGGGTTTGTAACCCGACATACGGAAATGCCCGATTGGCTTGCTATTTTTATTATTTTGGCTTCACTTTATGCAATTATCTATTATTATGTTATTTATCCTATAAAATTAACCAAACAAAATCAAGAATATGCAGAACCATAGTTTTATCGAATTTAAAAAAGAACGTGATTTAGGAGCTATTATCAATGATACTTTTAAGTTTATTAGGGAGAATTGGAAATCTTATTTTAGTGCAGTTATAAAAATTGCAGGACCATTTATTCTAGTGGGCTCAATTTTAATGGTATTATTTTTCAGCTATTACATTGGAGCTGTGGGTGATATGGCAGGTATGACAGGAGATGGAAACCCGTCAGAATTTTTTGGTGTGTTCGGTACGCTTTTCGGGTGGTTGGGCCTATTGATGCTGGCGGCTATGGTAGTTTATATTATGGTATCGCTAACTGCACTCTACTATATAAAATCATATATTTCAAATAACGGTGTAGCTGATTTTTCAGAAATTCGCTCAAATACGTTTAAAAATATCTGGAAGTTTTTAGGTTTAGGTATTCTTATAGTATTAATGGTAGGTTTTGGAGCTATTTTATGTTATCTGCCGGGCATCTATTTATGGGTAGTATTGTCTTTGGCCACTTCTATTTTAGTATTTGAAGGTAAAAGTGTTGGCGATTCTATCTCTCATAGTTTCACATTAATAAAAGGGCAATGGTGGAATACTTTTGGCGTATTGTTAGTTGTAACCATTTTGGTTGGAGTTTTAGGTTATGCCTTTTCGGTACCCGCATTTGTTTACCAGATGATTGATCAGGGTACAGCACTTGGGTCAGATGATCCCTCCGAGGTATTCGGTATTTTTAGCGACCCAATTTATATTGGGTTAAATGTGATTTCCTATATAGGTAAATTTGTATTGTCATCAATAACCCTAATTGCCTCGGTTTTCATCTATTACGATTTAAATGAACAAAAAAACCTAACCGGAACCATTGAAAAAATTGATAGCCTAGGCCAATAGACTTTTGAAAAACCTTCTTTTTTACATATTCGTTTTTATTTGCCTTAGCGGGATGGCTCAGAAAGATTCGTTAAAGGTCAAATTTGATACCCAGACTATTGAAATCAAAAAGTTTGATATAGATAACCTTGAGGAATATAAAGCAGATAGGGATTTTAACTACGAAGTTGAAAAGAGAGAACCTTCACTGTTAGAAAGGGGCTTCAACTGGCTGTATAGGGTGTTTTTAAACCTCTTAGAATGGATTTTTGGTAATGAGATCGCCTCAGGAATTATGGGTATTATTGTTAGAATTTTACCGTATGCAATTGCTGCTTTGGTATTGTTTTTATTGATAAAATTTTTCTTAAAAGTAAATACACAGAGTATTGTTTCGGGCAAAACCAATACATCTACCGTACGATTGACCGAAGATGAAGAATTAATAAAGAGCGAAGACCTGCCCAATTTGATTAAAAATGCCATTGCTCAAAAAAATTACCGATTGGCGGTTCGGTATTATTACCTTTTGGTATTGCAAAAATTATCTAATGCAGAACTTATTGATTGGCAACAGCAAAAAACTAACGAAGATTATATTGGCGAAATAGAATCGACTACCTTAAAACAACAATTTGCCTCGGGCACCTATCTGTACGATTTTGTTTGGTATGGTAATTTTGAACTCAACCAAGCCGAGTTTGCCAAAGCGGAACAGCAGTTTAACGAACTAACAAATTCCATTAAATAAGTTGAGCAAAAGATCTAAAATAATGCTAGGTGTTGCCATATTATTGTTTTTGGCCTTTGTTTATGTGGAATATAACAAACCAAAACCGTTAAATTGGTTTCCAACGTATGCCGCAAAGCACAAGTTACCTTATGGAACCTACGTTCTACGAAACGAATTAACTAGTATTTTTCCAGATACTGAAATTCAAGATATTAATATACCGCCTTATTCATTTTTACAAGATGAAACTAAGAATGGCACTTATTTTTTTGTGGATGATGGCATTAACTTTGGCGAAGATGAGTTTAACAAATTATTAGAATTTGTGGATAAGGGCAATGATGTGTTTATATCCACGCACGGTATAACTATAGATACTCTAAATCTTAAAACAGAAGGTATTTCTTCCGAAGCCTTTGAAGAAAAAGTGTTTTTTAAGTTTTACAATAAAAATTTGAGCACCAAAGAATTTCATTTTGACCGCAATTTTTATAACACAACCTTTTCTAAAATTGACACTTCAAATGCTGTCGCTTTGGGAAAAACAGGATATTTGAACGGGGATAATGAACGAGTTTCCGAAGGGATTAACTTCATTAAATATAACTATGGAAAAGGCAATTTCTTTTTTCATACGTTCCCCGAGGCTTTTACCAATTACTTTATTCTAAAATCACCAAATCAACAATACACGGCATCGGTGTTGTCCTATCTGGATAGTTCAAAACCAATATTGTGGGATGCCTATTATAAAACAGGCAAAAGTAGAATGACGTCGCCTATGCAGTACTTGCTGGGTACAAAAAGCCTAAAATGGGCATATTACACTGTATTAATAGGTGTGTTGTTTTTTATCATTTTTGAAGGGAAACGCAAACAGCGACACATTCCTATTATCACACCTTTAAAAAATCAAACATTGGCATTTACGCGAACTATTGCGAATATGTATTACGAAAAATCGGAGCATAAAAACATAGCGGAACATAAAATAACGTATTTGTTGGAGTATATTCGCACAAAATTACACGTGCCAACGATTACTATTAACGATAATTTTTATAATTATGTAGCGTCAAGAAGCGGACACGACATCGAAGATGTAAAGAAACTTTTTAACCAGATAGATAGCATCCATCAAAAAAATAACATTACAAAAGAAGAATTAATACAGCTTAATGCTGCAATAGAAAAATTTAAAAATCCTGTATAAAAATGGAAAACACTGAGCAAAATCCAGATAAGGAAGGCTTACAATTTAACAGCCGAATAGATTTAAGTAAGTTAAAAACGGCAGTAGAACAAATAAAAGAGCAGTTACATCAAGTAATTGTAGGGCAAGAAGAATTTATGGAATTGTTGTTAGTCGCCCTTTTGGCGGATGGCCATGTATTGATTGAAGGTGTTCCTGGTGTGGCAAAAACGGTAACGGCAAAGCTGTTGGCAAAAACCATTACAACAGACTTTAATAGAATTCAGTTCACGCCCGACTTGATGCCTTCAGATGTATTGGGAACCTCGGTGTTGAACATGAAAACTTCGGATTTTGAATTTAAAAAAGGGCCAATTTTTTCTAATTTGGTATTGATAGACGAAATTAATCGTGCTCCGGCAAAGACACAAGCTGCCTTGTTTGAAGTTATGGAAGAGCGTCAAATTACTATTGATGGATCAAAATATATGATGCCACCACCATTTATGGTATTGGCAACCCAAAACCCCATAGAGCAGGAAGGTACTTATGCCTTGCCAGAAGCTCAATTAGACCGTTTTTTATTTAAAATTAATGTGGGGTATCCTAACTTAGAGGAAGAGGTATTAATAATCCAATCGCATAATGATAGAAAAGGAGCTTTACCTCAAACATTAATAAAATCTGTACTTTCTGAAAAAGATTTGGCGGAATACCGTTCTAAAATATTTGAGATATTAGTAGAAGAAAAAATTATAAAATATATAGCTGAAATTATTACCAAAACAAGAAATCACCCACATTTATATTTGGGAGGGTCGCCTAGGGCAAGTATTGCGGTATTGATGGCAGCCAAGGGTTTTGCAGCGATTCAAGGTCGCGATTTTGTCATTCCGGAAGATGTTAAAAAAGCCATGACTCCTGTTTTGAGACATAGAATCATCTTAACCCCAGAACGTGAAATGGAAGGTATGACAACTGATAAAGTCATTGAAATGATAATCCAATCGGTTGAGGTGCCGAGGTAGTTTTATAATTAATCAACACTCTAAGAATTGTTCCCTTGAGGGGACTTTAGGGATGATAGCTGAGATATAACATGAGAATAATTCCTGCCATAGACATTATTGAAGGCAAATGTGTACGTTTATCCAAAGGCGATTACACAACTAAAAAAGTGTACAATGAAAGTCCATTAGAAGTTGCCAAACAATTTGAAGGGCATGGTATTCAATATTTACACTTGGTAGATTTGGACGGAGCTAAGGCAAGTCATATTGTTAATTGCAAAGTGCTTGAAAGTATTGCTTCAAAAACAAATCTAAAAATTGATTTTGGAGGAGGATTAAAATCCGATGAAGATTTAAAAATTGCTTTTGAAAGCGGAGCAAACCAAATTACAGGAGGTAGTATTGCGGTTAAAAATCCAGAAACTTTTAAAAGTTGGATTCAAAAATATGGTGCTAATAAAATCATTCTTGGTGCCGATGCAATGGACGAAAAAGTTGCCATTAGCGGTTGGCAAGAAGAATCGGATAAGGAATTAATTCCTTTTATTCACGACTATCAAAAAGAGGGTATTGAATATGTAATCTGTACGGATATTAGTAAAGATGGTATGTTGCAAGGCCCATCTTTTGATTTATACGAAAAGATTTTAAAAGATACCTCTAGTATAAAATTAATCGCCTCAGGAGGAATTTCTACCTTTAATGAGTTACCTAGATTAGATGAGTTAGGCTGTGAGGGAACTATTATCGGTAAAGCTATTTATGAAAATAGAATTAGTTTAAATGAATTAGGAAAATACATCTTAAATAATCGATAGATTTGCTTACAAAAAGAATCATACCGTGTTTAGATATCAAAAACGGACGTACCGTTAAGGGCGTAAATTTCGTGGATTTAAGAGATGCCGGAGATCCCGTTGAGTTGGCGGCCATTTACGCGGAAAATGGAGCGGACGAACTGGTGTTTTTGGATATTTCCGCCACGGAAGAACGAAGAAAAACCTTAGCAGATTTAGTATTGCATGTTTCGGAAAAAGTAAATATACCGTTTACCGTTGGCGGTGGTATTTCATCTATTGAAGATGTAGATGTCTTGTTAAAATGTGGTGCAGACAAAGTTTCTATCAATTCTTCGGCAGTTAAAAATCCTGATTTAATCAATCAGTTATCGGCAAAATTTGGAAGTCAATGTATAGTAGTAGCCATTGACGCTAAACAAATTAACGGAAAATGGAAAGTGCATTTGGTGGGAGGTAAAGTCCCAACGGAATTGGACTTATTTGTATGGGCCAAAGAAGTAGAGCAAAGAGGAGCCGGAGAAATCTTGTTTACTTCCATGGATCATGACGGTACAAAAAATGGATTTGCTAATAAAGCTCTGGCCAAATTATCAACGGAATTGAATATTCCTATAATTGCATCGGGAGGTGCTGGTAACAATCAACATTTTATTGATACTTTTGTAGATGGAAAAGCAGATGCAGCTTTGGCAGCAAGTGTTTTCCACTTTAAAGAAATTGAAATCAATGCCTTGAAAAAGGACTTGAAAAATCATAATATCCCTGTTAGGCTTTGATTTACTGGGGACTAACCTACGAACTAAATGAAGATAGATTTTAACAAAAATAATGACGGACTCGTACCCGCGATAATCCAAGATGCAAATACAAAAAACGTATTGATGTTGGGCTATATGAATAATGAAGCCTACGAAAAAACTATTGACACCAAAAAAGTTACTTTTTTTAGCAGAACCAAAAACAGGTTGTGGACTAAAGGCGAGGAAAGCGGTAATTTTCTGAATTTAGTAGATATTAAGTTAGATTGCGATTACGATACGTTGTTAGTCAGTGTTAATCCAGTCGGGCCAACTTGCCATAAAGGAACCGATACTTGTTGGGGAGAAGAAAATAAAACCAATTTCGAATTTCTATCTGAATTAGAAAAAATTATAAAAGAAAGAAAGGAAAACGCTGACGGTAAAAAGAGTTATGTAGCTTCACTTTTTGAAGAAGGCATTAATAAAATTGCCCAAAAAGTAGGTGAAGAGGCTGTGGAAACCGTTATTGAGGCCAAAGACAATAATGATGACTTGTTTTTAAACGAATCTGCCGACTTACTTTTTCATTACCTTGTTTTGTTACAGGCCAAAGGCTTTACCTTGGCGGATATTGTGGAAGTACTGAAAACAAGACACTAGATTCAACTAGTGCCTTGTTTAATAAAGTCGCAAGTTAACTAAGCCACCCTTTGGCAATTCCTTTTTTAGAAAACCACCATAAGAAAAGGGCTACAATAACAATCATAGGCGTCATTATATTCGCCATTTTTAATGAAAATGTTAGGTAACTCATTTGGATGATTACTGCAATTAATGAAATAAGAAAAAGAGGTCTAGCCCATTTTTTTCTTAATAACAAAGCAATGCACCCTAATAGTCCGCCAAAAACGGCAATAGCAAAAACAGCTACGTACCATGAAGGTACATTATTGGCTATTTCGATTTGTTCATCACTTAACATTGACTTCCACCGTTCTGTTTGGTAGGCTTGCCCCAAGTATTGGTCAACGCCCATTGCGTTCCATAGCAAGGCTACTACACTTACTATCCAAAACCAGATAGGAGGTTTGGTTGTTGTTGAATTTGTCATAATGATTTGGGTTTAGTTAATATAAAGTTTTGGTTAATAGTTGATTAACTATGGCAAGGTATGAAAATATTTTAAATTCAAGGATTTTTAAAGTCTAGAAACTTTCTTACCTTTGGATGAAATCGAATAAATTATGGCAACTACTGTACCTCAAAAAGCAATTACTTTTTTTAAAAAACTTGAAAAAAACAATAACCGCGAGTGGTTTAACGAACATAAGCCTGAATTCAAAGCTATTGAGGTAGAAGTAAAACAATTTTACAACGAATTGCTCAATAAAATGCAAGAGTATGACGAGATTGATAAATTAAAAATGTTTCGAATCTACAGGGATGTGAGATTTTCTAAAAACAAGGATCCGTACAAAACGCATTTTGGAGGTTCTTTTCACAGACAAAAACCGCAATTAAGAGGTGGTTATTATTTGCATATTGCTCCAGGAGATTCTTTTATAGCCACTGGTTTTTGGCAACCTGCTAAAGAGGATTTGTTTCGAATTCGTAAAGAATTTGAACAGGATGCCACGGAAATAAGAGCCATATTAGACAATAAAAAATTCAATCAAGTTTGGGGTAATTTTGTAGGCGATGAAGTTAAGACCGCACCCAAAGGTTTTAGCAAAGAGCATGAAAACATTGATTTGATCCGTAAAAAGCAATTTATTTTCACTAAAAAATATACCGACAAAGAAGTTACATCTTCCAATTTTATAAATGAAGTCAATTCAGCTTTTAAAGCCATTCGCCCTTATTTTGACTATATGAGCGAGGTTTTAACAACCGATTTAAATGGAGTTTCTTTAATTGATTGATTTCCTTAAACTTTTTATTTTAGATTAGATTTAATTCCTGCCCTTTATCCTGAGCGGAGTCGAAGGGTCAAGGGGAGGTGCCGTCCCGATAGCTATCAGTAGGCCGAGGGGTCAATTAAACCAAACTGCATACCGCATTCTTCTTAATTCCAATGCTAATTTTTCTTCCATTTCCAAAGCTTCAGCTCTTGTTTTTATGGGATTGATATGATTGTATAAACTCGGACGTAAATACATACCGTATTTTTCTACAATATTAGAGGAGATTTTATACCCTTTTTTATTTCTATGACCTGTTTTATGTTGCTTAAAACGTTCTTCTGGTGTCTTGCTTGTCATTCCCACGTATAAACATTGCAACACACCATTAAATTGTGGATTTGCAGCTCTAAACCGAGTATTCTCAGTAAATACACGCTTGGACAATTCTATCACATAAACATAATATTCGGTTTTTGACATGTTGTAAGATTCTTTATTCAACAAAAATACAAATTCCAATTTTATTAGCCCACAGACTAATATTACACAATTATTAGCCCACAGACTAATATTATACCATTATTAGCCCACAGACTAATATTTTTCATATATTTGTGGTATGCAAACAGTAATAACAGGAGATTTAATTGACTCTACTAGCTATACATCACAAGAACTAGATACTATTCTTACGGTTGTAAATACCGAATTTGAATACTTTAGAAACGAATACAATACGGATTTTAAAATATTCAGGGGCGATAGTTTTCAGGGTGTTGTGCTAGATTCATCACTGGCTCTTGAATTGGTGCTTATTATTAAAACAGCAGTAAATAAAATTCCTGCAAAGGATAAGAAAACAAATGGATTGACCGATTTTAGAATTGCTATTGGTATTGGTAATATCAATTTAAAACGCGATTCTATTTTAGAATCGAATGGCGAGGCTTTTCAATTTTCGGGCAGGACACTGGACACGATGAAAGGCGATTATCCACGTTTATTGTTAACAACCGCAGACGAAAATCTAAATGACGAATTTAATGTACATTTTGCCTTGTTGGATAGTGTAACCAGCAAGTGGAGCGTGGCTTCCGCCGAGGTAGCTTACTACTTGTTAAAAGGGAAGAAAGAGACAGAAGTTGCAGAGATATTAGGTATCAATCAATCTGCAGTTAACCATCGCAAAAAAGCAGCAAATTGGGATGCTGTGGCTTTATTGTTAAAGCGTTATGGAAAAGCGATTAGCAATTATGTAAAATCTAACTAAAAATGGGCAATAACATCCTAATCATGTTACAATTACTACTGGCTCATGTGCTTACCGATTTTGTATTCCAAAATACGAAGATGGTCAAACATAAACGTAATTATAAGGGCAAGTCGTGGTATTTGTACGTGCATAGTTTGTTGGCAGGGGTATTAACCTACATTTTTTTACAGGATTGGGATGCATTTGTAATTCCGATAGTCATTACCATCACACATTTTTTTATAGACTTATGGAAATTGCATCAAAAAAAGGACAATCTAAAGTATTTTATCATAGACCAGCTGTTACATCTGATTGTCATTGTTATGGCATGGTTGTACCTTATAGATGGGTTTTCAGCAGTATTGCCAGAAATAGCAGGATTTTTTTCATCTACAACAGCGTTGGCTATTGTAATTGGGTATATAACCGTTATTTTTCCGGTAGGTTTTATTATTGGCAAAGCTACTGAACGTTGGCAACAGGAAATAGCCAAGGAGGGAGAGCAGCACAGTTTAAAAAAAGCGGGACGCTATATTGGTATTTTTGAACGAATTTTAGTATTAACCTTTATTTTAATTAATAATTTTGCTGCCATTGGTTTTTTGATAGGAGCGAAGTCCATTTTACGCTTTAGTGATACCAAAGGGGCAAGAAAGCAAACAGAGTATGTGCTTATCGGTACGTTGATGAGTTTTGCCATTTGTATTATTATCGGATTGTTTATAACGTTTATAATAAATCAACAGTAATGAAATTTGGAAAAGTAGAGCATCCTGAACTTATTGATTTTACGATACCTGAGGATCATCCCAAAACCAAGGAAATACTAAAACGTACTAAAGATAATAATCCTTTGGAAGTTTATGTGGGATGTGCCAAATGGAATAGACAAGATTTAAAAGGGTTCTATCCTAGAGGAACAAAAGATGAGCTGGTTTATTACGCATCACAGTTCAATAGTATTGAGCTGAATGCTACTTTTTATCGATTTTTTCCGCCCGAGCAATTTGAAAAATGGTACGAAAAAACGCCATCAGATTTTAAATTCTTTCCAAAATTAAACCAAGAAATTAGTCACTGGAAACGATTGAACGAAGTAGAAGAATCCATTAAAAATTATGTGTATGCGGCATCTAATTTAAAAGAAAAGCTCGGAACGGTTTTTTTACAAATGCATAGTAATTTTGCCCCCAAAGATATGGATAGGGTGGTGGAATTTGCTGAAAATTGGCCAAAAAGTATTCCATTGGCTATTGAATTTAGACATACAGATTGGTATAACGACGCTAATGTTGCCAATGAATTGTATCAATTATTAGATGAAAACAACATCGCCAATGTATTGGTAGATACCGCCGGGAGAAGAGATTTGATGCACATGCGTTTAACGAATAATGAGGCTTTTATCAGATATGTAGGAGCAAACCATGAGAGTGATTATGATCGTTTGGACGATTGGGTAGTGCGACTTAATGAATGGGTCGGTCTTGGATTAAACAAAATCCATTTTTTTGTACATCAAAATTTAGAGCTGGCATCCCCATTATTATCAGCACATTTTATAGAGAAACTAAACACCTCATTAGGTACAGATTTGACTATACCTAAGCTAAATTTACCACCAAAAACCTTATTTTAATATATGCAATTTCATACCAGAAAATGGGTAAAACCCGAAGATCTTAATCCAAACGGAACATTGTTTGGAGGTACGCTACTATCTTGGATAGATGAGGAAGCAGCTCTCTGTGCCATAATTGAATTGAATAATAATAGAATAGTAACCAAGAGCATCTCTCAAATAGATTTTCAAAGTTCTGCCAGACAAGGCGATATTATTGAAATTGGAATTGAAGTAGTAAAATATAGAATGGCGTCAATTGTTATGGCTTGCGAAGTCAGAAATATAAGAACTCAAGAGACCATTTTAACAATTGATAGTATAGTTATGGCAAATTTAGATGATAAAGGTAGGCCAAGAAGACACAGTAAATCTGCTTAGTAGCCAGCCTATATCGGTTACATTTCATAAGAACCTTTACTTCTTTAAACTACTTAACCCCTGAATGTCTTCAGAGCTAGGTTCTTGGTATAATTGCAAATCGAAATGGGGCACAGCAGCAACCAGATGTTCAAAAATATCTGCCATAATATGCTCATAATTAATCCAGCGTTTATCCCTAGAAAACGTATAGATTTCTAACGGAATTCCTTTAGCGGTAGGTTCTAAATGGCGGGTCATAATCATCATATCCTCATTAATAGCGGGATTTTCACTTAAATACAAATCGCAATATTTTCTAAACAAACCTAAATTGGTCTGGTTACGCCCGTTAATAATTAAAGATTTATCAAAATTATGTTCCGTATTGTACTCGTCAATATCTTTTTGTCGGTGAGCGATATAATCCGTCAAAATTTGAATTTTTGAAAACTTTTTTAAATCAGAGGGAGATAAAAACTTTATACTATTAGTTTTAATAATAAAAGCTCTTTTAATTCTTCTCCCACCACTTTCCTGCATCCCTCTCCAGTTTTTAAATGAATCGGAAATTAAAGCATAGGTAGGGATGGTGGTAATGGTTAAATCCCAGTTTTTTACTTTTACAGTTGCTAAATTGATTTCAACTACATCACCGTCTGCACCATATTTTTCCATACTTATCCAATCGCCAATACGCACCATATCATTTATAGATACTTGAATACTAGCTACAAAACCTAAAATAGTATCTCTAAAAATTAATAATAGTATAGCGGAAGCTGCACCAAAAGTAGCTAAGAATTTTACGATGCTTTGACCCGTAATTTCAGAAAAAATAAAAATGGCACCAATAAACCATAAAAATATTATAATAACCTGAGTATAACTATCTAAAGGTTTATCCTTGAAATGCTCTTTTTGTTTTAAATAGTTTTTTGTAGTTTTTATTATGCTTCTGAAAATCCAAACCACTAAAATAATAAGATATACATCTGTAATTTTAATTAAGTAAGTTTTCCACAATTCAAAGTCAGCTAGGACAAGGGGAATTACTTTTCTTAAAATAATAAATGGAACAATATGAGCTACGTATTTAGGGAAGTTACCTTTGACCAAGAAATCATCATAGGTAGTTTTGCTTTTAATGGTAAAAGTTTGGAATGCTTTTACTATAATCTTTTTGAAAGCATAATCGATTACTAACAACAGTACAATTATAATAATTGAGTTTACCAATAGGTTTATATATATGGCAACCTCATCCGTAACATTATTCTGTATTAAAATATCGTAAAACCAATTAAAGTATTTGCTCATTTTAAGGTGTAATTTATGGGTTTTAATTAGCTTGCAAAACTAAAGAAAATTTTAATGTCAATGAATGATAAAATCCCATCAGATAAAGTATCCTTTCAACATTCTTTTAAAGTTACTTTAGAAGATATTGACGGGCTGGGTCATGTAAATAATGTAACCTACCTAAAATGGACTCAGCAAGTGGCCGGTATGCACTGGGAAAAACTATCTTCGGAAAAAATGAGAGAAAATGTAATGTGGTTTGTACTACGACATGAAATCGATTATGTGCAACAGGCGTTTGTTAATGATGCAATTATAGTTTACACATGGATAGAAGATGCAAAAGGTGCAAGATCAAACCGTATGTTCCGTATTTATCGTGATGATGAACTGTTAGTAAAATGTAAAACCACTTGGGCCTTAATCGATGTTAAAACGCAAAAACCCAAACGAATTGAGGATGAAATTATGGATTTGTTCGTTAAAAATGATTAGCTTTTTGCTTGAATTTCTTTGGCAACTTTTTGTACATCGTCAAGCACACGCAATAAATTACCACTCCACAATTTACTTATCTGGTTTTCAGTATATCCACGCTTTACCAATTCAAGTGTAACATTAAATGTTTCTGAAGCGTCTGACCAACCTTCAATACCTCCGCCACCATCAAAATCAGAGCTTATTCCTACATGGTCAATACCAATTAAATCAACCATATAATCAATGTGATCTACAAAATCAGAAACATCAACAGCCCCAGGAGCATTGCTCATGGTTTTCATTTTACCATTTACAATAGGTCTTGCCTTCATATAAGCGGCATAATAAGCATCTCTTTCTGATCCAGCTAATTTTCTTGCCGTACCTCTGTCTAGCCATTTTATACCTAAAGAATCAAATACTTTTTCATATACGCTTCGTTCAAACTCACTTCTTTTATTCTGTTTGTCACCATGCACGTAAGTAGCCAAGGCTACCGTTTGCACAACACCATTCTTTTCTTTAATCAGTTTTAACACTTCATCATTTAAATTTCTGCTATGTTCGCTTACGGTTCTTGCAGATGAGTGAGATGCAATTACTGGTGCTTTTGACAAAGCAATTGCTTGTTTATTGGCTTCAATTGAAGGGTGCGATAAGTCAATCATTATACCGAATTTGTTCATTTCTGCTATAACTTCTTTACCTAATTCACTTAAACCATTATGCAACCATTTATTATCCTTTTCGCCAGTATTTGAATCTGCTAATTGACTATGTCCATTATGAGCTAAAGACATATATCTGGCTCCTAAATCATAAAATTTCTTAACATTGCTAATATCCATTCCAATAGGATACCCATTCTCAACACCAATCATGGCAATTTTTTTACCTTCAGCATTTAATTTTCTAACGTCATCAGAAGTTAATGCTAGTCCAATCTGATCTGGTGCAATTTCTTCTGTCAATCTATGAATAGCTTCAAACTTTGCCATTGCATTGGCGTAGGCCTTTTTGTATCCAGCCTTGTTTAAATCTCCTTGACCGGTATAAACGATAAACCAAGCAACATCTAATCCACCTTCTTCCATTTTAGGTAAGTTTACCTGACTTTCTAGCCGTTGTGTATAATTTTTTTCTTTGGTAAAGTTGGCAACATTTATATCCGCATGTGTATCTAAAGTGATAACACGTTTGTGGATTTGTTTTGCATAAGCTAATGTGTCTTTTATTTCCGTTTCAACAATTTCGGTATCTGTCGAGTCTTTTGCGGTATTAGTGTTATCGGCTTTTTTGTTCATGTTGCAAGAAGTCAAAACTAAGAGTGCGGTAAAAAATAAAACGGTTCGCATGGCTATAAATTTAAGTTTGGTTTAAGCGATAAAAGTAGGGATAATTATTTATATTTGAATCAAAATCCAATCAATATGAAACTTTCCAAAATTATTTTACTCGTTATTTTATCAACAGTTGTTTTTATTTCTTGTGATAAAACCAAAGCTAAAGAAGATGTCAAGGAGGAAAAAATGGAAGATGCAGAAGCTAGAATCGAAGTTGAAACCCCCAATCAAAAACTAACGGCAGAACAACAGATTGCTTCCGCGGTATTGGCGGCACCTGCTGAAACAAGAGATGGAGCAAAAGTTTATGGTTATGATGGCGATGGGAAGTTTACGACTTTACGCGAAGGCACCAATAATATGATCTGTATTGCAGATGATCCGAATAAAGATGGATTTCAAGTAGTGGCGTATCACAAGGGTATGGAACCATTTATGGCAAGGGGCAGAGCCTTAAAAGCCGAAGGGAAAGAATTTGGAGATGTACGATCCATCCGCGAAAAAGAAGCAAAGGATGGTAAGTTACAAATGCCTAAAAACCCTTCTACTTTGCATATTTTACAGGGTGAAAATGGCGGATTTGATCCTGAAAGTGGTACAAATGTAAATACGCATTACAGGTATGTGGTCTATACACCATTTGCCACCCAAGAAACTACAGGCTTATCTTTAAAACCTAATGCTCCAGGGCATCCTTGGTTAATGTTTCCTGGCACTGCTGGAGCACATATTATGATTACACCGCCGAGGGAAAAATAGATATTTGTGATTATGTTAACGTTGAATTACTTAATAACAAACTAAAAAACAACAAATAGAAAACATCGTTGAACATCGTAATCCCGTCCAAAAATAATTGACCGTTATTTTACAAAATTTTATATTCGCAGTCATTTTAAAAAATCAAGCTAGATTATGAATAGTACTTTATTTGACAAAGTTTGGGATGCCCACGTAGTGCGTAAAATTGAAGGTGGTCCTGATGTGTTTTTTATTGATAGGCATTTAATTCATGAAGTAACAAGTCCTGTTGCTTTTCTAGGATTAAAAAATAGAGGTATTAAAGTTATGGAGCCTCAGCGGACTTTTGCTACTGCTGACCATAATACGCCAACTATAAATCAACATTTACCAGTTGAAGATCCGTTATCGGCAAATCAGTTAAAAGCCTTGGAAGAAAACTCTAAAGAACACGGTATTATCCATTGGGGATTGGGTCATGAAAACAACGGAATTGTACACGTAGTTGGGCCAGAAAACGGAATTACCCTACCGGGAGCAACCATAGTTTGCGGAGATTCCCATACTTCCACCCACGGTGCTTTTGGAGCTATTGCCTTTGGTATTGGTACGTCGGAAGTGGAAATGGTACTTTCTACACAATGTATTATGCAGCCCAAACCTAAAAAAATGAGGATTAATGTGGAAGGTAAATTGAATAAAGCCGTTACCCCAAAAGATGTGGCGTTGTATATCATTTCGCAGTTATCTACTTCAGGAGCTACAGGTTATTTTGTGGAATATGCTGGGAATGTCTTTGAAGAAATGTCTATGGAAGGTAGGATGACCGTTTGTAATTTAAGTATTGAAATGGGAGCAAGAGGAGGAATGATAGCCCCAGACCAAAAAACGTTTGAGTATATAAAAGGGAGAAAATTTACACCAAAAGGAGCAGATTGGGATAAAGCCATGGAATATTGGAAAACCTTAAAAACCGATGATGACGCTACTTTTGATAAAGAATATACCTTTAATGCTGCTGATATTGAACCAATGATTACCTACGGTACCAATCCAGGAATGGGTATGGGTATTTCCAACCATATACCTTCATCTGATGAAGTAAAAGACGGTAAAGCTACTTATGAAAAATCCTTGAAATATATGAACTACGATCAAGGCGATTCTATGATTGGAAAAGACATTGATTTTGTATTTGTGGGAAGCTGTACCAATGGTAGGATAGAAGATTTCAGAGCATTTGCATCTATTGTAAAAGGAAAAAAGAAAGCGGATAATGTTACGGCATGGCTTGTTCCAGGCTCGCATAAGGTAGAAGCACAAATTCGTGAAGAAGGTATTTTAGATATTTTAACCGAATCGGGATTCGATTTACGAGAACCCGGTTGTTCTGCTTGTTTGGCTATGAATGATGATAAAGTCCCTGCTGGAAAATATGCGGTAAGTACTTCTAACAGAAATTTTGAAGGGCGTCAAGGCCCAGGTTCTAGAACCCTTTTGGCTAGTCCGTTAGTTGCAGCAGCAGCAGCAGTAACAGGTAAAGTAACCGATCCACGTGAGTTGATGAGCTAATCTAATAATTAAATAAAGAATAAATTGACAAATGGCATACGATAAATTCAATATACTACAAACATCAGCATATCCGCTACCGATAGAAAACGTGGATACCGACCAAATAATTCCCGCACGGTTTTTAAAAGCTACTGAGCGTAAAGGTTTTGGTGATAATCTTTTTAGAGATTGGCGTTACAGTGCGGACAATAGTCCGAAAATGGATTTTCCATTAAATGATCCAAAATACAGCGGTAAAATCTTGATTGGTGGAAGAAATTTTGGATCTGGATCTTCACGAGAACATGCTGCTTGGGCGGTTTATGACTTTGGATTCCGTTGTGTAATCTCTAGTTTCTTTGCAGATATTTTTAAAGGAAATTGCTTAAATATTGGTGTTTTGCCAGTACAAGTAAGCGAAGAATTTTTGCAAGAAATTTTTGAAGCTATTTATGATAATCCCAATACAGAGATAAAAGTTGATTTACCCAATCAGACTGTAACATTGATGAGTACAGGTAAGTCGGAGTCCTTTGAGATCAATTCTTATAAAAAGCAGAATATGTTAAATGGTTTTGATGATATTGATTACTTGCAAAATATGAAAGGCGAAATACAAGAGTTTGTGAAATCCCGTCCTTTTTAGGAGTGTATTTCATTCGAAATTAGAAAGTTGATTCTTTGTGTAAATTATTAAAAAATTGAGAGTAATTCTCCCTCCTTCGGAGGGACTAAGGGAGGTCTTTTTATAACAAATAAATGAGCAAACATAAAATTGAAATAATGGACACCACCTTGCGAGATGGTGAACAAACGAATGGTGTTTCTTTTTCCGCTTCGGAAAAATTGACCATTGCTCAATTGTTATTAGAAGAATTAAAGGTTGACCGCATCGAGATTGCCTCAACTAGGGTTTCAGAAGGTGAATTTAATGCTGTAAGAAGTATTACCAATTGGGCTGCCGAAAAAGGGTATCTAGATAAAGTGGAAGTGTTGTCTTTTGTGGATAATGGTTTGTCTATTAAATGGATGAAAGATACTGGGGCAAAAGTCCAAAATTTATTGACAAAAGGTTCTGTAAATCATTTAAAATACCAGCTTAAAAAAACACCCGAACAGCATTTTACAGAAATCCAAAAAGTAATTGAACTAGCTGAAAAAGCAGGTATTAAAACCAATGTGTATTTAGAAGATTGGAGTAATGGAATGCGTAATTCGCAGGAATACGTATTTCAATTTTTAGATTTTTTAGAAACACAGTCCATTGAAAGAGTATTGCTACCAGACACTTTGGGTGTTTTATCTCCAGAAGAAAGTTTTGCTTTTTTATCGGCTATCAGAACTAAGTATCCCAAAATGCATATTGATTTCCATGCTCATAATGATTATGATTTGGGAGTTTCCAATGCATTAGAAGCAGTAAAAGCAGGGGTTAATGGATTACATCTTACGATTAATGGAATGGGAGAGCGTGCAGGAAATGCTCCTTTAGCTAGTGTTGTTGCCGTTATTAATGATTTTTTACCCGAAATTAAAACTTCGGTAAATGAAAAAGCATTATTTAAAGTTAGTAAATTGGTAGAGACCTTTTCGGGGTTTAGAATCCCTGTCAACAAACCTGTACTTGGAGATAATGTATTTACCCAAACAGCTGGAATACATGCAGATGGAGATAGTAAAAAGAATCTTTACTTTAATGATTTATTACCTGAGAGATTTGGAAGAAAGCGTAAATATGCCTTAGGGAAAACTTCGGGAAAAGCGAATATTCAAAAGAATTTACAAGAGTTAGGCTTACAATTAAATGATGAAGATGTTTTAAAAGTAACCCAACGAATAATAGAGTTAGGCGATAAAAAGGAAGTGGTTACCAAAGAAGATTTGCCGTATATCATTTCCGATGTATTGGATAGTAATATTTATGAAGAACGCATTACTATAGAATCTTATGTGTTAACGCATTCTAAGGGGTTGAAACCCTCAACAACGGTTGCTGTAAAGATTGAGGGTAAATTAATTGAAGAGCATGCCCAAGGTGATGGTCAATTTGATGCTTTTATGAACGCGTTAAAAAAGGTCTATAAAAATAAAGGGCTCGTATTACCCAAATTGACCGATTACGCCGTTAGAATCCCTCCAGGATCTAGTTCTGATGCACTTTGTGAAACGGTTATTAGTTGGCAAATTGATGACAAATCATTTAAAACCAGAGGCTTGGATTCTGACCAAACAGTATCTGCGATTAAAGCTACTCAGAAAATGCTGAATATAATTTAAATAGAAATCAAATTTTTAGTTAAATATTTAGTTAATAGTCATTTATTCCATTTTTTTCACTAAATTAGTTACCGTAATTTCAATATTTTCAGATATGAATAGCTTTACTAATTTCCCTTATATAAAAAAGATACTATTTTTTGTTGTATGTATTACGTTGTCAACAAGCACTGCGTTTGGATTCTCTATGTTACAAGATCAAACAAATCAAGAGAATGAATATGTTGAATACAGTGGTACTGTGGTTGATAGCGAATCGGGCAATGCATTGGTCTTTGCCTCATTAACGGTAAATGAAACCAATATTAGTACAATTACTAATTCAGATGGTGAGTTTCTCTTAAAAGTTCCCAAAGGTATTGGCAATGCTGTTGTAACTATATCATATTTAGGTTATGACACCAAAGAGATTCCGGTAAGTCAATTGAATAAGGAAAATAATAAAATTGAGTTGACCAATTCAATGATTGAACTAAGCGAAGTAAACTTAGTGCTTCCGAGTGATGCAAAAGCATTAGTTAAAGCGACACTGAAAAAAAAGGCCGAAAATAATGTAAATAAGCATGTATTAATGACAGCTTTTTACAGAGAAACTATTAAAAAAGGACGTAAAAATGCATCCTTAGCAGAAGCTATTGTAAATGTTTATAAACAACCTTACACTTCTTCAAGACAGGATAATATTGAACTGTTTAAAGCTAGAAAGAGTACGGATTACAGTAGGTTAGATACAATAGCTCTAAAATTACAGGGAGGGCCATATAATCCCTTGTATATAGATTTAATGAAATACCCTGAGTATATATTTAATACTGATATGATTGGCTCTTACCGATTCAGTTTTGCACAGTCAACAACCATTGACGGTAAACCAGTTTATGTTGTAAAGTTTAGGCAAAAAAATACGGTAGTTGAACCGTTATATTATGGCAAACTATATATTGATTCAAACACGTTAGCCTTAAAAAGTGCTATCTACAACTTAAATGTGGAAAATCAGGAATTAACAAGTAATCTTTTTGTACGAAAAAAACCAAGAGATATTAAGGTTTATCCTACAAATGCCGCATACCGAGTTGATTATCGTGAAAAAGATGGTAAATGGTATTATGGTTATGGTAATGTTCAGCTGACTTTTAAAGTGAAACGCAAACGTAAATTGTTCAGTAGAACCTATTCACTAACTAGCGAAATGGCGGTAACAGATTGGAAATTCAATATTGACAATGAGAAACTGAAAAATAGAGAAAAACTAAAAAAATCAGTTGTTATTAGTGATGCAGCCTCTGGTTTTTCAGATCCTGAATTTTGGGGAGCTTACAATGTCATTGAGCCAGAAAAGTCAATTGAGTCTGCTATTAGTAAAATTAAGAAACAATTAAAACGAGCCAATAAGGGCGGATAAATTGTTTATCAGTAATATTATTAAGCGTACTTTTGCAGAAAATCATATAGATATATGTTAACCTTTTCTGATTTAAGTATTCAATCTACATATGTAAAATCCTTGAAAGAGTTAGGGATAATTACCCCTACTGAAATTCAAGAAAAAGCAATACCTGCTCTTTTAAACTCTCAAACAGATTTTATCGGATTGGCACAAACAGGTACAGGTAAAACCGCTGCTTACGGTTTACCCATTTTGCATTCTATTGACGCTGCTAAGAATGATATTCAAGCCTTAATTTTGGCTCCAACAAGAGAACTGGTTCAGCAGATACAAAAGCAGTTGTTCAAATTCACCAAATACAATTCAGCTAAACTATTTGCTGAAGGTATTTATGGTGGTGAAAAGATAGATATTCAATTAAAAAGAGTTCAACGTACTACACATATTGTGGTTGCTACTCCAGGTAGATTGATAGATTTTATTGAAAGAGGCGAGATTGATTTAAAAAATATTAAAACCTTGGTATTAGACGAGGCTGATGAGATGTTGAGTATGGGTTTTAAGAATGATTTAAATACCATACTACAACACACAAGCGGTAAGCGAAATACATGGTTGTTTTCCGCAACTATGCCAGATGAAATCCAAAAGATTATAAAAAAATATATGTCGCCCAAGGCAATACGCATAGCCGTAAACGAGAATAATTTAGTGAATGCAAATATTGACCATCAATATCTAATAACCAATATCAAGAAAAAAACAGATATTTTAATTCGGTTTTTAGAAAGTAAACCTGAGGAGAGAGGGATTATTTTTTGTAGGACAAAAGCTGGTACACAAAACCTTACCCGTATACTTAAGGATGAAGGTTTCTCAGTAGGAGCTTTAGAAGGCGATATGCAACAAAGAGATCGTGATAAGGTAATGCGGGCCTTTAAAAATGAAAGTCTGCAAGTGCTTGTTTCAACCGATGTATCGGCTCGTGGTATTGATGTAAGCGATTTAACTTTTGTAATACACCATCAATTACCAGAACAATTGGAATATTATACACATAGGAGTGGAAGAACTGCCAGAGCAGGAAAAAAAGGTGTTTCCATAGCCTTGATTTTGCCAAGCGAGGTTCAGCAAATCCATGCCATTCAAAAGGCTTTAGGTATAAAATTTACAGAAGCTTTCACATCATAATGGTATTAGTTTAATCATTTCTAAAATAGCGTATTTCGCTCATTCAGATAATTTTTTGTAATTTTCATTCATCATAGCTAATGATGAACAAGACTTTCATGCAAAAAAACAGCTACATCTTAATAGTTCTTTTTTTATTAATTTCCTGTAAGGACAAAATAGAAGATCCTTATACTTGGAAAACAATTAAAGTTACTGCTACGGCTTATAATTCAACAAGAGCTCAAACAGACGGAAGCCCACAATTAACCGCATGGGGCGATAGTCTAAAACCTGGGATGCCATATATTGCTGTTTCTAGAGATTTACTCAGAATGGGGCTAAAGCACAATACACCCGTAAAAATTGAGGGATTGAATGGTATCTATCTTGTTAAAGATAAAATGCACTACCGTTGGCGAAAAAAAATAGATATCTACATGGGTAAAGATATTAAAGCAGCTAGAGCCTGGGGGCGAAAAAAATTAGAAATCCAATATGGTGTTATTGATACTACTAAAATAAAAAAATAATCATTTTTTGTGATTTTTTTCTTTCTTCTTACACTAATAGGTTGTAATTAATTTTTGAATGACCAAAGAACAAGAATTTACTGAAGTTATTAAGAAGAATCAGGGCATTATTTTTAAAGTATCATCTGTTTACACGAATAGTACTGAAGACCAAAAAGACCTTTATCAAGAAATTGTATATCAATTATGGAAATCTTTTAAAACGTTTAAAGGAACTTCAAAAATAAGTACGTGGCTTTATAGAGTAGCTCTAAATACTTCGATAACATTTTTAAAAAAAGAAAAAAGAGATGGGGTAAAAGTGCCCATTGAGCAAATACTTACATATAAATCAGATGAAAGTGACACAATTTTAGAGGACAGAATTAAATCATTATATCAGCAAATTAAAAAACTAAACATTATAGAAAAAGGAATCGTCTTACTTTATCTAGAAGGGAAAAGTTATGATGCGATAGCCGAAATATCTGGCTTTACCAAAACAAATATTGGTACACGCTTATCTAGAATTAAAGAAAAACTAAAAACACAAATTTTAAAGTAATATGGAACTGGAAGAAATGAAATTGCACTGGACTAATTTATCTAAAGAAGTAGAACAACAAAAAATACTAACCGATAATATAATTATGGAAATGACAAAAGAACGTTACATATCAAAACTGAGTAAAATAGCTGTTCCTGAAACTATTGGAGCAATAATTTGTTTTGCTTTTGCATTCTTTATTATGATTAATATAACCAAATTGGAACCATGGTATTTAATGGCTTGCGGTGTTTTTACAATTACTTATCTTATTGCGTTACCAATTTTGTCTTTACAAACCATTTATAAGATGAAAAATATTACTAATAATACAGAACGGAATTTTAAAGAAACACTACTAAATTATGCCAAGTATAAAAAACGCTCTTTATTGATACAAAAATCCAGTATCTTTTTTAGCCTTCTATTGTTGGTTACCTCATTGCCAGTATCTGGAAAAATTTTAAGTAATAAAAACCTTTTTATGCAAAATAACATTTGGTATTGGTATATACCTTTAATGGTTATTTTTCTATTCTTTTTTTATAAATGGGGGCTGAAATGTTATTCTAATATTACCAATTCCGCTGAAAGCTTATTGAAAGACTTAGAAAAAAATTCAAGATAGTATCTCTTGCAAGTTAATTTTATTAAATTGATTTTCATGCGATTAAACTAAAAAGATAAGATTGTCAATAAATAAATAGGTTTTCAGGGTAGGGTTTTTTGGATGAATATTGTTTTATATATGAATAACAAAAAAATATTAATCATAATTATAAAAACACATAAATTATTTTGATTAATAGAATAAAGGGGTAAAACTGTCTTAGCACATTAGTGAGTTGAGACAGTTTTTTTTTGCCAATTATTTAATTTTTTAATGTTCCATTAATAATATAAACTTTAGTATTTTTGAAAAGTGGAAAGTAGGACAATTTTTTTATTGAGAAATAGTATTATATCAATTGGTTTTGTAGCCTTTTTTTCTTGCAAGCCAACTCATAAAATTATTGACAAGCCTATAGTTTTTGATAAAGAAAGAAAAGACCTTACGCTTGAGTATCTTTCTCTACGTTATGGTTTAGAGCAAGAATTACCAACAATTGACCCTAAAATAATTGTGTTGCATTGGACAGCTATTCCTACACTGCAAAAATCTTATGACGCTTTTGAAAAACCAATGTTGCCAAATTGGCGTTCCGAACTAGTAAATATCAGTGGATTGAATGTTTCTTCGCAATTTTTAGTAGATCAAGATGGTACCATTTACCGTTTAATGGCTGAAACAACTATGGCAAGACATGTAATTGGATTAAACCATGCGGCAATTGGCATAGAAAATGTTGGAGGTACTAAAGATACTCCGCTTACCAAAGCCCAACTGAAGTCTAACATATGGCTGGTTGAATATTTGGCAAAAAAGTATACTGTCCAATACTTAATTGGGCATTACGAATATACCAACTTTGAAGATCATCCACTATGGTTGGAAGTAGATGATGGTTATAGAACTAAAAAAACAGATCCCGGAAAAGATTTTTTAAATAAAGTTAAGAAAGCAACTAAAGGTTTAAATTTTAAACCAACCCCTAAAAAATAGATTAATGAAAGCAAAAATAGTTTTACTGTTATTTACCCTCTTATTTACCCAATTTACATCGGCTCAAACTAATGACATGACCAGTAGTCTTTATAATACTTACAATAAGTTTAAGGAGACAAGTTTGGACAAACGTAGAATAAAGCACGATAATATAAAACCTTTAATTGAGAATTATCGTAAAAATTCAAAATTCAAAGTGAATAAAGTAGGGCAATCTATAGAAGGTAGAGATCTAAATTTAATAAGCATTGGCAGTGGTAAGGTAAATGTTTTTTTATGGTCGCAAATGCATGGTGATGAACCAACAGCAACACAAGCTATTTTTGATATTTTAAATTTTTTAGATAGTGATGATTTCTCTAAAGAAAAAAAGAAAATATTAAAAAAATTGACCTTACACTTTTTACCCATGTTAAACCCAGATGGTGCAGAGAAATTTACCAGAAGAAATGCCTTAGGTATTGATATTAATAGAGATGCATTACGATTACAATCTCCAGAAGGGCAAACTTTAAAACGTGTTAGAGATAGTTTAAATGCAGAGTTTGGGTTTAATTTACACGATCAGAGTACCTATTATAATGCCGAAAGGACAGATAAACCAGCTACAATATCTTATTTGGCACCAGCTTATAATTACGAAAAGGAAATCAATGAAGTTAGGGGTAATGCGATGAAAGTTATTGTGTTTATGAACAATATCATTCAAAAATATGCACCAGGTCAGGTAGGTCGTTATAATGATGATTTTGAACCTAGAGCCTTTGGCGATAATATAACTAAATGGGGTACTAGTGGTATTTTAATTGAATCTGGAGGCTACCCTGATGATGTGGAAAAACAAGAAATCAGAAAGTTAAATTATGTTTCAATACTTTCGGCAATTTATACTATTGCAAATGAGGATTATAAAGATATACCTATTGAAGATTATAATAAAATTCCAGAAAATGATCGCAAGCTTTTTGATTTGAAAATTAAAAATGTGACTTATGAACTTATGGGTAAAAAATATAAAATAGATTTAGGAATAAATAGAGGAGAGGTTGATAATAAAGAAAATACAGATTTTTATAATGTAGGTAGGATTATAGACCAAGGTGATTTATCTACGTATTATGGTTATGAAACTTTTGATGCCGAAGACTATAAAATTGTAGCGGGAAAATTGTATCCATCTATGATAGCCTCTACTACAAGTTATGGTAGGTTAAATGCATTATCAATGTTAAAAAAAGGATATGCTTTTGTAAAAATGGCTAAACTGCCTGATGGAACAAACCATACAAACAAACCCATAACAATCTTAAAAGTTACAAAAGCCACGCCCAAGCTAAACGTAAAAGTAGGTGTAAACCCAACATTTTTGTTAGAAAAGAACGGAAAAATAGAGTATGCTGTGGTCAATGGTTTTTTAATAGACCTTAATGGTAAAAACGAAAACTTTAAAAATGGATTGATTTACAGGTAGTCCTTCTTAATTCCAGCCCATTCTTTTTTTCAACCCATCAATATGTGCATAATGATGCACTGAATGCCAAGCATAAATTCCAATATTTTCAGCTAAAGACACTTCTTTGTTGTCATCGGGGTGAATAAAAGTATGTTGTAATTCGTTAGCACATAATCCTTTTAAAAAATACACCCATTTTTCATGTAAAGCTTTTATTGAATTTAATGAGAGTTGGATAGGAGCCGACTTTGAATCTCTAAGTTCTGCCCAGCGATCTTCAAAATAAGGTTTAATAACAGGTTTTACTTCTGTTAATGCCCATTTAAAACGCGTATAACTATTGTGATGGCTGTCTGCCAAATGATGCACAACTTGCCTAGCAGTCCAACCTTCAGGCCTATAAGGTGTGTCTAGCTGATTATCAGTAAGATCGATAACCAATTTGGTAAGCTGTTCAGGAAAATCTTCAAGTATTTTTATCCAATCGGTAATATGTTGCGAAGTGATTGGGTTGGGTATGTTGGCTTTACCTATGGGATATTTTAAAATATCCAAATCTGTTACTTCCATAGCAATATTTAATTTTAGGTAGCAACAACGTAGAGCAAATATAAAGAAATTATTCCATAAAAAAGGCTCTTTTTTTAAGAGCCTTTTTTAAATGTCATTAAGAAATGGACTTATTTTACATTCATCAATTCCACATCGAAAATTAACGGAGCATTTGGTGGTATTACTCCTCCGGCACCTCTGGAGCCATAAGCTAATTCTGAAGGGATTACCATACGTGCTTTGTCTCCAACTTGTAATAGTTGAATACCTTCGTCCCAGCCTGGGATAACTTGACCAACACCAATGGCAAAATCAATAGGTTCGTTACGTTTGTAGGATGAATCGAAAACGGTACCATCCAACAATTGCCCTTTATAATGCACAGATACCATTGCACCTTTGGTTGCATTTTTACCATTACCTTTTTCTAGGATTTTATATCTAAGTCCGCTGTCCGTTTTTTCAAAACCTTCAGAAACATCACTCAATATTTTTTCTTGTCTTTCTTTTTCTTCCGCTTCACGTTTAGCTCTAGAACCTTCAAAAGTTCTAAATGCTTCAATAGCATTGAAATTTTCAGCATCACTACCAACTTTAACAATTTCTATACTTTCTATCTTATCACCTTGAGCTATACTATCCACAATATCCTGACCTTCGGTTACTTCTCCAAATACAGTATGTTTGTTGTCTAACCAAGGAGTTGGCACATGCGTTATAAAAAACTGGCTACCATTAGTTGCCGGACCAGAATTTGCCATTGATAAAACTCCAGGTTTATCATGCTTTAAATCGGGGTGAAACTCATCATCAAAACTATAGCCTGGATTACCTGTACCTGTTCCTTGGGGGCAACCGCCCTGAATCATAAAGTCTGGAATTACCCTATGAAATTTTAAACCGTCATAATATGGTTTTCCTTGAGGGAGTACCTTGTTTTCAAGATTACCTTCTGCTAATGCGACAAAATTACCTACAGTTCCTGGTGTTTTGTCATAAGTTAAATTAACTAGTATTTCGCCTTTACTGGTGCTGAATTTTGCGTATAATCCGTCTTTCATTTTTAGTGTTTAGAATTAGCCGCAAATATAGGTTGCTTTTAAAAGAAATAAAAGCCATATACTTGTTAATTTAACTCTTTTAAAATAATCTCAATCGCTTTATCTAATTGTGGTTGATTTCCATTTAATCTATCCTTAAAACTTTCGCCAATATAAACATCAGGGCTAACACCCTCACTTTCTAAATTTTTACCGTCTAGAGTGTAGCATCCCCAAGAAGGTAAACGATAGAAAGATCCGTCAACTAAAGATTTCCCTGTTGTAAAAATTATCCATCTGTAAGTTTCAGTTCCTACAATTGTACCTAAGCCTAACTCCTTAAATCCATTGGCTGTCATTTCGGCATCAGATAATGATTGTTCGTTTATAAGTAGTACAATGGGTTTGTTTCCATAATTAAAATTAGATTGCCCAGTTAGTTTCCCTTCTCTATATTTCCATTTTAAGTATGTTTTTTGTTGTAAGAAATTCAAAACACCATCATGTACATTACCACCAGTATTATATCGTAAATCTAGAATTAGAGCTTGTTTTTCAGCCTCACTACTTACCAAATCTTCTTTAAATTTTCTGAGTTCTCCCCCTCCCATATTTTTCATGTGTACATAGGCAATTTTATTTTTTGATTTCTTATCGACATATTCTTGGTTTGCATCTTGCCATTCGTCATAAATTAAATTTCGAACATTACCGCTAGATGTTGAATGCACATTCACGTTATGTTCAATACCTTTACGTTTAAAAGTTAAGGTAATTTCATCCTGAAATGAGGGTACTGAAAAATATTTTTCTCTATTTAGTTTATGGTTAACTCTTGTGCCGTTTACAGCAACTAATTCGTCTCCAATTTTAATATTTTTATTTTTAACGTCTGTAGGGCTTTGTTTAATAATTCTATCGACGATATACGGATTGTTATTATCAAATAAAAGACCAGTAGCTAGCGTGCGAGTACCATGGAAAATATCCTCCTCTTTGCCATTAGAATTAAATCCAAAATGCGAAGTATTTAACTCACCTAACATATCATTAAAAATTAATCTTAAATTACTTCTACTAGAAACATAAGGTAAATATTGGGCATATTGGTCGCGTAATTTTTGCCAGTTTTGACCATGAAAGTTTTCATCATAAAAATTTTCTTCCATACCTGCCCATGCTTCGTGAAACATTTGGATAAATTCTTTTACCAACGATTTGTTGAATTTAAATGAGGTTTCAATTTTTTTAAGTTTATTAGATTCAGTATTAAGTGTAGAAATAGCACCATCAAATAGGATGTAATTATTTTTGGTTGAAGAGACTATTTGATAGCCAAAAACTCTTTTATCACTTACACGTTCGGTCTTGTTTTTTTCAAAAGGTTCAATGGTGGTTTTCCAAAGTTGATTTTTACCTTCGCTGTGGTTAGAGAGATAAAAAATATAAGTTTTATCATCTTTTGTTAAAACTGTAATATTTCCTTGCTGTCCAAAAGATGGGCTGATCTGTGTAAGTCGCTCCATTATTCCATCCGGTTTAATGCTAACACTAGGTTTTTCAACTTTTTCTTTTTCTCCTTTTTTGTCTTTACCTTTCTTGTTTTCAGATTCTTCCTTTTTCTTTTCTTCAAATAATTTATCAATTTTATCTAATTTGAATGGAGCCTCAAAATTGTCCAAAGCCATTTGATAAATTTTGGAATTAGTAGTGCCAAAAGGATAACTTGGGTTTGTTTTATCAGAAGAAAAATAAATATATTTCCCATCAGGAGACCATACCGGATCAGATTCGGAAACTTTGGTATTTGTTAGGTTGGTACTCTTCTTTGTCGCAATTTCATACGTAAATATGTCCGATTCAAAATCGCGATACGCATTGTAAACAATGTGTTTATCATCTGGAGAAAAATAAGGATTACTGTTATAAAACCCCCATAATTCATCACTTACGATAGTGTTCGTTTTAAGGTTAGTTAAATCAATAAGAACAATATCATTTCGTCCGCTAATATAAACACCTTTAGAACGGTCGCTATTGAAAGTGACTTGCCTATTGTTTTTATTAGTATTGGTAATTTGTTTTGGGTTAGAATTGTTATCGGCATTAATAGTAAACCAATTGTAATATCCTTTAACGGATTGAGAGTAAAGTAGTGTTTTATTGTTTTTTAGCCATTTTACTTCTTGCACAGCTTCCGTAGGGTCAGTTTTTATCTCTTTAACAAATTTTCCTTTAGTATCAGAAATGAATAACCTTCCTCTAGAAACAAACGCTAATTTTTTATCGTCAGGTGACACATCAAAATAACTAATTTTCCCAGTTGTTTGAAAGCTTTGCTCTTTAGCCAACGTATTATTTTTAAAAACATTAATTAATGGTTTGTTGGTCTTGCCCGTTTTTACATCATATACATGAATTTGATAATCCTTTCTAAAGACTATTTTTTCACCATTGGCACTAACTTTAGGCCACATAATTGAGGCAGAAAAACTGGTCAACTGTTTTTTATTACCATTTTCAAAAGTATATAAGTTATATTCATCATTTGCTTGGTCTGATTTAAAATAGATTGTCCCATTTTTATCAAAAGTTGCACCAAAATCCTTACCTCTGTAGGTAGTATGTTTTTTAAACTCTTTAGTTTTTGTATTGTAAGACTTAATATCGGGATTATAATCACCTTTATACCTTTTTCTATGTGCAAAGCGTCCACTTTCCCAAGACTCATTAAAATAGATTTCATCATTAAGTGGATTTTCAACTACATTATGAATAGTATTAAAATAATGGCCAAATAGACGTTTTGGCGTGCCTCCATTCTTATTGATACTAAAAGTGGTCACGGAATTAAGTCGTCCAGAAGTAAAATAGATTGTAGAGCTGTCCCAGCTCCATGAAGAAACATTATCACCTCTTTCATGAAAAGTAAGTTGTGTTATTTCACCACCAGCAAGTGGCATAATATAAACATCGTTATTACCAAATTGATTGCTTGAAAATGCCAACCACATTCCATCAGGAGAAACGCTGGGATTGGTTTCATTACCTTGCATAGCCGTAAGTCGTTCGGCATTTCCACCTTTGGTCGGCACTTTCCAAAGGTCACTTTCATAACTGAAAATAATATACTTAGCATCAGGAGTTAAAGTAGGGCCAAGGGTAAAATAAGTTTGGTTTTGTTGTGCGTTAAACTGATTAGTAATCAAAAGTACAGCGATAGTCAGTAATAGTTTTAAGAGCTTCATAATTGTAAGGTTGGATTTAAAACCTTAAAATTACCAATTTATAATAGAATTTTATAAATTAACTCAGAAAACTCTTCACAACAGTTTCAAGATTTTAATCAATTAAAATTCAAATTTGATAAATTATTTTTCTTAAAAAAGCCTTAATTGAGGGCTTTTATTTTTAGCATAAATAGAATAATCTAAAGGAGGTAACGAATTTGAACTCAAAAACATTTTTTTAGCTAACCTGAATTGTAGGTTAACTTGTTCGGCAATTTTGCCTTCTCCCCGCATTCGAGTGCCAAAACGACTGTCGTTAAGCTGACCTCCATGACAATCAGCAATTTGATTGAGTATTTTGTCTGCTCTATCCGGTAATGTTTTTCTGACCCAGTCCGTAAAAATTTCACCAATAGCACCGTTTAGTCTAACAATAGTATATGCGGCGGATTTTGCACCCAGTTCGCTTACTTTTTTTACTAAATCAAAAATTTCATGACTGTTGATTGCTGGTATTATAGGAGCCATCATCACGTTAACAGGAACATTGTTTTTTGATAAAATTTCCACTATTTTTAATCTTTTATGTATTGATGCGGTTCTGGGTTCAAGTATTCTTCTGGTCTTTTCTTGTAATGAAGTTATAGAAATACTAACATGCAAAAGATTTAAAGCAGTTAATTCAGTAAGTATATCTAAATCTCTTAAAATCAAAGTATTTTTTGTAATTATACTTACAGGGTGCTTATATTTTAAAAAGACTTTTAGAATGTTTCTGGTTAGCTCTAATTTTTTTTCAATAGGTTGGTAACAATCGGTATTGCCAGAAAGCATTATATTTTGAGCTTTCCAATTTTTGCTTTTTAATTTTTGCTCTAATAATTCTGCTGTATTCTTTTTGTATAATATTTTCCGTTCAAAATCTAGTCCGGCACTATAGCCCCAATATTCGTGTGTATTTCTGGCATAACAGTAAATACATCCGTGTTCACAACCTTGGTAGGGATTCATAGAGTAAGCCAAACCAATATCTGTACTGGTAACTTTGTTTAAAATGGTTTTTGGAAAGATTTCTAAATATTGAGTTTTATTGTTGTCAGGACTTTCGTTTTCCTTTAAACAATAATTTAAAAAGTCACTTTCAATAACTTTTTGATGCTGCAAAAAGCGATTGTCAGTGTTTAATTGTGCTCCTCTACCTTTTATGTAATTTAGATTTTCGATGCCTAAAGTTACGTCAGATTTTTTGACTATTTAGGCTTTGTTGATAAGAAAAAATGTTAAAGTTTTCTTGCTCTGTCTAGCAAAAAAAAGTCAACCAAAACCATTGCGGTTAGAGCCTCAACAATAGGCACTGCTCTCGGTACCACGCATGGATCATGTCTACCTTTACCTTGCACGTTTACTGCATTGCCATCAGCATCAATAGTATCATATTTTTGGAGCAATGTGGCCACGGGTTTAAAAGCCACATTAAAATAGATATCCATACCATTGGAAATACCACCTTGAATTCCACCAGAAAGATTTGTTTTGGTAGTTCCGTCTGTATTAAATGCATCGTTGTGTTCGGAGCCTTTTAGTTTTGTACCTTCAAAACCACTGCCGTATTCAAAACCTTTTACGGCATTTATGGTAAGCATTGCTTGGCCCAATCTGGCATGTAATTTATCAAAAATAGGTTCTCCAAAACCTAAGGGTACATTTTGGGCAACACAGGTAATTGTTCCGCCAATAGTATCGCCTTGTTTTTTTATTTTTTTTATATGATCTATCATTTTGGTTGCCGTATCTGTATCGGGGCAACGTACTGCATTTGATTCCGTTTTTGACAAATCTAATTTTTGATACGATTTATTTATAGCAATTGACCCTACAGAATTAGTAAACGCATTGATTTTTATGTCTTTTAAAATTTGCTTAGCAATGGCTCCGGCTACGATCCAGTTTGCGGTTTCACGAGCAGATGAACGTCCACCGCCTTTAAAATCACGTAAACCATATTTTTTGGTATAGGTATAATCGGCATGAGAGGGCCTAAACGTATTTTTGATATCAGAATAATCTTTCGATTTTTGATTGGTATTTTTAATTAAAAAACCGATAGAAGTACCTGTGGTCTTGCCTTCAAAAATTCCTGACAAAAACTCAACTTGGTCAGGCTCTTTACGTTGGGTAACAATAGCCGATTGTCCTGGTTTACGGCGGTCTAATTCGTTTTGAATAGCGTCAAAATCTAGTTCAATTGCGGCGGGACAACCATCAATAATACCACCGATTGCCACACCATGCGATTCACCAAATGTAGTTAGTTTAAATAATTTTCCGATTGAATTACTCATAGCACAAAAGTAGCAAAGATTTTGAGTAAATTTTATGAAATTTTATAAAATAGTTTAAAAAAGCTTTCTATATTTGCATCCTCTTACGCAAAAAGCTACAGAGGACGCAGACCGCGATATTGGAGAAATGGCAGAGTGGTCGAATGCACTGGTCTTGAAAACCAGCGAGGGTCACACCTCCGGGGGTTCGAATCCCTCTTTCTCCGCAAAATGAAACCCACAACGAAAGTTGTGGGTTTTTTACTTTATGCCACGCAGAAAGTTTACTTTCTTAAGTACCGGAAAGTAAAAAGCATGCAAGCGATAGCTTGCTGCGGTTTCTATGTTTGTATTGGATTACCATTTTGGGGTCACGAACTCCAATGGAGTGAGTAATCCCTCTTTCTCCGCTGAGTGAATATTAAAATTCACTAAAACCTTGTAAATTAAATGTTTACAGGGTTTTTAATTTTATTTAATTCCATTTATTGGTAATTATTAGCACTATAAAGGTGACCTATTCGGTTACCTTTTTTTTATTTTTAATTAGTTCACCTTATGTCCATACTTTTTTTAACAATATATTCCATTCTTTATTCATTCTTTAAAAATTCAATTTACGCTGTTTGAGATTGAGGTTTAATTTTATTCTATTAACTTAAAATTCTCACCTAAAACTTCTTTTATCATTATTTGATTGAACTTCTCAGGTTCTTCAAATGCTGGATTATGCGAAGATTTTTCAAAAGTTATAAATTTTTTCTTTGGTGCTTCTATCATATCAAAATATTCTTTTGCTAAATTGTATGATGTTGTATAATCATAAGCTCCTTGCAATATATAAATAGGTAGTCCTAATTCTTTTATAGTTTTTTTCAAATTTGTAGTTAATACTGTTGGGAACATATTATCTATTGATATTTTACTCCCTTTAAAAATGCTGAGTTTATCCGAAAGTGTATATTCTCTATTAAAAATATATGGTAAATAGATCAAATTAAAATAGTTTTCGGAATTATAAATTATTCCATTAAATTTTAAAAGCCATTTACGTTGAACTTCAAACCAATTCGCAATTCCAATTTTATTAAGGTTACTCAGATTATATTCTCCTATTTCATTTAATTCTTTTATTGCAATGGCATTCTCCTGTTCTTTTGCTTTATTCATTACATAATTAAAACTTAGTTTTTCGCTCTCCGATTGGTTCGTCATCTGACCAGTTCCAATAAACGCGTAATAATCATCCGGATATTTATGCACTGTACTCAAGCCTAAGTAAGACCCCCAAGAGTGCCCTAAAATAAATATTTTGTGTTGATTAAATCTGATTTTCAAATAATTAGTTAGTTCATGAGTGTCTTGAATTAATTGGTCAACGCTTAAACAGGATATCGGGATGTTTTCACTATATGACTTCCCCGCTCCTCGTTGATCCCATTGTACTACGGTATAATGTTTTTCAAGAAAACTATTATACTTTCTAAATAAAGGAAGTTCTGATGTTCCAGGTCCACCATGCAATATAAGTAAAATAGGATTTTTCTTGTTTTCACCCCTTATTAGAATAAATTGATTTATTCCTCCAATTTTAACATATTTCATTTCGGCTATGCTATTCTCTAGTTTTTTGCCTTGAGCATCCTTAAATACAGATGTCTTGCCATGGCTTATTATTAGTAAGACTAAAATAGTAATGCTAACTAAAATCAATATAATTGACAGTATAATTTTTGTACTTTTCCTTTTCATTTATGTAAATTTTAATGTAATCGGTATCTGTTATTTTTTAAAAATGGAAAGTATGGCTGTATTTTAATAAGATGCTTTGACTATTACTGACTGGTAATTTTGGAATAACTCTATTAGTATTTTGGTTTAAATCGCCATTATATACCAAATAAAAATCATTACCTTCTTTAGGGTTATATCTTATTCTTAATCCTCCAGTAATAGTTTGTGAAACGTTATTATATTGAATTAGACTGCTTACGTTGAGTTTAGTATTTAAAGTATATAGAATATTTACATTACCTAATTGGACTGTGGTACTTTTATTTTGATTAGGAAATTTTAAATAGTTCAATTGATAATTCCCTTGTACACTCAAATCTGTGGTAATATTTATGAAAGGGGCAAAATTTATTGTTGTTTTATTACCCTCGTAAAATCCTCCTGTACCTAAAGTCAAAGAGTACGCAAATTTGTTGGCAGCTGAACTGGATATCGATGCATTTATACTATTAAAATTATAATTTCCAGGAGCTATTTCTATGTTTTCGGGAAAATTAAAAGGGTAAATTAATGACTCTTTATCTACAGTTGAAAATATATTGTATGTCCACCCTAATTTAGTAAGCATTTGAAAACCAAGAATTAAGTTCCTTGATTCTAAACTACCATCCGTATTTCTCCATATAAGTGTGCTATTACTATAAGGTCCATATTGTGAAATTTTCGATTCTTGTTTCGGAAAAATATTATACGAAAGATTTGAGTTTAATTGACTAAAGTCTCTTCTCGTTTCAAAACCTACTCCAGGCACGTAATCTTTACCTGCTTTACTATAATTAATGGTATATGTGAACCCTTGCTGAGAACGTTTAGAAATTTCAGCAAATAATTTTGATCTATTTAAATCCGAATTTTCTTTTTGATCATCAATATAACTTTGAGCCCATTTTAAAGTAATATAATTATCCTTAATGATTCTAACATTAGCATCAATCCCATAAACGCTATTATATTTGCCTTGAAAATCGGTTCTGTTCGTTGTAATTAAACCAACTGTAGAGTTTTCGTTTATAATATTTTTCCGAACCCTAAATACAGTAAAATTTTCCGAATCTATTTCCCCTTTAGAACCTGTTTGCATGGTCAACCCTCCCAGTTCCCATTTCCCAAATTTCCCAATGAGTCTTGCTCCACCATATATATGTGTTTGTTGTCCTTCAACTATCCCAATTCTTCTACTATGAAATAACTTATCCGATAATCCAAAATCAAAATTAAACAAGCCCGCTCTCTCTTGAAAAAACAGTCTTTTTTCTGGAAAAAATATGCTTGATCTGGTTAAATTTACTTGTTGATTGTCAGCTTCCACTTGAGCAAAATCAGTATTCACAGTTAAGTCGAGAGTAGTATTGCTGCCTAAAGAAATTTTTGCATCTAAACCTACCTCTTTTTTGAAATTGTTATTCGCATCGTAGTTTTGGTTATCGATATTGAACTCATTCAACTTTTCAAAACCAATTAAGACGTAAGGTGTAATATGTATAGGTGTTTTCTTTTTTATATTTTTAAAGCTAAACCTTTGGGTTAGCGAAGGTCTAAAAGAGCTTCCTGATGACACATCTCTGGGAGGGTAAATATCTGTTTCATCATTTCTTGCCAAGTACCTCCAAGTGGTAATTCCCATAATGACTTCGCCATTTTTCACTTCAAATGCTAAACTCGAAAATGGAATCTTAATTTCTGCAAACCAACCCAATTTTGTTATAGTCGCAGCAGTTTCCCAATAAGTATTCCAACTTGTATTAAAAGCATTAGACCCAGTTATATCTCCAGATAATGCCATGTCTAATTTAGAACCTGTTGGTGTTACAAAAAAGGAGAGAGCATTTTCCCTATCATTATAAGTGTCAATAATTATCCCGCACCATTCGGTATTTTCGGTAAATTCATCTCTCTTTTTAGAATTTGAATTTATTTTTTCTGGCTCATTGTCAAACATTCTCCCTGATAAATAAATGAATTCATTGTCGTAGGCAATTCTAATTTCCGTTTTTTGTGTCGGTGCATCTCCTGAATTTGGAACTTTTTGGGTTACCTTTAAAGGTTTAATAGTTTCCCAAATAGGTTCGTTCACTATTCCATCTACTGTAATTTTGGCATTTATTTTCTGTGCTTCAATTATGGTATTTTGTGATAAAATTGTATGATTTGTAAGAATGTAAAGACAAAGTGCTAAAGTTTTTTTGAATAAAAATTTTCTCGTGATGAGCATAATACGTTTTATTAATTAGTAATTAAATTTTTTAAAATAAGGTCGCCCTATTAAATAGATTCTAGTCATTGGTTCTAAGATTTTATTCAAAGTGTTTTGTTAATTTCTTTAGAATTAACCATCCAAAGATTTACCTTTTATAAAAACCAATACCGTAGCTATAGCCAAGATTAAAGAAGCAGCATAATAAATATTCATTTTCTCTCCATAGTAAAAAATGGATACGCCAATGGATGTGGTTATAATTGCTAGAATGGCATAAAGAGTATAAGAGTTGGCTCCATATCCCCTGTACAAAAAATAAAGGAAAACATTAAGAATTAACATTCCTACTCCGGTCATTGCAAACCATTTAATGTTTCCAATAGCATAACTATATAATTGTTCTGTTTTATAAAAGAATGCAATTACAAATAAACCTACTGCGGCAAATAGCAATGAAAATGCTCCAAAGAAAAACGGATTACTATAATTACTAGCGTTTTTTTGACCTACGGTAACCATTGCGTTTCCAATGGATGCTGCTAATGCTAATAAAAAAGGTATAAGTATTACTGGAATTTTCATGTTAAAACGTTTTAGTCATTACTTCATAATCCGCTTTGAGGTTCTCGTATTCATAATGATATTTTGTAGTTTTTTCAAATCCATATTTTTCATAGAATTTAATTGCTTTATCATTTTTATCCCAAACGGCTAACCAGAGCGTTTTAATTCCTAAATTTTGCACTTCTTCAAATAAAATATCTTGCATTTTTTTTCCTATTTTATTCCCGACATAATCGTTTAGTAAGTAAATTTTTTGCAGTTGTGCTGGTCTTTTATCAGAAATTGATTCATATGGAGAGTATTTCTTCAATTTTGCATAACCTACAGGGAGCTTATCCGCAAATGCAATCCAAAAAACATTATTTTCTTTAGTTATGCTACTTCTGATTTTTTCAACCGAAAAAGTATTTTTAAAATAATTTCTTAATACTTTCTCATCCGTCCAAAAATGCCCAAAAGCCTCTCTAAAACTTACTCGCCCTAATAATGCCAAGATTACATCATCTTTAATGGTTGCCTTTCTTATTATTAAATCCATAATATGTTGTTTTAAATAGTTAAATTTTGTTATTCAAAGATATTAATCATTATTAATTTAAAAAATTATATAATTAGGTTAATATGTTAAAAAACGTTTATATATTAATAAAAAATTTATTATTAGATAACAATATTAATTAGAAATGAAAATAAAAATGTTTTATTTTATAAAAAATTGATATTTATTAAAAAAACATTATATTTGTAATTAAATAATTAATAATACTTTATATTATGAATATAGATAAAACAAATTGGTTAATTTTAGAAGAATTACAAAAAGATGGAAGAATGCCATTAAAGGAAATTTCACGTAGGGTGGGAATCTCTTCTCCTGCTATTTCTGAAAGAATGCAAAAAATGGAAGAAGCTGGTATTATAAATGGATACCAAGCTAATGTTAATTTAAAAAAATTAGGCTACCCTATGGGAGTTTATATTTCTGCTAAAATTAGATTTGGTCAAGCAGAAAAATTTTACGAGTTAATAAAAAATACTCCAGAAATAATGGAATGCCATAAGTTAACAGGAAATGATTGTTTATTAATTCGGGCTAATGTAAAGAATACTGATGATTTAGAAAGGTTAAATACTGGTTTATCGCATTATGGAGAACTTACAACATCGCTTGTTTTGTCTTCAGTGGTTGATAAAAGAATTTATAACTATTCTGATAAAAGATTGGAAATGGTTGTTTAATTAGTCAAAAAAGACCTCAACTATTTTCTAGCCATTTTCTAAAATTAGAAGTTTTACTATTTGACGTGTATAATGTGGCTTTCGGTTTATCTAGGCTTATTGCAATTTTATTTTTACTGTAAACACTAAATTTTTTGATGCTATGGACACTTACGATTTCACTTCTATTAATTCTAAAAAAATCTTTAGGGTTAATTAAGTTTTCAATTGCAGTTAACGAATAATTTAATATATGTTTCCGTCCAGAACTATCAATAGCTAAAACAAAATCTCCCTGAGCCTGAAAATATGAAATATCATTAGTTTTTAATAAAATGATACCTTCATGTTTTTTTACTGAAAATTTGGTTTTATAATTTTGTTCGTTATTTTCAACCAATGTTTTTAATTTAGTAATTAAGTCGCCAGAAATAATATGGTTTTGCGTTTTATTTACTTCACTAAATAATTGTATGTATTTGTGCCAAGCACTCTCGAATTGATCTTTCGTATAAGGTTTTAATAAATATGCAATGCCATTAGTGCTAAAGGCATCTACATAAAATTTATCATATGCTGTACAAAATATAATAGGGCATTTTGGTTGAAATGTATCATAAATTTTAAAGACGTTATCATCTATTAATTCAATATCCGAGAAAATAAGATCAATGTCATTATTTTCTCTTAAATATGCTATACCATCGACAACACTTCGTTTCCAAGTAATCTTTGAATTTGGACTAAACTCTTTTATTAAATCTATTAGTTTTTCTCCCGCACGTTGTTCATCTTCAAATACCACGATGTTTAAAATTTTGCTCATTGTAATTCTTTTATTAATGGTAATGTAACCGTAAATTTTGTACCATCTTGAATTGAAATGTCTCTATATGTTAATAGTTTATACCTCGACTTTAGATTTCTCAACCCCGTTCCTAAACTATTTGCCACGTTCGTTTTTAATTGTTTAATATGACTTATTGAAAGTCCATTTTTGTCAATTTGAATGACAACTTTTAGAGGATTTTCAATAGTTCCTTGATTATGTTTTACAACATTTTCAATAAGACTTTGTAATGATGCTGGGGGAATTAAATAATGGTATAAATTATATAAATTATTTAATTTTTCGAATTGATATGCTTTACCGTAACGCTCTTCAATTAAATAAATGTAATCCTCCATAAAACTCCATTCTTCTTGCAAGTTTACTATATCATTTTCCATATTCATTATCAAATAGCGGTACATTTTTGATAGTTTATGCAAATATTCTTTTGCCTTATTTTTATCTCTATCTATTAAGTCATCTAAAGCGTTTAAATTATTAAATAAAAAATGAGGGTTTATATGAGATTTTAAAACATTCAATTCCATTTGTATTTTTTCTGTTTTTAGCTGTTCTATAACTCGGTTATTTATTATCCAATCCTTTGTAAATCGATAGGCAAACGAAAATAATAATGAAAACAATAAAACACTAGGTGCACCGAATAATATACTGTCCCTACTTAAAAATTCTTCAATAACGGCATCAATAGTTAAGACCGTCTTAAACTTAATTAACAAAACGATTAATACTCTTAATAGTTCTAAAATAAGCGATCCTACAACAACAATTACAACATATAGCCCAGCCTTTCTGTTTTTCAGATATTTTGGTATCATCCAAAATGCATTTAAATAAAATAAGAACGGGAATAACAATGCTAAAATTGGTGAGGGAGTATTGGGTCTTATTGTTTTATTTAACCACTCATTTGTCCATTCTACATTTATAAATGCAAAATAGAACGACCAAAACAGCAGATGTATAAAGAGCTCTCCATATTTTAAAACAAAATTTTTTATCACCAGAATTTTCATCGAAGTTTAAGACTAGGCATAGGCTAATCTATAAAATATCTTAAATAATTGTACTTAAAAATAGCTTAATTTAGGATTTATGTAGCTGAATGTAGGATAATAATCTTTAAACAAACACTTAATCACTTTCTAATATTTTTATTGTCCATAAATTATTCAAAGGGAAAAATCATTAATTCAACCTCAATTTTCCCGTGATAGATGAATTCTTTTTTTTAAGATAATGCGATAAAGCTACTTTCGATTTAAAATTAATCATACTCTAATGAAGTTTGCAACATTATTAAAAATTATGTAATAAATGTGACTTGATAAATTTTATTTAAACCGCACCGTAAAGACTTAAAATAATAAATTATATCTAAGCAAAATTTAAAAGAAGGAAATCAGTATAACCAAAAAAAATACCATAATGAACTTAAAAATTGAAAATTTAACTAAAACATACAAAAATGGCATAAAGGCAATAGATAACCTTAATCTTGAGATAGGGACTGGAATGTTCGGATTATTAGGGCCAAACGGAGCAGGAAAGTCTTCGTTAATGAGAACTATTGCAACAATTCAAAAGCCTGATAGTGGTTCGATTACCTTTAATGACATAGATGCCATTAAAGATGAAATGAGTTTAAGAAAAGTATTAGGTTACTTACCTCAAGATTTTGGTGTATACCCTAAAGTTTCTGCCGAAAATCTTTTGGATTATTTTGCCATTTTAAAAGGAATTTCTTCCAAAAAAGAAAGAACAATAATAGTTGAAGAAGTTTTACAACTTACAAATTTATACGATATGCGAAAAAAACATGTAAGTGGATATTCAGGGGGTATGAGGCAACGCTTTGGTATAGCACAATTATTATTAAACAACCCACAATTAATAATTGTTGACGAACCCACAGCCGGTTTAGATCCAGCTGAGCGTAATCGATTTCTAAATGTTCTACGCGAAATAAGTACTAATAATACGGTAATATTTTCAACACATCTAGTTGATGATGTAAAAGATTTGTGTAATAATTTAGCCATTATTAACGGCGGTAGAATACTAAAAACAACTACACCGTCTGATTCAGTTGAAGAAATTGAAGATTTTATTTGGGTAAAAAAAATCGAGAACAATGAATTAGATGAAATTGAAAAAATTTTCTCTGTGTTATCTACTAATTTCAATGAGGATAATAGCTTAAACGTAAGAGTTTTTGCCACTAATAAGCCTGATGCCTCATTCTCAAAGGCAAAAGCCAATTTAGAAGATGTTTACTTTATCGCATTGCGGGAAGATCAATTGAACGAAAATTAGTTTTCACTTATGCGAAAAAAGCATCTCCAAACTTATAAAAATCAAAAATTATGACAACTAAAATATACTCATACGAGCTTAAATATTGGTTAAAGAAACCAACGACATACATATATATATTTGTTTTCTTTGCTTTTGCTTTAGTAACCATGCTAGGAACAGGAGGTTTCTTTGATGGTCCTTCAACATCAACGAAACAATTAAAACATTTAAACTCTCCTCTGGAAATAAATTCTTTATTACAGTTTTTTAATAAATTCTTTATGTTCCTTTTACCAGCAATTATCGGTACAACTATTTATAGGGATTATAAAAGTAGAATTCATAACATTCTGTACTCATTTCCAATAAGAAAGAGAAACTACTTATTTGGTAAGTTTTTAAGCGGATTTTCAATAGTTGCTTTAATTTCATTATTTGTAATAATAGCGTTATTTATTGGTGAACAAATGTTAGGTGTAAATAATCCAAAAATTGGAGAATTTAATATGTTAGGTTATTTAAGTGCTTACTTTATTTACACGCTACCAAACTTATTTTTTTATGGATTACTCGTGTTTATGGGAGTTGCCATAACACGAAACATTTATACAGGTTTTGTAATAGTCATAGTATTGTTTTTAATCCAGATTATTATTGAAAATTTGCTTATTGGTAACTCTTTCTTAATAGCATTACTTGATCCTTTTGCACAAAATACTACATTGTATGAAACAAAAATGTGGACTCTTTCTGATAAAAACTCGAAATTAATCCCCATTTCAGGCGTAGTACTATATAATAGGTTGTTTTGGATGGTTTCTATTTCGATTCTATTTATACTTTTTTATAAAAAATTTGCCCTAGTTCAGGAAGCCTTAAGTTTTAGACTTAAAAAGGCCAAGGGCCTAAGGATGGTAAAAAACAACTTCCAAAGCTCAGGTAAGGTGTATGTGTCTAAAGTAAAATACAATTTTAGCTTTTGGAATCAATTGAATGCAACGTTTAAGATTTCCAATTTAGAATTTAAGTATATTTTTAAAAACCCTTTATTCTATATTCTGGCGGTATTTGGAATGCTAACAATCGTATTTATACTTACAAAAGTAACCAATAAGGGTGATTTAATATTACTTCCTGTAACAAGAATAATGATATCTGGACCGGCATTTTTCTATACTATGGTTGTTACAATAATTACTTTTTTATTTTCAGGAATGCTTGTGCATAGAGCTAAGACATCTAGAATGGATCAATTAATTGATATGAGTCCAATCTCTAACTGGTCCTTAATGTTATCAAAAGTAGTCGCAATAATTAAAATACAGTTCGTGCTTTTGGTAATTTTGATGTTTTGTGGTATTGCCATACAGATATATAACAATTACTTCCATTTTGAATTAGGGCTTTACACATTTCATTTGTTTGTCGTCATTTTCCCAATATTGATTGTGTGGGCATTTACATCGGTATTTATGCATACTTTGATACCAAAACTATACTTAAGTTTATTTATCCTCATAATTGGATTATTCAGTGTCGGTAGTTTAGATCTAATAGGTATTGATACTAACTTATTAAAATTCAATACACCTCCTAAAGCAAATTATAGTGATTTAAATGGCTATGGTAACGGTCTTTTTGGACATACGCTGGTTCAAATGTATTGGTTTGTTTTTGGTTGCATATTAATGATTTTGTCTTACCTATTATGGAAAAGAGGTATTACATTTTCATTTAAGGAAAGAGTTTTACAAATGAAGGCACGCTTTACAGGAAAAATTCAAATTTTTACAAGTATTTTTTTAACGGCCTTTATTACTTTGGGACTTTCAATATATAAATCAGAAGGTAAAATTCAATTTTCTCAGAAAAAACAAAATGCAATACTATCTAACTTCCATAAGAAATTTGATAAGTATAAAAATATTAAACAACCAAAAATAACAGCAGTTAAAATAAACATGAATATTTTTCCTAGGAGTAATACTTTTAACGCAAACGGTACATATACAATTGTCAATAATTCCGAAAAAAATATTGATACACTACTCATAAAAACCGGTTTTGATGAAAACACCAATTATACAATAAGCGAATCAAACAAGGTTTTAATTGAAGATAAAATGATGCAATTCAAAGTTCACGTGTTAAAAAAACCGTTAGTTCATCATGATACCTTAACACTAAATTTCGACATTGAAAACAAAGAAAACTCGGTATTTGAAAGAAATTCAAGTGCCCTTAAAAATGGTACATATATTCTTAATGACGCACTTCCAAGGCTTGAGTATATTGGTGATGAATTTAAAAAACATCCTTCAGATAGTACCGTTACTAAATACCATTATACAGCATCGGATAGCGACTTAGTTGATTTTGAAGCAATCATAAGCACAAGTGCTGATCAAATAGCAATTGCACCGGGATATCTGCAAAAAAAATGGAAAGAAAATGGTCGTAGTTATTTTCATTATAAAATGAATAAAAAAATAAAATTTCTATTCGCATTTAATTCGGGAAAATTTGAAATAAAGAAGGAAAAGCATAAAGGCGTAAATCTTGAAATATATCATCACAAAAACCATAATTATAATAATGATAAAATAATTGATGGTTTGAAGGCAGCAATAGACTACAATACAAAATACTTTAGTGATTATCAACATCAAGAGGCACGTGTTATAGAATTTCCTCTTTCAGAGGGAACTTACGCAACTACGATGGCTAATTCAATTCCTATGTCAGAAGTTAGGTTTATAATAAATTCAAATGGGGATACCGATAAGATGGACTTATCTTTTTATATGCCGGCACATGAATTAACACATCAATGGTGGGGAAACCAAGTCGTTTCGGCTGATGCTTTAGGGGCGAAAATGCTTACCGAGAGTATAACTGAATATATAAGTTATAAAATTTATAAAAAATATTTTGGTGAAGAAAAAGGAATGAGTTTTTTAAAATTTCAGCGAAGTAGATATTTGAGGGGGAGAACCCGTGAGGATGGTACTGAAAATCCATTGTACCTTGTAAATGAAGACCAAATGTATATTTCTTATGGTAAAGGTACAATTGCTTTTAATACTTTGAGTCACTATTTGGGAGAAGAGAATCTAAACAAAATTCTTAAAAATTTTCTAGACTCATATAAATTTAGAACCAACAAATATCCAACTTCAATTGATTTGATTAATGAATTGAAAACGTCGGTACCAAAAAATTTACAATACTTAATAATTGATATGTTTGAAACAATAACATTTTATGAAAATAAAATTAATAGTGCAAAAATGGTATCTAGGAATAAAGAAAAATTTACAATTGAAGTTGATTTAGAAGTTTTAAAGTATAGAAATGGTAATGTAGGTGCTCCCTTAAAACTTAATGATTATATCGAGCTCGGATTCTATACCAGCAGCGGAAAATTAATTTCTATTGAAAAGAAAAAAATAATGAAGGCCAATAGTAAATTATTTTTTCAACTAGATGTTCATCCGTCTAAAGTTATTCTTGATCCCAATTATTTAGTAATTGATAAAAACATTGATGATAATCATTTTGAGCTCTAATACGAAGAACTCTTTTATAATTATAAAGTTTAAAAATATAAATGTTTAAAGAAATGAGAACTAAGTTTTTAATTACGTTATTATTTATAACTTCATTTATCGAAGGCCAAGAAATGAAATTCACATACGATAATTTTGACAATGAAGTTTTAAAATATAAGCCAATACAAAGGGAAAATGTTTCTGATGAGGATTACAAAAATGGTTTATTTAAATTAAATGAGACTAAATTATCAGTAAAATATAATGCTTCAAATTTAAATAGTGGTGATTTTTGGAATATCACTATGGCATTTGTAAATCTAAAAGAACCTAAATCAAATATCAAAATCGCATTTACGAAGGCCATTAGTTTTAGTAATAATAATGTTTGCTTATACGTTGATAAATTTGGACCATCCGGTTTGGATAAAATAATCACGGAAACATTCAATAACTTCTATAAAGGTTGTAAAAAAGAACGCACAAAAAAAACTGTACTTGATTTAGAAGCTTATTCTGAAAAAGGAAACTTCAATTTGGACTTAATAGTGTTAATTAATTATGTTAAATCTAACGATCAATATTACAGACAAATGAAAGGTAAATATTACGAGAACCCAATACAACTTAAAAAACAAAGAAAACTTGATCTTAAAAATCAACGAATTATTGATTCTCTATTCAATATTCATCAAACTTATATAGGCAGAACTTTAGTGGGAGAAGAATTTACGAATGTTATGTGGAGTGTTATTCAACATTCTAATGTAAAAATGATGGAAAAATACCTGCCTATTGTATACGAAGCTTATACCAAAAAAGAAATAGAGGTAGTAGCATTAAAAATGTTAATCGATAGATTCTACGGACTGAAATATGGCTATCAAATTTTTGGAAGTCAAAATGGTTTTGGATTTGAAATGGCTGAACCAAGAAAAAGAAAAGAAATAATTGAAAAATATAAAATTCATTAAAATTTAGATTGATCTGTTTTTTATAAAAAGAATTATAATCAAAACTAGCTGATTATAAATATTGATAATAAATAACGCCTTATGTATTAAATTACATTTTACTCAAATGACAAAAACCCGAATAATGAATTCGAAAAATTGAGGAAAAATAATTTGGTAAAAGTAAAATTATCGCTGGATTGAAAATGGCTACTAAAAATAGAACATAAATTGAAATTTGACAAGAAAAAATACAAAATATATACATGGAAGCATTGGGTTAATTTACATTGGATACTAAATCCAGGAATGGCTATTAACGAGTTAGTTTTTGGTCAACGTATACCAAAATTGAGCATAGTACACAAAACTTTCGACAAAAATAAATCGGAAAGAAGATATGTTTATTGCCCTAATTGCTATACGCTTCATGATGTAAGAATTTGGGAAATTCAAAATGGTGTAGCCCTAAAAAATTGGTTTGGACTTTATTGTTCGAATTGTGGCAAAATTATTCCTTGTTTAATTAACATCCTGAGTTTAACCATTCTTATTTTTACTTACCCAGTTAGAGTACTATTTATAAAAAAACTTAAATCGAAATGGTTAAAAAAACAAGTAAAAAGATATGAGCGTATAGACTTTAAAAAGTTACAAAATCCTCTTGATAAGAAAACTTGGATAAAACTCGGTTTAAAGTGGGGTGCAATTATGTTTTTTATACTAACATTTGTTTTCCCTTATTTTGATTGGGTTGGAGGAACTTTTAAAAGCATATTTCTTATTCCACCTCTTTGGGGTATGCTCGGCCATAAATTTAGAGGTTCTTTGAAATTCTTTACTAAAAAGATCAAAGGTAAAAAAGAATAAACGTTAATAAAATACAAGATACCTATTAGGTTACCTAATCATTTTGTTGATAACTATTTAATTCAATACTAGTCTATTAAGAAATTGCGGGTAGTTCCTCTTTCTCCGCTGATCAAGCATAACTTTAGAACAGCTTGAAAATAAAATCCATCAAGTTTACTTGAGTGGGATTTTCAGTTTTAAGTTGTCAATTCAGCCAGAATTGAAAGTTATATTTGCAGTATATGGTTTGAGGGATCACGATCCCGAGTACTCGGGGGAGTAATCTCCAGTTTACTTTCGTAATTAAGGAAAAAAATAGACATGCCAAGTATGCCCTAGCACTTGAAAATCATAATTTTATTTTTAATCATCACCTAAATTATGAATAGTACTATGTATTTTTCCTTCAGTTTCTTTTCCTTCTTTATTTTTTAAGGTAAACACTATTTCCATTTGCCATACAGGTTTCATGTTTGGAATAGAGAGCATTACTGTTTTACCGTCAGCTATTAATTCTGCTTTTTCCAGTTTTATTTCTTTTGTATTATAACGTTCCGAGCCATAATTTCTGGTTCGCTTGAGAGCCCATGTTTTAATGAAGAAATTAGAAATGTCCTCTGCAGATTTTTTGTCCAACAGGGTGGAAAATTCTAATCTAACACCTTTTTTTACTGCATTTATTTTGACTGGTGCTATAACGGGCTTTCCAGTATATCTTATTCTATATAAACCTCCAGGTTCTGTTGTTTGTTGGGTACCCCATGCAGACATACCACATAAATAAAGTTGTCCATCAGTCGGATGAAAGCGACCTCTCATAACGCCTGTTGGAAAAATAGGAATGGGTAATTCAAAGAAAGAGCCTTGCATTTGACCATTCACTTTTTCATGTGGCACAAGGTATACCTTTCCATAACCATAAGAAAAGTTTAGTAGTCCACCATTAAACGGACCCCATTTTTCACTATCTACCCATAACAGCTCAGAAGGAGAACGATCCATTTCTTTATCTACCCAAGCCATAGGAGGAATCATCGCTGCATCTGAACTATCTGCAGGAGGATTGTATCCATACATGTTTCCATAAAACCCATTAGTGTCAACCCAGTTTATTCTATTCATTGGATTCCAATGACCTTCTTGATCGGTGACTACAAAACTACCATCTGGATTTATACATACACCATTGGCCGCTCTAAAACCATTTGCTATAATTTCAGTCTGCATTCCATCTTTACTTACCTTAAGTAATGTGCCATGATGTGGTACCAGTGCTTTACGGGCATGTCTACCACTTTTCGCATAATAAAAATTACCGTTTGAATCGGTTTGTAAGCCCATGGCAAATTCATGAAAATGGTCGGTTACTTGATGATCACTGTTGAAACTTTCATAAAAATCAGTCTCTTCATCATTGTTTAAGTCCCTAAGGATAACGATTTGATCTCTGCAAGTCACATATATTTGTTCATCAACCACTTTGATTCCAAGGGGTTGAAACAACCCTGTGGCTATTCTTTTCCATGTGAGTTTTCCTGAATTGTCTGTTAATCCTTTAATCAACCAAATATCACCTTCTGTACAACTCACTACCGCTTTGTTGTCATCAGCAAAAAAATCGATACCACTCATTCGTAATCTGCTGTACCATTTGTTGTCTTTCGGTGCTGTAAGCACGTCAGCAATAAATGGCCCATCAGTATTTAAAGGCACAATTTCAGTGGTTAAAACTTCGGAATAATTAGGTTTTCCTCCTTTTGTGAATTTGCTTAGAGAAACTGGGGTAGAAGAACTTTTTGAAAACGCTTTGAGCCCAACCGAAGACTCTGAAATAAATAGCTTCAATTCAATTTCATCCGTTTTTGGAATCGCTAGTATAATATATCCATTCTCTTGAACCAATTGTCCAGGTTTACCAATTAGCTCTACTCCAACACCAACTGGTGCTATTCTCATCTTGAGCGGCACATCGACATCTTTAAGATTCAGTGTGCGTGTAAATATATTTTGTTCATTTAGCTTTTCCAATCCAAATTCTTCTAACACCTCAGTGTTACCAACGGTATAAGAAACTATGGTATGCTCCTCATATTGATAAATGCCTTTATATTTTGCCCATTTTCTAGGTAAAGGACCAAATTTTCTTCCATCTTTGCCTTTAAATCTAGGATCGTCAAAAGAACCAGTTTCAGGATTAGCCCAACCTGGTGCCACTGGGTTTTCGAAATGTAAATTTCCAATAGTTGCAGGAGAAATATTATGCTTACCATTGAGCAATATTCCATTCCAATCTATAAAACCTTCACCAGACCAACCACCAGCAACTCTAAACAGATCATGGTCAAAAATAGCCCATGCATTTCCTCCTGCTACGCCACCAGAACCTTTATCTAATCTAATGGCGATACCTTTGTAAGCCATATTAGCTTTAGAAAAATCTTCATTAGCTAAAGGAGATTTTCCGCTAGATCTTTCAATGGGTGAAGTGCCTTCTTTAACCAATTCATAGGTGTTGATTAAAAAATTTCCATAATCCATTGCTCTCCATGGTTCTGAAACTTTGGGCTGTGGCCCAATAGACGAGCCCACTGGCAAACTTTCTAAGTAACTCTTGTCAATAGCAACATATTCTTCGGGATTGTTTTCTTTGATGAATTCCTCTCTGATATAATGAATGATATCATACTTTTCTCTTGGTACCAGCTGAACTTGTGGCGGCATAGTAGCAAACCCATGCGTAATAGTTTGGTACATTGAAAAAGGATCGTTACCTACTTTAAATTTGTCATTCCAAAATTTAGTGGCGGTGGGTATGGCTCCTTCGTCTTTTATATTTCCATGACAATTATGACAGGAAAATTGATATGCTTCTTTACCACGTCTATATGACCCTTCATTTAAGTCTTGTAGTATTGCTGCATGGTCAATATTTTGCTCATATTCCGAAACTTGATCAGGTTTTAGGGTAAATGACACATCTTTATGCCATTCCTTTTTTTCGTTACAAGAAACCAGGAAGAGACAAAAAGCTATTCCCACTAATTTCAATATGGTTTTCATTTGGTTGGTTGTTTATTGTTACAATAAATATCTAAATATTTTCTAACTTTAACAAATAGATAAAATGTTTACCTATTGAGTCTCCAGAAAACTAAAAAACGTATTTTATATTTAATTAAAAATGTATGTAATGAATCAACGTAGAGCCTTCCTAAAAAAAACCACCTTAGCCGCCATTTCTTTACCCTTATTATCTTTCGATGCCAAAAAAGAATGGTCACTTCCTAGTAGTACTAATTATACCAATCAAGAAGAGTATTGGCAAATGATTAGAAAGCAGTTTCCCTTAAAAGAAGGACAAACCTATTTCAATAATGGAACTATGGGGCCAACATCTGGTTATGTTTTAAACAAGATGATAGATCATATGTTATATTTTAATAAAGAAGCGGCTACAGTAGATTATAAAAATGGTTCAGGCCCTGAATTGCTAAGTGGCTATTTTCCTTATGAAAAACTGCGTACAGAACTGGCTAAAATTATTCATTGTGATTTTAAAGAAATTTCTTTAACACAAAATGCCACTTTTGGGATGAACTATATTGGTATGGGACTCAATTTAAAAGAAGGAGATGAGTTGCTTAATACCAATCAGGAACATGGCGGAGGCTTTGGGGCTTGGCAATTACTTGCTAAAAGAAAAGGCTGTGTTTACAAACAGGCCATAATGCCTGAACCTGCTAATGACCCTCAGGAAATTTATGATGCTATTTTTAAAGCGGTAACACCCAAGACCAAGGTTATTGCCATACCTCACATTGTATCAGTTTATGGCACCGTAATGCCTGTAAAAGCGATATGTGCTGAAGCCAAAAAGCGTGGTATATTTACGGTATTAGATGGTGCACAATGTGTTGGTCAAGTTGCGGTGGATGTGAAGGATATTGGTTGTGATGCTTATTATTCCAGTTTACATAAATGGTTGCTGGCACCTCCAGGTAGTGGTATTTTATATGTAAATAAAGAAGTAGTTAGTAACATTTGGTCTACCATAGCCAGTTATAATTGGGATAATCAGGAGGATCATGGTTTTAGACTGATGCAGAATGGAACAGGAAATCCAGCATTAATAGCAGGACTTGAGGCTTCGGTAGATTTTTTCAATAGTATTGGACAAGAAAGATGGTTGGGTAGGATTAAGGAGCTGGGTAGCTATTTACGAAGTGGTTTAAAAGAAATGCCACATGTAACTATTGTTTCACCTACCAATGAAGATTTGGCTGCTGGTATTACTACCTATTTTATTGATGGAATATCAGGTCCAGATTTGCAAAAAAAGATGTGGGATAAAGAACGCTTACAGCCACGTTCTGTAGGTGCTAAACTTTTACGTCATTCGGTACATATTTACAATTCTAAAGAAGAAATTGATAGAGCATTAAAGGTTGTTAGAGGCTTAGGGTAAAAAAGAACAATAGATCTTTAAAATTTAGAAACGAGGTCCATAAACATTAAAGATGTCCTTATATTGCTAAAATGCTAAGATTAACAAGCATAATTTTATTTAGAAAATTGAGGCCTAATTTTTTTTACTTCAGCACTTTAGCATAATTAATATTCAAACTATCCCAATGGCTTTGCATATTTTTAAGAGCCACTTTAAAATGATCGTAATCTTTATTTTCTAAAGATGTCCAACCTACTTCTGCATAAGCAGCAATTCTAGGAAAAGTTTGTCGTTCAACATCAGCATTTGTTGGTGTCCACTCCGTCCACATTTGGCAACCTAAACCATAAATGTTTTTATGGTATTTTTCTTCAAGTCCTTCTGGTATAGGGTCAAAGTTATAGGCTTTTTCTAAGCTAATAGCTTCATAATTATAATCTAAATAGGTATTGCTATGCAATGAGTTTACAATACCATATCCTTTTTTAGCAGCATCTGTTGCTAAGGCTAAATCGCCTTTCCAGAAATGAACTACCACATTTTTGGCCAATTCCGTTTCTGCTGCAGCATCATCCTTCTTTTCTTCGAAGCCTTTATGGATGTTAACTCCCATAATTTCGTTCCAACCCATCATTCTACGTCCGTTTTCTTCAATAAATTTTGAGATGTTATTGGTAAAGTGAATTTGCAAATCAGCGGGTGTATTTATATTGTTTTTTTTCATGTAATCTTGTACATGTTTTGATTCTTCCCAAACTTTATAACCGACTTCATCACCACCAATATGTATCACTTCAGAAGGAAATAATTCAAAAACCTCCAATAGCACATCTTTTATAAACTGAATTACTTTTGGTTTGGTAACATCATAATTATCATAATGCCTACCAAATTTCACAGGCACATCAATATCCACGCCAGCAGTACCTAACCAAGTATAAGCAGCAATAGCCGCACTTGAATGCCCTGGCATTTCAATTTCTGGTACTACGGTAATATTTCTTTCTGCCGCATACGCCACAATATTCTTAATTTGTTCTTGAGTATAGAATCCGCCATGAGGTTCGCCAGAAGTTTTTCCACTTTTCCAAGTGCCTATTTCAGAATCGCTACGAAAAGCACCTATTTTGGTCAGCAAAGGGTATTTTTTAATTTCTATTCGCCAACCAGCATCATCAACCAAATGCCAATGAAAAGTATTCATCTTTAATAATGCCATTTGATCTAGTAGTTTTTTTACAAATGCTTCACCTTGAAAATAACGCGACTCATCTAACATATAGGCACGCCATTTAAAACGCGGATTATCCTTAATGGTAATAGATGGTACTAAATAGCTGGTTTTGTTGGTTTCTTCAGAAACTTCTTTAGAGAGTAACTGCTTCAAGGTTTGTACACCATAAAAATAACCAGCTTGGTCATTGGCTTTAATCGCTATTTTTTTTGGAGTTACTATTAACTCATACTCTTCAGCATCTAAACCTTCAGCCTTTTCAAAAGTTATGGAACCAGAATTTTCGTTTATTGTCAAGTTAAAATCAGATTTATCTTTCACAAAGTTTTTAAGGTCATTTGCGGCGAGTTGCTGTGCGGCATTAGTTGCAACTATGTGTTGCCCCTCTTTAAATGCAAAAGAAGCTTCTGCCAATACTATAGAAGCGGGTTTAGGTAGTACGGCTATTTCTGATTCCGTAAAAGTTCTATTCTTTTTTGTACAACTAATTAACAGTAAGAGTAAGGCGAATTGAAAAATAGCTTTTTTCATGGTTAGTGGCTGAAGTTTAATTTTGGTAAGTAAAATTAACACATTTATTGGCTTGTTTAAAGAATAGATGTAATACTTATTAAGGAATAGTCCTTTTGAAAAATGTTTTTTATAAAAAATACTACTATAAATTATATTTGTGCTACAAGCTCATTTAAATTACTTCTAAATGATTGATTATCAAAATAATAAAACTTAATTGATTTAGTGTAGAGTTGTTGTTTTTCTATCCTTAATAACATTGAATTCGTAGAAAGATTTTAAAAGTGGTACGCTATTTGTTAAAGTTATGTTAACGAACTCATCTTAACTTTTTGTTTGAAATCGAAAAGTTGAGATGGGTTCACTGCTTTTTTAAAAGCATTTTGAATGAAAAAGAATATAAACCCTTTTAAACTTTTTTGCTATGAAAGATTTATTAAAATTAACAGTATTACTATTTGTATTTGCCAACACATTAATGGCAACAGCTCAAGATGAACCTAAAAATAAGGATAAGCCGTTAGACCGTAATTATTTTCAGTTGACTCCCAGAGTTGGTTATGATTTTCCCACCTACAACAACGACACACCTTATATAGATTATAAAGGTGGATTGGACTTAGGACTTTCGTTAGATTATTATTGGAACTGGTACGGTTTGGGTATTGATATTGACTATATAACCAACCAACCCAAAAGTACATTCCCAACTTCTAATATTTATGAGCTCGATTTAAGAACGCCTATAAATTCGTTCAATTTAAGCGAGGACAAAATTACACGACTTTTTTACGGTATTGGTCCAAATTTTCAATACCGGACACGTTCCGGGAAATTCACAGCTGAATTGAACACTCGTGTAGGATGGGCTAATATTGAAGGGGGACGCACCTATTTAGAAGGCTCTTCTGGTAATAATACGTATCCTTTGAATTTCCATGCTGGTTATAAGGATACTCAAGTGCTCACCGCAAAAGGACAACTTCGTTTTACCTACTTTATTTCCAAAAAAATTGGAATTAATATTGGAGGATACTACATAAAGCATTTTGGTGTTGAAGAGCTAATAGAATCTGGACGTTCTACAATGTACCAACCATTGTTCCCTATTGAAGGGCCAAACAAAGAACCTGTAAACGTTATTGAAACTGAACCTGTAATGAGAACCAAAGCAACCAGTAACGATATCTCATCCATTGGGGCATTTGCTGGTGTTACTTTTAAATTTGGTAAAACCAAAAAGAAGGAAAAATGCGAAATGTGCTCTGAAACATGTAATGTAACCATAACCGCAAAAGATCAATATACCAGCCAACTGTTACCAAATACGGAAATTGTATTGGAAGATTTATCGGGTACTATGGTGCAAACAGGAACATCTAATGAATTTGGAATCATCGTTTTTAATAAGGTTGCACCAAATGATTATATCGTAAAAGGAAAACTACTTGATATTGCGTTACAATCCGAACGCATTGCCAAAAGCGATTTTGATGCCTGTCTAAAAAACAATCGTTTGGGCGTTGAAAAAACAATTTTATATACCGATGAGAACTATATCTTAAAAGGAAAAGTGGTGGAGTGCAACTTGAGTGAAGGTTTGCAAGATGTAGCTGTTAAAATCAGGGACAAGGTAAATGCTGGTGAGAAAAATACCATATCAGATGCTAAAGGAGAATTCATTTTTTACCTAAAACAAGCCTCTACGTATGCTTTAAATGGTACAAAAGATGGGTATTACTCTAGTGAGGTAGAAGTTAAAACCGCTGTGTACAACAGAAACAAAACCCTGTTTATTGAATTTGAAATGTGTATAGACCCTTGTGGTAAAGCGATAAATTTGGATAATATTAATTTTAATTTGGACGAAGCCAAAATACTGCCAGAGTCTATCCCAGATTTACAACGTATTGTAAAATTAATGAAAGACAACCCAACTATTCATGTAGAAATGTCATCGCACACCGATAGTCAAGGTTCTGATGAATATAACAGAAAACTATCGCAACGACGTGCAGATGCTACTGTAAATTATATTGTAAGACAAGGTATCTCCAAAACGAGGTTAAAGGCGAGGGGAGCAGGCGAAAGCGAGCTTAAAAACACAAAATGTTCCGATAACGTACCTTGCACGGATGATGAGCACCGAATAAACCGTAGAACCGAGTTTAAAGTAGTGTGTTTTTAAGAGTACAACCCGTCCACATTAAATAACAAACAAATCAAGGCAGCCATAATCGCTGTCTTGATTTTTTTATACACCTAAAAATACTATCTTAGGTGCTGCAATATTGTAACGATGCCCGATAAATCCAAATCTAATTTCTGGTTAGACCTTTTAAGTCAATTTGTTGACCTGTTTTTAAAAAGTACTAACAAACGAAAAAGAACTTGGCACCAACATGTGGTACCCTATGAAGACCATTGGGCAGTTCGCCGCGAAGGGAATAAACGCATTACGTCTAAACACAATTATCAAGATACTGCCATTAGAAAAGCCAAAAGTTTAGCCAAAAAATATAAGGCAGATGTTATTATCCATAGAAAAGATGGAACCATAAGAGACCGAATAAACTACAATTAAAAAAAAAAGGAAAACCATATAGGCCATTTAAAATGAAAAAACAAACCCTTCTAATGCTACTCACTACAATGTTGTTGGTGAGCTGTACTCAAACAAAAGAAAAGCAAAATACCGCAAAGGCTATAAACACCACAAAGCCTAATGTTGTCATCATATTTATTGACGACGAAGGGTATGGCGATGTAGGATGTTACGGAGCAACAGGTTTCCGAACCCCCAATATAGACCTAATGGCCAGCCAAGGCATGAAGTTTACAAATTTCTACTCCGCTCAGCCCGTATGTAGTGCTTCACGTGCCGGCCTTTTAACGGGTTGCTACCCGAATAGAATTGGATTCTCAGGAGCTTTATTTCCAAAAGATACTATTGGTATCAATGCAAAAGAATTAACTATTGCCGAAATGTTTAAGGAGCAAGGATATGCAACGGCTTGTTATGGGAAATGGCATTTGGGCTGGCAAAAAGAATTTTTGCCAATGCAGCATGGTTTTGATGAGTATGTAGGTTTACCCTATTCTAATGACATGTGGCCCCATAGTAACATTACAGGTGAAAGATTACCAGCCCATAAGGTTGGAAATTATCCTGATCTCCCATTGATAGAAGGAAATGAAATATCAGAAACCATTACAAGCCTAAAAGATCAGGATAAATTGACAACGCTTTATACCGAAAAAGCAGTTGATTTTATTAACAGAAATGCAGACAATCCCTTCTTTTTATATGTTCCGCACAGTATGGGACATATTCCGCTCGGTGTGTCTGATAAATTCAGGGGTAAAAGCGAACAAGGCCTCTATGGTGATGTGATGATGGAAATAGATTGGTCAGTAGGAGAAATAACCAAAGTATTAGCGGAAAATAATATCGCAGACAATACCATTATTATTTTTACTACAGACAATGGACCCTGGCTTAATTTTGGAAATCACGCCGGCTCATCAGGAGGTTTACGCGAAGGAAAAACGACCAGTTGGGAAGGCGGACAACGTGTTCCATTTATTATCCGTTGGCCAGGAAATACACCTAAAGGTACTGTTAATGATAAATTAGCCTGTGCCATTGACCTATTACCCACTTTAGCTGCAATTACAAATGGCAAATTATCTGATAATAAGATTGATGGTGTTGATATTACCTCGCTTTTTAAAGGTGATTTTGAATCTACCCCACGAGAAACCATTTTGTATTATCACGGAAAAAACAATCTAAATGGTGTGCGTAAAGGAAATTGGAAGTTGGTGTTGCCACATACCTATGCTTCTTACAATACAAAACCAGGCAATGACGGACATTATGGACAACGAATAAAAACGGTTGTAGAGCAACCCGAACTATACAATATGATGAGAGACCCCGGTGAACAATACAATGTAATTGAATATTACCCTGAAAAAGTAGTGGAACTTATGGAAGTTGTAGAAAAATCGAGAGCGGAATTGGGCGATTTAAATGTTGGAATTGCTAAAGGAAACGAAAACAGAGCCATAGGTAAAGTAAAGAAGTCGGCGATCTAAGAGTATACCCTATTGCTGTAGGCTAATAAATGCAAAAGAAATTAAAAAATCGAACTTAAAATTATCTAACAATGAATAAAATTTTTACAAATATCCTATCGCTCACTATCATCATTGTAGGGATAGTGGGGTGTAGCACAACAAAATCAGTAGAAAAAGGATACATTTCCTTGTTTAACGGAAAAGATTTATCAGGATGGGTGGGTAATAAGACATCCTATACCGTTAAAAATGGTGAAATTGTTGTAGCCCCAGCAGAAGGAGCAGGCGGAGGAAATCTAATGACAGCCAAAGAATACAGCAATTTTATTTTAAGATTTGAATTCCAATTGACACCAGGAGCTAATAATGGATTGGGCATTCATGCTCCATTAAAGGGAGATGCTGCTTATCAGGGTAAAGAGCTTCAAATTCTAGACAATACTGCAGAGAAGTACAAGGACCTCAAACCCTATCAATATCATGGTTCGGTCTATGGCCTTATTCCTGCCAAACGAGGCTATTTAAAACCAACGGGAGAATGGAACCAACAAGAGGTATCTATTAATGGCCACAAATTTAAAGTAACACTGAATGGAACCGTGATTTTGGATGGAGATCTAATGGAAGCGACTAAAAATGGTACAATGGATGGGAAAGATCATCCTGGCCTTCAAAAAACAAAAGGACACATCGGTTTTCTTGGTCATGGTGATAAACTAAAATTTAGAAATATCAGAATCAAAGAATTATAGGGTATGAAAGGGCGTGAACAAAACAGAAGAACATTCCTTAAACAAAGTAGTATAGGAGCATTAGGACTAACAATCCTTCCCTGGTCAATGCGAGCTGTTGCACCAAGCGACACTTTACGTGTAGCACACATAGGTGTTGGTGGAATGGGCAATAGCCATATCAAGTGGTTTGCCAACTTGCCAGAGGTAAAGATTGTTGCACTATGTGACGTAGATCAAACACATCTGGCTTCAAGTATTAAAAATTTAGCGACGATGCAACCTGATTGGAAAGTGGATACCTATGAAGACTTTAGACACATTTTAGACAGACAAGATATTGATGCTATTACCTGTGCAACACCTGATCATTGGCATGCAACTATTGGTACGTTGGCTTTTCAGGCAGGTAAAGATGTTTATGGTGAGAAGCCTTTATCGTATGATGTCCGTGAAGGACAAAAGATGTTGGCTGCACAGCAAAAACATAAAAGTATATTTCAACTAGGTACGCAAATACATGCTGGCGATAATTATCATAGAGTTGCAGAGCTAATTAAATCAGGCGTTCTTGGTAATATACATACCGTACGATTATGGAAAACAGGCGGTGCTCCTGAACTAAAAATGACAAAAGGGTTGGCTGTACCCAGTACATTAAACTGGGATATGTGGCAAGGGCCTGCACCGGAAAGAACTTACTTCCCGGAGCGGTGTCATTTTACGTACAGATACTTTTTAGACTATTCTGGTGGGGTGTTTGCAGATTTCTGGTGCCATATTGCTGATGTTGTATATATGTCGTTACGTCCAAAAGGATTAAGGTCCATAAGTGCTCGAGGAGAAGAAGCTAAAGGGCTATCTGACACACCAGGATGGATAGACATTGATTACAAATTTGATAACCTTAATATTCACTGGACTACTGAACCACCAAATGTTCCTGGTGCAAAAGATAGAAGCATTGGTGCCTACTTTGAAGGAGAGAAAGGCACATTAATTTGCGACTATAGTACACGAGAAATTACAATTAATGGACAGACCGTAACCGATCTTCCAGAAGTACCAATTTCAATTCCGCGTTCTCCAGGGCATCAACAAAACTTTGTAGATTCAGTTAAATCACGCATCCAACCAGAGTCCAATTTAGAATATGCCCGTGAGATGACACTCCCTATGCACCTCGGACTTATTTCATGGAGGCTAGGAGAATCATTAAAATGGAACCCTGAAAAGGAAAAGTTCATCGGTAATGGCAAAGCAAATAAGTTGCTCCGTCGTAAGGCAAGAAAAGCTTGGAAATTGATATAAAATATTTTTTATAGTAATTTAAATTTACTGCTATAAAAGTAATAACCTCCAAAAAGATTCCTATTTTTAGGCCTTAAAACGAAAACATTTAGAATAACTTTTCTATGAAATACCTTAAAACCATATTAATACTAGTATTTAGTGCAGTTATTTTCTTTGCTGCCTGTAAAGACAAGTCTAAAACACCGCCACCAAGAGCTAAAACACCAAAGCCAGTTGCTATTGAGCCTGCTCAAAATGCAAACGGGGTGTGGCATTATATCTGTACCAAGCGTTGTGCAGGAGGTTCAGCTGCTGCTGGTAATTGCAAGACTTGTGGCACACCTTTAATACATAATGGCGTATACCATACCAATACTGCACCAACAACGGCACCGCCTTCTGGTACACCGTTTGCTACTCCACCAGCTGCTGCACCGGCTACAAATACAGCCGGGGTATTTCATTATACCTGTGCAAAAGGATGCGTAGGAGGGTCAGCAACTGCGGGTAGTTGTGTTACTTGTGGTGGTACATTATCGCATAACCAAGCCTATCATCAGTAAACTATAGTGTACACGCTATTTTATAGGCAATAGATGTCTTTAGAGGCTGTATCAATTATAATTAGAAAAGGATTAAAGAAAAAATTATCTTTGTCTCAAATTAAGAATGACCATAAATGGAAATTGACATAGATAAAATTATTACCAAATTCAGAGACAATAGTTTAAGTTCACAAAACGAAGAAGATGTAAGAATCAATACAAATATTTTTCTAGACAGTATTTCTGATTTTTATGGTCTGAACAAAACATTCTCAAGTGAAGTTTCTTCTCTTCAAGGCGGTAGAGCTGATAGTATTTATTCAGATGTCATTTTTGAATTTAAAAAACCAAAAAAATTTAAGTCACAAGTAGGCGAAGATGAGGCAATTTATGGTAGAGATGATAAGGATAGAGGACTATATTCTTATTTAGTAAATTTCAGTTTAGACGAATTAGGTAAAGGTGATGATGGATATTTTGAACAGATTTTATTATCAAAAGTTGGAGTTGCATTTGACGGAAAAACTTTTATCTTCTTTAGATATAAAAAAGGAACTGAACTAATTGATTTACTTGTAAAAAAGAAAACAAAAAAGTTTCCAAAACAAAAGAGAACTTACTTTCGAAATAGAAAAAATTACTGATTTTGATTTAGGAATAAAAAAATTGCTTCTTTTTATAAGATCTACTAAAAGGAAAAGATTATCATCTGAAAACTTGTTAAAGTCATTCTCTTCAAGCTCTGATATTTCAAAAAATAGCATTCTTTATCTATATGAACTATTAAACAGCAATAAAAATTCAAACACAAGAATAGGTACTTTATTTCAAGAATGGAATAGGATTTTTGGTGATATTTATGGAAAAGAAGAAACGGACTTTACAAAATATAAGGATGATTTAATAAAAATGTATTCTTTACCAAAGAATATGGAAATCAGGCATACTTTATTTGTTTTACAAACATATTACAGTATCGTTATTAAACTTTTAGTGCATAATTTACTTGAATCATTAACTAATCCAACTGGCAAAGCAAAACAACCAAAGTATAAAAACGAGTTAACTTCTTTGTTTTCAGGTAATCACTATACAAATTATTATATAGATAATTTTTTTGAAATTCATTTTTTCGAATGGTTTGCATTAGCAGAAGATTTAGAAATGGATTTTATAAATGATATAATAACAGAGTTAGATACTTTTGAAACTACTGCTTCTGTAATTAAACCTGAAGTAGTTGGAGATGTATTAAAAAAAATATATTCAGATTTAATCCCAAGAGGTTTAAGGCACTTACTTGGAGAATATTATACGCCAGATTGGCTAGTTGATTTTACAATTGAGAAATCTAAATACGATTGTGAACTCAATACATCTATTTTGGATCCTACTTGTGGTTCAGGAGCTTTTTTAACTCATTTAGTGAAGCAATTCTCTGAAAAACATAAAGGAAAAGTAAACCAAACTGATTTAATAGACAATATCACAAAAAACATCGTAGGTTTTGATATAAACCCAATTGCGGTAATTTCTGCAAAAGCAAACTATATTCTTGCTTTGGGTGATATAACACAACTAGAAAAGGAAATTACCATTCCAGTATATATGTGTGATTCAATTCTTGTACCTACAGTTCACGCAAAACAAAAAGAAAAGAAACATTCAATTGACATAAATACAGTTGTAGGAGAGTTTGAAATTCCTGTTTTTGATTCACGAGAAGAAAACGATTACTTTTTAAAAACCACTTCTTCTTGTATTTTAAGAGATTATACATCTTTTGAAGAATTTCACGAACTATTGATTTCAGAAAACAAAATCAATTTAAATTCGGAACAAATAGAATATGCAAAAGTATTTTACGACAAATTATACAATTTACATTTAAGTGGCAGAAATGGTTTCTGGCCTATTATTTTAAAAAATTCATTCGCACCTTTATTTTCGCAAAGCAAATTTGATGTAATAGTCGGTAATCCACCTTGGATTACTTGGAAAGCAATGTCTGATACATATAGAAAAGCTACTCTAGATATATGGTTAAGCTATGGTATATTTGAAAAGAGTGCTTATGATAAAATAACAAGTCACGATGATTTTGCAATGGCTGTAACTTATGTCTGCATAGATCATTATTTAAAAGATAATGGTTTAACCTCTTTTGTTTTACCACAAACATTTGTAAAATCTCTAAAAGGTGGTGAAGGGTTTAGAAAGTTTAATATATCTAGAGATGGCTTAAATATTCCTTTTTCTATTATTGAGGTTTACGATATGCTTAAAGTGAATCCATTTAAAGGTGAAGCATCAAATAGAACATCAGTTTATGTATTTAAAAAAAATACTAAAATGACATATCCAATGGAAAACTATTTTGAATGCTATAATACTACATCTAACAAGATAGCTTTTGAAGATAGTTATTCTCTAGTAAAAAAGAAAATGGGATTTGAAAAGCTTTCTGCACAACCAATAAATGATAATTTAAGAAGTCCTTGGCTAACTATCAAAAACTCACTTCTCGTAAAGCTCTGTAAGTATTTAGGTAAGTCATCTTATAAAGGGAGAAAAGGTATAGAGCCTTGTGGAGCAAAAGGTATTTTCCTTGTAGATATTACAAGAAAAGTTGGCGAAAATATTCATATAGAAAACCTAATTGAAAGATCAAGATTACAAAAAGCAAAAGATTTAGGTGTTTTTCCTGGTGTTGTAGAGAAAGATTTGGTATATCCAATGGCTGGAGGAAGAAACATAGATAAATGGGGGTTAAATTCTTATTTATACATAATTGTTCCTCATAATTCCACAGGAAAATCAAAATATAGAGGAATTGATGACAAAGTTTTAAAAGTAAAGTATAAAAAGACTTACGATTGGTTATTTTACTTTAAAGATTTGTTGTTAGAAACAAGAATAAGAAGTGGTAAATTTTTCGACAAAGACCAATTTCCTTGGTATAGACTTGATAATGTTGGTGACTACACATATATGCCTTATAAAGTATTATGGAGAGAACAAAGCAAGGAGATGACTGCAACTGTAGTATCATCAGTTGATGATGAATATTTAGGAAAAAAACTTGTTTTATCTGACTCCAAAGTTCTATATGTTTCTTTTGAAACAGAAGAAGAAGCTCATTATTTATGCGGTATTTTAAATTCTAGAGTTATTGGAGAAATAATTGAGGCTTACACAATAGATATACAAAAAGGAGTAGATATTGTAAAAAATATAAATATTCCTGAATTTGATAAATCAAATAGAGACCACGAATTAATGGCTGAATTATCAAAAAGGGCTCATAAATTTTATATTGAGAAAGACAATAAGGAATTAGACTCAACAGAGAATAAAATTGAATTATTGACACCGAAGATTTTTCAAACCGAATAAAGCACAATAAATGATAGCTATTTTGTATGTATTGTGTTGGTTTAGACTTATTGATAAATGTAATTATAATATGCAAAAGAAGGAATGCACCAAATATAGTCAAATGTAATACGTGAAAATTTTAAAAGATAAAGTTTTTGTGGCTTTTATAATAATATTTTATGTAGCTAAAACATTCTAATTCCCCTTAACCCGTTGCCATAGCTCTGACAGTAATTTTTTCCATCAATAGCTACTTTTCGTTATTAGACTAAGTTAACGAATCAATCTACAATAATTAAATACCGTTTCAAATGCTACTATTTGAATAGGTCATCGCTTCGCCTTTTCCAAAACTTAAATTAAAAGCGTTAATTTGTTTAACTAAAAATACTTAACTTGTAGGTTGTTAAATCAATACTAAATTGGTGACATGAAGTTTATTAAAAAAATAGGTGTAGGGTATGTTCTAATGCTAATACTCTGTGCCATTATTATTATTGTAGCAGAATATACATTCCTTAACGGAAATGAAATACATGGTCTTTTTATAGGGCTATGGGCACCCATGTTAATAGGGTTAATGATCTTTTTTAAATTGGTGGATAATGGGAGGAAATGAATTAGTATTGTACTTCTCAATTTTTACTGGAGTTTGTGTAGCTATATGGTTACTCTTTATCATATGGTCCTATAATAATATGAAAGAATAGGCTAAAGCCCGCTGTAAGTCCGTCACTACTGCACCGACCAACCCCAACCACACATAAACACAGTTTATAATGCAAAAAGAAACACTAAAAGTAGCCATGGTATCAGACATAGCCTGTCCTTGGTGTTATATAGGTAAACATAGAATAGAATCTGCTATACAGCAATGGAAAGGAGTACCTATTGAAATAACCTATCATCCTTTTCAGTTAGACTCCAATATGCCGAAAAAAGGCTTAGACCGTAAAACCTATTTAACCAATAAATTTGGAGATAGAGACATGACCGAGCCCATGCAACGTATTACCGATGCCGGCAACGCCGAAGGCATTATTTTTAATTTTGGTGATAAATGGCTGGCAGTAAATACCTTGCCCTTACACCAATTAATGCACGTTGCAGGAGAAGAAGGGTTTAAAGGCGTTTTAAAAGAACGTTTTTTTAAGGCCTATTTTGATGAAAACTTACATTTGAACGATACTGAAGTATTGGTTAACATAATGGCTGAATACGGTTGGGATGCCACCAAAACGAAACGCATTATTGAAGATGATGCTATAGCTTATGCCGTAAAGCAAGAAATAGCCCATTATCAACAATTGGGCGTAACGGGAGTTCCGTTTTTTATCATCAATGATAAATTTGCCATCAGTGGTGCACAACCGGCTGATGTGTTTTTAGAGGCCTTTACTAAGGTGGCTCCAATGGAAATACTAAATAATGGTGATAGCTGTGACCCGGTTAGTGGAGAGTGCTAGACCCCTCCGTCCATAATAGTTATTACTAAATGATGCTATGACTGTTGGACACCTCCCCTTGGAATCCCGATAGCTATCGGGAGGGGAGGAGCTGAGATGCTGCTTATATTTAACCTTTATTTTCACCTTCATACTTCTTTTATCTGACGTCATAACTCGTGGTGACGTTAACGTCTTCTACCTGAATAGGTCATGGCTTCGCCTTTACCAAAACCATAACTAACACCTAAGGTGAAAAAGCGACCACGTCTGCCATAATCATAGGTTTCAAAAGTGGCTTGTTTTACAAAACGTTCTTGAATTCGAGATTCAAACACGTCTCTAACACCTAAGTTAACCATCACTTTTCCTTTGATAATTTTTTTACGAATACCAAGGTCTAAAAAGGCAAAACCAGTTACATCACCTTGTATGGTTTTAAAACCAGATTGATATGTACCGGTTAACTCCAAATCAATATCAGCAGGTAGTCCAATTTTAGAACCCAATTTTGAAGACCACTGACTACCCGAAAAATCAAAATTTTGGTTTTGAAAATCCCCTTCACGGTTAAAATAATTGATGTTAAAATCGCCAGTAAGCGTAAGCCATTTTGCAGGACTGTATTTTCCGTTAGTTTCGAACCCATAAGAAGCATTGGTACCTATGTTTTCGGGTGTTGTAAAGGTTACGTTGTCTTCAAAGGTAGAGACACGTTCAACGGCATCTGTAGTATATTTGTGGTATAGACTAGAACTTAAAGATGCCTTGCCAATTTTAAAAATACTAGTTAACTCATAAGAATCTGTAAACTCAGGTTGTAGATTTGGGTTACCCACCCGTACGTTAAAGTTATTTCTAATATTGAAAAACGGATTCAAATCCCATAATCTAGGTCTGAAAATACGTTTTGAATACCCCGCCTGAAGTGAAAAATTTTCACCTACTTTATAAGAAGTATGCAATGATGGAAAGAAATTAGTATAGTCTTGTGTATTAGATTCATTGGTATTGGCCAATAATGTGTTTAAATTTGTGTTTTCTAACCGTAAACCTGCTTTAAAACCCCATTTTTCCTTTTCATACGCCCCGGTAAAATAAAGGCCGAGTACTTTCTGGTCGTATTCAAAATTATTAGTTAAACCATCATTCACTAAATAAGTGCCTGTATTTTCGTCAAAATCCCGCACCTCATAATCATTACCAACATCATTAATTACATATTGAGCCCCAGCTTCTATGGTATATATATCACTTAAAGGGTCGGTATAATCTAGCTTAAATGTATAATCTGCTTGCTGAAAAGTAGTCTCGGTTTGCTGATCGTCATTTACAGTAGTTCCAGATAAGGTAGTGCTATTAAACTGTGACTCTTGGTCTTTACCAAAAAAACTACCTAATGCACTAAAAAGCAAGGTGTGCTCTTCATCGTTTTCAAATTGCTTTTTGTAATTTAACTCATACTGCCATTTGGGGTTTGTGGCTTCCGTGGTTTCGGATCTAACCCAATCAGAAATTAAATTAGTATTGGCATCGAAAAACCTAAAATTGGTTTCTGAGGGTTGATCTTCAATCTCGTAGGCAAAATTGCCTGATAATGTTAATACGTTTAATTCGTCAATATGGTAATCTGTTCCTAGTGTGAGATTAAAAAAAGTTTCATCACGATAAGCAATACCTTCACTAAAGACAACCTCATTATTAATTAGGTTCGTATTAATGGCTTCGTTTTCTTGAGGTAAGGACCTGTAGCCTGCACCCAACTGGGCAAACAAATTAAAATGCTCCGTTCTTCGATTAACGCTTACACCAATACTGTGGTTATCGGGTATGCCTGTATTTGCAGAAATGGAACCATTCCACCCTTTTTTCTCCTCTTTCTTAAGGATAATATTTAAAATACCTGCAGTACCTGAGGCTTCGTATTTAGCAGAAGGGTTGGTAATTACTTCAATACTTTCAATCATATCAGCAGTAATTGTACCCAACGCATTACTCGATTGATCCGCTAAAACTGAAGGTTTACCATTAATTAGTATTTGTACACCAGAACTTCCGCGTAAGCTAATTTCACCTTCTATGTTAACATTAACGGAAGGCACATTATTCAATACCTCTAAAGCACTAACACCAGTGCTACTAATATCTTTACCTACGTTAAATACCCGTTTGTCTAGTTTAAATACCGTCTTAGAAACTTCGGCCCTAACCGTAACTTCATCAAGTGCTTTGTTATTTGGGCTTAGTGCAATTGTACCCAAATCAACTTTGTTATTTGTAATGTTATAATCGTTTATAGTTTTTGTTATATAACCCATAAAACTAACTTCAACATAAAAGTTAGAATTTTTCACAACAATGGTAAAACTTCCATTTTCACCTGATGTTGCACCATCTATAACTTCTTTAGTGTCTTTATCAAAAAACGCAACTGTTGCGTAAGGTAAGGGCTGTGAACTTTCTGCTTCTATTAAAGTGCCAGTTACCTCAACAGCACTGGACTGTGAAAATACAATAGTATTGGTGCATATGATAAAAAGTAGACTGTATATATTTTTCAGCATTTTACACATTTGTACGTAGTATTGGTTTATATTCTTACGTTTTCCATGTTGCTCAAACCATCCAATTAGATGCCTTAAAAACGACCGTAAAAATAATACTTTAAGGTTCATGAAAAACCCAAAATATAGTTAAAATAACCCTATAATACGTGATTAATTCCCTTTAATCCGTCGCCATAATTCTGATAGTAATTTTTTACCATCAATGGTATTTTTGGGCACTTCTTTAAAAGTCACATTACCGTTACTATCAGTGGTAATTGCATATTGAAACACAAAATTTTCGGTGTTAGGTTCCATGTTTAACAAACCGAAACGCAAATCGTTATAATACAACTTATCCTCTTTTTTGCTAATGGTGTACCAACCTTTAGAAATAGCAATCATTTCTTGTACCTTTTTATTGGTTAGTAAATCACCCAACAATTCATGGTTTTTGGGGTAGGGCTGAAAATGTATTGGCTTACTGTCAAAAAAAGAATAATGGCCTATTAAAAAATGGCTTTTGCATTTCACATTGGCACTCCACAATACTGTATTTAATGGCGAAGGCCTGGTTTGTATTTCGGTGTAATCTAAATTTTGAAATGCAAGTTCATTTTCAAATTTTTTAAACGCAATATGCTTAAAAACAAATGTTAATAATAAATAACTTAAACTAATAGTTAATCCTAGTTTATTATAGAACCGTCTTTTTTTTGAGGCTCTTTTTTGAAATAGAGCTAATAGTAACAGAACTAAAAAAGGTAAGGTGTACAATGGGTCTATAACAAATATGGATTTAAATGCCAATCGGATATCCAAAGGCCAAAAAAGTTGTGTACCCCAGGTGGTGCATGCATCTAAAATTGGGTGTGTAAAAAAGGTCCAAAAAAATAACCAAGACCAACCCTTGATGTTTTTATAACTCTCGTAACGCGTTACCAACCATGCCATAATAGGGGCAAGGAGTACAGAAAACACAATGGAATGGGTAAAGCCTCTGTGTATTTTTAAAGCCGTTACGGTATCTGTAAAAAAATTGGCAATAATATCTAAATCGGGTATAGTACCAGCAATAGCACCATAAAGCATGGCTTTATTGCCTACTTTTTTACCTAAAACGGCTTCACCAACAGCGGCACCTAATACAATTTGCGTTAAAGAGTCCATAGTTGTTTTTAATATCGGGTGCTGTTTTATTAACAGTATGTAAAATTCCAAAAATCAAATGACAAATTCCAATTAAATTCTAAAAAATAAATTTTAAATCAATGGTATCTCAAACGATTTTTTAATTATTCAGGTTCAATATATTTTATTGATGTTGCAGGCATTTAGTATTTGTAAATATTGACTCATAATTATTCTTAAAATGGCCTATCGAAAATTTATAGTAAAATTTGACGTGAAGATACCGTAAAATTCTAGGCTGTTTGAGCTAAACGAATTTTTAAATTTAGTCAATTTTTTACCAGCGAGTTCCTAGAATTTAGGGATTGAACAATAAATTTAGATAAAGATTCGTCAGCCTAGACTTTTTTGTTTCTTTTTTGGGCGATGCAAAAAAGAAAAAGTTTTATAAACAACTGATTATTTATAAAATCTTAAAATTTTATTTGGCATACTCATCTATCGTTTTCGACTTTCTCATATCTTGTTTATACTAAAAACAATAAAAAAACGTTCTTCTTTAGTAATCTCCCCCAATTATTGACTAAACAACACCTAAATTAAAACATGGGAGAACGATTTACTAGCTTACTTTTCAAAAGAATTTTTCTATTTTTATTTTTTATCTCCACTATTTCCTATGGTCAGTTTTATCACGGATTAGATGTTGGTATCAATTCTACCAGTACTGATTTTTTGGTAGGCGAGTCTGTTGAACCGAGTAGGGGTACAGGTTTCTCTGTGGGCTATATGTTTGAAAGAGAACTTAGCGATAGGGTTTTTCTGCGGTTGGGGCTTAACTTTAACAGAAGGTCTTTTAAAGCTATTAAAAGAAGCGGAATAAACACCACAAACGAAAAATGGGGGATAGATGTAATTGAAGTTCCTGTAAATTTAGGATATTACCTTAATTTTAACAGAAGAAATTTTCAGTTTTTTGTTGATGCTGGACTTAACGCTGGATTCAACAATAGAGCCATTACTAAAAATGATACAGAAACTGTTTTTTTAGATATTGGCGGAGATGCCGATGTAAAACGATTGAGTTTTGGAGCAAATGCCAGTGCGGGATTATTGATTAAAAAGAGAGTAAAATTTCGTTTAAATTATTATCACGGTTTAACCAATATAGTAAATACCGATAACGATACATGGAAAAACAGAACCATTAGTGTTTCCGTAAATTATTTTTTAAGAGAGAAAATAGTGTATTGATAAAAGAATCAAGATATAAGACTAAAACATATGACAACTAACTACTTACTATCCTGTAATACTTCGCCACTGACACCTTATGTTCCAAGTGCTTTAAATCCGTGGGACGCGGCTAAGGTAAGACACCTGCACAATCGGTTGGGCTTTGGTATTGCGTTTCCAGATATAGCCAATGCCTTAAGTAAAAGCCCTGGTGTTTATATAGATGAAATTATAGATGCTGCTATAAATTTAGCACCAACTACAGCACCACCTTGGGCAATACATGATCCAGATGATTATGCCGCTAATGGATTGACCTACAGTGAAGACCAAAACGATATTTATAAAGCAGAAACACAATATACATTTATAAAAGAATTGCTAGACAATGGTGTACGCGGAAGATTGACGTTTTTTTGGCATAATATTATAGTTACAAGAATAAACGAATATGATTTTGCAGGCTACGCTTTTAGGTATTTTTTAGCCTTACAACGCCATAGTTTCGGAAATTTTAAAACCTTTATCCATGAAATAGGTTTGGACGAGGCCATGCTTAAATTTTTAAATGGCTTTGACAGTGTAGTAGGCAGCCCAAATGAAAATTATGCACGTGAATTATATGAGCTATTTACGCTAGGCGAAGGTAATGGCTATACCGAAGAAGATATTGTAGAAACGTCAAGAGCCTTAACTGGATATAACGAATACGTTAATGGAGAAAATTCGAGAATACAATTTTTAATAGATAATTTTGATGCTGAACCTAAAACTATTTTTGGACAAACAGGCAATTGGGGGTATGATGATGTGATAGATATTTTATTTAATGAAAAATCAGAGTTAATTGGTCGTTATATCTGCGAAAGAATGTATACGGCCTTTGTGAGTCCTGAGGTTGATGATAACATCCGGACGCTAATTATAAACCCATTAGCTACACAGTTTATTGCAGGTAATTATGAATTAGCTCCTGTGCTTAAAACCCTATTTAAAAGTGCCCATTTCTTTGACGAATATGCTAAAAATGTAATTATTAAAAGTCCACTAGATCTTATTGTCCAGTTTATGACTACTACAGGTCTTAATTTTGGTGATTATGACTTAAACAAACAATCTATAAAGAATGTCTCGGCATGGGTTTTTGATCAGAATATTATGAATCCGCCAACAGTAGCAGGTTGGGATGGTGATAGAGATTGGTTAAATTCAGGAACCATTACGTTTAGAGCAGCTTATTTATATGAAGATGTATTGCAATGGGCTTGGGATCAAGATCCAGAACAATTCAGACAATTTGCCATTGACATCTCTGGTAATAGTAATGATGCTGAAGTGGTTGCAACTGCCATTTTTGAAGCACTAATGAATGAAATACCTTATACTCAAGACGATTTTGACAATGGTGTTGACGTATTTAAAAGTAGAGTACCTTCAAATTATTTTGAGCAAAATATATGGACACTGGGCTTTGAAGCCGCAACGCTTCAAGTACGTGACCTTTTAGAGTATATAGTATCATTACCCGATTATCAAATTAAATAGAAACTATGTGTACAGATAAAATAAAACATACAACGTGTAATACCGAAGACCATAAAAAATGGAACAGACGTTCTTTTTTGCAAACACTAGGCTTAGGTGGTGCAGGAGCTACATTAATGGTTAACGGAATTCCTATGGCCTATGGGCAACCTACGGCTCTAACGAAAGCATTAGGTGAATCTAACTCTGACAGGGTGCTATTAATTATAAGATTACAAGGTGGTAACGACGGGCTAAATACTATTGTACCCATTTATGATTACGATAGCTATGCTAATTATAGACCAAACTTAAAACATGAAATGGCTGATATTTATAAATTATCACCAGAATTTGGGATACCGAGTTACTTGCAAGATTCATTAGAGGCCATTTGGGAAGGTGGTTGTATGAAAGTGGTACATGGTACTGGATATGAAAATATGAATTTATCACATTTTACGGGTACTGATAATTTTTCTAAAGGGACAGATGATGAGGATGTTGAAACAGGTGTTTATGGTAATTATTTTGAAGATCTTTATCCCGACTTTTTATTGAATTTGCCAGATGCTCCACCTGCGTTACAAATTGGTGGGTTAGGAGATATTATGTTTAAAGGAACAGAAAGTAATTATGCGTTTACAATTGCAAATACCCGTCAGTTAGAAAGAATTGCTTCTGAAGGAAACTTATACAATGTAGCAGATGTACCTGATTGTACAAGAGGATCGCAATTAAGATATGTTCGTGGGGTTTTAAATACTACATTAAAGTATTCAGGTGTCATTAAAGATGCGGCGGCAACACAAACCAATACGGTTGAGTTTCCTGACACAAATTTAGGTAGAGCCTTGTCAATTATTTCTAAAACCGTTAAAGCGGGAATGGGTACTTGTGTCTATATGGTGAATCTTAATGGATTTGATACACATGCTAATCAACCAGATAGGCATCAAGAATTATTGATGAATATTTCAGAATCAGTTCAAGCATTTTATAAGGATTTAGCTCCAAGTGGAAGGGATAGAGATGTGTTAACCATGACCATGTCAGAATTCGGAAGACGTGTACGTGAAAATGGCTCAAATGGTACTGACCATGGTACTGCAGCTCCAATGCTACTTTTTGGACCTGCTCTTAACGGTAACGGATTTGTAGGAGAACATCCTAGTATGACCAATTTGGTTAGAGGTAACAATTTACAATACACTCAAGATTTTATTAATGTTTACGGAACCGTTATGCAAGAATGGTTATGTATAGATCAAAGTGTAATTAATCAGTCTTTACCAAGGCCTTATACTGCATTAGATTTAGGTTTTGATTGTAATAGTGAGGTAACCAATCATGATTATTTAATTAGAGAGAAATTTGAACATACTGCTATTTATGATCAAGATCAGGTTTCTATCCGATTCAACAATAACGAACAGGGTACATACAAAATATCGCTGTATAACATTGTAGGACAACAAACAGGTATTTTATTTGATGGTAGTCTCGAAGCAGGTCAGCATGAAATCTCTATTTCAGAAAAATGGCCACATTTAGCGGCAGGTGTTTATATTTATAACATCAACAAAGACAACAAGAATTACAGTAAAAAGCTCGTTATTGGTAGCTAATTCATCGTATTATTTCTTTTTTATCAAAATTTTAACTTTCTAAACGTTTAGAAAGCTAAAAGATTACTAATTTTATAGTTCGTCACTATAACACATAAGTCGCTCAACCAAGTATATTCAAAATACGTTTTTACGGTAAACAGAACTTTAGGTGACGCAGCTCTATATAAATTAATTAAAAGTTCATGAAACCCCAAAAAGTAGTATTGTGCTGTTTACTATTATTAGTTTCCGGTACTGTTTTAAATGCCCAGTCAAAAAGAGAATTGAGAAAACAAAAAAAGTTAGCGGAATATGCGTTGACCAAAAAATTTGTCCAGAATGGGCAATTTGTATTCATGACCCAATATGTTGTAACGCAAACAGGAGATCGTACCGAAGCAATTGGCGAAGGCTTATTAATTGAAGGTGATCAAACCTATGCTGATTTTCCTTTTATTGGAAATTCGAACAGAGGAGAAATTGGAGGGGCTAAAGGTATCAAGTTTACTACATCCGGAACTGTTTTTGATGCAGAATATAACGATAAGAAAAGAAAAATATTTATAAAATTTGAAGCTGAAGGTGACAATGAGAATTATAGTGTTTTTTTGACTATATTGGGTAACCGAAGAACTACTGTTCAAATTTCTTCAAGTGCTAGGGGTATTATGAGTTACGAAGGTAAAATTCAAGAAGTTGTTATTAATGACAGTAAGTAGCTTTTACAGCATAATTTAGACTTGTATTATTATGATTATTGATGCACACCAACACTTTTGGAAGTATAGTCCTATAAACCATGCTTGGATTGACGATAATATGTCTGTAATTCGAAAGGATTTTTTGCCAAGTGATTTAAAAAAAGTATATCAAGCTAATAATATTGACGGCTGCGTAGCAGTACAAGCAGACCAGACCCTAGAGGAAACTGATTTTTTATTAGCAATGGCTAACGAAAATGATTTTATTAAAGGTGTAGTAGGGTGGGTAGATTTACAAGCAACTAATGTCGATGAAGTACTGCAACACTATACAACAAGTAGAAAATTAAATGGGTTTAGACATATTGTACAAGGAGAACCTGACCCTAATTTTCTATTAAGGCCTTCCTTTTTAAATGGAGTTTCCAAATTAGAAAAATACAATTTTACCTATGATATTTTGGTGTTTCCGCATCAATTGCTGACTACATTAGAATTTGTGAAAAAATTCCCCAATCAAAAATTTGTTATTGATCATATTGCAAAACCGCATATAAAAGATGGTTTTTATGAGGGTTGGGCAGTATTAATGACAACAATAGCTCAACAGCCAAATGTATATTGTAAAATTTCAGGTATGATTACCGAAGCTGATTATAAACAATGGACTCCCAAACAAATTGAACCTTATATGACCTTAGTGTTGGAAGCTTTTGGAGCTAAAAGACTGTTATTTGGATCTGACTGGCCGGTATGTTTGGTTGCAGGCAATTATAAGAAGGTAAAAGATTTGGTTACTAACTTTATAGGAACACTATCAGAAAATGAACAAGCGGACATTATGGGGAATAACGCGGTAGAGTTTTATAGCTTGTAAGTATTATTAGCTAGCACTTACATTTTTTAGCAAATTCTGATAATTAGTATTATTTGGATTTATTTGAAGTAACCTGTTAATGATTTTAATTGCCTTTTGTTCTTGTTTCTCATTAACATACTGAAAAGCCAATGCATAAAGTAAATCTTCATTGTTTGGGTAGATTTTAATGCCTTCCATCAATGTTCTTTCTGCTGCTTTACTATTATTAGCCTTGCTGTACATTAAACTTAAATTATAGATAATTCTTACATTATCTGGTAGTAATTGATAAGCTTTTTCCATTTCAACAATAGCATCATTTATTCTGTTTAATTCAGCCAACAATAGACCTAGGGAATAATAAGTAAGTCCAAATTCAGGTTCTTGTTTAATCACTTCCCTGAAAGCTTTTTCCGCTTTATCAGTTTCACCTAAATTGTAATAAATATTGGCTAAATTACTGCGAACTATATTGTTGTTGCCATCAATATTCAATGCTTTTTCATAAGCGGATTTGGCCTGTTGCAAGTCGCCCTTTTTTTGATAGTATGAGGCTTTTTTTGCTTGGCCACCACTAAAATCAGCATTTATTTTTAAATAACTATCAAACTCTTTGGCCACATTTTTATAGTCAGTTTTGTAATTTTCGGGAATGTTTGCTTCAGGCACATCTCCCAATGCAAAAAATGCTTTTACCCTAACGGTTCTTTTGCTGTCTTTTAATAGCGGTAATAAATAGGACATGAAATCTGTAGTATTGGACTGGCTCAACACATCTATCGTTGCCCCGCGAACTAATGGTGATTCATCACTTAAAAATGTCATAAATTCATTAATACGGTTTTGCAAATTATAATTTTGCAACGCCATAACAGCTGAAGCTCTTGCAATATCTGGTCGTTTTTTATTTTGAACGAGTTCAAATAAACCCTCATGTGCGTTGGGTTCACCAGCAATGCCCGGTGCGAGTTCATCTGAAAAGTGAATGCTATCTGGTTCTCCATACAGTTTTTTAAACCCTTCCCATGCCCATTCATTGGTTTTGTCTGTATGGCATTGCACACAGGCATTGGGTGTATCGTACTTTATACTTTGGTCTGGTCTAGGTATTCTAAAACTATGGTCGCGTCTATAATCAATTCCCATATAAGTTTTGCCCGTCATGTGGCAATTGATACATTGTGAAGCGTCTTCCAGCTCTTTATGTTTATGATGTGAATCTACATCGTATTTTTCAGGTTCATGGCATTGCATACAGAGCTTGTTGCCATCAAATTTCAGTTTTAAGGAATGTGAATTATGACAATCTTTGCACGAAACACCATTATGATACATCTTACTTTGAATAAAAGAACCATATACATAATTTTCATCTAAAATTTGACCATCAGCATGATAGATAGGAGATTCTAATAATTGTGGAAAGTAATGATCTAATAATGTCCCTTCGTAATTAAAATTTTCTGAAAACTGCTCACGTCGCATATGACATCTAGCACATTGATCTACCATTTGTTGTGAAGAAATATTTGAGGTCATTTGTAGCTTGCTATCACTCGCTTTATAAGCCTCTCCTAAATCTTTAACTTTAGTAACATGTTCTTTTCCAGGACCGTGACATGCTTCACAGCTTACATTAATGATGGAATATTCCGTGTTATAGTGTTTTGTGGTTTCATCATAATTTTCACGGACATTGGTAGAATGGCAATCGGCACACATATTGTTCCAGTTCAGTCCACCTCTGGACCAATGTAACCACTCAGAGTGAACCACTTTAAAATCAGGATAAAGATCGTACCATACTTTTTTTTCTGTATCCCAAGCCGTTCGTAAAGCTTGGTACCTGCCATCTGGAAATTTTACCAAATATTGTTGCAAAGGTTTTACACCAAATGTATATTCTATTTTATAATCATGATTTAATCCATCAGGCCCTTCGGTATTAACATAAAAATCATCATCTTTTGTAAAGAAAGTTGAGGTTACTCCTTGACTTTTAAAAGTTTCTCCTTCAAATTTAGCCAATACAGTTTCTTGTGTTGGGAGTTCCATTGCCCTGTCATGATCAGAACCTTTCCAGTCTTTAAACTGATCTCTATGACATTCCATACAGGATTCACTTCCTAAAAAATGATTGTCAGGAATAATTTTTGTCGATAATAGTAACTCTTGTTTTTCTTTATTGGATACATCGCGATATTCCTTTTTTTTATCCCCACAAGAACTCATTAAAAAGAAAAATAACAGTACAACTAAAAAAGGAATTCTTGACATAAAATCGATAAACAATTGAATGGATAAAACTATTGGAAAAAAATTGAAATAAAAAGCAAAGATGATGTTTTAATTAAGTTTATCTTTGATAATTCAAATTTAAACACTTTAAAATGACTGAGCAGCCACAAGTAATAATCATAAAAAACGGTAATGGATTAGAAGCTCAAATTTCGAATTTAGGAGCAAGTATATTGAGTTTACTCGTTCCAGATAAAAATAAAAAACTAGTCAATGTGGTTGTGGGCTTAGCATTACCTGAAGATTATTATGCTGAAAAATATTTAAACGATTGCAAATATTTAGGTGCTTCGATAGGCAGATGGGCGGGTAGAATTTCAGGAGGAAAATTTAAGATAGACGATACTATTTATGAACTATATAATGAAAACGGTGTGCATTTACATGGAGGGAAAGAAGGTTTTGATAAAAAATATTGGAATGTTGATGAAGTTAGTGAATCTTCAGTAACGCTATCTTATTTAAGTAAAAATTTGGAGGAAGGTTATCCAGGAAATTTGCAAACAACAGTTACTTATACACTTACAGAAAATAATGAATTGAAAATAGTATATGAAGCAACAACGGACAAGACGACGCCTGTAAATTTAACCAATCACGCTTATTTTAATTTGGATGGAAATGGCTCCGTTTTAGATCATGAATTGGAGCTAAAAAGTGATTGGATTATAGAGTTAGATGAACAATTATTAGTTACAGGAAAATTATTGAAAACCAAGGGTACACCTTACGATTTCAAATCAAAATCGAAAATAGGTAAAACAGACTTTAACGGCATGGATGATATTTTTGTACTTAATTCGAATGATGATTCATATAAGGTTTCCTTATCATCCTCAAAAACAGGAATTGAAATGAAAGTATTTACTAACCAACCAGCATTAGTGATTTACACACCACCGAAATTACCTAAATTATCATATAAAGGAGGTGTAGAATATTCCGACTATTCAACTATTTGCTTTGAGACTGAGAGCTATCCCGATGCGGTAAATCAACCGAGTTTTCCATCTGCGTTGCTTAACCCTGGAGAAACTTATTTAAATGAAACCGTTTTTAAATTTAACGTTACCAATTAAATTATTCTTTTTTAAACTTCCCAATACCATCTTTTAACCACGCCAAATATTCATCAGCATTTGGAGTGTAAGCTACTGGAGTATTTAAGTTAGTCTCATCATGATCCATTAAAACATAAAAGGGTTGTGTATTCGCTTTATAGCGGATAGTTTGAAACTCGCTCCATTTTTGGCCAATATATTTTAATTTTTTTCCTGGTCTTAATTTTGAGTCTACTTCTTCACCTTCTGGTAAAGGGCGTTTATCATCAACGTATAAAGAAATTAATACCACTTCATTTTTTAGAATACTTAAAATTTCAGGTTTTGGCCATACGTTCTGTTCCATTTTTCTGCAATTTACACAGGCCCAACCTGTAAAATCCAGCATAACAGGCTTATTTACTTTTTTGGCATAGGCCAAGCCTAAGTCGTAATCATTAAACGCTAAAATATCATGAGGAGCTAATAAGTGAGCTCCATCTGGTAAATCATCATGACTAGTGCTACTTCCACTTCCTAATTTTGAATAACCTACTCCATAAGGAGATTCACTGTAATCGAGAGGAGGAGGGAAGGCTGAAATTAAATTCAACGGTGCTCCCCACAATCCGGGAATCATGTATATAGTAAAAGCTAAGGTTAATAATCCTAAACTAAGCCTTCCTACCGAAATATGAGATAGTGGCGAATCATGTGGTAATTTTATTTTTCCAAATAAGTAGAGTGCCATGGTACCGAATATAGCAATCCAAATGGCAATAAATACTTCACGTTCCAACCAATGCAATTGAAGCACCAAATCCGCTTGCGATAAGAATTTAAATGCAAAAGCTAATTCTAAAAACCCTAAAACCACCTTAACAGTATTTAGCCACCCACCAGATTTAGGCAGTGAATTTAACCATCCTGGAAAGGCTGCAAATAAAGCAAAAGGTAGTGCAATGGCTAAAGAGAAGCCTAACATACCAATTACAGGTGCAATTCCTCCTTTTGATGCCGCTTCTACCAATAATGTTCCTACTATTGGTCCAGTACATGAGAATGATACTATTGCCAATGCTAATGCCATAAAAAAGATGCCAATCAAACCTCCTTTATCTGCTTGATTATCAATTTTAGTTCCCCATGAACTTGGTAATGTAATTTCAAAAGCTCCTAAAAAAGAAACTGCAAAAACAATTAACAGTAAAAAGAAAATGATGTTAAACCATACGTTGGTAGCCAAGGCATTTAACGAGTCTGCACCAAAAATGGCAGTAACCGCCGTACCTAATAAAACATAGATTACAATGATTGAAATTCCATAAATAATCGCATTTCTGATGCCCGCTGCTCTGGTTTTACTTTGTTTGGTAAAAAAACTGACCGTCATAGGTATCATAGGAAATACACAAGGGGTTAACAACGCTGCAAAACCAGATATAAACGCTATAAAAAAGATAGTCCACAATCCTTTTTGTGAATCTTTTTTTGAATCTATATCATTTGAAGTTTGTTCTAATTTGTCAACATCCGAAGTAGCATCAGCTTTGCTTCCTCCACTTCCTTTGATTATAAAATTAAATTCTTCAAGCAAGGGTGCAGTACATTGTACATCATTACAGGCCATAAATTCAACTTCACCTTTTACAACTGATAATTCTTTATTTATTATTTTGATACGTTGCTTAAACTCGGCTTTAGTATCAAAATATTTTATTTTCATATTAAAAACAGCATCGTCTTCAGTATGTCCTTCATCTTCTGAGGTATTGCCTACGAGCTCAAAATTATCATTAGTATAAAATGTAAAGGTTGTAGCTATTGGGCCACCTTCTGGTACATCTTGCGAGTATAAATGCCAACCTTCTTCAATTGATGCGGTTGCAACCAAGGTATATTCTGTTTCTGATGTTTTTTCAACACTTGTTTCCCATTTAACAGGATCTACCAATTGTGAATAGATGGATGTTATAGCGAAGAACAATAAAAGGAATGTAGTAAGGAACTTTGACATTTATAAAATTATTTTTTAACTAAGACGCAACTTGTTTTAATACCTATCAAAAAAAGAAGTTTAATTCAAATTAAACTCTAAATCAACAGTTGTTGGTGGTAAACACTGGGTATCATCACAAACCATAAACTCTACCTCTCCAGTAATTGCTTTAATTGGTTTTAACACTTTAATTCGTTGTTTAAAAATGGCTTTATTTTCAAAGAATTTTATTTCCATATCAAAAACAGAATCGTGTACGGTTTTACCTTTTTCTTCTTTAGTATTGCCCTTTTTAACATAATTGGCATCACCTTTAAAAGTAAAAGTAGTAGGAATTGGTCCATCTTCTGGAACGGCTTGAGAATATAAATGCCAACCAGAATCAATCGTTGCTGTAGCTATTAGCTCATAGTCGCTATCCGATATTTTTTTAACCGAGGCGTCCCATTTAATGGGTTTTAAAATTTGTGCTTGTGCTACTGTTGCCGATAGGGTAGCAATCAATATTAGTATGTATATGTTTTTCATGAAATAAATATTTACTTAAAAAAAGTATCTATTGGATGCAAAAATAAGGATTTACCCTTAGTTTTTAATTGAGAATGTCTTTTAAAAAATGTTATTTACACGTAAGCTAGAACTTAATCATAGTTTTATTTGGTTATATTTGGTTACTTTTTTCCAAAAAAAATGAAAAAAATACTATACATATTTTCTGCTTTTTTTATTTTTTTCAGTCTAACTGCTAATGCTCAGTTCAGCCCCTATTTTAAAAACTATTCTATTGCTGATTATAATGCGGGAAATCAAAATTGGGGACTTTCAAAAACGGATAGCAGTCAGTTGTTCGTTGCCAACAATAAAGGCTTATTAACTTTTGATGGAATTAAATGGAAGCTGACAGAAATGCCCAACAAGACAACGGTGCGTTCAGTTTTATATAAAGATGAGAAAATATATGTCGGTTCTTATGAAGAGTTTGGGTATTGGCAAAAAGATAATAAAGGTATTTTAAAATATACTTCTTTAAGTAGTTTAATTAAAGGTCAATCTTTTCATGATGAAGAGTTTTGGCAAATTATTGAATGGGATAATGCCATTATTTTTCGTTCATTTTTTAATATTTATATCTATGAAGATGGTAAAATAGATATTATTCATCCACCTTCAACTACTATTTCTTGTCACTTGGTTAACAATCAATTTTATGTTGCAACGCTAAAAGATGGAATTTTTAAGTTAGAAGATCGGAAACTTTTACCTTTCATTTTCGATAATGTATTGAATGAGAAAAAGGTAAACTTTATAATACCATATCAAAATAATAAATTACTAATAGGTACTGCCTTACATGGTTGTTTTGTTTATGAAAAAGGGAAGTTGACCCCTTGGCAAACTCCAATAAATACAACATTAAAAGAATATCAATTAAATAGTTTCTCAGAAAATGATAGTTATTTCATTTTTGGAACGATCCAAAATGGTGTTTATTTAACCGATAGGACTGGGCAAATAAAATTTCAAGTAAATAAGGAAAACGGTTTGCTCAACAATACTGTACTAGGTCAAATTGTAACAAATGATGGTAAATTATGGTTAGGCTTAAATAGTGGGATTGTTAAAGTTGATCTAAGCTCTAATCTTGTTTTTTATAATGATAGTTCTGGAAAACTGGGTGCGGTTTATGACATAATTAATTATAATAACACAACTTATGTTGGCAGCAATACTGGCCTTTATTATTTAGATAAAAAAAATAAGTTACAATTTATACCAAACTCACAAGGGCAAGTTTGGGATTTAAAAGAAATTGAAGGGCAATTATTCTGTGGTCATAATAATGGTACATATCTGGTTGAGAACAAAAAATTGAAATTAATTTCTACCCAAGCTGGAGGCTGGGTTATAAAAAAAGTTCCTGAACACCAAAATACTTATGTGCAAGGCACTTATGTAGGATTAGTATCTTATAAAAAAATGGACAATCATTGGCAGATAAAGCATTTAGGTGAAACTACAAACCCTTTCCGTTTTTTAGTATTTGAAGATGAGTCAACTGCTTGGGCTGCACATGCATACAAAGGATTATATAGAATTAAATTTGACGATACTTATGATAATATTCTAAGTATTCAAAATTATAACAATAAAGGATTAAGTTCTGAATACAACGTTCGTGTATATAAAATTAAAAATGATATTTGTTTCAAAACAAATGAAGGTTGGCAAAAATATGAGGCTTTAAAAGATAGCATAATAGAATCACCAATGTTAAATAATGAGTTTGGTAATGACACTTATATTATTTCAGAAGAAAATGAGAATGTACTTAGTTTGAAAAAAGAAAACGCTATTGAATTAAGATCTTTTGACAGTAAAAGTTATCAAATGATTGTCACAGATAAATATTTTAAAAATAGATTGGTTATTGGCTATGAGAACATTTCAAATTTTAAAGACAACCAATTAGCATTAAGTCTAAATGATGGCTTTCTCATTGCCGATAAATCTAAAAAAACTGCAAATGAAATACCGCTAAAGCCAATTATAGATAATTTTAGTGTAAATAGTAAAACATTAACATTAAATGGTTTTAATAAAGAAGATTTTACTTATAAAAGCAATATTTCAATTGATTTAACCGTACCAGGTACATCCAATCACTTTTATGAATACGCTATTGATACCATTGAACCAATCAAGTGGAATAAGATTGAAAAAGAAAGGTTAGAGTTGAGCAATTTAACAGAGGGTCTTTACACTATTTATTTCAGATCAAATAATAACTTCAAAATACCTTCGGAGGTTACTAGCGTATATTTTAATGTTAATCCACCATGGTATCGAGCAAAAACGGGCTTGTTATTATATGTGTTATTAGGACTAATGATTGCGGCTGTTTTTTATTTACTTCATAAAAGGAAAATAGCTAAAGAACAACGGCTGTTACAACTTGATTTAGAAGAAAAGCAAGCTATAATACTTAAAGAAAAATCAATAGAAAATGAAAAGCAATTGATTTCAATTAGGAACGATGCTTTAAAAAACGAAATTAAGTTAAAAAGCAAGCAATTGGCAAATAATGCTATGTCTCTAGTTAAGAAAAATGAAACCTTAACCAGTTTAAAAAGAGAGTTTGTTTTAAATAGAAATAGTTTTGACTCACATCTTTATCAAAAATTGTTAAAAAAGATTGACGGGTCTTTAGGGCAAAAGGACGAATGGAAAATTTTTGAGTATAATTTTAATCAAGTTCATGAAGATTTTTTTAAGGAATTAAAAAAGGAATTTCCAAAATTGACTCACAAAGACTTAAAATTGTGTGCATACATAAAAATGAATATACTTACAAAAGAAATAGCACCACTAATGAACATTTCAGAAAGGGGAGTGGAAACACATCGTTATCGCCTAAAAAAGAAATTAGATTTAGATAAAGAAGATTTACAAACATTTTTAAAAAACTACTAACAATTTTTAGAAAATGGAATATTCTGACAATAATGATTGAAAAAAACCCAAATATCATTACTTAAAAGCTACGTCATTACTACGTCATTTTTACAAATACCTACCTAAATTAATAACTTTTAGACTTGTTTTTACTACGTCAATAGCTGTTTTAAGAACTTTAACATATTTTGACGTAATTAAAATGTATTTCATTTTTTGAATAGATATATAGTTGTATTAAATTTAACCATACTAACATTCAAATATATAATTTTATGAAAAGAGCATGTTTAAAAGACACGAACTTTAGTAAAAATGTTGCTGACAATCATGGTATGATCCACAAAGTTAAATGTGGCTCTTTGGTGAGGTCTAAAATTCATTTACTATTGTTATTTTTTATCTTCTCACTTACAGCATTTGCCCAAGAGGTTACCATTACAGGTGTTGTAACAAGTGCAGATGATAATTTTCCGCTACCTGGAGTTAATGTAATTATCCAGGGCACAACAAATGGAACAAGTACTGACTTTGATGGTAATTATTCAATTACAGTCAATAAGGGTGACGTGCTTGAATTCAGTTTTATTGGTTTTACGCCTCAATCTATAACAGTTGGAGACCAAACCGAAATTAATGTAGTAATGTTGGCTGACGCAGAAGCTTTAGATGAAGTAGTTGTTGTAGGTTATGGTCAGTTAAAAGTAAAAGATTTAACCTCTGCAATTACTACTGTTAAGGCTGAAGAGTTGATAAAAACTCCGACAAATTCGGCAATGCAGGCTTTGCAAGGTAAAGTTGCAGGATTACAAGTGGTAAGCAATGGAGGTCCTGGTAGAGGCCCAACAGTTCGAGTACGTGGTATTGGTTCTTATAATACTGGTGCCTCAGGACCATTGTATGTGGTCGATGGTATGTTTTTTAACAATATAGACTTCTTAAATACTGCTGACATTGAGTCCATATCTATTTTAAAAGATGCATCAGCATCAGCTATTTATGGTGTACGTGCCGCTAATGGTGTAGTTTTAATAGAAACTAAATCGGGTTCAGCAAATAAGAAGTCAGAAATATCTTATGATGGATATTATGGAACACAAGTTGCACAGAATGTATTAAAGGTGGCTAATGCAGAACAGTTTACAACGCTTGCGTTAGAATCTGGCTCAGCTCCAGATGCTCAATTTATTTTAAATGCAATGCAACGTTATGGAAGAAGTAGAGTTAATCCAAATGTACCTGATGTAAATACAGATTGGTATGACGAAATTATCCGTCCTGCACAAATTATGAGTCATAGTCTCGGCTTTACAGGCGGTAGCGAAAAGGCTACTTACGCTGTTGGTGCTAATTATTTTGCACAGGAAGGTATTTTAGATATGAAAAATGAATATGAGCGTTTTAATTTAAGAAGTAAATTAGAATTTAAGGTAAACGATTGGTTTACAATAGGTGGTAACGCAGTCTTTAGTAATTCTACTAGATATGATCCAGAAGATTCAGCATGGAGATTAGCTTATTATGCAGTACCAATCTTACCAGTGCTAGATCCAGCTTTGGCTGATGATCCCAATGTGTTTCCAACTAATTATGCAAATGCACAAGATCTTGGATATAGAGGAGGGCAAAATCCTTTTCCTACTTTAAGATTTACAGAAGATAGAATCAGGGCGAGAAATATTTTTGCTAATTTTTATGCTCAACTACAAATTATTCCAGATAAATTAAGTTTTAAAACATCATACAATCACAATTATCAGAATTTTGAAGTACGTAATGTAAGATTACCTTATTTTATAGGTAATAGTTTTCAACGTGAAAATGCTTCATTAGGTAAAAGGGTTAGTAATATTTCCAATCAGATATGGGATAATACTTTAACCTTTACTCAGACTTTTGATAAGCATGACTTAACAATTTTAGCTGGAACCTCTTTTAGAGATGAAGGTTTTGAAATGCTTGGAGCAACTGGATTGAATTTCCCTCTAAGTGGTGAAGAAGCCTATTATTTAAGTCAAGCACAAACTACTCCAGAAGAAGGAGTTGTTGATGGTGGAGCACGAGAATATGGATTGTCTTATTTTGGGAGAGTCTCTTACAATTATGATAATCGATATTTATTATATGCCACTTACCGTGCTGATGGCACCAACAAGTATCAAGAAAAGTGGGGTTATTTCCCTACCATTGGTGCTGGTTGGGTAATATCTAGTGAATCTTTTATGGAAGACAATGGTGTTTTTGATTATTTAAAGTTAAGAGGTAGTTGGGGTAAATTAGGTAATGATAAAGTGCCTTCTAGTGAAGGTTCAATTACATCATCAGTAGTTACAACAGCATTAGGTGATGTGCTTTTTAGTGGTGTAAATACTGGAAGTGATTTTACTGCACTTAAATGGGAAGTTACTTCAGAAACCAATATCGGAATAACTGCCAGATTGTTTGATAACAATTTGTCTCTAGAGGCAGATTATTATGTTAGAGATACTGAGGATGCAGTAATTCCTGTTGAAAGACCATTAATTCCTGGAGCTACACGACAAAATGTAGGTGAGATAAGAAACTCTGGTTTTGAACTGGCATTAAATTGGAATAAAAATGTGTCTGATGATTTCAGTTATTCAATAGGTGCAAATCTTTCAACGCTAAAGAACGAAGTATTAGATTTGGATGGACAACCTCATTTAGATGCAGGTTCAGCAGAATTTAGACAACGTTCTATTGTAGGGCAGCCATTATTTGCTTTTTACGGACGTGAAGTTGCTGGTGTATATCAAAATGATGCAGAAATACAGGCTGATCCTGTTGCCGTGGCTAATAATTTAGTTCCTGGTGATTTTAAGTATAAAGAAAATGGAGGTGACCCGAATACTATAGATGATGATGATAGAGTAGTGTTGGGCTCATTTTTACCTACTTATTCTTATGGTTTTAATTTAGGTTTTGAATACAAAGCATTAGATTTTTCTGCCAGTGCTGTAGGCCAAGGTGGAAATAAGATACTTAATCGTAAAAGAGGTGAAGTAATATTTACCAGTGATACTAACTGGGATCGTGATTTCGCAATCAATAGATGGCATGGTGAAGGCACAACAAACTCTTATCCTTCGGCTGCTGGAGTTAGAAAAGGGTGGAATCAACGATTAAGCGATTATTATGTAGAAGATGGAGGTTTTTTTAGGCTTCAAAATATAACTTTGGGTTATACCATAAATAAAGACGGGCAACATGGAAAAATTCCAAGAACCAGAATTTATTTTACGGCTGAAAAGCCATTGACCTTGTTTAATTACAATGGATTTAACCCAGAAGTAGCAAATGGTGTTGACAATCAGACCTATCCTATACCTGCGGTATATACAATTGGTGTAAATATTAAAATTTAAAAAATTATGAAAATGTTTAAAATAACTAAGATAGTATCTGTACTTACCTTATTAGCAGTAATTGCTTGGGGTTGTACTGACAAATTAGACGAGTTACAGCTTAATAACAATTTTGCTGGTGGTACCGATTTTACCAAGACAGAAGATATGATTCTTTCCATTGTTGGTGTTTATGAAGCGTTTCAATCTAGAGGATGGGAACAGCCTTTATTAATATCGGTTAGAGGTGATGATGTAAATGCTGGTGGATTAGGTGATCAGCAAGATTTTGCCGAAACAGATTTGTTCAATTACAATAAAGATTATTGGATGTACAATTCACTTTGGGAAAATGTATATGTTGATATAATTACTGCACATACCGCAATGGAACAAATTGCAAGGTATCAAGAAGTAGCAGATGCGGCAGGGGTAGCAAAAGGAGATCAATATATAGCTGAGGCAAAAGTATTAAGAGCAATGATGCTTTTTCACTTGTCACAAGTATATGGAGATGTTTTTATTCCATTATCTTCTGATACTGGAGAATTACTATCCCTAACTGAGGTACCCACCAAAGATCAGGTAATGCAACACATTTCAGATCAAATGGATGAAGCTATTGCAGTATTACCAGATATGCGTCCAAATGAGCGTCAAGATTTACCAGGCGGTGTTACTAAATATACCGCGTTGGCAATCAAAGCCTTGGCACAACAAGAGTTGAAAAATTATCAAGGCGTCGCGGATGCTGCTGGGCAAATCATTAGTTCAGGTAAATTCAGTTTGTTTTCTGATTTTTATGAATTGTTTAAAACACCAGGTAAGTTAAGTGACGAAAGTATTTTAGACTTACAGTATTCAGACTTTGGTCAAGGTGAGGGTGATAGAGAAAGTCATTTATATGCACCTTATGGGCCACAAGGATGGACGCCAGCAGTGCTAGGTGCAAGTAGTGGTTGGGGTTTTTATGAGCCTAGCATGAAGTTTATCAAATTTATGTTAGACCGAAATGAAACAGTACGTTTAGAAACTTCAGTTTTATTTACTGATAGAGGGATAGCTGAGATAACATCAGATCCAGCTTATGCAACTTTACCTTCTTTTGTGAAGAATACAACCAGAGATGGTGATAGAATCAATGATTATGCACGTGCATTATTTGCTAGTGGTAAGCATTATTTACCTTCAAATCAATTAATTCCAGGAAGAACATCTTATGGTAGTAATAAAAACTATAATATAATACGATATGCAGAAATTCTGTTAATCTATGCAGAGGCTCTAACTCAAGGAGCTAATGGTTCAGGAATGACAGCAGATCAAGCTGTAAATCAGGTTAGAGCTAGAGCAGGATTAGGGAACTTGTCAGGAGTTACAACTGATGATGTTTTAGATGAAAAATTTGCTGAATTAGGAATGGAATGGGGTAAACGCTATTTTGATATGATTAGATTAGGCAAAACAGCTGAACTTAGTTATGATGGTAGAACTTTTTCTGAAGATAAAAAATATCTTCCATATCCACAAAGTCAAGTAGATCAATTCCCTATTTTGGAAGGCGTTTCTAATTAATGATAATTTAAATATTTAAAAATATGAAAACAATAAAAAAATTAATTGCAGTTGTAGTGCTTATGCTTTTTGCAGTAGCATGTAACGACGGAATTGATCCTATAACTCAGGTAGATCCAGGTCCAGATGCTTCCGCACCTGAAATAACTATTAATTATCCTGTTGAGGGAACAAAAATTAAAGTAAATGAACCCGTCGTCTCTATCATGATCGATTTTGAAGTTACTGATGATATAGAGGTAGCCAATATTTCTGTAAAAATGGATGGTTCAGAAATTGCGACAATGAATGATTTTAAAGATTACCGTCGCGTGTTGGCCGAAGTTGCTTATGATAACTTAACTACAGGTGTACATGAGTTAAATATTACTGCGACAGATTTAGATGGTAAATCTACATCTGAAATAGTAAGTTTTGAAAAAGAACCACCTTACATTCCTTTATTTGCGAACGAGGTAGCGTATATGGCTTTTGATGGTGATTATACTGAGCTAATTAGCGTAACTAAAGCTACTAAAGTTGGTTCTCCTGGTTTTGCAGGTGAAGGAATTGCTAGTCCTAATGCCTATGCTGGTGCAGCTGATTCTTATTTAACAATTCCTACTTCTACATTGCAGTTAGGGAGCGAGCTGACAGGAATGTTCTGGTATAAAGTAAATGCAAGCCCAGATAGAGGTGGTATTTTGGTTATTGGCCCTCCAGATCCTGATAAAGGAGCTGACAAACAAAATAATAGAAATAGTGGATTTAGAATGTTCCGTGAAAACGCCGGAGGTAAACAACGTATAAAGTTGAATGTAGGGACAGGGACTAAAAATGTATGGGTTGATGGTGGTACTGCGGCTGATTTAGACGCTGACAATCCAGAATGGGTAAATATTGCCTTTACCATTTCACCAACATCAGCAGTAGTTTATATAAACGGTCAGGTTGTAAAAGAGAGTACTTTAGAAGAAGGTGGTGTAGATTGGGCTGGTTGTGATATTATGTCAATTATGTCTGGTGAACCACGTTTTAACGGTTGGAACCATAAATCTGACAACAGCTTCATGGACGAATTGCGTATTTTCAATACAGCAATGACTCAAGAAGAAATTCAAAACGTAATTGGTGTAACCAATCCTTATGAACCAGCAGACGGTGAAACATTGTATATGAAGTTTGATGATAAATATAATAACTTAGTTGGTGGGGCATTAGCTACAGAAGTAGGCTCTCCTGGCTATGCAGGAGAAGCTAAAAAAGGTAGCAATGCCTATGCTGGGGCTACTGATTCTTATTTAACACTTCCAACTACCGGTTTGCAAGGAGAATCATTTAGTGCCACATTTTGGTATAAAGTAAATGCAGAACCAAATAGAGCTGGTATTTTAGTTATGGGACCTGAGGATCCGGACAATGCGGATTATCCAGATAAACAAAATAACAGGAATTATGGGTTTAGATTTTTCCGTGAAGATGCTGGAGGTATGCAACGTGTTAAATTAAATGTAGGTACTGGGACTTCTAATGTTTGGGTTGACGGTGGTTCAGCCGCAGATATTGATCCTGCTGCTGGAGAATGGGTGCATTTAGCATTTACAATAACACCTGGCAAGGCTAAAGTTTACATTAATGGCGAAATGGTTAAAGAAAGTGATGTAGCTGGTGTGGACTGGGCAGGTTGTGATATATTATCTATCATGTCAGGTGCACCACGTTTTACTGGTTGGAATCACAAATCTGACAGTAGCTACATGGATGATTTACATTTGTTTAACAAAGCGTTGACACAAGAGGAAATACAAGATATTATGTAAAGATTAATTATTTTGAGTTAGTAGTTACCATCAAAGCTAAAACCTAGATGGTCTTTTAGCTGCATTCTTAATTGAGTGCAGCTAAAATTTACTTAATGTAATTAATCTTTTACTTGTCATTCCGACGAAGGAGGAATCCCATTAAATTGTCTTAGATTTTAATTCAAGATATTTCTCTACCTGATGTTTAGTTTCAAGATGATAATTAATAGAAAACACTATAAACTATGAAAACAATTAACCAACTATTTATAATATTCCTTTTAAGTTTTCTATCCTTTTCGTGCAAAGAAAAAGCACAAGAAGGAATAGATGAACTAAAAACTAATATGAGCAAACAAATGGTTGAATTTAATCTTACAGCAGAAGATGAAACATTATTAGACAAAATCCAAAAGCAAACTTTCAATTATTTCTGGGAAGGAGCAGAACCTAATTCTGGATTAGCTCGTGAACGTTTGCACATGGACGATATTTATCCCACATCACCAAAAAATACGGTTACCATTGGAGGTAGTGGATTTGGTCTAATGGCTATTTTAGTTGGTATTGAGCGAAATTTTATAACAAAGGCAGAGGCTTTTGACCGTTATGTGAAAATTGTTGATTTTCTTGAAAAAGCAGATCGATTTCATGGTGCATGGCCACATTGGTTAAATGGAGAAACTGGAAAAACATTAGCGTTCAGTAAAAAAGACAATGGAGGCGATTTAGTTGAAACTGCCTTTTTAGTCCAAGGACTGTTAACTGTTGCTGAATATTTTAGAGAAGGTAATGATGTAGAAAAAGAATTGGTAGCAAAAATAGAACAGCTTTGTAATGAAGTGGAATGGAATTGGTACACCAAGGGCGAAAACGTATTGTACTGGCACTGGTCACCAGAATATAAATGGGAAATGAATTTTCCTGTGGGAGGTTACAACGAAGCTTTAATTATGTACATTTTAGCGGCAGGTTCACCTACACATGCTGTTAAACCTGAAGTATATCACAAGGGTTGGGCAAGAAATGGAGATATTGCTAAAGACACGGTTTTTTACGGTTTAGAAACCGAATTGGATCATTATGAACATGATAAATCACCTGTTGGGCCACTTTTTTGGGCACATTATTCGTATTTGGGAATGAATCCAAAAGGATTAAAGGACACTTATGGCGATTACTGGAAATTGAACAGAAATCATGCGTTGATTCACTACAAGCATGCTATTGAGAATCCTAATAATTTTAATGGATATGGTGAGAATTTTTGGGGCTTTACCTCAAGCTATTCAATGAAAGGATATGCAGGACATAGACCCGATAAGGATATAGGTGTGGTTTCACCAACTGCCGCACTTTCTTCATTTCCTTATACGCCAAAAGAAAGTATGCAAATGTTAAGACATTTATATAAAGATATGCCTGAATATATTGGTAAATATGGCCCTTATGATGCCATAACCTTAGAACATGATTGGAAAACAGTAAGATATCTGGCTATTGACCAGGGTCCTATTCCAGTGATGATTGAAAATTATAGATCTGGATTATTATGGGATTTGTTTATGAAAAATAAAGAGGTACAAAACGGACTAAAGAAATTAGGTTTTACAAGTCCGTATTTGGAGTAAAAAAGATCGGCAGTTAAATACATATCAAAATATATTGTCATAACTCTGAAAATTAATACATTATCGAAATTCTTATGTCGGTTCGAGCGGAGTCGAGAACTAAATCAAAACTATAAATAGGTTTCGACTCCGCTCAACCTGACATCGTTATAAAGATGGCTCATAGAACAATTACGGCACAAATAAAATTAAAAAAAACAGTATCCACAGTATCATTTCTAATAAAACAATGAAATTAAAATCAATACTAATATTAATTACTGTAATTCTACTCTCGTGCAAAAAAGATGATTACGTCTATGAACCACCTAAGCCACCAGATCCATTTCCAACATTGAGCGATGAAGAGATTATGGACTTGACCCAAAAAGAAACCTTTAGGTACTTTTGGGATTTTGCCCATACAGCATCTGGAGCAGCTAGGGAACGTTATCATCCAGGAAATCCTTCAAACGATGCCAATACGGTTACTTCTGGAGGAACGGGTTTCGGACTTATGGCTCTGGTTGTTGGTATTGAACGCGGTTATATTACCAAAACTCAGGGTGTGGAACGTTTCAATAAAATTTTAACTTTTTTAGAAAATGCTGATCGTTTTCATGGTGCATGGCCACATTGGTTAGACGGTAATAGTGGTTCAGTAAAACCTTTTAGTGCTAAAGACAATGGGGGAGATCTCGTTGAAACTGCCTTTTTAGTGCAAGGTCTAATTTGTGTAAGGGAATATTTTAAGAATGGGAATGATGAAGAAAAAGCACTGGCTACCAAAGCAGATGAATTATGGAAAGGTGTTGAATGGAATTGGTACACCAATAACAAAGACGAATTGCTTTGGCATTGGAGTCCAAATTTTGGTTTTGAAATAAACTTAAGACTAAGAGGCCATAACGAAACAATGATTGCTTATATTTTGGCCGCGGCCTCACCGGACTATACCATTACCAAAGAAGTATATGAAAAAGGTTGGGCCAATGAAGGAGCTATAAAATCTACTGCTTCACAATATGGATATCCTTTGGTTTTAAAACATGCAGGAGCTCCACAATTTGGTGGGCCTTTATTTTTTTCCCATTATTCTTTTTTAGGTTTAAATCCAAAGAATTTATCTGATCAATATGGTAATTATTGGCAATTAAATGTGAGCCATTCAAAAATCAATTACCAGTATTGTGTGGGGAACCCTAAGGGTTTTCGAGATTATGGAAAAGAGTGTTGGGGCTTAACGGCAAGTTATACTAGGAAAGACGATGGCGGAATAGGTTATAAGGCTCATAAACCAAACAATGATTCTGGGGTTATTTCGCCTACAGCAGCAATAAGTTCTATTCCTTACACACCACAAGAATCTTTAAAAGCGATGCACTATTTTTACAAACATAAAGATAAGTTATTAGGACCTGCTGGATTTTACGATGCTTTTAGTCCTCAACACAATTATTGGGTGGCAGAAGCTTATTTGGCTATAGATCAAGGTCCCCAAATTATTATGATAGAGAACCATAGAACGGGTTTATTATGGAATTTATTTATGCAAAATAGTGATATTAAAAAAGGATTGGATAAATTGGGATTTAATTATTAATACTGTGATAAAAATTAAATTATGAAACATAAAAATTACGTTTGGATTTTAGCATTGCTTTTTGCAACAAGTGTGTTTGCACAACATCAGAAGGAATATGTAAAAGAATATTTAGTTGAGGGAACAGACACACTTAAATTAAGAGTATTATACCCTAAAGATTTCAAAAAGACTGAGGGTTATCCTGTGGTTCTATTCTTACATGGGGCTGGTGAACGAGGTAATGATAATAAGAAGCAATTGATTCATGGTAGCAAAATGTTTGTTGATTCAATTGAAAAGCACCCTGCAATAGTAGTTTTTCCACAATGTCAACAAAATGATTTTTGGGCTAATGCTACAGTTGATAGAACAACTCAACCTATTGCTCTGAAATTCCCTAAAGACAGTAAGCCAACCAAAGGATTGCATTTAGTAATGAGATATTTGGATGAGTTGGTGAAAAATCCATATATAAAGAAAGATCAAATTTATGTTGGTGGATTATCAATGGGAGGTATGGGTACATTTGAATTGTTAAGTAGAAAACCAGAACTATTTGCTGCCGCTTTTGCCATTTGCGGTGGCGGAAATGCAGAATTGGCAGAAAAATACGCTAAGAGTACTGCAATGTGGGTTTTTCATGGAGCAGAAGATAATGTAGTGAATCCGCAGTTGTCAGTAGATATGGTTTCAGCATTATTAAAATATGGAGGAAAACCAAATTTTAACTTGTATAGTAAAGCAAACCACAATAGCTGGGATGCTGCTTTTGCTGAACCAGAGCTATTATCTTGGTTATTTTCAAATATAAAAAACAAAAATACAGATGAATAAATTGAAATTAATTAACATCTTTTCTTTAGTTGTCGTTTCGTTATTTTTTATTTCCTGTCAAGGTCAAAAAATAACGGCCACTCAAACGAAATTATCGATCGATCAGCGAGTTGATTCTTTAATAAAATTAATGACGTTAGAAGAAAAAATTGGCCAAACAGTAATGTATAGTGGCGGTTGGGATAAAACGGGCCCCACAGTAAGTTCAGATAATAAAAAGTATATACGTCAAGGTAATGTGGGTGCTATGCTTAATGTATACTCTGTTAAGGGAACAAAAGAATTACAAAAAATTGCAGTCGAAGAAACAAGATTGGGAATTCCTTTGTTATACGGTTATGACGTTATTCATGGGCATCGTACTATTTTTCCTATTAATTTAGGTTTAGCTGCAAGCTGGGATATGGATTTAATTGAAAATAGCTCTAGAATAGCTGCTGAAGAAGCTTCTGCTGAAGGCATTCATTGGACTTTTGCTCCAATGGTTGATATTGCACGTGACCCAAGATGGGGGCGAATTTCTGAAGGTGCAGGGGAAGATGTTTATTTGGCCAGTAAAATTGCAAAAGCGTATGTTAAAGGTTTTCAAGGTGATGATTTATCAGAACACAATACCATTTTAGCTTGTGCCAAGCATTTTGTGGGTTACGGTGCTGCTCAGGCAGGCAGGGATTATCACACCGTGAATATGGGTGAAGGCGAATTGCGGAATGTCTATTTGCCCCCGTTTAAAGCCGCAATTGATGCAGGCGTGGAAACCTTTATGACTGCTTTTAATGAGGTAAATGGTGTGCCAGCTTCAGGTAGTAAGTTTCTATATCGTCAAATTTTAAGGGATGAATGGGGTTTCAAAGGTTTTGTAGTTTCAGATTATACTGCTATAAATGAAATGATACAACACGGTTTTGCAAAAGATAGTACACATGCCGCTATGTTAGCCATGAATGCAGGTATTGAAATGGATATGATGGGTAGTGTTTACAGAAAATATTTAAAAAGACTAATTGCCGAAGGCAAAGTAGATGAAGCTACTATAAATGAGGCTTGTAGATTGATTTTAAAAGCTAAATTTGATTTAGGCCTTTTTGAAGACCCTTATCGTTACAGTAATAAAAAACGTGAAAAAGAAATAGTATATAAAAAAGAATTTTTAGAAGCCGCTCGCCATGCAGCTGCCGCATCATCGGTTTTATTAAAGAATGAAAATAGTGCTTTGCCATTGTTAAATGATAAAACCATTGCACTTATAGGACCATTAGTTAAGGATAAAGAAAATATAATTGGTAATTGGGCTGCGGCAGGTGATAGAACAGGAAAAGCAAAAAGTATCTATGAGGGGGTTTTAGAGCATACGGATAAAAATAAAGTGCTTTATGCTCAAGGTTGTGATATAGAATCTAACGATAAAAGTAAGTTCGACGAAGCTATTGCCATAGCCAAAAAGGCAGACAAAGTAGTGCTGGTAATGGGTGAAGATTACGATATGAGCGGTGAAGCGGCTTCAAGAACTAATATTAAATTACCGGGTGTACAAACTGAATTTATAAAAAAAATCAGAGATGCTGTGCCTGATAAACAAATTGTATTAGTGTTAATGAATGGTCGTCCGCTAGATTTATCGACTGAAGATACTTTGGCAGATGCTATTTTAGAAACTTGGTTTCCGGGAACTTCGGGCGGACTGGGCGTAGCCGATGTGCTGTACGGAGCGTATAATCCATCTGGAAAATTAACCGCTACTTTTCCAAGAAATGTCGGGCAAATTCCTATCTATTACAACATGAAAAATACAGGCCGTCCGATAAACCCTAAGAACCCAAAGGGCGACTATAAATCATTTTATCAAGATGTTCCTAATTCTCCGTTATACGCTTTCGGACATGGATTGAGTTATACCACTTTTGATTATGAGAATTTACAATTATCAGCTAGAGAAATTTCATTTTCTGATAAGTTAACTGCAAGTGTAACCATCACTAATACAGGAAATTATGATGGACATGAAGTAGTACAACTTTACATACATGATAAAGTGGGTAGTGTTACACGTCCTGTAAAAGAACTTAAAGGTTTTGAAAAAATATTTCTTAAAAAAGGAGAAAGTAAAACTGTAAATTTTACATTGTCAGTTGAGGATTTAAAATTCTACAATAGTGAAATGAAATTTACTGTAGAACCAGGAGAGTTTGAAATTGCTATTGCCGGAACGTCTGATTTTGAGTTTAAAGATGGATTTGTGTTGAAATAGATTTGTACTATTGACCTCAGAGGTTTTCAAAACCTGTGAGGTCGTCAAAATAAAAGTGTGAAAGAAATAATATCAATTATAAGTTTTCTAACAGTTATTACTATAACTGCACAAACGAAAACTACACATTCGTATGCGATAAAGGGTAATGATACCCTAAAATTAGATGTTTATACACCTAAAAATATAGAAACGACCGATACGCTTCCAACATTATTATGGATGCATGGTGGTGGTTTTGCTGGAGGAACAAGAGATAACCCGGCAGAACAAAAACTAGCGGAATATGCTACTCAACATGGGTTTATTGGAATCTCAATTTCCTATCGGTTACTTAGAAAGGGTAAAGCAACGGGTTTTGGTTGCAACTGTCCTAAAGAAGAAAAACTAAGCACATTTAAAAATGCTGTTGAAGATTATATGGATGCTGCCTTGTACGTTGTAAATAATAAGGAAAAGCTTCATGTCAACTCTGACAAAATTATAGCGGGTGGCAGTAGTGCTGGAGCAGAAGGTATTTTAAATGCTGTTTTTATGCGTGAACACTTTATTAATAATCTTGAAAAATACAAGTCGGTAAAATTTGCAGGAGTATTTTCGTTAGCTGGGGCAATGGTAAATGCCAATTATATAACAAAAGAAAATGCCATTCCAACTGTACTATTTCACGGTACGGATGATAATTTAGTCCCTTACGGCACTGCACCCCATCATTATTGTAGTCCTGAAAAACCAGGTTACCTAATCTTGGACGGTTCGGCGACAATAGTTGAAAAGTTAAATGAACTTGATGAGTCTTACTATTTTTACAGTGTTATGGGTGGTAAGCATGAAATGTCAGGTGTTCCTTTTTACGATTTAGACAATGTATTTGAATTTTTTGACCAAACAATTTTAAACGATAAAATTGTACAGACCAAAAAAATAATCAAAAAATAAGTTATGCGTAAGTTATTGATTTTAATAATTTTAATGTCATTTACTTTATCTTGTGGTAAAAGTAAAAAAAATAATAAATCCCAAACTGAAAAATCCAAAAGGCCAAACATTGTTTTTATTATGGCCGATGACCATGCCGAACAAGCTATAAGTGCTTATGGACACCCGGTAAGTAAACTGGCACCAACACCAAATATTGATAGAATAGCTGATGATGGTGTAATCTTCAAAAATAACTTTAACACCAATTCCATCTGTGGGCCAAGTAGGGCTGTTATTTTAACTGGTAAACATAGCCATATTAATGGATTTAAAATGAATGGTAACCGATTTGATGGTAATCAAGTTACCTTGCCTAAATTATTACAAAAAGAAGGTTATCAAACTGCAATTGTTGGCAAATGGCACTTGCACGGCTATCCGCAAGGGTTTGATTATTGGAATATTATCCAAGACCAAGGCAATTATTACAACCCTAATTTTATACATAATGGTGATACTACTCTTATAGATGGATATGCAACGGATATTATTACCGATTTAAGTTTAAAATGGCTGGACGAAAATTCAAAAAAGGAAAAGCCGTTTTTTATGATGATACACCACAAAGCTCCGCATAGAAACTGGATGCCGGCACCTAGGCACATGAACTTGTATGATTCCGTAAAATTCCCAATGCCCGATAGTTATTTTTCTAAACACGAGGGACAATTATCTGCACAATTACAACAGCAGACCATTTATAAAGATATGTACGAAGGGCACGATTTAAAAATGACAAAGATAAAGGGATCGCCCGAACTGGCACACAATCCTTGGAAAACCGATTTTAACAGAATGTCTCCCGAACAAAGGGCAGCCTGGGACAAGGCCTATCAACCCAAAAACGACGCGTTTCACGATGCAAACCTCAGCGGTAAAGAGTTGGCGGCATGGAAATACCAACGGTATATGCAAGAATACTTAGCTACCATAAAATCGGTTGATGAAGGAGTGGGTATGGTGTTAGATTATTTAGATGAGCACAACTTATCCGAAAACACAATTGTAGTTTATACTTCAGATCAAGGTTTTTATCTTGGTGAAAAAGGTTTTTTTGATAAACGCTACATGTACGAAGAATCATTAGCTATGCCATTGTTAATGAAGTACCCAAAAGGCATAACTAAAGGAACTTTTATTAAGGCACTAACGCAAAATTTAGATTTTGCACAAACCTTTTTGGATTATGCCCAAGCTGAAGTTCCTACTGATATGCAGGGTAAATCCTTAAAACCACTATTAGATGGTAAGATGAATGATGAAGATTTTAGAGATGCTATTTATTACCATTATTACGATTTTCCCGCATTCCACATGGTACACAAGCAATATGGTGTAAGGACAAAACGCTATAAACTCATTCATTTTTATGATGATATTGATTCCTGGGAATTGTATGATTTAAAAACAGATCCAAGTGAGAATAATAACCAAATTGACAATCCTGAATACAAACAGGTTAAAGAAAATTTATTAATTACTCTCGATTCATTACAAAAAGTATATAAAGTCACTGAAGATAATCTTAAACAAACCCCAAAAGAACGAGTAGAAAGAGCATATAAGCAATTTAAAAGATTAAGGGGAGAAGAGCCAAAGATTGATTTTTAATCATATTTATGTACATTAGTAGTTTTTAAAAAAGAAATCAACCAACATGAAAACCACTCTAAAAATTAAAAACGTAACTATATATTTATGCGTTTTGGGTCTTATTCTTTTTATCTCTTGTTCAAAACAAGAAGAACCAATTAAAAAATGGTTTAAAGGTAATTTACATGCACATTCCTATTGGAGTGATGGTGATGATTTTCCTGAAATGATTATGGATTGGTACAAAACAAATGATTACGACTTTACAGTACTTTCAGACCATAATACATTAAACGAAGGCGATAAATGGATAACTATATCTAGCAAAGAATATCTTCAGCAGGGATTTAAAAAGTATTTGGAAAAATATGGAGAGGACTGGGTAACCCATCGATTAGATAGTGCTGATAATATTCAGGTAAAGTTAAAAACGTATGCCGAATACGAGCCATTATTTAAAGATGATAATTTTATTATGATACCCTCAGAAGAAGTCACTACAGGCTTTGAAGGTAAGCCAATTCATATTAATGCTACCAATATTCAGAAAAAAATAACTCCGGTAAAAGGTGACACTAAAGTTGAGGTAATACAAAATAATATTGATGCTATTTTAGCACAGCGTGCAGCACTCAATGTGCCAATATTACCACACATTAATCATCCTAATTTTGGTTTTGCCCTTACTGCTGATGATTTTGTTCAATTGAACAACCTGCATTTTTTTGAAGTCTACAACGGACATCCCGCTGTATTTAATGAAGGTGATTCAACACATTTAAGCACAGAACAGATTTGGGACATAGTTAACACCGCTTATGCCCAACAAAACAAACCTTTGCTATATGGAATAGCAACGGATGACAGCCATCATTATCACCAATTTGGAAAAAAGTATAGCAATGCTGGCAGGGGATGGGTTATGGTGCAATCTGATAGTTTAAAAACATCTAATATTATTTCTGCTATGGAAGCAGGAAATTTTTATGGTTCAACAGGGGTAGTACTGGATGAAATAAATTTAGAAAAAGATAAATTGAATATAAGAGTAAAATCAGAACCTAAAGTAAACTACAAAATTGAGTTTATTGGAGTTTCTAAAACAGATAAAAAACCAAAGATTATAAAATCTGTTGATGGTTTTGAAGCATCCCTTACCTTAGATGATAATTATTTGTTTGTAAGAGCTAACGTAATTTCCGATAAAACTAATAAAAACTTTTTTGATGAAGATGAGTTTGAGAAAGCTTGGGTTCAGCCTGTATTGCTAAAATAAAAGAGATTTATTTAAATAATAGTTTTTAATTCGCCATTACTTAATATATGATAAGTATTATTTCATTTGTGGGATTTACCGCATTAGTAGCAATTATTTCTTATTACGCTACGCGTAAAACAGACGAAAACACATCTGACGGATACTTTTTAGGAGGTAGAAGTTTAACGGCCGGGGTTATAGCTGGGTCCCTATTACTGACTAATTTATCTACAGAGCAGATTGTAGGTTTAAATGGCTCATCCTACACAAGTGGTTTGTCCGTGATGGTATGGGAAACATTGGCGGCAATAGCAATGATAGTAACAGCATTATTTTTATTACCTAAATATTTAAAAGACGGTTTAACTACCGTACCACAGTTTTTGGCCAAACGTTTTGACGTAACTACAAAAACGTTAACTTCGGTTTTGTTTTTATCGGGCTATGCAATTGTTTTACTTCCTGTAATATTATACTCTGGTTCATTGGCTATTAGCGGTATGTTTAACATTCCAGATCTATTGAGTGTTTCTCATACAGCTTCTATTTGGATATGTGTTTTTGGTATAGGTATTATTGGGTCTATTTATGCCATTTTTGGCGGTTTAAAAGCCGTTGCTGTTTCTGATTCAATTAATGCTGTAGGTCTATTAGTTGGTGGTATTTTAATTCCAATTTTCGGTTTGATGTATATTGGTGACGGGAGTTTTTTAGAAGGATTAACAATATTAACAACAGAGAATCTTGATAAATTTAATTCTATCGGTGGACCAACAGATCCAGTACCATTCTACACTATTTTTACGGGTATGATGTTGGTACAATTATTTTATTGGGGTACCAATCAGCAAATAATTCAAAGAGCATTGGCGGCTAAAAATTTGGCAGAAGGCCAAAAAGGATTATTGTTAGCGTCATTCATTAAAATATTAGGGCCGTTGATTGTGGTTTTACCTGGAATTATCGCTTATCATATCTTTCAAGGAAGTTTAGAAAATGCCGATCAGGCCTATCCAATGCTTGTAAACAAAGTATTACCCACAGCCTTAGTTGGTTTTTTTGCTGCGGTATTATTTGGTGCAATTTTAAGTTCGTTTAACTCTGTATTAAACAGTTCGGTTACTTTATTTGGTATTGATATTTACAAGCAACATTTTAATAAAGAAGCTAATGAGAAAACTGTAGTAAAATATGGTAAAACGTTTGGGATTGTTTTGGCCATCGCTGCAATGCTAATTGCACCACTAATAGCCAATGCAGGGAGTTTGTTCGATTATCTACAAGAAGTGAACGGAATATATAGTATTCCAATTTTAAGCATAATCGTGGTGGGTTATTTGACGAAAAGAGTACCGGCAATAGCGGCTAAAATAGGATTACTTTCAGGGTGTTTACTTTATTGCCTTAGTCAGTTTTATTTAAAAGATAAATTTATAGATAAAGCTATGGCAAAAGCATCATCTTCAGGCATAACCGATACTGCTGAATTAGCCTTAATTAAGGCACAAGCATATCCACATTTTTTGGATATGATGGCTATTTTATTTGTTTTCAATATCATTATAATGCTTATTATTGGTAAAATTTACCCTTCAAAAAAACCGTATATACAAGAATACACCAAGCAGGTCGATATTACGCCTTGGAAATATGTAAAAGTAGCAGGACTGTTTATAGTACTCTTGGTAGTCGGAATTTATATTTACTTTGCTGGCTAGTTATTTATTACTTATTTTTATAGAATAAATATAATGTAAAATGCCAAAAATTCTTTCCGTAAAACAATTGTACGAAGCAGATAAAGTTACAGTACAAAAAAACAACATAAGTTTTATCGACTTAATGGAGCATGTTGGTACGTTGTGCTTTCAATGGATACACCAGAGATTGCAAGGCGGTCAAGTTAACATTCAGATTTTTTGTGGTACAGGTAATAATGGAGGTGATGGCTTGGTGATTGCCAGGCATTTAAAACAGCATGGGTATAATGTGAAAACACATATTATAAATTGTGGTAATGAACGTTCAGAAGTGTTCTTAAAAAATTATGATAGATTAAAAGAGATTGGTGTTTGGGCTGAAATGATAACTTGCGAAAGTGAACTACCTCAACTATCTGAAAACGATATGATTGTAGATGCTATCTTTGGTTTAGGTTTAAGTAGAAAACCAGAAAATTTAATTAAAGAAGTAATACAACATATCAATGCTTCTAATGCTTATGTGTTGTCAATAGATTTTCCATCTGGTTTATATGCGGAAAAAGCGGTTACAGACACTGAAGCAGTTGTTAGAGCTTATCATACATTAACTTTTCAAACACCTAAATTGGCATTTTTATTACCTGAAAATAAAAATTACACTCAAACTTGGGATGTGTTGAATATTGGTTTGGATACCGAATATATTTATAATGCTAAAACTGATAATTACTTAATTCTAAAAGAGGATATAAAACCTATTTACCGTTTTAGAGAGCAGTTCTCTCACAAAGGTGATTTTGGTCACTCTCTGATTGTAGGTGGTAGTTTTGGTAAAATAGGTGCAGTAACACTATCCTCAAGAGCAGCACTTTCCATCGGGAGTGGACTGGTAACGTCTCATATACCAAATTGTGGTTATCAGGTTATACAAACCTCTATTCCTGAGGTCATGGTTGAAGTTGATGGCGAAAGCGAATTGCATAACTTTAAAACGAATGTGCAACCATCGGTAATTGGTATTGGAATTGGTATGGGGACAAAACCGGAAACCGCAAAAGGTTTTGAAAATTTTTTAAAAAGAAATACTGTTCCTTTGGTTTTAGACGCTGATGCTATTAATCTTTTATCAAAAAATAAAGAATTACTTACGTTACTACCAGAAAACTCGGTTTTAACACCACATCCTAAGGAGTTTGAACGTTTAGTAGGCAAATGGAAAAACGATTATGACAAGCTAAAAAAGTTGCGTTCACTTTCTAAAAAACATAAACTGATTATAGTCTTAAAAGGAGCTTATTCGGCCATTGCCCATGAAGGTGAATTGTATTTTAATTCATCTGGAAATCCAGCATTGGCCACGGCTGGTAGCGGTGATGTACTAACAGGTGTTATTACTGGATTAGTCGCACAAAAATACCATCCGTTTGAAGCAGCTTTGCTTGGTGTATTTTTACACGGAAAAACGGCTGAATTAGCTATGCAAACTAAAGTTTATGAGACCTTTACAGCTTCTGACAGTATTGACTACCTGTCATCTGCTATTTTAGATTTATTAAAGAAAGAGCAGCCAATAATTCAGCAAAAAGAAGAGGAGTCTGCAAATAATGAAAACACAAAAGATGATGAAGATAATGAAATGTATATATAAGCTGAATATAGATTGATAATGTACAAGATTTTTTATTAAAATCTAGTTGTTGATAACTGCCTAATAATTCTTCAATAAAGATTGATTTATTTTGATATTTTTGCCGCAAATTAAATGCTAACCTGTACAATTACAGATAATAAGAAAAGTAATGTTCTCCTTTGTAAAAATATTGAAAATTAAAAGATACACCTTCTTTTTACTAATACTTTTTATCGGTTTCTCATCCGTTGCACAACGCCCTGTAGATTATGTAAATCCATTTATTGGTACTTCTAACTTTGGGGCTACTAATCCTGGAGCTATTGCCCCCAGAGGTATGGCAAGCGTATCTCCTTTTAATGTTGCTGGTAGGCAAAATAGTTTAGAAAAAGATAGTAGATGGTTATCAAATCCATACGTACATGAAAATGAATTTTTGACAGGATTCTCACATGTTAATTTAAGTGGAGTAGGTTGTCCGGATTTAGGAGTAATAATTACAATGCCTACGGTTGGAGACTTGGAAATTGATCATTTAAAATATGGCTCAACGTATAAAAATGAAATTGCAAAAGCAGGTTATTACAGTACCATATTATCTAATTCTAATGTTAAAGTTGAAACTACCGCTACAACGAGATCGGGAATAAGCAGATATCATTTTCCAGCTGGTAAGGCAAATATACTAGTTAATCTAGGATTGGGGTTAACCAACGAACAAGGCGGAATGATTAAAGCTGTTTCTCCAACCGAAATAGAAGGGTTTAGAACAGTAGGTAGTTTTTGCTACTATAAACCTGAGGAAACTTATCCGGTTTATTTTGTAGCTAAGGTTAATATGGCTTCAGATGAGTTTGGAGTTTGGAAAAAGCCTAGGACTGAAACTGGTGTTGAAGCACAATGGATGGGGTATAACGGTAAAGATAGATTCTATAAAAATTATTATAAAGAGGTAGTTGGAGATAGTATTGGTGGGTATTTTTCATATAATTTTGATAAACCTACAAATGTGGAATTGAAAGTAGGGATATCATATGTTAGTATAGAAAATGCACGAGAGAATTTAGAAAGAGAAACTTCTAATTTATCCTTTTTAGAAATTTATCATCAAACGGAATTGGAGTGGAATAACTTGCTTTCTAAAATTACGGTAGAAGGTGGTTCAAAAGATGATAAAACAGTTTTTTACACAGCTCTGTACCATACGCTAATCCATCCTAATACGTTAAATGATGCTAATGGTGAATATCCAAAGATGGGTACAAGAGAGACATTAAAAACCAGCGGCACGCGATTTACAGTATTTTCGTTTTGGGATACCTATAGAAACTTACATTCGCTAATGTCTTTGGTATATCCAGATCAACAATTGAACATGGTAAATAGCATGCTTGATGTTTACGATGAAAGCGGATGGTTGCCCAAATGGGAATTAAATTCGACAGAAACCACAACTATGGTAGGAGATCCTGCCGGTATTGTACTTGCTGATACTTACTTGAGAGGCATTCGTGATTTTGATATCAACAAGGCCTATGAAGCTATGGTAAAGAGTGCAGATCAAATCAATAATAATCCGTTACGTCCAGGACTAAAAAACTATATTGAAAAAGGATATTTAGTTGCTGGTGAAGGTGGTTCAGTATCAACTACACAAGAATATAATATTTCAGATTTTGCCATTGCCCAACTGGCTCGCGTTCTTGGTAAAAAAGAAGATGAAGCTAGATTTAGAGAGCGTTCAATTTCTTACAGAAATTTATTTGATAAAGATTATAAATTATTACGCCCTAAAAATGCCGATGGTACTTGGTATAGTCCGTTTGATCCTACCAAAGGAGCCAATTTTGAGAAAAACGTGGGTTTTATAGAAGGTAATTCATGGCAATATACGTTTATGGTAAGTCATGATACCCCAGGTTTAATTAAGTTAATGGGCGGTAGAAGAGCATTTACAAATCAATTGCAAGAAGTTTTTGATAAAAAACATTTTGACATGGCTAATGAACCAGATATCGCTTATCCATATCTGTTTAATTATGTTAGAGGAGAAGAGTGGCGTACACAAACTATGGTTGATGCCTTAAGAAGATCTTATTTTAAAAATTCACCCGATGGCTTACCCGGTAATGATGATACTGGAACGATGTCCGCATGGATTATTTACAGTATGATGGGTATTTACCCTGTAAGTCCCGCTGATCCAATATATACATTTACTACTCCCGTCTTTGACAAGATAACTATTGAATTGGACCCTAAATATTATAACGGTAGAGTACTCGTTATTGAAAAAGAAGGTATGGGTAATATCAAAGAAATTTTATTAAATGGCGAAGAACATAAAGGTTACTTTATCAACCATTTTGAATTGGTGAATGGCCACAGGCTAAAGTTTATGTTGGAATAATTTTTAAGTACCTATTCTTATTTTTATTGCATTTGTATTCTTAACAATGCTGGGTTATTTATAACTTTGCGTTTGTTATTGGTCGATAAGTTTGTTATTTAATAGTTAAGTTACTTATTTTTGACATAAGTATCCTCTAAAAGTATTAAAAATGAGTAACTTCAAGTCCTTTCTCGTAATTTTATCAAGTATCTTTTTGATTTCGTGTGTAAATGGTAATATAGATTTAACCAAAAATGGAAAATCGAATTATGAAATTGTTTATACAGGAAATGCGACGGAAAGCCAACACAAATCTGCTGAAATACTCAAAAACTATATCTATAAGATTAGTGGAGCGGATATAGCTATAGTTGACGAAAGTTCTCAAAGTGCGGATATATACAAGATTTATATTGGTAACGTAAATGATGAGAAGTTAAACCCTCATCAATTATCAATACAATTAAAAGATAAAAATATATTTATTGATGGAGGCTCTGATAAAGCCATTCAGAATGCAGTTTATATTTTTATCGAAGAGTTTTTAGGAGTTAAATGGTATTCGCCAACTGTTGAAAAAATACCGTTAACAAAAACAATTACACTACCAAATACTATAAATTATAATTACGAGCCAGAAATTACAACACGCACAGTACATTCAAGACTTTTTTATAAAAATCATGAATTTGCTAATAGGTTAAAAGTTACCAAAGAGGCTTTTCCAACTTATGTGCCAAAAGCTAGGGTACATACCTTTCATAGATTTATTCCAGAAGAAAAATTTTATAAACAGCATCCTGAATATTTTGCATTGAGAGGAGATAAAAGATTACCTACTCAATTATGCCTGACAAATAATAATGTTTACAACATTGTTAAAGATTCCATTGCCTCTTTGTTCGCTAAAAACCCAATTGCAAATGTAGTTTCAGTAAGTCAAGATGATAATACGCAATATTGCCAATGCGAAAATTGTGCAAAAATTGATAAAGAAGAGGGGAGTCCTGCTGGTTCAATGATTCGTTTTGTAAATAAAATCGCAGAAAATTTTCCAGATAAACAGATTTCAACATTAGCATATCAGCATACTAGAAAACCAAGTAAAACTAAGCCTAGAGAGAATGTATTGATAACACTTTGCTCTATTGAATGTGATAGAAGTGCACCCATTACAGAAAAATGTAATGATTTTGCTGAGGACCTAATAGGGTGGAGTAAGTTAACAGACAATATTCGTATTTGGGATTACACTACGCAGTTTACTAATTTCCTAGCACCTTTTCCAAATATAAAAACATTACAGCCTAATATTCAATTATTTAGAGATAATAATGCAAAATGGATTTTTGAACAACATAGCAATAACCCAAGTGAGTTATTTGAATTACGTTCGTACATAACGGCAAAATTATTATGGAACCCTGATTTAAATGTGGATGACCTAATCACTGAATTTACTAATGGTTATTATGAAGAAGCAGGCGTTTATGTTAAAAAATATGTAGATTTAATTCACGCTGAGTTAGAAAAACATCCTGATTTCTTTTTATTCCTTTATGGCGATCCATCTCAGGCTTTCGATTCTTACTTAAGCCCTGAACTATTAGAGACTTATAAAGGTTATTTTGATGATGCTGAAAAAGCGGTTGCTTCAAAACCAGAAGTATTAAAAAGAATTAAAGAAGCAAGGTTAAGTACTGACTATGCTATTTTAGAAGCTGCAAAAAAGGATTTGACAACTGAATTTTCTTTGGTTACTGAGGTTAAAGAAAAAAGAGCTAATCCTTTTATTCAAGAAAAATTAGAAAATTTTTACAGCACCTGTAAAAATGCCAATATTACATTAATGAACGAAATGGGCTTTACCGTAGAAGAATATTACCATTCGTACAAAAAAACAATTGAAGTAGCCGTAAAACCTAATATTGCTAAGGGTAAAAAAGTTACCTTACTTACTAAACCCAAAAAATATGCCAATGAAGATCCGCAGACATTAACTGACGGGGCATTAGGTGGTAATAATTTTTATGCCAATTGGTTGGGTTTTGAAGGTAATGACCTAGTGGCGGTTATAGATTTAGATTCTGTACAATCTATAAGCTCAATTTCAACAGCATTTTTGCAAGTTACCAATCATATTGTATTTTTTCCAAAAGAAGTAACTTATTATGGTTCTATTGATGGCAAAAGTTATATGGCTATTGGAGAGGTTAAAAATCAAAGCCCATTAAAAAAGAATAGTAAAGTAAACGATATTCAGTATTTTAATTTAAAAGTCAAACCAACAGAAGTACGGTTTGTTAAAATTCATGCAAATAGTCATAAAAATGCTCCTTATTGGCATCATGGTGCTGGGTTACCTTCATGGATATTTGCGGATGAGATTATAATTGATTAATCTTAATCAATTAATTGTAATTAAAATATATAAAACAATCATTTTTTTTATTACTACGCAACTATATGCCTTGTTCATCATCTTGAGAATGTAATATTAGGTAAAAAGTCAGTAGAGTTAACTTAATTACCTCACTATTAATAGTTTAAATATTTTTTTTATTTTAATTCTATTTAAAGAATAAACAATGTTACTCATTATGTTTAAGTTAATTTTATGCGTTGTACAGGTTTTAAAACATGTTGTTGGTCGAAATAATAGTCTTTCTAAAGGTTTTTTTATATTTTTGCTTCTGTATTAACTCAATATATTAACTCAAATAAATTAATTATGATTCAAAAAGTGATGAAATTGTTACTTGTTGTTTGTCTGTTAGGATTTCAATCCATGTTTGCTCAAACTACAGTAACTGGAACTATTACTGATGCTGCAGACGGGGCTACGCTACCGGGTGTAAACATCATTGAAAAAGGAACTTCTAACGGTGTTACCTCAGACTTTGATGGTAACTATAGCATAGACGTAGCTGAAGGTGCTACATTACAGTTCTCTTTTGTCGGATATGCTGCTCAAGAGATTGCAGTAAATGGCCAGACAACTATTAATGTGGCTCTTGCGGAAAGTACAGAGGCTCTTGACGAAGTAGTTGTTACGGCTCTTGGTATTAAAAGAGAGCGAAAATCCCTAGGTTATTCCGTTCAAGAAATTCAAGGTGCTAACATATCTGAATCTCGTGAACCGAATATGATAAATGCCTTATCTGGTAAAATAACGGGTTTAAACATTATTAAAAGTAGTAATGGTCCAGCTGGTTCTTCTAAAATTGTATTAAGGGGATATAGCTCTTTAACAGGAGACAATCAACCCTTAATTGTGGTTGATGGTACTCCACTAGATAATTTTACTGGTGCATCTAGCGAAGGTTTTTGGAGTCCTTCTGCGGATTTAGGTAATGGTTTAGCAGATATAAATCCAGATGATATTGAATCGTTGTCCGTCTTAAAGGGTGCTTCTGCAGCGGCGTTATATGGTTCGCGTGCTGGTAATGGTGTTATTTTAATTACTACTAAAACGGGTAAATCTAGTAATGGATTAGGTATTGCGTACTCAGCAACCTTTGGTTTTCAAAGTATTTTCATGAAACCAGAATTGCAGAGTAATTTTGGTCAGGGTTCTGTAGGTGCTTATGACGAATATGCTAATAGTAGTTGGGGACCTAAAATTGAAGGGCAAACAGAAACAGGACCTGAGCAAGGGTCAGTTGTTTTTGATAAAGCTTACGACAATATTGGTAATTATTATAATGATGGTTTTAGTCAAAACCATAGTGTTTCATTCCAAAATTCAGGAGAAAACGGTTCTTATTATACCTCTGCTAATTATTTGGAAGATGAGGGTATTTCGCCTTCAGCTACATTAGAACGTTTAAACTTAACCGCAAGGGGTGTGTCTAAATTTGGTAATGAAAAAAAATGGTCAATTGATACAAAAGTGCAGTATAACAAAACAACAGCTAACAATAGACCAAGAACAGGTTTTGGAGCATTAAGCCAATATCAAACCATAATAAATTTTCCACGATCACGTGATATTGAACAATATTCTGAAGGTGTAGATGAATTTGGTAATCAAATATGGTATGATCCCAATTCAAATCAAATTAATCCGTATTGGGCTAATAAAAGACGTTTAAGTTATGATTCTAGAGATAGATTTATAATAAATGCAACTTTAAAACATGAGTTTAATGATTGGCTAAGTGCAGAAGTTAGAGGAGGAGCAGATTTATATACTACAAATACTGAATCAAAAGTGTTTGCTGGAACTTCAAGTAACTCTACCTATGGTTTGGGAAAAAATACTTTTATTGAGCAAAATTACAGTGCTTTAATGGTAGCTGCAAAAGATAATATTTTTGGAAAATTTGGAGGATCAATTACCTTAGGGGGTAACTTAATGGCGACTGAAGAGTCTGGTATAAATAGTAATTCTGGTACCTTGTTGGTTCCTAATTTATTTAGTTTAAACAATGGGGTCAATCCTGCAACTGTTTCACAAAGGTTTAACCAGAAAAAGATAAATTCTGTATATGGTTTGTTTCAATTAAACTATGATGGATACTTATTTGTTGATGTAACGGGTCGTAATGACTGGTCTTCGGCTTTAAGTAAGGAGAACAGATCATTTTTCTATCCATCTGTAAGTACTTCATTGGTTATTTCAGACATGATTACTAAAACTGGTGGAGATTTACCCAATTGGTTTACGTTTGGTAAAATAAGAGGATCTTATGCTGAGGTAGGTAATGATTTACGTGCTTATCAGTTGCAAAATGCATTTTCTATAGGCAATGATCCGTTGGGTAATACTACGGCCTCTACTAATAGCAGATTGCTTAATCCAGATATAAAAAACGAATTGATTAAATCAGTTGAAATTGGTGCGGAAGCTCGTTTATTTAATAACAGAGTAGGACTGGATTTTACTTGGTATAAAACCAATGCAACAAATCAGATAATTCCAATTCCTTTAGATCCTTTTAGTGGGTTTAATGATAAGTTTATAAATGCTGGTGATATTCAAAATACAGGTATTGAACTTACTTTAAAGACGGCAATTTTAGATAAAGAAGATGGATTATCTTGGGATATGGACATCAATTACTCTACAAACCAAAATACTGTAGAAGAATTGGCAGATGATGTTACGTCATTCAACTTAGGTGGGTTTGATAACTTTAATATTAGTGCAAATGTTGGTGAAGATTATGGTGTAATTGTAGGATCAAAATTTCGAAGAGTTGAAGATGAAGCAAGTCCATTTTTTGGAAGAATTTTGGTTGATGGCGATGGTTTACCGTTAGCTTCAACAGAGAAGGAAGTTTTAGGCTCTCAAGTACCTGATGCGTTATTAGGCCTAACCAATATGTTTACTTATAAAGGCTTTTCTTTTAGTTTCTTATTGAGTGCGAGTATTGGAGGAGAAATTTTCTCAGGAACCAATCATGCCTTGCAAAGATCTGGTTTAGCTGCGGTAACTGCAGTAAATGGAGAAAGAGCAGATATTGTATTTGATGGTGTTGTAGATGACGGTGCGGGTAATTTAAGTGAAAATACTGTTGGGGCTACACCACAAAATTACTGGGCAGCTATTACTGGGCGTTCAGGAAACTTAGGTATTAATGAGGCCAACGTATATGATGCATCACATTTTAGGTTAAGAAATATAAATTTAACTTATAACTTTAATAGAGAATGGTTAAAGAAAACTCCATTTACAGGATTATCTGCTGGAGTATCAGCAAACAACGTATGGATGATTTCAAGTAACTTGAATGGCGTAGATCCAGAGTCAGTAAATGCGACGGGATCTAATGCTCAAGGATTTGAAAACTTGGCACCACCAACGACGAGAACAGTGTTTTTAAACATTGCTGCTAAATTTTAATTTATAAACAAAGATTAATTATGAAAAAAGTATTAATTAGAAATCTAGCATTGCTTAGTGTAATGCTGTTAATTTTTTCTTGCGATGATTTCGAAGAAATCAACGAAAATCCTTTAGCTGCAACTGCAGATCAAGTGGAGGTAGAATTTTTTATTAATGGTTCTATGGGAGGAGCACAGCAAAACCCTCATATTGCGGAACGTGTATTTGTGTTGTATTGGAAAGATGCATCTAGAACTTCTAGATTAGGCGTGCTATCTCAAGGACGTTCAAATGACGGATGGACCAATGACTACTTTAATGGATATATATCTAGATGGTTACGAGACATCACTACGGGTATTTCTGTAGCAGAAGAAAAGATAGCTACAGGAAACGTTAAGGAATATACTGCCAATTTATTGCAAATTGCAAGAATTTGGAGAGTTTATATTATGAGTGAAATGACTGATAATTTTGGTCCAATTCCTATAGATGGTTTTAAAGGTGAAAACCCAGAATATAATAGTGTAGAAGATGTTTACAATTTTATGTTAGCAGAATTAAAAGATGCGGTTAGTCAAATTGATGAAACAAATACGTTTAAACCAGATCCAGATTTGGACCAAGCTTATGGATATGATTATGTTCAATGGAAAAAGTATGGAAACTCTTTGAGAATGCGTTTAGCGATGCGTTTATCTGAAGTGGCTCCTGCTGTTGCCAAGCAACATTTTGAAGAAGCGGCCAATAGTGGACAAATCATTGCTACATCAGATGATGATTTTAGAATTACTGAAGCTGATGGATGGAACAATTTTGTTAATGTTCAGTCTAGACAATGGAATGATCATTATGTTACTGCTGCTTATAGAAATATAGTTGTAGGATTAGGTAGTGTAACTTCTGCGGATCAATTACCTGCATCTCAGCATGGAACTATTAAACCTGCTGGTTATATGGGTTTAAAACTTGACGATCACTTTACAATGCTTACCAATGACCCTGCCAAAGGTTTCTGGTTGGATGGTTTGCCAAATACGATAGACCCAAGAGCATATAAAACCTATCCAATTCCTGGAAATCTTGAAGATGAGCAGTATAGCAATTTCCCAACTTGGGGTAATAGCCATACACAAACGGAAAGAGATTTATTAGATGATGATGGAGAGGTTTTAATGACGTTGGATGGAGCCTTTACCTATAATGCATTTGCTGCTGGTGACTGGGGTACTGTTGGGACTAAGAATCAATTACGTAGTAGAGGATCTTACCCTCGTTTAGGCCTTGATTTTAGAGGTTCAGGAAAGTACAAAGAGCGTGTCTTTTTCCCGTCTTGGGAAACACATTTCTTAATAGCAGAAGCTGCTGTAAGAGGTTGGAGTACACCTTTAAGCGGTAAAGATGCTTATGAAGCTGGAATATCAGAAAGTTTTGCTTATTATGGACTTTCGGCACATGTAGCGACATATGTTGCGTCTGAAGATTACAATAATGCTGGTACATCAGTAAGTTGGGATCATATAACAGAACCACCAGCAAGTGTAACTATGACTTATGTTGATGGTTATACAGGTGTTCCTGGAACAATAAATTATACGTATCCAGAAAATACAATTTATGAGGGCGGTGCGGTTAAGAACGACCGTTTAAATAAAATTATTACACAAAAGTTTATTGCAAATCAGGCGTGGTTACCACTTGAAATTTGGAATGATCATAGAAGGTTAGGGTTGCCGTTTTTTGAAAACCCTGCGGTTGAAAACCCACTTCCTGATTTACCACAATTAAATGCTGGAAACGTAATGTCTAATCAAGTAAACTTCTTTGGACAACGTTTAAAATATCCGTCGTCTTTTGTAAATAATATACCAGTTGGTCATGCACAAGCTGTTCAATTATTAGGAGGTGATGACACTGTTCATACACCATTATGGTGGGCAAAGCAAAATTAAAATAATAACAACATAACATTGTTAAATTTCAAGGGAGGTCTATAAAAGACCTCCCTTTTTTTTATATTTACACTATAAAATTAAGTTACCGTGAAAGCAATTACATACTTTTTAATTATTAGTTCATTATTAGTCGGATGTAGTAAAAGCAGACCTTATAAAGTTATTGCTGATAATGTAGTTAAATCTTCCAATGAAACTACACAATTTACTTTAATCCCAGTCGCAGAGTCGTCTGTAAATTTTGAAAATACTGTTAAAGAAACAGAAACACTAAATTTTTTAAACTTTTCTAATATTTATAATGGTGGTGGTGTAGCAACTGCGGATTTTAATAATGACGGTTTAGTTGATATTTATTTTACAGCTAATCAGCAATCTAACAAGTTATACATAAATAAGGGTAATTTTAAGTTTGAAGACATTACCAAAAATGCTGGTGTTGAAGATTTGGGTGGATGGACTACTGGAGTTTCAGTAGTAGATATTAATAATGATGGTTGGTTGGATATCTATGTAAGTAAATCAGGAGTACTGAACGATAAAACACCAAAAGAAAACAAGTTATACATTAACTTAAAGAATAACACATTTAAAGAAAGTGCCAAAGAATGGAAAGTAAATGATGCAGGTTTCAGTACACAATCCTATTTTTTGGATTTTGATAAAGATGGAGATTTAGATATGTATTTGGTAAATCACCGTCCTGATTTTCATAATTCAGGAACATTGAATATGCGTATTGAAAAAGAATATTCAGAATTCAGTTCAGATAAGCTATACAGAAATGATGGTGATTTTTTTACTGAGATTACACACAAGGCAGGATTGGTTAACAAAGCTTGGGGTCTCAGTGCCTCAATTGGTGATTTTAATAATGACAATTGGCCAGATGTTTACGTATGTAATGATTTTTTATCACCAGATATGCTCTACATAAACAATAAGAACGGTACTTTTTCAAATCAGATACTAGACCGAATGAATCATATTTCGTTTAGCAGTATGGGGTCGGATTATGCAGATATTAACAACGATTTACTACCAGATTTATTTGTTCTTGAAATGGCTTCTGAAGACCATATTCGTAGTAAAAAGAATATGGCCACCATGAGTACCAGTAACTTTAACACTTTAGTAGAAAAAAAATACCATCATCAATATATGGTGAATACTTTACAATTGAATAACGGTAATGGTCAGTTTAGTGAGATTGCACAAATAAGTGGTTTAGCCAAAACAGATTGGAGTTGGGCTCCGTTGTTTGCCGACTTCGATAATGACGGATTAAAAGACGTTTTTGTTACAAACGGTATTCTCAAAGACATGGGCAACCAAGATTTTAGAACCGAATTAAATGAAAAATTCGCTCAAGACAATAAACCTAGTTTTAATGATATTACTGCATTAATGCCATCAACAAAAGTACATAACTACAGTTTTAAAAATAAAGGGGATTACAAATTTAATAATGTTTCAGAAGATTGGGGGTTTGATGCTAAAACGCAATCAAATGGAGCAGCCTATGCTGATTTAGATAATGATGGAGATTTAGATTTGGTTATAAACAATATTAATGATATCGCTCAAATTTATAAGAATAATGATGCAAATAATTTTATTCAACTTAGATTAAAGGGCGATTCTAAAAATAAGTTTGCAATCGGAGCCAAAGCTACAATTAGCATTAATGGGAAAAAGCAATATCAAGAACTTTATACCAGTAGAGGTTTTATATCGTCGGTTCAAGACGTTATGCATTTTGGATTGGGTGAAGCCAGTGAGGTTGATAAAATAGTTATAGAATGGCCTGATAATAAAGTTACAACGTTGAATGCTATTGATGCAAATCAGATTATTGTTATTGATAAAAAAACGGCTAAACCACAACAAAATAAAGTTGAAAAGATAGAACCTTTACTAACCCAACCAACTAATAGTGGAATTACATTTAAACATAAAGAAAGCAAATTCAATGATTATGAAAATCAGATTTTGCTACCACATAGTCAATCGCATAACGGACCATTTATCGACAAAGCAGATGTTAATGGGGATGGTCTAGAAGATTTTTTTGTTGGAGGTGCGGCAAATCAAGCAGGAGAACTTTATATCCAAGATAAGAATGGAAATTTTGTCAAAAAAGAATCCAAAACATGGACAGATGATGCTAAACACGAAGATTTGGGAGTACTGTTTTTTGATGCAGATAATGATAAGGATGCAGATTTATATATAGTTAGTGGAAGTAGCGAGTTTAAAGAAGGTAGTGAACTTTTTCAAGATAGATTGTATTTAAATGATGGTGATGGAAATTATACTAAAGTCACGAATGCACTGCCCAATATAAACTCAAGTGGACAATCTGTAGCAGTTTCTGATATTGATAAAGACGGTGACTTAGATTTATTTGTAGGAGGTAGAACTATTCCAGATAAATATCCATTTGCACCAGAATCATATATACTTATAAACGAAAATGGAAGGTTTATTAATAGAACCATTACAATTGCTCCTTTAATTTCTAATATAGGAATGGTTACCGATGCCATCTTTTCCGATTATGATACCGATGGTGATGAAGATTTGATCGTAGTCGGGGAGTGGATGCCTATAACACTATTTGAAAATGTAAACGGAAAGTTGGAGCACAAAGAAAATGAATCATTAAGAAATACCGAGGGGCTATGGTTCAGTATTGCCGGTAACGACATAGATAATGATGGCGATGTTGATTATTTTTTAGGAAATTTAGGCAAGAATACCAAATATAAGGCAAGTACAGAAAAACCTTTTCATGTTTTTTGTGATGATTTTGATAATTCTGGAACTTATGATATTGTATTGACCAGTAACTATAAAGGAACCTTAGTGCCGTCAAGGGGTAGAGAATGCTCTTCACAACAAATGCCTTTTATTAAGGATAAATTTCCAACATTTACTTCGTTTGCCGAAGCAAGCTTAGAAGATATATATGGCGATGATAAGCTTAAAAACGCTCTCCATTATCAAGCAAAAAAATTAGAGAGTGTTTTTCTAGAAAATCTAGGGAATGGCAAGTTTGCAATACACCACCTTCCAAATCAGGTTCAGTTATCTCCAATAATGAGTTTTGAATTTCTTGATATTGATAATGACAATTATAAAGAAATAATTATAGTAGGAAACCACTATAAAACTGAAGCGGAAACTGTACGATATGATGCTTCTTACGGTTCAGTTTTGTCGTATAAAAATGGAAAATTTAGTGTTAGAGATACTAAGAACACAGGATTTTCCAACAAAGGAAATGCAAAAAGTACTATAATAATTGACTCAAAAGATAAGAAGCAATTATTGGTTGCAAATAATAACGAAAGAATTCGAGTGTTTAATATTGATAAAAACTAAGTTTTAGTTTTAGGATCAATGAATTATGATTATAATGATTTTATGATAACTTCAAACAATTTAACAATATACTGGTGATTTTTAAATTAAATAATGATTTTAGCATAAAAATATTGGATTTACCTCATCTTTTTTTAAAAAACCTCAAAACACTTTTGTCTACACAATAATGTCGTTTAAGGAATAATTGTGGTCATTGGTCGAAATTAAATACTAGCGTTAATTCTTTTTTAACTATCTTTAAGTCTTAATAAACTCAAATAATTAAATTATGATTCAAAAATTTAGGTATTTACTAACCTTAGTTGCACTACTTTTTTTACAAGGAGTAATTGCACAAACGGTTACTGGTACGGTATCAGATGAAGCCGGTGCTCCAATTCCAGGAGCAAATGTCATCGAAAAAGGAACTTCTAACGGAACAACTACAGATTTCGATGGAAAGTACAGTATTGATGTCTCTGAAGGGGCAACATTGCAGTTCTCTTTTGTAGGTTATTCCGAAAAAGAAGTTGCAGTTAACGGCCAGACCGTTATTAATGTAACGTTGGCTGAGGGACAACAACTTGATGAAGTTGTAGTTACTGCCTTAGGTATTAAACGTGCAGAGAAAACGTTGACATACTCGCAACAAACAGTAGGAGGAGATGATTTAACAAAATCTAAGGACATTAACTTTGTTAATGCGTTATCTGGAAAAGCTGCTGGTGTTGAAGTAAGACAGAGTAGTTCTGGTCCAGGTGGGTCTACTAAAATTCAAATTAGAGGGCATAAATCTGCAAGTGGAGATAGTTCTCCTTTATTTGTTATTGATGGTGTACCAATGGTAAACAATAGAGGCAGTCAACCTTCTGGTTGGAATGGTGTTGATGGTGGTGATGGCTTATCGGCTTTAAACCCTGATGATATTGAAAGTATGAGTGTACTAAAAGGTGCGAATGCAGCTATCTTATATGGTAGTGAAGGAGCCAATGGAGTTGTAATTATTACTACCAAAAGTGGTAAAGCAGGTGTTACAACTGTAAAAGTTAATTCATCAATGTCTGTAAGAAATATTATCGATTCAGCTGCACCAGATCTTCAATATAGATACGGTTCTGATAATGATTCTAGATATAGTTGGTCTAACACCAAAGGGGATTATGATAGTAATTTTGTTGATGATTGGTTTGAAACAGGTGTTGACTTTATTAATTCTGTTTCTATTAGTGGAGGAAATGAAAAAACACAAGCTTATTTTTCTTATGCTAATACCTCTTCTTCAGGTATTTCTCCAAAGAATAGCTATTTAAAAAACAATTTTGCGTTTAAGGCATCTACTAAATTTTTTAAAGATAAAGTTAAAGTAACCTCAAATGTTATTCTTTCTAATGAGAACACGTCTAACCGTAATCGTGCAGGTTATTATAACAACCCTTTAACTGGGTTATATTGGTTTCCAAGAGAAAGAAACTTTGATGACTTTAAAAATAATTATAGCATGCTGGATGCAGGCAGGCAAGTAGAAGTTATGAATTGGTTTGTTTCAGATCATCACCAATCCAATCCATATTGGTTGTTAAATAAAGAAATTCAAGAAGATAGATTTAAAAGAGCTATTGCTAATTTAACTGCAGAATGGCAAATTACTGATCAATTAACATTTCAAACAAGGTTTAATATAGATTATGCTGATAAACAATATGATGAGCGTCGACAAGCTGGAGGAAATACAACCACAGTAGCTAAAAATGGACGTTGGATTTATTCAGATTATACGGATACAAAGACCTACATGGATGGGATTTTAAGTTATACTAATGACTTTGGAGAGGACTTTAGTGTAAATGCTTTATTAGGTGCTACTTATCAAAAAACAAATTATAGAGATGGTGTGTCAGTTAATTCTGGTATGCAAGATAATGGTTTGTTATATGCTAATGAATTTAATTTTAATAATACAGGCCCAACTGTATTAGTAGCTTCAACTTTAGGAAGTAGAGTTGAGAAAAATTCAGTATTTGGAAATATTGAAATTGGGTATAAGGACATGTTGTTTTTAGATTTTGCTGGTAGAAACGATTGGGCATCAACCCTAGCTTTAACTGGGAATGAATCTTATTTTTATAACTCATTTGGTTTATCAAGTATTTTTAGTGAAATGTTTGAAATGCCTGATTGGATTAGCTTTTTAAAAGCTAGAGTCTCTTTAGCCGAATTAGCGAATGAGGTACCTTATGATATTATAAACCCTGGTAATACTATTATCGGAGGAGGTAGTGTAAGTCCGTATCAAGGAAAGCCGTTTTTTGATGCAAAACCAGAGATTATTAGTACTTGGGAAATTGGTTTAGATTGGAGAATGTTCCAAGGCAGGTTAGGTATAGATTTCACATATTATGATATTACGAGTAAAGATCAATTTCTTAGATTTCCTATAGAATCTGCTCTATATACTTTTGAGTATATTAATGCTGGTGAAATCACTAATAAAGGGGTTGAAATAACTTTGAGTGGTAAACCTATTGCAACTGACGATTTAACTTGGTCAACAGGATTAAATTATACTGCAAATAAGAATAAAATTGTTGAGTTATCACCTAATGCCCTTGGAAGTAGTTTAGGTGGTACTGAAGGATTTGCAGCACCTTTATTAGAAGGTGGTTCTTTTGGTGATCTTTGGGGAAGAGAATTCCTAAGAGATGATCAAGGGCGTATTATGTTAGATCCTACTGATGGGAACCCATTACGAAATGAAGAACAAGTATTATTTGGTAATGCTGAACCAGATTTTGCTTTAGGTTGGAACAATACTGTAAATTATAAATCATGGTCTTTAAATATGCAAATTAACGGTAAGTTTGGCGGTGTGGTAGGAAGTCAATCAGAAGCTATGTTAGATGGTTTTGGTGTGTCTGAAAGATCTGCTGCAGCTAGAGACAGAGGTTTTGAAACTATTAATGCTGTACAAAATGGAACTGCAGTTACTCAAATTGATCCTTCGCTTTATTACCAAGAAGGAAATGGTATTGGAGGAAGAAATGGTATTCAAGAACCATATGTTTACGATAGAACAAGTGTAAGATTAGGTCAGCTGTCATTGTCATATAATTTTAATGTTGATAAGCATGAATGGTTAAAGAATGCTTCGCTATCGTTTATAGGAAACAATTTGTTTTTCTTTTACAAGGACGCACCGTTTGACCCAGAACTTACTAACAGTACAGGTAGAAGTCAACCAGGAATTGAAAACATTAATTTACCAGCTACTAGAACAATGGGTTTAAATTTAAGCTTAACTTTTTAATTTGTTAGATATGAAAAAAATAAAATATATATTAATAACAGCACTACTGTTTAGTATTGGTGCATGTACAGATGGATTTGAGGAAATAAATCAGAATCCGAATCGGATTACAAATGAGTCCCTAAAACAAGATTTTCAAATTGTGGGATCTAAATTTCGTCCTGTAATCAGTAATATTTTTGGTAGTCAAATACACCATAATTTATCGAACGAATCGTGGGCACAACATTTACAACAGCCTACAGTATTTACGGGTAATGTAAATAATACCACATATTTTATTAGATGGAATCCTAATTGGAATAGAACCTATAATAATATCATGTCACCTACAGGACTTATTATTTTACAGGCAGAAGATGCCGATTTACCTCTTTTTGTAGAATGGGCTAAATTATTTAGAGTTATAGGGATATCTAGATTAACTGCATTTCATGGACCTGTAATTTATTCAGATTTTGGTGAGTCGGATGCAAGTTATGATTCTGAACCAGACTTGTATAATGCTTTATTTGCCGATTTAGATGCAATACAGGCTTATTTTAATGCGAATATTGATGCTCCAGATTTAGGAGAATTTGATACTACGTATGGAGGAGACCTATCAAAGTGGGTTAAATTTATAAATAGCTTGCGTTTACGTTTGGCCATGCGAATTTCAAAAGTGGCACCAGCTTTGGCTAAGTCACAAGGTGAAAAAGCATTAAATGATCCAGGAGGTGTAATGGTTACTAATGAAGATAATTTTAATGTGTTTTTATATGGTAATGTTTATCATCCAGTAACCATTAGTTTTGGATGGGATGATACGAGAATGGGTGCTACCATGGAATCTGTATTGGTAGGGTATAAAGATCCTAGAATTGAAAAGTTCTTTGACCCTGTTGAGGATATGTCTTTAGTTCCTGATCACCCAGATTATCCTTATAAAGGAATTAGAAGTGGGGCATCATTAGATGCGAAAGGAGATCATACACCATATTCAAAAATTAGTTCAGATTTTAAAACGGTTATCGATAGACGATTAATGGGAGCTGCTGAAGTAGAGTTTATTAAAGCTGAAGCTGTTTTAAGAGGTTGGTCAAGCCCAGCGTTAACAACAGCACAAGAGCATTATGAAAATGGTGTTAAGAGATCTTTTGAAGAATGGGGTGCCGGTGGAGTTGATGCTTATTTAGATAATAGTACAGATTTACCTATTGATTATGATGATATTGTTTATAACCCAGGTAGTAGAAACGATTTTGTCAATAGAATGGGAGCTACAGTTAAATGGAATGACGCAGATTCTGATGAAATGAAATTAGAAAAAATAATGACTCAAAAATGGATTGCTGCAAGAACCAATACTATGGAAGCATGGGTTGATCATCGTAGAACAGGATATCCAAAACTACCATATATTTATGAAAATAATAGTAGTGCAGAACATGGGATTATTGGACCGAACGAATTCTTAAGAAGAGTTGTATTTACAGATGGACAGAAAGCTAATAATGCGGCTGCAGTTGCAGCAGCTACTGCAACTATGTCAGGTCCAGATGAAATCGGCACCAGACTTTGGTGGGATACCGGAGGACCGAACTTTTAATTGAATAATTAAATTAACATAAAAAGAGTTGTTTTTAATCAAAAAACAACTCTTTTTTTTTTATTTTGCATAAGAATCAGATTAAATCTTAAAAAGAGTAAAATGACTAATACATATAAAACTATTATCTCTAGCCTTTTAATAGCTATGTTAGTTGGTTGTAAAGAGAACCATGATAATAATACTATTTCTGAATCTAAAAGTGAAAACAAAAACACATTATTTTCTTCAGTATCTTCTGATGATTCTAATTTAACTTTTGAAAATACCCTAAAGCAAACCCGAGAAAACAATCACATGATTAATTCTCAATTTATTTCTGGAGGTGGAGTAGCCGTTGGTGATGTGAATAATGATGGATTGGACGATATTTATTTCACAGGCAATCAAGTCAGGGACAAACTATTTTTAAATAAAGGAAATTTAAAATTTGAAGATATTTCTAATAAAGCAGGCATTACAAAAGATAATAATTGGTCAACTGGTGTTACTTTTGTAGATATTGACAACGATGGCGACCAAGATATTTATGTTTGTAGGTTTACCTATTTGGAAAATGAAAAAAGCCCAAATCAGTTATATATAAATAATGGAGACCTAACATTTACCGAAAAAGCAGCACCTTTCGGTTTAGACGATAAAGGCTTTTCTATCCAAGCCACTTTTTTTGATTTTGATAACGATGGACTTTTAGATGTTTACATTGTAAATCAACCCCCAAGTATTCCTAATATTGGAAACAAATTAAATCTCACCCAATTTTCAGATATTGTTTTTAGCGATAGATTATATAAAAACCTTGGCAATGGAACGTTTGCCGATTATACTGAAAAAACAAATCTTAGAAATTTTGGATTTGGTTTGTCGGCAACAACTGGAGATTTTAATAATGATGGTTGGCAAGATATTTACGTTTCTAATGATTTTGATGTTGCTGATCACGTTTATATAAATCAGAAAGACGGAACTTTTAAAGACGAAGTTTTAAAAGCAACAAAGCATATTTCAAATTTTAGTATGGGTAACGATGTTGCCGATTATGACAATGATGGCAATTTAGATATTATGGTTGTTGATATGGTTGCTGAAGACCATAAGCGTATTAAAACGAACATGAGCGGCATGGCACCAGAAGAATTTTGGTCAATTGTTAATAAAGGTGGTCATTATCAATACATGTTCAATACGTTGCAAAGAAATAACGGTAATGGTACATTTAGCGAGTTAGGTCAATTAGCTGGTGTTACAAGTACAGATTGGAGTTGGGCACCTTTATTGGCTGATTTTGACAATGACGGTTATAAAGACCTTTTTGTTACCAACGGTGTTGTAAGTAATAATCGCTATAGCGATTTGACCACAAAATATGATAAAAAAGTCGATAGTTTAAACAAAGTAGCCCAACAAAGAGGATTAAACCCGAATACCATTATAGATGTAATGGATTTTGTGCATATGGCTCCCACAGACAAATTGCCCAATTATATCTTTAAAAATAATGGTGATTTAACATTTGACAGCAAAGTTACGGATTGGGGCATGGAAGCACCAACGCTTTCAAACGGGGCAGCCTACGCCGATTTTGACTTAGATGGCGATTTGGATTTGGTTATAAATAATATCAACCAGACGGCATCTTTGTATAAAAATACGACTACCGAAAAAAAACTGGGAAATTATATCCGATTTAAATTAAATGCAAATAAAGAACAATCCATTTACGGAACTACAATAACATTGTTCAATAATGATTCTTTGTTACAAGTTGTCCAGCTTACAAATTCAAGGGGATTTATGTCAAAAAGTGAAGATGTTGTTCATTTTGGTCTGGGTAAAAATAAAAATATAGATAAAGCTACAATTAAGTGGAATGGTGGAACGATTTCTACACTTACCAATTTAGCCATTAACAGGGTTCACGAAATAAAAATTAATGATTTAACTAAAGAGACTATAAATAAGCCTAAAGAAGCTGTTCAATTTAGTGATGTTGCTCAATCTTTAAATTTAGGACAAGCTGTTCATAAAGAAAATAAATTTGATGATTATGCCCATGAAGTATTGCTCCCACATAAAATGTCGCAATTTGGACCCTCTTTGGCTGTTGGCGATGTTAATGGCGACAACAAGGAGGATTTCTTTTTAGGAGGTGCGGCCGGATATCCGGCCAAATTGTACCTACAAAACAATAAAGGTGCTTTTGATGAAGTGGTCAAAGGTGCATGGGTGCAAGACAAGCAAAGCGAAGATATGGGCATGGCTTTAATTGATGTTGATAATGATAACGATTTAGACCTATTTGTTGTGAGTGGGGGTAATGAATTTAAGGAAGGGAATGCCGCTTTACAGGACAGATTATACATCAATAACGGCAATGGAAAATTTACAAAAAGCAACGGACTTCCAAAATATTTGGCTAGCGGCTCATGTGTTATGCCGTTTGATTTTGACAAAGACGGCGATTTGGACCTTTTTATCGGTGGGCGGTTGACCCCGCAAAAATATCCGCACCCAACGGACAGTTATTTGTTGGAAAATGTTGGGGGCAAATTTATAGACGCAACGGCTAAAAGAGCTTCCGGCCTGCAAGAATTGGGTATGGTAACCGCGGCAAGTTGGACAGATTATAACAACGATGGTTTAGAAGATTTAGTCATAGTGGGAGAGTGGATGCCCGTTACACTATTTTTACAATCCGATAAAGGTACGTTCAAGAAAGAAACCATTCCGAACACAGAAGGATGGTACTACTCCGTAAACACCGCTGATATGGATAATGATGGCGATTCGGACATTATCGTTGGTAATCTCGGATTGAATTATAAATACAAAGCCTCAGAAAAAGAACCTTTTGAGGTTTATAGTTACGATTTTGATAGTAACGGAAGTTTGGATATTGTGCTAAGTTATTACGAACATGGAGTTGCCGTTCCTTTAAGGGGAAAAAGTTGTTCTACACAACAAATACCATCTTTAAAGGAAAAATTCCCCACGTATGAAGAATTCGGAAGTTCTAATTTGGAAAATATTTATGGTAATTCGTTGGCCGATGCATTAAATTTAAAAGCAAAAACTTTTGCCTCGTCTTATATTGAAAATAAAGGGAATGGGAATTATGATGTAAAGCCATTGCCATCTTTGGCACAAGTTTCTTCTGTAAATAGTATTTTAATAGATGATTACAATGCTGATGGACATAAAGATTTGCTTATTTCCGGTAATTTATATGTTTCAGAAATAGAAACACCAAGAAATGATGCTGGTACAGGATTGCTTTTACATGGAGATAGTAAAGGAAATTTTTATCCTATACCTACTAATAAAAGTGGCTTTTTTGCACCAAGGGATGCTAAAGATATGAAAACAATTAGAGTTGGTGATAAAAACATCATCTTGGTGGCCAATAACAATGATTATCTTCAGGCAATAGCGTTTACTAAACTAAACCCAAAAAAATCAAAGGAAATAGCGTCGTTAAAATAGTACGGTTTCGGTTAAAAAAGGGCTAAGATTATTTTTTAAGCTCTCCATTTAAATTAATTTCAACAGCAAAAGGATTTAGAATTTTGTCAGTTAAAATACTTACAGTTCTACGATTTAAAGCTTTGTTTTTATCAAATCCTTGTTTGATGTGCCAATTTTTCCAATTGTTTTTTACGGTTTCGATATTATATTCTGGTTTTATTTTTACAATTACATCTTGTATAAATCCCAAGGTAACCCCATCACCTGAAGCTGGAATTTTTTCTACTTCATAATAAGATTTAAGCCCGTTAATCCATTCGTGTTCAGAAACAATTTGTTCAGGATAAAACCAAGTTTGATTCGCCCATAAATAAGGAATACCTACACCTTTTAAAATTCCTGTAGCTCCAATGCGTTGTATAGAGGCAAAAGCTTTATCCTCAGGTTTGGTATCAATAAAGGGCATTATATACGCATCACTTTTCAATAAGGCATTTTGAACTTGTCGAATAGAAATATCTTTTGGGTTTTTGTTTTCTTTAATTGCAAGTGCCGCTAAAGCTCCCGTAGCTTGTCCTATGCCTATTACTACAGGTTGCAGTCGTGTAGTACCGTTTGCAATATTAGAAACACTTATGTTTTTTTCCGCAACTAGAAAATTGTCTATGCTCTTGGGAATTAAACTTCCTAAGGGGATGTTATAACTCGGAACTTTAATATTTATAAAATCAATTTCTGGAGCATTAGCGTTTTTTTTGTGATGATGGTCAATAGGGTAATCACCAACTACAACACCGGTTTTGAATAAATTATAGTCATAAGGATTTTCTAAATGATTTACAGTTAAAAACACTTCGCCTTTTACACGTCTCGCTTCTCTATCATAAGGAATAAAAGGAAGCCTGTCTTTTGTACCAAACTCATCAGATAATCTTAAATTTTTAAATTCAAGTTCATTCTGGATATAATACACAAAGCTTAATGTGAAATTTTTAGCGTCCTGTAGCCGTTGCAACCGTTCCCCATGTGTTAATTCAGGCCAGTTTAAGTAAAAATCATTACCGCAATTAGGCCAGTTAATCATGTATTTGTCACCAATTTTACCTTCATTCTTTTGAGAAAGTAATGTTGGTAACTTTGCGTAGTTCAACATTTGTTGGCAGTCAGAAACTGCCCCAAACATCTCGTCTTCTTCTCTTTTACAACAGCATTCAAAATCTTTTGGGTTGTATTTTTTCGGTTTTTTTACCAATCCTTTTTTGCTTCTAATAGTACCTACATCTTGCAATATGGCAACATAAGTAAGGTCTTGAACTATGGTATTGGCTGTTTCAGGAGCGTAATTTTCATTGGTATCTTTCTTAGCATCCATTCCCAATCTAAAATCAACATCTAATATGGGTAGTAACTCTCCAATTTCCGTAGCATCAATTAGTATTTTGGCTTTTATTGTTTTTAGTTTTCTTTTCTGCTTATAGGTAACTTTCCATAAATCCTTTTCTTTGGTTATAGTTTTATATTTAGCATTATAAACAACATTTAAATTTTCAATTTGAGCCATGTCTTTTAATATTTTGTTGCCCACGGACGGTTCAAATAGCGTATGGCTTACCCATCCCGTGGCTACCTTGTCGACTCCACCGTAATAATCATATAATTTTTGTCTAAACTCTCCCCAAATACCTGAAGGCATATTATGATTGCCATCAATAGCCGAAACACCTGCCGACGTAAGCATACCACCTAACCAAGATGTTGATTCAATAATTTTAACTTTTACACCCATCCTAGCTACTTGGATAGCAGCTGAAGTACCACCAGCACCTCCTCCTATAATTAAGACATCAACTTTCTCTTGAGCAAAAGTTATATTGAAACTAAAGTAAAATAGAGCCAATAAAATTAATTTTTTATGAAACATTACCTATGTGTTTTATTTGATTCCAAAATATTCCAGATATCGATTATATAAATGATGTGCTTGTATATAAGCCGATTGAGGACTCATAAAATGTGAGAACTCAAAGGTAATGGCTTTTTTACAACCTGCTTTTTTAGCAGCTTCTAGTTTCAAAAGGATTTTTTCAAATTTAATGGGCATGAATTTAATGGGCATATCCCTATCAAAAGATTCGGTATTTGTCCATGATTGCAAACCGTATTTATCTGCCAATCCTTTATTTACGATTAAGTAGTTTTCCAATTCATAATAATCCACATGGCCGTCTTGAAAAGCTACAATGTCAACAGCTTCTTTTATACCATCAAATATTTCGTTCCATTCTTTTTCGTGCTGATGGATTGAAACGGTTTTTTCTTTTATCAAAGTATTTGATGTAGCTGACACCGCTTTTTCTCCATCAATCCATGGAGAAATAAGTACTGGTAATCCATTACTAATAGCTTTACACTGTTTGCCCAGTTTTGAAATTGAATCAATAGCTCCTTTTGTTTTTCTGCTGAGTTCTAGGCTTAAGTACCATCCTCCAAAACTTTTGTAATGGCCATAAGCTTTATAAACCTCTTCAATTACGTGTAAATTAATATCAATTTCATGACGCATATCTCCAGTATCCCAATATTTTCCACTATCATAAATGCCAAGGTAAAAAACCATTCCATACTTTTCTGACAACTCTAAAAACAATTTGACCAAATCTTTTGATGGTTTAAAACAATCATGTTGATTTATTAGATATTGCGATGGATAGGTTAAAAAACGTTTGTAACCAGAACGAATAAGTATAACTGTATTTATACCTATTTTTTTCATGTGGGCAAAGTCGGCATCCCATTCCTTATCGCCCCAATTTTGATGAGGAATGTCGTGACTTATTTCATCTATAAAAGTGCCTGTAATTTGCATTAGTCATCTAAATTTTTAAGATTATTCCACCAGTATTTTTTCAAAAGATAGCTTGTCAATATCAGTATGGCACACCAAATAAGCATTTCGGTATTTTCTCTTAACATAAAGTATATCGGTATTACCACTTGTGCCATTTGCCAAACTATACCGACTACAACATTAAACGAATCTCTTTTAAAATCTAAGTTGGGTACAAAACTGGGGTCTTCTTGCATCACCTCTTTTTTTATGGACCCCCAAAATCCCCAAGGCTTAGTTTGTTTATAAAATGTTTTTACTTGCTCTCTATTCGGCAATGGCTGCATGTACGTACCAATGATACAGCCCAACATTGAGAACGCAAAAATTATCGGAAAAACAAAAATATCAACATAATCGGTAAAAAAGAAAAGTTTTACTGTAGATGCTATCAGCCCGAAAAGCATTCCCCAAAAATAGCCATTCCCAGTAAATCTCCACCAAATCCATTTTAGTACATTAGCTGCCACATAGCCGCCATATAATGCAGAGCTTAACCATAGAATCAGTGTGTTTAAAGAGCCAGCGTTAAAGCCAAAAATAATACCTACCATAACTAAGCCCAAAGAAGATAAGATGCTTAACCTCACTAATCTCTTATCCGAAGCACCAGGATTTATATATTTTTTATAAATATCATTTACAATATAAGCAGGGGCAGAGTTTACAAAAGCGGCAAAAGTTCCCATAAATGCTGCTAGAAAACCTGCCAACATCAATCCTTTCAGCCCAACTGGTAAAAACTTATTTATAGCCATAGGCAAAACCTGTTCAAAATCAAGATTATCACCCATAGCTGATAGCTCTGGCCCTAAATATACTAATGCTAGTACTGCAAAACCAATAATCATAAAATAACGTGGGAGGTACAACACGCAAATGGTTAAAAAACTCATTTTGGCTGCTTCTGATGGTGTTCTTGTTGCCAATATTCGTTGCATATCATAACTAGGTACTGGCCCTGCAATAGATGCAAAAATGCCTTTAAGTACCATCAGGATAAATAAAGCCCCAAAAAGCGTAAACCCATCGCTCTCAATTTTATTGTTGACTTGCGGAAAAGGTGTTCCGTTCCAGTTGAGGTCTAATTGCCAACCAAAGAACAACTCTTTCCAGTTTTCTGGCACAATATTATTTATTTGCCCAGCATCCACCGTATTATATGCTACAATACCTACACCAATGCAAGCAATTGTCATAATTATAAATTGCATTACTTCGGTTGCAACCACACTATGCATCCCACCTTTTACGGTATAGAGTGAAGTGAGACCACAAATAATTAGTGCATAACTTCTAGCCGAACTCACATTATATCCAAATAAACTAAAAGACATATCCCAAGGTAGTATTGATGTTGAATATTTACCGATGCCTTCAAAGAAGTAAGCAATAAAACCTAATACACTAATTACCGCAAATATTACAATTATTATATGCGAGAGTTTTGCTCCTTTACCATCTCCAAAACGGAAGGTAATCCATTCTGCACCTGTCATTACATTAGACCTACGCATCCAAACAGCTAGATAGACAAATACAAAAACTTGATTCCATACCGGCCATAACCAAGGCAACCAAGCACTTTTTAAGCCGTAAACAAATAATATTCCTACCGACCACATAGTGCCAGAAATATCAAACATTCCAGAAGCATTGCTCAAGCCTAAGTAGTACCATTTTAATTTGTTGCCACCTAAAAAGTAGGATTCTAAATTTTTTGAAGATTTTCTGGCAAGATAAAAACCTAACGCTAATACCCCTACAACATAAAAAAGTACAATGGCAATGTCATATGGTGATAAACTCATAAAAGGACTGATAATTTAAAAATCAACTTTTTATTTTGCATTAAAGTGTCAGATTTTTTACTAACAACATTAAAAATTAAGTTGAAATTTAAGAATATTTAAGTGTTTTTCTAAAAAAACATACTATATATTTATTAAATGTCTTAAAAAACGATGTTTATTGCTTCAAAATTGTCATTGGTCGAAATCTTTATTAAAAAGATTTTAAGTTGTCTACTTTTATGAAATCAACTAAGTATTATATTTTATAGGGAAATAGCAAAAATCATAAGTTGAGTAATTTGAATTAGTATTAAAGAGTTGGAGAAGTCCAACTCTTTTTTTATTCCCCATCAAAATAATTTGATTTTTTCGTAACGGTTTCTTTTTGCTTACTAATACTATTTTGCAATTCTTTTACAATTTCAGGGTATTTATCGGAAATATCATGATTTTCTGAAGGGTCAATATTAACGTTGAACAAAAGAGGTAGCTTTCCTTCAAAATAATCTTTACCCGTTTGGCTATGTGTTTTTACATGTAACTTCCATGCTCCTTTGCGAACTGCAAAAATCTCATTTTTCAATCCATAGAAAAAGAAAGGTTTATCATCATTTAACTTGGTATTGGAATTATTGAGTAGTTGTGAAAGATCATTTCCATCATTATTACTATTGGGAGGCATAGTAACCCCAGCAAGACTTAGTGTGGTAGCATAAATATCCCTAACAGTACTTGTTGTCGAGTTTAAAGCGGGTTTAGCTTTACTTGGCCAATAGATTATTCCTGGAACACGCATGCCGCCTTCCCAAGTGCTTCCCTTACCATCTCGAAACAGTCCTGATGATCCACCTTTTAGCCCTTTAATAATCCATGGACCATTGTCACTTGCAAAAAAGACAACCGTGTTTTTGTCAATTTTTAATTTTTCCAAGGTCTGGATAATTTTACCAACGCTCCAATCTATTTCTTCAATTACATCACCATATTCACCACGCTCGGATTTGTTTTGAAAATCCTTGCCAGGATATAATGGTACATGAGGCATTGCATAAGGCAGATAGACAAAGAACTTATTTTCTTTATTTTTTTCTATAAAATCAATAGCTTTATTGGTGTACAATTTTGTGAGTTTGGTTTGGTCTGGGTTCAGTTCTAAAGTATCGTTATTATGAAATAGGGGAATGGCCGGCCATTTTGGTGGAATCATATCATTACTGTAAGGCAACCCGATATACTCGTCAAATCCATTTTGTAATGGTAAATATTCCAATTTAGTAGAGCCCAAATGCCACTTGCCGAACATTGCCGTTTTATAGCCAACTGATTTAAGACCTTCTGCCAACGTAAATTCTTTTGGGTGAATTCCACGTTTAGACTTTGGATAAAGTACCCAATCGAATCCTGATTTTATAGGATACTTTCCTGTTAGCAGCGAATAACGACTTGCTGTACAAGCTGGTGATCCTGAATAAAAATTGGTAAGTTTTATACCATTATTGGCTATCCTATCAATATTTGGCGTTTTTATGGTAGGATGACCGTTCCCGCTCACATCTCCATACCCCATGTCATCTGGGAATAAAACAATAATATTTGGAGGTTGAGTTTCTTTAGTTTTAGGTTTTTTATTATAGGCGTAAATTAAAGCCAATATGCAAATGGGTAAAACTATTTTTTTAATATAGGGCATAAGTTATTATTTTTGAGTGTTGGTTGTTTGTAATAAAAACGTCATGCTGAACTCGTTTCAGCATCTTATTATTCTTTGGAATACAGTAATTTAAGAATGAGACCTTGAAATCGAAGATTCATGAATTACATTTATAAAATAATAGAAAAACATGAGTAAACGAGTTCAGGGTGACGAATCTATTATGCCACATGCCAGACCAACCATTAATTATTTAATTTAAACTTAATAAATTTTGTATTTCCGGATACTTTTCATCCGTATCTCCGAATAATTTTCGCTGTCTCTGCAATTCAATCTTCATTTCTGAGATAATGTCGGCATATTCGGGATTATCGTATGCATTGTTGTTTTCTTTGGGATCTTTTTCCAAATCATAAAATTCCCAAGCAGGTTCGGTAGTTTTTTTTGAAACCCCAGTCATATCAAGCGGTTGACCATAAAAAAGAGCCAGTTTGTAGCGATCGTTTCTAATCCCAAAATGGCTTGGTCGTACAGGGAAATGCTGCCAGTATCTGTAATAAGCTGTTTTTCTCCAGTCTTTTGGGCTATTTCCTTTTAGATTTTCCCTAAAACTTTTTCCTTGAAAAGAGGAGGGCAGCTCTACATTTGCATAATCCGCAAACAGTGAGGCAAAATCGATATTCAAAATAATATCGTCAATGCGTTTTCCGGCGGGAATTTCCTTAGGATAACGTATCACAAATGGCATTCGTAAGGATTCTTCATAGATCAGCCGCTTATCAAAAAAGCCATGCTCTCCTAAAAAGTAACCTTGATCAGCAGTATAAATGACAATGGTGTTTTCTGCCAAACCAGATTTTTCCAGATAGTCTAATAATCTTCCAATATTATCATCAATAGCAGCACCGGAACGCATGAAGTCTTTTACCAATTTTTGATACGTGTGTTTTCTAGCCGCTATACTGTCCATTTCCGCTGTGCTGAACGGTAATCCAGGATATTGACACCACCATGAATCAGGATCTTTGGTTGCCTGTTTCCAACGATAGGCTAGATTGTCTAAACTCTGACCTGTAAAACTTCTTCCGGTGGTCGCCGCACCAAAATCCAATAGCGATTCTGGCTCGGGAATGGTTTCTCCCTCATACAATTTTGCATGTCTTTCAGGAAAATCAAAAGGCTCGTGCGTCGCTTTAAAATGAGTCATTAACATAAAAGGTTTACTTTTATCTATAGTATCTAACCATTTCATTGACAAATCAGTAACTACATCAGTAGAAAATCCTTTGTGTACATCCCACTCCTCGGATTTCTTATGGAAATTTTCTTTGGTTCTTAAAATGGGATCCCAATAACGACCCTGATCGTGTAGCACATTATAGTAATCAAATCCTGTAGGTTCTTTCTTTAAGTGCCATTTGCCAATAACCGCGGTTTGATACCCGCTACGTTTTAATATTTTAGCAATATTCACGCTATCGGGTTCTAAAGCATCACTCAAAGTGTAAACTCCGTTTTTATTACTATAGCTGCCTGTTAAAATTGATGCTCTACTGGGCACACAAATAGAATTTGTACAAAAACTATTATTCAGTACTGTACCTTCATCCGCCAAGCGAGAAATATTTGGAGTTTGAACATAATCTTTTAATACACCCCCATAAATACCCCAAGATTGTGAAGTATGGTCATCTGACATTATAAATAATATGTTAGGTCTTTCGTTTTCACCCAAAGTTTCGGGATTTGATTGTTTTTTATTACAAGAAAGTAATATTACCACTATTAAAAGTGATGTAATTGTTTTTAAATATTTCATCTTAATCAATTATTATTTCATCTATAAACACCCAAGCACTACTGCCTGCACCTTCATGGTTTGGCGGACATTTGCCTATGTTTTTTATACTGACTTTTAAATATCTAGTTTTTAACGGTTTCTCTAAGCTAAATTTTCCTTTAAACGTATTTTTGTTGCTTGTTTTATTTTCGTCTTTCAAGTTATTTTGTTTTCCAAAATCTTTTCCATTTGATGAAGAGCTGACCGTAACTTGTTCGGGTTTAAAAATCCAATTGCCCATATTCTGTAAATAGCCACATGAAATTTTTTTAATTTTTTGAACTTTCTTTAGGTCGATAATAAATTCGAGATCTTTACCTTCTTGACCAATCCATTGTCCCGAGCTAAAATCGAGATAGCCTCTTTTTCCATCAGTTAATACTTCTATATTTTTATAGTTGGAATGTAAAGGAAGTAAATTTTCAATTTTTGAATTTACTGCCAGATGATTTAATTTTTTCATTTTTTTTGGAACATCCTCAGTCGATCCATATTCCCATTCAACATATTTTTTAATTAATTTATCTACAATTTCAGGATATTTTGATGCCAAATTGGTCATTTCCGATACATCCTCATCTAAATTAGATAAAAACAAAGCATCTTGTTCTAAATCTAATTCCCCCTTATGTGAGGTGTCTTTGGGATAAGCGATCAATTTCCATTTTCCATCTCGTACCACCCATTGGTTGCCGTATTTCCAAAATGCGGAGGTTCGTGGTGATTTTTGTTGTGTATCCAATAACATAGAAGATAAATCAATACCATCTGTAGGTGGTTTTTTGTTTTCCAATCCACATAGATTAGTCAATGTTGGCATCCAATCCGTATTTAATAAAAATTCATTATTGACTTTATTTTCAGGAAGGTTTCCTTTCCAGCTGATGATTGTAGGTAATCTGATTCCGCCTTCAAATAAACTGCTTTTTGCCCCGCGATACGGTCCAGAACTTCCGCCACCGTTAAAAGCACGTACCTCAGTAGAATAACCATTATCGGACTGATAAACGATAATTGTATCGTCTCGTAAACCTAATTTCTCAAGTTGGTCAATAAGCATTCCTATACGTTCATCAATGGTAGAAATAAATGCACCATAGTCCGATCTTGGAAATGGAACGCCTTTATCTGCATAAAATCTTTGCCATTTTTCAGTCGGTTGATATGGATAGTGCGGCATATTGATGGCATAGTATAAAAAGAATGGGTCTTTTTGGTTTTTATCGACAAATGCATTCACTTTTTCTGCCATCAGATCAGGAAAGTACTTTCCGTTATGATAGACTTCCTCACCGTTTTCATGCAAATCGTGAATATTAGGCCCTTCCCAAAAGAAAAAGTGGGAATAATTGTCTATGCAACCACGTAAATGTCCAAAGGAATACTCAAACCCCTGATTATTGGGGCTACTTTCTGTACTCATGCCCAAATGCCATTTACCAACATGACCTGTTTTATAACCATCGTCTTTAAAAAGTTCTGCCATGGTGTATTGAGCATCGGGTAGACCGTCTTTTGCTTGAATATTTGCCGAGGTATTACCAGGAACACCCGCTCTTTCCGGATAATTCCCGGTCAATAAAGATGCCCGGGAAGGAGCACAAACGGGAGCCGCTACATAGGCTTGGGTAAATCGGATGCCATCCGAAGCAAGCTTGTCAATGTTTGGCGTAAAAATGTCATCAGCTCCATAACAACCTAAATCGCCAGCTCCTTGATCATCGGTATAGATTACGATTACATTAGGTTTTTTAGCATTTTGTGCAGTTAATAAGTTGAATCCTAGAAAAATGAGTATAAAATGGAAAATTGTTTTGTTCATGTTATTGTAATGACCTCTAAAATAACTATAAATTTTAAAAACGATGTGTTTTTTTAGCCAATAGCTTATTAAAACTAGATAAACGACATAAATAAGCAACAATTTAAATTAATCTTCTTTTATAATTTTAGAATTGTCAATATTGAATTATATTTAACCTTTCATCAAAAAAATCAATCTGACATGTCCAAGTTTAGTGTACAAATAATATTTTTTTTAGTATTTATAATAAGTGTATTCTCTTGTAAGGAGAAAGAAAAAAAAGTAGAGCCTAAAAAACAACCCAACATTATAGTTATTTATGCCGATGATTTGGGTTTTGGCGATGTAAGTGCATACGGAAGTACGGTCTTAAAGACACCTAATATAGACCGAATTGCCAATGAAGGTATTAAGTTTATGAATGGTTACGCAGCTTCGCCAACGTGTACACCAAGCAGGTACGCTTTGTTATCCGGTAATTATCCGTTTAAAAAAACAGATGCTAGGGTTTTACGCGGTAATGCCCCTTTAATTTTTGATACAAGCAAACAAACCTTGCCCTCTATATTGAGGGACGCAGGATATACCACTGGCGTAGTTGGAAAATGGCATTTGGGGCTGGGCAACGAAAACATGGACTGGAACGGTGAAATCAAACCCGGACCTTTGGAAATCGGTTTTGATGAATCGTTTATTATGGCTTCAACTAATGATAGGGTGCCATCGGTGTATGTAAAAAATCATCGTATTGACGGATTGGATCCCAACGATCCAATAGAAGTGAGTTATACCAAAAATTTTGAAGGAGAACCTACAGGGAAAGAGAATCCGGAATTGTTGAAAATACATCCCAGTCATGGACACAACATGAGCATACATAATGGAATTTCACGTATCGGCTATATGCGTGGCGGTAAATCGGCATTATTTAAAGATGAAGAAATGTCAGATGATTTTTTAAGAGAATCTAAAGCCTTTATCGACAGAAATAAAGAAAATCCGTTCTTTTTATTTTACAGTTTGCATCAACCGCATGTGCCGCGAGTACCTCACCCTCGATTTGTTGGTAAAACAAGTTTAGGTCCACGAGGCGATGTAATCGTTGAAGCCGATTGGGCAGTGGGGCAACTGTTGGATTATTTGGACGAATTAAACCTTTCGGAAAACACCATTGTTATTTTTTCTAGTGATAACGGCCCTGTTTTGGACGATGGATATAAAACCGATGCTGTTGAAAAAAATGGAGACCATACTCCCGCAGGAAAACTAAGAGGAGGGAAATACAGCCTTTTTGATGCCGGAACCCATGTGCCGTTTATGGTCATGTGGAAAGGGACGGTAGCTCCAGGCGTTTCCAATGCTTTAGTCTCGCAAATGGATTTACCTGCTTCTTTTGCTGCCTTTACGGGACAAAAAAACACCACAGACGACAGTCAAAACGTAATTGATGCGTTGCTGGGCAAATCCGATAAAGGTCGTGAGAGCTTGATTTTAGGTAGAGCTAACGGCATTTCAATCCGCCAAAGCGATTGGATTTTGATTCCACCGCATAAAGGACCGAAAAACACAGGAAAATTTACAAATATTGAAACAGGTAGAGATACTATTTATCAATTATATAATGTAAAAGAAGATATTGGACAGCAAAACAATATTGCTGAAAAGCATCCTGAAAAAGTAAAGGAGTTAATAGAGTTAATAGAGAAAATTAAAGGAGAGAAATAAAAGTGTTTTTGAGTCTATACACTTGTAAATAAATGGAATTAATGCATAAACTAAAAATAGATATAATAAAATTTATTTTCTTGTTTTTGAGCATTTTATCTTGGTCTCAAAAGGATGATGACGAAAAAAAATGGTACACTGCGTTTGCTCAAACTTTTGATAGGGCACCTGATTCGCTGTACCAACAGTTGAAAGCAGCTCAAGAACTCAGTGATAAAGCTTTTTTTATTGAGGCCATTGCCAATGTTCATATAGCATTGGGCAATACGGATTCCATCAATTATTATGGCAACTATTTAGAAAACGAAGCCACAAACCATCAAAAGGATGGATTGGTCGATAATCTGTACCTATCCAAAGCATATACTATTTTAGGTAAAGGAAAAATGTTACAAGGCTTGTATGATGAGGCGATGAAGTATTATTTACAGGGTTTGGATATTACTAAAATCACCCAAAGTCCTTATTTATATTTTACACATTCTTTGGGCTTAGCTTCAGTTTATGTACAAAATGAAGAATTTGACAAAGCTGAACCGTTATTGGATAATGCGATTGAAAACAGTACAAATACCTATTTTACAGGGTTGGCAAAAAAATATTACGGAGATATTTATTATGTAAAAAGAGACGGTACCAATAGCGAATCCTATTACGATAGTGCTTTGGTCGATTTGGAAAAAGCACCAGATAAAAAACTGGCCCTGCAAATAAAACTGAATTTGGGTACAATGGATGCAGCAAGAGACAAAATAGAATCGGCATTAAAACTATTTGAGGAGGTTAAGAACATTGCTAATAACAATAAATATTACGATCTTTATATTGAAGCCGTGCTGCGGATAGGTGATGTTTACAAGCGACTTAAAAATTTTCAAGCTGCTCAAATGATATTGTCCACTGCTCATATAAATGCAGTAGGGTGGGATAGAATGGAGTTAGAAAAAAAAGTAATTCAAAGTCTTGTGGAATTATACCGAGACCAGGAAGATTATAAGAATGCCTATGCGTTAATGACGCAATATGTAGGTGTGTCAAATCGAATTATACGAGAGCAAAAAAGTAAGGAAATAAAAGAATTGGAAATTCAATATCAGACCTTACAAAAGGAAAAAGAAATCAGTACTTTACGTGAAGAACAATTGCTAAAAGAAAGTGAAATCGAAAAACAAAAGACCATCAAATATGCTTTTCTGATCGGTTTTTTAATATTGTTGATTCCCATAACCGCTCTATTGATTGTGTATTACCAAAAATTACAGGCCCAAAGCCAACTCAATGCCCAACAAGAAGAACTCAACAAGCAAAAAGTAGGTTCATTGATAAGAGAGCAAGAGTTAAAGTTGGTTAAAGCATCCGTTGAGGCACAGAATGAAGAACGTACCCGGATTGCAAGGGAATTGCACGATAGTATTGGCGGCAATCTGGCCGCTATTAAATTGCAAATGAGCAACTTAAACGGTAAAGAAAATTCTAAAAACGCCATAGTTACCCAATTGGACGAGACCTATCAACAAGTCCGTGAAATATCGCATAACCTGATTCCCAGTAAATTCAGCCAAAATGCTTTTACTACTTTAATAAGTGATTATATTGATAAAGTAGATAAATCAACAGAGCAAGACATTGTTTTTATGCCGTATCCCGAAGAAAAAATTAATGCCTTGGAAGAAAACATACAAGTCGAGGTTTTTAATATCATTCAAGAACTGTTGACCAATACCTTGAAGTATGCTAAGGCAAAAAATGTAGAAATTCATTTGAACCTACATAATAATTCCTTACAATTGTTGTTTGAAGATAACGGTGTTGGGTTTGACCAGAACAAAACTCCAACGGGCATAGGCTTACAAAATATAAAAAGTCGTTTAGATAAACTAAATGCCCAGTTAAATATAGATTCATCAATTAACCGTGGTACAGCGGTTACCATAGAAATACCTTTAGCACATGGCACTATCAAGAACGTATAAATTAATAGTAGCGGACGACCATAAAATGTTTTTGGACGGACTGCTGAGCATTATTGGCAAGGAATCCGATTTTGAAATCGCAATGACCGCTGATAGCGGACAGAACGTCATTAAATATTTGGACAATAGCGGCGGTAAGGATATAGATTTGGTCATTACTGACATTAATATGCCTGATGTATCAGGTATTGAGCTAAACCAGCACATCAAGGATAACTTTCCGCATATAAGAACGCTAGTTGTAAGTATGCGGCACGATTCCAAGACCATACATACCCTTACCGATGCCAATGTTGACGGTTACGTACCCAAAAATGCGGACCAAAGCGAATTGATTAAAGCTATTGAGACCATTTTAAAAGGTGAGAAATACTTTTCTGAGAGCATTAAAAAGGCTTATATGGAAAGTATGTTCAATAAAGAAAAAGATGTGATTACCACATTGACGACCAGAGAAAAGGAAGTTTTAAAACTTATAGCCGAAGAGCATACTACCCAAGAAATTGCTGATAAACTCTTTTTAAGCAAACATACTATTGAAGGTTATCGAAAAAACCTGATTTCCAAATTGGAAGTCCGCAACCTTGCAGGACTGACGAAGTATGCCATACAGTTAGGGTTGGTGGATTAAATTTTAAATAAATTTCATATTGATGCTCTGGAAGAAAAAAAACAAATTACCTATTACGGAAAATGATAAAATTTGGGTTGATGAAGACCTAGATTGGTTACGCTACGAAATAGGGAAAGAAAACTTTATGGAAATTCTTACGGTTACACCTACAAAAGAGTTTTATGAAAGAGAATTTGATGGATCAGAAATAGATGCAGAATTCATTTTAAATCGAACGATGGAATTGATGAACATTAATGATGTAGAAATAAAGCTTGATTTTTTTTCAGATGGCGTAGTTGAAATGGAGGATGGAACAACCTTAATTTCGCCCGCTGACATTCATGGTAAATGGAAAAGTACTGCAGGAACATATGAAATGAAGGATAATGAAATTGTAATTTCATTAGAAAGGCAACAATTAAAAGACCCGATATCTTTAATAGCTACAATTTCTCATGAATTATCTCATCAAATTCTATTGGGAGAAAATCGTATTGAAGAAAATGATGAATATTTGACCGACCTAACCGCAATAAATTACGGTTTTGGGATTTTTATTGGTAATTCGAGATTTAAATTTTCCCAATATTTATCAAACAGCGAATTTGGATGGCAATCAAGTACTCAAGGATATTTACCTGAACAAATAATCGCTTATGCAATGGCTTGGTTATCAATTGAAAGAAATGAGGGTATAAATTATTCTAAGTTTTTAAAACCATCTTTAAAGAAATATTTCGAGCAAAGTTATAAATATTTAACAACTCAATTGGACAAATAGAATAATTATAATCGTTGTCTATGGGTAGAAATAATCTTAAAAACTTTCTCAGATTTTTTACTTTGTAGAGTCTTAGCAAACTAGGCAATCCTACTTACAGTGCAAATATTATAGTCCCTTTATTAACTTCCCCCAATTTACAGGGGTGTCATTTTACCCTTAACTAGTGTTTTACACCTTGCCTTTCTGACGCACTTTTGTAATCAAATTAATAACCATTAAAAATTTATTATTATGATTTACGGAATTTCATTAGTATTGTTGAGTATCATAGCAGTACCTTCATTAATCTTATCAAAAAAGCCAAATGCGGCTGAATTATTAGCAAAAGTGGAACCCTATCAAGGTTGGATAGGCCTTGTATTTTGTTTCTGGGGTATTTGGGGAATTATCTCTGCCTTTTTAAATATGGACTGGTTAACCTCAGCACCAATTTGGTGGATAACCTTATTAGCAGGTAGTGTTGTGGAAGCGGGACTTGGTTTTATGCTAGGTTATGGGCAAATCAACAAACTATTTTTAGGTAATAATCCTAAAGCACAAGAAAAAGCAGCAATGATTCGTGAGAAAATTGCACCAAAACAAGGAAAATTAGGCGTATTAGGCCTTATTGTCGGAGCATGGATGATCGTGGCGTCATTTATGTTTTTATAAAATAAATTCAATAATAACATTAAAATCTACATGAAAATGAGAAAATTAATTATTGCAGTTTTAATACTGATAGCAGCAAACACTTTTGCACAAGAAAACACAAGTACAAAAAACACCATAAGTGTTAGTAGTAACGTAAAGTTTAAAAAAGAAGTAAAGGCTTACAGAGTCAAATTGGTTATGGGCTTAGACCAAATGGGTTACGGAAATAATGAATGCAATACCTTAGATGAGCTAAAAGAAAAATACTTTGCTAAGCTCAAAGAAAAAGGAATTGATCCAACCAAATTGGAAGAACAAAAAATTGAATACTTAAGCATGTACTATCAAAGAGAAGGTACGGTATATTATTACGAAGCAAGTACCGAAGAAGAAGTGCAAAAGGTGTTGAGTGCTAGAGTCAATGGCATAACTAACAATGGGCTGGAGTACAAAATGGAACTAGAGGATACCATTTATGACAGTTTAATTGAAAAAGCCATTGAACAAGCCAAAGACAAAGCGGAAAGAATTGCTAAGAAAGCAAATAGAAAAGTTGGGAAAATTGCTATGATTTCTGATAATTCTTATGGTAACGATGGTTGGGCATACTACTCACCAAAGGATGAATATATAAGAATAAATGTTGTGTTTGAACTATTATAAAATTAAAGTAGGTTAGTTGATGTAACCCAATCTTTAAAATGTAATGTTTTTCAGATTGGGTTTTTTGATTCAATCATACTTTTAAAGTAAAATCTGCGTTTATTTTTAAGTTATTATCTGAAACACAACCCAAATTTATATGATGGATAAAACAATTGAAGTAAGCGGATCTGTTAAGTTAGAGCGAAAAATTGTTAAGTATAGAGCTAAAATAAGTATAGAGGTAAACCAAAATCCTTATGGTGATGAGGAGGTTTCAGATTTGTCTGAGATTAAGAATCAATATTATTTGGCACTGGTAGAAAACGGTGTAGATGTAAATAAGTTTGAAGAAGATACTTTTGAATTTAGAACCTATAATTATCAGGCTGAAGGAACTATGTTAAAATATGAATGTACTTCGCAAAAAGAAATTTCGCAATTGCTAGATATAAAAGTGCCAGGTATTTATGTTAACCTATTAGAGTGTAAATATGTTATTGATGATAAGCTCTATGATGAAATGACTGAAGCTGCTTTAGTTGATGCTAAAATGAGGGCGAATAATATTGCATCAAAAATTAATAGAAAAGTAGGGCCGATAATATCTTTAACGGACAATAGAATATTAAATAATTATTGGACAACTTTTAATCCTTATGACGAATTTTTTGAATTAAAAGTAGTTTTTGAAATGCAGTAATAATCTACAATTAGATGTCCATTTTGCGTCTTAAATAATCAGAAACCTCAGTAGTATATTTTTTCTTTCTGTATTTAGTTACTGGCTGAATACCAACAATAGCATTAGTTAAAAATACTTCATCCGTTTTTTGAAGTTCAAAAGGAGAGATTTCCCTTTCTTCTAAGTTTAATTCTTCATCCTTTGCAATAAATTCAATCAATTTTTTCCTGAACACACCTTTAAGACAACCTTCTGAAAGGGGAGGGGTGCTGATAGTTTTGCCCTTTACTAAAAAAATATTGGCATTTAAGGTTTCTACCACGTGCTTCTTTTCATTTAATAAAATACAATTGTCCAACCCGTTTTCATCGGCAAAAATACTGCCCACAACGTTAAGGATTTTATTATTGGTCTTTAAGGTTGACAACGTGCCGGAATAAACATAATAATCTTTAAAAAGATCAACTTCATATTCTTTTTTTAGCGTAACGGATAATGCTTTTGCCTCGACTAAAAAATGGATATTGTTGGTACTTGGCAAGTATAATCCACCATCTTTTCTATTTACCGTAAAACGAACTCTGGCATCCGTAAAATTGTTAGCAGAAGTTGTCTTTAAAATTTCCTGTTGAAAAAATTCCAAGGTAAAATCCATAGGAATATTCATACGTAACATTCGCATAGATGCCATTAACCTAAAATAATGATCTTCTAAAAAAATTATTGTATTGCCTTTTACTTTTAAAGTTTCAAACAACCCGTCACCATACTTAAACGCCCTGTTATTGATACTTAAGGTAGGTGGGTTCTTAGAAATGTTGCCGTTATAATTTACCATTGTATTTATAAAAAAAGCCTCGAAAAATCAAGGCTCACTATTGTTTATCACATTAGAATTAGTTTGCTATGCCCCAATAGTATGTTTTAACTCAGAGATTTGATTTTCCCAAAACATTTTGCCTTCTTCAACTTCGTCTTCATCATCTGCAAAATCCGTTACTATTAAAGATACATCTGATGTTAAGGCATCGACTACTATTTTAAATTCAAAAAAAGTACTTTCTTCCTCATCAGTTAACCATTTGTATTTGATACGTTCATTAGTTTTATATGATAATCTTTTGGCTTGTTCTTCTGATCCATCCCAAATAAAAGTATAAACATCGCTTCTTGAGTTTACATTATCGGCAAACCATTCGCTTAATCCATCAGGAGTAGATAAATATTGATATAAAAATGCAGGCGAAGAGTGCATTATAAACTCTATACTATATTTTACTTTGTCTGCCATGGGTTCTTTTTTTCTTGGCTGAGCAATATATATATTATCTCAATTAAAAAAAACTTTTTTTGATAAAAATAATGTAAAAGAAGTATTGCGACTGATAAATTTGTTTTTATATTTGCAACCTTAAAAATTTGGCGAGGTAGCTCAGTTGGTTAGAGCGTCGGATTCATAACCCGGAGGTCGGCAGTTCAATTCTGCTCCTCGCTACAAAAAAACCAAGATTTTTCTTGGTTTTTTTATTTCATATATTTTCCTTTTTTACTGCCTTCGTACATTTCATACTTCACCAATCTACATTCTAATTTTCCGTTATATACTTTTATTCTTTTTGAAGTTCTAAGTCCAACATTTTTTAAGCCATTTTCAAAATCGGAAGTAATTAACCAAGCATTTGTCCCCGGATAACCGCGTTTTAAAGTGTTGCCAATTTCTTTATAAAAAACGGGAACATCAATTTCCAATCGCTCTCCATAAGGCGGATTGAATAAGATAATGGTTTTTCCTTCTAACTGTTTTTCAGTTCTAAAGAAATTTTCTTGCTCAGCAGTAATAAACTCAGCTAAATTAGCATTTTCAATATTGTCTTTAGCTTTATAAATGGCAGATGGAGCTTTGTCATATCCAATAATTTCTGAAGTAGAATTTCTAATTTTTTTTAGCAGAGAATTCTTAATAGTGTCAAACAAATTTTCATCAAAATCGCTCCATTTTTCAAAGCTAAATTCACGCCTATTAATGTTAGCGGGTATGTTATTGGCAATCATTGCAGCCTCGATTAAAATTGTACCACTACCGCACATAGGGTCTATGAAATGTTGTGTGCCATCATAACCGGTCATTAAGACCAACCCCGCTGCCAACACTTCATTAATTGGAGCAATATTTGTAGCACTTCTATACCCTCTTTTATGTAAAGAATCACCCGAACTGTCAAAAGAAACGGTACAGTCCCTATTTTGTATGTGGATGTTTATTTGTAAATCTGGATGGTCTAAATCTATATTTGGCCGTTTACCAACTTTATCTCTAAAATAATCTACAATGGCATCTTTAGTTTTAAGAGAGACATAATGTGAATTTGTAAAATTTTCGGCATTTGCAACGGCATCAACAGCAAATGTTTCGTTTACATCAATGTAATTATCCCATTTGATAGTTTGTATTTGTTTATACAAATCATCTTCATTATTAACTTTAAATTTTCGTATTGGTTTTAAAATTCTAACTGCTGTTCTTAATGCTAAATTGGCTTTGTACATAAAACCTTTATCGCCTACAAAAGTTACATTTCTTACTCCAATTTTGATGTCCATTGCACCTAAATTTCTCAACTCTTTAGCTAAGACTTCTTCAAAACCGTACAAGGTTTTTGCTAACATTTTAAAATTCTGATCCATTACTATCAATTTGTGAAGCAAAAATACACTTATTATCGACAGTGAGTAAAATTTGATTTAGTACTTTTGTGTGCATTTTTAGAAATTAAAATGAGTAATAAAGAACAAGAATGGTTTAAAGATTGGTTTGATACAAAATACTATCATATTTTATATCAAGATAGAAATGACGATGAAGCTCAAGTCTTTATGAAGTATTTGACTTCTTTTTTGCAACTAAAAAAACATAGTAAAATATTAGATCTGCCCTGCGGTAGGGGCAGACATTCGGTTTTTTTGAATCAATTGGGCTATGATGTTATTGGTGCTGATCTTTCGGGAAACAGTATTGCTTTTGCCAAACAGTTTGAAAACGAATCGTTGCACTTTGAAGTGCATGATATGCGTGACCCTTTTGAAACTAAATTTGATGCCATTTTTAATTTGTTTACAAGTTTTGGTTATTTTGATGATGATCAAACTAATGTTCAAGTATTACAAAATTTAAAAAATGGTTTAAACAAAGGTGGGGTATTAGTAATAGACTTTATGAATGTAAACCATGTAAAGAATTTTATCGTAACTAAGGAAACAATTTCTCGAAATAATATTGATTTTAATATCAAGAGAAAAGTTGAAAATAATACCATTATTAAAGAGATTCGATTTTTTGCGGATAGTAGAGAGCATTATTACACTGAAAATATTAAGTTTTTACCTTTAGATACATTAAAAAGTTATTTTAACGCAGTTGGCTTAAAATTAAAATATACTTTTGGGTCTTATTTACTAGAAGATTTTGATATTGAAAGTTCTAGTAGATTAATACTGATTTTAGAATGAGTTTTGTTGCCTTAATTTTATCCGTTTTAGTTGGTGTATTGGTTGTAGTTGTAATAAAACCAACTACAAAAGTTATTCAACTTTTTTTGTCGTTTAGCGGTGCATATTTGTTGTCTATTACGGTTTTACACTTATTACCTGAAGTTTTTGAAACACACCAAAAAAACATTGGAGTTTATATCCTTATAGGTATATTAATACAGACAATTCTTGAATACTTTTCAAAAGGAGCAGAGCATGGTCATATACATAGTCACTGTCATTCTCATATTAAGAATGTACCGTGGTTATTATTTTTAAGTTTATGTATTCACGCTTTTTTGGAAGGAATACCTTTAAACATGGCTCAAGATAATTTATTGTTATGGGCGATAGTTATTCATAAAATACCTGTAACTGTAGTACTTTTTGTCTTTTTATTACAATCTACGCTTTCAAAAAAATTAATTTACACATTTATACTCTTATTTGCCCTAATGAGCCCATTGGGGCTATTATTCAGTAATACTATCTCTGTTTTTGAAAATTATCATACTGAAATAACAGGAATCATTATTGGTGTGTTCTTACATATTTCTACTGCAATTTTGTTTGAAAGTTCTCAAAATCACCAATTTAATATTAGAAAATTTATTGCTGTATTGTTGGGGTTTGCAATTGCTTTTGTTGGAACTCAGATGGGTGGGCATTGAGTCAGTCTTCAGTTGGCAATAGCAGTCTTCAGCAGGAGTGAATCAAGATGACAAGACATAAGAATCAAGACACAAAAATGAGATTTTAAGTATATTTATTTAAAACTTTTGTATTTTCAACTAACCACTAATTCGCCACTTCACTAATAAATTTTATCCGCATCAGGCGTAATTCTTCTTCGTCATAATCACCATCAAATTCATCAAGAGCTTCTTGTATTTTATCGGTTTCAGCTTCCATAAAATAGTCGTGGATTTCTTCTTGCTGCTCCTCATCCAGCAAATCGTCCAAACTGTAGTTAATGTTGATTTTGGTACCGGAATAAACAATCCGTTCCATTTCTTTGGTCAATTCGATCATGGTCAGGCCTTTAGATTTTGCAATATCAATCAAAGGTAGTTTTCTGTCAGTATTTTGAATTATAAATAGTTTTAATGCAGAATTTGACCCGGTTGTTTTAACTATAAGATCATCTGGTCGGGTAATATCGTTTTCATCAACATAACGTTGAATTAAGGCTACAAATTCACTACCAAACTTTTTAGCTTTTCCATCACCGACACCATGTACATTAGAAAGCTCTTCAATGGTTATTGGATATTTGACAGTCATATCTTCTAATGAAGGATCTTGAAATACAGCAAATGGAGGTACACCTTTACGTTTTCCAACTTTTTTTCTCAAATCTTTTAGCATTGCCATGAGCTCTTGGTCAACACCTCCTCCAGAGGCCTTGCTATTTGTTATTATATTACTATCATCTCCATCACCATAAACATGATCTTCGCTCATCATAAAAGAAATAGGATTTTTTATAAATTCCAATCCTCTTTTTGGAAGTTTAAGTACACCATATTGTTCTATTTCTTTGGTAATATATCCAGCTACAAGTGCTTGTCGAATCAAAGCCATCCAAAACATGGCATCTTTGTCTTTGCCAATACCAAAATAAGGTTGTTCGTCCGTTCTGCGAGACTTTAATAATGCATTTGAATTACCAACTAGCGTATTTACGACTTCCTTTGATTTGTACTCTTCTTTTGTGTCTCTTATAGTTTTCAATAGGGTTTTAAGTTCTTGTTTTGCTTCATTTTTCTTTTTCGGATTTCTGACATTATCATCCATATCGGCACCTTCACCATTAACATCGTCAAATTCTTCACCAAAGTAGTGTAATAAAAATTTCCGTCTGGACATTGAGGTTTCGGCATATGAAACCACTTCTTGCAACAAGGCATGACCAATTTCCTGTTCCGCTACGGGTTTACCTGATAAGAATTTTTCCAGTTTTTCAATATCTTTATAAGCATAAAACGCTAAGCAATGCCCTTCACCACCATCTCTACCACCTCTACCAGTTTCTTGGTAATAACTTTCTAAACTTTTAGGAATATCGTGATGGATTACAAAACGTACATCGGGTTTATCTATACCCATACCAAAAGCAATGGTAGCCACAACAACATCAACATCTTCCATTAAGAACATATCTTGGTGTTTGGCTCTTGTTTTTCCGTCCAAACCAGCATGATAAGGCAGTGCTTTTATTCCATTTACTTGAAGTACTTGGGCTATTTCTTCAACTTTTTTTCTGCTCAAACAATAAATGATACCAGACTTATCCTTAAAGTTTCTAACAAACCTGATAATATCTTTTTCTACATCTTTGGTTTTGGGTCTTACCTCGTAAAATAAATTAGGTCTGTTAAACGAAGCTTTATAGGTTGTTGCATTGGTTATAGATAAATTTTTCAAAATATCCTCTTGTACCTTAGGAGTCGCGGTTGCGGTAAGACCAATAATGGGTACATTATCAATACGTTCAATAATCTTCTTTAAATTTCTATACTCTGGTCTAAAGTCATGCCCCCATTCAGAAATACAATGTGCTTCATCTATGGCAACAAAAGATATTTTTTGGGTTTTTAAAAACTCTATATACTCTTCTTTGGTCAACGATTCGGGAGCTACATATAACAATTTAGTTACGCCCGTTTTAATATCGTTCATTACTCGAGCAACATCGCCCTTATTTAAGGAAGAATTAAGCACATGTGCAATGCCCTCATCGGTAGAAATACCTCTTATAGCATCCACTTGATTTTTCATTAAAGCTATCAATGGCGAGACGACAATGGCAGTACCCTCTTGAATTAAAGCGGGTAACTGATAACACAAAGATTTTCCACCACCTGTGGGCATAATAACAAAGACATCCTCTTTATTAATGATACTCTTTATAACTTGTTCTTGTAAACCTTTAAATTTGGAGAAACCAAAATATTGTTTTAAGGCGTCGTGTAAGTTTAAATTTGTCACTCTTATTATTATTTATCTATAATTTTAGATACATTTGCAACTAAAGGTACTACTTTATTTTTATATGATAACTATTCTTGATTTGAACACAAAAAAAGACATTTTAGAATTTGCCAAACAAAGTATTGTTATTGAAAGTAAGGCGATAGCGAATTTAATAAATTTTTTGAACAAAGATTTTGAAAACGCGGTTAAATTTATACTAAAATCAATAGGTTGGGTATTTGTTACTGGAATTCGTAAAAGTGTGACAAATATGTAAAGCAATACTATTACACAATTATTGGTTACTGATTGCGAAAAATATTAATTAGTGGTACAATTACATGATTTATTAAAAGAAGGAATAATCTAAAATGGCAAAAAAGATAAAAGGAAAAGAGCAAAACGAAATGTCTTTTTTAGATCATCTTGAAGTATTAAGATGGACTTTGGTACGCTCAACACTAGCAGTACTTATAATGAGTTCTATCGCTTTTTTGATGAAAGGGTTTATTTTTGACGTGATTATTTTTCTTCCAAAAGACCCTCAATTTATTACGTATAGATTTTTATGTAACCTTTCTCAAAGGTTAGGTACTAATGGTTTATGTATTGATGAAATTCCTTTTATCGTGCAAAGTAGAACTATGGCTGGGCAGTTTTCTGCTCATATTTGGACCTCGATTACCGTAGGTTTTATTGCAGCGTTTCCTTTTATTTTATGGGAGATATGGAAATTTATAAAACCTGCACTTTATGCCAAGGAAAGAAAAAATGCTAGAAGTTTCATAATTATTTCTTCCCTATTGTTCTTTTTTGGTGTTTTGTTTGGTTATTATTTAATTACACCGTTATCTATAAATTTTTTAGGGTCTTATAGAGTTTCTATGCAAGTGGAGAATAATACTGATATAGGCTCATATATTGGTTTGCTAAGAGCTTCCGTTTTGGCAGCGGGTTTAATTTTTGAAATGCCAATTATAATCTATTTTTTAGCGAAAATGGGCTTGGTAACACCAGAGTTTTTAAGAAAATACAGAAAGTATGCTATTGTAGTATTACTACTTTTAGCTGCTATTATTACACCGCCAGATGTTATAAGTCAATTTATTGTGGCTATACCAATGGCAATTTTATATGAAGTTAGCATATTTATTGCTAGTGTAATTGCTCGTAAAGAGAAAAAAAGAGCTGCTAAAGCACAATAATTTTTCCTATTTTTACAATAATATGATCTCAACTGTTGAACAATATATTATTGAACACAGTAATTTTTCAGAAGAAATACTATTTCTTAGAAAAATTATTCTTTCAACTAATCTTGAAGAAACAATTAAATGGGGAATGCCCACATACACATTAAACGGAAAAAATGTTGTGGGTATTGGAGCGTTTAAAGCTCATTTTGGCATCTGGTTTTTTAAAGGAGCTTTGTTAAAAGACAAAAGCAAAGTCTTGGTAAATGCCCAAAAAGGAAAAACCTCGGCAATGCGGCAATGGAGATTTGAAAGAAATACCGAGATAGACCAAAATTTAGTTGAGCTTTATATTAAAGAAGCTATTGAAATAGAAAAGAAAGGATTGAAAGTTGTAGTTAAAAAGAAATCGTTATTAATTCCTGAAGAATTGACGACTGTTTTTAATGACAATGAAAAATTAGCTGAACTGTTTGAAGCTATGCCCTTGGGAAAGAAAAGAGAGTTTGCTGATTATATTTCTAACGCAAAACGCAAAGAAACTAAAACAAAAAGATTAGAGAAGATAATACCAATGATATTAAATAACATTGGATTAAATGATAAATATAAAAATTGTTGATTGTAGCTAATGATTTTAAGAGCAGAAAATATTGAAAAAACATATGGTAGCCGTAAAGTTGTAAAAGGCATTTCTATACAAGTAGAGCAAGGCGAAATTATCGGGTTACTAGGACCTAATGGAGCGGGTAAAACTACCTCTTTTTATATGATCGTGGGCATGATAAGACCCAACGAAGGTAAAATTTTCTTGGATAATGAAGATATTACCAATGACTCAATGTACAAGCGTGCTCAAAAGGGAGTAGGGTATTTGGCCCAAGAGGCTTCCGTATTTAGAAAACTGTCGGTCGAAGATAATATACTATCTGTTTTACAATTCACTAAACTTTCTAAAAAACAACAAAAAGAAAAATTGGAATCGTTAATTGATGAATTTAGTTTAGGTCACGTAAGAAAAAACAGGGGCGATTTACTTTCTGGGGGAGAACGCAGACGGACAGAAATTGCCAGAGCCCTAGCATCTGATCCAAAATTTATCTTGTTAGATGAGCCTTTTGCTGGGGTCGATCCGATAGCCGTTGAAGATATTCAGAGTATAGTTTCGCATCTTAAAGATAGGAATATTGGTATTTTAATTACCGATCATAACGTACAAGAAACGCTTGCAATCACCGATAAAACCTATTTAATGTTTGAAGGAGGTATTTTAAAAGAAGGTACACCACAAGAATTAGCTGAAGACGAAATGGTCAGAAAAGTATATCTAGGCGAAAGTTTTGAACTGAAAAAAACAAAACAGAAGTTATAGTTAAAATGTTATACTATTAACTCGTTGTGCATTTTGATTTTTTTATCCAAAATTCGTCAATTTGAATGCTTTGATTGACGAGAGAAGTGTATCGAGAATAGGGTTTTGGATAAAAAAGCTGTTCTCGATACGATTTTTTTCCATTCCATTAAAAAAATCACTCGAACCGACGCTTTCTCTTAACATTTACTTCATAATGTACAACGGGTGTAAATAAAGTATTTTTTAAACGACAAACCCAAAAAACATTATATGAAGAATCTACTCATAGTATTATTTTTGAGCATTTCTGCAACACTTTTTTCACAGCAAGAATATAATATAAAAAAAGGAGCCGTAGCACAAGGCTACGATGTTGTTGCCTATTTTAGCAATAAAGCGATTAAGGGAAATAAAAAGTTTGCCACTGATTATGACGGTGCAAAATTTATGTTTTCATCAGATGAAAATTTGAAATTGTTTTTAAAGAACCCAAAAAAACATGTTCCCCAATACGGCGGGTTTTGTGCTTATGCCATTGGAAAAAACGGAGAAAAAGTTTCAATAGACCCCAAAACATTTGAAATTAGAGACAGTAAACTTTATTTATTCTACAATGCTTGGGGTACAAATACATTTAAGCTGTGGAAGGATGAAGGTGCTGAAAAATTAAGAAAGCAGGCCGATAAAAATTGGGAACAAATAATAAGTGAATCAAAAGATTGACTTTTTAATTAAAATGTGCTTTTATAAATGCTCTTAATTTTACGGTTGTATCAAATAAATTTGCACCATCCCAACCATGGCCCTCACCGGCATAAATGGTAAATTCGTTGGTTACCCCCAGTTCATTTAATTTTGCGTGCATATCTGTTCCCTGTGATGAAGGTATTAACGGGTCTTCATCACCATAAAATAGAATAGTTGGTGGAGCTGATGATGTTGCTACATGATAAGGACTTACATCCTTATAAAACTGCATATTCTGCTGGAAATTGACTCCAGTAATATTTTGTATTTGAAGTGCTAACAATATGTAAGTCAATTCAGTCGCATTTATATAAGCATCATCCGTAAAATTTGTAGGGCCAACTATACTGCAAACCATATCAACCTCGTTGTTATTATCATGTGCATAACTGTAAAGCATTGACAGATGTGCACCAGCACTTGAGCCAATAAAGGCATATTGGTTAGATATTTGATATTCTTCTTTTTTGGACTTTAAGTGATTTATAACTGACTTAATATCGTCAATTTGCATTGGGAATGGACTATTACCTTCAGATGCCAGCCTGTAATTTATATTTACAATAGCATAATCAGGTGATTCTCTTTGCAGTTCGGGTAAAAAGGCGTTCATATCATTTTTATCACCTTCAATCCAACCACCTCCATGAACCAATATAAATACTTTTGTAGATTCAGAAGTTCTTCCTTTTGGCAGATAAATATCGTATTTTTGCTGTTGATGATCTCCATAAGACACATCCTTAGATTCTGTTTTTTCTAAATTAGGTTCAGAAGTAGAATTATCATCAGTACATGAAGTAAATAAAAATAATAGTACTGAAAAAGAAAATAGTAATTGTTTAATTTGACGATTCATAATTTGTTTATTAATGGCACAATTTATTAAAATTTATGACGAAAACCCCAATCCAAAAGAAATCAACAAAGTTGTTGAAGTCTTAAAAAAAGGTGGTTTGGTTATTTATCCCACGGATACCATTTACGGTTTGGGATGTGATATAACAAACGCTAAAGCATTAGAAAAAATTGCAAGGATAAAGGGTATTAAATTGGCTAAAGCAAATCTATCTTTTGTTTGTAATGATTTAAGTCACCTTTCAGATTATGTTAAACAAATTAATACCGCTACGTTTAAAATACTAAAAAGAGCATTACCTGGGCCATATACTTTTATTTTACCAGGAAATAATAATTTGCCCAAGGCATTTAAAAATAAGAAAACAGTGGGTATTAGAGTTCCTGACAATAGTATTGTCAGAGAAATTGTTAGAGAATTGGGTAACCCCATAGTATCAACTTCAATTAGAGATGATGATGATGTGATAGAATACACCACCGACCCAGAATTGATTTTTGAAAAATGGCAAAAACTTGTAGATATTGTAATTGACGGGGGTTACGGAGATAATCAACCTTCAACGGTTATTGACTTATCACAAGATGAAATTGAAGTGGTAAGGGAAGGTAAAGGTAGTTTAGATATTCTATAGACTATTGCCATTACTGATTAATTCCTTATAATTTTTTGTTAACTTTTTTAGTAATATTCCATACAATAATTGATAAAAAAGCCAAAACAACACGACTACAATCAAAATTATAAACAAAGAGAGCAGCCATACTACAATCATGTTGGTGTCTTTAGGGACCTGGTTTAAGAACACATCAGATTTAAAGAAACTATAGAATACAACTGAACATAAAATAGGAATTAAAGCCAAATTAAACCAAATATAGTATTTAACAATCTTTCTGGTTTTTATAATATTTTGCATTAAAGCCTTAGGGTTTGCATCAGCAGAAATAGATTTATAATTCTTGTAAAAATAGTATACGAAACCTAACAGTACAACATAATAGAAACCATAAAAGCTATTAATAAATGTTGTTAAACCTAGTTTCTCTATAGTTTCGGCAGACTTTACATTACTTGTAAAAAATGAAAATACAACTGGTATTATCAATTCTAAAACGCTAATTATAAATATCCATTTTACAATAGATGATGATTTTTTATGAATAATTTTAGACAAAGACTCTTTAGACAATTTTGGTAGTACATCGCCCTGTTTTTTCCAATCCTTCTTTAATAATTCTAATTGATCCATAGTGTTAAGGATTAAGTATGTTTTTTAATTTAGTTTTTACTCTATTCATTTTTACCCTTGCATTTACTTCACTAATACCCATCATTTGAGAAATTTCCTTATAGTTTTTATCTTCTAGATAGAGAAGCACCAGTGCTTTGTCAATATCAGATAATTGATAGATGGCTTTATACAATAGTTTTAATTGCTCTTCTTCTGTATCATCGTAATCAACGGATTCAATTTTAAATAAAACAGAATCAAAATTTTGTGTTTTAATTGAGCGTTTAGATTTTCTATATAAAGTAATAGCTGTGTTCAGAGCAACTCTGTACATCCAAGTACTAAATTTAGAATCGCCCCTAAATTTTGGATAGGCTTTCCAGAGTTGAATGCTAATTTCTTGAAACAAATCATTATGAGCATCTTTATTGTTGGTATAAATTCTACATACCTTATGCACTATATTCTGATTCTCTTCCAAATCTGAAATAAATTTATGCTCTAACGCTTTGTTCACAGTATGGTTAATTTCATTTTGTTAGTAGTTCTAACTTATACTTTGTTACAATTAATTGATAAAATTATCATGTTTTTTATAAATAATTAAAAAAAAATGTATATTTGTTTAAATATTATCCAACTATGTTAAACAATATTAAAACCAAATTCTCTATAAAGGATCTAGAGAATTTTACTGGTATTAAGCCACATACCATTAGAATCTGGGAAAAGCGATACAACCTGCTTGAACCTTCAAGAACGGATACCAATATAAGGTATTATGACGAGCATAACTTTGTAAAGTTATTGAATATTAACTTGCTATATAACAATGGGTTTAAGATTTCCAAAATTGCTGAATTTTCTGAAGAAGCTTTGTTGTTGAAAGCTAAGGAAATTATTTCTGATAAGGCATTAGAGGACGGAGCAATCAATTCTTTTAAGTTGGCAATGCTTAATTTTAATGCGGTTTTGTTTAATGATGCCTACAATAAATTACTAGCTGAGAAGTCATTCAGACAGATATTTGTAGAAGTTTTTATTCCTTTTTTAGATCTTATAGGGTTTTTATGGCAAAGTAAATCCATAAAACCCATTCATGAGCATTTTATCTCAAATTTAATAATGCAAAAATTGCATTCAAATATTGAGCGTAATCAAGCATCAAATTTTGTTCAAAGCGATAAAACTTTTGTATTGTATTTACCTATGAACGAAATACATGAATTGGGACTTTTATTTTTACATTATGAATTAACCATACGTGGCTATCATTCTATTTATTTAGGGCAAAATATTGACATTGAATCAGTTGAAGATGTTAAAAAACTATACGCCAAAGTACATTTTATCTCCTATTTTACGGTATCACCAAGTGAAAACGACCTAGATAGTTATATCGAAAAGGTATATAAAGATTTGATAGATAATACGGAAAATAAATTCTGGTTTTTGGGTAAAAGAGCTATTCAATATAAGGGTGAAATTCCTTATTCAGGAATCAAAGCTGTAACTTCTCTTGAAAAAGTTTTGAAAATTATTTAGCTATTATTTTATTTTTGTTTAATAATTTATTACTTTTGTTAAACAAAATGAAAAACACCATAATTATAATCGGTTCTGGCTTTTCTTCACTTGCCGCTTCTTGCTACCTTTCTCAAGCCGGGTACAAGGTCACTTTACTTGAAAAAAATAGCAACATTGGTGGTAGAGCACGTGTTTTTAAAAAAGATGGCTTTAAATTTGATATGGGTCCATCTTGGTATTGGATGCCTGATGTTTTTGAAAGTTTTTTTAATGATTTTGATAAGAAAGCATCCGATTATTATGATTTAGAAAAATTAAGCCCTGCTTATCAGGTATATTTTGGTAAATCTGATAGCCTTGAAATAGCTGATAACCTAACTGATATAAAAAAGACTTTTGAACAAATTGAGCCGGGCAGTGCTAAGTACCTTCAAGAATTTATTGATTCTGCAAAATTTAATTATGATGTTGCCATTAAAGATTTGGTTTACAGACCAGGAAATTCAATAGCCGAACTTATCACTCCAGTAACCATTAAAAGAGTAAATCAATTTTTCACAAGTATTAGAAAGCAGGTTAGGAAAAAGATAAAAAACAATAAACTTATTCAAATACTTGAATTTCCAGTACTATTTTTAGGAGCAAAACCAAGTAACACCCCATCCTTTTATAATTTTATGAATTATGCTGATTTTGGTTTAGGGACATGGCATCCTAAAGGAGGTATGTATGAAGTAATTAAAGCTATGGGGAGTTTAGCGACAAATTTAGGGGTAGAAATTTTAACTGGAAAAAATGTCTCAAAAATTGTTGTTGAAAATTTTAAAACAATTGGAGTTCAGGCCGATAATACTTTATTTGAGGCTGATGTAGTTCTTAGCGGAGCAGATTATCATCATACCGAAACATTATTAGACAATCAATACAGACAGTATTCAGAAAGTTATTGGAATAAGAAAGTTTTTGCTCCTTCCTCACTACTATTTTATGTTGGTTTTGATAAAAAAATAGAGAATGTGTCACACCATACATTGTTTTTCGATTCTGATTTTGATAAACATGCTGTCGAAATTTATGATAAACCATCATGGCCTAAAGAACCATTATTCTATGGTAATTTTCCTAGTGTAACTGATAATTCTTTTGCACCAAAAAATAAAGAAGCAGGTTTTTTTCTAATCCCAATTGCTCCAGGAATTAAGGATACACAAGAAATACGTGAAAACTATTTTAATCATATCATGGAAAGGTTTGAAAATCTCACCAATCAAAAAGTTAAAGAACACATATTATTTAAAGAATCTTATTGTATAAAAGATTTTATAGAAGATTATAATTCATACAAAGGTAATGCCTACGGTTTAGCAAATATTTTAACGCAAACCGCATTTTTACGCCCAAAAATAAAAAGTAAAAAAGTTGATAATCTTTTTTTTACGGGTCAATTAACCGTTCCGGGACCAGGTGTGCCACCATCACTAATTTCAGGTAAAATAGCGGCTAGTTTAATTCAAAAGCATTTTCCCAAAAGAGAAAATAATAATTAGAATATGAAGCAACAATTATATCATAAAGTATCTAAAGATTGCAGTAAGTTGGTCACAAAAGCTTACAGCACTTCTTTTACGTTAGCGGTAAAGATGCTGGCTCCATCAATAAGAGATGCCATTTACAGTATCTATGGTTTTGTACGTTTTGCTGACGAAATCGTAGATACATTTCATGACTACGACAAGTCACATTTATTGGCTGAATTTGAAAAAGACTATTATAAGGCATACCAAGAGGGTATAAGCTTAAACCCAATACTTAATGCATTTCAATTAACCGTAAAAAAGTATAATATTGATGATGATTTAGTGCAGTCTTTTTTAAAAAGTATGAAATGGGATTTGGAAAAAACAGATTACACTAAAGAGGAATATGAAGCGTATATTTATGGTTCGGCCGACGTGGTAGGGCTCATGTGTTTGAAAGTATTTGTAAATGGAAACTTAAAAAAATACAACGAACTTAAAGAATCTGCCATGATGCTAGGTTCGGCATTTCAAAAAGTTAACTTTTTGAGAGATTTAAAAGATGATCTTGAAGTGTTAAATAGATCTTATTTTCCGAATGTTCATTTTGAAAATTTAGATTTTGAAGCAAAACAAAAAATAATTAAAGAAATAGACGAAGATTTCAGCGTAGCATATAAAGGTATTTTAAATTTGCCGAAAGAAGCAAAATTCGGTGTTTACACAGCGTATATTTATTACAAAACCTTGTTGAATAAACTCAAAAGAACACCCTCTGAACAAATTTTAAATACGAGAATCAGGGTGTCTAACCCTCGTAAAATAAGTCTATTGGCTAAATCTTTTGTAACTTACAAATTAAATTTAATTAGATAATGATGGTACTTTTATATATAGCGATTACATTGTTAACTTTTGTGTGTATGGAAGCCGTAACTTGGTTAACTCATAGATTTGTTATGCATGGCTTTATGTGGTATTTTCATGAAGATCATCATCAACCTAAATATCAAAACACTTTTGAAAGAAATGATATTTTCTTTGTCATTTTTGCTATACCGAGCATATTACTTTTTTATTTTGGAGTTGATGGCGGAGTAAATTATTTATTCTTTATTGGATTAGGGGTTTTACTATATGGTATTTCATATTTCTTGGTGCATGATGTGCTGATACACCAGCGATTTAAGTGGTTTAAGAAAACTAAAAATAAATACCTAATAGGGTTGAGAAAAGCACATAAAGTGCATCATAAACATTTAGGAAAAGAAGATGGTGAATGCTTTGGTATGTTGTTTGTCCCATTTAAATATTTTAAGATATAAATGTCGCTCTACCTCATATTAAATTTAGCTTCATTAAGTATTCCACTTTTATACAGTTTTGAAAAAAAGAGAATGCATTACATACAATGGTGGAAAGAAGTTTTTTTATCCATAATAATCGTAGCTACTTTTTTTATAATTTGGGATATTATTTTTACTGAAAATGGTGTTTGGGGCTTTAACGATAATTATTTGGTTGGCATTGACATATTGGGTTTACCTATTGAAGAATGGTTGTTCTTTATCTGCATTCCTTACGCAAGTATTTTTATCCATTATGCTTTTCAATATTTTTTTCCGAACATCTCATTATCAATAAAGGTATCTAATTTTATTACTGTTAGCTTAGTTTTACTATTGTTAATAGTGGCAATTCTAAATTTTGATAAAGCCTATACTTTTTATAATTATATATTTTTAGCTTCACTTTTAATATACGCCTACATTACTAAAAATAAGCAGTTGCCTATTTTTTATATTACGTTTTTAATAATTCTAATTCCTTTTTTTATAGTCAACGGAATCCTTACTGGAAGTTTTATTGAAGATCCGGTAGTATGGTATGACAATAGCGAAAATTTAGGAGTCAGATTAGGCACAATTCCCATAGAAGATGCAGGTTATGCTTTTACAATGCTTTTTGGGAGTATTATACTAATAGAGAAATTTAAAGCATCATCATTATTTTCAAAAAAAAAATAAAGCACAGGTATGAAAATATTAATAACAGGAACTACAGGATATATTGGCAAACGGTTAATTCCACAGTTATTGGAATTAAATCATAGTCTTGTCTGTTGTGTTAGAGATATTGGCAGAGTACCAGAAGTGGTAAAAAACAATAAAAACATATCTTTAATTGAAGTAGATTTTTTAAAGGAAGACACGCTTCAAAAAATACCCAAAGATATAGACATAGCTTATTATTTAATTCATTCTATGTCCTCAACATCCAAATCCTTTGAAAAATTAGAATATAAATGTGCTATAAATTTTAAACATTATATTGAGGATACTGCAGTTAAACAAGTTATTTATCTAAGTGGAATTGTAAATGACGATAGTTTATCAAAACATCTAGCTTCTAGAAAACAAGTAGAAGAAACTTTAAAGTCTGATACCTATGCCTTAACCACTTTTAGAGCTGGTATAATAGTAGGTAGTGGTAGTGCATCATTTGAAATTATTAGGGATTTAGTTGAAAAACTCCCATTGATGATTGTTCCGAAATGGGTAAAAACAAAATCGCAATATATTGCCATAAGAGATGTGTTAGCGTTTCTTTCAAGAGCAATAGACAAGTCAGAATTGTATAATAAGTCTTACGATATTTTTGGACCAGAAGTACTTTCTTACAAAGAAATGATGTTGCAGTTTGCTGAAGTTAGAAAGTTTAAACGCTATATATATTCTGTTCCGGTCATGACTCCTAAATTATCATCATACTGGCTGTATTTTATTACCGCTACATCTTATAAATTGGCAACAAGCTTGGTTGACAGTATGAAAGTAGAGGTTATTGGAAAGTCAAGCAACATAAATGAAATAGTAGGTGTCAGTCCTATTACATATAAAGAGGCGGTACAAAAAGCTTTTATAAAAATTGAGCAAAATAGTAGCATTTCTAGCTGGAAAGACTCTTTTGTTAGTGGTAGATTCAATAAAAAATTATCGCAGTATATTGAAATTCCACAATACGGCTGTTTTAAGGATATAAAAAAAAGACAAATAATAAATGAATCAAAAACGATAAAAAAAATTTGGTCAATAGGCGGTGAAAATGGATGGTACTATGGAAATATGTTATGGAAAATAAGAGGACATCTAGATAAAGTTGCAGGTGGCATTGGCCTAAGACGTGGAAGAACCCATCCATCAAAATTAAGTGCTGGAGATTCTCTCGATTTTTGGCGGGTATTATATGCTGATAAAAAAGAAAAACGGTTGTTATTATTTGCGGAAATGAAGCTTCCAGGTGAGGCATGGTTAGAGTTTACCATTGTCAAAAACATTTTATATCAAAGAGCTGTTTTTAGACCCAAAGGCTTGTTAGGAAGACTGTATTGGTATAGCGTTTGGCCATTTCACGGGTTAATATTTAATGGTATGATTAATAAATTGGTTAAAGCTTAATTAATAAAATAGGTACATGAAAAAAATAATAATTATTGGAGGAAGCAAAGGTATTGGTAAAGCTATTCTACAAACTTTACTAGAAAAGTCTGAAGTTATAAATATAAGTAGAACACCTTCTGACGTTAATCATAAAAATTTAAGTCAATACCAATGCAATGTGTTAGAAGATGAATTGCCAAAAATAGCGGAAGTAGATTCTTTAATTTATTGCCCAGGGAGTATCAATCTAAAACCAATTTCAAGATTGAATTTAGAAGATTTTAAAGATGACTTTAATATTAATGTTTTAGGTGCAGTACGCGTTATTAAAAAGTATTTGCCTCAATTAAAAAAAGGAAATAATCCTTCGGTATTGCTTTTTAGTACAGTAGCAGTAAAATTGGGTATGCCTTTTCATGCCAGTATTGCAGTAGCTAAGGGTGGAGTAGAAGGGCTCGTGAAATCGTTAGCGGCCGAGTTAGCACCAACTGTAAGGGTAAATGCTATAGCTCCTACGGTTACTGATACAGGTTTGGCTGATAAGCTATTACGTAATGATAAAATGAAAGAAAAAATGATTGATAGACATCCATTGAAAAAGTACTTAAACCCACAAGAAGTTGCAGATATGGCTGAATTTTTAATATCAGATAAGACCGCTTCAATATCTGGGCAAATTTTTGAAATGGATTGCGGCATAGTCTCGCTTAAAATTTAAATTATGAAGTACAGTTTAATAGTAGTCGTCTTTTTAGTTATCAACTTTGGAGCCTTGGCCATTGGAAGTTGGTTAATGGATAATGGCCCCCAAACAGATTGGTATTTAAGTTTAAATAAAGCACCATGGACACCACCAGGATGGGTTTTTGGAGCGGCTTGGACAACAATAATGATTTGTTTTTCAATATATATGGCACAACTATACAGCAATGATAAATCGTTCATGGTAATAGCTTTATTTATAGTACAAGTAGTTTTGAACGTCAGTTGGAATTTTGTGTTTTTCAATCAGCATAACGCCGGTTTTGCACTCATAATAATAATCTCACTAACACTTTTATTGATATACTTTCTAATTGGTTTTTATGACCAAATGAAATTGATAAGTTTATTACTAGTTCCTTATGTTTTATGGCTTTTAATTGCCACATCACTCAATTATTATGTTTATGCAAATAACTAAATGAAATAGTATGTTCAACTTATTTAAGAAAAAATCAGAAGTAGAAAAGTTAAATGATAAGTATAAAAAGCTTTTAGCAGAATCACATCGTTTATCTACAACCAACCGAAAAGCGAGTGATACAAAATACGCAGAAGCAGATAAAATTTTAAAACAAATTGAAGCTTTAAAAAATAAATAAATGGCATTTTATCAATTACATAAAGAGCAGAAAATCAATTGTACCATTGATGAAATTTGGGATTTTATTTCGTCACCTGCCAATCTTAAGGAAATAACTCCAGATTATATGGGTTTTGATATAACGTCTCAAAACCTTCCTGAAAAAATGTATGAAGGTATGATTATATCATACAAAGTAAGCCCGTTGTTGGGTATTAAAACTACTTGGGTAACTGAAATAACGCATGTTAGGGATAAGCACTATTTTGTTGATGAACAACGTGTTGGCCCTTATGCATTATGGCATCATCAACATATTATAGAGCCCATTGAAGATGGCGTTTTAATGAAAGATATTGTTAGCTACCAACCACCATTTGGGTTGCTGGGAGCGATTGCCAATAGTTTGATTATAAAAAACAAGTTAAAAGAGATATTTGATTACAGAACTAAAGCTGTTGAACGAAAATTCGGAATTTATGACGAATAACGAGATTTCAATTTTTTGGTTTAGACGTGATTTACGCTTAGAGGATAATGTAGCTTTAAATACTGCCTTAGAGAGTGGATTGCCTGTACTACCTATTTTTATTTTTGATGATGATATTTTAGAAGATTTACCAAAAAATGATGCAAGGGTAACTTTTATTTATGATTCATTGAAGAATATTCATTTACGACTTAAAAAGAAAAATAGTTCTTTATCTATTAAAAAAGGGAAGACTTTTGAAGTGTGGACAGAGCTAATATCAGAATTTAACGTAAAAAAAGTTTTTTTCAATAGGGATTATGAACCTTATGCCATTCAAAGAGATAAAGAAATCAGCACATTATTAAAATCAAACTCAATTGAAGTTTCTGATTATAAAGATCAGGTTATCTTTGAACAGAATGAGATTGTAAAGGCAGACGAAAATCCTTACACCGTTTATACACCTTATAAAAATAAGTGGTTAGAAAAATTTAAACCGGAAAAATTGATACTAGCTAATAGTGAAAAAGTACAGTGGAATCAATTCTATACTTACGAAACGCTTTTCCCAAAGTTGGAGAGTATTGGTTTTAAAAGGAGCAAGCAAAAAGTGTATTCTCCTGATTTAAGCGTCGTATCAGAGTACGATAAATACCGTGATTTTCCTGCTGAAAACGGAACTTCATATTTATCACCTCACTTAAGATTTGGCACTGTAAGTATCAGAAAATTAGTAAAATTAGCTTTAGAAAAAAATGCTACTTTTTTAAGTGAATTAATTTGGCGTGAGTTTTTTATGCAGATACTATTCCACTTTCCTAAAGTGATAACCAATAACTTTAAATCAAAATATGATGGTATAAAGTGGAGAGACAATCAAGCTGATTTTAAACGCTGGTGCAATGGTACAACGGGTTATCCTTTGGTAGATGCTGGTATGCGTGAACTTAACGAAACCGGTTATATGCACAATAGGGTACGAATGGTTACTGCCAGTTTTTTATGTAAACATTTATTGATTGATTGGAAATGGGGCGAGGCCTATTTTGCCGAAAAATTGTTAGATTATGAATTATCATCTAATAACGGTAATTGGCAATGGGCAGCAGGTACAGGCTGTGATGCCGCACCGTATTTCAGGATTTTCAATCCCACCACGCAATTAAAAAAGTTTGATAAGGATTTAAAATATACAAGAAAATGGATTCCCGAATTCGACTTTGGCTATCCAGAACCTATGGTTGACCACAAATTTGCTAGAGAAAGAGCGTTATCGGGTTATAAGATAGGGTTACAATAAAAAAGGTTAGAGGTACAAGTTACTAGTTATTTCCTGCAAGATATAAACATGCTTTAGTCCTTCCCTTGGGGAAGGATTTAGGATGGGCTTATACAGACCCCTCAGAAATCAACTTCTCAATTTTACCATCGTCCCTAATTTTATATTGCGTTTGAATAGTTTTGGTTAAAACCTGCTTTTCATCCTCGGGATCAAAACAAGATTCGTTATCTACAATAGTAATTTTATAAGTTGTGTCAATAGCAAATTGTCTATCCCAACTACAATCGTAATTTATGCCACCAGCCACTATTAGCTTATCGATTACGTTGTGATTTTCATCAAAGGTTTGGATTTCAAAATAGGGTAGGGTCTCGGCTTCTTCCGTGTTTTGATAGGTAAAAATTAAAACTTTTACATTATCAATATCTGGTAAACGTTCATAAAAGAAACCTTTTCCAATAAAAGGGTAGTTTTTACTTTCCATAATCATTAATTCTTCATCGTTTGAAAAAGTAGTAGAATCTGAAAAGTAGGTATTTAACTTGGCATCTTTATCAATCTTATTTCTAGTTTCAAAAGCTTCCAAGGTATAATGGTAATCAAAAACAGAGTCTTTATCAAAAGAAAAGGCATACGGTAAATTTTGTACGGTAATACTATCAAAATCGTTTATAGAAATTAAGTCTTTAACCTTTGTATCTGTTGCATTTTGTTTTTTACAAGCAGTAAAGGCTGAAACAACAGTGATAATTGCAATAAGACTTTTTTTAAGCATATTTTCTTTTTTGTTGGAAAAATTATAGGCTGATATTCTATTGCAACCCTGGAATTTCTACCATTTCATCGGTTTCTTTATCATAATCTATCGTGTCAAAGTTAAAGCCAAATAGATTAAAAAATTCATCACGATACCCTTTTAAATCACCAATATCAGGTAACGTTTCTGTGGTAGCTTGTTGCCATAATTTCGCTACTTTTTCTTGAACATCCGCACGCATTTCCCAATCGTCTATTCGTATTCTTCCTTCGGAATCTGTGGGAACTTCATCAAGATACAAGCGTTCTTTATACAATCTATAAATCTGCTCAATACACCCTTCTTGAACCCCTTCTGCTTTCATTACTTTATACAATAAGGAAATATATAACGGAATTACGGGAATGGCAGAACTCGATTGAGTTACCAAAGCCTTGTTTACGGAAACGTAGGCTTTCCCGGTTATGTCTTTTAAGCGATCTGATATTTTAAAAGCAGTAGCTTCCAAATGATCTTTTGCCATACCAATAGTTCCTTTTCTATACACAGGTTCGGTTAATTTAGGACCAATATATGAATAGGCTATGGTATTGAAACCCTCGGCCAATACATCTTCTTGTTGCAATTTATCAATCCATCGTTGCCAGTCATCACCGCCCATTACGGTTATTGTATTTTCAATATCTTCATCTGTACAAGCCTCTATCGATATTTCTTTTACCTCACCAGTATGAAAATCAACTGTTTTATTAGTATATGAATTTCCGATAGGTTTTAACGTCGATTTATACCGAACTCCAGTATCTGGATGAGTTCGCACGGGAGAAGCCAAACTGTAAATTACCGAGTCGATTTTACCCAAATCTTTTTTAATAAGTTGTGCGGTTTGCTCTTTAATTTCATTGGAAAAGGCATCACCATTGATACTTTTAGCATATAAACCTGCCGCATGAGCTTGTTTCTCAAAAGCGGCGGTATTGTACCAACCCGATGATGCTGTTCTGCCTTCTGCGGGTGGTTTTTCAAAAAATACACCAATGGTTGATGCGTTAGCACCAAAGGCACTAGTTATACGAGATGCTAAACCAAAACCTGTTGATGCACCAATGACTAGTACATTTTTTGCACCGTCAATTTTAGGTTGAGCTTTTATATAGTCAATTTGGTTTTGTACATTTTTTGCACAGCCATCTGGATGGGCTGTTACACATATAAATCCGCGAGTTCTGGGTTGTATTATCATTGTTGTTTGGTTTTTTTATTCAAAGTTGTAATTTCCCTTTAAAAACATCTAAAACTTTTGTTCAAATAAAAACATTTCTAGAGCGTCACTTTCAATATCGTTTTGCCTTGAAATATTATGGATTAAATTGTTATAAATTTGATAATGTTTAAATTTTGAAGAGGGATATACTTCAATTATTTCAGCTATCTCGGGTGTTGATGTTAATAATATCAATGATTTTGCAACCCTAATATCGTATATTAAAAAATAATCATTAAGCCCGAGAGCCCTAGTTGCGAAATACATTATTTTAGAAATATAACTTACATTTAATCCTTTGATTTGTTTTAAAGTATTATATGCATTCTCCAATTCATTTTTTTGAATATAAGAAAATGAATTGATAATTAGTTCATGATTTGCTAATGTATCAAGATATTTGTTAGTTCTATAAGTGCCATATCCTGTATCTGCAAAACCCCAGATCATTGTTAATAAAAAGGGTTTTTCCCACAACCTCCCATTTTCGTAAAATTCCTTAAAAGCATCTATTATATCTTTTCTAGAAATATCAATATTTTCAAAGTCTGTTATATAATGCTTATAGGTTGGATTAAGTTTTTTCCATTTTTCCGTATTATATTTAAATTTTGACTGATTAAACGGTTCTAGTACTCTAATCTGTTCAATATATTTAGATATATTCATAAGAAATATACTTTCAAATACCTATCTAAATATAGTCTGCTTCCTATCCGGCCCAACTGAAACAATTTTAATAGGTACTTGCAGTTCTTTTTCAATAAAATCGATATAATCAATTAAGTTTTTGGGTAATTGGTCGGCATTTTCCATTTTGGTTAAATCTTCGTCCCAGCCTTTAAATTCAGTATAGTTTACACTTACATTTTCTGGTTCAATATTATAGGGTAAATGAGTTATCTCATTTCCTTTATAGGTATAAGAAGTACATACTTTTAAGGTTTTAAAACCAGACAGTACATCGCCCTTCATCATATTCAATTGGGTAACACCATTTATTTGTACAGCATATTTTAGAGCTACTAAATCTAACCATCCGCAACGACGTGGTCGTCCTGTGGTTGCTCCAAATTCGTGACCTACTTTAGCCATTGTTTCACCGTCTTTATCAAACAGTTCGGTAGGGAAGGGACCAGAACCTACTCGGGTAGTATAGGCTTTGAAAATTCCAAAAACCTCACCAATTTTATTTGGGGCAACACCTAATCCTGTACAGGCTCCTGCTGCTGTTGTATTTGAAGACGTTACAAACGGATACGTGCCAAAATCAATATCTAGCAAAGACCCTTGAGCTCCTTCTGCTAAAATAGTTTTATTGTTTTGCATGGCATCAAACAGATATTCTTCACTATCAATAAAGGTAAGTTCTTTTAAAACTTCTACAGCTTTACAGAACTGCTTTTCTAATTCTTTAAGGTCAAATTGAATATCAACATCAAAATAGTTAAGCATTTTTAGGTGTTTCTCTGTCAATGCTTTGTATTTGTCTTTCCAATCATCCAATTCCAAATCGCCCACACGCATTCCGTTTCTTCCGGTCTTGTCCATGTAAGTTGGACCAATTCCTTTTAGAGTAGAACCAATTTTGGCTTTTCCTTTAGAAGTCTCAGAAGCGGCATCTAATAATCGATGTGTTGGTAAAATCAAATGGGCTTTACGTGATATTAATAATTTCGATTTAAAATCGATGTTATAAGGTGAAAGATTCTCCAATTCTTTTTGAAAAATTACGGGATCGATAACTACCCCGTTACCCACAATATTTATAGCCTTGTCATGAAAAATTCCTGACGGAATAGTATGTAATACATGTTTGTTTCCATCAAAAATTAGAGTGTGCCCAGCATTTGGCCCACCTTGAAAACGTGCTATGATATCGTAATTTTTGGTAAGTACATCTACAATTTTACCTTTACCTTCATCGCCCCATTGTAAGCCGAGTAATAAATCTACCATTATTTTATTATTTGTTATTCCGAGGCACGAGGAATCTTTTTAACTCTAACGGCCTCATTATTAGTTATCTATTGTTATTTATTTATCCGTCACTCTGAACTTGATTCAGAGTCACATCCGATTGATGTGTGATGCTGAAACGAGTTCAGCATGACGAATGCTTAAAAGTTATTATTTCTTCTTCTTTGTTTTAGTCTTATTTCTTTCCCCATAAAAGTAAAGCGAATGCTTATTTACTTTAATATCAAAAACTTCTTCAATTGTTTTTTTAATCGTTTGGATTCTTGGATCGCAAAATTCAATTACTTCACCTGTATCTGTTAAAATTATATGATCGTGTTGTCTATCAAAATACGATTTTTCGTAATGAGCTTGGTTTTGACCAAACTGATGACGACGAACCAAACCGCATTCTAACAATAGCTCTATAGTATTGTATAGTGTAGCTCTACTGACACGATAATTTTGGTTTTTCATATAGATATAGAGCGATTCGATATCAAAATGATCGTTATGATCATAGATTTCTTGAAGAATAGCATAACGCTCAGGTGTTTTTCTATGGTTGTTTTCTTCTAAAAAATTAGTAAAAACACTTTTTACAATTTCTTGATTTTTAGAATTATCCATATCTATTTTATGATTAAAGAAGCAAATTTACGGTTTAAAAACAAGTATTTCTTAGTCCGTTTATTAAAAAGTTTAACAACTTTTGAACACCTACTTGTTTAGGCGTTGTATTTTATCTATTCCTTCAATTTTTTTTAATTTGGCCATCAATTTTTTAAGTTGTTCATTGTTTTTTATGCCAACTGTTATTTGACCCGAAAAGACACTCTGTCCACCAGAAATATTAATATTATAAATATTAACGTTCATATTACTTGAAATAACTTGTGTAACTTCATTGATTAAACCCATGTGGTCAATACCCGTTAATTTAAGCAACACTTTATGCTCTTGTTGAGTAGAATCTATCCACTTAGCGGTAATAACCCTATAAGCAAATTGTGATTGCATACTAATGGCATTGGGGCAGTTCTGCTTGTGTACTTTAATTCCGTCGGAAACGGTAACAAAACCAAAGACCTTATCACCAGGAATGGGGTTGCAACACTGAGCTAATTTATATTCTAATTTTTCTTCATCTTTACCAAAAACAAGTAGGTCATATTTATCTGTTAATTCATCAGTTTTGTTATTAACAACTTTTTTATCTCCTCTTTTAATTGTGTTTTTAAAGAATTTATAAATAGCATTGTTGCGTTGGCCTACAAAATTTTTAAGTTGTTGATTGTCTATTGCTCCATTACCAAATCTAAAAAAGAGATCATGACTCGTTTTTAATTTAAAGTAACTAACCAATTCATTGATTGTCTTTTCATTAAAAGGGATTTTTAAATGTCTTAATTTACGTGTCAAAGCAGCTTTACCTTCATCAGCAATAAGTTTTTGATCCTCTTTTAAGGCGGCTTTTATTTTTGATTTTGCTCGGGCTGTTTGAACAAAATCCAACCAACTTAACTTTGGTTTCTGACTACTTGAAGTAATAATTTGAACTTGATCACCACTATTTAAGGTATGACTTAACGGAACTAGTTTACCATTTACTTTAGCTCCTCTACATGTCATACCTACATCAGTATGTATGGCATAAGCAAAATCTAACGGTGTAGCTCCTTTTGGTAATGATTTAATATCCCCTTGAGGTGTGAAAATGTAGATTTCCTTGGCATATAAATTCATTTTGAATTGCTCTACAAAATCAACGGCATTTACATCAGGATTTTCTAAAGTTTCTTTTAATTTATTTAACCAGTTTTCTAGTCCACTTTCTTTTTCATTACCATGTTTATATTTAAAATGAGCTGCATATCCTTTTTCAGCAATTTCATCCATCCGTTGTGAGCGAATCTGAACTTCAACCCACCGTCCTTTAGGTCCCATTACCGTAATATGTAGCGATTCATATCCTGTAGATTTTGGTTGAGAAATCCAGTCACGTAAACGATTTGGGTTAGGATTAAAACTATCGGTTATGATGGAATAAATTTTCCAAGCATTAAATTTTTCATCAGCCAATTCTGAGGTATAAATAATCCGAATAGCAAACTTGTCATATATTTCTTCAAAAGAAACCCCTTGATTCAGCATTTTTTTTCGAATGGAATAAATGGATTTTGTTCTCCCTTTTATTACATAATCAAAATTTTCCTTGTCTAAGGTTTTTTCAACACTTTGGGTAAAAGTTTTAATATATTCCTCTTGTTGTTCTTTGCTCTCTTTAATTTTGGTAAGAATATCATTGTAAACTTCTGGCTCGGTATACTTTAAGCCCAGATCTTCTAATTCTGTTTTGATGTTATATAGCCCTAATCTATGGGCCAACGGTGCGTAGATATATAAGGTTTCTGATGAAATTTTTATCTGCTTATGATGCGGCATGGCATCCATAGTTTGCATATTGTGCAGACGGTCGGCAATTTTTATTAGAATAACCCGAACATCATCATTTAAAGTTAAGAGCATTTTTCTGAAATTCTCTGCCTGTATAGAGACTTCTTGATCTTTATTTAATCGTGATATTTTGGTTAGACCGTTTACAATTTTGGCAACCGTTTCACCAAACAAACCTTCAATATCTTCAAAAGTATAATCGTCCGAATCTTCAACAACATCATGGAGCAAAGCACACATAATCGACGTTACACCCAAACCAATTTCATTGGCAACGATAGAAGCTACTGCAATAGGGTGGTAAATATAAGGTTCGCCCGTTTTTCTACGTTGGTCTTTATGTGCATCAACCGCCACATCAAATGCCTTACGGATCATTTCTTTATCTTTTTTAGATAAGGTTTGATACGTGGCATGCAACATTTCTTTATAGCGTTTCGCTATTTCTTTATTTTCATCTTCTAGGGTAGCCGTATATGCCATAGAATAAAAGTAATCTAAAGATTTTTATTGAGCAAGTTTTTTTAATAGTGGTTAGTCTTTAGAGAGTAGAGGTTAGTGGAAATAAGTTTTCTGACCACTAGACAGAATTATTTTTTGATATTCTCAGTAATATATTTTAATACTGTATTTCCATCTTTAAGTACTTTTAAAGCTTCTTGATTCCCATCCAGATCTTTTCTTCCTTTATGTTTTTGGTATTTGATAAATTCGTTGACAAAATAATATCGACTTTCATAAGCCTCAAATCCTTTAAAATTTTTATAACCTGTTTGCTCATCACTTTCTGTAAAATATTCAAAACTTTCAAAAGCAAAAATCAACTTATTATTTAAAAAATACCACTCAGTAGCAAGTTGGCCTTTATCCGTAATGCTAATAGCAATTACTCTATTAACTGAATCATTGTATGTATGTGCTGTAATATTTGTAGCCGATGTTTGTGTTTGCCGTAATGGTTCTTTAGTCAGAAAAAAATAGGTTTTGTCTTTGGTGTCATAAATCTGTGAGGTGTTGGTTTTAATTTTATCTACCACAGTAGCATCTCCAATACTAAGTTCTTGGCAAAGTGTGTTGAGGCTATAACAAACTGAAAAGAATAATAACAAGTATTTCATGATTTTTTAGAGTTTTTGAATGATTTTATTTTTTTATATTCTAAAGAATCGATTTGATTTAAAATCATAGGAAATCGTATATGAGATTCTCTTATTTCTTCAGAATTAAGATTGAAATTATCTCTATACTTAATATCATATTTTTTTATTAAATAATCATGTCTAAGATCATATATGGCATTAGTAACAACTTCATTAAAACTAATAAAATCTTGATATGTTGAATTATTAGTGATATAATAGAAAAAACCTATTTGTTTGTTAGGTATTTGTTTAGATTTTATCAATTCGGTAAGTTGATTTAATTTATAACTTTTGCCGTTTATTTTTATATTACTTCTATCAATATAAATTAATAAAAGCTCTCCTGTAAACATATTTATTGTAAAAGGTGGTGGTGGAGGCCTTAACGGGTTATCAGCAGTATTGTATTTCTTGTAATCCAATTCCGTTATAGGGTTTAATCTTGCTGATAATAGATTAACTTTCTCATACGATTCTGATTTTAGATAGTAATAAACTTTTGAATATCCTGCTAATCTTAATTGCTTACGTATAAGGTTAACATCAGACATTTTTACATTTTTATCAATAATTAAGGATACCCTATTAATGTGTAATGAACTTTCAAATCTGTCCGAATAGTTACCTTTTTGACGCAATAGAATGTGGTATTTTGAATTAACCATAACTGTTGTGTCTAAAAAATTAGAAACCAGTTCGTTGTTAAGATAACTCAGGTATAATGGGTTTTTAAAATAACTAGATTGTCCAACAATTCTTTTTATGCCTTTACCGATTGGTAGTTTTATTCTTAAGTTTTTATCATTTAAATAATCAAAAATAAAGTTAGCAGCTTCAGGTTTTTTTAATGTAATAATTAAACTGTCAGCATCACTATCAATTGTCGTAAGTTCATTTTTATTCACTTCTATTTTAAAAATGCCATATAGTGTAGTAGAATTAATATCATGAATTTGATTACCTTTACGTACATATGCAATTGTGTCACTAAAAATAGAAAATAAATCTATAAATTTTCCATTTTCAAATTTAATTAGAGCTGGAACTCTATCTTTATCAAATTTAAAGCTACCATGCCAATACCCATCTAATTCAGTATTGTTAGCACATCTAACAAAAAGTATTGCTAAGAAAACAAGAGAAATGTTTTTCATAGATTAAATATAGTACAAAAAGCTAGAATAGAAAAGACCTCTACATCATCGCCTTAACCCGCTGCAACAACGTGGGGTGGGAGTAGTGCATAAAAACATAAGCCTTATGAGGTGTTAAATTACTCAGACTGTTTTTTGACAGCTTTTTTAATGCGGTTATTAAGGGTTTTGCTCCAAAATAGGATTTAGCGTAATCATCGGCTTGGTATTCAAATTTTCTTGAAAAAATATTCATTACGAGTCCAGTAATTTCAGAAATGGGACTGTACAATACGCCAAAAGCAATTAAACCAATATGAAAACTGGGTTCGGAAACCGATAGGGCATTGGCTAATAACTTACTATCAATAAAAAAGGATAAAATGTATAAGGTCAATCCGGTCAATAGGATAGAACTTACCATATTAAAAACGACATGCTTTTTTTTGTAATGTCCCACTTCGTGAGCCAATACAGCAACGATTTCATCAGTTTCCAAATCGTTGATTAAGGTATCGTACAATACGATACGTTTCTTTTTGCCAAACCCTGTAAAATAGGCATTTGCTTTGGTGGAGCGTTTGGAGCCGTCAATCACAAAAATCTTATCAAGGCTGAACCCAACTTTTTGGGCAAAGCTTTCTAATGCTGTTTTTAACTCGCCCTCTTCCAACGAACTTTGTTTGTTGAACAGTGGAACAATCAACGTAGAATAAAATAAGGTCATAAAAATGGAAAAAGCAGCTATAAACACCCAAGTGTAGATCCAGAAATTCTTACCTGTTTGTTGGTAAAACCAAACAATCAATGCTAAAATTCCGCCACCAACGATAATTGTTAATAACCATCCTTTAATTTTATCGGTAAAGAAGAGTTTTCTTGTTGTTTTGTTAAACCCGTACTTTTCTTCAATTACAAAAGTCTTGTAGTAGGAGAGTGGTGTGGTTAAAATATCACTACCTAGCATAATAATTCCGAAAAACAAAAGTGTTATTACAATTTTATTATCGCTCAAACTTCTCGCCAATTGATCTACATAAGCAAAACCATCAAAAAAGAAAAAAGCTAAGGTCAATAAAAAGGAAAAAACTCCCGTAATGCTTGAAAATTTAAAATTCTCTTTTTTGTAGGCTTGTGATTTGGTATATTCCTTTTCATCATAAACATCATCCAATAAAGGTGGAATGGCATCATCAAAATGCTTAGCGTTTAAATAATCCAAGTATTTATCAACGATAAAATTGATTACCAATATGCCGATAATAATATAAAATAATTGCTGTGGCGTCATTATGTTAATAGATTAAAATACGTTTGGCATAACGAAATTTCTTTTTCCAATAGACATTATCCAAATCAGACTTCATAATACCTTTAGTAGTTGAGCTGTGCATAAATTTGTTATCTCCTGCATAAATTCCTACATGTCTATACTTTCTAGAAGGTCTAAAAAAAACCAAATCACCAGGTTTTAATCTGTGTTTTGATACTTTTCTGCCCATTTTTGCTATTTCTTTTGTGGTTCTGGGCAATTGGGTTTTTAATCCATCTTTATATACTTTACCAACGAAACCAGAACAATCAAATCCACGTCTATCTGTACCACCATATTTATAGGGAATACCTTTATACAATTGATATTGCTTTTCCAGTTCTGACTCCACTTTGGCAACCGCAGCTGCCTTTTTAGAAGCCCCACAGCTGGTTAATGCGATTGCGATAAGGAAAATAAAAGCAATTTGAATTTTTCTCATAAAAAATTACGTTGTCTTTTCGCTTCAAAAATAAGAATTGCAGCGGAAACAGAAACATTTAATGAATCTATTTGCCCTTGCATTGGTATTATAATATTTTGAGTAGAATTCTTTAGCCATTCTTCGCTCAACCCAGTTGCTTCTGTACCTACAACTATGGCAGATTTTTTAGTATAATCTAATGCTTGATATTGTTTTGAGGCAGTTAAAGCCGCACAATAAATGTTAATGTTATGCTGTTTAAGGAACTTAATAATTTCAGAAGTTGAACCTGTAGCAATTTGATTGGTAAAAACACACCCGACACTAGATCTGATAATATTGGGATTGTAAATATCCGTCTTAGGATTAGCAATCAAAACAGCATCAACATTGGCGGCATCTGCAGTTCGCAATAATGCTCCTATGTTTCCTGGCTTTTCGGGAGCTTCTGCAACTAAAATTAAAGGGTTTATTGATTTTATATTTAACGATTGCAAATCAAAATTTTTACTTTCTGCAATGGCAATTATGCCTTCAGTAGAGTCACGTTGGGCAATTTTTTGATAAACTTGCTTACTTATTTTGATTATTTCAGTTTGATAGCTTTCGAGATTATCATAGTCATAAATTTCATCACAATACAAAACTTGTAGCAATTGATAATTTCCTTTTATTGCTAATGAAATTTCACGTTTGCCTTCAATAACAAAGTGTCCCGTATTTTTTCTAACACGGGACTTATTTTGTAATTGTAAAATTTCTTTTATAAAGCTATTATGTACGCTAGTAATTTCTTTGTGCAATTTTTACTGTTTTACCAAGTGAGTATACTCACCTTTCTATTTGGAATATTTCTTACTATACCGTTTCCACAATTCTGTTTGATGCGTTTCTAAACTAACCATTCTGCCATCGATAAAAGCATGTGTAAGTTGATTGGTACGCATATCTAATGCATCGCCCTCACTGATAAACAAGGTGGCACTTTTGCCTACCTCCAATGTGCCATAATCAGCATCAATACCTAATATTTTAGCTGTATTACTAGTTATTAACTGTAGTGCTTTTTCTTTATCGAGTCCTTGGCCTACAACTTGTCCCGCATAAAAGGGTAGATTCCTATTGTTCATTCTTTCCATTCGACCTGTGCCTTCAAGTCCTACTAAAATTCCCGCATCGGTCAATAATTTAGGGAGCTTATAAGGCAAATCGTAATCATCATCATTATTATCCGGCAAACTCTGGGTACGTTGAATCAAAACAGGAATATTGTGCTTTTTTAAAATAGCAATGGTTTTATTAGCTTGATAGCCACCAACCAATACTACATGTTTAACGCCCATTTCTTTAGCAAAAGTAATACCATCGGTAATTTCACGAGCATCATCAGCATTAATGTATAGTTTTTTTGAGCCGTCAAACAAACCTAAAGTGGCTTCATAAGGTAAGTTTTTAGGTGATTTACTTCCTAACGTATACGTTTTAGCTCCTAATAAAAACTGCTTGATTTCATCAACTTGCTTTCCGTAATTTTTATTTGGTTTTATACCTGGATCTTCACCCAACCACCATCTTCCTCTAGAAAAACTGCTAGGCCAATTCAAATGAATACCATCATCAATTTTAACAGCAGCATCTTCCCAATTCCAGGCATCTAATTGTACTATGGAAGATGTGCCAGAAATTCTACCACCTGTAGGTGCAACCTGAGCTAATAATATACCGTTCGGACGCATGCTTTCTACTACTTTAGATTCAGCGTTATAAGCAATTAAACTACGCACATGGGGAATGATACCACCAATTTCAGCTTGGTCAACCGATGCTTTAACCGCATCAATTTCCCCTAATCCCAATGTAGAATTAGGTACAATAAAACCTGGATACACATGCTTACCTTTGGCATCAATAATTTTACCGTTAATATTACTTGTAGTAGCTTTTTCAATTGTAGTGATCTTACCATTTTCAAAAGTAATTACACTATTTTCAATCACTTCACCATTGCCTATGTGTGACGTTGCACCTACTATGGTAATGGTTTCAGATTGAGCATCTGCTGGTGTTTGTTGTGCCGTTAGTTGAATCGTACATACTAATAACAGACTTAATACTATATTTTTTATAATTTTCATTGTATGAGGTTTTAGTGGTTGATGGTATCGCAATGCAACTCTTTTTTTACATTCTTTTTTGGTGCTTGTGTTGGTGCTCCACCATTTTTTTCTTGCAACATCATTGCAATAAGTTTATTTCGTTCTTTTTTGATGGCTTTTCGTTGTCGATTGTCCAGTTCTAAATCAAAATAGACTTTACCCTCAATAATGGTTTTTTCAGCTTTAGCATATACAGAAAGAGGATGGTCTGTCCATAACACCACATCGGCATCTTTACCCACTTTAATACTGCCAACTCGATCATCTATGTGTAATAATTTTGCAGGATTTAAAGTCACAAATTTCCAAGCTTCTTCTTCAGAAACACCGCCATATTTCACGGTTTTACCCGCTTCTTGGTTTAAACGTCTGGACATTTCTCTATCATCCGAATTGATAGCAGTAACTACACCAGCGTTATGCATAATGGCAGCATTATAAGGAATGGCATCATTAACTTCATACTTATATGCCCACCAATCTGAAAAAGTAGAACCGCCAACACCATGTTCCTTCATTTTATCGGCTAATTTATAGCCTTCCAAAATATGCGTAAAGGTGTTGATGTTAAAATTAAACTTTTCAGCAACTTTCATTAACATATTAATTTCGCTTTGCACATAAGAGTGAGCCGTAATAAAGCGTTCCTTGTTCAAAATTTCTGCCAACACTTCCATTTCAATATCCTTTCTATGCGGTTTGCCACTTTTTTTAAGAGCATCATATTCTTTCGCTCTTTGGAAATAATCCGTTACCATTTGTTCAACACCCATTCTCGATTGTGGGAACCTACTTGTAGTTGTTGGATATCTGGATTGTTTTACATTTTCGCCTAATGCGAACTTTATAAATTTTGGAGAATTTGTATAAATCATATCGTCACCAATTTCTCCCCACTTTAACTTAACTATGGCCGACCTTCCACCAATTGGATTAGCAGAACCGTGTAAGATTTGCATTGTGGTTACACCACCACCCAAGTTCCTGTAAATATTAATGTCTTCACTATCAATAGTGTCTTCCATATTAACTTCAGCAGTAGAATTATGCCCTGCCTCATTACTACTAGCTGCTGCAACATGTGTATGCTCATCTACAATTCCTGCCGTTAAATGTTTCCCAGTAGCGTCAACTACTTTGGCTGATACAGAAGATAAATTAGTGCCTATTTTTGCAATTTTTCCATTTTTTAATAATACATCTGTATTTTTAAGAATGCCTTCGTTCTCATTAGTCCACACCGTTGCATTTTTAAATAAAATGGTCTCAGTTTTTGGTTTTTCAGAAAACCCATAACCAACATTAGGATAAGTTAAAGGCATTACATCAAAAATGGGTTTTTCTTTTTTATCTTCTTTCTTTTTGTCTGTTGATGGTTTTTTTGTAGCTGACCAATTTACTGTATTACCATTGGCCATATGAGCTTCTCCCATTAGGTTATCGGTATCGGCATTTACTCTGGCGTTTAGTCGATGTACATCTTCTTTATCCATAATAATTAATCCTAACCAATCATTGGCGTAGGTAACACTAGTTTTTAACTTGGTACTATCTTTTTTAATAGACGCTTTGGGTTTTTCAGCATCACCAGAAAAAGTAAGGTCATACGTTTTTCCATCTAAATTTAAGGCATATGAGCCTGACAAATCTTTAACAGAACTATCCTTTATCACGTTTCTTGTTCCTTGCACCCAATTCTCGTACAATTTAGTTTTTGGGTCGAAAATATCACCATCCGTAATTAAAAAGTTGGCTTGTTTACCCTTATTCAAAGTGCCTATTAGATTTGTTTTTCCTAATATCTGAGCAGGTACAGTTGTAAGTGCTTCTAAGGCTTTTGTTTTGTCCAGACCATATTGTATCGCTTTCTGCAAGTTTTTATGAAAACTTTTTACTGATTTTAAACTATGCGTAGTTAATGAAAATGGGACATTGTTTTTTGATAACACGCTTAGGTTTGTTGGAGCTTGATTCCAATACCGCATATCCTCTAAATTGATATGATCTGCTTGAAAGGGATTGGCAACATCATAAGCCTTGGGAAAATTTACAGGTATTATAAATGTGGCATTGGTTTTCTTAATTTCATCTATGAGTTGGTACTCATTGCCTTGTCCTACAATGGTATATTGTATTCCATATTGGTCACCAACTTTATCTGCTCTCAACGCATTGACTTTGCTTCCAGCATAAAATATTTGTTTTAGATTTTTATTTTTGTTGAAGGCTTCTAAGGTTAAATCTTTGGTATCAACGTTTCCCTTTGCATACCAATCAGCATCTAAATATAATTGTCGTAATAATGCCATTGCACCCATTAATGAAGTAGGATAAACTTGCCTTGAAGCACTACTCTTGTTAAAAGACAAATATTGTGCAGAATTTACGTCTAATAACCGATGGGAATCCGAACCTTCGGAATTTAAGGCAACCAAGATACCATTACCCCGTACAATACCATCTTGTACATGTGTGTTTACAACACCAAATCCGGCATTACGAAGCCCTTCAGCTTTTTTAGAATCAAACTTAAAAGCGTTTAATGCATTGGTTTCCGCTCTAATATGCTCGTTCCAATAATACCCTTTGCGTTTGGTATCGTACTGTGGTGGTTGCCCAAAACTACCTCGTTGTGGTGTGGGTTTTGCCACTCCAAAATCAGAATAGGCATCTATAAAAGAGGGGTAAATACTTTTTCCTTTTAAGTCAATTTTAATTGTGTTTTTAGGGATAGTAATGTTGGAGCCAACATTGCTTACTTTTCCGTCTTTAATTAATAGCGTACCTTTTTTAATGGTCTGAGTGGGGCTTACAATTATAGTGGCATTTGTAAATGCAGTATAATTGGTGTTTTTGGTTTTTACACCATTGTTTTTAGGGAAATATTCTTGAGCAGAAATGGTCGTAAAACTTAAGAAAGTGATACATAAGAATACCCTAAACTGTAGTGCGATGTTTGGTAGTTTCATTCGTTAATTTATTTTTAATTGTAAAAATCTAAAATTAAGGAATATAAATCTAAGTAGAAGATGAAATTTCAAATTTTAATTAACAAGCTATATTCCATATTTTTTGTCGTAGGCAATTAGTAAATCAACCATTCTGCTATACGATTTCATACCTTCTTTTTGTTGATTTGCTTTCAAGTAGCCATCGTAAAAGATTTTAAAAAATGGTTCTAATTTATTTTGGTAAGACATCCAAAATTCTTCTGATTCTTTGATGTTTTTTAACACGCCTTTCGGAATTCTATCAATGTATTCATTTGCTAGTTTTTCATCCATATAATACAAACCTGCTATGGAAAACCGAAGTGCTTTTATATATGCGGAATATTTAAAATAGTAATCATTACTTTTTGAAGCGGCTAAAAAGCCTATAAAGTTGGCTTCATTTTCAAACCCTATTCCCAATTGGTGTGCAACTTCATGGCAACTTATTGCTGGTAAAGTAACTTTTGGAACTTTACTATTTACCTGTGCTTCTCCAAAAATTGGATTCAAATATCCTGAAAATCCCATATAGCTCAATGGCAAACTGAATAATGATTTTTTTAACGACGCGGTTTTGTAATTGTATTCTGGATAACTCTTAGCAAAATTGGCATATACCGATTTCGTTTTTTCTAAAATTTCATTGTTAGAATATGGAACTAACACAGCTATGGAATCATTTTCAACCAATTGATTTTGTGTATATTTTAAATTGTCAATTAACTTTTTAGTTAAGGTATCTAAATCTTCAACTGTATATGGTTTTTGCTCTAATTGTAAGTTTGTGTACAAAGAGTTTCGGTAATAATTTAACCCCCAAAGTATATGAAAGAGAAAGTAAAATATGGATAAGTAAGCACCTAATTTAAAAAGTTGTTGTTTGGTTTTCCTGAATTTGGTTTTAATCCACTTTACAATTCCAATGAGTAAAAATAATCCCAGCAAAAAATAAAAAATATCGCCAACGGAAAAAGGAACCCAACCAAAAATGAACCTAAAAATTTTGGAAATTAATGGATAAATACCATTGGAATAATAACGCTCTACACTATTTGGGAAATAGGAAATGAGCTTTACTAAAAGTATTTGTACAGGTAATAATAGGCTAAGTATTTGATATTGGGTTAGTTTCTTCATTAGTCAAAAATACTTAAAAAAATAGAGTGTAAAACTTATTAACAAAAATATGACTTGTTAACAGTTTCTGTTCAAATATAATTGTATTTTAGGATAAAATTGATAAAGAAAAAATTACTTTTGTTCCAATGGAAAATTTACGACCTGTAAGCACAAAAAGACCCAATAAGGGCACTCTAATTAACTTAGAAAAAGGCAAATTGCCACCACAAGCTGTTGATCTTGAAGAAGCTGTGTTGGGAGCAATGATGATTGATAAAAAAGGTGTTGATGATGTTATTGACATTTTGCATGCCGATGCATTCTATAAACAAGCACATCAGCTTATTTTTGATGCCATGTTTAGGTTGTTCAACGAATCTGAACCGATAGATTTATTGACCGTTGCCAGTCAATTAAAAAAGGACGGACAGCTTGAAAGTGTTGGCGGGGATTTTTATTTGGTAGGCCTAACACAAAAAGTAGCTTCTTCAGCTCATATTGAGTTCCATGCACGTATTATTATCCAAAAATATATTCAACGACGTTTAATAAGCATTTCTAGTGAGATTATTGATGAAGCGTATGACGAAACTTCTGATGTTTTTGATTTATTAGATTCTGCTGAGACCAAATTATTTGAAGTTACTCAAGGTAATTTGAAAAAAAGTTCAGAAGCTGCTGAAGGTTTAGTTTCACAAGCACTTAAAAAAATTGAAGAAATTTCCAATAAAGAGGGTATGAGTGGTATCGCATCTGGGTTTACCAAATTAGATGCGTTGACTTCTGGTTGGCAACCTTCGGATTTGGTAATTTTGGCCGCTAGACCAGGTATGGGTAAAACAGCATTTGTAATGTCCATGGCAAAAAATGTAGCCATAGATTTTGATACACCCGTAGCTATATTTTCGTTGGAAATGAGTTCCGTTCAATTAATTACAAGAATGATTTCGAGTGAAACAGGAATATCATCAGGTAAATTAAGAAAAGGCGATTTACAGCCTCATGAATGGGAACAACTGAACGTAAAAGTTAAAAATCTTTCTAAAGCACCTATATTTATTGACGATACGCCATCGTTATCTATTTTTGATTTACGTGCAAAAGCAAGACGTTTGGCTTCACAACATGGTGTTAAAATTATTATTATTGACTACTTACAATTAATGACCGCTGGTTCGGTAAACAAAGGTGGCGGAAATAGAGAGCAAGAAATTTCTACCATTTCTAGAAACTTAAAAGCACTGGCTAAAGAATTGAGCATACCAGTAATTGCTTTATCCCAATTGTCGCGTGCAGTAGAAACACGTGGAGGAAGTAAGCGTCCATTGTTATCTGACTTACGTGAATCTGGAGCTATTGAACAAGATGCGGATATAGTTTCGTTTATTTATAGACCCGAGTATTACGGGCAAACGGAATGGGATGACGAAGAACGTAGCCCATGTGAGGGACAAGCAGAATTTATTGTAGCCAAACACAGAAACGGTGGTTTAGAAAATATCCGATTAAAATTTACTGGGCATTTGGCAGAATTCTCTGATCTGGAAGAATCTTTTTCAAGTGAATTTCAATCTAAAATGAACGATTTTATAACACCACAAAATCCAAATGATGCTTTTGACAATATCCCTCAAAATGATGATGATGGGGATGTGCCGTTTTAGACGCTAAATATTACACTTGAGATTTTAAAAGAATTTAATCTGTTATTTTTTCTACTTTATTAAGCAACTCTTCATCCAATTTCTTTAAAAAGAGCATCTCCGCATAAAATTGCCAGTCAAATGAAATACTCTGATTTGCCAAATGCACATGGTGGTCTTGGTCTAAAATGTAATCATCTGGTTTGGTCAGAATACGTGTTTTTCCATAAACCATTTCAAATTCATTTCTCAAGGGTTTAAAATCATCTTTTAATTTTCTCAAATTATTTATGGCATCTGATTCTTCTTTTTTGTCCGTTGCATTGTCATATTCTTTTAAAACAATAAGCAATCTTGAGGTGTATTGTGTCAGTTTGTTTACCTGTTCATAAACTTCAAGCGTATATATATTGCGGTTGGCTTTTGATTTTAGGGTTTCTATTTTTTCGGCAATAGAATCGTTTAGAGTGATCATTTTTTCAGCTTTTGTCAAACGTTCCTTATGTCTTTTGCTCCATTCTCCTTTTTTATTGGAGTCTGGCAAATCGATAACATCTTTATCAATTGCATTTTCGCTACTCATTAAATAATTCCGTCTATTTCCATTTAATAATGCATTTTTCCAAAAAGCAACGGGTAGTTCTAAACTGTCTATAAAAGCAAACTCAGGGTCGGAAACTTGATGCGAAAATTCCCTATGCCGGTAAGCGGATTTTAGCTCCTCATTATTTCTTTTCTCACCAGCCCAAGTATATTCAGAAAATGTAATAATACCACGCATGTACAATTCAAAATGCGGAGAGTCATCATCCCAAAGGGTCAATAACAACCCCCTAAGGTTATTGTCTATGGACGAAAGGGCAAAAGACTTGATGTTATCCATATTACTTTCTTCCTGCGGCATCAATACCCATCTGGTCTGTCCGGCCGTGGCTCCCAAAACTTCCATGTCATGTTTTTGAAACCATTCCATGGCTTTGGCATTACCTAACGCTTGTGGTTTGCTATAGTTCCATCGCATATAAATACAATTTTTAGGGAAAAGGTCCAAAAATTCTACAAGCTTATGCTCATTTTTTGCCCAGATACTATCCACTTCTTTTTGATTAAGTTCTAGATTGAACATTGGCTGATATACATTGGCGATTTTTAAGGGCATATCGTCCCAAAAAATAGGAATTCGATTATGCTCTTCGGCAAACTTTGAAACTTTGTTGAGCCACATCAATTGTAATTCTAGCGAAGATTTACCACTATTCCTGCCCGAAGTATGTACTTCGTCACCCCCAACATGCAAATATTTTCCATGCGGTGTGGCTTCCATAGCATCGAGATATAGATCAAATTGAACTTCGTAAGTTTCGGGGTCTAGTGGATTAAAGGCCCAATCATTTGTTGGATCATCACGTAAATGTTTGTACTTATCGTGTTTTAAAATAAATGAAGCATGCCCCAATCCTTGAACCAACGGACTAATTTCGATATGGCGTTCTTTGGCATAATCAGATAATTTTTGCCATTCTTCAATACTCAAGGCATCAGCGGAAGCTACCTCAGGTTGCCGTTCGTACTTTAATTTATCTTCTAGCTCTACTATAATGCCGTTTACCTTATAACTGGCCAATTTATCTATCAGTTGGTAATAATATTCTGTTTTTTCTAAGTGGTGCTTTATGTCCAAATGGATTGAACGATAGGAGAGTAAGGGGTAGTCCTCAATGGTGCATTCGGGCAGATATACATTTTGTTCTTTAGCATCTTGAAGCAATTGTTCTAAGGTTTTAAAACCATAAAACAAACCTGCTTTGTCTTTGGCGTTAATAAATATTTTCTTTTTGGCTATGGTCATTTTATAACCCTGGTCGGCTAGTGAGAGTGTACTATCAATAGCATAAATAATAGTTGCTCCTTCAGGTTTTTCACTAACCGTAATTTTTGCTAATAAATTGTCCAATACAGGGAGTTCAGTATCTATTGCAAAACAAGATTTTACATCATTATATTTTAACGAGCTATTGCCTTTAATTTCAAAATCTTGAGGTGATGGGAGTAATTTAAAATCTCCTAATTTTTCGTCTGAAGATTGACAGGAGGAAATTGTTAAGAAAACTAAACAACAGAAAAGGTTTTGCAGGTTTGTCATAGTTGAAAATATTGATTACGCAATTTATTACAATTTTATTAACTCGAAGTCCTATTCAAGTTAATTTTAATAATCGTAAATTTGGTCATTCTTAAATTATTGACTTTTGAGTTTTAAATTAAAACATATTGTTTGTGCCGTAGTAGTATTATTGAGTCAAATGGCTTTTGCTTCATTTATCTTAATACCTATGGATGATGTTAGTCAAGAAAATCACTTAAAGGCCTACGGTATTACCTATTTTTCCTTACAAAAAGGGAACGATGTAAAATGGTTATTGAATTACAAAGGTGGTTCGTTTTTGTTGGAAGATCATCAAGAGTTTAGGAATGAGTGTAAAATAAGAGGTGTTTCTTATGAGGTTATATCTGATACTGAAGCCATGCAAATATTGGAACTAATTGCAAGTCCCTCACAAAATATGGAAGCTGTAACGTTGGAAAAAGCACCTAAAATTGCGGTGTATTCACCTAAAGATAAAATGCCTTGGGATGATGCCGTAACAATGGTTTTGAATTATGCTGAAATTCCTTACGACGTTGTTTATGATGAAGAAGTATTAGGTGATGAATTGATTAAATACGAATGGTTGCATTTGCATCACGAAGATTTTACTGGGCAATATGGTAAATTCTATGGATCGTACCGTGCAGCTCCTTGGTATATAGAAGGTAAAGCTTATGCTGAAAAATTGGCCACAAAGTTAGGGTACGATAAAGTGTCTGAACAAAAATTAGCAGTAGCTTTAGGAATACGTGATTTTGTTATTGGTGGAGGTTTTATGTTTGCCATGTGTTCGGCAACCGATAGTTTTGATATTGCTCTAGCTGCTGAAGGTGTTGATATAGCTGAAGCTATGTTCGATGGTGACCCTTCAGAACCTAATTATCAAGATAAAATTGATTTTGAAAAAACCTTTGCTTTTACCGATTTTAGATTGGTGCGAAGCCCAACCGAATATGAATTTTCATCAATCGATATGACCCGAAAACGATATATTCAGCGTACCGAAGATTACTTTTCATTACAAGAATATTCCGCCAAATGGGATCCTGTTCCTACAATGCTTACGCAGAATCATACTTTATTGGTAAAAGGTTTTATGGGGCAAACTACAAGTTATGACCGAGCCAATGTAAAATCTACTGTGTTGGTTATGGGTGAAAACAAGGTAAATGACGAAGCCAAATACATTCATGGTGTAAAAGGTAAAGGCATGTGGACCTTCTATGGCGGTCATGACCCTGAAGATTATACGCATAGGGTAGGAGATCCTAAAACGGAATTAGATTTACACCCAAATTCTCCTGGATATCGACTGATTTTAAACAATGTATTGTTTCCTGCGGCTAAGAAAAAGAAGCAAAAGACTTGATTAAGAAGCCTTGTAAAAAGGTAATTTAACTACTGTTGCCGGAACAGCATTTTTTCTTATTTGAATGTTAATTTTGCTTCCAGCGGTTGCAAAAACAGCAGGAACATATCCTAACCCTATACCTTTTTTAAGCGAAGGGCTCATAGTTCCAGAAGTTACTACACCAATTTTTTTTCCATTACCATCAACAATATCATAATCTTGTCTAGGAATACCTCGGTCATCCAATTCAAAACCAACTAGTTTGCGTTCTAAACCTCTTTCTTTTTGTTTTTTCAAATTTTCAGAATTTACAAAATCTTTGGTGAATTTGGTTATCCAACCCAAACCGGCTTCCAAAGGCGAAGTACTATCATCTATATCATTTCCGTACAAACAGAAACCCATTTCTAGACGTAAGGTATCTCTGGCCGCTAACCCGATAGGTTTGATGCCATAATCTGCACCCGCTTCCAACACTTTATTCCAAATTTGTTCAACTTCAGAGTTTTTGCAATAAATTTCAAACCCACCAGAACCTGTATAACCAGTGGCTGAAATTATTACGTGTTCAATTTCTGCAAAATCAGCAACTTCAAACGTATAGTACTTCATATTTTCCAAATCCACCGAAGTCAATGATTGCATCGCTTTTGCCGCTTTTGGTCCTTGAATAGCCAACAAAGAGAAATCTTCAGATAAATTTCGCATATCTGCATTCATCGTATTGTGTTTACTAATCCATTCCCAATCTTTATCAATATTTGATGCGTTTACCACCAAAAGAAACTTTTCTCCATTTAATCTATAAATAATTAAATCGTCAACAATACCACCTTTTTCATTCGGGAAACAACTATATTGTGCCTGACCATCTACCAGCTTTGAAGCGTCATTAGAACACATTTTTTGAATTAACGTCAATGCGTTTGGCCCCGTAATTAAAAATTCACCCATATGCGAAACATCAAAAACACCAACACCATTTCTAACGGTTTCATGCTCTACGTTAATTCCCTCATATTGAACGGGCATATTGTAACCTGCAAAAGGAACTAGTTTGGCTCCAAGAGCTTCGTGAATGTGAGTTAAGGCAGTATTTTTCATAATAAAGATGAATTATAAATAAATTCGTCCCGCAAAATTAAGGATTAATTATGGGGTAAAAAAGATTTTAATTCGTCATAAGCTTGAATTATTGTTGTACGAATTTGAATCTAAATTGTTTGATAAAGTAATTATAACAAAAAAGGTTCATTTAATTGTTAAATGAACCTTTTTACTTGAGGTTTTTGTCAGACTATGGTAAACGTCCTGCTAACTACATCAACGTTACTGCCCGATGGCAATTTGGCTTTAACATTTTTAAAAGTAAATGTATCTCCCTTCTTTAAATCCTTTAAATGTGAAAGAATTTTACTATTTAAGGTGTCGGTATCCTCTTTTACGGTTATGGTTTTACCCGTAGCTTTAATATGAATTGTAAATTGGGTAATTTTAGAGCCTTTGGCACATCCTTCAACTCCCAGTTTATAATTATCTTCAATTTCTTGTTTTGATATGTCACCACCAAATTTACCCGCAATTGTCAAATAGGCTCCACCTGTTTTATCAAAAGGTGCTACTTTTGAAGTTAAATTACTACTGTTGAGTATTGCAGGAACAAAAAATGTTAATGTCAGAATGGTTAATACAGATACAATTTTTTTTAGATTTTTCATGATATAAAATTTTAGTTAAACAAATAGTTAAAGCCGAAATTAGCAACTACTTTAAATAGAATTTTGAAAAATAGACCAACGATGCTATTTAATATAGTAACGGCTATAATACCTTAAAAGGTTGATTGTCGTCGAAGGACAATAATTGCTATATGCAATTAATCAGTTTGTCTATTAACTTTTGGAAAATGCCAATTAATTCAGATATTTATCTAAAATACGATCAATGCACAAAACAGGATTTACTGTAAAAAAAATCATATCTCATTTGCTATTTTGGTTGTTGTATTTGGCTTCGGAATATTTAGCCAACCTACCACATCTTGATGGTGTTGAACATTTTAGAACCTTAAGGTCATTGGTAATTTCATTACCTATTGTAATGGTACCAACATATTTTATGTTGTTTTATGCTATTCCCAAATTGCTAAAGAAAAATAAAATAGTTGTCTTTATTTTAGTTTGCATAAGTATTGCTATTGCCATATTATTTGCCCGTGTGGAATGGTTGGAAATTGTCAATTATTTGAATTCAGGATATGTAGGTGAAATGCCTATGACAAAGGTTGTTAAAAACGCAATTAGGGACTATGCTATTATCGCCCTTGCTATCTGTATTTATATAATTTCTGATTGGAGAATACAAGCTAAGGTCAATGAGCAACTTATCATTGCAAAGGCAAAATCAGATTTAGAAATATTAAAGAGGCAACTGCACCCTCACTTTTTATTTAATACACTTAACAATATTTATAGCTTATCCGTAAATGATTCTGAACAAACCTCACAAAGTATCTTAAAATTATCTAATTTGCTGGAATATTTGGTGTATCAATCTGGTGAAAAAGAAGTCATTCTTAAAGATGAGATCGAGTTGATGGAAAATTATATCACATTAGAAAAATTGCGTTATGACAAGAGTCTATCTGTAGAATTTGATATAGATGATGTTCGTAATATAAAAACACCGCCCTTGCTTTTATTACCTTTTATTGAGAACTGCTTTAAACATGGAGGTAAAAATAAAAAAGGAATTTTTTGGATAACTGTTAAAATAAAATTATTGAACAGTACCCTTTTAATAACATTTAAAAATAGTAAATCACTAAAAAAACAAGTGCCTGAAAAAAACTCAGGGATGGGTTTACAGAATGTAAAAGAAAGACTAGAACTTTTATTTAAAGAACGTTATACATTAGAAATAGAAGATGCCGTAAACTATTATGAAGCTAAATTACTCCTAAATTTAAATAAAGATGATATATAACTGTTTTATCGTTGATGACGAGCCTTTGGCAATAGACGTGATTGCCAACTATTTGGATAAACTCCCTAATTTCAAGGTGGTTGGTGCTTACACTGAACCAGTCGAAGCATTTATGAAAATAAAAGACAAAAGCATTAATCTTTTGTTTATAGATATACAAATGCCTGATCTAAATGGTTTAGAGTTTGTTAAAGCATTAAAAGATAGACCAGAAATAATTGTAACGACTGCGTTTAGAGAGTTTGCGGTTCAGGGTTTTGATTTGAGTATTTTAGATTATTTGGTAAAACCGATTCCGTTTGAGCGGTTTTTGCAATCTATTGATAAGTTTTTGGATAAGAAAAGAGGACAAGCTGATTCGGTAAAAGAAAATACCAATGATTTTATAATGGTACGTTCAGAGAGAAAATTCATAAAAATAAATTTACAAGATATTTTATATGTTGAAGGGTTAAAAGATTATGTAAAAATTGTTCTTCTAGATAAAAGTGTATTGACAAAACAATCTATTGGTAATTTTGAAAAATTATTAAATAAAAATTACTTTTTCAGAATTCATAAATCATATATAGCAGCTATTGATAAGATTACGGCATATACAAATAACGATGTTGAAATTCTAAAATATGAACTGCCTATTGGTAGAGCATATAAAAAGAAATTTATTGAATTCATGAATTCGTCGAAAACTTAATCGAGTAAAAAAGATTTTAGCTCATCATAAGTTTTGATAAATGTTGCTTTTTTCGTGTTATCAATGACAGCTTTTATTTGCGGAGGATAATCTATGGTTTTTCCAATTACGGGCTCAACTACATCTAAAAATTTTACAGGATGTGCCGTCTCCAAAAAGATGCCATAGGCATCGTTTGGTAATGAATATTTTTTAAGTCCAAGATAGCCTACTGCTCCATGTGGGTCTGCAATATAGTTGCAATTTTTATAGAGGTGCAGCATGGCTCTTTTAGTCTCTTGGTCGGTAAAAGAATAGGAGAGAAGGTCTTTTTTTAACGTTTCCAAATCATCATTATATATTTTTTGAATCCTGATAAAGTTACTTGGGTCACCAACATCCATAGCATTCGATATGGTTTGATGTGATGGTTTTGGATCGTATTCTCCAGTTTTCAAGTAGTTGGGAACAACGTCATTGATATTAGTTGAAGCAATAAATTGATGAATTGGCAAACCTAGTTTTTTTGCCATCATCCCCGCACAAATATTTCCAAAATTTCCACTAGGTACTGAAAAAAAAAGTTTCTTGTTCTTATTTTTTAACTGTTTGTAAGCAAAAAAGAAATAGAATAATTGCGGTAACCAACGTGCTACGTTTATTGAATTGGCCGATGTTAATTGTTTTGTATCAGTAATTGAAGTATCCAAAAATGCCCTTTTTACCATAGCTTGACAATCGTCAAAAGTGCCATCAACCTCTAAGGCAGAAATATTTTGCTCTAAAGTAGTTAATTGTTTTTCTTGGACTTCACTAACCTTTTTACTAGGATATAAAATCACAACCTTTACATTTTCAACCCCTAAAAAACCACTCGCCACAGCACCACCCGTATCTCCCGATGTAGCTACTAAAACGGTTACTTCTTTATCACTATTTCTATTCAAATATCCTAGGCAACGAGCCATAAACCTGGCTCCAACATCTTTAAATGCCATAGTTGGGCCATGAAATAATTCTAGCGTTTTAATATTCTCTTCTATATCAACCAAAGGAAAATCAAAACAAAGCGTATCTGTAATAATTTCTCTTAAAACGGTATCAGGAATTTCATCTCCAACAAATTGCCGAATGGCTTTAAAAGCAATTTCCCCATTAGAATATTGATCTACATTGTCAATAATATCCTTTTCTAATGGAATGATTTTCTCAGGAAAGTAAAGCCCTTTGTCTTCAGCCAATCCTTTGATTACGGCATCTTTAAATGAGACCTCTTTTGCGTTGTTGTTTAAGCTGTAATATTTCAATGGATATTAAGTATTAATTAATTGTCAAAAAAACTAAACATACTACTACCATATTTTTTTGAATAGCTAAAATTTGGTAAGTCTGAAATATCTGTATGTTTAGAATGCTCTATGATTAGTAAACCATCCTCATTTATCATTCTATTTTCAATAACTAAAGATATAATTTTTTCTAATTGCTCTTTTGCAAAACTATAGGGCGGATCAGCAAAAATAATATCAAAAGTCATTTTATTATTAGCCAGATAACTAAAAACATCACTTTTTAATGCTCTAATATTAAGCTGAAGTTCATCAGCTGTTTTTTGAACAAATTGCACCGAACTATAATGATTATCAACACTTGTTACCGTTTTTGCTCCGCGAGAAGAAAATTCTAAGCTAATGCTACCAATACCAGCAAAAAGATCTAATACGGACAATTCATCAAAATAATAATTGTTGTTTATAATGTTAAAAAGTGCTTCTTTAGCAAAATCTGTAGTTGGTCTTGCAGGCAACTTTTTTGGAGCTGTAATTCTTTTGCCTTTATGCTTTCCTGAAATAATTCGCATAATACTTAGTAAACTAATTAGTATTGATTTAATATAGAATAATAAGTACGTTTATCGGTTTCGGTAAAAACTGGGTCAAAACTATATTTTGATCTGTTCTCAAGCAGGCTTACATTTCTGATGTACTTATATGCAATTTTAAATAAAGAATCTTCTTTTTCGACATGACCAAAAAATATAAATTCAAACTTTTCAGGATTCAATTTTAATTGTTCTGCAGTGAATAAAACATAATAGATAAAATCCTCTTTGGTTGAGAACTTAAATGTATTGTAAAACTGTAATTTTTTGTTAGCAATAACTATCAATTCAAAATGACCATCAGCAACATGAGCAAATACCTTAGGCACTAAACTGTACTTGTAAATTGATAATAGGTTCTCTATTAAAACAATTGAATTGTGCTTATATTCAAAATGATTGTATTGATCTATTAAGAAATTATTGATATTAACAAAAGGAATAAAAATACTGATAATGTCCAGATTTTTTATTTCATCAAAAACCAAATAATCTTGAGGGTATACTTTAGTGTTGAATCTTACATATTCTTGAAGCTTATCTTCATTAAATAGAGGTTTTGGTACTAATGTAAACAAATCGTTTACATGGGTTACGTTAACAGAGCTGTACTTTTGTTTCAGCAACTCTTCATTTCCAAATATTGAAGAGATATTTGCTATTAAACGTTGCGGGGAGTTATTAGGCTCATTAAAAACATAATCACTTAAAGCTATAAAATTATTATTTTCTTTGTCCAGAACACAAAAAGAAAATCCACCCAAACTGAATTGGATGGATAAATGATTGTTCTCTAGATGATTAACATCTAAACTATTCGTTTTTAGCTTTTTCTTCTGCTGTATCATATGAAGGTGGCCAGTTACCACTTGTTTTAACATCTTCTAAAGAACCTACAGAAATATACTCACCTCTCACATCAACACCTCCTAAAGCTTCTTTTTCTTGTCTTATTAAAGATTTGTCCATACCCTGAAGTACAACAGCTTTATCTACTTTTGCTATAAATACAGGAGCTTTAACTCCTTGTACTTTTTCTACATAATTGGTTTCTAAATCAAATTCCGCATCTGTACCCGGTACTTTAAACATGTTTTTGTAGTCTTTTCCAGCAAAATCTGCACGTACATCTTTAAACCCAATGGTATCAACAACTCTTTTTTCCACATCAATAGTAAGTGCACCTCTTTGCTCTTGGACTACGATGTTTTTCGTTTCTGTAATGGCAAACTTCGCGGTATCGATAAATTTAATGAGGTTTGCTTTATTTGCAGTAAAATCACCAGTTACTTCTCTGTGAGCCAATTCTGCATCACGTATCATCTTTAAGTTTTCAATTACAGGAGAGTACCTACTTACCTTTTCTTTATTAAATTCTATAGGCCCCATAATTGCTTTATAGATACTATATCCTAAAAAAGCAATAAGCAACCATAGTAAAATAGAAATTACAGGTCTTACTCCTTTGGGGATTTTATTTACAATTAAATAAGCGAGCAGTCCCACTACTACGATTGAGGCTAGGATGATTAGAATTGTGTTCATCTTTTAATAAATTTGATTTTTAATGGTTATACAGCAAATCTACAAAAAAAAATTAAAGTTAAAACTTTTATGCTAAATCTATTTGTACCTTTGGCTAATTCGTATTAAGACTTAATGATTTCAAACCCTAAAGACTTTTATAAGAGACTTAAAAGTAAATTTCCATTTACGCCAACATCAACTCAAGATAATTTACTATTCAAATTATCCACTTACATTTATAATAAAGATAAAAACACAGTTTTTATATTAAAAGGATTTGCAGGTACTGGTAAAACTACTGTTATGAGTACTTTAGTAAATAATCTTTTGAGCGTTGGTATGAAATCGGTTTTATTAGCACCAACGGGTAGAGCTGCCAAAGTTATTTCAAATTATTCTGGTAAAAAGGCGTTTACAATTCATAAAAAAATCTATCACCCACGTAAATCTAAAAATGGAGGTGTGGCCTTTACATTACAGCAAAATAAGCATACCAATACACTATTTATTGTTGATGAGGCCTCAATGATACCTGACAATACGGGTAATACAAAATTCGCTGACCAAGCTTCACTTTTGGACGATTTAATGTCCTATGTTTATTCTGGTAAAAATTGCAAGATGGTCTTTGTTGGTGATACTGCTCAACTACCGCCTGTAAAATTGGAATTGAGTCCAGCTTTAAAAGCAGAAACTTTTGAGATAAATTATCATAAGCAAGTTATTGAAATTGAATTGAATGAGGTTATGCGTCAGCACCAAGATTCTGGTATTTTAGTTAATGCAACTAAAATTAGAGCGTTATTTCATGATGGTATTTATGATAATTTCAAGTTTAATTTGAGCTTTCCAGATATTATCCGTTTGACGGAGGGCTATGACATTCAAGATGCTATTACCGATGCTTATGATAGCAATGGAGTAGAGGATACCGCTTTTATTGTTCGCTCTAACAAACGTGCTAATCAATACAATCAGCAAATTAGGAGTGCCATTCGAGGACAGGAAAATGAAATTGCTGCTGGAGATTATGTGATGGTGGTAAAAAATAACTATTTTTGGCTAGAGGATGATGCCGATGCAGGGTTTATAGCTAATGGCGATATCTGTGAAATCTTGCGTATTTTTAAATGGATAGATTTATACGGGTTTAGATTTGCAGAGGTAAACCTAAGAATGATAGATTATCCAGATCAAAAGCCTTTTGAAACGGTTGTACTGTTGGACACCTTGTCAAGTGAAAGCCCTTCGTTGACCTACGAAGAATCTAACCGACTATATCAAGAGGTATCTAAGGATTATGAAGAAGAAAAGTCAAAGTACAAAAGATTGCAAATGGTTAAGAACAATAGTTACTTTAACGCCCTACAAATAAAGTTCTCTTATGCCATGACCTGTCATAAATCGCAGGGCGGGCAATGGAACACGGTTTTTGTTGAACAACCTTATTTACCCGATGGGACTAGTTTAGCTTATTTTAGATGGCTATATACAGCCGTAACTAGAGCACAAGAAAAATTATATTTAATAGGATTTAAAGATGAATATTTTGAAGAATAAACTTTACGTAATAGTAGTTAAGATATTAATTATCAGCTTTCTATTATCTTCTTGTGGAACTACATATCTACTGAAGAACGATTTAAAGAAACACAATGAGTCTTCTGATTTTTTTAAAGGGTTTGTACTGTACAATCCGGCTACAAAAAAGCAATTGGTAAACCATAATGGAGCAAAATATTTTACACCAGCTTCTAATACAAAGATCTACACCTTTTATGCTGCATACCGAACGTTTAAGGATTCCGTAAAAAGTTTGGCATATTATAAATCACAAGACTCATTAGTAATAAAAGGTACGGCAGATCCATCTCTTTTATATGATGATTTTGAAAGTTCCAAAGTGCTTAATTTTTTAAAAAAGGCAGAAGACAGTGTTTATATGGTAGATGCAAAAATTGACGGTCCTGCATTTGGTGCTGGTTGGGCTTGGGGAGATTATCCGTATTATTACCAGCCCGAAATGAGTCTTTTTCCCATTTACGGCAATATGTTGACCTATAAATGGGATATTGGGGAAATTAAAAGTTATCCAACCTATTTAAAAAATAAAATCAAACCTTTGGATTCCATCAGGTTACGACGAGATTTAAGAACTAATCAATTTTATATAGAAAAAAATAGTCAACGCACTTATGATGTACCATTTATAACTTCTAACCAACTTACGGCAGATCTTTTAAGCGATACAATCGGTAAAAAAATAAAGCTGATTTCTCCAAAAACAACGCACAATTTTAATTATATCTATGGGCAACGATATGATAGCCTCTATAAACAATTGCTGACCATTAGCGATAATTTTATTGCGGAACAGTTGATGTTGCAGGTAGGCAAAGCAGTTTCCGATAAATACAGTACATATGAAGGTATAAAATATGCCAAAGAAAATTATTTACAGGATTTGCCCCATGAGGTGCGATGGGCGGATGGTTCAGGCTTATCTAGATACAACCAGTTTACTCCTGAAAACACGGTCAAATTATTGGAAAAAATGTACAACGAAATACCAAAGCAAAAACTGTTGAACTACTTTCCAGTTGGTGGAAAATCGGGAACGATAAAAAACTGGTATGCCAATAACGGCAAACCTTTTGTCTATGCAAAAACGGGAACGCTGAATGCTGTATCGAGCCTAAGCGGCTATCTTATAACCAAAAAAGGCACATTTCTGATCTTTAGCTATATGAACAACCATTATTCGGGGCCTTCCAGTGCGGTTAAAAAAGAAATGGAGAAGACGCTAATGAAAGTTTATAATTTGTATTAGATGAAAAAATTAATCGCCCAGTTTGTACTGTTCATTTTTGGTTGGAAATCTTCATATGTCTCTGATTTTAAAGTGAATAAATGCGTAATGTTGGGTGCACCGCATACTTCCAATTGGGATATATTATTTGGTCTGGCCATTTACTGGAAAGCCAATATTAAGGCTAAATTTTTTATAAAAGATTTTTATACCAAAGGAGTACACGGATTTTTCTTTAGATGGTTGGGCGGTATTGGTGTTGATAGAAAAAAAAGTACAAACATGGTAGATTATGCAGTGCAACTCTTTAATACAAGTGAAAAGTTGGCTCTTGGTGTACCCGCAGAAGGAACTAGAGACCGAGTGGATAGATGGAAAACAGGGTTTTATCACATTGCTACTAAAGCCAATGTACCTGTATGTTTATGCTTTGCCGACTATAAACAGAAAATTGCAGGTGTAGGCAAAATCATAAATTTATCTGGCGATTTTGAAAAAGATATGACTATAATACAAGATTTTTATAAAGATAAAACGGCTAAATACCCCGAAAAATACAATAAGAAGATATATTGATTATACAATTAACCGATTAATCGATTCAACAATGACCTCAGGTTTTTCAATATAATCAAACCATTTAATTTCATCATCTTTTCTGTACCAAGTCAACTGTCTTTTGGCAAACCTTCGTGTATTTTTTTTGATTTCTTCAATTGCATTTTCTAGTGAATATTCTCCTTGTAAATAACAAAATAATTCTTTGTAACCAACTGTTTGTAGGGCATTTAAGTCTTTGTGTCTAAATAGATTTTTAGCTTCTGAAAGCAGGCCATTTTTAATCATTAGATCAACTCTACGATTAATTCTATTATAAATAATTTCCCTATCTGCTGTTAAACCGATTTTTATGGGAATAAAATTTCTTTTTACCATATTTTTTGTTTGAAATGTTGAAAATGGTTTGCCTGTACCCACGCAAATTTCCAATGCTCTGATAAGCCGTTGGTGATTGTCTAGATCAATATTTTGATAGGTTTCAGTATCCAGCTCCTTAAGTTGTGTCTGAAGTGAAGCGATTCCATTTTCCTTTAGTTGTAATTTTAAATCTTTTCTAATTTGTGGGTCAACCTTGGGGAAATCATCCAATCCATAAAGCACCGCATTAGTATACAAACCACTGCCACCAGCCATAACAACAACTTTATATTTTTCGAACAATTTGTCTAATTTTATGATAGCATCTTTTTCAAAATGCCCAACGCTATATTCATCATGAATGGAAATATGCTGAATAAAATGATGCTTTACCGCTTGTAATTCCGATTGACTGGGTACTGCGGTACCAATATTCATTTCTTTATAGAATTGACGAGAATCTGAAGAAAGTATTTCGGTATTAAAATATTTAGCAATAGCAATACTCAATGCTGTTTTACCGATAGCTGTAGGACCGATTATTGTTATTAAATAATTAGTCATCATTTAGGTTATTACCGCATATTCTGCAATAATCTGCATCGTTTCTCATGATGTCTGATCCGCAAGCTTTACAAGAACGGCCTTTATCATGATGTTCAGGTTTTGAATGGGCGGCAGTATATTCCGCTGAAACAATCCCAGTAGGTACTGCAATAATGCCATAACCTATAATCATAATAATGGTAGCAATAAACTGACCCAAAGGGGTTTGTGGTGAAATGTCTCCGTAACCAACAGTAGTTAGTGTTACAATGGTCCAATATATACTTTGTGGAATGCTCTTAAAACCATGCTCAGGTCCTTCTACTAGATACATAACCGTACCAAGAATAACTGATATAATTAAAACCGCGAAAACGAATACAAAAATCTTCGCTCTACTGGCCCTAAGAGCCTTCATTAAATTATTAGATTCTCCTAAGAATCTTACCAATTTTAAAATTCTAAACACCCTTAGTAGTCGCAACGCTCTAAATGCAGCAAAGTATTGCGATCCGGCAAAGAAAAAGGATAAATATTTTGGTATTGTAGAAAGTAAATCAATAACACCATAAAAACTAAAAATATATTTTTTTGGCTTTTTAACACAGATTATTCTTAAAATATATTCAATGGTAAAAATTATGGTAACAACCCATTCGGAAATATTAAAGAAATCATGATATTTTAAATCATACCCTTTAACACTTTCTAGCATTACAATAATGATACTGTAAAGAATTACTATTAGTAATACCACATCAAACAATCTGCCAGCGGGTGTATGTGTGCCGTAGATTATCTCGTGCAATGTAGCACGCCAATGTCTGCTATGTTTTTCGTTTTGATCAGCCAAAATTGGGTTTATATTTTTTCTAAAGTTATCAAAGAATTTTGAGTTTTGATAATTTGAGTATAAAATTCTTTTAGATATGGATATTCTTGTGGTAAATAATAGCTTTTACCTATGGCAAATTTATAAATCATTTTTAATACACTTTCTTTTTGTTGAATCTTAAAAACATAAATTCCACCACCATCTGGTAATTTAAACCCAGCATCTTTAGGCAAGGATTTTACCGTATAACCTTCGGGTATTTTTAAGTTTAGTGTATAGGTAAATGATCTGGAATAACCAAAATCTATTGGATACGTTCTTTCCTTTAATTGAAAAGGGTTTTTGGAAATTCTTGACAGAATAAAAGGATTTATTAGCATTAGGTTTTGGTTCAAGTTACTTTCAATGGTAATTTCAAACTCTTCTTTTAAATTCTTTTCTAATTCATCTAAATTAAAGTTTTGGTATTTATTCACAATTATTTTATCGTCATTTTCAATTTCTTCTAAATAATCATCTTCTGAAGATTCTTTTATTTTTTCTCTTTGGTTTAAAGCTCTATAACCCGAATACATTTTTTTAATGGTACCGTTAAGGTTTCCATCCTCATCAATTTCTAAATCCATTGACATCATTTCCCTGTTGTTATTATCAGGTAATATATCCATCCAATAACTTCCTTTTTTAAAGTTCATTACTCTACCATATGAATTCAGAGTATTAAAAGGTAACTTACCAAATGGCATGAGTTTGTTTGTGGCATCCAACAAATAGCTTTGACCGTCTATATTCAATTTTGCAATAGCATAATTAAAATCGGTCATTACGGGATATAGCTTGGTTGGTAGTCCATTATTTCTAGTTGATAGCAATACTATTTCAGTATCGAACCCAGCAGCATTTAAGGCATTGATTAATGCTATGTTTATTTCTGTAGAATTACCAATTTTGTTAGAAAAAGCATCTTTTACATCTACTTCGCTAAATAATCTTGTTTTGCTATTCCATGTAAAATGATTTTTTATAAAACTATAAACTTTTTTAGCCTTGTTCAAATCATTAGCTCCAGATAAATATTGTTCTGGTAGTTGTTTCTCAAGGTAATCAACTTTTCTAAGTTGTCGCCCTACACTTTTCTCTCCTTTAAATTCTTTATCTACACTTTTCCATGTTTCAGTAAATCTTTTATTAATTCCATTAAAACCCTTGTATTCAGAAAGTTCAAATTTTATGGCCGATAGATAGTTTCCTTTAGAAGTCATATAATCTTCTTCAATAAAAGCAGGAATATATTCCATGGCATATATAAGTTCCTCGCAATCTGCCTCACCAGCAATACCTGAAATGGAAAAACACCTTTTCTTTATTTTCGATTCGTTTATGGATAATCTTTGAAAACCTTTTAATCTTCTATTGTAAACATAGTTACCAGGAATTAGGGCATGGAATTCACTTTTAATTTTTGGAATTTCTCCTTGAAATTCCCAACCTTGAAAATTAAATTTGAAAGGAGATTCTAAGGTGTATTCATATTCTATGATGCTATTCTCTTTTAAATTAGGCATAGTAAACTTAACCTCAGACCAATTATCGCTTATCTTTTCAGTAAAAATATTATCTTTCGATAAATAGATTTTTTGCAAACCGTTATGGGTAATAGCTTTTATATCTTTTACTTTTTCACTTGAATTTTTGTTATTGTAAATAGGAATTTCAATTGTAGCAATATCAAAAGCTTCCTTATTGAATATTTTTATTTTTGCATAATATTTAGTGCTTATGATTATTGAATTATGAGTTTGCTTAAATGTAGTTTTACCTTTTTCATATATAAATACAGCATTAGCGGTAGAATCTCTTTCATAAACTTTTAGATTATAATCTTGTTGCGAAATTCTTCCAAAGGTATAGGTGCTTTTTTCTTGCGATAGCCCCATAAAACCAACACAAAGTAGAAGTGCTAGAATAAAATGCTTCATATAGGATACCTTATAGGTCAATTATTTTTTTTACTTTATTTCTGCGTAAATAACTTTTTATAATGTGTTGTACATCTCTGTTATTTTCCATTGATGTAATTAACGTTTTTAATACTTCAATAGTATTAATTTGGTAGTTCAAATTATAAAACGCAATACCTTTAAAAACACCATTTTCAATTAAAATAGCACTATGTTCATCATATTCACGGCCTTTGTCTATGATTACTATGTTTTTATTTTCAAAGCTGTGTTTGTCGACGACTTGCTTAACACGGTGATTGTAATCTTCTACTGATTCTTCTAGCATACATGCTCCATTACATGCTTTGATGGTATAATTAAAACAACTGCTTTTTGTATCATAAAGGCCTGTTAATTTTTGACACAGCTTGTATTCCTCTGTTATTTTAAACAAATTACTTTTTGCACTCTGTCTGTTGGCAAATGTCGTTATCGGGCTTTTTCTGCCATCAACTTTATCAATTTTCAGGTTTAGATACCCTTTTTCATCTACAAAACTATATAAGGCATGGGTAAAGATAGTTCTTCGTAATGCTCGGTTATAAATTGGTTTATTGCGTTTGATTTCTTCACTTTCTTTAAGTAAAGCCACCAATTCGCTACCTGTAATTTCATAGGTGATGGTGGCTACTTGAGCCTGTATTTTTTTTGATTTATGGCTGGTATTTGTAAAATGCTGATTTATTCGTTTTTTTATATTTTTACTTTTACCGATGTAAATGATTTCGCCATCTACACGATGCATATAATAAACACCTGTTTTTGTAGGCAAGCCTTCAACAATATCAATTAATTTTGGGTCTAATTGTAGTTTAGGTTCGTTTCTAACTGTGCTTTTAATAATTTCTTTCTCAATATCTTTGTCTAGTAATAGTTGAAAAAGTTTTGTAGTTGCAATAGCATCGCCATTTGCTCTATGCCTATCCGTTACCGGGATGCCGAGCGTTCTGCATAGTTTTCCTAGTTTGTATGAATCTAGGTCTGGAATTAATTTTTTACTTAGTTCAACTGTACATAAAGATTCGCGTTCGTATTCAAAACCCAAACGTTTAAATTCTGTACGTAAAATTCTATAATCAAATTTGGAATTATGTGCGACGATAATACAATTGTCCGTAATTTCAATAATACGTTTTGCAACCTCGTAAAATTTTGGGGCATTCCGTAACATTTGATTATTAATGCCCGTTAAATTGACCACAAAAGGTTGAATGCTACGTTCGGGATTTACCAAACTGATAAAGCTGTCAACAATTTGATGTCCGTCAAATTTATGAATGGCAATTTCGGTAATACCCTCTTCATTGTATTTACCACCAGTAGTTTCTATGTCAACAACCGCGTACAATTAGTCTTTATCTACTTCTAGTCTTTTATTTCGGTTGGCAATTTCCCAAGCGGTGTGAAACACCAATTGAGCTCTTTTTTGAAGTAAATCATACCTGATTTTGTCAGCGGTATCCGTATGCATATGATAATCTTTGTGTACACCATTAAAATAAAAGATAATAGGAATATTATTTTTGGCAAAATTATAGTGATCAGACCTATAATAGAACCTGTTAGGATCGTTTTCATCATTATACGTATAGTCCAGCTCCAGGTTGATGTATTTCTTATTAACGGCCTCAGAAAGCTCATGAAGTTCAGTACTTAATTTGTCCGCACCTATCAAATATACAAATTCAGGATTTTCAGTATGTTTTTTATCAACTCTGCCCACCATATCTATATTTAAATTAGCAACGGTGTTCTCTAGAGGAAATATAGGATTTTCAGTGTAATATTTAGAGCCGTAAAGCCCAATTTCCTCTCCAGTAACATGTAAAAATACAATAGAACGCTTGGGTCCGTTGCCTTCTTTTACCGCTTTTTGAAAAGTTTTTGCAATTTCTAATATAGCTGTGTTTCCGGATGCATCGTCATCGGCACCATTGTAAATCTTTCCTCTTTTTATGCCTACGTGATCGTAATGAGCGGACAGCACAATATATTCATCTGGTTTTTCAGAGCCTTTAATATAAGCAACTACATTTTCAGAATCATTTTTAGCACTTCCTTTAAAATAAGAAGCAGGAATGGACTGTAAATAATTACCGTCGGTATTGGCTGCCGGTATACCAAGTTCTTTGTAGTAATTTGCAATGTAGGCTGCAGCTTTTTTTTGGCCTTCTTCGCCGGTAAACCTTCCTTCAAACTCATCAGATGCCAGAGTGTACAATACTTTCTTTAAATCTTCTTGGGTGATGGTTTCGGCATAATTCTTTGCGAAATCACTTATTAAATTGATTTCAGAGGGTTTTTTAACTTTGTTTTTTACAGGATCAATACTTGTGATTCTTTCGGTGGTTGTGGATTCGGAATTTGAACTCGTTTGTGAAGCTCCGCAAGAAAGTATTAGCGAAAAAACAATGGTAATAAAACTAATCTTCATACAACAGTTTGTTAAAAAATTAAAAATCAAATGTAATTAATTAATCAGTATTAATTACGAATTGTTTAGATTTCACATCAAATGTTACTAAATCAGAGGTGAATAAAGAGGAAACGCTTCCGTTAGCAATCAAATTTTCAGTTTTACCAGAAATGATACCGTTATCGTTCATCAACCATAATTCGTCTGCTAATAGTAAACCCAACTGAATTTCATGTGAAGAGATTAAAATGGTCTTTTGATGTTGTTTGCTAAGTGTTTTTAATAATTTATAAATCTCAACCTTGTTCTGAATATCTAAATGAGCTGTGGGTTCATCTAAAATTATAATGTCTGTATTCTGAGCCAATGTTCTTGCAATCATTACTTTTTGCAATTGCCCATCACTTAATTCATTATATTTTTTATGGGCAATTTCCTCAATATGTGTCTGTGTAATAGCAATATCTATATGATTTTTATCAATATCAGTTAAACTACCAATCCAATTGGTATAAGGCTGTCTGCCCAGAGCAATGAGTTCATAAACTGTTAAGTTGCTTTCTGGAATTTTTTCCGTCAGCACTAAACTCATTTTTTTTGCTAGATCAATATTTTCAATAGCTTCTAACTCTCGTTCTTCAATAAAGATATCTCCTTCTAATTTAGGCTGCACCTTAGTTAACGTTCTTAGTAATGTTGACTTTCCAACACCATTTTTACCAAGTAAACAAGTAAATTGACCCCTCGCTAAGCAGATATTAATTTTGTCAGCTACAGAATGTAGCTGCTTTTTGTTTTGATAACCAATTTTTAAGTTAATCGTTTTAATGATATTATGTGAATTTTTATCTATCAATAGGTGTTTCTTTTTCTGATGAGCAACCAAATTACGACAGGAGCTCCAAATAATGAAGTTATGGCGTTAATAGGTAGTAAATATTCGCTGTTGGGCAATTGAGCAATAGTATCACTTATCAACATTACAATCGCACCTAAAATTGCTACTGCTGGTAAAATAATTTTATGGTCAGATGTTTTTATAATCAATTTTGCCAAATGTGGAACTGCTAACCCAACAAAAGCAATAGGCCCAGAAAAAGCTGTAATTACACCAGTTAACAATCCTGTTACTATCATGGTTACATTACGAGTTTTCTTCAGGTTTACACCCAAACTCACAGCATAATTTTCACCTAATAATAAGCTGTTTAAGGGCTTAATGATGCTTGTTACAATGATCAAGCTCAACATGGTTACTGTAAAAAGAATAAGTATCTCATTCCAAGCTAAACTTCCTAAACTTCCAAAAGTCCAAAATACATATCGTTGCAAACTTTCGGCACTACTAAAATAAGCTAAAATACTAATGATAGCAGCTGTAAAGCTCCCGAACATCAATCCAATAATAAGGATTGACATTGTGTTTTTAATATTTTTGGCAACCAACATTACAATAGCTAAGACTAAAAATGCACCTAAACTTGCGGCAAAAGCAATACTTAAATTTGAAATAGACAATGTTGCCGAAGCACCTACAAATGCTGATGTACCCAGTATTAGCAATGCAACGCCTAAGCTGGCTCCAGAACTTACACCTAAAACGAAAGGGCCTGCAAGCGGATTTCTAAACAAAGTTTGCATTAATAAACCACAAATAGACAGACCTGAACCTACTAATATAGCCGTGATGGCTTTGGGTAATCGAAAATCAAGCACAATATTTTGCCAAGATTCTTTAATAGTTTCATTGCCAAAAAGTGCCTTTATGATATCTTTTACTGGGATATCAACTGAACCTAAACTTAGATTTACCAAAAAGGCTAACAATAGCAAACCAAAAAACAGTAAAAACTTTAGCGAATATGTATTGTTGATCTTCAATTTAATTGTTGCAAGTAAAATGGTTTATAGTCGGTAAGTAATTCAGGATGTGTAACTTTTATGATGTCTTTTAATACAATGTGTGGCTGTATTGGAGCAAGTTCGTAGTACAAAGCACCACCAGTTTCTCCTTTTTTTTGTGTGAAAGAAAAAATATTTTTGGTTGCAAAAGCATCAAATTTAGAGTAGTGTTCATTAGCATTTTCTAATTGTTCTAAACTATTATAATGTCCTGGTGCAATCCAAAAATCGGCATGCTGACCCTTGTCATAAACAGATTCAAAACTCAATGACAAACTACCTTTACCTTTGGTATCTGACCATAAATAATCGGTATTGGCATCTTTTAAAAATTTTGCCACAAAACTTTCCCCAGCAGGTAGGTTCCATACATCTTTAAATAATACCCCAGATAAAACTGTAGGTTTTGAGGCAGCGTTTTTAGCTATCAAAACTGCGTCGTTATATTCCTTTTCAATAGTATCAAAAATACGAACTGCTGCTGCTTCCTTATCAAAAAATAGGGCAAAAAATTTAATCCATTCCGCCCTTCCCAAAGGGGTTTCTTCTAACCAATCACCATTTAAAACCACTGGAATCCCAGCTTTTTCAATAGTATTAAACATTTTGTTGTTGTTACGCATTGAAAAGCCTACTAATAGTTCAGGTGCTATATCCAATAAAATTTCTGTATTGATGCTTTCTTCGTTCCCTAATTCTCTAATTAGTTTTTTATCAATTCTTGATCGAGTTTTAAATGAGGAAATATATTTTAAATGAGGAAACCCAACCAAAGTATGCTCAGCTTCCAATAATTCTAGCATAGGAATATGTGTAGTAGATGTAACCACCAATTTTTCAATAGGTATTCTGATAATTTTTTTATTTTTTAGACTGTCGGGAATACTTTGATCTTTAGGAAAAACTATATATTCCAATGCCTGTTCAGCATTGGGGTAAGGTGATTTAATTATTAGTTTTTTATAACTACTAAATATTTGTATATCAAAGCCTTTAGCGTATTTTATTGAAGTGTTAGTATTATTGGAGTTAATAGATTTTTTTCCTTGGTTGCACCCAATAAAAAAAAACATTATGAAGAGAATTAATAATGATTTAAAAAGTTTCATTTGTAGTTTTTCTAATGACAAATGTATTCATTTTAATACACAATTGTGTCATTGGCAATGGTTGGAAGTTTATAATTTCCATAATCAATTGTAACCTTACCATTGTTCAAACTTTTTACAGCATCCGATTCAACATTAGTATTAAAGAGATACACTTTTTCTAAACTTTTAAAATCTGCTAAATCATTTAAATAATTACTATTGAATTCTGTATGAGTTAGATTAATTGATTTTAAATGCTCTAAGCTGGATAATTTGTTGAGCGTTGCTCCCGTAATTTTTGTATTGTCCAATTTTAAAACGGTTAAATGTTTTAGAGTAGTCAATTTCTCAATAATGGCATCTGTTATTTGAGTGTTCCCCAAATCCAATACGGCAATTTGATTACTGATTTTTGATATAGTTTCAAAATCTTTATCAGTAAAATCAGGTTTATTGATGCAAGTTACACTTAGAAAGCTAGTGATTTTGCTAAGTTTTTCAATATGTACGCCTATATTTTCAATTTCAATAATATCCTCACTGGAAACTGCAGGAACCTCAATATCAGGATAGGTATTATTTAAAATTTTTGGGAAAAATGATAAAAATAGATTTTTGTCCAATTGCAGTTCCTTTATTGTTTTTTCTGTCGGATTTCCAATTTGTATCCACTTCTCTATTAGTTTTATTTCATCTTTAGTAAGTTGTGTTTTATCTTTTGGCGGCATTCTGTCATCATCATCTTCGGGTAAAACCAATCGTCTGTGTAATTCGCTCTTTTCAGTATTGTTAGAAACAATAACCTCCCCGTTTTCGCCACCCAATAGAATAGCATCAAAGGTATTAAGAGCTAAGTCTCCTTTAGATTTTTTGGGATTATGACAACTTACACACTTATTATTGATTATGGGATGAATAACGTCTTCATAAAGTTCTTTTTCTTGCCAGTTTTCTTCAGTTAATGCTATTTTTTTCTCTTCAAAAATTTCAAATCCTAATGCTTTTTTGATTGTGTTAGGCAATGGTTCAACCAAATAATCTTCACCATGCGTTATACTGCCTCCTAAATGCCCTGTATAGGAAATCAAAAAAAGCATTACTACGACGGTCGGCTTTAGTGGCAGTTTTTTAAAATTTGATTTATTTTTTAAACGAAAATAAACCACAAAACAAAAAATAGCGGTGATAATTCCAAACCATAAATGCCATTTAATTGAATCGTAGCTATAGCCTTCTGATTGATAACCTAAGTATCCAGTTAGGCAAGCTAATGCAGCGGTAATTCCTCCCAAAAGAAAAATTAGAGGAATTACATTTTTAAATTCTGCTTTTTTTCTGTCCAAATAATAGAGTAGAAGTCCAAGTATTATAAAACCTATGGGCAAATGCACTATAACGGGATGCAACCTACCAAGCAATTGTGTTAAAACTTCCATTATTCTGTTTGCATTCTTTTTTTTATGGCGTTCATAATATATACATTGACTTTCCATTGATTGGCAACGGGAACTCTAGTATATGGTAAGGTTTGCATATAATCTGCGGGTCCAAATTCTGTGGTAATAGTAAAGGATTTGTTACTATTTTTCCAACGCTTTTTTATCACTTTCTCCCAGATGTCTAGATGCCTGTCAACTGCTTTTTTCCATTCAGGAGCTTCAGGATCATTTACCTGCGGCCCTTCGGCATAGCCCACTCTGGCATGTATATGATTGGTTTTATCAATAACCTTTTCCAATTCTTTATCTTGATTTTGTAATAAAGACTCGTGTACCACCATCCAATGGCTAATATCCAATGTTAGTTTTAACTCGGGGATTTTTTCTAAATAGTTATTGGTATCGGGTAAATTATAACTAAACCGTCCCCGATGTGTTTCATGATAAATTGGGATATTATGTTTTTTACTTATGCTATTAGAAGCATCAATAATAGCTTTATTTTGCTCAAAGGTAAAAAAATCATTACCAGTATGGCAATTAATAGCAACTGGATTCCAAGCAATAATTTTTTCTAAATTTGATGTAAACTTAGCTAAACCTTCTTTAAAAGGTAACGACCTATTAGTGCCATTTAAAAATATAACTGCTAAATTGTGTTTTTCTAAAGCAGTCTTCAATTCATCTTGATTTTTTTTATCATTAGGAAACCAAACTTCAATACCATCATAACCAGATGATTTTGCCCTTTCGCAAAAAGCATCCCAGGATAAGGTATTGCCCCAATTGGTTTGGAAAAACAAGAGCTTTTCTTGAGCAACTAACTGCAATGAAAAAATGAATAGTACAACTGAGAGTAATTTTTTTATTTGCATACTTTTAAGCTAGTATTTCATTAATAATGTTTCCTTCAACATCTGTTAGTCTGAATGGTCTCCCTTGAAAATCAAATGTAAATTCTTCATGGTTAAAGCCCAATAAATGTAAAATTGTAGCGTGTACATCATGTACAGAAACTTTTCCGTTGACAGCATTAAAGCCTATCTCGTCAGTTTCACCATGTACAGCTCCATTTTTAATACCACCACCGGCCATCCACATGGTAAAGGCATCTCCGTGATGATCCCTGCCCTTAAATCCCATTTCTTTACCTTCTCTGTTTTCTTGCATAGGTGTTCTACCAAATTCACCACCCCAAACAATTAAAGTTTCGTCTAAAAGTCCCCGCTGTTTTAAATCGAGAATTAATGCGGTCATGGGTCTGTCAATATCCTTACATTTATTTCTGAGTCCTAAGTCCACTGCGGTTTGATGATTTGTACCATGACTGTCCCATCCCCAATCAAATAACTGAACAAAACGTACGCCGTCTTCCACTAACTTTCTGGCTAATAGACAATTGTTTGCAAATGATTCTTTACCCGGCTGTACACCATACATTTCCTTAATGTTTTCAGGTTCGTTTTCAATATTCATAACTTCGGGTACAGCAATTTGCATTCTGTAAGCCATTTCATATTGATTGATTCTAGCCAGTATTTCAGGATCACCATATTTTGAATATTCTTCTTTGTTTATGGTGTTAATAGCATCAATAGTTTCTTTTTTAAGATTTCTGGAAATTCCTTTAGGGTCTTCAATATACAACACCGGATCTCCTTTTGATCTACATTGAACACCTTGATATACCGAAGGTAAAAAACCGCTTCCCCAAACACTTTTTCCAGCACTGGGTTGTTTTCCGCCAGAGGTTAATACAACAAATCCTGGTAAATTTTGGTTCTCAGAACCCAAGCCATAAGTTACCCAAGAACCCAAACTTGGTCTTCCTAATCGTGGTCCACCCGTATGCATAAACAATTGAGCGGGTCCGTGATTGAACTGATCGGTATGGACGGCTTTTAAAAAGGCAACATCATCCACAACATTTTTAAAATGGGGTAAAAAATCAGAGACCCAGTTGCCCGATTCACCTTCTAGCTTGAAATTTGCTTGTGGCCCCAATAATTTTGGTTTCCCTCTAATAAAGGCAAATTTTTTGCCTTGAAGTAAGGAGTCTGGACATAATTGATTATGTAATTTAGCCAAGGTAGGTTTGTAATCGAACATTTCCAATTGTGACGGAGAACCTGCCATATGTAAATAAATAATAGACTTTACTTTTGGAGCGAAAGGAGGCGGTAAAGTAGCCAACGGATTTAAGTCTCTTTCAGAAAATGCGGTTGTTGTTGTATTTGTTTTTTTTGCAAATGGATCACATCCCATAAAAATAGAACTCAATGCCAAACCACCGATACCCGTAGCACATTGTTTTATAAAATGCCTACGAGTCTTCGCTTGTACATTGCGTTCAAGCTTTTCTTTTATTAATCGTTCTAGCTTATCCATTTTATGCTTTAGTTAAAAATTCATCTAAATTCATAATAGCATTGGCAACCAATGTTAAGGCCGCTAAATTGGCTGACGGTTTTTCTTCTAAATGCAAAAATGATTTTATGGAATTTTCATCTTTATTAAATTCAGAAAATGCAGTTTGATATAGTTGTATTAAGGTTTCTAGTTTTTCTTCAGTAATTTCAGAATAGGTAGCTTTTTTATAACCAAAAGCAATGTTTTCTTCAATAGTATTATCGGTTTGTTGCATTTTTTTTGCGAAATAATAAGCAGCTTCTAGATAAACAGGATCATTTAAGGTGACCAAAGCTTGTAAGGGCGTATTGGTTACCGTTCTTCTGATTGTACAAACCTCTCTACTTCCTGCATCAAAAGTCAAAAAAGAAGGGTAGGGGCTAGTGCGTTTTATATAGGTGTAAACTCCTCTACGGTACTTGTCTTCTCCGTCACTTTCTCGCCATGTTTGACCACTATATACGGTCTGCCAAACACCATCTGGCTGTGGTGGCATTACACTTGGTCCATACATTTTGTTACTCAACAGACCAGATACAAACAATGCTTGATCGCGAATTTGCTCTGCACTTAAACGTTGTCTTGGTCCGCGAGCATAAAATTCATTTTCTGGATCTAATTGGTATTGCTCACTAGTTGTTTCAGAACTTTGTCTGTAGGTACCAGACATCACAATTTCTTTAATTAAAGATTTTATGCTCCAATTGTGTTCATTCATAAAACGTAATGCCAACCAATCCAATAATTTTGGATGCGATGGAGGTTCAGATTGCGAACCAATATCCTCAACCGTAGAGACCAATCCTCTACCAAAAAGTTGATGCCAAACCCTATTTACTAAAGTTCTGGCGGTTAACGGATTTTTTTTATCAACAATCCATTTAGATAATCCCAATCTGTTATTTTCCCAAGTATTGTTCCAAGCATTTAACGAAGCGGGTACGCCAGTTTCGACCGTATCTCCTTTTAAGAGCCAGTTCCCCCTTTCAAAAACCTGCGTAGTTCGTTTCATGTAATCAGGGTTTTCAATAGTAATTGGCAGGATTTCGGTATTAGTATTGAGCAATTCCAAAAAATCTGCTTCAATAGCTTTATATCCAATCTTGTTTTCGCCTGGAATGTCCGGAATAAAAGCTAACCATCGTATAAAACTTGTGTTGACTTGTTTGGCAATACCATTATTAGTGGCTTCAAAATACAGACTTACTTTTCCATCTACTTTTTTAAATGGAATTTTTCTAATACTATTACCATTGGTTTTGTTAATTTTAAATTCAGATAATATTTCTCCATTTTTATTGTCTTTTCGTATCCGCATTGTAGTTCCGTCAATACCCGACCAATAGTTTAAATACGTAAAACTCGCATTTTGCGTGTAGATGTTTTCCATTTTACAAGAACCGCCGTCCCACAAGGCAAGCCATTTGGTATCTGCCAGTTCGCCATTGTTAAAATCTTTTGCTAAATGAGCTTGATAGATGGGTTGATTGTACAATAAGAAATTATTATAAAGCTCAGCAAGCTCTTCATTTCCATTAGTTTTAACCCAATTGATAATTTTTTCTATCTTTTGTTGTTGTTCGTCATTGTAAAACTTTAATGTGGGTTCTTCCCCAGGCGTATCGGCATCCATAGTATTGTCAAAAAATGCCATTAGCTGATAGTATTCTTTGTGCTTAAAGGGATCGTAAGGATGGCTATGGCATTGTACACAGCCCATGGTAGTACTTTGCCAAACTTCAAAAGTAGTATTTACACGGTCAATAACGGATGCTACCCTAAATTCTTCATCTTCAGTCCCACCCTCGTCATTATTCATTGTGTTTCTATGAAAAGCTGTTGCTATTAGTTGATCTGTAGATGGTTCTGGCAATAAATCGCCTGCTAATTGTTCAATGGTAAATTGATTATAAGGCATATCATTATTAAAGGCTTTTATAACCCAATCTCTATATTTATGCATGGTCCTGCCGTTGTCTTTTTCATAACCTTTAGAGTCGGCAAAACGAGCCATATCCAACCACCAACTAGCCCATTTTTCACCAAAAGCAGGTTTGGCAAGTAAACTATCTACAATGGTTTCATAAGAAATAGTGCCTTTTATAAATTGTTCAACATGATTATCTGAAGGAGGCAAACCAATAAGGTCTAAAGCCACTCTACGAGCGATGGTATTTTTCTCGGCAAAACCATTAGGTTGTAGATTTTCACTTTTTAGTTTGTTAAGAATAAAATTGTCAATGCTATTAATAGCAAATGAGTTGTTGTTGGATGAAAGTCCGGCGTTGTGCACTATATTAGGGACTTCTACTTTTTCAGGCAATGAATAAGCCCAATGTTCTCCCCAATTAGCTCCTTCATTTATCCATTGGGTAAGCAATTCAATTTCTTTGTCCGTCAGTTTAGGTTTTTTATAAGGCATCCTTAATTCAGGATTATCCTCATGTAATCTTTTAATCAGCTCACTACCAGAAGCATTGCCTTTGATAATAGCTGGCCTACCAGATTCCGTATTAGCAAATGCTTCTTCTTCAAATAAAAGACTAAAACCTGCATTTTTTTTAACGCCGCCATGACAAGTAATACAGTTTTTGTTTAAAATAGGTTTTATATCTCTACTAAAATCTACTGTTTTGGTGGATTTTGAACAACTTATAAAAAAGATAACTAAAAAAGTTAATCCAACTTTTAATAATGAAGAAAGTTTCTTTAACATAAAAAATTGTATTGCATACCTACTGTGAAGCTATAAAACTACAATTTTTTTAGAAATGATGTTAAATCCTGATGATAAAATGCTCTTTTTCCTGTTCTTCTCTAAAAAAAACGATTCCCCAATAAAATGTATCTATGCTAACGGTAACTTTAGGGTGATTTTTTATGAATTGCCATGCTTCTTGCATCCCTTTGCTCCAATAAATATCATCAAATATAAAAATAGAACCATTACTTATATGGTTTAAGCATTGCTCAAAATAATCAATCGTAGCCTGTTTTTGATGATTGCCATCAAAATAGATTAAATCAAAAGTTTGATTTTTTAAAACTTCAGATAAAGTTTCATTAAAATTACCAACAATTACATGAATATTGTTTAACTCAAATTTTTCAAAACTATCTTTAGCAATCTTGGCCGTATTTGGGCATCCCTCTAAAGTAGTAATCGTATTTTTTAGATTACCAAGACGCATTGCGGCAGTTGATATGCCCAAAGAGGTTCCAATTTCTAAACTATTTTTTACATTAAAATAGGAAACTATTCTTCCCAATAATTTTGCTCTCTTGTTGGTGATTCCAGCATTTTTGGCAATAGCAGCAACTTTTCGTTTCTTTGGTTGTAACGATTTTGAACCCGCACCAAAATCTTCTACTGAAATAATACTATTATTTTTAAACAATGAAAGCCTGTAATTTTCTAATTTTTGATACCAATTATTATTATTTTTATCATAAAAACACTCCGTTACAAGCCTATACACAAAAGGGGAGTGTACACCATGCTGATTTGTTGATTCTTTTAAAAATTTTAAATAAGATTTAATTTGGAATAGCATGTTTATATTTTAAAGTGCAAAATTAAGGATAATAGAGATTTTAAAATTATATTTGCCGACAAGTTAAAAATTATAATGTTGCGTAAAGTTTTAATAATAATAAGTTTAGGTTTACTTATAAGTTCTTGTATCCCTAAAAAAGAATTGACCTATTTTCAAGGCAACCCTTCTTCTAACAAAGAAATCTATAAAATACTAAATGAGCCTTACAAACTTCAGGTTAACGATATTCTGGATATAAAAATTAAAGCACATGATGAAACTTTGGTATCCTTGTTTAATCAATCGGAAAACCAAAATAATGGAAATAACAATCAAATTAGTTCTGAACAGTTTTATATTAATGGATATACCATTAATCGTCATGGTAATATTAGAATACCCTATGTTGGAGAATTAAATGTGTTAGGATATACGGAAAAAGAGGTGCGCGAAAAAATTGAAGTAGAATTGGGTAAGTTCTTTCAGAAGATGGATGATATATTTATTACAGTTAAATTGGCGGGAATTCGATTTACAGTCATAGGTGAAGTTGGTAATCCAGGTACATTGGCATTATTTCAAAATCAAGTAAACATAGTTGAGGCTATTGCAAATGCGGGCGATATACTTATAACTGGGAATAGAAAAAATGTACGTATTATAAGAAAACATATTGACGGAACTAAAAAACTGACCATTGATTTAACCAACGTTTCTGCTTTTAATTCGGATGCTTTTTATATCCAATCCAATGATATTATTTATGTAGAACCGCTAAAGCAAAAATCATGGGGAACTGGTACCACTGGTGCCCAAACCTTTGCCACTTTAGTTTCAGTATTATCTTTAATCACTACTACCATCTTATTAGTTAGAAATTTGTAATTGAGAATGAAACAACTTGACAAGTTTGATATTAACGAGTTAAAAAGCTTTGATATTAAGGAGTATATCTTCAAAGTACTTTCGCATTGGAAGCTGTTTTTAACTATATTGTTTTTAGGATTATTGGTTGCTTTTTATGTTAATATGAGAAAGCAACGTATTTACAGCTTAGATAGTATTATAACTGTCAAAGAAGAACAAAATCCGTTGTTTACTTCAAGTACCAGCTTAACATTTAATTGGGGCGGCCCAAGTGATAAAGTAGAGAATATTATAACCATTTTGCAATCACGAACCCACAATGAAAAAGTGGTTAAAAAACTGGAATACTATATCAATTATTTAAAAGATGGTAGGTTCAGAAAAGAAGATGTTTATGGAAAAGTACCATTTTCAATTTCAATAGATTCGCTGAGCTATCAAATCTTAAATACCCCGATAAAATTAGAGTTTTTAGAAAATAAAGAAGTAATTGTTTCAGCTGATTTTGAAGATGAAGATTTAACATTGATAAATTACCATAACAACACTAAAGAGATTTATAATACGGATAAAACCTCTTTTTCTAAAACCTTTGAAACAAATGATTTAATAAAAACTCCTTTTTCTGAATTTAAAATAATACCTAAAAGATTAACTTCTGATTTATCCAACTCAACATATTACATTCTATTTTCTGATTTTAATGCCACGGTAAAGAGTTATCAAAGCTTAAAGGTTGATAGTAAAAAGGAAGGTACTTCGATCATAGAATTGGCATTGACTGGAGCTAATAAAAAGAAAATTGAAGACTATATAAATGCCTCGGTAGATGTTTTAAAAGAAGATCAGAAAAGGCAAAAAATTGAATATGCTACCAAAACCAAAAAATATATTGATACCGTTTTTAATGATGCAGCTCTAAATCTAAAGAAAATTGAAGAAGACCTTGGGAACTTCAAACAAAAAAGTGGTGTTTATGATTTGAGTTCTCAAGGACAAACACTCTTAGAAGGAGTTACCGAACTGGATAAGCAACAACAAGAGGTCAACGAAAGATTAGAGTATTATGAGAGCTTAGAAAACTATATTACTACTAACGAAAACATAGGGCAAGACATTCCCGCACCATTAAATGTAGGTATTGAGGATGGAAATATTGCCAAAAACATTGTGGAGTTGGTAGAATTGTCTAAGCAAAAGAAGAGTTTGGAGCAAACGGTTACTCCCGATTATCCTCCTTTAAAAAATATTAATGATAATATTGATATTACCAGAAAAGTAGTATTAGAAAATCTCTCCAACTTAAAAAGTCAAACAATTATCAATTTAAATAATATTAAAAGAAGGATTGGTACTTATAGTTCTAGATTAAATACATTACCCAAAAAAGAACAGGGCTTAATTAAATTTCAGCGAAATTACAATTTAACAGCTGCTAATTACGAATATTTAAAACAAAAACAATACGAAGCTGGTACAGCCATTGCAGCAAATGTTTCAGATGTTAAAGTGTTAGATAAGGCAAAAGATGTGGGACAAGGACCAATTAGCCCAAATACAATGTTTAATTATTTGATTGGAGCTATTTTAGGTTTAGGTTTACCGTTTATTTATATTTTAATTAAAGAAGCCCTTAATAATAGAATAATTACTGTTGAAGAGATTGAAAAAGCATATAAAATTCCTGTATTAGGCGTTGTTGGTAGTGGAAAAATAAAAAGTTATTTAGCGGTTTTTGATAAACCAAAATCCTCTTTAGCTGAGTCTTTTAGAGCATTGCGATCAAACGTTCAGTTCTTGTTTAAAAAAGGAAGTAAATCTAAGACTATAGTAGTTACCTCTTCCATAAGCGGAGAAGGTAAGACATTATGTTCTATTAATATGGCTTCTGTTTTTGCAATGAGCGATAAAAAAACCATTTTAATCGGATTGGACTTAAGAAAACCTAAACTGCATGACGATTTTAATGTAAGCAACGAAATAGGTGTTGTTAATTATTTGATTGGTCAAAAAGAACTTGGCCAAGTTATACAAACTACTCGAATACCCAATTTAGATATTATTACTTCAGGACCTATTCCCCCAAACCCATCGGAGCTGTTGATAAGTGATCAAACAGAGGATATGATGTTGTATTTAAAAGAAAACTATGATTATATAATTATTGATACCCCTCCAGTTGGCTTAGTTGCCGATGCAATAGAGCTATTTAAGTATTCTGATGCTATCATGTATATTATCAGACAGGATTATACTCAACGGGGCATGCCTAAAATGATAGATGAAAAATACAAGAATGGAGAAGTTAAAAATATTAGTTATGTACTTAACGATTTTAAAATAAAAGACAGATATGGCTATGGCTATGGCTATGGTTATGGTTATGGTTATGGGGGTTACGGAAAGTATAATAATGGATATCACACAAATGAAAAGCTTCCTTGGCTGAAAAGGTTGTTTAAAAAGTAATTTTTAACAATCATAAACGTTAGGTTTCTAAAATAAATTATAAATTGAAATACAGGAGTACTATTTTAAAAGATTACCATGTCAGCTTAAAATAATAATTTTTAACTATTCATGCATATTGTCTTATCCTCCTTGTAATGAAAACTGAGAATAAAAAAATATATGAGAGAAACAAAAATAGCAATTATAGGTTTAGGTTATGTGGGTTTGCCGTTAGCCGTTGAGTTTGCTAAGAAATATCAGGTAGTAGGTTTTGATATCAACAACAAAAGAATAAAAGAGCTAAGAGAGAATAATGATTTTACATTAGAAACCTCTTCAGAAGAATTGGAAGACGTAAATGTTTCTTCATTAGGAGATTTGAAAAGTTCGGATACAGGACTTTGGCTGACGGACAAATTATCGGATATTGAATTAGCCAATTTTTATGTAGTTACTGTTCCCACTCCTGTAGATAAAAGTAATAGACCAGATTTGACACCATTATATAAAGCAAGTGAAACTGTTGGTAATGTCCTGTCTAAAGGTGATGTAGTAGTTTACGAATCTACAGTATTCCCTGGTGCCACTGAAGACGAATGTATTCCTATTTTAGAAAAAGTGTCAGGTTTAACCTATAATGAAGACTTTTATGCAGGTTATTCTCCCGAAAGAATAAACCCAGGAGATAAATTGCACACGGTAACCAAAATCTTAAAGGTTACTTCAGGTTCAACACCAGAAATTGCCGAATATATTGATGAAGTGTACCAATCGGTTATTGTGGCAGGAACTCACTTGGCACCTTCTATAAAGGTAGCTGAGGCTGCTAAGGTTATTGAAAACTCGCAGCGTGATATCAATATTGCATTTGTTAATGAATTGTCAAAAATATTCCGGTTGATGGGTATAGACACTTTAGAGGTTTTAGAAGCAGCTGGAACAAAATGGAATTTTTTACCGTTTAGACCAGGATTAGTAGGTGGGCATTGTATAGGTGTTGATCCTTATTATTTAGCTCAAAAAGCGATGGAATTGGGCTACAATCCTGAAATTATATTGGCTGGTAGAAGGTTAAATGACAGTATGGGACCCTTTGTAGCTCAAGAGTCCGTTAAAATGATGATAAAAGAAGGAATACCGATTAAAGGCTCAAACGTTTTGGTATTGGGTATTACGTTTAAAGAAGATTGCCCAGATATTAGAAATTCTAGAGCTATAGACATTGTTAGAGAATTGGAATCTTTTGAAGTTAATATAGATGTTTATGACGCTTGGGCAACTGCTGAAGAAGTAAAACACGAATATGGAATCGATTTAATTTGTAATGAAAGTGATATTAAGAAAAAATATGACGGTGTGGTTATTGCTGTTTCTCATAAAGAATTTAAAACTTTAAATATTAAAGAGTTATGTGCTGATAATCATATTATTTTTGATGTAAAAGCAACATTACCAAAAGAAAAATCACATAGTAGATTGTAAATAAAATTTATGGAAAAGGTACTAGTAACAGGAGCGGCGGGATTCATTGGTTACCACTTATCAAAATTACTAACTAAAAATAATTATCAAGTTATTGGTATTGATAATATTAACGATTATTACGATCAAAATTTAAAATACGCTAGGTTAGCCGATTTAGGAATAGAAAAGTCCAAAATTTCAGACAACAACCCTGTTGAGGGTGATATTACTTTTATAAAATTAGATTTACAAGACAAACAAAACTTATTACAACTTTTTAAAGAAGAACAGTTTGACTATGTTGTAAACTTAGCTGCACAAGCGGGTGTACGGTATTCTATAGAAAATCCGCAAACATATATTGATAATAATATCACAGGCTTTTTAAATATTTTAGAAGGATGTAGAAATTATCCGGTCAAGCATTTAGTATATGCTTCGTCTAGTTCAGTGTATGGATTGAGCGAGGAAATTCCTTTTTCCGTTGATAGTCATACTGATCACCCCATAGCCATTTATGCTGCAAGTAAAAAAGCGAATGAAATGATGGCTCATTCTTATTCACATTTATTTGGTATTCCTAGTACCGGATTACGTTTTTTTACTGTTTATGGACCTATGGGAAGACCCGATATGGCGTTATATCTATTTACCAAAGCGATTGTAAATGATGAGGAATTTGATGTTTACAACTATGGTGATATGAGCAGAGACTTTACTTATGTTGCAGATATTGTAGAGAGTATAAAGAGGTTAATCCCTTTGGCACCACAAAAAAATAACCCTAATTTTGATCCTAAAAAACCAATACCATCTTCAAGCACGGCACCGTATCAACTCTTTAATATTGGAAATAATAGCCCTGTTCAGTTGATGGACTTTGTTAGAGGAATTGAAAAATCATTGAATAAAAAAGGTAAGATTAATTTAAAACCCATTCAACCTGGTGATGTACCCGCTACATATGCAGATGTGCAGAGCCTGTTTGATTATATTGATTTTAAACCGGCTACACCAATACAAGTAGGAATTGATGCTTTTGTGACAAAGTATTTGGAAATGAATTAGGATTAAATAGTTTAATATTGTTAATATATTGTTAATTACGTATTTGTAATTGCCCAATATTCTTTCATAATTTCAACTTTAATCATTTATCTTTATTTTTTGATAACTTTACTAACATTTTCATTTTAAAGTTGGTATTGCTTTGATTTTCAGTAAATTATAATTATCTCAGTTCTTAACTATTAATGTGTATTGATAGTAACTGGTCTAATTTTTGTTCTTTTTTTTGGGACTTACAGTAGCGGACCGTAAAATAGATGTTATAATTACTGATAGGGATATAAATTAACTAATGAAAACAGTATCATTTTTTATTTGCAGTAATGGCTTTGGACATTTTAAGCGATGTGCTCGAATTGCCTCTCATTTAGTCAGCCAGAATGATAAGGTAAAAATAAATTTTATTTGTCCGTCTAAACCATTGATAATTTTGGCGAAATGGAATGTTGTAACCTTTATTTTAAACCATCCAAGAATATGCATAATAGAAGGTGCTAGAAATATTGAACTATTAAAAGATGGTAAGTTTTATATAGAAAAGAACTATTTTAAAAATATAAATAATGAGATTACTAATTTATCTAATGTTATTATTTCAGACAATTTAAGTTCTATTTTGGAAATTAAGAATAATGCCATTTTAATGGGATCTTTCCTATGGTCAGAAATTTTAAAACACCAGTTTCCTAAAGACAGAAATATAGAGAAATTTCATGATAGCGAATTGGAAGTATTGAAGCGATATAATCCTGTTATGATAGGACTTAATGATATGGCGATGCCTTATGTAAAAAAATATACTGATTTTATAGGAACCTCGTGGATAGTTGATAAAAAACTAATGACGCCTAAAAGAGCTTCCGTAAAGAACATTTTGATAATGGGAGGGGGAACCGGCATAATTGATGACACCTTATTAAAAATGATTAATAAATTGCGTAAAAGTACCAATTATAGCATATTTGTTTCCAATCAATTATATAGAAATTTGGATGCAAAAAATGATAATTGTATACTTTTCGACTTTGATGAACATAGTTTTTTAACAATTGATTTGATGATTTGCAGACCAGGAATAGGATCTTTGACAGATGCTATAACATACGGAATTCCTGTTTTTGGAATTGGAGAGCCATCTAATTTTGAAATGGAATTTAATTTAAAGAAAATAGAAGAATTAAATTTCGGAATGGATATTTCCAATTTTAATAATGGTATAGATGAGCTTATTGAAAGTATTATTTTAAATGGTACTTATGCTTCATTTTGTAAATCGCTAGGACAAACAAATAAAAATGGAATACAAGAAATAATAGATTTCTTAACTTTAAAATACAATTTATAAATGAATTATGATGTAAGCCAATATTTGATTTATGAAAATCAAACAATTAAAGATGTTTTGAAAATTTTTCAAAATACAGCAGACAGTGGTTTGCCAGCTGGAATTGCAATTTTATCGGACAAAAGTAATAAAGTCATAGGTTGCGTTACTGAAGGTGACGTAAGGAGAGGTTTAATTCAAGGTAAAAACCTAAATGATAAAATAGATGAAATTGCGGTAAAAAACCCAATTTGCTTTAATGAAAATTATTCGTATAAAGATATTATAGAAAAAATACCACAAGAATTAAGTTTACGGGGAAGAAAAAGTAAAAAGTATTTAGATAAAATCATTGTAACTAATAATGACAATGAACTGGTCAAGATTATTGGATACCATGAGTTATGGGAACAGAAAGTGGCCACACATAGACATGTGGTCGTTTTAGGATTAGGATATGTGGGCTTAACCTTAGCCTTGGTATTGGCAGAAGAAGGCTTTTTTATAACGGGTGTGGATACGGATACTAACAAAATTAAAAAACTCAACAAAAAAGACTCTTATGTTATTGAAAAAGGACTTCCAGAAATTTTAAAGGAACAATTGGGCAAAAATTTCCATCCTTCCGTTACTATTCCAGAAGAGGGTGATGTATATGTTATCTCCGTGGGTACTCCTGTAGTGGTTGTGGGCTCAGATAAAAATCCAACACCAATTTTAGATTTTATAGAAACTATTTCAAAAGAAGTTGGTAAAAAATTAAAGCCAGGAAATCTTGTCATTTTAAGATCAACAGTTCCTACGGGAACTTCAAGAAATGTTGTGGGACCCCTTTTAGAAAAACATTCTGGTTTAATTTGCGGTAAAGATTTTCATTTGGCTTTTGCACCTGAAAGAACTGCAGAAGGTAAAGCACTTAAAGAATTAAGAGAATTGCCACAAATTATTGGAGGTGTTAATGAAGAATCAGTAGAGTCAACTGCCGCATTGTTTAGAGAATTAACCCCGACAATAATAAGGGTAAGTTCATTGGAAACGGCAGAAATGGCAAAATTGATTAACAATAGCTTCCGTGATCTAGTTTTTGCCTATTCAAACTACGTAACCCAAATTGCCTCACATTTTAATATTGATATTGTTGAGATTATTAAGGCGGCAAATCAAGGATATCCTAGAGATACCGTACCTTTACCAAGCCCTGGGGTTGGCGGACCTTGCTTAACCAAAGATCCATATATTTTTTCAACAGTAGCTGAAAAGGTATTAAACGGAAACACATCATTATTCAATGAAGGTCGCTATATCAATGAAAACATGCACGAACATATTGCCATTAGAGTAATTAATGAATTGAAAAATCTTAAGAAAGATATAAAAAAGTGTAAAATTTTGGTATGTGGATTGGCGTTTAAGGGAAAACCCGAAACAGGCGATGTTAGAAATTCTTCGGCAGTAGAAATCTATAATTTATTGAGTAAATTGAGCACTAATATTTCAGGACATGACCCGGTTGCCTTAACCGATGAAATTAAAGAGGTTGGCGTAAACCCAATAGATTTTGAAAAAGGTATAAATGATGCCGATGTTGTTTTGTTTTTAAATAATAACGATTTTTACGAAAAGCTGAATATTTTTAACGTTGTAAGAAAAATGAACAAGAATCCGATTATTGTGGATGGTTGGAGTCTTTATCGGGCAGACGAAATTATTAGTGTTAAACCAAGTGTTTATATGAGTTTAAGCCAGATTAAAAGTTCAATAATATAGTAGTTTATGAAAATACTAGGTATAATACCGGCAAGAGGTGGCTCTAAAGGAGTTAAAAAAAAGAATATAAAACATTTAGGTAATAAACCACTATTGGTATATACCATTGAGGTTGCTGAGGCATCAGCATTGACGGATGTTATTGTCTCAACGGACGATGAGGAAATTGCAAAAGTGGCAAAAGAGTATGGAGGAAAAGTACCTTTTTTAAGACCTGAGGAGTTAGCAACGGATAATGCCAAGGCTATTCCCGTTATTCAACATGCATTGGTCGAAGCTGAAAAATTATACGGTAAAGAATATGATGCGGTAATGATGTTGCAACCTACAACGCCATTTAAAATCGTTGAAGATATTAACAATGCCATAGCGATTATGCAAAATTCAAATTGTGATAGCGTTATCAGTGTTGTAGATGTAGAAGGCCATCATCCAGCACGTATGAAGTTTATCGAAGATGACCGATTAATAGATCCACCGTATTGTGAAGCCTATGAAAATCAGCCAAGGCAAGAATTAGAACCTATGTATATTAGAAACGGAGCTGTTTATCTAACACGTAAAGAAATTTTAATGAATGATTCGTTTAAAGGAGAAGATTCGCGTGCGTTGATAATGCCCAATATCCGATCCGTAAATATTGATACCGAATTAGAATTTAAATATGCTGAATGGATTTTAAAAGAAAAGTTGATTAATGCTTAATATATTACATTTAGAAAAAGATTGTTATTCTCAAAGAACTTTGCAAAAAATTGAAGAGGTGGGACTTGTAAACTATTTGAATACAGAATCTCAAGTAGAATTTATAAATCATCTTGAAAATAACAAATACGATGTAATTTTTGCAAAACTGGGTTTGGCTATAAATAAGCAGGTAATAGATTTGTTACCAAGTTTAAAATGTATAGTTACACCAACTACGGGGCTCAATCATATAGATTTAAAAACGGCAGAAAAAAATAATATAGCCGTTATCAGCTTAAAAGGAGAAGTTGAGATTTTAAAAGAGGTAAGAAGTACCGCAGAGCATACATGGATGTTATTGTTGAGCTTAATACGAAATCTACCAAGTGCCTTAGAAGACGTAAAACAAGGTGGATGGCAACGAAAGCCATTTTTGGCAGATGAACTTGACGGAAAAACAATAGGAATTATAGGGTTTGGCAGATTAGGAAAAATTATAGCTTCTTATGCCTTGCCCTTCAACATGAAAGTATTGGCCACCGATACCGATAAAATGGCTTTTAATGACAAACCAGTACATATAAAAGAAGTGGGGTTAAAACAATTGCTTATAGAAAGTGATATTGTTAGCTTACATATTCCATCAAACGAAACCAACAAAAATTTTCTTGATAGTGATAAATTCGAGTTAATGAAACAGGGTACGGTATTGATAAATACCGCTAGAGGTGAAGTAATAGATGAAAAAGCGTTGCTCTCGTCTTTAAAAAACAACAAGATAAAAGCCGCAGCTGTTGATGTATTAGACGACGATAGTATTTGGGAAGAAAAATCGCCCAAAAACCATGCTTTGATCCAATATGCCCAGCAAAATTCTAATTTAATAATAACGCCACACATGGGCGGTTACGGACAAGTTTCTATAGAAAAAACTAGAGATTTTATTACAGATAAATTTATAAATAATATTTAATTGATTTAAAAAATATTTAAATGAAACCAATATTAATTGCAGAATGTTGTCAAAACCATAATGGCGACCAAGAAATATTAAAAACAATGATTCATAAGGCTGCTGAAAATGGAGCGGATTATGTAAAAATTCAAGCGATTCGTTCAAAGGATTTAGCCTATAGAGAAAGATTTGAAGAGGGAAGTGTTGATAAAGACGGAACTATTACAACCATTAAAAGAGCCTATCAACCAGAATTAGAACGTTTGGCTAAACTAGACCTTACTTTAGAACAAGAATTATGGTTTGTTGAGGAGTGTAAAAAAGCGGGAGTTAAGCCCATGACCACCGTTTTTACACGTACAGCCATAGATGAAGTTAAAAATATGGGTTATGAAGCTATAAAAATTGCGAGTTACGATTGTGCTTCTTATCCGTTACTCGAAGATGTTAAAAAATTATGGAATAAGATTTTTGTTTCCACAGGATCTACTTATGACGATGAGATTCAAAAAGCTGCACAAATATTAAAAGGTACTGATTTTGAATTTTTACATTGCGTAACCATTTATCCAACACCATTAGAAGAATTACATTTAAACAGAATAAAATTTTTACAACAATTTACACCAAAAATTGGGTATAGTGATCATTCAAAGCCCGCTACTACAGATTTATGGGCATGTAAAGTAGCATTGGCATTAGGTGCAACCAATATTGAAAGACATTACACTGTTTTAGGCGTTACTGAAACAAAAGATGGTCCAGTTTCTATTACGCCACAAATGTTAAAAGAATTAAGGACTTTTGCAGATTACGACAATGAAAAACAATGGGATTTAATAAAAAGTGGGTTTCCAGAATGGGAAATGACCTTGGGTAATTCCCAAAGGCAATTATCGCATACCGAAATATTAAACAGAGATTATTACAGAGGGCGTTTTGCCAATAAAATTGATGGAAAAACCATTTATAATTGGGAAGATTAAATTCAGTTCAATGAATTGATGTAACGAAGTTAAAATGAAAAAAGCCTTAAAAGACCTAACCAAAGATACTTTTACGTATGGTTTTGCCAGTTTCCTAGGGCAGATTATAGGCTTTTTATTGTTACCTATTTATACAACACATCTTTCAACCAAAGACTATGGAATAATGGCTATGCTTACCTTTATTAGTCTTTTTTTTGCTCCTTTAGCCAATATGGGGGTAACCAATGCTATTTTTAGACGTTTTAATTTGCATAAAGATGAGTTTTTACAAATTAAATCACTGTCTGTTGGTAGTATTTTTGTAGTATTTACTTCCTTAGCATGGTTTATAGCCGGTTTCATGTTTTCGAAAGAACTTACATTGCTTTTGGTTGACGAAATTAAATATGAACCACTTGTTAAACTCTGCTTAGTGACCTCATTTTTTGTAAGTGTAGGGCAAATATTTACGGTGGTTTTGAGGGCACAACGTAGGGTAATGCAAATTTCCATTGTTAAAGTAATTCAATTATTGATAACCGTTGGGTGTACTATTTATTTTGTAGTAGTGTTGTTAAAAGGAGTAGAAGGTATTATATTAGGTACTCTAATAGGTAGTGTATTTGCTTTTTTAATTCAATACATATTATGTTTTAAATGGTTTAAGTTTAGTACAGATTTTATGGAACTCAAAGCTTTATTAAAATATGGATTACCGTTTTTACCGCATAGACTGATGGCATTTGGCTCAGGCTTTTTAAGTCAATTCTTTATTAAGGAATTTATTGGTTTGTCAGAAACAGGATTGTACAATATAGCATTGCGGTTTGCCCTGCCCTTAGCTTTTATCATTGGTTCCATACAATCTGCATGGGTACCCATAAAGTTTCAAGTACATAGAGAGGAAGGCGAAAACAGTGCTTTGATATTTAGGCAATTAATTTCGTTTTACTTTATAATACTATTATTACTATTTGCTGGGAGTATAACTTTTGGTCCTGAATTATTAAGGGTTATGACCGCCTCTGAATATCATGCTGCGGTTTATTTAGTACCTTTTGTGTTGTTAATACCTGTGAGTCAAGGTATTTATTTTATGTTGGGTACAGGTTTTGAATTTACAGAAAACACAAAGCCAATGCCTCTTGTTAGTGGCTCTGGCTTATTGGTATTGTCAGTACTGGGTTATTTTCTGATTGATGTAGTAGGTATTTACGGGGTTGTTTTCGGATTAATAGCATCTTGGTTAACTATGGCAATTTTAATTCGGTACTTCTCAAATCAACGCTTTTATGTACCTATCAATTTTAAACTTATTTTAAAAATAGTAATTCTGTTTTTACTACTAGTTGGTGTTATATTTTCAATTCAATCACTATCATTGATACCTAGATTATCAATTGAAAGTTTAACAATATTAGCAATATTAGCAATATTTGTTTATTTTATTGTTTTTAATGAAGACCTAAGAACATTAAATATTCAAAAGTACCCCTTATTTAACAAACTAAATAAGTTCATACTACCCATTAGAAATCTGGTAAAAAAATAAATTATATCATGAAGTTGAATTTTTTAGAAACTTTATATTGTAAATATAAATTTGGGTTAGTACCAAAATTTAGAATAAATAGATATTTTAATCTTAAAAATATTTATACCCATCTGGCATATAAAAGTTGTGGTAAAGTGGGTAAACGTTTAAAAGTAAATGGCTTAGTTCAAGGTCTGGGTAAAAATGTAATTTTAAAAGATTATGTAAATATTAACCCAGGAGCTAGATTTTTAGGAAAAGGAAAAATTGAAATTGGGAACTATTTCCATACTGGTCAAAAGCTTACTATTATAAGCACTAATCACAACTATGATAATGCTGAAGCTATCCCTTATGATAAAGTTAAAATTCATAAACCAGTAATTATAAAAGATTTTGTTTGGTTAGGTGATAGTGTCATAATAATTCCAGGAATTACAATTGGAAAAGGTGTAATAGCGGCCGCGGGAGCAGTTATAACCAAGGATGTTCCCGACTTTGCTATCATCGGTGGTAATCCTGCAAAAGTAATTAAGTATAGAGATATTGATGCATTTAAAGATTTAGAAAGTAAAAATAAATTTTTATAATACTATCTGTTTAGAACTATGAGAATTGATTTACAAAATTGGATTGACCATTGCATAAACACTTTAATAGCCAATTTTAAAGATAATGATGATGCAACAATGCTCATTAAGTGTTTTGTAACCCAGTATGAACTCAATGCCCTAAGAATAATTGAAAATAAAGCTAAATTTAACGAGAATTATAATTTACATTATTACAAGCAAAAGATTAAAAATAGTGTTATAAAAAAAGAGGTGAAAGAAGTAGCGTTTTCTGGATTTGATGATAAATTGGACATATTGTTTTGGCCATTTCAAAAATCACATTTCGATGTTCAGATAAAAATTTATAATCAATTACAAAATATCAAATTGTCAACAGCCATAGTTTCTCATAACCATCCAGTTAATAGTTTAATAAATTCTCAGATTGTAAATGGTGGTATAGTTATAAATAACTTAGACCATGTTTGGGTCGATTATAAAAAAATAGCATGTTATAAAGAATTAATCAGCTCTATAAATAACCTTCCTAATTTTGCATATAACAATAAATCAATTCGTTTTAAAACGCTTTTTTTGAGAAGTTTAAACGCTTGGTATTGGCTTTATGTACAGACCACAGCCATTTTTAACAAAATGGTAAGCACCTATAAACCAAGGGTAATATTTGTAGGAAACAGTATTTCATTAGTGGGTAATTTAATAGGTCATTTAGCCCAAAAAAAACAAATAAAAGCATGCTGTATTATGCACGGCAGAATGAACGATTATGTGCAATTTGGCTGTTTTGATTATTTTTATGTGTTTGGTAAAAATGATAAAAACAATATGATCAACAATGGCATTTCAGAAGAAAAAATTATAATATCTGGATCGCCTAAAATTGATGAGTTTTTAAAAACAAACAAAAATTCACCAAAAAAATCATCTAAATATGTTTTAATTGCCTTGTCAGGCTCTGGTCATTCAATAACTGAAAAGCACCATATAGCAATCTTAGAAATGATTTATCAAGTGGCCGCACAATTGGACGCTATAAATTTTAAATTCAAATTACATAGAAAAGATAAAATTGAATATTATAAAAAACTAGACACGTTAAAGAATACTTCAATTTATAAGTACGGAGATGCTTCGGTTTCTTCAAATATTTATGATTGGATAAAAGATGCCAATATGCTAATTACCGGAGCTTCAACTACGGCGTTAGATGCAATGTTATTAAATTGTGCCGTAATAACCATTGATTTATTTGAACACTTAAAAAATGTTGATTTTATAGAACAAAACGTATCTTTGCATTCCACCAACATTGAGCAATTATTAGTTAATATTAATATTGTTTTGGAACAGGGCGAGATACTTAAAAATCATATAGAAACCATAAACGGTTTTATAAAAGGATATTATGCTCAACCCGAAGTGGGAAGCTTAACGCTAATAGAAAACCATATTAAGTCTATTTTAAAGTGAAAAAAAAATCATTCTTTTCAAAAATATTATGGATTATCTATAACCAGTTTAAATATGGATATGGTGAAAAATTTAGGGTGTATTTAAAAATATTCTTTTGGAAAAGGTTTCTAAAAAATGTGGGTGCCAATTTATTTATACATCCAAGTGTCCTTATTAGAAGGGCAGAGGGTATTTCTATTGGAGATAATGTGAACATAAATCATGGTTCGGAATTGTATGGCGGCGGCGGATTAACTATTGGTAACGGAAGTATGATTGCCTATAATGTAATGGTTTTTACAGATTCTAGACAGTTTAAAAGCAATCAAAATTTAAAATCTTTAAAAGGAAGGGTAGCGAAACCAGTAATTATTGGCAGCGATGTTTGGATAGGTGCTGGCTCAATAATAGTACCGGGAGTTGTAATTTCTGACCATGCCATAGTAGCAGCTGGATCAGTTGTTACCAAGAACGTTAATGAGTGGGACATTGTAGCTGGCAACCCAGCAATTAAAGTTGGAAGTAGAATAGAAAATAAAATTGATTAATGAATCAAAATCAACCTTTGGTTAGTGTTATCATAACAGTTTACAATGGCATGCCCTATATTATTGATGCCATTGAACATCTACAAAATCAAACCTATACCAATATAGAAATTATAGTTGTTGATGATGGTTCGTCAGATGAAACCAAAAAAGCAGTAGAGCAAATTTCAAAAACGGATAATAAGGTTAGATTAATCAAATCTTCTCGCATTGGTCGAGGCAAGGCTCTAAATAAAGCAATTGAAGTTTCAAAAGGCGAGTTTTTAGCGATTAATGATGCTGACGATTTTTCGCATAAAACCAGAATTCAAAAGCAAGTTGATTTTTTAGAGGCAAATCATGACTATGTATTGGTTGGTAGTAAATCTAATTTAAGAAATTTGCAGACTGGAGAAGTTACGAATCACTCAATTGAAAGACCAAGTTCTAATGTTGAAATAAGAAAATATTTTTTAAAAGGTCAACCAATTCAACATGTTTGCGTTTTAATGCGTGCCGAAGCTATCGAAAAAATTGGGGGTTATAGTGAAAAAATAAATTTTCTCTATGATAGAGATTTGTTTATTAGATTAGCATCTAATGGAGGAAAGCTACATAATTTGGATGAAATTCTTGTTGATGTAGGCCATCATCCAACTAGATTCTTTTATAATACTTTTACAGGAAAAGAAAGGATTAAGTTAGATTTTCATTATAGATTTGAAGCCGCAAAAATGCTTAACGAGCCATTTAAAACAAGGTTTAAACTTTGGTCGTTGTTACGTTGGAGTTTATTACCAGAAGGAATTAGAAAAACGATTAAAAAAATATTAAAGAGAAAATAAAATTATTATGAGTAGGAATATTGTTATAGGAGCAGGGCCAGCAGGAATAGGCGTTGGGTTAAGTTTAGGAAAAGATTGTAAAATTTTAGAACGTGCAAATACTGTTGGTGGTTTTTCAAGAAGTATTGAAATAAAAGGTGCTATTTTTGATTTTGGGGGGCACTCTTTCCACACCCCACATCCCGAAGTACGCGATTTGGTGTATAATTCGTTGGAAATGTACCAACAAACCAGAAATGCCAAATGTTTTTCTAAAGGACAGGTTATACCTTACCCTTTTCAGAAGAATTTTAGAGCATTGAACGACCAATCCATTGTAAAAGATTGCTTAGAAGGTCTAGATAACTTACCTACTTCTGTAAATAAAAAAGATTTTGACAATTTTGAGGATTTTATTTTTAAAAGTTTTGGTCCTGGCATTTCTAAACACTTTATGTTGCCCTACAATAAAAAATTATGGGGTAGAGACCTTACGCGTATGGCTGCTGATTGGACCAGCGAACGTGTTGCTGCACCGGAAGGGATCAAGGAAAAATTTGACTTAACGGGTGGTAAAAGAAAACCCTTACAAGCAGATACCAAAGTAGGATATCCCGCTAAAGGTGGTTTTGGAGAGATTTATAAAGCCATTGGTAAAAAATTAGATAACGTTGAATACAATACGAGCGTTACAAAAGTAGATAGTAACGCAAAAAAGGTTTATGCTAGTGATGGTAAAAGCCATTCGTATGAAAATCTAATAAGTTCTATAGCCATTTTAGATTTTTTAAAGATGATGGACAATGTACCACAACGCATCTGGGATTTAACAGAGCGTTTAGACTATTTGTCAATGGTATTGGGCTTGGTGGTAATCAATCACCCAGTTGATACTGACATTCAGCGTTTTTATTCTGCTGAAAGAGAAATTATATCGCATAAAACCGCGATAAACCATAATTCATCCGATTATTTACGTTCCTTACCACATCATGGTATTATGATGGAAATTTCTGAAGGACCAGAAAAAACCTTGCACCGTTCAGATACAAAACAATGGATAGTTGATAGTTTACTTACCCTTGGTGCCATTAAACACCCACACGAAATTGAAGAAATTCAAATTCAGAATGTAAAGTACTCATATCCCGTACCCACCAAAGATAGAAATGAAATTATGAAAGAAATTAAAGATTGGCTGCAAGAAAACGATATTTATACGGTAGGTAGATTTGGAGAATGGGCTTATATAAATTCTGATAAAGCTATTTTTAGAGGTCTAGAGTTAGGCAAGTATGTAGCGAGTTTATAATTAATTTTAATGGAAAATAAAAAAAAAGTTTGGATTGTTACTAATAATTTTGGTTCTGTAAAAGCAGGACCAGCTATACGTTTTTTAAGGTATGCACCTTATTTTTTAGAAAATGATTGTGATATTCGTTTCGTAACCGTTGATCGAGGTGAGGCAAATACTGAAAATGTTGAGGTAGATTTTATAATCGCAAATTCTCGAAAATCTTTTTTTAAGAAAACATATAACAAAGCGGCTAGAGAAAAACCAGATTCCATTGTATTTTTAAGTACTAACATATTCTCTACCTTGAATAATTATAGAATGAGGTTATTAGGTATTAAGGTTATTTATGTAAATACAATGAAACTTTCTTATACACACCGTGAAAATGGGGAAAAAAGAGATTTTGCCAGAATAGCTTCTTTAAAAATATTGAGCTATTTTTTATACAATTCGTTCTCTTATGTAGTTAACAGCACGTCGGCATTAGCAGAAAATTTAAATGTAAATAAAAGCAAACTAAGAAAAATTTATAATGGTGTTGATACTGAAAAATATAAGCCTATACCTAATAATGAAAAAAACAAATTAAAAGATACATTAGGCTTGCCACAGAATACTCAGATTTTTTTATTTGTTGGTCTGTTTGTACAACGTAAAGGAATACTCGATTTAGTGGAAGGGTGGATTCAATATAAAAAGCAGTTTGATACAAATACAACATTATTGTTGGTAGGTAATGAAATGGAAAATGCACCAGAAAATGATTCTAATTTTGTAGAGAATTGGAATTCCCTAAAAAATAAGGCTGAAGCACATGAAAATAATTATGATATAATCAGAAAGCCATTTGCCAAAAATGTAGATGAATTTTATAAAGTTGCCGACACTTTCGTTTTCTTATCTTATTTAGAGGGTATGCCAAATGTATTACTAGAATCTATGTCGACTGGTTTAGCGGTTTTAACCTCACAATTTAATGGGTTTTCTGATGATTATGGTGATAGTGAAAAAGAGTTAATCATTCTAAATGACAGGAAACCTGAAACACTTATAAATTACTTTAATAAATTGTATAACAATAAGGAGTATAAGGAGAATCTTAGTACAAATGCAAGAGAACATGCCCTAAACTATTTTGCCTTAAATAAAAGTATAACTGCCTATTTAAAATTATTTTCTTAAAATATGTGCGGAATTGCTGGAATTATAGATTTTAAGGAAAATGTTGAACTAACAACATTAGAAGAAATGACTAATGATATTAGTCATAGAGGATCTGACGGTAAAGGAAGTATTATAAGAAAGATAAAACATAGCTCTATTGGTTTTGGTCATAGAAGACTATCAATTATAGATTTATCACCATTAGGACATCAACCAATGTCCTTTGAGAATTACGAGATAGTATTCAATGGTGAAATATATAATTATTCAGAAATTAAAGAAGAACTCAAAATACTAGGTCATTCTTTTGCTTCAAATTCTGACACGGAGGTAATTTTACATGCTTATGCACAGTGGAGTGATAAATGCGTAGATAAATTTATTGGAATGTTTGCTTTTGCAATTTTAGATAAAACGGCAAACGAAGTTTTTTTAGCCAGAGATAGGGCAGGTGTAAAACCTTTATTTTACTATAAGAATGAAGATTTATTTTTATTTGGTTCTGAATTAAAGAGTTTTCATTGTCATAATAAATTTAAAAAAGAGATCAATTCAAGTGCGTTAGTACCATATATGAAATATGGATATATAACAACACCGAATACAATTTTTAAGAACACCTTTAAGTTGCCACCTGGTCATTTTCTTAAAATAAACCTTGAATCTAAAAAAATTAAAATTAAAGAATATTGGAGTGTTTTGGATTGTTATAGAAAACCTAAACTAGATATTTCTTATGATGATGCCAAGACAAAATTACATAATTTATTAAAATCTGCTTTTAAATATAGATTGGTATCAGATGTACCTGTTGGAATTTTTCTGAGTGGTGGAATTGACAGCTCTGCTGTTGCATCAATACTACAGAGTGAATTAGATGAGAAAATCAACACATTCACTATTGGATTTGAAAATGAGAGTTATAATGAAGCTCCTGTTGCCAAAGAGATAGCAAGTATTTTGGGGACAAATCATACAGAAATAATATGTAGATCAGATGATGCTAAAGATTATATAGAAAGAATACCTTTTTACTATGACGAGCCATTTGCTGATTCATCAGCAATACCAACGTTATTAATAAGTAAGAAATCTGCAGTTGAAGTAAAAGTTGTGTTATCTGCTGATGCTGGAGATGAAATATTTGCTGGATATTATAAATATGTTGCTGGTCTTAAGTATTTAGAAAAAATTGAAATAATACCTAAATTCTTAAGATTTTTAATTTCTAAGGGTTTAACATTATTCAAGTTAAAAAGTAGAAGGATGATTTTACTAAAAAACCTATTAATTTTAGATAAAAAAAAATGGGCATCATTTATTCTACAGGGTATGAGCAGTATATTTTCTGATGATGAAATAAAGAATATCCTTATCACAACAAATACTAGTTTTGACAATTTTAAAAATACTGAATATTATAACGATTGGTTATCTACTATGCAGGCAATTGACTACCAAACATACTTAGTTGATGATATTTTGGTTAAAGTAGATAGAGCCACCATGCATAGCTCTATAGAGGGTAGAGAACCGTTTTTGGATCATAGAATCATTGAATATGTAGCACAATTGCCTTCAGAATATAAATATGATGGAAGAGTTTCAAAAAAAATACTAAAAGACATTGTATATGAGTATGTTCCGAAAGAATTGATAGACCTACCGAAGTCAGGATTTTCAATTCCAATATATGATTGGTTAAGAACTGATTTAGCGTATTTAATACCGAAATATATTAATGAGAACGAAATATTGAAACAAGGTTTGTTTAATTTAGATGAATTAAACAAAAGATTAAAATCATTCCGTCAAGGAGATAATATTTCTTCAGAGTACATCTGGCGTATTCTTGTTTTTCAAATGTGGTACAATAAATGGATGAAGATTTAAACTATGCATAAATATATTTTTTATTTATTAGTTTTTATTATAACGTCAGATATAAATGGTTTCTTGAGTAAAACTTTCGAGACGGTAGGATTTTTATCAATTTTTATTCTTTTGCTTGCAAGTTATTTATTTGTAATTGTAATTGGCAATAGATTGAGAATTTCTTCAATGGCTAGATTTATGATATTCTTTATTTTTTTTTGGCTGATATATGGAGCTTTAATTTATTATACCAAGGGTATAGATTATGGAGACCCTATCTTTAGGATAAGATCTTATTTGCCATCGATTTTAATATTGTACGTGTTACATGCACTTTTTTTAAATTACTTATATAATAATAGACTTGATAGTATTATTAAATTAATAACAATTTCCTTAATATTTAATGCTTTAGCTATTGTTTTTACTAATGATAGCTCATTTTTAATTCTTACGGGGGATAGAGCTTCAGGTTTTATTGCCAGCGTAAATCAGGCCGGTTATATCGCTGTTACTGGGCAAATATTTACTTTATTTTGTTATCTAAATTACCCAAATATTAGAAATAGATACAAAATTTTATTGATTTTATGTTATTTTTTGACTCTTAGAGCTGGCTTTATGACTTTTTCTAAAGGAGCCATAGTAAATAGTGTTATAGTATTTATAATATTTTTATTTTTTATTAATAGAAACCATTTTAAAACTTTAAAAGAAGCTATAAAATGGAAGTCAAATAAAATTATTTTCAGAATAATATTATTACTAGCTATTATAATTGGTCCTATTTACTGGAGTTCTTTACTTCTTGAATTAACTAAAGACCAGATTGCTCGTTTAAATCAAGTTGGTATTTTATTTCTTGGACAAATAGATAGCGAAACGACAACAGGTAGAATTGAATTAGTGGACATTGCAATCGATTTTATTCAATCAGATTCTTTTTTAGGCAGAGGCCTTGATACTTTTCACAGACTAGGTTCTGGAGAGCTACCTGGACCACATAATGAGTTTCTATTAATTTTAGGTGAAATAGGAATTATTGGATTATTATTATACATCAGTTTTTATGTGGTAGTATTATTTAATATTTTTCGACTGGATTCTGGTCGATCAAAATTTTTAATACTGTCGCTGACCGTTGTGTTAATTCTTGATAATATGGTATCCCATAACGTGTTTTTTAATAAGTTCGCAATCTTAATTATTGCTTTTATTTGTGCCTTTGTTCAATATAAGAAAATACCAAAAGTTACTGTATAAGATATTATATTGGGCTTATATTTATAAAGCTAAAAGTTTTTAACATTCAGAAATAATCTTAAAAAGTATAATAAAATATCATAATTTTGCTTGATAGTAAAAAAATTAAAAACATTTCATTTGTAGTTGGTCAACTTGGCCCAGGTGGTTTAGAACGTCAACTTTTCTTATTGTTAAATGAACTAAAAAAAGACAATATAAATATTAACTGTATTGTTTGGAATTTTGATAGAGATGACTTTTATACAAAAGAATTTGAACAATTATTAGGTAATCATTTAATTGAACTAAAACCTACAGATTCATTTTTTAAAAAAATGTTTCAGCTTCGTAAATATGTAAAATCAATTAAACCCGATATAATAATTTCATTTTCAACATTTACTAATTTTACAACTTGGGTTAGTACTTTATTTAGAAAGCCCATTGCAATTGGTTCTGTTAGAACGTCTGGGAAAAGGTTGATTAAAGAAATTTCAATTACATCTCTGCCTAATTTGTTATTTCCTTACAGATTATTGGTCAATAGCAATATAGCAATTTCCGAACTACAAAAATATCTATTTTTTAAATATTTTAAAAAAATAACATTCATAAGAAATCACCTGAACTTAAATACTTACAAAGTAAATTGTAAATCAAAAGATTTCTTTTCTGCTTCAGTTGGAAATTTTACAGAATCCAAACGTGTAGATAGATTTGTAAAATTATTTTATGAATTAAAATTAAAAGATGTTACTCATGTGCACAAGCATATAGGTGATGGAAATTTGCGTTCTAAAATTGAAAAGGAAAAAGATGAGAAAGAACTAAAGAATCTGCAATTTTTAGGATATAAAGCAAATATAATTGATGTAATTTCCTCCGCAAGTGTTTTTATCCATCTTTCTGAATATGAAGGCACACCTAATGCTGTAATTGAAGCGTTGGCCATGGGAATCCCAGTTATAACAACTAATTGTGGAGATGTAAAAGATCTGGTAATTCAAGGTAAATCTGGGTATGTTGTAGAAAATTTTAACACAATCGAAATCACTAATATATATTTAGAACTTGTAAGCAATAGAGAAAAGCTGGAAAAAATGTCGGAATTTGCAGCTAATTCTGTAGAAAAATTGGATTTAAAATATTTAAAAGAAAATTTTTATAAAAGTCTTGAAAAACTAAATATAAATTTATAATCACAATTTTATGCGGTATTCAAGAGAATAATTAAAGCTCAGATTGTATTAAGTATTCATCGTTTATTGAAAAAAAAATTGATATTATAAAAAATGAGACGAAAGCTACTTTTTATTAAATTTATACAGTCAAAAATTAGAAATAAATTATGAATTTAATTTTTTACTTTAAACATTTTTTGCATCACATTCATTAAACTTTATGGTAAAAACAATTTGGGTAATTAATCAGTTTGCGGGGAAACAAGATTCTGGTTGGGGTGAGCGACATTACTATTTTGCTCGATATTGGGTTAAAAAAGGTTATGACGTTAATATAATTTCAGGGTCCTTTAATCATTTATTCAAAGTCCAACCACAAGTATCTAATAAAACTTTTACCACCGAAACTATTGAAAAAAATATTACTTTTTGCTGGGTTAAGATAGCCAAATATAATCCAGAAAGTGTATTTAAACTTTGGAGCATGATGGTATTTGCCTTCAAAATTTTATTTTTATCAAAAAAAGTCTTAAACAAACCTGATGTAGTTTTAATATCATCAATGCCAATATTTTCAGTTTTACCAGCTTATCTTTTAGCTAAAAAATATAAGGCAAAATTTCTTTTTGAAGTTCGCGATTTATGGCCGCAAACACCAATACATCTTAAAGGTTATAAAAAATGGCATCCCATTATATTATTGATGGCCTCCTTTGAAAAATTAGGATATAGAAAAGCAGAATATATCATTTCGGTATTACCAAACTCATCAAATTATATTAATAAAATATCAAAAAAACCAGAAAAATGGGTATATATACCCAACGGTATTGATAAAAATATGGTAGGCAATGAAAGTGTTGATGTTGAGATTAAAAATCAAATACCGCCAGATAAGTTTGTTATTGGTTATGCAGGTACAATTGGATTGGCAAATGCGATGGACGATTTTATACAGGCTTCAATTTTATTAAAGAATAATGATAAAATTCATTTTGTTATGGTAGGTGATGGGTATAAGAAAGAAGATTATATAAAAAAAACGCTTGGAAATAATAACATTACTTACATTCCAAAAATAGACAAAGCTAAAGTTCAAGATTTACTTAAATTATTTAATGTCTGTTATGTAGGGCGATTTGATTCGCCTTTATATAAACATGGGGTTTCTTATAATAAATATTTTGATTATATGTTGGCTAAAAAACCTATTTTAGAATCTTCATCGTTTATTAAAGATCCAGTGGAACTTTCTGGATGTGGACTTATTGTAAAACCTGAAAGTGCAGAAGCAATTGTTGATGGTATTAATGAATTATATAACATGGAATACGTAGGAATAGATAAATTAGGAAATGTGGGGTATAATTATGTTATTAAACATCATAATTTTAAATTTCTAAGTGATAAATACACTCAATTATTTGAATCTTAATTACGAATTTTTTTCTTTAATGTTAAATAAACAAAGTAAAATACTATTAACGGGAGCGTCAGGATTTTTAGGAAGTTATATCTATAATTATTTAAACTCAAAATATAATGTTACTACTTTGGGACGCAGTAAAGCTTCATCTATTGTTTGTAATATCAGTGAAGCTAAGGTAAATTTAGCTGATAATTATCAAATGGTCATTCATTGTGCTGGTAAAGCCCATAGTATCCCAAAATCAAAACAAGAAGAAAAAATATTTTATGATGTTAATCATAAAGGAACTATTAACTTATGTGAATCATTAAAACCAAAACTTCCTTCAACTTTTGTCTTTATTAGCACTATAGCAGTTTATGGTTTGGATAAAGGTAGTAATATAAGAGAAGAAGAACCTCTTAATGGTGCGACTCCTTATGCTAAAAGTAAAATAATGGCAGAGAAATTTCTGCAAGGTTGGTGTAAACAAAAAGATATAAATTTGGTTATTTTAAGGTTGCCATTGGTAGCAGGTATCAATCCAAAAGGTAATTTAGAGGCTATGATAAATGGTATTAAAAAAGGATATTATTTTAATATATCGGGTAATGATGCCAAGAAGAGTATTGTGTTAGCTGATGATGTAGCAAAATTAATACCCAATTTATACAATAAGCATGGAGTATATAATTTATCTGGTGATAGAGATTATACATTTAAACAAATTTCAGAAATTATTAGAAAGCAATTAGGTAAGAAAAGGATTATAACGTTATCCCATTTTTTGGTCAAAATTAGCTCTTATGTAGGTAATGTTATTCCCTTCTTTCCTCTTAACGGTGATACAGTTAAAAAAATGACCAGTACTCTAACGGTAAGTGCTAATAAGGCAATTTCTGAATTAAGTTGGAAGCCAAAAGCATTGGAAGATCATTTTAAAATTTCTTAACTATTTTTTTATGATAAAAATATAAACCTTATTAAATTGAGAAAATGCTAAGTTCATTACGAGATTCATTTAAAAGAAACACTTATTCAACAAAGTTCATTCCCGAAATTGATGGCATGCGTTTTTTTGCAATAATGACCGTGGTTATTTTTCATTTAAATACTGCATATTCTAGAGAGATGGGGTTAGACCTAAAGGCAGTAAATACTATGCTTGGTGATGCAAGTTTTTTTGGATTAGGTTGGTGGATTAAGCGTTTTGATATAGGTGTAAAAGTGTTTTTTGCTATTAGCGGATTTATTTTGGCTGTACCATTTATAAAATATTATGTTGCTGATGGAAATAAAATAAATATAAAAAATTATTTTATACGAAGGTTATTGCGATTAGAACCACCATTTATAATTTCTATGATCTTATTTTTTTTTGTACACTTATTGGTTTTAAAGGCAGATGTAAACGAACTATTAAAAAGTTTTGGAGTAGGAATTCTATATCTGCATACAACGGTTTTTGGAGTTTATAATCCAATAAATCCTGTTTCTTGGAGTCTGGAGACCGAGGCTCAATTTTATATCTTAGTACCTTTATTAATGACCTTTATATTTATATCGAAAAAGAAGATATGGATATATGTGCTATTTTTAATTTTATTTATGTTTTCCGTTTTATCCAAAAATTATATTATGACACGCGGTAATGGTCATTTTAATTTAGGAATTTTAGCATTTTTAGTAAACTTTATGGTAGGAATATTTACGGCCTTTCTTTATGTGATGAATAAAAACATTTTTCAGGTCAAAAACTATATTTGGGATGTAATATATTTGCTGTCAATTTTTATTATGTTCAGTTTTTATAAACCACAAGACGAAATTTTTAATATAATACTTATGAATTTTGGTTTGTTTATATTTATTATTTCTGTTTTTAAATCAAAAGTCATCAATTGGTTTTTTACACGTCCCATAATATATACTATTGGAGGTATGTGCTATTCAATATATTTATTGCATTATGCGTTTTATCATTTGAGTGTGAAATTCACTTCTAAAATTATGATTTTTAATGAGTATCCATCAAATTTTGTAGTTCAAATTTTAATAAATGTTCCTATAGTATTGCTGGTATCGTCCATATTTTTTCTTTTATTTGAAAAACCATTTATGAATAATAACTGGATCAAAAAGATGAACTTTAAAAAATTACGTTAATTTTAGAAATAGTCGGTAACAACTAGAAATTACTAAGGAAAATTTTCAATAACGTTAGCACAAGGATATATAATAGTACTTTTTTTGTTAAAAATAGTTTAGAATTACTTTATAATAGGTTAGAATAGTTTAAAATAGAGATTGAAATTGGATACAAGAATGTAATTAATTTATTACCATAATATACTTTATTAAAATGATTAATAAACCACTAAATATTTTATACATAGGGAATAACTTAACCAGTAAAACAAAATATAACTCTAGCTTAACTACACTTTCGAATTTGTTGAAATCTGATGGGCATAAAGTTTATTTATCTTCAAATAAATCAAACAAAATTTTTAGATTACTAGATATGTGCTTTTCACTAATCAAGTTACATAAAAAAGTAGATTTTGTTCTCATTGATACTTTTAGTACTTCAAATTTTTATTACGCTTTGGTAACTTCACAAGTGGCAAGAATTTATGGAATAAAATATGTTCCAATCTTACGTGGTGGTAATTTACCTTATAGATTAGATAATTCAAAAAAAATGTCCAAGCTCATTTTTAATTATTCTTTTACGAATATAGCTCCATCTAACTATTTGAAACATGAATTTGAAAAAAGAGGTTTAAAGGCAAAGTTTATTCCTAATATTTTGGAAATTGACAGCTACAATTTTAAACAGCGAGAGGTAATTAAACCGAACCTTTTATATGTTAGAGCCTTCGCAGAATTGTACAATCCTACCATGGCAATTTATGTTTTTGATAAAATAAAAAAAGACTTTCCAGATGCCAAACTTTGCATGGTTGGTCCTGATAAAGATAATTCTTTAATTAAATCAAAACTATTGGCAAAAGAACTTGATTTACAAAATGATGTTGAGTTTACAGGTGTCTTAGTCAAAGAAAAATGGCATAAAAAGTCTGAAGATTTTGATTTATTCATTAATACAACTAATTTTGACAACACACCTGTTAGTGTTATGGAAGCCATGGCTTTGGGCTTGCCAATTGTATCAACTAATGCAGGAGGGTTACCATATTTAATTGAAGATGGGGTAGATGGAATGTTGGTTGAAAAAAATGATGTTAACGAAATGTATAAATCTATATTAAGTTTGATGAAAGACTCAGTTAAAGTAAAAAAGATGACAATGAAAGCACGTAATAAGGTTGAACAATTTGATTGGGTATATGTAAAAGAAAAATGGAATAGTGTTCTAAATTAATTCTATGAATTATAGTAAATTTTTGCAAAATATTATTTTGCCTTTTGGAGATGTAATTAACAAATCATCTTTTATAAAAAGCCTTAAATATTGGAGACAAGTTGACAATTATTCTGCTGAAGAGTTGTCAAATTTACAAAAGGAAAATTTAAAGAAAATACTCGTTAACGCAATAGAAAATGTTCCATTTTATAAAAACATAGATCTTGTTGGGCATAATCCAGAGAATTGGTTAAAACAATTTCCTATTTTAACAAAGAAAATTTTAAATAATAATACTAAGAGCTTAATAAACAAAAAGTCCAAAGGTTTAATAGAGTATAGAAGTAGTGGTTCGTCTGGAGTTCAAAGTACTATTTATATGAATAAAGAAGAACAAGCGATAACGCGTTCAATATTAATTCGTTGGTGGGAATGGGCAGGTTACAATATTGGAGATCATTTGATTCAGACTGGAATTACTCCAAAGAGAGGTTTTTTAAAAAGCATTAAAGATATTGTTTTTAATACATTGTATATCAATGCTTTCTCATTATCTGATAATGATGTTATTAAGGTTCTAGAAAAAATAAATAATTCAAAATATAGCTTCACAATTGCGGGCTATGCATCTTCTTTAAACGTTTTTGCCGAAGTTGCCATAAAATACAATTATAAAATAGAGTTAAAAATAGCAATTAGTTTCGGAGATAAATTATTTTCACATTATAGAAAAAATGTTCAAGAAGCTTTTAAATGTAAAGTATTCGACACCTATGGATGTAGCGAAGGACTCTTAATTGCAAGTGAGAAAGATTTGAAATATAAGTATATATTTAGTCCTCATGTTTACTTAGAAATCTTAGATGATAATAATGAACCAGTTCCTGATGGAATTATGGGTAATGTGGTTTGTACAAGATTAGACGGCTTTTCAATGCCTTTAATTCGATATAGAATTGGAGATTTAGCTATAAAATTACCAAAAGAAAAGTATCCACCGCAAAGAGATTTGAACTATCCTTTATTGCAGCAGGTTGTGGGAAGAGAAACAGATACAGTAAAAACTATAAATGGCAAAACGCTAATAGTACATTCTTTTACCGGAATTTTTGAATATATCTCCGAAATCAGACAGTTTAAAGTATATCAGTATAATAAAGAGGGAATTGTAATTCACTTTATTAAATCTAAAGGTTTTTCAAATAAGGTTTTAAAAAATATTACTTTAGAACTGCAAAAAATCATTGAGGATAGTTCATTTACAATTGATTATAAAGAGGTGGATTATATTAAACCTTCAAAATCAGGAAAACCTCAAATGATTGAATCTCGATTGAAAGAATAAAAGAGCCGTTGAATCATATTCAGAATATTATAGCATACCAATGTTGTTTAAGTGATTACCTAATTAAGATGATTAATTATTTAACGTATAAAAGTTCGGTTGTTTATATTGAGATAACATAATTATTTTATTTAAATTGTAATAAGGTCAATTAAAATGAACATTGAATGAAATTAGACATTATAGCTGGTGCAAGACCCAATTTTATGAAAATTGCACCCATAATTGAGCAACTAGAAAAAGTAAAAAGCAGGATACAATATAGGCTAATCCATACAGGACAACATTATGATAAAAAAATGTCGGGCAGCTTTTTTGAAGAATTAGGAATACCTGATCCGGATGTGAATTTGGAAATAGGTTCGGGTACGCAGACTGAACAAACGGCCCGAATAATGGAACGCTACGAAGCCTTATTGCTAAAGGATATGACTGATTTCAGTTTAGTAGTAGGAGATGTTACTTCTACGATGGCTTGTGCTATAGCGGCAAAGAAATTAGGAGTTAAAATAATACATGTAGAAGGTGGTATCCGTTCAAATGATATAACTATGCCCGAAGAAATTAATAGAATGGTTACCGATTCTATAACCGATATTTTCTATACTACTTCTGAAGTAGCCAATAAGAATTTACGTCAATTGGGACATGACGAAAGCAAAATAAGGTATGTAGGTAATACAATGATAGATACTTTATTGAAAAGCATGCCTCGTTTTAAACAACCTGAAGTTTTTTCAGAGTTAGACTTAAAAGAAAAAGGTTATTTTGTAATGACTTTACACCGACCGGCAAAATGTAGATCAAGAGCAGAAGTTAAAATCTCTAATTGGCGAAATTGTTAAAGGAGCAAAAGGAATGCCGCTTGTTTTTCCCGTACATCCACGAACAGCGAAAATATTACAGCAAATCGGGATTCAACCAGACAATTTACATATGATTGGTCCATTAGGGTATTTGGAATTCAATTATTTGGTAAAACATGCTTTTGCGGTGGTTACAGACTCCGGCGGAATAACAGAGGAAACTACGGTTATGAAAGTACCTTGTATGACTTTACGTGATAATACTGAACGCCCAGAAACGATTACAATTGGCACAAACGAATTAGTCGGTACGGACCCTAAAAATGTTGCTCCCTATATGGAAAAATTGCATAATGGGGATTGGAAATCTGGTAAAATTCCCCATCTATGGGATGGTAAAACGGCAAAGCGCATTGTTGAAGATTTATTAAAAGAGCTTTAGTTTATATATTTTATTTAAACTATTTTTGAAAATCCTTAATTTTTAAAAATATTAAGGTTTTTTTAATATGTATGTCCGTTTTATGCCATAAAGTACTCGTCACCCAGAATATGTTTCAGGATCACATTCAACAAATCGTTATAAGTCAAATAGTAATGAGATGCTGAAATCGAATATTCATGAATTCTGTTGAAAAAGAATTGAAAACCTTATGAATAAAAGAGTTCAGCATGACGTTCTGATTAATTATGACAAATTACGGACAATCATTTTTTTAATTTAGTAAAATAGTATAATGATAGTTTATTTAATCATTTTTATTAGTCTCTTTTTTCTTGCCTTTATATACCTAAAAGTAGGAGATTACTTTAATATTATTGATAAACCCAATCAAAGAAGTTCACATAAAGAAGCCACTATCAGAGGGGGTGGTATTATTTTTTATCTTGCTATTGTTTTATTTTACATAGGCTCTAATTTTCAATACATTCCTTTTTTCTTAGCGGTAACACTAATTGCTTTTGTAAGTTTTATTGATGATTTAATCATGCTAAGCCCTAAAGTAAGGTTGATAGCCCATTTTTCTACAGCTTTTTTATTGATATGGCAGCTCGGATTATTAACAAGCCCTATATGGTTATTGATTTTGGTCTCCGTAATTATAGTTGGTTTTTTTAACCTTTATAACTTTATGGATGGAATAAATGGAATGACCGGTATATATTCAATAATAGTTTTAAGCGGGTTTTTATTTGTAAATCTAATGGAAAAAATATTAGATAATAATTTAATGATTTTTGTTTTATTGGCCCTATTAGTATTCGGATTTTTTAACTTCAGGAAAAAAGCTGCATGGTTTGCCGGTGATATTGGCAGTATGTCTTTAGCCACGTTAATATTTTTTCTTGGAGCAAAATTTATTATTACTTTAAATGCTCCAATCTTTATATTAATTATTGTAGTATATGGTATTGATGCTTGTTTAACCATATTTTTGCGTATATATAGAAAGGAAAATATTTCAGAAGCACATAGGCATCATTTGTATCAAAAATTAGTAGATAAAAAAAAATGGAGCCATATAAAAGTGGCACTTGTATACGCCTTAATTCAACTACTAATTAATATAATGATATATTATACTTATAACCATTCATTTAATTTACAAGTTGTATTGGTTATATGCACAATACTCGTTATGATTGTTTTATATTACCTTATTAATATGTCTTTTAAAAATTTTGATAAACAAGCTAATTCAATCTGACAGTTAGATAAAAATGATAACTTTGAACTATATATGAATTATAGAATTCCATTATCGCCATCACATTTTTCAGGTGCTGAAATAAAATATATTGATAATGCTTTTGCCGAAAATATGGTTTCGTCTTCTTCAGGGGCTAATATCAATCAATTTGAATCACAAATTTGCGAGTATATCAATGTAAAGGCATGTACCGCATTATCGTCCGGAACGGCAGCTATTCATTTAGGATTGATACTATTAGGGGTAAAAGAAAATGATGAAGTTATATGTTCAACATTTACCTTTTCTGCCACGGTAAACCCGATAAGATATTTAAAAGCGACACCTGTTTTTGTAGATTCTGAAAACGACACCTGGAATATGTGCCCTCAATTGTTAGAGGAAGCTATTTTAGATAGAATAAAACTAGGTAAAAAACCTAAAGTAATACTATTAGTCCATTTATACGGAATGCCTTCCAAAATGGATGAGATAATAATGATATCCAAAAAATACAATATTCCTATATTAGAAGATGCCGCTGAAGCCATTGGATCTAGCTATAAAGGCAAAAAGATGGGCGGTTTTGGTGAGATTGGAATTTTTTCATTTAATGGGAATAAAATCATAACTGCTTCTGGAGGCGGTGCTTTAGTATCCGAGAGTTCTAAGTATTGCAAAAAAGCTCTCTTTTTGGCAACTCAGGCTCGTGATAATGCCCCACATTATCAACATTCAGAAATCGGCTACAATTACCGTATTACAAATATTTCTGCTGGAATTGGTCTTGGACAGTTGCAAGTTGTTCATAATCGTATAAAAGCGAGAAGAGACAACTTTAATTTCTATAAAAAAGAATTAGCAGATATTAACAAAGTTTTCTTTCTAGATGAACCTAAAGGTTTTTTTTCAAACAGATGGTTAACTACACTTTTGACGGATAGTTTTAAATTTAGAGAACAATTAAGAATTAAATTAGGTGCTAATAGGATAGAGTCTAGACCATTGTGGAAACCCATGCACTTACAGCCTATTTTTAAAGATTTTCCTAATTATTTAAATGGTAATTCTTTAACATTTTTTGAAAAAGGTTTGTGTTTACCTAGTGGTTCTAATTTAACTAAAGAAAATAAACAAGAAATAGTACGTTTGATTAAAGAATAATCGAATAGTAATTATTTAACTAAGATTTACGACCTTTGTAAAAAGGAAAAGTAACTCACAGGTATTCATCTGATTCAATTTTTTAAAATGCTAAAATCATTTTTTTTAAAAGGTGCTAATGCTACTGTCTCTAGATGGGTAGTACTAATGATTGACGTATCAATTGTTTTACAAACTTTTTTTCTTGCCTATCTTATCCGCTTTAACTTTGTACTAAGTTTTCAGAAATACGGATTTTTGTCACAAATACTACTTGTTGCTATTCTTGCGATGTTGAGTTTTCTATTTGTTGGTTCTCACAAAGGTACGGTAAGATATACTGGTATAAAGGATGCGGTTAATGTATTTTACGGGACATTGATTTTGTTTGTAATTATGGCCTTCATTGTTCTCATTCATAGAGAGTTTGACATGTTTGATCGATTTGCAGCACCGTTATCAGTAATTATTACACATTTCCTTCTAAATATAATTGTATTAATTGCTGGGCGATTTATTTTTAAACAACTAATCCAAAGGATAATAACCGAATATAAACCGCCAAAAAAGACATTGATCTATGGAGCAGGAGACTCGGGAATGCTTACCTATGCAGCCATTAGTAACAACTTAAACAATAGTGCTAATATTGTAGGTTTTATTGATGACGATAAAAAGAAAAAAGGTAAAAAATACAATAGGGTTAAAGTTTACCCTTCGGATGAAGTTACGAAAGAGTTTATCTTAGAAAATAATATCAAAGAAATAATTGTTTCTATACATAATATTAAACCCTTTGAGTTATTTGAAATAGTTGATCGACTGATACCTTTACCAGCCAAGGTAAAAGTAGTACCACCAGTTGAACAATGGATTGATGGTGATTTAAACGTTGGGCAACTTACAGAAGTTAAAATTGAAGACTTGCTCAATAGAACACCAATAAAAATAAACAACCCTATACTTCAAAAAGAGTTGGATAATAAAGTGATTTTAATTACGGGTGCAGCAGGTTCAATTGGTAGTGAAATTGCTCATCAAGTTGGTAATTATAATTATAAACATCTTATTTTATTAGATCAGGCTGAATCTGATCTTTATAATGTTCAGCAGAGTTTTTACAGAAAGAAATTTAAAAACTTCTCGGTTGAAGTAGCCGATATTAGTAACCAGAATAGAATGGAAAGCATTTTCAATAAATATGATATTGAGATGGTTTTTCATGCAGCTGCGTACAAACACGTTCCGCTAATGGAGAACAATCCATATGAAGCGGTTAGAGTCAATGTGTTTGGAGCACGAACCATTATGGATTTAGCTTTGGAACATAACGTAGAAAAATTTGTTATGGTTTCTACGGACAAAGCGGTTAACCCAACCAATGTAATGGGAGCAACAAAGCGTGTTGCTGAAGTGTATGCCAATTGCCTCAATTTTGAAGGTAAAACTAAATTTATTACCACACGATTTGGAAATGTTTTAGGGTCTAATGGTTCAGTAATTCCTTTATTCAAAAAACAAATTGCTGAAGGTGGACCAATTCAAGTCACACACAAAGAAATTACACGGTATTTTATGACCATAAGTGAAGCCTGTAGTTTGGTGTTAGAAGCGGGAGTAATGGGTAAAGGCGGTGAAATATATGTTTTTGATATGGGCGAATCCGTTAAGATATATGATTTGGCCAAAAAAATGATTCACCTTTCGGGATTAAAATACCCAGAAGATATTGATATTAAAATTATTGGTTTGCGGCCAGGAGAAAAATTGTACGAAGAATTATTAAGCAACGAAGAGAACACCATACCAACTTACAATGAAAAAATTATGATTGCTAAGGTAGACCCTGTGGATTATAAAGTGGTCAAAGACAAAATTGTTGCACTCTCCCAATTGGATAATATGGATAATTTTGAAATTGTATCGAGAATGAAAGAGATCGTAAAAGAATATATATCTAACAATTCGGAATACGAACAATTGGATGGAGAAAAGTCTTCAGTAGATGATGAAAAAGTTCGGGGTTAAGATAAATTCTATGATTCAGTATATCTGAACAAAAACCAATATCTAATGCCTAGCACTATTAATAGTGGAAGTATTCCAATAGCAAATACCTGAATTTTTAATATCCATAATAGTACTGTTAAAACCAAGAGCATCAATAGCAATAAAACATACTTTTTCACCCAATTTGATAATTTATTTTTTAACAACACAAAAGCAACAAACAAATTTGGCATAAAGGCCCATAGTGCATTATAGTTGTCTTTTGTTGCCGAATGATCAGTGGCAAACCATAATAGAAAAACGACCGTGCCTATTAACCCAGTTAACAAGAACAGAAAAAAATCTAACCATTTGCTGCGTTTTTTCCTTTTAAGGTCTCTATATGTAATCCAGAAAACGAATAAGGCGAATATTGAAAATAGGGTAGTAGGAGTAAAAATTTGAAACTCAATAATGCCTTTATCTCTTGTATTATATAAAATTTTTGTTTCCTTTACAAGAGGTTGGTCGTTAATTGTACTTTCGGCATAAGTATTAAAAATATTATCGGGTAAAAAAAGATAATCTTTGGGGGTTGCTTTTTTGTCGATTACAGAACCTAAGGCCAAATCAATTCCAAAAGTACCCCAAGGATGTTTTTTATTGGCATATTTATGAATTAAACTACGAAGTGTCTCATCCTTACCTTCAATGAAAGAAGTTGAAAATTCAACTTTTTCCTTTAGTACATTTTTTGCTACATCCTTTAATCTCGTTGCACAATTATCATAAAAAAAATCGTATAAATAAGATTTGTTTTCTGGTTTGGCATTGTTCTGCAAAAAGTTGAAAAATGCTTGTTTTTCAGATAATGATAAATTTAAAATTTGTTCTCTTATTCCTCTATTTTCTTCCTTGTAACTTTTATAAAAATATGAGAAAGGATAAGCCCCTAAATCGTACAATAATTTTCCTTGTGCAAATTTTCCATAGAAATTGGGAGTGTTAAAATCAAACATTCCATAATTATATGCTAGATCCATATTCAGCACTTTATCTTTTACCCTAAATGCACTGTGACCAAAAGCATCATATAAATTATGACCAGGGTCAACGGTAATTACACTTATTTCAGCTTGGTCAGATAAAGTTATCTGCTGGGCAAATCCATTAACTACTAAAAACAGACAGGAAATATAAAATAGACTTCTTTTCAATGTTCTATATTTTTAATTTTTGGTACTGTCATTCCCGCGTAAACTGGAATCTTATAAATATTACCGGAGAATTTCAATCGAAACATTTTTTATTCTAAAGTTACAGGTCTAAACGCACTAATATCAACTTTTATAGAAAATACATTGGAAAACAAAGAGCCACTTGCACCTCCAATATTGGTCAAGGCATAATCAACGGATATACCTTTGTAGTTAAAACCAACACCAAAATTAGGTTCCAAGGTCAACGATTTATTGTTGTCAAAGTCGGTTTCGTTCTGGAAATTATTGACACCACCCCTTAAATAAACCAAATTGATATAATCCAGTTGAAACCCAAAAGAGGGACTTAGACTTACAACCGAGCTCGAAACAACATCATTGGTCTTTGCAAAACGCATATTTAAGTCAAGTGCGGTCAGCAGGTTAAAATCTCTGGCAACCTTAAATTTTCTAGCCACGCCCAACTGTGCTTTAGGCTTAGTAAGTTCAATTTTTTCGGGAGTAACCGTAGGGATTATTTCATCATCATTATCAGGATTGCCATCATTTAAAATACTCTGATTTAAGTTATTATAAATTTCTAAAATGTTATTCAATTCATCATCATCAAAAGACCATGCATTAAAGGTGGTAGTGATATCGCGTAGCATTAATCCGAATTGCCAATTGTTGCGTTTAAATTGTAATCCAGCATCTAAACCAAAACCAATGGAAGTAGCAAAACCACCAATTTTACGTCTTACAATCTTAGCATTTACGCCTACATTTAAATCTTTTGTAATCAGCTTTTTTGCATAAGCCACATTAACTGCCCAATCAGCGGCTGAAAATAGGCTTACCCTATCATAATTAATTTGCCCGTCTTGAATAAGTTGAGTGGTATTCAAAATATCATCAACACCAAAACGCATAATAGCAATGGCAACTGTACTTTCATTGTTAATAGGCTTGGCAAAGCCTACATAATCGTAATTAGCAATACCCTGAAAATATTCGGCATGCATCAAAGATCCTTGGTAATCTTTTAAGCCTACCAAACCTGCTGGATTCCAATAAATGGCATTGACATCATTACTAAAAGCCGTTACCGCTTTACCCATACCAAATGCCGCAGCATCAACACCAATGTTTAAAAATTCATTAGAGAAGTTTCTGATGGTTTGCCCATAAGTTGTCTGAGCTAAGAATAATATGAGCACTAATATTTTTTTCAATTAATCTATTTACTTTGATTCTTTAAACTATTTTACCATCCAACATTTCCAATTTTCTATCGGCCATATCGGCCAATTCTGTATTATGGGTCACAATGACAAAGGTTTGATTAAATTCGTCACGTAAGCTAAAAAATAATTCATGCAAATTCTTAGCGGAAGCCGTGTCTAAATTACCACTAGGCTCGTCTGCAAAAATAACCTTTGGATTGTTAATTAAAGCTCTGGCAACGGCTACACGTTGTTGTTCTCCACCAGAAAGTTCATTAGGCTTATGGTCAACTCTGTCAGATAAGCCCAAAAAATCTAATACTTTTTTAGCTTCAGTTTCAACCTTTTTTTTTGGTTTATTAGCAATAAATGCCGGAATACAAACATTTTCTAAAGCAGTGAACTCAGGCAATAATTGATGAAATTGAAAAATGAAACCAATATGCTCATTTCTAAATTTTGATAAGTTTTTATCTTTTAAGTTTAAAACATTTTGTTGGTTTAAACTCAATAAAGCATCGTTGGTATTAGTCGGTTTGTCTAAAGTTCCTAATATTTGTAACAACGTGGTTTTTCCTGCACCAGAAGGACCAACAATAGCTACTATTTCTCCTTGCTTTATCGTTAGATCTACCCCTTTTAACACTTCTAAATCACCATAAAATTTATGAATATTCTTCGCTACAATCATAATTAAAAAAATCTTAGTGTAAAACTACATAATTAATTGGAAAAATGTAGTTTGAAGGAGTTTATCTAACAAAATAAGAATTGCAAATAGCCAAAGCAGAACATATAGTGGTTATAGCCATGTCTTAATTTTATTGTAATCTAAGAAATAAATAAATTTTAAAGAGAAATTATTGACAATAGGTTCTTCAAATAAATTTTCTAAATTTCTATTGAAGTTTAAATACGAAAGATCATCAGAATTAAAAATTGAATTTCTGTACAAAGCAACTAGTTGACTTCCGGGAGCAAATTCCCACGCGTAGCTTAAGTCTAAATTCCAAATATTATAATTTATATCATGGTTGCCGATATAAGTACTGCTATCTAAAGTTCCCTCAGTATTCAGTTCATAAAAATTATTGTCATAGGTTACTGGCGACCAATAATGCCTAAATGCAAGGGATAGTGAAGATTTTACGCTAAAACTATATTTTCCAGAAAGGGCATTGGTCACGGTTTTTACATCTCTATTTCCAAAAATAATATCACCATTATTTTGCCTTGCTACCCATCCGTTTGCATTTTTTAATTTTGAATATTCAAAATTATAAATTATTTGAAATTTATTGCTAAAACGAAAGCGAGGCTCAAAATTTATGGCAACAAAGTCTTCGCTAGTGCCGTATCTACTTCCATAAGTGCCTCTAAGGTCATAGGCAAAGTTCTTTCTATAATCCGTAGAAACCCAAGCACCTAATTCTAGAATACCATTTTGTTTAAAATAACGCCCTGCTACCCTAGGTTCAAAATAGTCAAATTGTTTGCCAATATTAGTTTCTATACCTCCACCAAAGGCCAATCTAGATTTCGTGATAAAAAAGGCGTCAAATTCAAACTCATTACCTGTATAAACATTAGGGTTGTTCAGATAATCGATACTAGACTCAAAACTAATCCTATAATCATTAAAATGTTTGGTAGGCTTAAAAATTTGATACGATATTTCTCCAAAATAGGTCGAAATATTATTTCTTCTTTGAAACCCTAAATCATTAACTTCATAAGTATCATTATTTCTGTAGTGACCTGCACCATATTGTACATTACCAAAAATTTTAGAAACTTCAACAAAACCTGAAAAGCCGTCAGTTATTTCACCATTTTCTTTGACGTTACTCATCTTAAAATTACCTTTGATATTGTATTTATTACTTTTATTAGTAATATCATAAAGCAATCCAGTAACATTGGCATCCCTAAAACTACCACTTCTGGTAACATTTGTATTGATTAGAGTTACAGAAGAATTTTTATTGAATTGTTGATCAAAAACCAAAACGTTATAATTGGCCAAAGGTTCCGTAACTACTTTTCTAGTTTTATTTGTCATTGAGTTTTTTACAGTAGCTGATGTTTTTTCTGTAATGGCATTAAAAATACCAATACCCAAGCCTTTCTTTGTACGACCCGATAATTTAATTGCATTGAGCATATTTACCTTTTCGGGATTGTTGATTATTTCTTCATCGGTACCAAGCTGATCGTCAACAGCATTATAACCAACTGCACGATTACCTATTCTTCGAGAATAGAACAATCTTCCTTTATCGAATAATTCTGTTCCTTCAGTAAAAAAATCGCGTTGTTCATCAAAGCGTTGCTCAAAAGGACCTAAATTAAGTTCCAAATCATCAAATCCAGTTTGACCAAAATCTGGTATTAATGTAACATCAAGTGTAAAACTTTCGTTTATTCCATACTTTAAATCTAGTCCAATGCTCTTATCAAACTCGGTATTACCATCATAATTTGTAATTGCTGCAGATGCATATGGAGAAAAGCTTAGTCGTGTTGGTGCTTCAATATTTTTTAAACCTGTCAATAGTCCTGAGTATTGTGTAATCTCTCCTTTACTTTTATCGATATAATTCCAAACATACTGTTCGTTTATATAATGAATTCTTCTGTGGAAATTAATTCCCCAAGTTTCAACATTTGTAGAAAAGCGTAATGCGGAGTAGGGAATTTTTATTTCAACCACCCAACTGTTTTTATTAAACTTTACTTTACTAAACCACACAGCATTCCATGTAAAGTCTTCATTACCATTGGAAACTTTGGCATCTCCTTGAGCTCCCGTACTTTGAACCGCAAACTCAGTATCGTTTTGCCCATCATTATTAGGGTTTATAGAAATGAGAAAGAAATCGGTATTGCCGAATTCATCTCTGTTTCCAAACTCCATAGGTACTTTGTCAGGAGTGTCATCATAAAGTGTTGCTCCAAAATAAATGGCCTCATCATCATATGCAACCCTTACCGTAGTTTTTTTGTTGTTTCGTTCAGCATCTCCATCACCAGGCTGAAACATCACAAAATCTTTTGCTATATCTGTATTTTGCCAAAAAGGTTCATCTAAAACCCCATTGATAACTGGCGGTTTATCAATTTTTAACGCTTTAATTTGTTTTTTAGCCAGTTGCGAAAAGGAAAGCGTAGATAAAAAAATAAGTAAAATGAATGGGTTAAATTTCATTTAGATGGGTTAAGTTATTTTAGTTTCATGCGAAAGTATTTATTTGCAAAGAATAAATCCTTAAAAAAATGTTAAAGAAATATGTATTTAGGCAAAATGGTAATTTATTTTAAAAGTTAATTGTATTAACAAATGGTTTGTTATTTTTGTAAAACTTATTTTCAAAATATACAGAATGAATTTACACGAATATCAAGGAAAAGAAATATTAAATAGTTTTGGAGTTAGAATACAAAGAGGTAGAGTTGCTCATAACCATAAAGAAGCTGTTGAAGTTGCAAAACAGTTAGCCACTGAAACCGGAACAGGTTGGTGGGTAATTAAAGCTCAGATACATGCTGGAGGTAGAGGTAAAGGAGGTGGTGTTAAATTGGCCAAAAATCTGTCAGAAGTTGAGTCAATATCACAAGATATAATTGGCATGATGTTAAAGACGCCACAAACTCCACCAGAAGGTAAAAAAGTAAATCAGGTACTAATTGCCGAAGATGTCTATTACCCTGGAGATAACGAGCCAGAAGAGTATTATATGTCGGTACTGTTAAACCGTGAAAGTGGTAGAAATATGATTATGTACTCTACGGAGGGCGGTATGGATATTGAAACTGTAGCGGAAGAAACTCCTCACTTAATATTTACTGAAGAAGTTGACCCCGCAGTTGGTTTATTGCCCTTTCAAGCTAGAAAAGTTGCGTTTAACTTAGGTTTGTCTGGTGTTGCTTTGAAAGAAATGGTAAAATTTGTTACCTCTTTATACACGGCATACATAAAATCAGATTCCTCGATGTTTGAAATTAATCCAGTATTAAAAACGTCTGATGATAAAATTATGGCTGTCGATGCTAAGGTATCTTTGGATGACAATGCATTATTCAGGCATAAAGATTATGCAGAAATGCGTGATTTGCGTGAAGAGAACCCAATTGAAGTTGAAGCCAGAGCCGCAGGATTAAACTATGTTGACCTTGACGGAAACGTTGGCTGTATGGTAAATGGTGCAGGATTGGCAATGGGTACTATGGATTTAATAAAACAAGCAGGTGGAGAACCGGCTAACTTTTTAGATGTCGGTGGAACAGCTGATGCTAAGCGAGTGGAAACAGCTTTTAGAATTATTTTAAAAGATTCTAACGTGAAAGCGATTTTGGTAAATATTTTTGGAGGTATTGTACGTTGCGATAGGGTAGCACAAGGTGTTGTAGATGCCTATACCAATATGGGCGATGCCATTAATGTACCCATTATTGTCCGTTTACAGGGTACAAATGCCAAAGAGGCTAAAGAACTTATTGATAATAGCGGTATGGAAATTATTTCTGCTACCGAATTTAAAGAAGCTGCTGATAAAGTACAAGAAGTTTTAGCTTAAGGGAAAAATAATAAAATTTCTTAAACAATATGAAACCGATACTACATTCAAAAATTATAACTTTTTGTATGTATTTATCGGTTTTTTGTAGTTATGCCCAAGATAAACTCACGTATGCTAATCCATCTGATGTTGGTTTAGATTCAACTTTTATTTACCACAAAGTTGACTCAATTATAACATTGGGAATCCAAAACCATGCTTTCCCAGGTGCCCAAGTCTTAGTCGCTAAGGAAAGTAAAATTATTTTTCACCAAGCTTATGGTTTTCATACCTATGATTCTATCCAAAAAGTAGGATTGGACGATATTTATGATTTGGCATCAGTTACCAAAATTACGGCAGCATTACCTGCTTTGATGAAGTTAGTTGATGAAGGCAAATTGGACTTAGACGAGCCATTTAGTAACTATTGGAAACGCTGGAGGCATGTTAAAGACAAAAAAGAACTGACTTTACGCGAAATTTTGGCTCATCAGGCTGGACTCAAACCTTACATTGTTTTTCTTAATGAAGTCATTAAGAAAAATGGTAAAATTAAAAAGCGATTTGTAAAACAAAAGCCAACTAAACATTTTAGTAATCAAGCATATAAGGGATTATATATTAAAAATAAGTTTAATAGAAAAATGTACCGAATGGCAAATCGGTCAAAAGTTACAAAAGAAAAAAAATATAGGTATTCGGGGTTGACTTTTCTTATTTATCCTGAATTGATTCAACAAATTTCGGGGCAATCTTTTGAAAATTACTTAACGGATAATTTTTACAAACCTTTGGGAGCTAATACTATGGGTTTTACTCCAAAGAAGAAGAATTACAAAAATAAGATTGTTCCCACAGAGTATGATTCCATCTTTAGAAAAGAGTTAACGCATGGTTGGGTTCATGACGAAAATGCTTCGTTATTGGGTGGGGTTTCGGGTAATGCAGGCTTGTTTGCAACAGCAACCGATTTAGCCAAAATGATGCAAATGTATATGAATTATGGTGTTTATAATGGTAAGCGATATTTTTCCGAAGCTACGGTTAAAGAATTTATAAAAATCCAATATCCGAATAATGACAATAGAAGGGGATTGGGATTTGACAAACCGTCTATTGGAAATGATACATTGAGTTTAAAAGATGCTTATCCTTCTCCTGAAGTAAGTGCTGAAAGCTTTGGACATTCGGGTTTTACAGGAACTTTTGTATGGGCAGACCCCAAAGAGAAATTAGTATATATTTTCTTATCAAATAGAGTACACCCTACAAGAAATAATAGAGGTATCTACACTTTTAATATTAGAAGTGCCATACAACAAGTCTTTTATCAAGCAAAGAAAGAATAACCAAGGTTAAAAACTATAATTTAGTTTTAGCAATGCTCTTCTTCTCAATACAGGAAAAACTATAAAGCTCTGATCTGGATTCGCATTAATATATTCTTTAGTTGCCCCATTTGCACTAGCACCAAAACTATTTGCTCCGTAAAAGTTTGCCAATCCTTTGGAATTAAAGAGGTTTGATATCAAAAGATTTACTGATAGCTGCTTATTTATCTGATAACCGGTTCCAGCATTAAATACGCTATATGCTGGTAGTTGGAATCCATTAGCAACATTCCCTTCACGTTCACCCATAAATTTCCATTTTAAAAAAGCTGATAGTTTATTTTTTTGAAATTCACTGCTTAAATTAAACATCAGTTTTGGATTAAATGAAAGTGTGTTACCCGAATAATCAATAATAAGATCATCTGAAGTATCAACAGAGCCAGAAGCATCATAAATTTTCCAATCGGTAGCTTTGGCGTCTTGAATGACTCCATTAAACCTAAAAGTGAAATTTTGTATGGGTGTATAAACACTTTCCCACTCTAGTCCCAGAGTATTTGAAGTATTAAACTGAATAGGAGTATAGAAAATACTATTGTCATCTGAATCAAATTCAAAATTGCTAGTACCTATATTTTTAAGTTGACTCCAAAAAACTGTGCTGGTAAACGAGAAGTTGTTAATGCTAAATTTAGCACCAATTTCCATTTGACTTATTTTTTGAACTTCACCTTTTTTATTTATAGGCACATTAGAAAAATTATTAAAATAATAATTCAATTCAGGAGCCTTATTACCTTGTGAAAATCTTGCAAATAATGAAGCATTGCCATCAATTTTATAATTGATTCCAGCGGAAAATGAGAGGTAATTATAGTTATAATTAAAGTTGTCTTTTTCTCCCGTAGGGGCTAAAACTCCACTATCATAAACCGTATTATTATTTCCATCAATACCACCATCTTGAGAAAACGGTGCAAAACGATCTTTACTGCCTTTGTGTTTAATGGTTTCGTAACGTAAACCCAAATCTAAATTGATTTTGTCTGAAATTTTCCAAAGGTCATTTACAAAAGCAGCTACTTGACTTATGTTGGCCCTTGCATTTACAAAGAACAATCCGCCATAATTACTAATTCCGCTGTTATCTGACAAATCAATTATAGGCTGGTTAGGATTTTCAAGAGTAACGTGTAGCATTCTTGGATTTGGTTCATAAGTTACATACCCAAAACTTCCTTGCGTAAATTGAGAGGTATTAGAAAAGCCCAATGCAAAACCAGTCGTAATGTCATGGTTTTCTAACTTTTTTCTTACTATAAATTGGTTCATCCATTCGTCAGCTTCATTTTCTTTGTACCATGCTGATGTGCCCATAATTGCATCATTTGGTAATGTGCCATCTCCTAAATACTCAATAGCTTGACCAGCTAGGATACCACTGTTGTTAATGCGAGCAACTTCTGAACCTGATTTAGCATCCTTAAAAACTACTTGGCCAATTGGGAAATCGGCTCCACTAATAAAATATGCCAAAGGATTATTTAAAGAGACAAAAGCATTACTTATTGAGGTTTGCCAATTTGCATCTTTGCTCGAAAATTTCAGGTTATTTCTTACAGACCAATTATTACCTAAATCTTGTGAAATATCAACTCCAAAAGCAAAATCTTTAGCATGTACTCCTTTAGAAGGATTAAAACTGTTTCTTTTATCTTGACTCAAATTTCTTCCATCGGGAATAGTAGCATTATAACTTGGCATCAGTAAAGATGTAGAACTAAAATTTTGTCCAAATGCAGGAGTAGGATCGTTCCAATTTCCTGCTGCTACACCAGTATATCTATTGGTGAAATCATCTAAAATTTTTGCATAAAATTTAAAATAGCCCCTGTCGTTCTGTTTCATCACATTAAATTTAAACTGCCCACCTTTACTGAAAGTAAAATCGGTATTTCTTGCCCCATCGTCAACTCTATAATGCCCACCAGCGTTTAAAAACCAATTGTTGCCCAATGGACTACCAATATTGGCATCAATTTTATACAAATAATTGTTTTCACCTTGAAAGCCACTTGCTACCTGAACATCACCGCCAAACTCATTTCTAACGCTTCTTGAGATAAAATTATAAATACCTCCTGGGGCATTCATTGCTGTAATAGCAGCACTTCCTCCTCTAATAGCTTCTACTTTATTTGTTGTTAAATCCGAACGGTGAAAAAGATCTGGACTGTAATAAGAATGTTGCACAAGACTAACGGGCAACCCGTCCTCTTGTAATGAAACATAATACCAACCCATATCATCTTCTGCAGAAGCCGAAATACCGCGAGTATAAACTCTGGTAAACACTTCACCTGCAGATGCATCTACAAATGTTCCAGTAACGTTTTGAAGTAAATCTGCAGTACCTTGTGGATAAACTTGTTGTAGCATTTTAGAATTTAATGTACTTACAGAAGTACTAGACTCAAGCTGAATTCTTGGGTCAAACGAACCTGTTACAACAACGTTTTGTAAGTTGAGCAAATCGTCTTCTAAAATAAAATTTAGTGTAATATCATTATCTGAAACTTTAATAGCCTCTTTGATTGTCTTATAACCTATAAAAGATAAAGTCAATGTATAACTGCCAGAAGAAATATTTTGAAACTTAAATTGACCATTAGCATCTGTTACTGTACCAATAAAAGATGGGCTTAGAACAATATTTACGTTTTCTAGAGGATTACCTTCAGTATTCTTTACTTCTCCCGTAATAGTATTTTGAGCATTTATAGTCTGATAATACAAACCCGTTATAAGCAAGATGAAAAATAGTTTAATTTTCATTTTATTGATTTTTATAATTGAATTTTTTTACTTGGAAAAACTTAATCGTTGAATGGTTACAATGGTATCACAATTTTCAACATAAATAGTTGCTTCCTTTTCTTTAATAAAACCATCAATCCAATAATAGCGACAAGGTTCTTGGCGGACTTTACTTTTTGAAAAATCAATATCGCCTTTAAGCAATAGTTCTGCAACTTCGGTAGAATCTATATTTTCATCTTTAATCAGTTGAATGACCTCAGCATCATAAACTCTATGTTTACTCCTTAAAATTTCTAACATTCTTGCATTGGGTAGGTAATTACAAGAGGCATCTTTACCGTTTAAAAAAAATAGTAGTAATAAAATCCCTAATGCAAATCCAAAACCAAAAAAGACAAAGCGACGTTTAATATCCATTAAATGGTTTTAAAATTAAAAAATAAGTAAGTTAATGTCGTTATAAGGTAAGCTAAACCAGTCGGCAACAGCTCTGTTGGTTAGAATGCCATGATAAAAATACATACCTCTTTGTAAACTCTTATCAAATCTTGCTGCATTTTCTATTCCACCTTCATCTCCAATTTCTAACAAATATGGAGTAAAGATATTACTGATGGATAAAGAGGCAGTTCTTGAATACCGTGAAGGAATATTAGGTACGGCGTAATGAATTACGCCATGTTTTACAAAAGTAGGTTTGTTATGCGTAGTAATTTCAGAAGTTTCAAAACAGCCACCGCTATCTATACTTACGTCAACAATAACGGCTCCATTTTTCATGGTCTGTACCATATCATCACTTACTAAAACTGGGGTTCTTGTTCTACCTCTAACTGCACCAATAGCTACATCACATCGCATTAAGGCTTTTTGTAACGTCTTGGGCTGAATTGTTGATGTATAAATCGGTTTCCCTAAATTATGTTGTAACCTTCTTAATTTAGTGACTGAACTATCAAATACTTTTACTTGGGCTCCTAAGCCAATTGCTGAGCGAGCGGCAAATTCGCCAACAGTACCCGCACCTAAAATAACAACATCAGGCGGTGCTACACCACCAATATTCCCCAATAGTAATCCATTACCAACGCTACTGTTATTCATAAGCTCTGCGGCGATCAAAATAGAAGATGTTCCGGCAATTTCGCTTAATGATTTTACAACGGGAAATACACCATGCTCATCAGAAATGAAATCAAATGCAATGGCGGTTATTCTCTTTTTGGCTAAAGCCTCAAAATATTTTTTATGTTGTGTTTTTAATTGTAATGCAGAAAACAGTACACTTTGAGGATTTATATATTCAATTTCTTTAAGTGATGGTGGTTCAACTTTTAAAATAAGGTTACAGCCAAAAACCTCTTCAGCATCATAAGAAATTTTTGCTCCTGCCTCAGAGTATTCTGTATCTGTATAATTTGCACCTTCACCAGCAGTGGACTCAATTATTATTCTATGCCCTTGATTTGTTAACGCGGCAACTGCATCAGGTGTTAAACAAATACGTTTTTCTTGTAAATGTGTTTCTTTGGGAAGACCAATAAACAATTCACCTTTTTGCTTTTTAATTTCAAGCATTTCAGGTTTTGGTAGTAATTGTTCTTTGCTAAATGGCGAAAATTGTTTACTCATTTTTTTGGTTATTTGCCCTCCGAAGCTTAAGCTTAGACTGGTTGGTTATGGGTCAATTACTATTTTTCTACTTCCATCTTCATTCATTGACAATTGAATTTTTACAGCATTGAAAGGTAGTAAATTTTTAATATTCTCAGGCCATTCTACCAAGCACCAATTATTGCTGTCAAAATATTCCTCTACACCCATATCTAAAGCTTCTTCCTCTTCTGTAATCCTATAAAAATCAAAATGATATATAGTTTCACCTTCTAGAGATTTATATTCATTAACTAAGGAGAATGTAGGAGAACTTACCACATCATTAACTTCTAGCTGTCTCACAATCTCCTTAATCAAGGTAGTTTTGCCCACTCCCATATCTCCATAAAAAAGGAGAACTTTATTAGTATGCGTTTTTATAATAGCAGTAGCTATTTCTGACAATTCAGCTAAGAAATAATTTTTATTCATCACTATTCTTCCATAGAATGATACACGTTTTGTACATCATCATCTTCCTCTAAACGTTCTAATAATTTTTCGACATCGGCTTTTTCTTCCTCACTTAATTTTTTGGTAGTAGTTGGTATACGCTCAAAGTCAGATGATAAAATTTCAATATTGTGTTCATCTAAGTATGCCTGAATAGCACCAAATTGTTCAAAAGGAGCGTAGATCATCAGTCCGTCATCGTCTTCAAATATTTCTTCCACTTCAAAATCGATAAGTTCCAATTCCAATTCTTCCAAATCCATTTTTAAATCTTCCGTTGAAATTCTAAAATTACAGGTATGGTCGAACATAAAAACCACAGAACCCGATGTGCCCAAATTACCATCGTATTTGGTAAATGCAGCACGGACATTGGCTACCGTTCTGTTATTATTATCGGTTGCAGTTTCTACTAAAACCGCAATACCATGTGGGGCATAACCTTCGAACAACACTTCTTTATAATCTGCCGTGTTTTTATCAGATGCTTTTTTTATAGCACGCTCCACGTTGTCTTTTGGCATATTAGCGGCCTTGGCATTCTGAATGACCACGCGTAAACGCGAATTCGATTCAGGGTTTGGACCACCTTCTTTTACTGCCATTACAATATCCTTACCAATACGCGTAAAGGTTTTGGCCATGGCTGACCAACGTTTCATTTTCCGTGCTTTTCTAAATTCAAATGCTCTTCCCATGTTTTTGTAAAAAGTTTAATCTTCGATTTGTTTAATTGTAAATATGTTTGTGGTTTTTTCTGTCATTCCCGCGAAGGCGAGAATCTGTTCGAGCCTTCTTCAAGGTTAATATTACTCACACTCACGGTTATAGAAGTTTACTACCTCCTCAATATCTCTTCTTTTAAATTCTTTGTTCTCGATTTTCTTTACCAATTCAGGACAGTCCTTAAAATATTCTGATGCTCCTTTTTTAAAGTTTTTTTTAAATAAACTGCCTTGACCACCTAAACGTGTAACAAATTCGTCACCTGCTCTACTAACGTAATAATGACTAATGGAAGGATTTACTGCTGGCGATATACCGTTGGACCCAATCACAAAGACCTTATTGTATTCGTTATAATCCAAATATAAATTAGCCTTACCATCCTCCATTAATTTCAGCAAACGGGGTAAAGTGTTCTTTTTGGTTTTTTTAAAATAGTAATGTGAATAGACTGTTGTTGAAAATGATTCTTTTTCATAAATTTCAATAGATTCAACATCATCAGGGGTATAAACTTTATATTTCGACTTTTTATCTTTTCTAAATTTTATTCTAGCTCCTGACGTAATAATTTTAGCTAAACCCGTTATCTTACTACCATCCTTAAAGTGTAAAATTGCTTTTTCTTTTTGTGCCGTCATTGGCAAAACGAACAGAAATGCTGTAATTATTAATAGTTTTTTCATTTAAAAAAATTATTCTTGATGAATGAATGAGTGCTTATTGCCCTTTCTTAATGACTCTTTAGCCCGTTTATGCTGATCTTCAAACTTTTCTAAATCTGTTCCCTTACAAATGCCGTACGAGTAATGATATTTTAAAAGTTTCAAGTCTAAATCTCCAAATTTTATTTTTTGACCATTACAATTTGAAAAAACACTTTCGCAAGGAACTTTGGAAGTATTATAAAATTGTCCCAATGATCGAATAAAGGCTTTCATTAAATATATTTTATTAATTTTTACATTTTTGAACTTAGCCACATTAATTTCTAATTTTGTATCAAAAATTTTACTATCATTCCAAAAGGCTGAGTAATGAATATAGGTGTTTTTATTAAGATTTGGAGAATATCTGTACCTATGATCTTTATCAATTTGATAAACCAAATAATTCGATTCTTCTAGTCTTGAGACGATCGAAATGCTGAGGGAATCAATTTCTTTAGTTAATTTTTTAGATAGTTTTTTTATTACCTCTTTATATTCTTTATCTACAGATTTTGTAAAATATAGTTTTATTGGTTTTTTCCAATAAATCATATAATCCTTTCGTTTATTTTTTTTAGATTGATGTTTGCGATAAACAATATCTTTGTAAATTTCCAATAATGTAGAATCTATTTCTTCATAGGGCACAGAAACGCCTTTTGGCTTATATCCTTTGACTAAAACTAGGGTGTCGTTTTTATTAAATTTAAAAGTTAATGAATCTGCTTTGGTTAAAGGTCTTTTAAAATGCTCCTTAAATGATTTTAAAGTCATGTAAGTTCTAGACTCACTTTTAAAGTTACTTGATTTAGACATCTTACTTTTAAATTTTTCAAAATCTTCTACTAATATTAAGGTGTCTTGACCATTAATTTTTAATTTATCATAGTCCTTTTTAGTTATATGTCTTTTATAAACACTTTCATACAATCTCAATGGGACATAGGCAGACCCGTCGGCATTATTTTTAATATGTCTTTGAGAAAAGCAATTAGGAATTGTTGTTAATAGAGTGATAGTAAAGTAAATGTATTTTTTCATATAGTAATTTTTATAGTCTCCTTATGTCAAAAAAGAAATTTAACCTGACAAACTTCATACCTGCAACACCCCCAAATTAAACTGTTTTTCAACTGTAGGTTACTCATTTGCATTTGAAAAACTACAAATGTATAAATTTACCATGAGCCGTAAAAGCAAAAAAGCATCTGGTTTACAGATGCTCATAGACTCAATTAATTAGCATTACTTTTTCTTATCTTTAAAAAAATCCCATAATTCATAAGCCATTTCAATATCAGTATTTTGATTGCCAACAATGGATTTAAAAAATTTACGATATTTTTCCTTTTTGCTAGGTTCTGTATGACCTCCATTAATTATCCTGCATAAAGTTACTTCTGTATTGTTGGTACCTTTTTTATAGAGTAGTTTGGTTGCAGTACTTTTATCTTTTTTATCAATATCATCCATGCTATTTTCGATTGGGTTTTCAAAAATCCCGTTTCTTTTCACCCAATAGGCTATACTTTCTTCTGTCGATTTTACGAGACCCCTGCTAGAAGCCATTTGCCCACCTTCATAGGGTAGGATTGGATCAGCCGTACCGTTCATAAATAAAGCTGAAATAGGTATATTTGAATCCTTGCACTTTGAATTTTCTGGCATAGATGCTATTATTGCAGCAAAAGCGGTTATTTTTTCCGGTATTTCCATTGCCAACCGCATTGCCATTTGTCCACCATTGGATACTCCAGCTACAAATACTTTATCTTCATTATGATTGTATTCTGTTTTAATTTTATCCAACAGTTGGCTAATGAACAGGACATCATTGGATTCTGGGTTTCCTTCAACGTCATTTCTACAATCATTCCAGCCTCTTTTGTTATTAGTGCCTAAGTTTCCATTAGGCACGACTACTATAAAATTATGTTGTTTTGCCAAATCAAGCCAGACTTTTTGAGGTGATTTTATACGTCTTTTCCCAATAACTTGATTATAACTTCCACGATTGCCGTGTAACAAAATAACAAGTGGCTTGTTAGGTTGTTTATTCGGCATATACATATGATATTCTCGTTTAGTTCCGTCAACGACTATCTTTTGATTTAAAATCAGGTTTTCGTTATTGGTTTGTGAAAGTGCTTTTTCACTGCAAAAAGCAATAAAAAGAACTAATAGGATAAGAGAATATTTTTTCATAGAATTGTAATTATTTTAAAGTCTATAACCTATCATTATTTCCTTATCATTTTGAATGGCTCAAGAAAAAATCAAGAATTAACTGACTTGCATTAATTTCCCTACTTACTTTACCAACGATAATAGGTGGTAGATATTCAGCTCCACCTGGCCATGTATGTCCACCACCAACTACCTTTACCAAGACAACTTCAGTTCGCTGTTCACAGTTATTATACCTAGTGATTTCTATACTAGTTCCATCTCTAGGAAGATTATCTATTGACGGTTCAATTTCGGCTGGATTGGTGCATTGATTGAAAGCATTGAATTTTTCTATAGTTTCATCAGTCGATAATATTTCACCTCTATTTTCTGTAATACCAGGAACTTGAATATAGCCTCCATCATAAGGAACTAATGGATCTGCTGTGCCGTTAATTATCATAATAGAAATGGGAGTATCAGGAACAATTGACTCAAGAGCTTTAGTTATTTGTGCGGTGACAGGGGCTGCAGCTGCAATTTTATTTGAAAGCTCTAAGGCCAATCGAACGGACATTAAACCTCCGTTTGAAATACCTGTAACGTATACTTTATTAGCATTTACACCATAATTCTGAATCATCTCATCAATTATGACAGAAATAAATCCAACATCATCATACATTCTATCTCCATTAAAAATTTCTGGACGCCCGTCATTCCAACGTTTGTCAATTCCTTCAGGCATTACGAGAATTACTCCTCTTGAATCGGCGGCAATTGTTAACGTACCGTCTGACACATCTCTTTCAAATCTTTTTCCACTGCCACTACCTCCATGAAGAGCTAATACCATCGGAGTAGGATTATCTTTATTAAAATTAGTAGGCAGGTAAACGTGAAAGGTACGTTCAATATCTTCGTGTTGAATGGTTTTAGTGTTGTAGGCTCCTAAATTATCTGAAGGAGGATTCTCGTTATCTGGTGAACACCCAATAGCAATTAAAGTTACAAATGCAATAAATAAAATCAGCATTGAACGACAACTTAATGAACTTAAAAGTTTTTTCGTATTCATAATATTTTTTTTAACTTATTTTGTCTTAAAGAAATTCCAAACTTCAATTGCCATCTCAATATCGCTATTTTGATTGCCTAAGGTGCTCAAAAAGTCATCGGAATATCTCTCTGCAATGCTGGGTTCCGCATGTCCTCCATTATCTACCTTATAAAAGGTAACTTCAGTATTATTTGTACCATTGCCATAAACATATTTTGTAACAGTGCAATTATCTGTTGTATTTGTATTGGCAAACTCTGTTTTTATTGGGGTTGTATCAGTTTCATTTCTATTGACCCAATAATCGATAGTTTCCTGAGCAGAAAAAACGTTGCCTCGCCTGCCTTCCATCGAACCACCTTCATAGGGAAGTATATCGTCTTCTGTACCATTCATGAATAGAGCAGAAACAGGCATCCTTGAATTTGTACATTGAGAATCTTTAGGATTTGCAGCAACTATTGCTGCAAAAGCTTTGAGTTTATTTGGTATTTCTTGAGCTAAACGCATTGCCATATGACCTCCATTTGAGGTTCCAACCACAAAAACTTTGGAGGAATTCGCTTGATATTTATTGATTACAAAATCCATTAATTTTTCAGTAAAAAGAACATCATCTGAATTGGGGTTTCCCGTGGCATCATTTCTACAATCATTCCATCCTCTATCTATACCATTAGGAACAACAAGAACGATATTCTCTTGCTGAGCAATGTTAATCCATGTTTTATAAGGAGCTTTTATTTCTCGATTCGCTGTTAATCCTATCCCTAAAAGTAAATTATAATTACTTCTATTGGCATGAAAAAGAAATACAATCGGGGCATTAGTAGGGTTATTTGGAACATACAAATGATAGTCTCTATTTGTTCCAGAAATAGTTATACTTTGATTTTCTAGTAAACCTTTTTCAAAGTCTGATTCGTCAACTTCATCATCACTTTTGCTGCATCCAATTAATAAGATTAATATAGTGAACAATGAAATTAGCTTCATGTTCTTTGATTTAGAATTTATTTTTAAGCGTGTTTTCATAATGTCCTATTTTTGTATTATAAATTCAACCCTTCTATTATTGGCCTTTTCTTCAGAGGTACTATTTTTATTCAAAGGTTCTGATTCTCCTTTGCCTAATGTTGTCAGTCTAGTTCCGTCAATGCCTTTATTTATTAACGCTTGTTTTACAGCTTTCGCTCTTTTTTTTGATAATATTAAATTTAATTCTGTTTCACCATCAGTATCGGTATGACCGATAATTTCAAATTTCCAGTCCGGTTTTTCTTCCAAAATGGTAACAATTTTATTTATTATTCCTATGGATTGTGGTTTAATTATTGATTTACCAGAATCAAATAAAATACCGTTAGTTACATACTTGCCGTCAGTGACAATTCGATTATACATTTGTCCACCTCCATGTGCAATTCGAATGTTTTTTATTGGAGCATTTAGTTTTTGTTTTCCACTGGCATGACCTCTAAAACTTATTGAAAATTCAGTGGGTTCTATATTTAATTTTGGCAGATTAGCAATACGTTTATCATCATAATACAATTTAAATTTTCCTTTGTTATATGACATTGCAATATGATGCCATGTATTCATTTTACCAAGTGGAACTTCTTCTAAAGAAAAATTTGTATTTCCAGCATATCCTTTGGTTTTTTTACCGTTACTTAACATTAAACGTATTTTGTTAGAAGATTTCGGATTCAAATAAATGAAAATCTCTGTCCAAAAATTGCTCGCTGTTGACTTTTCTACGTAAACGTCAAATTCTATAGTGAATTCATCTGAAAGATAATTCTTACCTTCAAATAAAGGCGTAATTGTATTATCATATTTAGCAGTTGGAATAATTACTTTTTCACCATTAAATTGTGCAATTTCAGCACCACCTTTTATCAAATCCCATCGAGAAGGAAATTCGCCTACTTCCTCAGATTTTAAATCATCATAAAAAATTACCTTTTCACCTGGTATAAATTTATAGTTACGCCATATTTCTACTTCTTGGTTATTAGAATTCGTATTGTTTTCAATTGAATATTTATCTGATTCTTCTTTTGAATGTTCTTTATGCTGTTTTTTGTTTTTGTTTTTATTGCCGAGTAGCGTATCCATTTTTTTGGAAGTTTCATTATAAACTTTTTTCTCCGTCTTACGAAGTATTGCCTTTTCAGCGGCTCTTTCTGTTCTTTTTTGGAGCTTTTTTAAGAGTTGTGCTTCAGCGGACTCTATACCCACAATAAATACTAAAAATAGCGTAATTGTTAGTGTTTTTTTCATTATCTAGTTTTTTAGTTACTCCTTTAATAGAGCAATTATCATACTAAAATTACACTATAATGGCATACACTATGGAGTTAAAGAGAATTTAAATGGAAGTAATTAGAATTGGAAGGACTTTAATTAGAATTTTAGTTTAATTTATTTAAAAAATCGAGTAAAATAGGCTTTCTACTTTGAGATACAGGTAGTTTTTCATCATTTGATAAGACTAAAACATCACTTTTTTTATCATACGTTTGTAAGAAACTTAAATTAACAAGATAACTTTGATGAGCTCTAAAAAAATTTAATCCTCTTAACTTTTCATCATAATATTTCAAGGTTTTGGAGATAACAATTTGACTATTGTTATCTAAATAAAATGTAGAGTAATTATTATCCGATTTTATATAAACAATGGTATCGGTATCCACTACATGAATCTCATCAAGATTCTTTAACACTAATTTTTTATTATTTGTGTTATTAAAATTATGAAAGAAGGCGTTAATTTTTTCATTATAAACTTCGTTGTCATAGGCAATGGTCACTTTTTTTACTGCTTCCAACACATCATTGGTGGTAAATGGTTTTAATATAAAATCCAAGGCACTGAATTTAAAAGCCTCAACAGCATATTTACTAAATGAAGTTATGAATATTACCTTGAAATCAGGGTTAGGGAATTCCTTTAAAATATCAAAACTAAGCCCATCTTCTAAATTTACATCTAAAAAGATAAAATCAGGCTTATTTGCCTTTAAAAGCTCAACACCGGTATTAATTGTAGAAGCGGAACCGGAAAAGATGATATCTGGCGAATTATCAGCAACAATTTCTTTAAGCATATTTACTGTGCCCTTATCGTCTTCTATAATTATATAGGATTTCATCTATTTGGTTAATTTTTTAGGGAATTCTATAACAATTTGTGTGCCTTTGTCACTTTGCTTCGTAAATATATTGATTTTGTAATTATAAACCTGTTTTAAATTTTGAATGCGTTGTTGTATAATTTCGGTACTCATAGAACGATGTAATTCATTATTACCTTTGTTAGTGGACAGTCCTTTACCGTTATCAGAAATTATAACTTGTACTTTGGTTGTTAGATCTTTATATAAAATACATACAACTCCTTTTTCAATCGAATTGATACCGTGAATTAAAGCATTTTCCACATAAGGTTGTACAAACATGGGTGGAATTTTACAATCGCCTATAAGGTCGTCAGATTCTACCGCAATTTGTACATCATCCGGAAGATTAAGTCGTTGTAATTTCACATATTCTTCAATGGCGGCAATGTCTTCATCGACAGAAATAAAATCTTGATCCGAGCTTTCCAATATAGTACGCATGAGTTTACTATAACTCACCAAGTACGACGAAGATTCTTCCTTTTTATTCTGATGGATAAAAGATTGAATACTATTTAACGAATGAAATAAAAAATGAGGGTTCAACTGTGTTTGAAGTAATTTATGTTTCATCGCTTCTTGTTGCAATGATTGTTTTGTTTTTTGATTTTGAAACCATAAATAGGCTAGCAGTATCGACAGTAAACCCAAAATACCAAATCCTATGAATAAATTCCGTTGGCTTTCTAATTTTGCTTGTTGCAGTTCATTTTCAACATTTAAAACATCTATTAGTCGTTGTTTTTTCTCAGATTCATAACTTTCAATAATTTCTGTAACTTTTTCCTGTTGTTTCGCCGCGGTTAATGAATCCTTGTGTTGTATTAATTGATCTGAATAGTTTAACGCAAGCTGATTGTTTCCTAATTTTGCATAAATATTTTTTAAATTATTTAAAACAGCCGTTTTTAAATCGCCAGTTGAGTTTTGTATTGCTTCTTTTAGATATATACTTGCTTTAGAATAATCTCCTTCTTTTAAATAAGCTTGGCCAATGTTATTCAATGTTTCACCATATACTGGGATATTTCCAACCTCTTTTTTAATTTTTAAGGCTAGTAAACCATAATCTATAGCTTTTTTAGTATTTTTTAAAGAATCTGAATTGCTATAGATTTTACATAAATTTGTGTAGATACTCGCTAAACCTCTATTAAAGTTATTTTTTTTTGCCAATTCTTCAGCTAAGTATGCTAATTCTAAACCTTCTAAATACTTATTCTGATCAATATACAAACTAGATAAATTGATTTGATATTGAATCTTTAGTATTTCATTCTGATCAGCATTTTTGATTGCCTTATTTAAATAGTTCACGGCTTTATCAAAATTTTTGTTTTTGGCATTTAAAACACCAATATTTCCATAAATCTGTGCTAAACGAATTTTGTTTTTTTGCTCTTCAAAGATTTCAGATGCTTTTAAGTAGTTGGTAATGGCTTCATCGAATCGTTTTTGAAATTGAAAGGAGTTTGCTAAGTTTATATAATTTAAACCTAATGTGGTACTATCAATTGGGCGTTCAAAATTGATATTCAAAATGCTATCACCATTTTTAAAATCACCTTTTAGTGTTAAAAAGGTTCCCTTATGCAGTAAGGATTTTGTGAGCAATTTATCATCATAATCAGTTGCAATATTTATAGCTTCATCTGCATAGAACAATGCACTATCTAAATTTGATCTTGCAAAAATTGCTGATATTTTTAATGTATTATTAATTCTATTAACCGCTGAAGTATCTTGCTCAATGACCAGCTTTAATTCATCAATAGATTGAGAATTTACCGTACTATAGAAAACCAATAATATAAAGAATAACAGTTGTCTCATAGATGGTAAATATACTATAAGATAGTAAACAGTAACTAATTATACCTGAATCACCCCCAAATTAAATTTTTTCTCAATAGGAGCGTGGTTGGCAGCTTCAATACCTATACTAATCCATGTTCTGGTATCAAGTGGGTCTATGACTGCATCTGTCCAAATTCGTGATGCCGCATAATAGGGCGACACCTGATTATCGTACCTGTCTTTTATCTTATTAAAAAGTTCATCTTCTTTTTCTTTGGTAATTTTTTCACCTTTTTTCTCTAACGAAGCTTTTTCAATTTGTAGTAATACCTTAGCTGCGGAGTTACCACTCATTACAGCCAATTCAGCACTTGGCCAGGCAACAATCAATCTAGGGTCATACGCTTTTCCGCACATGGCGTAATTGCCAGCTCCATAACTGTTACCGATGATTACGGTAAATTTTGGAACAACTGAATTGCTAACGGCATTTACCATTTTTGCCCCATCTTTTATAATACCACCGTGTTCCGATTTACTACCCACCATAAACCCGGTAACATCTTGTAAAAAGACCAATGGAATCTTCTTTTGATTGCAATTGGCAATAAAACGTGTGGCTTTATCCGCAGAATCGGAATAAATAACACCGCCAAATTGCATTTCGCCTTTTTTAGTCTTAACCACTTTACGCTGATTGGCAACAATACCTACAGCCCAACCATCAACACGGGCGTAAGCCGTAATTAGGGTCTTTCCATAGCCCGCTTTATACTCGTCGAACTCAGAATTATCAACCAAACGTTTTATGATCTCGTACATATCGTACTGATCTGAACGCGATTTTGGAACTAGTCCATAAATTTCTTCGGGGTTTTCTTTCGGTTTGATAGATTTAATACGGTTAAATCCGGCTTTATCAAAATCGCCAATTTTATCGACTATATTTTTTATTGTATTTAAAGCGTCCTTATCATCTTTAGCTTTATAATCAGTTACTCCCGAAATTTCGCAATGTGTAGTTGCACCTCCAAGCGTTTCATTATCTATACTTTCACCAATAGCTGCTTTTACCAAATAGCTTCCCGCTAAGAAAATACTCCCTGTTTTATCCACAATCAAGGCTTCATCACTCATAATGGGCAAATAGGCACCACCAGCAACACAACTGCCCATAACGGCAGCAATCTGAGTAATACCCATACTGCTCATAATTGCATTATTTCTAAAAATACGTCCAAAATGTTCTTTATCAGGAAAAATTTCATCTTGCATTGGTAGATATACCCCGGCAGAATCTACCAAATAAATAATAGGAAGCCTGTTTTCAATAGCAATTTCTTGAGCTCTTAAATTCTTTTTTCCCGTAATAGGAAACCAAGCTCCAGCTTTCACAGTAGCATCATTAGCCACTACAACACATTGTTTTCCTTTTACGTAACCAATTTTAACAACTACACCACCAGATGGGCAACCACCATGCTCAGCATACATGTCTTCTCCCGCAAATGCGGCAATTTCTATACGATCAGATTTATCATCTAATAAATAATCAATACGCTCTCTTGCTGTTAGTTTGCCTTTAGCATGAAGTTTTTCAATACGCTTTTTGCCACCGCCATTATAAACATTTCGTAATTTATTTCTAAGAGCCGCAACTTGCAATTTGTTGTGATCTTCGTTTTTATTAAAGTTTATGTCCATAAAATTGATTTCGGTAATGATGGCTAAAATACAAAAATAAACGATTTTTAATTTTGTATCTTTGAGAAAATGAAATCATTTTAAAAGCGAATTTAATAAATGGCAAAAAAGAAAATAATTGCTTTTGCAGGAAGTAGTAGCAAGAATTCCATAAATAAAAAATTGGTTGCTTTGGCAGCAGCACACTTTAAAGATATAGAAGTTAATTTGTTAGATTTAAATGATTTTGAAGTGCCTATTTATGGTATTGACGAAGAAAATGAAAACGGGTATCCTGAAGATGCAATAAAATTTAATGAATTGATAACCAATTCAGATGGGATTTTGCTTTCATTAGCAGAGCATAACGGGGCCTATACTGTCGCTTTTAAGAATATATTTGATTGGGTATCAAGAATTGATAAACTAGTTTGGAAAAATAAACCAATGTTATTAATGTCAACCTCTCCGGGTAGTAGAGGTGGAGCAACGGTTATGGAAATAGCTTTGGATAAGTTCCCAAGAATGGGAGCTAATATTATTGCAAATTTTTCATTACCATCATTTAATTCAAATTACAGTGAAACTGGAATTTTGGACAACCAACTAAATACCGAATTTTTAAAATCCATTGAAAAATTTAATAAAGCATTATAAAATGGAATCAAAAAAAGAAATTGTAAAAGAGTACAGTAATAATGACCTTACCGTGGTCTGGAAACCAAATACTTGCATTCATGCCAAGAATTGCTGGAAAGGGCTATTACAAGTATTCAATCCTCAAAACAGACCATGGGTAAACATGGACGGTGCTTCATCAGATAGAATTGAAAAGCAAGTTAATGCCTGCCCTTCTGGAGCACTATCAATTAAAAAATCATTAAAAAATAAAAATATGGAAGATAACAATGTTAAGATAAATGTAGCAGAAAATGGTCCTCTGTTGGTTAATGGTACATGCGAAATTGCTAAGGCTGATGGCTCTGTAGAAATAAAAGAAAAAGTAACAGCTTTTTGTAGATGTGGTGCTTCTGCCAACAAGCCTTATTGTGATGGGCAACATAAAAAAATTAATTTTATAGGATAAAATTATGGAGATAATAATATATGGTAAAAAAGGAGATGCACATACAGTAGCTTTTAAAAATTTTTTAAGAATGGCAGAAATAGATTTTACCTATAAAAACTTGGCTGAAGATGAAGATGCAAAGGCTCATACTAAAAAATTGTATGATGGTGCTGTTAAGTACCCAACCTTAATTGTGGATGGAGAAGTACATTTAACACCAACTTCAGATACTTTTAATAAGGTGATGAAAGAATTAAAACTCAGGGGATAGCATGAAAAAAAATAGTGTTAAAAATATTGGCAAAAGCGATTTTGTAAATATGGGGCCTGTTAGATTACGCCAGCCTATACCAACGGAGCAAATACCTATGATTGATCCATATATTCTATTGCATCATTATGGTCCCTATCATATTGACGAAGAAAATAATCCGTTTGATCTTGGGCCACATCCACATCGTGGATTTGAACCCATAACTTTTTTAATCCAAGGCGAGCAATTGCACAGAGATTCTTTAGGTAATGAAAGTCTTGTTAAGGCAGGTGATGTACAATGGACTACTGCCGGAATGGGTATAATACATGCTGAAGGCCCTACCAAGGAATTTGTTCAAAAAGGAGGAACTCTTGAGGGGATACAACTGTGGTTAAATTTACCTGCGGATAAGAAAATGATTCCAGCTAATTATCAACACATTAAAAGTGATGACTTCGAAATAATAACTAATGATGAAAAAAGTATTCAAATTAAAGTTATTGCTGGTCAATTGGATGGTGTAAAAGGAAAAATAAAAACCCAGACTGCCATAAATATTTACATGATAGATTTACATGAAGGTTCTTCTACAATGATTAAAACAGATAAAGAACATCAGACTGTACTTTATCTATTGGATGGAAATGTTTCAGTTAATGGTGATGTTGAACTTATTGAAAAAGAAAATCAACTTATTGAATTTAATCAAGATGGAGAAGGGTTTTTTCTAAAAGCAAATACAGAAAGTAAGTTATTATTTTTATCAGGTGTGCCTTTTAATGAACCCGTTGCAAGCTGGGGGCCTTATGTTATGAATACACAAACTGAAATTTTAGAAGCTATGCGTGACTATCAAAAAGGTAAAATGGGGTTTTTGCCCAATTGATAAAATAATTACGATATTTGCTTTACTAACTAAAACTTCAAAAAATTATGTCAATGAATAAAAATACCGTTTTGGGCTATGCCACATTAATAATGATTATTGTTGGAATAGTTTTAATAGCATTGGGAGCTTTTAGGTATGATGATGTTGCTGGATGGGGCTTTGCTGCTGTAGGTATTGGGTTTTTTTCTATTGCATGGGTATTTAATGCACTTAAGGGTAGAGTGTAAATTACTATTATCACTTTATTTATTTCAAATTCCAAAAAATTATTTAATTTAAAAATGAGCGACGATAAAAAAGTCATCTTTTCGATGAACAAGGTTTCTAAAACCTATCAAAACACTAACAAACAAGTACTAAAAGATATTTACCTAAGCTTCTTTTATGGAGCAAAAATTGGTATTCTTGGTCTAAACGGTTCGGGTAAATCTACCTTGCTAAAAATTATTGCAGGTGTTGAAAAAAACTATCAAGGTGATGTAGTTTTTGCTCCTGGCTATAAAGTAGGTTATTTAGAACAGGAACCAAAATTGGATGAAAGCAAAACCGTAATTGATATTGTTAAAGAAGGTGTAGCAGAGACAGTTGCTATTCTTGACGAATATAATAAAATCAACGATATGTTTGGTTTAGAAGAAGTATATTCAGATGCTGACAAGATGGAAAAGCTTATGGCTCAACAGGCCGAGCTTCAGGATAAAATCGATGCTTCAAACGCTTGGGAGTTAGACACCAAATTGGAAATTGCAATGGATGCTTTGAGAACTCCTGAAGGTGATACACCTATAAAGAATTTGTCCGGTGGAGAAAGACGTCGTGTTGCACTTTGTAGATTGCTTTTGCAAGAACCCGAAGTTTTATTGTTAGATGAACCAACCAATCATTTAGATGCAGAATCTGTACATTGGCTAGAACATCATTTGGCACAATATAAAGGAACAGTAATAGCCGTTACACATGATAGATACTTTTTAGATAATATAGCGGGATGGATTTTAGAATTGGATAGAGGAGAGGGCATACCTTGGAAAGGGAATTATTCTTCATGGTTAGATCAGAAATCCAAGCGATTAGCACAAGAAAGCAAAACAGCTTCCAAACGTCAAAAAACTTTAGAACGTGAATTAGAATGGGTACGTCAAGGTGCAAAAGGTCGACAGACCAAACAAAAAGCTAGGTTAAAGAACTATGATAAGCTATTAAGTCAAGACCAAAAACAATTGGATGAAAAATTAGAGATTTATATCCCCAACGGTCCACGTTTAGGTACAAATGTTATTGAAGCAAATGGTGTTAGCAAAGCTTTTGGTGATAAATTATTATATGAAAACCTGAATTTTAATTTGCCACAAGCAGGTATTGTTGGTATTATTGGCCCTAATGGTGCAGGTAAAACGACCATATTCAAAATGATAATGGGCGAGGAACAACCGGACAAAGGCGAGTTTATTGTTGGAGATACTGCAAAAATAGCTTACGTAGATCAAAGTCATTCAAATATCGACCCTGAAAAGACCATTTGGCAAAATTTTTCTGATGAGCAGGAACTGATTTTAATGGGAGGAAAACAGGTAAATTCTCGTGCCTATTTAAGTCGCTTTAACTTTTCTGGAAGTGAGCAGAATAAAAAAGTAAATACACTTTCAGGTGGAGAACGTAATCGCCTACATTTGGCAATGACATTGAAAGAAGAAGGTAATGTTTTACTTTTAGATGAACCTACTAATGATTTAGATGTTAATACTTTACGTGCTTTGGAAGAGGGTTTAGAAAACTTTGCTGGCTGTGCCGTGGTTATCAGCCACGACCGTTGGTTTTTAGATAGAATTTGTACACATATTTTAGCTTTTGAAGGTAATAGCGAGGTTTATTTCTTTGAAGGTGGGTTTACAGATTATGAAGAAAATAAAAAGAAACGTTTGGGTGGTGATTTAATGCCAAAGCGTATAAAGTATAAAAAGTTGATTCGCTGATTTTTTATGTAATAAAAAAATAAAACCAAAATCTATACCTTTACGTATATAATACAAAAACAATATGCGTTTAATTATATTACTATTTTGTTTATCTACGCTAACTAATTGTGATGCTAATAATATTATCACTGATATAAATTCAAATTCTACTAACATTAACAACGATACTACAAGTATAACATCAGACTCCATAAAACATTATTTAGCATTAGGTGATAGCTATACCATTGCACAGAGTGTTGCATCAAATAGGAGTTTTCCAGCACAATTAAGAGATTGTCTTATAGAAACGCCAAAAATAGATTTAGAATTAGAAATAATTGCAGCCACTGGTTGGACTACAGGAGATTTAATTGCTGCGATAGAAAAAGGACCTAAAAGAGCTACGTATAACCTTGTTACATTATTAATTGGCGTTAATAATCAATATCAAGGGAAACCATTTACTGTTTATAAAAGAGAGTTTACCGATTTATTAGAACAATCTATAAAGTTAGCAAACAATAACAAGAATAATGTTGTTGTAGTTTCTATTCCAGATTATGCATACACACCATTTGGGCAAAATAGTAATCCAAAAAAAATATCTAAAGAAATTGATAAGTACAATACCTATGCCGAGGCCACTGCAAACACATTTGGTGTAACCTTTGTAAACATTACTGATATTACCCGAGAAGGTTTAAAAGATCCGGAATTGGTAGCTAATGATAATCTACATCCGTCAGGCAAGGCCTATAAAAAGTTTGCCGAGAAAATTTGTCCTACAGCTAGTTCAATTCTTAAGTAATTATTAAAAATAAATTACTTATCTGACCATACTGCTAATTCGTTTCCTGAAGGGTCTAAAAATTGAAACCTTTTGCCGCCTGGAAAAGAAAAAGTATCTACCGAAATCTTTCCGCCACAATCAATTACCTTATTTTTTATTAGGTCAAGATTTTGATGATACAATACTACTAACACTCCATTTACAATTTTATCATTTGTTATTTCGAATCCACCTTCAAGACCACTTTCAGAAAATGCGGTGTAAGATTCACCATAATCTGTAAATGACCAGCCAAAGGCTTTACTGTAAAAGGTTTTTATTTTTTCAAGGTCAATAGCCCTAAATTCAACATAATTAATGTGATTATCTTTGTTTTCCATTTTAGGAATTGTAAAAGTTTAAAAATGATATACATATCAGTAATATAAACCATTTTTTAGAATTGCTTGTATAGCATTTTTCTCATGCAGAACAAGTGCATCAAATTCGTCTGAACTAAAATTGCTTATCACTCCCACATAAGTGATTTCATATCCTTCTAAAATTTCATTAAAAATCAATTTCACTCTATCTAAATGATAATCGGATGTAATTATCTTTAAATTGGCATGTTCAAATTTTGATATAATCGGTTTTATTTTTACCGCATCATCAACGGTATTCGATGATAAAGCAAAATCCAAAAAATGATTTTCAGGTATTCCGTTTTTAATCAAGTACTTTTTAGCGAAAGCGGCATGTGGCTTTTCCGCAATATTAAAATGTGCTCCCCATCCGCCCGTACAAAGCACTAAATTCCCTTTGCGATAGTTGCCAACGCACCAGTTCAATCTGGTTTTAGAGATTTCACTTAAAATCCCTTTGGGAGAATTTGGAGAACCTAAAATAATAAAAACATCTTGCTGCATACGATTAAGAACTAATGATTACCGCATAGTTTCGAAGTTTTTACACCCAATTCTGTAAATTTATTGTGAATTGTACTTAATAAAGAATACTGATCAAACGAATCTTGACCAATCTCCCAAATCATAATTCCAGCTACATCTTTTGCCGCCATTTCTACTTTTGCCTCTATAGTTGGCCGACCGTTATAATACCTTAGACCATTCTGGTCAAGATCTGCTAAGTTGGAATCATTTTTAACTAATTGCCCATAAGTAAAACTAGTAACTGGACTTGTGGAAAAATCATAACCATAAAAAGGTACACCTAGTGTTAGCTTATCAGATGGAATATCTACCGTATTTTTCCAAAAATTAATACCAGATTTGGCGAATTGATATGAACTATGAGGACCAACGACTTCTGGCATCCAAGGACCTGTAGCATCATAAGCCATAATATTAATAAAGTCAAACGCGGCCAAAGCAGCATCTGTAGCATTTGAATATCTAGTAGTAGCTGGTAATGCTGCGGTAAGAATTTTATTATGGGCATCAAGAGCTGTATTTAGTTCTAATACAAAACCACTATAACCGCTGGTTACCAAATCCCATTCTAAATCAACATCCACACCGTCTAAATCATTTTGCAAAACAAAATCAACAATTTTAGCAATAAAATCAGGTCTATTACCTGGAATATCGATTAAATCACTCCAAATTTGCTTAAGTTCAGGACTAATAGCACCACCAGCTATTGAAATACAAATTACAATATCGGGGTTATCAGCACGTGCATCATCTATTACAGTGCTGAAATCATCAATTATTAAATTTCCATCCGCATCAGGATTGGCAAAAGCTAAATTTAAATGTGTGAGTTTACAATATTCTATTTTAGTGATTAAATCAAAACGGTAATAGGGTAAATACCCAACTACTTTGGCTTCACCGCCTAATAATACCGGTGGAGTTACAGAGTCATCATCAGAACAATTTATGAGAAGTAATACAATTACAAGAAGAATAGTAAACCTGGAAGTTAATCGCCTGTTCATATATAGTTGTGAATCTAATTTGAATACCAATCCTTTAGCCTAACCTCAATTTCAGTATTTTTATCATTGACTAACTTCTTAAAAGCCTTTGTGTCACTCATATTAGGTTTTCCTCTATAATGGTATGGATATACAATCTTGGGCTTAAACTCTAGAACAGCATCAGCCGCCTGATTAATGTCCATTGTATAAGGTAAATTCATACATACAAAAGCAATATCAATATCCTTTAATGTCCTCATTTCTTTTATATCCTCGGTATCTCCGCTGATATAAATTGCTTTGCCGCCAAGGTTTAAAAAATAACCATTTCCACGACCCTTAGGATGCCTTGAAGTTTCGTCTTCTGGTAAATTGTACATGGGCAAGGCATTGATAAAAATATCGCCTTGAACAGACATTTCACCATTTCTTATAATTTCTAATTGGTTACCGTAATCATCCTTTAGCATTTCTGCCACCGCAGAAGGAACAATAAATTTTGCCTTTTTGGTATCTAAACCTTTTAACGTTTCTAAATTGGTATGATCGCCATGAATGTCGGTAATTAAAATCAGGTCCGGAGCAGCTATTCCCTTAAATAGTGCTGCCCCGCCGTAAGGATCTACATAAATGGTAGTATTATTCCATTGTAACACTAAAGTGCCATGTATTATGGGCTGAATTATAATATCACCTTTATTAGATTTAATAGTATCTGCTGGTGTATTCTGACCAAATGCTATACTATAGTTTAGCAGCAAATAGGTAATCAATAGAATATTCTTTTTCATATTTTATTATCAAATGATTTTTTTAACTTCCATTTTTACATACTCAAGAGCTACTTGAGTTGGTGTTTCTTCATTTAAAAGTTTTTGCAAAACAGCTTCTCTCATGGCATTGGCAGTTTTTACTTCACCCTCTAACATGGTTTCTTTTAATATATTTAACGTACTGTTTTTTGCAGTGCTGATAGTCTTCCAGCAATCACTGCTGATATAAATTTGTTGAGCCAAATTATGTTCATATTCTTGTTCAACATTGGCTATTAATTTTTTAAAATATTTTGTTTTATCCTCACTAGACGGTACAACCCTTACCAATAAATTATTTGGAGAAATTCGTTCTAAAAAAAGAGCCATTCGTTCATAAGCCTGTAAACGTAAAGGCAGTGCTGTTTTTTGATTTTCTTTTAAAAGATTATAATTCCTTCTATTAGATTCATTTTTACTCAGTTGCTTAAAGAAAAAAATGGCTACCAATCCAGTAATAATTGCAGGAAGTGTATAGCTTAATAATTCAATAATTTTTGTTGTATCCATTCGTTAGATTAAAATTGAGTTCCAAATTTATGTATTTTTTTGAGTTTTTAAGCTAAAAAATTACAATTAAAAGGTGCATAAAAGTTGAATTTATTTAAAAAAATAAAAAAAATCGACATATAGGGGTAGGAATTTTTTATAGTTAGTTGTTTAATTAATAATAGGAGTAAAAAAAGCGATTTTTTCGCTAGTCTAATTAAACGCTAAACATGATGAAAAAAAATTACGTAACACAATTGGTTGTGATGGTTTTATTACTATCTCAACTTACGGCATTTTCAAAGGAAAATCCAAAACCAACTTCAAAAAAAATACCGATTAAATCAAATTCTTTTACGAGTTCAACCGATCCAGGATGGTCTTATAGCTGTGATGACGGTATTGAAGTAGAATTATTTAGCTTAGGCTTAAAAAACAATGTGCCAGCAACTTTGAGTATTGGTGATATTACCAATATGGATAGGGTAGTTGTAGAAATAGTATATAAAGGGAATAACCCTGGAAATACTATTGAAATTAAGGATGATTCAGGAAATACGTATGCCGCAACCAGAGTAGTGCCCACTGGTGGTAGCTCTAATGTATGGTATTACAGAACTGAATTACCAGCTACAACTGAAATTAGCTACTCAAATACCAAAGAAGCAAAACATGCACAGTCAATGTTAGCTTATGTATTCAGAAAAAAGAACAACGGAACTGCCACTTCCGGAGTTTTTACTGCTTTAAGTGGATTCAATAATATTGAAACGACTACAATTCCCATTCAAACAGATTCGGGACCAAGAACGGTAACGGTAGAATTACCCATTTCTGAATTAACACCAGACGGAAGATATATTCATATTGAAGTTTCAGCCGCTGATGGAAGTTTTGCAGAGTTAACAGAAACCATAGATAGTTTTCCTTCAGGTGAGTGTTGTATTAAAATTTTTGAACTTACTATGACTGAAGTTGCAGGTACAGTAGATGAAATAGAAATAAAAATTGATACTCGTAAAAATAAGAATGGTCAAACTGTATATGGCCAATCGTGGGTTATGGGAGGTGCAGTTAAAACAAATGTAAGATGTAGTTGTGTAGAGAATGATACCGAATTACCTACAGCGAACAATTTTGTAGATTATATACTTATTGAGGATATGTCTCAACTACCTGAGGTTACTTTCTCTGATAATTGTTCAGAGGTTACAATTGAGTACAAACAATATAAAAGTAGAGAATCTTGCGATATCGATCTAACAAATTCCAATATTAAGTTTAACGGAGTGCAGTCAAATAATGAATTTACCTATAACAAAGGTTATTACGTTCAGGTGTTAGATGGTTCTGCCAAGATTTTTGGAAAATTAAGGAATGATACAGATACTAATTCTGGATTTGACACTGATTTATACTTTGAAAAAGTAATGGGCTATGCCTTATGGATACAAGCAGGTGGTGAAGTTGACAATGCTGCGGATATTGACCGCCATAAATTTGCAAATGTAGATTTTACAAAGCCTAACCGTTTCAGTGGTTTCGGAGCAAATAAAAATGACAATGTCGAATTGGTAAACAGTAACCCTCATTATTTAGATATTGGTCCAAGAGATAGATACGGTTATCCGAATGTTTCTTTCTTATTATCTAATACGGGTACAGTTAATGGACAAACAATTCCAAGCGGGCAACATATAGAAATGAATGCTGCTTTTACTAAATGTGTTAGAGCTAGAGATGGTGCAGATTTATGGGTAAGAGAGTGGACAGTAACCGATGCTGCAGGTAATGTAGCGGTATTTGTTCAACGCGTAGAAATTGAAATTTATTAAGTCAATGTTAAATCAAAAATTTAGAAAGATGAAAAAATTAAATTTACTTTATATATTATTTTGTGTTGGCTTTATAGCAAATGCACAGTTACAGCACGAAGATTTTAATGCAGCTGGTATTCCAGAAGGATGGTCAGTTACAAATGCAGAAAACGGACATTCTTGGATGTTCGGTTATAAAAACGATTTAAAAGGAAGTGGAATTCATAATCCAGCTTCATTTCAATCAGGCGGTGTGGTTTTTAACGACTACAATGCTGGTGATTTTAACCATAATGTGGTTGGCTTAACAAGCCCTTCAATCAATTTGGTCGAAAAGAATATTATCGAGGCAAACATTGAAATTACTTATAACCTAAGATCTTTTGCTAACGACGGAAGCTTTAAAATAAATGTTTGGGATGGAGAGGTATGGCAAAATATTTTAACAACATCTGATGATTCAGGTGCTAAAGACAGTGGAGAACATACCACAAACATGTTTGATGTAACAGAATATATCAATAGCGATTTTAAAGTGCAATTTGTATATGATGATGAAAATTCACGTACATGGGGTCTAGGAATAGATGATTATAAGTTATCGGGTATAGAAGCATCAAAAATTGACGGCCTTGAAAGCATTGGTTTTAAATATTACCCAAATCCTGTAATTGGTGGTGAGTTGACATTGTTGTCTAGTAAAGATATTTCATCTATCAATGTTTATAATAGCATAGGACAACGAATAATGTTCAAAGAATCGTTAAACTTAGAATCTAAACTGAACATGAAACATTTGGCTTCTGGGGCTTATGTTGTAAAAGTAAACATAGGTGAGAACACAGGTGTGTTTAAAGTTATAAAACCATAAAGATTAGTGATTGTTGGTTAATTGAAAGAGGCTCTGTAATGGGGCCTTTTTTGTTTTTATCGCTTTGAATCACAATATCGCTGCCACTTCGAGCATTATTAAAATTCACTCGTAAAGTGCAGTTTCACGCTCGGGTATTTACTTTGCGTCATTTGAATAGTAAAAGCGGAATCAGCTAAAAACACCAATTGACCTTGTTTGTCTTTGGCCAAGTAACGTTGTTTGACACGCTTAAAATCAGCAAACTCATTGTTTTTAGAATCAGCAGGTTCTACCCAACAGGCTTTATGAACGTTTAGATTTTCATAAGTACATTTGGCTCCATATTCATGCTCTAATCTATATTGGATAACTTCATATTGTAACGCACCAACCGTTCCAATCACTTTTCTACCGTTCATTTCTAAGGTAAATAATTGGGCAACTCCTTCATCCATCAACTGATCCAAACCTTTATGCAACTGTTTGGATTTCATTGGGTCAGCATTGTTCACATAACGAAAATGTTCAGGTGAAAAGCTGGGTATTCCCTTAAAGTTTAACGCTTCACCTTCAGTTAGTGTATCGCCTATTTTAAAATTTCCAGTATCATGTAAACCAACAATATCACCTGGAAAAGATTCTTCAACGATTTCCTTTTTCTCGGCAAAAAACGCGTTGGGGCTTGAAAATTTTAGCTTTTTATTGTGCCGAACGTGCAAATATGGGGCATTTCGTTTAAAAATGCCAGATACAATTTTTACAAACGCTAAACGATCTCTATGTTTCGGATCCATATTGGCATGGATTTTAAATACAAATCCCGTCAATTCCTTTTCTTTAGAATCCACCAAACGCTCTTCAGCTTTTTTTGGTTGTGGAGAAGGGGCTATTTCAATAAAGCAATCCAACAATTCTTTTACTCCAAAATTATTTAAGGCCGAACCGAAAAAAACAGGTTGTTGCTTTCCGTTTCTATAGGCTTCCAAATCAAAATCAGGATACACCTCAATGGCCAATTCCAATTCTTCTCGTAATTGATTAGCGGCTTTTTCACCAATCATTTCATCCAATTCAGGGTTATTAACATCACTAAATTCAACACCTTCAGAAACTACTTGTTTTTTATCTCCAGAAAATAAATTCAGTTTTTTACCCCAAATATTATAAATTCCTTTAAAATCATAGCCCATTCCAATTGGGAAGCTTAAAGGCGTTACTGTTAAACCTAATTTTTGCTCTACTTCATCCAACAAATCAAAAGCATCTTTACCCTCACGGTCTAATTTATTGATAAAAACAATAATTGGAATATTTCGCATTCGGCAGACTTCCACTAGTTTTTCCGTTTGCTCTTCAACTCCTTTGGCAACATCAATCACCACAATAACACTATCTACAGCAGTTAAGGTTCTAAAAGTGTCTTCAGCAAAATCTTTATGCCCAGGTGTATCTAAAATATTGATTTTTTTATCCTTGTAGATAAAAGCTAGCACTGATGTAGCTACAGAAATACCACGTTGGCGTTCAATTTCCATAAAGTCAGATGTAGCCCCTTTTTTGATTTTGTTATTTTTTACGGCTCCTGCCTCTTGGATAGCACCACCAAACAACAATAATTTTTCTGTTAACGTAGTTTTACCAGCATCAGGGTGCGATATAATACCAAACGTTCTTCGGCGTTGTATTTCTTCTAAAAAGGACATGTTTATTTTTTATGGACGGCAAAGATAATGAACTTATCTTGACTTTTTCCTTTTCTCGAAAAATGACGTTAACCTAACCCTTTTCCCTGCTTTTTTGTGAAAGAGTAGTTTTAATCAGGTAAAGTTTTAATATAAAAACCATTCGTTTGTACCAAACCGATTACATCTTGCTCCGAAAGGTTTTTTGTAGATTCAATCCTAAGTACATTGTCAATATCTTCAAGGTCAATAGACCAGTTAATAATATCCTTATTGCCATTAAATACTGGTTTTAAAGATTTTACCTTCTTTTTTGATTTAATATCTGTCTTAAATATAAGTAGTTCCATAATTAATATTATTCTGATTCTGATGTATCGTCTTTGGTAGGATCAGCTTGTTTCTCTACAAATTGTTTATAATATTGGTCACCTTCCTCTTTCCAAAATTTATCATAGTATTTCCATTTAGAGAAATCGGTCTTTGAATCGTTTTTACAATCATCGCTCGAACTTTTTGACGATTTTCCACTACTGCCACCCGTACCACAACCTCCAAGAAGTATTTTAAACAATATAAATAAACCAGCAGCTTGCCAAAATGTAATTGTGGGCAAACCAAAAATTAATGGCATCAACCAGTTCCATAACCACATGACTACAAAGCCAAATAAAATGGCCAGTCCGGTTATGGCGATAGCACCAAAAATGATAATTCCAACAATTTCTATGGGTGATCTTTCTCTAAACTTATGAGTGAAAAAATTTTTCATGATTATTTAATTTTTTGATTATTAATTTCTAATTCTATTTTTTTATATAATATTCCAATTGCTCTATGTCTTCTGGACATTAGTGTTCCTATGGGAATCCCTGTTTCTTTTGAAATCTCTTTGTAAGTATATCCTTCAAAGTCTACCGCAATAATAATATCTCTATAGGCTGGTTTTAAGTGTTCAATGCATTTTTTCAACACCGAAATCATTAGATCTGGTGTATGGTCTTCTTCAGATGGATTTAATACTTCTGCTAATTCCAATAAATTGTTATCAATATCCGTTGAAGGTGATGATTTACCCGATCGCATTACATCAATAATTTTATTTTTGATGGATCGATACACAAAACCAGCTACATTATTTATAGGTGCATACCTATCGGCTCCTGTAAATAACTTTAAGGCGACATCTTGAATAATATCTTCTGCATCTCTATTGGCGGTATCACTTATTCGAGTGCTCACATACCTTTTGAGCGATTGGTATTCTCTTCCAAAAAAATCCTTAAGTTTTTTATTGTTATCTGATTCCAAGTTCATTTAAAACCTTTTATAAAGGGTCTTTGATTAAAAAGACGATACTTTTTTAATCTATTGCATTTTTTTCAATATTTTTTTAGGAAGTTAGTGAAGATTATGCTATTAATATAATAGCATTTCTTTTGGGGTGGGAGTGCGTAACACGGAGCAACAAAAGTTAGTTTTCTTGCTGAATGTGCTCCAACGGTCTAGTGTATGATTTCATTGTGTGTTTCAGCAACTAAATTAGTAAATACAAACCGAATATAAAATCCGCGAGGATTTTCGTAAGTAGGCTATAACCTGCAATTTATTTTATACAGTGTTGTGTGTTCGTTTTTTATTCAGTTTATTTTCAATCACAATCATTTCTTTCATTCATTATTGCTCTTTCGTTTAGGTACTTTTGAATAAATTGCTTTGATTTTCCTTCACGATTATAAGATGTACTCCCAATTAGAAAATGATATTTTTTTAAATTTCTTTCTATATAAATAGTATCAGAACATTTATTTTTAATTACTCGGTCATTTTCTTTTAAAAAATCATATAGAAAAGCAGGTTCATAATCATAATTCCGGCTATTTTCGATTCTATATCTATTATTCATGTTTGTAAGTAATAAGTATGTGTTCCCTTTTTCTTCAAAAATGTCTACAACCCTTTCGTCAAAAGTTGTACTCAAGAAAATATACTCGAAATTTCCTTTTTTCACAATAGTATAAATTGCAAATCCAATTAAAAATATGAATATAAAAATTACTGGCAGATATTCTTTCAAAGTATATTTCTTTCCGTCATGTTTTTCAATTAATTGTCTCAATTTCTTCTACAATTTTAAATTTAGATGCTCAAATTGCACATAACATTTGTACAACACTATTATGATTATTACCCTTAGATCTACTAGTTATTTTTTTACTTAATCACCTCAATCTCCATATATACATCTTCCAAGGGCCATTCGTCACGTCCGGTTTTAACTTTGGCAATTTTATTTAGTACATCAAAGCCACTAACTACCTCACCAAAAACGGTATGTTCACCGTTTATATGATGTGCACCGTTCTTGTTCTGAATAAAATAAAATTCAAACGGATTCGATTTTTTACTGATGTTATTTTCCCATTCTCGTGCTGCAGCTAAGGCTCCGAATTTGTGTTTATGATGTTTTCTAAATTCTGGCGGTATAGTATAATTTTCGTACTTATTTTTTTGGTTTAAGGTTTTATACCCTTCAGAATTTCCGCCTTGTACAATAAAATCGGGTACGACCCTATGAAAACAGGTAGTATTAAAGTATCCTGCATTGACTAAAAACAGAAAACTGGCTCGGTGCAATGGCGTATCTTCATATAACTTTACGGTCATAGTCCCCAAACGGGTCTTAATGCGTACTTTGTTTTCTTCGTGCAATTTTCCATAAGCAATTAAAAAATCTATGGCATTTTTATGGTTAATGGAATCCCAAGCTTTTGGTTCAACTGTTTTAACTTCTTTGGGTGCAGTTTTTTCTGTTTTCTCAACAGGTTTGGGTTTTACGGTTTCTTGTTGTGCTTCTTTTTTACAACTAAAAATAAAACTGGCTAAACCGAATAGAAAAAGTATATTTAAAAATGTTCTTTTCATCACTACAAATATAAAAGTATTAAACCAAAAGGTTGTAAATTTGAAGTGTATAAAAAATCTATATGTCGTTAAAGCATTTTATTTTTTCTTTACTGCTATTAATAGTTATAAGTTGTGGCAAAACTACTAAATCAGAAAATACAGCAACCTATACTGATTTGGAAGGAAATGCTGTTGCTATTTCTTATTTTAAAGGAAAAAGGGTGTTATTAAATTTTTGGGCTACGTGGTGTTTGCCATGTTTGGAAGAAATGCCTTCTATGGAAAAAGCCCAACAAGTATTAGCATCGGAGAATTATGTGTTTTTATTTGCAACAACTGATAAGCTCAATAAAATTAATAGTTTTAAAGAAAAGCACAACTATCCTTTTCAATTTTTACGCTATCAAGAGTCGTTAGATAAATTAAATATCCATGCTTTACCAGTTACTTTTGTTTATAACACAGAGGGTAAATTGGTTAAGCGAATTGATGGTGCTACGGAATGGGATGCTGAAGAAATGCTAAATCTGTTAAGAGCTATACAATGAAAAAGTTAGTAGTTTTTTGTACAGTTTTAATTGGAGTATTGGCTTCTTGTAAAAAGAATAAGGCTGATATTACGATAAATGATATACCAGTTCCTGTAGCAAAAAGCAGTATGCAACCGTTTTTATTTGCTAATGGTGATGAATTATTACTCTCTTGGACGGAAAAAATAAATGATTCTTTAGCATCAATTCATTATGCAGAATATTTGAACGAAAAATGGTCTGCACCCATAAAAGTGGCTGAAGAATATAATTTGTTTGTCAATTGGGCTGATTTTCCTGCAATTGCAAAAAACAATGAGAATATATTGATCCATTATTTACAAAAATCTGCACCAACTACCTATGCTTATGATGTCCATTTATTGGTGTCTAGTACTAACGGTAACACCTTTAATACTGACTTTTTATTACATAATGACAATACCAAAACTGAGCATGGTTTTGTTACCATGCTGCCCTATAAAGACAACTTTTTTGTTACTTGGCTAGATGGTAGAAACATGACTGGAAACGAGCATGGTGAAGAGCATGGCAGTAATGGAGCTATGAATATTAGAGCGGCTACGGTTTTATCCACCGGAGATGTAATTGATGATGTACTACTAGATGCTAAAACTTGCGAATGCTGCCAAACCAGTGCAGCGATTACGGCCAAAGGCCCAATAGTTGTGTATAGAGATAGAACGGAGAACGAAGTGAGAGATATTTCCATTTCAAGATTCATTGATGGTAGTTGGACAATTCCAAAATCTATTCATAATGATAATTGGGTAATTAAAGGTTGTCCGGTTAACGGACCCAAAGCTACTGCATTTAATGCTACATTGGCTGTGGCTTGGTTCACCGCTGCTGATAATGTTCCGAAAGTAAATCTTATTTTTTCTGATGACAGTGGCAGCACTTTTAACAAACCGATCCAAATTGATGATGGTAAACCCATTGGTAGAGTAGATGTGGCCTTGTTAGATGAAGATAATGCATTGGTAAGCTGGATGGAATCGACCAAGAAAAACGCAGAAATTAAAATTTTAAAAGTAAATAAAGATGGAACAACATCTAAACCAATAGTAATAACTGAAATTTCAGCATCAAGGGCTAGTGGATTCCCTCAATTGGAATTGGTGAATGGTACAATTTATGTGGCTTGGAATGCTATAGAAGATGATACTACAACTATTAAAATGAAAAGTGTTGATACAACAATTTTTAATTAGTAAATTGCAACTTAATTATGGCAGAAGAACAAGTAATTTTAGTGAACAAAAACGATGAGCAAATTGGTACGATGGCCAAGATGGAAGCTCATGAAAAGGCCTTGTTGCATAGAGCATTTTCAGTATTTGTATTTAATGATAATGACGAGTTATTATTGCAACAACGTGCGGTCAGCAAGTATCATTCCCCTTTGCTTTGGACAAATACCTGTTGCAGCCACCAACGTGTTGGTGAAACTAATATTAAAGCCGGTAAAAGACGTTTGTTTGAGGAAATGGGTTTTGAAACCGAATTAAAAAATGTTTTCTCTTTTATTTATAAAGCTCCTTTTGATAATGGATTAACAGAACATGAATTAGACCATGTAATGGTCGGTAATTATAATCAAGAACCTAATATTAATACAGAGGAAGTACAAGCCTATAAATGGATGACTTTGAAAGCTGTAAAAAATGATATCGCCAATAATCCAAAAATTTACACCGAGTGGTTTAAGATAATTTTCGATAAATTTTATTCGCATATAAAAGAAGCAAAAGCATGAGAGTAACCGTGAATAGAAAAGCACATTTTAATGCGGCACACCGTTTGTTTAGAACAGATTGGTCCGATGAAAAAAATTTAGCGGTGTTTGGTAAATGTAGCAATCCAAAATTTCATGGACATAATTATGATTTGACGGTTTCGGTTACTGGTGAGGTTGATCCAAAAACAGGATTTGTGATGGATATGAAGATATTAAAAAACCTTATTAGAACTGAAATTGAAGAGGCTTTTGACCATAAAAATCTAAATGAAGAGGTTATTGAATTTAACGATGTTGATGGACTGAACCCAACCGCTGAAAATATTGTTATTGTTATTTGGAACAAATTACGCCCGCATATCTACGCAAAACACGATCTATCTGTTACGTTGTACGAAACCCCAAGGAATTTTGTGAGCTATAGCGGTAGTTGAAATTTTAATGCCTGCTTTATGTCTTTAATTAGGTCTTCTGAATTTTCTACACCAATAGAAAGTCGAATCAATTTGTCCGTAATTCCCATTCTTTCTCTGTGTTCTGGGTCAACGCCAGCATGAGTCATTGTTATTGGGTGTTCCGCTAGACTTTCTGTGCCGCCTAAACTAACGGCAAGCTTTATGAGTTTTAAGTTATTTAAAAACTGAAAAGCTTCTTTTTCTCCCCCTTTTATATCAAAAGAAATCATAGCTCCAGGAGCTTCACATTGTTTGGCATAAGTTACATAAGCTTCAGAACCTTTTTCTAATAATCCTAAATAGTTTACATTCTCTATGCTCGGGTGTTGATTTAAATAGTCAGCTATTCGTTGAGCATTTTTAGTTTGTTGATCCATTCTTACTTTTAAGGTCTCTAAACTTCGTAGTAATAACCAAGCCGTATTGGGGCTTAGCATATTTCCTAAAAAGGTACGTAGCGTTTTTACACGGATCATTAATTCAGTACTGCCCAAAACGGCACCTGCAATTAAATCACTATGTCCGCCAATATATTTTGTGGCAGAATATATCACCAAATCTGCACCAAATTTTAAAGGATGCTGCCATAATGGCCCCATATAGGTATTGTCTACAGCTAAAAGTACTTCTTTATCACTCGTACTAAAATGTTTGGCAATACCGCTATAAGTTTCAATATCCACTATTTCATTCGTAGGATTGGCAGGAGTTTCTAAATAGATTAATGCCAATTTATCTGCTTTTCCCGAAGCATTTATTAATTCAATAATATCCTGTTTAGATTCATCAGGATGAACTCCTAAAGTGTGAACACCTATCTTTGGTAAAAAGGTCTCAATAAAATGATCGGTACCTCCATATAAGGGATTGCTATGCACAAGCAAATCCCCCGGTTTTAAAAACTCTAATAACACAGTACTTATGGCGGACATACCACTTTCAAACACAGCACAATCGTCGGCTTTGTCCCATAAACACAATCTGTTTTCTAAAATTTCTAAATTTGGATTGTTAATACGGCTATAGATTAGCCCCAATTCTTCTTTAGGTGATTTATCTCGTAAACCATAGGCAACTTCAAAATAGGCTTTTCCCTCTTCAGCTGTTTTAAAAACAAAAGTTGAAGTTTGGAATATTGGGCATTTAACGGCTCCTTCTGATAGTTCTGGTTTATAACCATAACTCATCATTAAACTTTCGGGGTGCATATTTGATGTATCCATAATCATTGAATATATACCTCAAAGTTAACTCAATAAGATATAATATCTAATAGAAATATAAATAATAGAAAAATATTCTATACATTTGAATTTTAACATTAATTAATTCTAAACTACAGTGATTTAAGTTAATAATTTAGAATAAAACACTACAAAAATGCTGGACAAAATTGATAAATCGATACTAAAATTATTACAAAACAACGCCAAATTTACCATTAAGGAAATAGGGCAGCGGTTAAATTTAAGTGCTACACCAATTTTTGAACGTATTAAACGATTGGAAAAAACAAATTATATACACTCATATAGAGCTACAATCAATCGAAAAAAGATAGGATTATCATTGATGGTATTCTGCGATATTTCTTTAAATCAGCACGAAGCGTCCTATATTTCTAAATTTGAAGAAGACATAAAACAATTTACTGAAGTTATAGAATGCTATCATATTGGTGGTAATTTTGATTATTTAATAAAGGTAGTAGCTAAGGATATGGACGATTATCAATACTTTATAGCTAATAAATTAGCTTCGCTTGATAATATTAGAAAAGTACAAAGTTCATTTGTTATGAATGAAATTAAATCTACCGCCAGTTTACCAATAACTTAATTGTCAATTTCTTTAATAATTTTAGCAGGGTTACCACCCACTACAACATTATCAGGTACATCTTTGGTAACCACGGCTCCGGCAGCAATTACCGCACCATTGCCTATATTTACCCCAGGACAAATAATAGCCCCACCACCAATCCAAACATCATTGCCAATAGTTATGGGTTTGGCAAATTCCAGCCAGGTTGCCCTGGTTTTGGCGTCTAGTGGATGGTTTACCGTATAGAGCTGTACATTAGGACCGAACATAACGCGGTCACCAATAGTTACTTCAGCGGCATCTAAAATACAACAGTTGTAATTCATAAAAACCTGATTGCCCAATTTTATATTATAGCCGTAATCACAATAAAATGGAGGCTCTATAAATAAACCTTTACCTGTTTGTCCAAAAAGATCTCGAAATAAATTGTTTATTAACTTAGTATCGTTATTTGAAATTTGATTGATTTTCCGAAATACTAAACGTGTGTGGTGTCTCTCTTTGATAAGCTCTTTGTCGTTGGGATTGTAGAGTTCTCCCGATAACATTTTTTCTTTTTGAGTTTTCAATTGTAAGTATTTTCTAAAAATTATTTCGATATAAAAATAGCCATATTGTTGAAACAATATGGCCATTTATTAAATCTACGGGGTATACTACTTATTTAATTGCAATCTTCGTCTTCTCCTTCACTATTCCAGCAGTGCCAATCGTTATCACCAAAATGATAAGATGCCATTACGCGACCATTATTATTAGTTCGGTTCCATTCAATATCAACATCTACAAAAGTATCTTCGTCATCATTATATACATGAACATCATAAAAAGTATCAAAATCTCCAGTTTGTAAACCGTAAATAATATAGCTACCATTAAATTCGTCATCTTTACGTTCATCATTCAAGTCTCTTATGTAAGTATATTTAATATTCCCTATTTCATCGTTTTCTACTTTCCAATCTATACGCAACATGTTTTCTGGAAAAGCCGCACTGTTGTTTAATAACCAATAACCGCTTTTACCATCTGTATTAGAGACTCCAGAGAACCACATAAATTCATCAAAAGCACCTATACCACTTTTGGCAACATACATTTCCCAATGGACTTCGTTACCAGTTAATTCTCCAGTTAAACGAGCTGTATATTGACTTGTAAATCCATCAACCGTATATGTCCATTGCCATTTTGAATTACCTAGGTAAACCGCCTTATGATTAAAAGCTGTTTTGAATGAAGCTACTGGAACCGCTAATGTTGTAAATAGAGCAGTATTCCAGACTCCTACAACAGCAGCAGAATAAAACCAATTTCCAATATCTGCTTGTTTGGCATTATAGTCTGCAAGAGATTTTGTTTTAGTATTATTAAAATCTTCAAAATCCATTACCATTGAACCTTCAGGGGGCAAATTTGGTGCATCTGTATTTTCACTAGTATCATCGCATGATGTATAAACGAGAAGTGTTGCGAAAAAAATTAAAACTGAGAACCTTACTTTCATTATATTATAATTTAGTTATATCTATTGTAATATAATAACGAATGAAGTATAAATATATTTTGAATTATTATTTATAAACCAATCTCAGTGTGCCAATCAACAATTTTTTCATTATGCATCGCATCTAACCCCATTTGTACGCAAATAGCTGCTTTTGCACCAGTTTCAATGTTAGAAATAGGTTTTGTATTGTTAATAACACTATTTCTAAAATCAATTAATGCCTGTTTGCTCGGATTGGCATGTTCTACTTCTATAGGATAACCTTTGCCTTCAATAAAACTGGCTGTAGCTCCTGATACTCCATCAACATCGCCCATTTTCTTTTTAATTTTACCTTCTGGATAATACCAAGCGTTCGCAGCACCAAGTATTATAGTTCCTTTATCACCCATCACTTTTATTTGATAACCATCTTTAGCATTGCTAGTTAAGCTAGTAAATGATGCTTTTACGCCTTTTGGATAAGTGTAAATTAAATGCACATTATCATAAGTTTCTCTACCATCCTTCCAATAATCTATACCACCAACACCCATAACTTTATTGGGTGTTGCATCTAATATCCAATTTACAAAATCTATTTGATGAGAGCATAATTCGGCGACTAATCCCCCAGAAAATTCCCTATACATTCTCCAGTTAACGGCTTTTTCTAATTCAGGGCTTGGTACAGGTCTTCGCCAATTACCATTTCTGTTCCATTTACATTCTACGGTGGCAATTTTACCTACTTGTCCATTTTTTATTAAATCTACAACATGGGTATATAACTTAGAGCTATGGTATTGATGTCCAGTCTGAAATATATTTTTTGAGTTTTTGACCTTTTGCACTAAATCATTAATACTGTCAAAACCTTTAGCTAATGTTTTCTCGCAATAGACATGTTTACCCGCATCTATAGCGTCAATTGCAATTTTTGAGTGCGTACTAAAAGTAGTGGCAATTACTACGGCATCAATAGTCTTATCATCTAGTAAAGCCCTATAATCTTTATATCCCTTGGCTTTTCCTTCGGTCTTTTTCAACCCATTTTCTAGTCTAAAAGATAAAACATCGCAACAAGCCGATACATTTAGATTTTCTATTTGATTGATAAGCGGCGTAAGCCCCAGACCTCTATCGCCTGTACCAATAACACCAATATTTATGGTGCTATTGACATTTTTATTATGCAATATGTTCGCAGCAATAGATGTTGAAGAAGCAATTGCGACCGTAGCCAAGCCACTTTTAATTACAAACTCTCTTCTTTTCATTAATCATAATTTTGGTTCCCAACCCTTTTGGTAATTACGTTTCCAGCTTTTCATAGCCTCAGCATCATTTTTGATTTTGCCTGTTACTGTATCAACATTTATGGTGCGTTTTACATCTTGAGCAATGTTGCCATAGTGGCAAAGCATTGTTGAAATTGCGGCATCGGAAATCGGAGCATTTTGTTTTTCATTTTTTCTAATCGCATCAAAAAAGTTGGCTATGTGGGTTTTGTCTAAGTCGCCTTCACCCATAGTATTGGTTGTAGCACTTGTGCTTCTCTCATTGTGCAACTTGATTAGTTTACCGTCCAATCCGTATAATTCATAAGAGTTTCTGCTTAACGTAATAACGCCTTTACTACCATAAATTGTAGCTCCTCTACCTGGTTGTTTAGGCTGAATTAATCCACGACTATGTCCAGTCCATGTAATAAATTTATCATTTTTAAACTTGTAAGTAACTTGTTGATTGTCAGGAAATTCAAAATCATCATCGTAAGTAAATTTTCCACCAAATGAAGTTACACTTTCTGGCAAGTCAACACCTAATGCCCAACGGCAAATATCAATTTCATGGGTACCATTATTGTGTACTTCTCCAGTTCCCCAATTCTTGAACCAATGCCAGTTGTAGGGATGGATATTATCCCTGTAATTTTCTCTTGGTGCGGGTCCTTGCCAAAGTTCCCAATCCAATGTTTTTGGTACGGGAACTTCTTTACCAACACCAATTGACCCTCTATTATTTGAGTAATAGGCTTCACCTTTAAATACATTACCAATTATACCTTCATTAATTTCTTTGACCGCCAACATAGAAGTTTGAGCTGACCGTTGTTGGTTACCCATTTGCACTACTTTATTGTATTTTTTTTGAGCGACAACTAACAATTCATTTTCATGTGGATTATGACTACATGGCTTTTCAACATATACGTGTTTGCCAGCTTGCATAGCCATAATAGACATTGGGGCATGCCAATGTTCAGGAGTGGCAATAAAAACGGCATCAACATCCTTGTCTTCTAAAATTTTTCTAAAATCCTTTTCAACTTTCGGGATGTACCCTATATTCTCTTGACACCATTTATTGTGTTCTTCAATAATAATATCATCAACATCACAATTGTATAAAATCTTAGCATTTTCGTATTTGTGTATTGCTTTGCAATGTGCTTTTGCCCTACTTCTTACACCAATTACAGCGACATTGATACGTTCGTTAGAACCTATAATATCTGCATAGCTCATTTTTGGAAGTAACATACCACCCATAGCAAGTGCTGCACCACCAGTCGCAGTTTTTTTAATAAAATTTCTTCTTGATGTCATTTGGGTATTTTTATAAGTTATTACTATTATTTATTCTTAGTTCTTACTGCAACTGCCACTACCGACTGAGTACTTCTCTACAAGGGTTTAATTTTTATATTTTTAAAAGAAACGCGGTCACCATGATCTTGTAATAAGATATGTCCAGTTTCGGCTTCACCAAAGTTTTTCCAATCTACATATTTACTTTCAGAAACTAACTTTCTGTAAGCATCGCTTTTACGTTCATATTCTAACACTTTAGTACCATTGAGCCAATGCTCAACATGATTATTTTTAGAAATAATTCTGGCATTATTCCATTCGCCAATGAGGTTTACGTGCTTATTAGGATCGGCTTGTATTAAATCGTATAACGAAGCTACTGTACGGCTACCTTCATGATTTCCTAACTTGGCATCAGGATGTTTAGCATCGTCTAAAATTTGATATTCTAGTCCAATTGAAGAACCAGCACCTTTATTTAATTCAGTATCTACGTAGTATTTGATTCCACTATTAGCACCCTCCGTAAGTTTGAAATCGAGCTGCAATTCAAAATCACTATATTTTTCGGTGGTAACTATGTCACCGCCTGCTTCTGATTCTCCACCTCCAGAGGCCAAAACAGTAAGTTCTCCATTTTCTATAACCCATCCTTTTTCAGGAAAAGTTTTGAGCTTGGCACCACGCCAGCCGTTGGTAGTTTTACCATCCCATAAAAGTTTCCATCCATCTTTTGCTTGGTTTCCAATTAAGTTATTTTCAGTAATGATAGGCTTTAAAGGTGATTTTTTACTGTATTTTGCAAGACTATCTGTTAAGATTTTTATATTTTTCCACTGTATTTCTGTTCCTTCTTTATGGTCTTTTCCAATACTATGAACTTGAAGCCCTATAAATCCGCTATCGGTTGCGTCATCAATTAAATAGGCAGCTGGAACATTGTTTATCCATGTTTTTAACGTGTCTCCAATAGCTTCAATACGATAATGATTCCACTCATTTTGCTTAAAGGCTTGTTGTGCTTTAGGATTATCGGATAAAGGATTTAACCATCCGCGACGACCTTCATCATAAATACCAGCACTCCAGGCTCTTTTCGAAGGATCAATTTCAATTTGATAACCGTGTACCCGACCATTTTTATAATATGGAAAACTATTGCTGCGAATCTGAATACCAGAATTCATTGTAGAATCAACTTTATATTCCAATTCCAAAATAAAATCACCATACATTTTATTAGTAGTCATAAAAGAGTTAGGTGTATTGTGTACTGTAGTACCAACAATAATCCGATCTCTGATAGAATATTTTGCTTCTCCGCCTTTTTGAGTCCAACCCTCAAAAGTCTTACCGTCAAATAACGAAACCCATGGCGTATTATCCTTTTCGTTTTTGGTACAGTTGGTTTGAAATAGTCCGATTACAATGACAAATAGTAGGTGGTAAGGCTTTAGCTTCATAAATAGTAAGTTTTTGTAAAGCCCTAAAGTTAGGGAATAAAAAAAAGCCTATCAAATTTTGATAGGCTTTTGTAAGTAAAAAAATTAAAAGGTATATATTAAATCACTTTTACATTTACTGCGTTTAGTCCTTTTCTACCTTCTGTTAATTCGAATTCAACTTCATCACCTTCACGTATTTCGTCGATTAATCCAGAAATGTGTACAAAATGTTCTTTGTTAGAGCCTTCTTCAGTTATAAAACCGAATCCTTTAGATTCATTGAAGAATTTTACTGTTCCTTTACTCATGTTTAAAAATTATAAATTAATATTAACTGCAAATATACTGTTTTTTATTGAATTATAAGGTTTTAACTTTTTATTTTACTTTTGGCAATACTATTCTTTGGACGATTTATTATAAACCCTCTATTTTTTTATTCGCTTCTTTATAAGTGGGGCATTTTTCGGTAAGTTCTTTGTGCAACATTTCTACCAAATAGCCTTGAGCATCTTGTCTTGTAGCGTTGGGATTTTCCTTTAAATATATTTCAATTTCCTTATTAGCCAACTTAGTATAATTGACGAAATGATCTTGAAGACAATCGGCAATTTCAGATTTTAATTCGATTTTGTCAGTAGTTTCAATGGCATTGATACATTCACAAGATTGGCTAAGATATTCTTCTTTAGTTATTGTTTTACAACCGATAAGTATCAATAAAACTACCAGGCAAATATAATTTTTCACTATTTAATCTTTAAAAATACGTGTTTTAGTTAAATCAATAATCTTTGAATCGTTTTGATTAAGCACTCTTTTAGTTCTTAAATACCTGTTGTAATTGTATTCATCAAAATCTGGTGAATTTTTATCAAAAGTACTGATATGAACACGACCTGCCGAGTGAATAAACTCATTATTACCTATCCACATTCCTACATGAATTACCCTTTCTTGGGTAGTTTCCGTAGCGGGCTTACCAAAGTATAACAAGTCTCCGGGCTGCATATTGTCAAAACTTTTATCATCATCCACCAATTCACCTGTATGTATTTGTTGTGAGGCATCACGGGGCAATACCAATCCGTTTAAAAAGAAAATGGTTTTGGTAAATCCGCTACAATCGACACCTTTTGGTGATGTTCCGCCCCATAAATAGGGGAGTCCCATTAAAGATTTGGAAGTTTCAACTAATGATTCTTGCGTTGGATTTAAACTCGCTAACCAATCATTATAATTCATTGCCTTACTTTTTTCAAGAAAAGCAATTCTACCATCTGGAAATTTCACTTGATAATACGCTTTTATTTCATCAACTACCTCCAAAACATTACCTGCAACTAAATCTGAAGCAATTTGTCCTTCTTCATTGATTTTTGACAACGCTTGGCCATAAGTATCTAAAAAGATTATTTTGTCGGCCAATTTCCAAGTAGCAAATTCATCAGCGTTCATTAATTGAATTCCTCCACTATCAACCCACGCTAAATAATTGTCAGGTGTTTGAACCAAATACCAATTGTCTTCTTTGGTATATACATTTAAAGGTGTGCCTAATGTAGCCTGTGTTGAAAGCTCCGCAGAATGTTTAGGCTTGCTACGCAAGTTGGCTACTGAAATTTTTACAACAGCTTTTGTTTTCCCCTCTAATTGCTTGTCAGGATACATTTGTATACTATCAACAAATACAATGTCCTCTTTTTTTAAATTTTCCTTCAATGTTTCAACCGCATCAGGAAGGTTTGAAACACCTTTTAAAATAATCTTATCATTATTTTTAGCAGAACTTACATCAAATAGTGCTACACGTTTATCTGGTGCGAATTCATCTTTTACAATTGCAATTTCCTTTTCTAAGGGATTATCCGCCACTTGTTGTTCTTCATTTGTACATGAAGAAATGACAAACAAAATAAGCATAGACAATGCAAAAATAGAATTGAAAAATCTCATAAACACTAATTTTATAATTTTCTAGAAGCTGCAATGGCCGCACCAACAATACCTGCCTCATTTTCAAATTCTGAAGGCACTACGGGAACGTTAACGGTTATTTGATCTTTGAATTTTGCTATTTTTTTGCTTGCACCACCGCCTAAAATAATGAGTTCTGGCGAGGCTAAAAATTCAACGAATTTTAAAAATTCATTAAAACGTTTGCCCCACTTTTTGTAGGATAAATCCTCACGTTTACGGGCAGAATCCGCGGCATAATGCTCAAAATACTTATATTTTTTGTAGGGTACGGTACCTAATTCTACATTTGGCACAAGCGTACCGTTATAAAACATGCCCGAGCCTAAACCTGTACCAATGGTAATCATAATGACCGTTCCTTTTTTGCCTTTTCCGGCACCAAAAGTCATGGCGGCCAGCCCAGCGGCATCGGCATCATTTACAATATGGAACTCCAACCCCGTTTTTTTAGAGAACAGTTCATCTGCTTGTAGCCCTTTCCAACTTTGGTCGATATTACTGGCAGATAAAACCTTACCGCGAATTACAATTGACGGAAAACCACAGCCTACTGCACCTTTCCAATTAAAATGGGTAACCATTTGGGCAATTACATCGGCTACATCGTCAGGTTTAGCACCTTTTGGAGTGGGAATACGGTGTTTTTCAGAAACAAGCTCCCCGTTTTCAATATTTACGATGGCTCCTTTAATTCCCGTACCACCTACATCAATACCTAATATTTCCATTATTGTTGTTTTGGTTTTTAAAAGGTTATAAAATTGCTAATAATTGTTGGAATACACAAACCTTGCATCAATTGGTTTTATTAAATTTGAACATGGAAATCGTTTTTGCCACACATAACCTCAATAAATTAAAAGAAGTACAACAGTTAATGCCCCGTAACATAAAGTTGTTAAGTCTTGCGAATATTAACTGTAACGAAGAAATTTTAGAGACTGCTGACACTTTGTTGGGTAATGCACAAATCAAAGCCAACCATGTAACGCAAACCTATGGCTATGATTGCTTTGCCGACGATACCGGATTGGAAGTTAATGCCTTAGGCGGCGAACCTGGAGTATATTCCGCACGATATGCAGGCCCGGATAATAATGCCATTGCGAATATGACCAAGTTGTTAGAAAACTTAAAAGGTAAAAAAGACAGAACCGCTCAGTTTAAAACGGTTATCGTACTAAATTTAAACGGAAAGCAACAAGTTTTTGAAGGTATTTGTAAAGGTGAAATTCTAACAACCCAACAGGGTAATGCGGGATTTGGCTATGACCCCATTTTTAAACCTGAGGGATTTGACAAATCGTTTGCCGAAATGACCTTGGAAGAAAAAGGTGCAATTAGCCATAGGGGTAAGGCGATAACCCAATTAGTAAGGTTTTTGGAGTAACATTATAAGTCAACTTTTGTTGGAACTAGTACTTTATTTTCGTTTTTGCTTTCATTTCTGGAATAGTATTTTCAATTAATAGTTTTCTGTGAGCGTCTGAATCCGCAACAAATTGATATTTAAATTGTTTATTACGATATAAGAATTCCACGAAGTTATCTCCCCCATAACTTCGGTTGGGGTCTCCATCAGATATTAGGTTAATTGACTTTCCCTTATAGTCATAAACATTAAATTTTAGATTTTTAATTTCAGAAAGGTCATATCTTCTTGCATTATTTATAGTTATTTCGTCCTTGCTAAAAGTTATAAATCCTTTTATGATTCGATTATTCCCGTTGTAATCAACTAGACCATAAACATAGCCAATTCCAACGCATATAAAAAGTCCGAAAATTACATAATTGACCAATTGTAAATCCTCAAGATTTATGTCCGTATAATTTTTAAAAATCAAACTAATAATTAGGAAAATACCTAGTCCACCCATCCCAATCCAGTAGAATTTTTCAGAAATAGCAATGTCAAACTTATTTGTTTTTTCGTCTAAAACTAAGTCAAATGCTACTTTCTTCATATTGAGGCCTACTAATATAACGAATTGGGTATATTTTTAATATTTACTTATATATCACCAAATGCTCAATAAAAAACTCCATCATTCTATCCGTATTTACGCGGGTATGGCCCTTGTCTGGGCCAATTTGCACTTCATGGCTTTTTCCCGCTTTTTGTAGAGCCTGGATCAATTGTAATGAATTTGAAGGGTGCACATTGTTGTCGCTTGTCCCAAAAAAGATCATCAATTCGCCTTTTAGGTTAGGGGCATAGGTCATTAAACTGGCAGCATCGTAACCTGCTTTGTTGTCTTCAAGTGTATTCATAAAACGTTCGGTGTAAATATTGTCATAATTACGCCAGTCCGTTACCGCTGAGTTGGCTACCGCCGCGTGATAAACATCAGGGAAACGTAATAAACTTGCAGCTGCCGTAGTACCTCCATATGAAGTACCAAAAACGCCAACATTGTTCTTGTCAAAATAAGGTCTGTCGTATAATGACTTTATGCCTTCGGCAAAATCATCTTGTTCTACAATGGTCAGGTTACCATATAATTGATCTAGCAATCTTTTACCGCGACCTCGTACATTTCTACCATCTATATTGGCAACTAAAAATCCGTATTCAGTCAAAGGATCTGGTGTTCTAAACGTTTCACGGAATGCATTGGTAGCTGGGCCACCGTAATTACTCAACAGTAATGGGTATTTTTTGTTAGGATCAAAGTTTGATGGAAAGTGTAGCATGCCATGTAATTGGGTTTTGCCGTCGGCAGAAGTAAAGGTAAATACTTCTACTTTTTTAAGTCCCAGTTCCTCAAATTTGGTCATATCGCTTTCGTACAATTTCTTAATCACTTTCCCTCTTGAATTTAACAAATTGGTAACAGGTGGACTATTATGTGTTTGAGCAACATCAACAATATATTTACCATTGGGCGAAATACTAACTTTGTGATTATAAGCAGGGTCGGTCAATCGCACATCGCCTTTTCCATTTAATTTTACCTTGTGTAATTGTATTTTCATATGATTATCGCCGCTTCTTGCCATATAATACAAGATCCCTTTCTTTTCATTTACATCAACAATATTTGCAACTTCAAAATTATGGTTAGTCAAGGTTTTTAAAAGTTTTCCGCTAAAATCATAGAGATAATAGTTGTTAAATCCGCTACGTTCAGACGCCCAAATAAATCGCTTTCCATCTTCTAAAATTTTCATTTCAGGAGAATTTTTCGTAAAACTAGGCAACCATTGTTCACGTACTATGGTACGGCTTTTACCCGTAATAGGATCTGCCGCTCTTAGTTCCATTGTGTTTTGCTTTCTATTGGTACTGTGGTAAATAAGCTCCTTACCATTGGGCGACCAAAAGATATTATATAAATACGTGCCTAAATCACCATCGTTATAGGGTTTTCCTTCACGGGTATCAAGTGTAATCATTTTTTTGGTGGCTAAATCGTATAACATCAAATCAACTGGTAAATTTTTCGCACCTACTTTAGGATAGGCTTCTATTTCGACAGAATCTTGAATTTTAGTTTGATTATACAACACATAATACTTTTTAGCTTCTTTTTCATCAAATCTATAAAACGCTATTTTTTTACTATCAGGAGACCACCACATAGCAGTGTTTTGGCCTAGTTCCTCACCATAAACCCAAGTGGCAATTCCATATTTAATCTGATTTTCATCATTACCTTCTGTAGTTATGGCTAAGACATTATTTCCATCAGCATCACTTAAATACATATTTCTGTCTTTGGTAAATGCCTTTAATTTTCCATCAGGAGAATCTGCCGAAGCATATTGTCTACCGCGTTGTGGTCTGTTTGCTCGCATTGCTCGATAGTCTGGGTAAACGGCATCACCAATTTCATTTTTTTCATAGATCAGTACATCATATAAAAATCGTTTACCATCTCTATTATACTCAAAAGAGTTACTGTTTGGGTGCCATTTTGCTTGTATAGCACCACTTTTTACTGAACCTCTAATTTGAGGTGCAATTTCAGTATACCGCTCATAGCCAGGCATTTTTTTGAGTTTATCTTGAGCAAAAGAAAAGCTAATGCTTAAGACTAGTACAACCGATAATAGATTTTTGAAAGATGCTGATGAATTCATAAAAGAAAAGATTATTCGAATTAAACTTAATGAATGTAAAAATAACCAAATTTTTATTGCAGTTCCGTAAAATAAATACAAAAATCATTTCCATATATTTTTAGTATTTTTACCATTACTAACCTAAAAACCAACCAAATGATGAAAAAACGAGTTCACTATTTATTTTTTTTAACTTTCTGCATACTGGGAAGTATTTCTTTACAAGCACAAGAAAAAGAAGACACTACACTTAAAGAATTACAAGAAATCGCCTTAATCGATCAAAAGGTAATGATGCCCATGCGTGATGGTATTCGTTTGGCAACAGATATTTATCGTCCAAAGGGGGATGGAAAATACCCCATCATTTTTTCTAGAACTCCGTATAACTTTAACTCATGGGGTGATGGAAAAGAGAGAACAGGTACTGCACGAAGAGCTTTACAAGCTGTAAAAAAGGGTTATGCCTATGTAGTTCAAAATGAAAGAGGAAGGTACTTTTCTGAAGGTGAATGGGATATTTTAGGTGTACCCTTAACCGATGGTTATGATGCTTTTAGTTGGATGAAAGATCAAGAATGGTCAAATGGTAAAATAGGCACCTTGGGCTGTTCTTCAACCGCAGAATGGCAAATGGCAGTTGCGGCGTTAGATCACCCTTCGCATGCTGCTATGGTACCACAAGGTTATGGGGCTGGTGTTGGTAAAGTTGGACCATTTAATGAACAAGGAAACTGGTACAGAGGCGGAGCGGAACAAATGCTATTTTTCTCTTGGTTATATGGTGTAGAACATGATAAGTTTAAACCTAGAATTCCGGCAGGAGCTACGCAAGAGGATTTAATTCGGATTTCTCGTTTTTACGATTTGGCACCAGAAAACCCTAGAGTTGATATGGCTGAAGCCTTAAAACATTTACCTATTCAAGATATTCTTAAAAATATAAATGGCAAAAAAGAGATTTATGATAAAATGATTAGGAGAACACCTAATCATCCAGATTGGGCCAAGGGCGGTATCTATCAAGCCGATGATAAATTTGGTGTACCCAGTTTTTGGTTTGCCTCTTGGTATGATGTTTCAATTGGACCAAACGTAGCATTATTTAACCATGTAAGAGAACACGGAAAGGATGCTGAAGTTAGAGATAATCAATATTTGGTAATAGCACCGACTTTACATTGTGGCTACACTAGAGCTAAAGAAAATACAATCGTTGGTGAACGTTCTGTAGGCGATGCTCGATTAAACTACGAAGAGCAAATTTATGCTTGGTTTGATTTATGGTTAAAAGGAGAAAAAAATGATTTCAAAGAAAAAACACCTCGCGTACAATATTATACTATGGGAAGCAACAAATGGCAGTCTTCTGAATCATTTCCTCCAAAAGGAGCCAAGATGTTTACTTATTACCTAAATAGTGGCGGTAAGGCGAATACATTGAATGGTGATGGAGTTTTGTCCACAAGAAGACCAAAGTCTAAAGACAACCCTGATGCTTTTACTTACGACCCAATGAATCCTGTTACTTCATATGGTGGCAATGTATGTTGTACTGGTAATGCTATTAAAGGCGGTGCTTTTGACCAACGTGAAATGGAAAAAAGAGATGATATTTTAGTCTATACTTCGGAGCCACTAAAAAAAGGAATAGAGGTTAGTGGGTTTATTGAATCAACGCTATATGTATCTTCTGATGCTAAGGATACTGATTTCACCATTAAAATTATTGATGTTTACCCAGATGGTACAGCTTATAATTTGGATGAAACCATTCAACGAGCTAGGTATAGAGAAGGTTATGACAAAGAGGTCTTTATGGAAGATGGAAAAGTATATAAAGTGAAATTAAGCCCCATGACTACAAGTAATTATTTTGAAAAAGGACACAGAATCAGAATTGAAGTTTCTAGTAGTAATTTTCCACGTTTTGCACGAAATTTAAATACTGGAGGAAAAAATTATGACGAAAGCGAAGGTGTTGTTGCACATAATAAAATTCATCATTCAAGACAATATCCATCACATATTAAAATACCAATAGTCTTAAAATAGTATTTGCTGTAATCAATTTATGCAAAAAAACGATCCTTACGCGGCATTACGATTTAAAGAATTTAATATTTTCCTCGTAATGCGGTTTGCAATGGTTTTTGCATGGTCCATGCAATTTGTGGTTATAGAATGGCAAGTATATAGTATAACAAAAGATCCGTTATCACTTGGAATTATTGGGTTAATGGAGGTAATACCCGCAGTATCGTTAGCCTTATTTGCAGGACATGTTGTAGATCAAAAGGAGAAAAAAGGATTACTGATTAAATGTTTATTGGCATTTTCCGTAATCAGTTTTGGATTATTTTTATTGACTTGGCCAGAAATGATTGCAGATTGGTCACAGCATAAAATTTTGTATTCCATTTACATTCTTGTGTTTTTAGGAGGAATAATCCGTGCATTTCTTGGCCCAACTGTCTTTTCATTATTTGCTTTAATTGTTCCTAAAAAAGTATATCCCAATGCAGCTACATGGAGCAGTTCCGTGTGGCAAATGGGCGTTGTGTTGGGTCCTGCATTGGCTGGATTTGCCATCAATTGGATTGGCGTACATTGGTCATTATGTTTGGTTTTTGCATTTTCGCTAATGGCATTGATTAGTTTGTCGTTCATTTCCAAGAAACCAATATTGAATCCCAAAATAGGAGAGAACGTATTTAAAAGTTTAAAGGAAGGCGTAAAGTTTGTCTATAAAACCAAGGTGATTTTAGGGGCAATAACCTTAGACATGATTGCTGTATTGTTTGGAGGTGCTGTAGCATTATTGCCTATTTACGCCCAAGATATTTTAAATGTGGGCTCTGAAGGGTTTGGAATTCTAAGGGCTTCGCCCGCAGTTGGTGCATTGCTGATTATGTTTACTTCGGCTTATTTTCCGTTGAATAAAAATGCAGGAATGAAATTATTAGCTGCCATTTTTGGATTTGGGGTATGTATTATCATTTTTGGTTTGTCTTCTTGGTTTTGGATTTCGGTGATAGCCCTATTTTTTAGTGGTGTTACCGATGGTATCTCTATGATTATTAGACAGACCATATTACAATTAAAAACACCCGACGAAATGCGGGGCAGAGTAGCCTCGGTAAATTCTATGTTCGTAGGATCTTCTAATGAGTTGGGGGCTTTTGAAAGTGGATTGACGGCAAAGCTTATGGGAACGGTTACCGCCGTCGTTTTTGGAGGCGGAATGACTTTGCTAACTGTTATTATGACCGGAGCATTCTTCCCTAAATTAAGAAAACTGGATTTACGAAAAGATATTGAAGCACATGAAAAAGATGATTAGACATTTTTCATAATTAAAACTTATATTTATACACAAACCAAAAAATATTAATACTATGCAATCATATTCGATTCAAGAAATAAATGAAATACTGAACGGAGAACTTGTTGGTAACACAACAGCTAAAATTAGCGGCCCAGAACAATTGGATAAAGCGGAATCCAATCATATTAGTTTTATCGGAAGTACAAAATACATTAAACATTGGTACACTTCTAAAGCTTCTGCTGCGGTAGTTAACGAAAAATTTACAGTAGAACCTGGAGAAAATCGTGCATTGATTAAAGTTAAAAATGCAGATTTGGCTATGGCAAAAATTTTGGAAGTTTTTAATCCCCCACCTCCCGTTTTTGATAATGAAATTCATCCTACTGCCGTAATACATGATAGTGCAACAGTAGGTAAAGGGTGCAAGATAGGAGCTGGGTGTTATGTTGGTAAGGATGTTGAATTGGCAGAAGGTGTAGTTTTATACCCTAATGTTACCGTAATGGACGAAACCAAAATCGGGCAAAACACCGTGGTATGGTCGGGTACAGTTATTAGAGAGCGTACAGAAATAGGTGCATATTGTATTTTTCATACCAACGTAAGCATTGGGGCGGACGGATTTGGATATAGACCAAGTGAAGATGGTAGAGGATTGGTCAAAATTCCACAAATTGGTAATGTGATTATAGGGAATGGTGTAGAAATTGGTGCTAATAGTTGTGTAGATAGAGGTAAATTTAGCTCAACCATAATTGGTGATGGATGTAAAATAGATAACTTAGTTCAAATAGCCCACAATTGCGTAATGGGTAGATCTTGCATTATGGCGGGTCATAGTGGTCTTGCGGGTTCTGTTACACTAGGTGATGGTGTAATTATTGGCGGAAGTGCTTCTATTAAAGATCATACTACTATCCAATCTGGAGCCACTGTTGGTGCTGGTTCTGGAGTAATGAATGATGTTGCTGCAGGCAAGACGGTATTGGGCTATCCTGCGACCGATTCAAGAGAAATGCTTAAGCAATGGGTAGCCTTAAGAAGATTGGGCAAATAGTAGGTCAACAATAAAGTGCCGTAAAATCACTATCTTTGTAAAATAACAGCTATAAATTAGCATTAAAATACGTTTAAAATAAATAATGGCAAGAGCACAAGAAACCTTTGGTAAAAAAGAAAGAGAAAAAAAGAGATTAAAGAAACGCGAGGAAAAGAAAAAGCGTAAAGAAGCACGTAAGGCCGGTGAAAAGAATGATACATTTATATATGTAGATGAGTTTGGACAACTTACTGATACGCCACCAGATCCGTCAAAAAAGATAAAAGTGGATGCTGAAGATATTGTTGTTGGTGTGCCAAAAAAAGAAGAGCAAGAAGAGGAAGATCCGATAAGAAATGGAAAAGTTAACTTCTATGATGATAAAAAAGGTTTTGGTTTTATAGTAGACACTGAGAATAATGAAAAATACTTTGTTCACGTAAGTGGACTGCTTGATGATATTCAAGAAAATGATAAAGTAATTTTTGAATTAGAAAAAGGACAGAAAGGTTTAAATGCTGTTCGTGTAAAAAAACAGTAATTTTACATTACCACTATAAAAAAATGCCTGATGATTATTTCATCAGGCATTTTTTATGCTTTTATTATTATATAATTGGCTAATTATTTTTCAGCCATTAAAGCAAAGAATTTATCGATATTTGGCATAATAACAATACGAGTTCTTCTGTTTTTTGCTCTATTTTCTCTTGAATCATTTTTAGCTAAAGGTTGGTGACTACTTCTACCTGAAGCAATTAATCTTGCTGGATCAACATCAAATTTATCTTGCATTCTTCTTACAATTGATGTAGCACGCAATACACTTAAGTCCCAATTATCTTTAATTGCACCTGTATTAATAGTTCTAGAATCTGTGTGACCTTCAACCATTAAGTCTAAGCTAGGCTCAGATTTTAACAAATCAGCAATTTTTTGCAAAACTCCATCAGCTTTGTTGCTCATTCTGTAGCTTGCAGTTCTAAATAATAAATTGTCAGCGATAGTAATCATCACTACAGTCTCATTGATATTAATATCAACTTCACCGTTAGCATCTTCACTCAATTCGCTGCCTGCCATAGTTTTCTTCAAATTGTAAGCAACAGCCAAGTTCATTGAATCTTTCAATGTTTTTGCACCTTTAACTGCTTCTGAATCCATTTTGGCGATAGTCGCTCTCATTGATTTTTTAGCATCATTAGAGATAACACTTCCGTCAGACGTGGTTAATTTTGCATCATTATCTGCTTTTAGAGCATTAATTTTTGCATTGTAAGCGTCAACTTTTGCCTCAATTGCAGCAAACTTTGCTTCTAATTCTTCTTTAGCAACTGCCGTTTTATGCAATTCACCTTTAATTTGGTCTCTGTCCTGTTCAAGTGCAACATATTTCTTTTTAGATACACATGCAGACAATAAAACCATTGTCAATACTAATACTGATAATTTTCTCATAATTTAGTGTTTTTAGTTTAATTTAGAGTTTAAAATGTGTTTTTTGTAGGTGCAAATTTATAATATTCAATGAATTAAACAATTATATTTTTTAACATTTATCAAAAACATATTAAAATTCAATATTCTGATATACAATATGTTATTACTTATAAAGTTGATAACAGGCCATTTCTCTTATTTTTTTGTCTTTTTTAAATCTTTTAATCCTTACAAATTGAGGATTGGTTGCAAATAATACATAATTTTACCTTGAATTATTTAATCCATGACCAAACCAAATAAAACCATTCTTATTGTATTGGCATTTTTTTCTATTTATGTCATTTGGGGCTCAACATATCTTTTAAATAAAATTGCTGTAACCGAACTTCCTCCTTTTAAATTGGCAGCTATTCGATTTTTAAGTGCCAGTTTGCTTATATTTTTAATAGCCAAGCTAATGGGGATAAGTCTTACTATTAGTAGAAAGCAGTTTTTAAATACTGCCATTGCCGGTTTTTTATTTTTAACATTTGGCAATGGAGTAGTGGTGTGGGCCTTAAAATATGTTGATAGTGGTTTTGCAGCTTTAGAAATTTCTGCACAGCCACTTGTAGTATTATTACTAATGCTAATAATACAAAAGAAAAAAATTCAACCCATGTCAATCGTTGGTATTGTGTTGGGTATGATTGGAATGTACTTACTGGTAAGTCAAAAACAAATCATCAGTAATGAAAATACAATTATAGGGTTAATAATGATTTTTTCCTGTATGATAAGTTGGGGCTATGGAAGTATATTTGTTGGTAAAGCAGATTTGCCTACCAATTTTTTTGTAAACACAGGTTACCAGATGTTTACGGGCGGAATTATGCTATTGATTATGAGCTTGTTTTTTGGAGAACAATGGTCAAATCCATTAGAGTGGAGCGGTAAGGTTCAACTTTCAATGCTGATATTAATTACTTTTGGAAGTATTATCGCTTTTACTTCATTTAATTATCTATTAAAACATGTCTCACCAGAAAAAGTGGCGACCTCTACCTATGTAAATCCAATAATTGCGTTAGCATTAGGCTGGTATTTTTTAGAAGAGCAAATTACCGTACAATCTATTATCGCGGCTGTTATACTTTTAACCGGAGTTTATTTTATTAATACTGCTAAAAAGTTAAAGGTTTATTCCAGATTTAGGAAATAAATATGGCCATTAGTATTATTATACAATACTTATGGTAGTGCCACTGGTTTGGACAATATCTCCTTTTATAAGTTTGTTTCTGACTCTAGTTTCTATAAGGCCATTGACCATAACCTCTTCATTCAGAATCATAATTTTTGCATGTCCACCAGTTTGGGCAATCCCTAATACTTGGAGTAATTTATTTAAAGTAATATAAGGCTGATCAATTCTTAATTTGAAAGTTTTTTCTTTCATAATAACGTAGTGAAACAATTTTTACAATCCAATAATTAGTCTTTTACCAATTCTTAATGTAGTGGTTCTTTTAATACCATTTGCCCTACATAAGGCAAAAATTGATACGCCATATTTTTTTGCAATTCTAGAAAGAGAATCCCCTCTCCTTATTTTATGAGTCTTTGTTTTAACTGCTTTTAGTGATGTGGCAGCTTTAAACGTAGTAGCTACATTTATTTTACTTTTTCTTTTGGAATTGTGTAGGTGGGGGCTAGTCCATTTATTGGTAACCCAAAACTCGTTGCTTCTTATCTTATTTTTTTTGCTAAAATCAAACAAATATTCCGGGTTTATATAGTTCCCTTTATATATAGTTTCTAAATGCAAATGACTTCCTCTAGCATTACCGGTGATACCACCAAGTCCAAGAACCTCTCCTTTATTTATCACATCGTTTACTTTTACTAATTGCTTGGATAAATGTGCATAAAGTAACTCTAAACCATTGGAATGCCTGACTATGACCGTTCTTCCATAACCTCGATTGTAACCAACATAGCGTACCTTTCCGTCTAATATTGCTCTTAATGTATCTCCTGTGACCAAATCGATGTCAATACCTTTATGCGGCCTTCTGTTTCTCCATCCATAACGAGATGTTACCACTTTATCAAATAAAACGGGGGATGTAAATGTACTATCGCTAAACAGTAACTGAAAGGGGACATTTTTAATAGGTATAGGGTAGGGATTAATACGCTTAGTATTCCAATTTTCAGAAATAAAAGAGTTTACACTTGAATAATCTACTATTAATTTTAGTTCAGTTTCAGTTAAAAAATCAAGATGTGTATCTATCTTTTCTTTTAAACTTGGAATGTGTATGGGGTCTATAGCTCTGTCTTGACCATAAACATTTGCTAAAGAAACAAAAATGAGGAGTAAAGGAAGTAATTTCTTCATAAAATGAATTCTTTTAAAAACAATTGGTCATAAATTGTTTTCAAGTAACAAAAATAACCTTTTTAATTAAAAATCATGAACTTATTTTGTTATGTGGAATGCTAACTTTTTTTAACTATCACAATCTAAATGTTTTACATTAACATTTTAACGTATGTTTAACTGGTTATTTGTAAAATTTTATTTAAGTTAATGCCATAAATTTACTATTTAATAATAAAATCTTTGCACGAAGTTTGGCGTATTTATTGATATAAATGAATCATAAATTTATCAAAAAATGAAATCAATTTATCTTTACTTATTCATAGCGATTCTATTACTAAGTGGTTGTGCCACTACCAAAAATATAGATGCAACCCAAATTAAAGCTGTAGTTGAAGCTCAAAATTTCAGTATAGAGTCAAACATGGCACAACCCATGGTAACTGTGGGAATGTCTCAATTACAAAATTCGGGGTTATTGGGGCCTGAAAATTCCGCAAGCAACATAAGCCTCATTGGCAATAGTAATTTTCTAAAAATTAATGGCGACTCTATCACGTCGCACTTGCCTTACTTTGGTGAGCGTCGCTCTAGTGCCGGATATGGTGGAGATAATGCCATTGAGTTTGAAGGAGAACTTAGTGAATATAGTGCGGTTTGGGATGATAATAAACAACGTTACACTATTACATTTAGTACTAAGAGCAATAGCGAACAGTTTGATGTACGAATGTTGCTGTATCCTAGTTTAAAAAGTTATGTAACGTTAACCAGCCCAACGAGAACTAGTATAACCTATATTGGAAAAGTGAATCAGATTAAAAATGAAGATATTTAGTTAAAAAAATTAGTTATAATTTTTATTAACTTTGAAATCTAACCAATCATCTAATCACCAATGAAGTTTCGATTACATTTCTCTGCTATTTTTATATCGTTTTTTTTCTCAACTATTTTAATTGCCCAAGACTTTAAAGCTTTACAGTATAGAACCGTTGGACCAGAAAGAGGCGGACGTGTAACTACAGTAACTGGAACAGCTATGTTACCTGGCACATTTTACTTAGGAGCATCTGGTGGCGGGGTATGGAAAACCGATGATTATGGAACTACATGGAACAATATTTCCGATGGATTTTTTGACACACCATCAATCGGTGCGATTCAAGTAGCTGTTAACGACCCAAACATTGTATATGCAGGTACTGGTTCTGACGGATTGCGAAGCAACGTTATTTCTGGTAAAGGAGTTTATAAATCTATTGATGCAGGAAAAAACTGGGAGCATATTGGTCTTAGAAAAGCTGGGCAAATAGGAGCAGTTGAGATAGACCCAACTAATAACCAAATTGTTTGGGTTGCGGCCATTGGCAATGCTTTTGGTTCTAATTCTGAACGTGGAATCTATAAAACTTTGGATGGCGGACAACACTGGAAAAAAGTATTATTTATTTCAGATAAAGTAGGTTTTGCAGATTTAGAATTATTACCAGGAAATCCGAATATAGTCTATGCCGCTGCTTGGAAAGCAGAACGGAAACCTTGGACTATTATCTCTGGTGGAAATAAAGAAGAAGGTGGAATTTACAAATCTATTAACGGTGGTAAAGATTGGATAAAACTAGAAAATGGATTACCTAAAAACATTATAGGTAAAATTGACTTGGCGGTAAGCCCCGTTAATTCAAGTATTTTGTATGCGGTTATTGAAGCTCCGGGTAAGGAGGGTGGTCTATACAAATCTGTCAACCAAGGAAAATCATTCAAACAAGTTTCTGATAATATTGGTTTGGTAAATAGACCTTTTTACTATACCAACATTGAATTGGATCCAACAAATCCTGATATTGTGTATTCTAATGCCAATCCACTTTTAAAATCAGTTGATGGCGGTAAATCATGGAAACGAATGAGCGTTCCCCATGGCGATAATCACGATATTTGGTTAAACCCTAACAATCCTGACTTATTAATCCAATGTAATGATGGTGGTGCAAATGTTTCTCATAATGGCGGTAAAACATGGTCAACACAATTCAACCAACCAACTGCGGAACTCTATCAAGTAGAAGTGGACGACCAATATCCATATTGGCTTTATGCAGGCATGCAAGACAATTCATCAACCATTGGTGTCCCAAGTTTTCCTCCAAGTGCCATCCAAAACCCCGGTACAGGATGGATTATCAATTCTGGAGGATGCGAAACCGGCCCTGGTGTACCAAAACCTGGCAACCATAATATTGTATATGCCAATTGCAAAGGAAGATTTAGTGTATTTGATAAACGCACGGGTACAGAGAAAAGTTATTATGTGGGTGCGGCAAATATTTATGGACATAACCCCAAAGACTTGAAGTACAGGTTTCAACGTGTAGCTCCAATTCATGTCTCTCCGCACAATCCAGATGTGGTTTATCATGGTTCGCAATTTTTGCATAAAACAGTTACTGATGGATTGAAATGGGAAACCATTTCACCTGATTTAACAGCCTTTGAAGCTGATAAACAAGTCATTTCTGGAAGCCCGATTACCCGTGATATTACTGGTGAGGAATATTACAGCACATTATATTCCATTAGAGAATCGAAATTGAAAGAAGGCCTAATTTGGACAGGTTCAAATGACGGTATAATCTCTGTTACACAGGATGGAGGTAAAACTTGGAAAAATGTAACTCCTAAAAAAATGCCGAAAGGCGGTAGGGTAGAATCGGTTGAACCCTCTCAATTTAATCCCGCTAAAGCATATATTGCCGTAGATAGACATTTATTAGGTGATTCAAAACCATATCTTTATAAGACAGATAACTACGGCCAAAGTTGGGAGTTAATTTCAACGGAAGCTAATGGGATTCCTTCAGATTTTACCACACGCGTTTTGCGAGAAGATCCAGTTCGTGAAGGCTTATTGTATGCTGGTACGGAATTCGGAATGTTCGTTTCATTTAATGATGGCAAATCTTGGCAAAAATTCCAGCAAAATCTGCCAGTTACTCCTATAACTGACTTAAAGATTTTTAGAGGTGATTTAGTGTTAAGTACAATGGGACGTGGTTTTTGGATATTAGACAATATTACTGCATTAAGACAGCAGGCCATTAACAATTTAAAAGATACACCAGTTTTATTTAAACCAGATAATACGATTCGTTATCGTTATCCAAAGGTAAGCAGTAGAGCTTTTCCGCATTATCCACGGACAAGTGTAATTATTGACTATTATATTCCAAAAGGAACTAAAGGAGGCACACAACTAGAAATTTTAAATGATAAGAATGAGTCTGTTGTTATAATAGTAAGTGATAAATCACAATTAAAATCAACAGTTACAGAGGTAGAAGATATGAATTTAAGCCAGACTTTTAGGTATGTTGATACAAAATTAGAAGATAAGGAAGGGTTAAATCGATTTCGATGGAATTTACGCCAAAAAGGAGCATGGTCAGCTAATGAGAATAGAAGTTATAAAAACGGACCTATGGTTGCTCCAGGCACGTATACCGCTAAATTAACCGTAAATGGTAAAACCTATGAGCAATCGTTTGAAATTGTTATGGATCCAAGAGTGATAAAACAGGGCATGACCAAAGCCGATATTGAGCAACAAATTGCAATGCAACAAAAAGTAATCAATTTATTATCAGAGTCTAATAAACTTCAATCTGAACTAGAAAGTGAAGTTAAAAAAGCAAAAGGAAATCGTTTAGAGAAACTCAAATCTACATTGAAACAATTAAAAAACGACAAAGGTGCTTACCCACAACAAATGCTGGTCTCTCAAATATCATATTTGTATTATATGATAAGTGGTGCTGACCAATTACCGGGACAAGAGGCAGAAAATCGTTATGCAGAATTGGTTAAACGAGTCGATACACTTAAAGCTGAAGTTGAAAATTAGTATAGAATAGCTTATTGAAATTTATCAAGCCAAAATACTTTCATGACCAGAGTCCTTAACGAAAAGACATGAACTATTGGTTTTAGCTGATATTTCTTTCACAAATTCAAACTTTAGGTTTTCATCCATTCCAAAAATATTCAAATCTGCTGGAGGAACTTTATTTACTATTGTTTTAAAATCGCCAATATGAACTTCGGTCAACGTATGTGGTAATCTTGCCAAATTTATGAGATTGGCTAAAAATTCCTTGGCATTGACTTCCTCGTTTGGGTCATCTATCACGGTAATTAACCGAATTCTAGCACCCCAATTCATTTTTAATTTATAAGCAACTAATAAAGAAAGGTCTAAGTTGCCAATGTCCCAACCCAAATTCCAATTGCCTTTTCTATCACTTACCCAAACATTGATGGAGTTACGTTGTCCCAATAACGCCGTTGGATGCGATAAATACAACAATACTCCAATTTCAAGTCGAATACACTCTTTAATTACAGGCCTTAGTTCGGTTTCATAATCGTCATGGTCCTGCATATTCAAAAAAACGATATTTGGTTTAAAGAAAGCACCTTGCAGGGCTTGGCTCCCGTAATTGATGCCATTGGCAATCTCTGCAGTATGAATAACAGAATAGGATGAAAACACATCTTTTTCTCTAAAAGAAGCGGAAATGCCGTCTAACTCCTTGGCCAATGTACTGGTTTCAGAATAGGGCTCAACACCCAATAATTTAATAGAACCCTTTGGTTTGGCAATATTACGTAAGAATTGAAAAGTACCTTTTAATCCGTTAACATCTCTAACGGGTACCATTAAATTAGCTTTCCACGCACGTTGTTGCATTTTTTTCATGCCCCAGGTATGTTTTGCTGCCCATTCTGCAAAGGATACAAAGAGGCCTGAACGCACATCTTCAAATTGGGCTTCTAAATTTTGTCGAGACAAATACCAATACACTCCTAAAACGATTACAATTGATAATAAACTAACCGCTGGATTTATAATAAACATAGCAAAGACGGACGAAACAAGTCCAAACCACGGCACCCATTTGCTAATTTTAAATATAGGTCTATAGCTTATTAATCCTAATCTTTGTTCAATAATTACTACAATATTAATCATGGCATAGGTAATCAAAAAGAATAGCGTTACTAAAGGTGCTACCGCGTTTAGGTTTCTTAACAGTAAGGTTAGGAATATCAATGCCCCGGTAACCAGCATGGCATTTCTAGGTTGGCCATTTGCACTTTGACCCGACAGGAATCCCGAAAACGGAATTACCTTATGCTCTCCCATAGCGAATAATATACGCGAAGAACCTACAATTGAGGCTAAAGCCGATGAAAATGTTGCACCTAATATGCCTGCAATGATAAAAGGACCAGAAAATGCCTTTTCTACCATAATATAATAATTGCTGACCAATTCTGCTTCGGTAGCACTTCTGGCAATCCAAAAAGCAAGTACCATATAAATTACAAAACTGACTCCTATGGCCCATAGAGTACCGGTTGGAATACTGCTTTTAGGATCTTTTAATTCACCACTCATATTCGCACCTGCCATAATACCTGTGGCCGCGGGAAAAAAAACGGCAAAAACTACCCAAAAACTACTACCACTAAAATCATTTTCCGGCGATCCTTTAAAAGAACCCCAGCTTAAGGCATCACTAACTGGGTTTGTCATAGAACCTTCATAGGCAGCTATCACTATGGAAACCAAAGAGAGCACAATAATACCCATAATAATAAATTGTGTTTTGATGGCCAGGTTGGCACTGATATAAGCAATGGAGAATAGCACTCCAAATACGATTACATCAACCAAAAACGCATTATGTTCGGGAAAAATACCTAACCAACCTTCCCTAAAACCAAATATGTACATGGTTACGGCCAATCCTTGCGAGACATATCTAGGGATTCCCAAACTGCCACCTACCTCAAGCCCCAATGCCTGTGAGACCAGTGCATAAGCACCGCCAGCACCGATACGAATATTTGTAGTAATGGCCGACATTGAAAGAGCTGTACATAGAGTAATTAAAAAAGAAATAATAATAATTAACCATGCTCCTAAAAGCCCTGCATTACCAACTACCCAACCTAGGCGTAAATACATAATTACACCCAAAATGGTAAGTAAAGTAGGGGTAAAGACACCTCCAAACGTGCCAAATTTCTTCATTTTTGTGGTTGGGTTTTCCATGGATAAAGGTCAGTTGAATTTGTGTATTAAATTACAAATTATCTGATAATAATGTTTTTATTTTTTTAAAATTTTATTAATTAAAAAATAATCAAAACATAATGTTCGTGAGATTTTCTTTTATTATTTGCTTCATGACATTAGAATATTAGTTAAATTTAAAAATTAAATTGAAAAACGATGACGGATTATTCTAAACGTAGAGAATTTATAAAATCAATGGCAACCGTAATGGCAGGCTTTACAGTTGTACCCACATTTGCAACAACTACTGTTGAAGATGAAAAAGCGGGTAAAAGTAACTTAAAAAATAGTGATACAAATTCAGAAGTCTATTGGGAAAAGGTAAAGCAAGAATTCATTTTTGCAGATAAGCTAAGGTATTTTAATAATGCTTCCTTAGGTTCTTCACCAATTACAGTTCAAAGAGCCACTAGAGATTTTAGAGAAACATTAGATAGTTTTCCATCAAAATATATGTGGGGTGGATGGGAAGATGAAAAAGAAAAAACAAGGCAGTCAGTAGCCGATTTTTTTTCAGTATCTAATGAGGAAATTGCCCTAACCCACAATACTACTGAGGGTATGAATATGATTGCCAGAAGTATGGATTTACAAAAAGGCGATGAAATTATTATCGTAAACCATGACCATACTAGTGGTACTGTACCATGGGAGGTATGGCAAGAAGCGAAAGGTATTAAATTGATTAGACCTGAAGTACCCATTTTACCTAAAAATAAGAAAGAACTTGTTGATATTTATAGAAAAGCCATTACTCCCAAAACCAAGGTAATATCGATGTGCCATATTGTAAATACTAATGGTATGATACTACCTGTAAGAGAAGTTTCGAAAATGGCACATAAAAAAGGGATATTGGTGGCAGTTGATGGAGCCCAAGCTGCGGGAATGTTTAATATTGATTTGCATGATTTAGCATGTGATTTTTATACAGCCAGTGCTCATAAATGGTTGTTTTCTCCCAAGGGTGTAGGCGTATTTTATGCTAAAAAAGAGAGTCAACATCATCTTAAACCTTTAATAGTTTGTAAAGGACATAATGATAAATCAATCAGACGTTTAGAAAATTACAATACCCGTAACTTACCTGAAGTTTTAGGCTTAGGAGCGAGTATTCATTTTTTAAATACTATAGGTATAGAGAAAATTCATAATCGGACTTATGAATTAAAGAAATACTTTCGTGAAAAAGTGGAAGCCAATCCGAACTTAAGATTGAAAACACCAGCCAATGATGACCTTTCCGCTGCAATTCAGGTAATAGAAGTTATGGGCAAGCCTGTTTCACGAGTAAAAACACGACTTTTTGAAAAATATGGTATTGATTCGAGACCTATGAGTAAATTTGGTTTAAATGCTGTAAGGCTATCATTTGCTATTTATATTACTAAAAAAGATATAGATTATTTGGTCAATGCTTTAGAAAGTATGTAGACCTAGTGCCACCAAACCACAAAAAACTTCTGCATGTTTCCATTTGGGAATTTCACCCAACACAATGGAGAAGTTTTACTATTTATAATAGGGGTCATTTTTTTAGAAAATACTTCAAAATTTAACCAATTAACTTGAGTTTGTATCTCTAAAAGCCAATTCACTTTTGATGGGATATAAAACTTACAATTCTCAAATTGCCCTATTTTAGAGTAATGAATATAAAACCCGTTTATACAATCGCTGTTTAATAATTTAAATTGAGGGACTTCTGCCTTATAGGGAATAAATAATTGTGCCTTAAAACAGACCTTTTGTGTAATATATTCTACATTTAGTCCCAAATCATCCAATAATGGCTTTGAATATTCAGAATAGAGAAGTGGAAGTTGTTTTTCTTTGAGCTTAGTTAATTTTTTAAGTAAAGTATCGTTGCGGTTAGGCCCAATCCAATGTTCAATTTCTGTTGTGCCAACACGCTCGTCAAACAGATAAAATTTATAAATTATTTCTAGGTGGATTGGAACTCCATCACATTTTAAAATACAATCAAGTTCACCAATTGTTCTTTTATCGTGTTGTACTTGTGTATTTTCTAGTAGAATTTTTATAGTTGAATGTTGTTTAAGTTCAGAACTCACAAAACGTTCTACGCGTTTCCCTAGTCGTAAGTTTTCTGGAAGTTGTTCATTAAATGCTATATCATTTTGTTGTATAAGTTCAAATTGTCGTAACCCAAGTACTGAATTATTTTCCCATAGTAATGGAGTGTTTTTATAGCCTTGATATTGGCTTTGGATTTCTTTTGATTTGGGATTCAAAATTAATATTTGTTGTGAAAAAAAGTTAATGTTTTTTCACGCAAAGACCGCAGAGAAAAAAACGCTAAGCTCGCTAAGAAAAAGTTATTCTTTTGCGGCCTCTGCGTTAACCTTTGCGAACTTTGCGTGAGACGTTTATTTACCGCTCAATATCGCATACACCAATTCCTTAGTCAATGGTTTATCACCCGCTTTTGTTCTAATGTCTTTAAAAGAAAACAAAAACTTACAACCAGACTTGTAATCACTGCAACCGTAGGCTTCTTTACCTTTGAGGATTGTTCCTTTTTTACATTTTGGACAAATCAGTTTGCTACTTTTAGACGGTTGTACGGTTATCTTTTCTTCAAGTACCAAGTTAAATTGTTCATCAAATCGAACAAGTCCTTCTACTGAACCGTTATCGGTTTTAAAACCTTTTAAATTTACAGTCGATTCTTTTTGCAGCAAACGAATAAATTGCTTTTCCGAAATTTTTTTGCCCATAAAGGTAAAGGGCAATATAAAATCACATCCGTTTTTATAATTACTGCATCCATAAGCATTTTTACCTTTTAAAAGTTTACCCTGTTTACATTTTGGACACGTTTCTGCGGTAATTCCTGATACTTTTTTTACCTTTTTTTCTTTCGCTATATTTTGTAACACTGTGTTTTGCGAAATATTGGCACGTTTGGTTTCACTACGGACTTCATAGACCAGTTGATCTACCATCCGCTTCATGTTTTTAATAAACGTACCGGCATGGAATTCACCCTTTTCAATATCTTTGAGCTGCTTTTCCCATTTACCGGTTAGTTCAGCGGATTTTAACAATTTATTTTGGATGGTTTCAATCAATTTAATTCCCGTAATGGTAGGAAGCAATTGTTTTTTGTTTCGCTTAATGTACTGTCTTCTAAACAATGTTTCAATAATATTTGCCCTCGTGGACGGACGACCAATACCGTTATCTTTCATTAAATCTCGTAATTCTTCGTCATCAACTTGCTTGCCAGCGGTTTCCATGGCACGTAGGAGGGAAGCTTCCGTAAACTGATTGGGTGCTTTGGTTTGTTTTTCCAAAAAAGAAGGTTCGTGCGGTCCTTTTTCTCCTTTTACAAAATTGGGCAACATGCCTTTTTCTTTGGGTGTTTTATCATCATTTTTATCCTCAAAAACAACTCGCCATCCTTTTTTTAGGATTTCTTTTCCAGTTGTTTTAAAATTGACATCTGCTACTTTACCGATTACCGTTGTATTGGATACTTGGCAATCCTCATAAAAAACGGCTATAAAACGTTTGGTAATGATATCATAGACCTGTTGTTGGTTGTACTGTAAATTTATTTCCACGCCAGTGGGAATAATAGCATGATGATCTGTAACCTTTTTATCGTTAAAGACCTTACTCGATTTTTTTATCTTTTTACCTAATAATGGCTGTGTTAATTCAGCATACTTAGTCAGATTTTTAAGAATGCCTGCCACTTTTGGATATACATCGTTTGGTAAAAAAGTAGTATCCACACGAGGATAGGTAACTACCTTTTGTTCATAGAGTTTTTGAACAATTTTTAAGGTTTCATCCGCAGAAAAGCCAAACTTTTTATTGCAATACACCTGTAATCCTGTTAAATCAAACAGTTTTGGTGCATAATCCTTGCCTTTCTTTTTGGTTACCGATACAATTTCAAAATCATCTTCTTTAACTTTATCAGCTAAGACTTGCCCATCTTCCATTTTCAGAAAGCGACCTTCTTCATAACTAAACAAGATTTCTCTATACATAGTTTGTAGTTCCCAATAGGGTTGGGGCTTAAAGTTTTCAATTTCTTTAAATCGGTTAACTACCATCGCAAGTGTAGGCGTTTGTACTCGACCAACGGACAGCACTTGTTTATACCCTCCATGTTTTACCGTATATAATCTGGTAGCATTCATACCAAGTAGCCAATCACCTATAGCACGCGAAAATCCCGCATAATATAAATTGTCGTAATCTTCTGCTGGTTTTAGGTTTTGGAAGCCTTCTTTTATGGCTTCTGTAGTTAAAGATGAAATCCAAAGTCGCTGAACCTTGCCTTTGTAATTCGCTTGATCTAAAACCCAACGTTGTATCAATTCTCCTTCTTGGCCAGCATCACCACAGTTGATAACCACTTCTGCTTTATCAAATAAACCCTTTACAATATTGAACTGTTTTTGAATGCCAGAATCATCCACCACTTTGGTCTTGAATTTTTTGGGCAACATGGGGAGATTGTTCAAATCCCAACTTTTCCAGTGCGGTTTGTAATCATTAGGTTCCATTAAAGTGCACAGATGCCCAAAAGTATAGGTAACCGCATAGCCGTTACCCTCGTAATAGCCATCATGTCGGGTTTTTGCACCCAAAACGGTGGCAATTTCACGGGCAACGCTAGGTTTTTCGGCTATACATACTTTCATTTGCTAAATGAGTTTGAGGGATGCAAAATAGTGATAAAAAATAGTTGGGCAAGGATATTTTTATAGAAACAACAACTAAATAGTACCCATAATTATTCCTATATTTGATTTTTAATCGTTACCTATGACCTTTAACAATCCAATACTGTTTTTTCTCTGTTCTATTGGTGTTTTTAATGGATTTTTAGCTAGTTTTTACTTTTTGTTTTTTTCGAAACAAAAACGTGTTCAAAATTTCTTTTTTGGGTTTTTACTACTGATGCTAAGCATAAGGATTGGTAAGTCTGTTTATGTCATTTTTACTGAACCGGGCGATCGTAATTTGTCTATTTTACAAGTTGGTCTTTCTGCTTGTTTTTTAATAGGGGTGAGCTTATTTTACTTTATAAAATCCTCTGTAGAAAACACCAAAAAAATTCCCAATACTTGGAAGATACATATTGCAGTATTGGCATTAATCATTGTTCTTGTAGGATTCATAAAACCGTATCCAACGCATAGAGCCATATGGGTGCAATATGTAGTTCATTTCATTTATGCTACTTGGGGTGTTTACATCCTATTATCCGCCTTTGTTTTAAAAGATGTTTTTCTAAAACTATTTAATAAGAGTATAACTTGCACAACTTCTGAATTATGGCTCATCGCTGTTTTTATTGGTAATGTGTTGATTTATTCAGCATATATTATAGGTTATTTTTACCTTTATTTAGTCGGAACTATTACCTTTTCGGTCGTTTTTTATGGTTTACTTGTCTTTTTATTATTTAAAAATAATCGTGAAAATGTATTTCAAGATATTCCAGAAAAGTATGCTGCAAAGAAAATAGAAGATACGGAAGCAGAGTCTTTGGCAAAAGCATTACATCAGGTAATGTTGAAAAAGCAATTTCATAAAAACACAAATATTAAATTAAAAGATATTGCTACTGAATTGGATATTTCTTCTCATAAATTATCCCAATTATTGAATGACAATTTAGGCAAGAGCTTCGCATTATTTATTAATGAATATAGAATAGAGGAAGCCAAACAACTGTTGTTAGAAAACAAACATTATACCCTTGAAGCTATTGGGTTTGAAGCAGGGTTCTCTTCAAAATCCACGTTTTACGCCACCTTTAAGAAGATTATGGGTCAAACCCCTGCTGAATTTAAAAAGCAATTTTCGTAGTCTTATTTATCCGATTTTATAATTCTGGACACCTCATTTATAATTTCTCACTATATTTTTCTGATGATTATAGAGATTTGACCAAATCTTTAAAAATGTACAATGAAAAATTACTTAATACTACTTACCGCGTTAATTGCATTTCAATTAACTAATTCCCAATCAGAATCGGCAGCTGTTGAAAAACCACTTCAAAATTATATGGAAGGTAGCTCTTATAACAAACCAGCACTATTAGAAAGTGCCTTTACGGAAGATGCCACTTTATATTTGACGGGTAGAGATGGTGTTTTTAAACGTTATACCCCTAAAGAATATATTGGGTTTTTTAAGAATGCAAAAAAGGGAAAATTTAATGGTCGCGACGCAAAAATTTTGGCTGTTGAAGTTACCAAAGATATCGCGACGGCTAAGGTAGAAATTGCAGGTCCAGAAAGAAAATGGGTTTATATAGACTCGTTTTTATTAAAGAAATTTGATGGCGGTTGGAAAATTATTAGTAAAACGGCAACTAGAGTTGATGACCCTAAACAGAATTCCGTTTTATTTATAGTCTCAAATGCTCATTTTTATGGAGATACAAAACTAACAACCGGTAATAGTTTTTCAGAAATTGTAAATGCTTATGATGTTTTTAAAAATGCTGGTTATACTGTTGACTTTTTGAGTCCTAAAGGCGGGGCCGTTCCGTTAGCATATATTAATACTTCCGACGATATTAGTAAAAAGTATTTATACGATACTCATTTTATGAATAAGTTGAAAAACACAAAATTGCCTTCAGAAATTGATCCTTCTAAATATAAAGCAGTTCAATACATAGGTGGTGGTGCAGCTATGTTTGGAATTCCAGAAAATAAAGAAATTCAAAAAATAGCAATGGACGTTTACGAGAAACATAATGGTATCATTTCTTCCGTTTGTCATGGCACAGCAGGTATTGTCAATTTAAAAACCAAAGACGGAAAATATTTGGTTGATGGTAAAAGGGTAAGTGGTTACCCAGATGATTATGAAAATAAATCGGAACCGTATTTTAAAACATTTCCTTTTTTAATCCAAAAAACAATTGAAGAGCGGGGAGGAAGTTTTAGATTTTCAGAAAGAGGAAAGTTTACTTTAGAAGTTGATGGGCGTTTAGTTACAGGGCAGAATTTTCAATCTTCAAAACCAGTCTCTTTGAAAATTTTAGAGTTGATAAACTCAAATAAGGAATAATAGAAATCCTGCAAAAAATGAATCGGTTTAAGCTATTAATATTATGCACTCTTTGTTGCTATACGAGTTACTTATTTTCTCAAACAAAAACGATTAAGTACATAGACACTAAAGTTTCAATAGACGGAAAATTAGAAGAGCCTGTTTGGCAACAAGTATCAGAATATACAGACTTCTATAATTATGCCCCAAATGATGAAGGTCTTGCAGAACAACAAACAGAAGTAAAGTTATTTCATAATGGCGAAAATCTTTTTGTGAGTTTAGTATACCATGATACTGAAGAAAAATCTCAAGTTGGTTCTTTAAAAAGAGATGTCCCTATAGGTTTAAGCGATGGCTTTGCAATGATTTTAGATACGCAAAACCAAGAACAAAATGCATATTATTTTTCCGTCAATGCTCATGGAACGATAATAGATGGTTTGATTGAAAGAGTTAACGGAGGATATGATTTATCAACTAGTTGGAATGCCGTTTGGAATGCTAAAACCAGCATTAGAGGTAATAATAAAATATATGAAGTTGCCATACCACTTAAGTTTTTAAACTTTAATAAAGAAAATGCTGTTTTTGGTGTTCAATTTTATGTGCGAGATATTAAAAAAAATTCTTGGACTATTCTTAAAAATGTAAAGCGTAATTATAGATTGTTCGACTTACGTTTTACAGAAAAATTTAAAGTAGAAAACTTACCAGAAAAGTCAAGTTCAAAATTTACAGTAACACCTTCAATAACGGCTAATTACCAAAATGATGTTTCCAATGAAATTGAAGACACCAATTTTAAGCCTAGTTTAGATTTGCAATATAATGTAACCTCTTCTTTAAAACTTGACGCAACTATTAATCCCGATTTCTCTCAGATTGATGTAGATCAACAAGTCACCAATCTTACTCGATTTGAAGTCAATTTTCCAGAACAGCGTAACTTTTTCTTAGAGAACTCCGATTTATTTTCAAACTTGGGCGTGGAAGGTATAAATCCATTTTATTCAAGACGAGTAGGAGCCAATAACCCTATTCAGTTTGGATTAAAACTATCGGGTAATGTTTCCCCAAAAACAAGAATTGGGGTCTTAGATGTACAAACGGATTCAGAAAATGACAATCCCTCTCAAAATTTTGGGGTAATAGTGGCAGAACATCAACTCACCAAAAATTTTACCACCACTGGTTTTCTTATTAACCGACAAGAAACTGAGGGTTTTGAATTTATAGATGATTATAATCGCGTAGCAGGAATTAATGTAAACTACAAATCAGATAATAATAAATGGTTGGGTTTGGCTAATGTTGGTAAAAGTTTTAATGATGGCATTTCAAAAGATAATAGTTTCTATAATGCCGGCTTATGGTTTAACAAACGTGGCCTAAGTGCCAATGCCGCTGTAAAAAATGTAGGTAAAAACTATATTACAGATGTTGGCTTTACACCTAGGTTGTATAACTATGATGCTATCAATGATATAGTGGTTAGAGAAGGTTATACCGAAGTAAGTACGGGATTAGAATATGAAAAGTTCTATGAGAATTCTGAGACCATAAACAACATACGTGTACTCAATTTTAGCAACAATACCTATTATGATGAAAGTGGCCAATTAAATCAATCAAAATTCTTTTTAAATTCAGCCATATTTTTTAAAGACCTATCTGCAGTTTACTATGTTATTAATTACGATTATGTAGATTTAAAATATGGTTTTGATCCACTAAGAAATGGAAATTCCTTAACGCCGGGCGAATATCGCTTCGGTATTCTAAAAGTGGGCTATAACTCCGCTAACAATCAAAAATTAAGATATCGAGCAAATGTACAAAGAGGAAATTATTATGGCGGAAAAAGAACTGTAGCGGGAGCTTACTTAAACTATCAGTTATTGCCATTTGCCAATTTGGAATTGTCTTATGATATTAACAACATTGATTTGGATGCCTTAGGCAAAGAAACCTTCCATTTAACTCGTTTTACAGGCGAAGTGTTTTTTAACAACCGACTCAATTGGACAACTTATTTGCAATACAATACCCAACGCGATAACTTTAATATTAACAGCCGTTTGCAATGGGAGTACAAACCGCTATCTTATATTTATTTGGTAGTTTCTGACAATTATAACCAAGATATTCACCGTCAAAACTGGGGTATCGCTTTTAAAATGAACTATCGATTTGATTTTTAAATTTTAAAAAAAACCTTTCGAACATAATCACATGTTTTAATCCAAGAAATATATTTTCTGTAAACTTTTGAGAGTCAGATTAATAAATTTATTTATCTTTGATTGTCATTATAAGTCACTCCTATGGAAGCTAATATTATAGTCTCAGGTGTTCCCCGTATTCCAGATGAAAAAGAAAATACTGAAAGAATCAATCAGGCGTTTAGAGCATTTCTTCAAAAATACCCAAATTCAATAATTGAAGGACCTACATTAGAAGCAGTAGGAAAGTCTTCTCAGACTATTTTCTTTGCCGTAACTGCAGCTCATGTTGATATAACTAGAGCTATGCAAACCTATTTTGAAGGACAGCTTGTAAGTAATGGATTCTACCCTACCAGTAATAAGGAAGATCTGGGAGCACAGGTTGATGATTTGTATGGAAAAATTGCGAATTCAGGTTCTAAGGTTACTTATGTTAAAGACACTTCAGCAATCTCAGCAGCAGAGGCTAATATCGACGAAGAGAATACTTTGGTGCACAACGATTTAGTTTCAAAATATGGAAAAGGCGGCGATTTTATCGCAAATGTAGCTTTTGGCGGTGCTAGCTTACCTTCAAACGATATTCTTGAAACCATGGCCAATAATGAAGCATATATTAAGAGTATATTATCTTTCTTTAGTTCGGCAGGTCTTGGAAAGGTAAAGGCAAAGTTGCTTAAAAAATTGAAGAATACACCCCCCGTTTTTAAGCAAAAAGTAATTGACTACCTTGAGCCAAGATGGGGTAATAAGAACCCCGTTATTATTCGTATTTCAAAATTTGCATATGGTATATTAACTTTTGGTTTGTTGGTTTTAGCCTTTATTATTTATACTGCAGTAAAGGGAAAAACACCGGGGTTATTCATGTGGATATTTATGTCATTAGTTGCAGGCATTTGTATTCTCATGGGCGGGACTAGCATATATGACGAACTTACACGTTCAAAAAGACGTAAATGGTTTAACCAGCAATTGGAAAATTTTAAAAATTGATTTAAAAACCTTTTTCTACTGAGGTTGGTACTTTTCGACAACAATAATGAAAACGTTTATCGTCAAATTATTACTTTTGTATTGTAATATTTTCGCTACTCTTGTAATATACCGCATACTTAAGCAAACTTTATTTTGAAACGATTCTTAAAAATTTTAAAACGAATGCTATTATCAATAATTACTCTTATTATTATACTTATTGTAGCCTATTTATTATTTGTAAATTTCTATCCCACTTTTGGTGGAGATGTTTCGAAAGAACTACAAGCCGAGTATGCTACTTCTCCACAATACGACAAGGACCAATTTGTAAACACAAACCGTGTAAATATGGACTTGAGTTTTTTAGAAACGGTATCATTGGCCAGAAAATTTTTCTTTACCAAAGTTAAAAATGGTCGCCCTAAGCAAGATATTTCAGTTACCAAAATAGATTCTTCAAACATTGCCAATTATGGCAGTCCAACACGTTTTGTATGGTTTGGACATTCGTCATTTTTAATTCAGATGAATCATAAAAACATTTTGATAGACCCTATGTTTAGCGATGTTCCAGCACCACATTCGCTATTAGGAGCTAAGCGTTTTAATGCCGAATTACCCATTGAGCTTCAAAAGCTCCCAAAAATAGATGCGGTACTGCTCTCACACGATCACTATGACCATTTAGATTATGAATCTATACAACTGTTAAAAGATAAAGTGGGTATGTTTTATACTCCATTAGGTGTAGGCGTTCACTTAGAAGCTTGGGGTGTTTCAAAAGAAAAAATAATTGAATTGGACTGGTGGCAAGAAATAATGTTTGACGATTTAAAATTTGTATGTACACCTGCAAGACATTTTTCAGGTAGAAAATTCACCAACAGACAAAGTACACTGTGGAGTTCTTGGGTGATACAGTCTGATACCGAAAACATATTCTTTAGTGGTGATAGTGGTTATGACACGCATTTTAAAGAAATTGGAACCAAATATGGCCCTTTTGATTTTGCCATGCTAGAATGTGGGCAGTACAACGAAATGTGGCCAGATATTCATATGTATCCAGAAGAAACTGCCCAAGTGGGAATTGATGTACAGGCTAAAATAATAATGCCTATTCATTGGGGTGCCTTTAAACTAGCCATGCATTCTTGGACAGACCCTGTAGAACGCGTTACTAAAAAAGCGAATGAGCTAAATATACCGCTAATTACCCCTAAAATCGGTGAAGCTTTTTTATTGAATGATGAAAATGTGGAGTACCAAGACTGGTGGCAACTGTAGTAAGAGCATACAACTATTGATGAAAATTTCGCAACAGCATGGAAAGCGTATCAAGAGAAGTAACTATTTATTCTTAAGTAGACTCATTATTTTTAAAATAGCATTAATAATAAATAATATATCTTTGAGAAAACTAAACGCAAGCTACCATGACACGAGCATGCTAAAACTATTATTGCCTAACGGAATGATTAATAGCGAACTGCATGTGTCCATTAAAAAACAATAAATATAAAACACATGAAACAGCTATGCTACTTCTCATTGATTCTATTTGTATTCCTTTCTTGTAAAAACGATACGAACAGTGATAAACAAAAGGCACAAAAAATTGAACCTATAGTTTTTAACGATATTGACAGCACTATAAGACCTGGAGATGATTTCTTTAATCACGTCAATAAAAATTGGATGGAAAAAGCTGTAATTGCTGATGACCAAGTTGGAGTGGGAGCGTACCGTTTTTTAAATATTCCACAACAAGAATTGCTTAAAAATATTTTAGAAGAAGTATCGCAACAAGAACATCCCAAAGGTAGTATTGAACAACTGGTTGGTGACTTTTATGCCTCTGGTATGGACACCATTAGCATAAACGAACGTGGTAGCAAACCCATACAACCAATTTTAGATAGAATAGACGCCATTGATAATGTAGCATCCCTTACTGAATTTGTAGCTACGCAAATAAAGTCTGGAGATTATTCAATGTTTAGTCCCTATATTTCTCCGGATCAGGAGAATAGTGCTCTAAATATTTTACATTTCTCTCAAACGGGATTGGGGTTACCAGATCGTGATTATTATTTTAAAGATGATGTTTCCGTTAAACGGATTCAAGATGCCTATAAAACGTATTTAACCGCATTGTTTGAATTGGTAGGTGATGCAAATGCCAAAATGCAAGCTGATGTGGTTTATGAAATTGAAAAACAACTAGCACAATCACACAAAACGCGAATAGAACGAAGAGTAATCAAAGAGAATTACCATAAAATGGCGGTTTCCGAATTAAATAAGAAACAGCCAAATATCGGTTGGACTGCGATGCTAAAAAATTTAGGTACTGATGTAGATTCTGTAGATGTGAGACAGCCAGTCTATTACGAGAGACTAAACACCATGTTGACCGCTGTTCCTTTAGAACAATGGAAGTTGTATCTAAAAGCAAATTCAATCGGAAGTCATGACAATATTCTCAGTAAACCTTTTCAAGATGCAGCTTTTGAATATTCTAAAGTAATATCTGGTCAGTCTGTGCAACAATCACGTTCAAAACGAATGGTACGCCGCGTAGACCAGCAAATAGGCTTTGCTCTAGGACAATTATATGTAAAACGATATTTTAATGAAGATGCTAAAAAACGTGCTTTAGATTTGGTTAATAATTTTCAAAAAACATTAGAAAAACGTATTGATAATTTAGATTGGATGAGCGATAGCACAAAGGTAAAAGCAAAAGACAAACTTTATGCCATTAGCAAAAAAATTGGCTATCCTGATGTATGGAGAACCTATGATGCTTCTATAGCAAGAGATCAGTTTTTTGAAAATGTAGTTTCCTTAAGACAAGATAGTTATCTATACAGACTGAAACAATTAAATAAAGCACCAAACAGAGATGAATGGCATACCACACCCTCTACGGTGACGGCATATTACAACCCGTCATTAAATGAAATAGTTTTTCCAGCTGGTATTTTACAACCCCCTTATTTTGATTTGTACGCTGATGATGCTCTAAACTATGGAGGTATTGGTATGGTAATAGGTCATGAGTTTACACATGCTTTTGATGATCAAGGAGCACAATATGATAAAAATGGCAACGTGACTAATTGGTGGACAGAAGCTGATTACACGAAATTTAAAGCGAAAACACAGCAAATTGTTGATCAGTACAGTGCCTTTACCGTATTAGATAGCGTACATTTAAAGGGTGCATTAACGGTTGGTGAAAACACCGCTGACAATGGTGGTATCGCAATTGCCTATGATGCTTTTCAGTTAACAGAACAAGCCAAAGACACTACTAAAATTGGTGGCCATACACCAGATCAACGTTTCTTTTTGTCAATTGCCAATATTTGGCGTGTTAAAACCCGCGATGAATATTTACGGAACTATGTAGCTACTGATTCACATTCACCACCAATTTGGCGTGTAAATGGACCGTTAATGAATTTTACACCGTTTTATGAAGCTTTTGATGTTAAACCTGGTGAAGCCAATTATAAACCAGAAGAGGAGCGTATAAAAATTTGGTAAAAAGAAAGTTAAATTTAAAACTTATAAAATGAAAAAAGCAATTCTAGTTATCCTTGTCTTGTCAGGTATTCAAAACATAACGGCACAATCTGAAGATGCATTAATACGAGAAACCTTAACTAAATATATTGATGGTTCCACTGGAGGCCAACCCAAGTTGTTAAAAGAAGCTTTTCATCCTGATTTAAACTTGTATTATGTAAAAAATGATACTGTACGTACTTGGTCTGGCAATGCGTATATAGCCGATACCAAAGAAGGTAAGCCAACAGGAGAAACGGGTAAAATTCTTTCTATAGACTATACTAACGACGCCGCTATGGCTAAAGTTGAAATAGCATACCCCGGTAAGACACCCTATATCGACTATTTTATGCTATTGAAGACCAATGATAAGTGGACTATTGTTCATAAAATGTTTACCAAAAAAACCAAATAGCGTTCAAAAATGATTAAATAATAATTTTAAAATGTCATGCATTTCTGCGTGGAGGCTGAGCTAAATTTATTGGACACTTTTTTAATTAATTACCTTTTTCAGTAACTCCCAAACCGTATTCGCCACAATTTGATGACCCTCAGCGGTAGGGTGAATACCATCTTCTAAATTTAATTCAGATATACCACCCACATCTTTTAAAATAAATGGGATAAAGGGTAATTCATTATTCATAGCCAAATCTGAAAAAATAGTACGAAACTCAGCAGTATATTCCGGCCCCATATTCGGCGGAAGTTCCATTCCCGCCAAAATAATAGTAGCATCGGGTGCTTTTTTACGAACAGTATTTATAATATCCTGAAGGTTAGCCTTGGTTTCCTTTAAGGGAATGCCACGTAACCCGTCATTAGCACCTAACTCTAATACAAAAACATCAATATCTTGTTTTAATACCCATTCTATACGACTTTTACCACCCGCACTGGTTTCTCCACTTACGCCAGAATTAATAACCGTATAATTAAGCCCTAAAGAATCTATTGTAGATTGAATGATGCCGGGAAAAGCATCATTAACATCATCTAGTCCATAACCAGCGGTAAGGCTATCACCAAAAAACAGAATGGTCTTAGTATCCGTTACTGTAGCCTCATCGGTTTTAGTATTGGTGACTTCTTCCTGTTTAGTATCCTCTTTTTTTTCACCATCTCCGCGACAAGAGATAAGCAGTATTACAATAATAAAATAACAAAACTTTAAGAAAATTGGACTTAAGTAGCTATAAAAATTTGAAATCATTTGCTTATTTTGCGACTTATGCATTATGCTAGAATTTAATTAAAAAACATGTCAAAGATATTAAAGATAAACGAGCTTGAAAAAACATATACTAGCGGTTCTAAGAAAATAACTGTTTTACAGAATATCTCTTTTGAAATAGAAAAAGGAGACACTTTTTCAATTGTTGGCCCCTCGGGAAGTGGAAAAACTACATTGTTGGGCTTGTGTGCTGGTTTAGACCGTCCGGATGGAGGAACTGTAGAATTATGTGGTCAAAATATAACTGATTTAAATGAAGATGAACGGGCACAATTACGTAATAAAGAGGTAGGATTTATTTTTCAAAATTTTCAACTGTTACCCACTTTAACTGCCTTAGAGAATGTTATTGTTCCGTTAGAATTGCAAGGCATTAAGAATGCAGTAAAAATTGGAATGGAATTATTGGACAAAGTAGGGCTTTCTGATCGGTTTCATCATTACCCTTCGCAATTATCAGGTGGTGAACAACAGCGTGTAGCCTTGGCTAGGGCTTTTTCAAATAGGCCTTCTATCTTATTTGCAGATGAACCTACGGGTAACCTAGATGATGAAACGGGTGAAAAGGTGATACAGTTATTGTTTGAATTAAATAAGGATGCAGGTACAACCTTGGTGATTATCTCTCACGATTTGGAGCTGGCTAATAGAACGCAACAAATTTTAAGATTAAAAGGTGGAAAAGTTGTATCTAACGAAAGGGTAGTCGCAGTTAAATGAATAAATCTTCAACTTCAAAAGTAGGGTGGTCTTGGCTATTTAAAATGGCATGGAGAGATGGTAAGGCAAGTAGTTCAAGGCTGTTGCTTTTTATGGCTTCCATTGTTTTAGGTATCGCTGCGGTAGTTTCAATTCAACTATTTAGTCAAAATTTAAAAGATAATATAAAGTCGCAGTCTAAGACTATTATGGGTGCGGATTTTATTATTGATAGTAGACAAAAACCAAACGCCAAAGTACAATCTATTATTGACTCTTTCGACCCAGTTGCCTCTGAAGTGAATTTTTCTTCAATGGCTGCATTCCCCAAAAATGGTGAAAGTAAATTAGTGAAAGTACGAGGTATTGATGGAGAGTTTCCTCTTTACGGTGTTATTGAAACAGAGCCACTTGGTGCTGCTGCTACCTATCAGGTATCTGGAGGAGCATTGGTCGACGCTACCTTAATGTTACAATTTGATTTAACACCTGGTGATTCAATTAAATTAGGTAAACTGAGTTTACCTATTGTGGGTGCCTTAAATTCTATTCCTGGAGGCACGGCCATTTCATCTTCTGTAGCACCAACAATACTCATTCCATATCGGTTTATTGAAGCCACTGAATTGTTACAATTTGGAAGTCGTAAAGAATACCAATATTTTTTTATTGCTCCTCCCAATATGGATTTAGAACAACTAAATAAAAAACTCGATCCGATTTTAGATGCTGAAAATGCCGATTTAGATACACACACAGACACTAGCCAACGCATAGGACGTAGTTCAGATAACGTGAGTAAATTTTTGAATTTGGCAGCCTTTATTGCGTTGTTGCTCGGTTGTATTGGTATTGCCAGTTCTGTTCATATTTATATCAAAGAGAAATTGAGCAGTGTTGCCGTATTGAAATGTTTGGGAGCCTCGAGAAAACAGACTTTTTTAATCTTTTTACTACAAATTACTGGTATTGGGTTTTTAGGCGGACTATTGGGGACAGCTATTGGCATAGTGCTTCAACAGGCATTCCCATTGATTTTACAAGAGTTTTTGCCTTTTAAAGTAGAAATTTCAATAACGCCTCAGCCACTTATTATGGGCGTTTTACTTGGCATATTAATGTCCGTTTTATTCGCTTTATTACCATTACTTGGTACATGGTATGTTTCTCCGTTAGAAGTATTACGTGTAAGTCAAAAAAACGATAGTAAGCCTATAAAAGCAAGGGCAATTACCTTTGTGGGTATCATCCTATTTATCTATTTGTTTTCTTTTTGGTTGTTGAAAGACCCCGTCTTTGCTCTGGCATTTGTGTTAGGTATTGCCGTCACTTTTTCAATTTTGGCAGGTATTTCCGTTCTGTTTATGAAGGCCATAAAAAAGTATTTTCCTAAAACTTGGGGATTTACAGCTCGTCAAAGTCTGTTGAATCTTTATCGCCCTAATAATCAAACCATGGTATTAATTTTGGCTATTGGTTTAGGTACATTCTTAATCAGTACCTTATATTTTACCAAAGATATTTTATTGGCAAAAACCGCGTTGGAAAAAAGTGAAGAGAATCCTAATATTATTTTGTTAGATGTTCAACCCAACCAGAGAGAGGCGGTTGCTAATAATGTAATGCAAAAAGAGTTGAAGGTACTTGACAATATCTCACTTATTACCATGCGAATGCATAGTATTAAAGGAAAATTGGCCAATGATATCAGGAAAGATAGTACTTCAAAAGTTAGTGAATGGGTATTGAATCATGAGTTTAGAACTACCTATCGAGATTCTCTGATTGCATCAGAAGAACTCTTAAGAGGTGAGTGGGTACCTGAATTAAAGTCGGGTGACCCTATAGTGATTTCGCTCTCTGAAGACCTAGCTCAAAGGGCACAAGTAGATGTTGGCGATCAAATTGTTTTTAATGTACAGGGCGTTTTGATGGAAACCACGGTGGGGAGCATTCGGAAAGTAGATTGGGCACGTATGCAAATGAATTTTACTGTAGTTTTCCCAAAAGGGGTATTGGAAAATGCTCCACAATTCCATGTCTTAACCACACATGTACCTGATGATGCCAGTGCAGCGTTGTTACAACGCGATTTGGTGAAAAAATTTCCAACAATTTCAGTGGTAGATTTGCGACAATTGTACTCAGTAGTGGAAAACATTCTGGATAAAATTTCTTGGGTAATCAATTTTATGGCCTTCTTTAGCATCCTTACTGGTATTATTGTGCTTATTGGTTCTGTACGAACCAGTAAACAACAACGCATTAAAGAGAGTGTACTATTGAGGACCATGGGAGCCAAGAGCAAACAGATTTTACAAATAACGGCATTTGAATATTTATATTTAGGCATACTCGGCAGCCTGATCGGAATTTTATTATCTTTACTTGGCAGTCAAATCTTAGCCACGTTGTTATTTAAGGAGCCTTTTGTGCCTTCGGCTATTCCATTTTTAGTGTTTTTACCTGGTATTACTGGGTTGGTTTTATTGATTGGCTTAAGCAATATTAGAAGTGTTCTAAATAGTCCGCCATTGGAGGTGTTACGGAAGGAAAGCTAGTCTATTTTCAACATAAGAAAAAATGTATGCTTGTGAGCAGAATTATCGTCCTTTATGTACGATATATGAAAAGAAGTCAATTAATATATTGTAAGTCAAAAATATAGCACCATCTTTGTAGCTCAACATATTATTATAATTTAATTACATTACAATGAGTAAAGGTACAGTAAAGTTTTTCAATGAGTCTAAAGGATTTGGATTTATAACAGAAGAAGGAGTAGAAAAAGATCATTTTGTCCATGTTTCTGGATTAATAGACGAAATTAACGAAGGCGACAACGTTGAGTTTGAATTACAAGAAGGCAACAAAGGATTAAATGCGGTTAACGTAAAGGTCATCTAAAAAATAAACTTCAAGTTATCTAAAAGCCCATCTATGTAGATGGGCTTTTTTTTTGCTCAAATTTTGAAAGTTATTTTTGTCATTGAATTGGATAAAGTTGAGTATTTAGTTTTGGATACTAAATTCGCTAAATGAGTTTTAGTTTAAATTTGTAATTAATCAGTTTTTATAATTCTTGAATCTGAAATTAGACGTTGACGTGTAATTGAGGCATTACCTTTGTAATATAAGTCGCAATCTGCCACAGCATCCACGTCTATAGTCCCAGTTACCGTTAAATATGCATCACAATCTGCTGCCATTTTTATTTTTAAATTTGTTACCTCCAAATCATAATTTAGAAGTTTAGAATCTGCTGATAGATTGGCATCCAAATTCTTGACTGTACCAAATAAATCTATTCTGGTATCTGCGGCCCCTCTAAGGTCCATATCTTCAACATTTACTTCACCTGAAAAGTCACTATCTGCTGATAGCTTTATACTTACATCTTCAGCAACCAAAGGATTTTCCAATGTAATCTTAGAATCTGCGGAAGCAGAAAAACTGGTTATAGATTTTGTAGTAATATAAACATTCAAGGTTTCTTTTCCCTTTATGTTAATATTATTTTTAAGCTTAATAATTAATGTATTATCGCTCTTTTTAGCAATAATATGTTGGTGCAATTTATCGTTGGCTTCAATTTCAATACGCTCTTCGGTATCAGAAAAAGTGACATAAGCATTAAAATCATGTGAAATTTCAATTTCAGAATAATCCGATAAACTAATGCTTTTAGTGGTGACCTCATCATCTACCGTAATTCCTATGGTTTCCACGGTGCATGATGTTAATATGAGGCTTAAAAGAGCTAGTATTAAAAATGATCTATTTGTTTTCATGGTAATAGTGTTTATAAGTGAAGTTTTTGATTTTAAAAAATTTGTTTTAGTAATGAACAATTGCCTATTTATTCATGTCATGTTTTAGTTCTAAGATTGGAACCCATTGAAAATTTATAGGATACCATTTGTCAATATTTTTATCAATTTTAATTGAGACTTGATTGTTATAAGAAAATACATATTGTGTATTCAGAATTTTGCTTCTTTCTTCTAGACTCTTTTTTCTCATGATTTTCGTTTTTTATATCTATTTCTACCCATATTAAAAACTCCAATTTTAACTCCTATACCAGCTGAAAATCCATTAATTCTAGATAATGAATATTCAGGTTTAAAATTCACTCTACTAGAAAAGCGATACTTAACTCCTGCTTCAAGTTGAATATACCTATTGATATTATAAAGTATATTTGCACCAGGCTCTACAACAAAAACAGGATCCCAATCATCATCATTTATAGTACTATCGTCATCTATATCACCTTCTAATAATCCGACGGCCCCACCACCAATAAGCAAAGGAAACGAGATATTCACCTTTGATTTGCTAAACACTATAGGCTCTAAGTGTAAGCCTCCATAGGCACCAACCAAATCCCTATCATTAATAGAAAGTCCTTGTTTATTGGTGTCAGAATAAAATCCAGTACCTACAAAACCAATTTCGAATTGTTGATTAGCTACATAAGCCACTTTAAAACTAGATAAATAGGTATCTGCTTTTTTTAGTTGGCCATAATGAAAGCCTAATCCCATATAGACACCATGCACAGTATTGTTACGATCGTTAAACTCTATATAATCATCAGACTCTTGTGCGTTTATACTATATGAAGCACTAAAAAGTAGTAGAAGAAAAGTAATTTTAATTTGTTTCATGATATTTTATGTTAATTAAGTTATTATAAAGACAAGCTAAAAAATGATAGGTTGCATTAAATTATTTTATTTTAAAAAAATAGTTGGGCAGTTACTCATTAGAAAATAGGAAAGTCTTACACAGTATGACGCTATTTCTATGCTGAGGCTAAAATTCTTTTAAAAGAATGGCACCTTTTTTTCCGGTAAAAGAAAATGTTCCGTTACGCAATTTTCCATAAGATGCATTAATCTTCCGAATCTTTTTACCTTTATCAATAACATTAGATTTAATATTAGAAAATGACTTTGGTAACCGTAGTAAACCTTCTTCTAAAGTAGCATCAAAATTAAAAGAGAGATTGGTTATATTCATGGTGACATCAGATGATTCTTGATGAATGGTCACTAAAGCATCTGCTTTATTTATTTTAGAAACCTTGAGGTCCGCAATTTTCAAGAATAAATCAATGTTACTATCAACAGTATCTAGCTGTACGTTAGAAAATTTAATAGTACCATGTATATTTTCAACATTTTCAATGGTAATTTCATCTTTACTAGAAATGAGTTCTAATGCATTTACTTTATTAAGTTCTATAGTTGCACCACTAGTTGTCAATGACAAATCTTGAGAATTCTCAATATCAATAGCACCATTTTTTAAGCTTATATTTCCATAAGCAATCGATTTTGTTCTCAGTTTTCCGAACTTCATATCAATATTGGCATTTGCAATAGATTGGTTTACCCATAAATCACCATGTTCTGTGTTGGCCTTTAATTTGCCTGTCCAGTTATCAATAATAATATCTCCAAATTTATTGGTAATATCAATTTCTGCTTTGCTCGGTAAATAAATGGTATAATTAATTTCAATATTACTTTTATCAAAGTCAAAAGGGTTTACTTTATTAAAATACCTTGAAAAGAGACTGGTGTTCTTTTTATTAATTTCAGAAACAACACTTACAAAATTATCAGCAGTTCTAAATTTAGGAACAATACGATTAATAAGATCTTGTGTATTTTCTTTTTTCTTGCTACTCGCCTTTATATCTATAGAGATAGCTATATTATTTTCTTCCCAGCCGGTAATAGTTACGTTACCGTATTTATTCTCTATGTGCAATTCACCAGCGTTAGTCATTTCAAAAGTTTTCTCAACTTCCTTGGTGATAGTTTCCTGAGAAAACAGCTGATAACTTGCTATCAGTAGTATAAGCAGCAGCTTATTTTTATAATGTATACCCATAATCGTCATTTATTTTTTCAGCGTTATTAATTTGCTCTAATAAGTTTTCTATAATTTCAATTCTCTTTTTATAATTAATTACAATGGCCTCTAATATGCGTTCTGAGTCCAAGTTTTTTTGAAGTTCTAACTTTAATACGTCATACTCTTGGTCTAACTCATCCATAAACAGTAAAAACTCATGCTTATCTTCTTCTGATAATTTCGAATTAGTATTAATAAGCTTTACCTGATGTGCCACTAATGCCTTATAATGCATATCTATATCGTTAAGCTCTTGCGAGGTAACGCTATTTTGTTGATTGTCAATTTTATCATTTGAAAAAAAGTTAATCACTGAAAACAATCCAATAGCAATCACAATGCTAGCCGCCACTTTTAGTATTCGTGAATTCCACAACTTTATAGTTTTGGGCTTTTTATCTAAATCGTCAAGCCTAGACTCAATAGTTGCCCAAAGTTTTGCTTTGTCTGCTTTATGCTCATCAAAGAAGTGCTTATTTTCTTTTATGTGTTTTTCGAAATTATCCATTATATTGTTTTTACAATTTCAATTAATTTTTTCTTAGCTCTATGGTATTGCGATTTTGAGGTTGATACTGAAATCTCTAATATTTCCGAAATTTCTATGTGGTCATATCCTTCAATCAAATAGAGGTTAATTATTTGTTGGTAACCCGGAGGTAACAACCGTATTCCTTTACTAATTTTTTTTATATCGGTTACAGGTGCATCTTCATTGGTTTCTTCTGTTATGCGATACATTTCATTTTCAATAGGCAATACTGGTATTCTTTTTAGCTTTAAATGATTAATACTTTTATTAACCACAATTCTTTTTAACCACGAACCAAAAGTACTTTCATATCTAAAAGACGATAGGTTCTTAAAGGCATCAACAAAACTATCTTGAACAACATCTTCAGCATCTTCTTTTATACGTACCATACGTAATCCCACATTGTACATAGCATCTACATATAGTTGGTATAACTTATATTGCGAGTTTCTATCTCCAATCTTGCTTTTTTCAACAAGTTCTTTATGGGTATATAAGATGTTGGTCTTCAATTAATTTTATTAGCTGTAATTCTATTTAAAATAGTTTTTATTTTTAAGCTACTACTATAGACAGCCTAAAATGGTAAGGGTTGCATTTAAATGACTAAAAAATAAAAGTATTGTTACAAAATGCTGGTTATTTAGATAACTAATTTATTATCAAATACTTTTCTATATTTGCTTCACTTCCTTTATCAGATTTAGGATATAACAATTTCTATTACTAATTTAAATACCTATAACATGAAAATCAACAAAATTTTAATGCTAGCGTTTCTCTTTTTTGTTACGCAACTAACTACTGCTCAAACAGAGTTACAAGAAATTACTTCAACCTTAATGGATTATATAGAAGGTACTGCCAACGGTGAACCTGACCGGGTAAAAAAGGCATTTCACCCTGACCTGAATCTTTATACGGTTGCTGGTGATAGTCTAAGGGTTTGGCATGGGCAAAATTATACAGGTGGTATAAAAAAAGGAAGAATAAGCAACCGTATTGGAAGAATAGTAGCTATTGATTATGAAAACAATGCCGCTAGTGCTAAGATTGAAATACTAATGCCTGATGCAAAAAGAAGATATACAGACTATTTGTTATTGCTAAAATACCAAGGTAGTTGGAAGATTATACATAAGTCATATACTTTTGTGAAGTATCCTGACGAATAACGTTTGAGTATTTAAACTAAAATATAGTTCAAAAGTTTGCAATAATAGCTTAAGCATATAATTCACTTTACATAAAAACCTATTTGAGATTTCTACAATCTTAAATAGGTTTTTTTAATGCTACAGTTTAAAAACTTACAATTTCAGTCTAAACCAACCTTAAATGTATTCTTTTCTCTTCTCAAAATCAATTTTCAATTGAAAATAAGGGAAAAATCCTCAAGAAAGTTCAGGAAAAACACCCTTAAAAAAAGGGGGAAAATCCTGTTGATTATTTGAAATTTTATTAGAAAACTTAATCATCAACTTAAAAATGTAACCTTATGCCTGAAGAAAAAGAAGAAAGTCAGATAATCCCTTGTAATGGAACAAAAACAAAAGATTGGTATTCTTGGATTAATCGTATGCCACCAAAACCAGATGATTTTCACGTAGTTGGCGAGGTCTTGGTTTCAAACCCAGGAGTCGAACCTATGCTCGTTCCCAAAGAGCCTCAAGGTACAAATCCTCAAACTTTATTACTTGATCTTTTTTTACATCAAAAACCTGGTGTCTGGCCTAGAATTATGGTTTGGAAACCAGTGAGATACGACAAGATGAGTAACGTGAATTATTCTAATGTAGAAGTTTTTTGTGATAATTCTATTCTTGCCAAAATGGAAGTTGAAGAAGTTCACTAAGTAAACGAAAGCTTATGAAATTATAAATGGAATACCTAAATAAAGGAAACTCTTTTATGTGAAGTATTTCCTAGTCAGAAATACTTAAAGAAGAAATTATACTAAATATTAAAAAATGGGAAAAGAATTTATATTAATGTCTGGGGGGTTGGATAGTACAACATTGGCATATCATTTAAAAAATGAAAAAAAAATTAATATCGAAGGGCTTTTTATGGATTATGGACAGCCAACTTCTTCGGAAGAATTAAAAACTGTAAGAGATATTGGAAATGATTTGCAAATAAATATAAGAAGGGTTGATTTAAGTACCATATGGAGTAATTTTGAGAACGAAGGTTTAGATCCATATGCTGCTGCATGCACTGAGACAGCAAATATTTTTGCTCCTATTTTGTTGGCTGCAACATTTGCATATGCCGCAGGTAGCACAAAACTTTATTCTGCATTTCATGCTACAGATGTCCAACTTTTTTCATCAACAGTTCCTGTATTAAAGTCTCAAGAAAAGATAATGGAAGAGGTTTCTAAAAAGAAAGGAGTTAATTTTCAATATGCTTTACCATTCATTAATTATTCTAAGGCTCAAGTAATTGAGATCGGACATTCGTTAAAAGTTCCTTTTGAAAAAACATTAACTTGCCTAAATAATGATAAAACAAGCGAAGGGCATTGCGGTGAATGTAATCCTTGTAAAACAAGGAGGAAAGCTTTTAAAGAGGCTAATATATTTGATAAAACTAATTATGCAAAATAATCTTAGTGATTAGCTAAGTTAAAAGATATTTATAATTTGATTGATAATTATTTAATAATATCCAATGCAATCACTAAACCATGCCATAATTTATTCTGGTAAACCCATTTCGAAGAGTCATTTCCAATAGCATTATCCCATCCAATGGCATAGCCCAAATTAAAATTATTAACTCCAACCATTATAAATGTGCCATAAGTAAAAGTTGCAGCTTTTCTATCAACTGATATACCAGGTGCACTTGATGCCGCTTTCAAATCAGTAGCACCTAAATTAAGTAAAAGCCCTCCGTTAATCGAATATTGATTTGTGTTCTTGCCCATAGTCTTTTCAGAAGGGTTAAACACATTTAAACTCAATTTAGCTACTGGTGCTAAACCGATATTAACACCGGTCTCTACTTGATTTGGAATCATGCTTCCGTTATCAACCCTTTTTCGAAATTTAAGTGGGATACTCAAAGTTTGCAAGGCTACTTGAAATTGAGAATATTTAAAACTTTCTTGATATTCAGAAAAATCCGTAATGGAACTTTCAGAAGTATAAATTGCATTATTCAGAGCAATTTTCTTAGCTTCCGATTTAACAACTTTAACAGTCTTTATTAATACTGAATTTTCACTTTTTAAAATATCTTTATTTTTGATTATCAGGTAATCCGTTTTATCACCTATTTTTGTTTTTATAGTTTTTAACACTTTATAAACGCGATACTCATCTTGGGGTCTAGGTTTAGTAATATCTATTGGTCCAGAATCTTGATTATCTACATATTGAAATACATAATTATCTTTTAATACTTTTTTTGTTGGAGAGCAACTGATAAAAAGTGAAGCTACAAATAACAATATTGTTTTTAGAAAAAATTTATTCATTTGATATTGGTGTTTAGTAAGAATTCATTGTTTAGAGTATCAAATTTTAACCTTTGTTTTGAAAGGATAGAGAGTAAAGCAGAAGTCCGTTCTGGACTTAATCTACTAGCCTTATATTCCGCTTCATTGCTTAATGAAATGATTATATATGCATTTGCTTGTGGATTAAAACGCATTTTGTATGCGACTACATCTTGAATATCAGAAAGGCCTTGGATATTACTAGGTTTGATTTGTTCAAAATGTATTTTTTCCTCACAACTTGTAGCTAGAAAAAGAATAACAATAAATAGAATAAAAGAAATTAATTTTTGAGGATTGCTGTTTTTCATAATAGAGTAAGGGGTTAATTAATTGTTCTACAAGTTATTACGATAATTTAGTGTAAGTCAACAGGGTTTTTCCCCTTTTTTGACGGGATTTTGCCTTAGATAATTTGGGTGTTTTTCCCTATTGACTTTTAGCTTTAAAAAGACTACATTTGTAAATTGTCGTTATAGGATTGTCGCTCTTTAACCCTTATTCTTTAAATGTCACAACCAAATCTCCAGTTAAAAGAAGAAAAAGTAGTATGTAAGCCTTTTTTAAGATGGACTGGGTCTAAGTCTTGGTTCGTTAAAAGTCTTTTGAAAGAATATTTACCAAAAAATTTCAATAATTACCACGAATGTTTCCTTGGAGGAGCTTCTGTTTTCTTTTCTCTACAACCTCAAAAAAAAGCTTATTTGTACGATACAAATACTGAATTGATAGAAACTTATATTCAACTAAGGGACAATTTAGATTTAGTAATTAAATCTTTGAAAAGATTAAAAAATACTGAAGAAGAATATTATAGAATTAGAAAAACTAATTCATTAACTCCTCATACACGTGCAGCTAAGTTTATTTATTTGAATAGATGTTCTTTTAATGGGATTTATAGAGTAAATAGGAGAGGTGAATATAATGTACCCTATGGTAAACGAAAAAATGTTGATATTGTTACTGAGGAAAATTTAAAATTAGTTAGCGAATCCTTGAAGGGAATTGAAATAATTAATCATGACTTTTCTTTGGTTTTAGAAAACTTGAAACCAAAGGATTTGGTTTTTCTTGACCCACCGTATACAGTTGCACATGAGCATAATGGTTTCATTGAATATAATCAAAACTTATTCTCTTTGGATGATCAAAAACGATTGGCAGAATTAACCAAAGAAATAGATAAAAAAGGAGCTTATTTTATATTAACTAATGCAGCTCATAAAACCATTCGAAATATTTATCATGGAGTAGGTAAAATTAGAAAAGTTGAAAGATATAGTAAAGTAGGCGGTAGAGCAAAAACTAGAGGAATGTTCAATGAATTTATAATTACTAATATTTTTAATTAATTTCGATTGGAAAATTTAAGTATAACAGTAATTAGTGATTTGCATTGTCATCCTACGGAAGACGGAATTGATGATACTTATCTAAAAACAGACTTACTAAGAACACCATCCGCAGAACATCCTGTTGAAAGTGTTGTTCAGCTCATAAAAGAAAATAATATCACTAGTGATTTGACTTTATGCCCTGGAGATTTTACGAATAAATCGAATAAGCAAGGTTTTATATCTGGTTGGGAATTTTCACTTGAAATACACAAGGCATTAAATGGAAAAGAAATAATAGCAACCTTAGGTAATCATGACATTGATTCTTTTGGGGTTATTTCAGATTATTGTTTTGAAGTTGCTAGAGGTATAAAGAAAGGCTTTCCTATTAAAGATGAAAATCTTCTTGATACTTTCTGGTCGAAGGGTAGTGTTTTTATTGAAGGTGAGAATTATAGAGTATTAGCGATAAATAGTTCTCATTTTCACTACACCAAGAGTACCTCTGAATATGGTAAGGTTGGTGATGAGACTTTGGAATATATTGAATCATATCTTTCAAAAATAGAAGATTCAAAAATTACAATTGCACTATCACATCATCATCCTGTAGATCATTCAAGGCTAAAACTGGGAGAAAAGGATAAAATAGTTAATGGTAACGAATTATTGGAAATAATAGGAAAGTATAAATTTGATTTATTTATTCATGGTCATAAACATGACCCTTTACTGAGATACCATACATGTTATAGTAATAATCATAAAATACCCATATTATCAGCTGGAAGTTTTTCCGCAACATCTAATATTACTTTTTCTGGACAAAGAAATACTTTCCATAAAATAGATATAATTAAAGATAATGGTATTGTAAAGGGAACAATTCAAACGTGGACATTTCTACCTAGAAGTGGATGGAAAGTAAGGTATGACGATGAAGGTTTTCATTCACATACCGGGTTCGGTTTTAGTGGGAAGGTTGAAGAGTTAGCTCTTAAAATTATTAATGAAGTTGGTTCTAGTCATTTAATGAAATGGATAGATATTATTCAAAAATTTCCTGAGGTTAAATATTTAATACCAACGGAAGCTATCGAATTTTCAAAAATAATTAATGAGAAGGGATTGAGATTGGATGAAAAGATTTGGCAAAATCCTGAAGTTATTAGTAATACAAATTTAATCTAAAGATGTCAGATATATTCTATAGCACATACAATGCAAGACATTTAGCACCTAGTGAAGTTGCTGAAACTTTTATTTGGTCGGAAAATTTTGAAAAACTAATACAGAATAATCATTCCATAGTATTAGGTGCTAGGGGCTGTGGGAAAACGACTTTGATGAAGATGTTGACTCTTCCAGCTTTGCATAATTGGAAGATAGATAGTCGTGCAGAATACGTAAAAAACAATATTCCTTTTTACGCTATTTATGTTTCAACTGATATTTATTGGAATGTGAAAAATTTAACTTATGGATCTCAATTAGAAAAATATGGTAAATTTTCAGAAAAGTTATCTCATTTTGCGGTTAGTAGTAATGTATTCACTTCATTATGTGATACGTTTATGAATATTATTTCTTTTGATTTATTAAATAAAGATGAAAATAAAGAAATAGAATTAAGCTTAGAGTTAATCAGGACTTGGAAGTTACACAATGTAATCCCAAAGTTAAAATTTGTAAAAGAAGCCTTAAATGAAAGAATAGATGAAGTTAACCAATTCATTCAAGAGGTAATATTTAATTATTCAGTAGATGATAAAATAGATTATCCAGAATATTATAATCTATCATTTGAAAGTTCTTTAGAGTCGATAATTCCAAAATTTCAACGCATTTATAATATCCCTAAAAATAAAAAATGGGCATTGTGCTTTGACGAGCTTGAATTTGCACCTTTATGGCTTCAAATGAGACTTTTCGCCTCTTTAAGAAGTCGAACTCAGTACATTTTATATAAATTAAGTGCAAGCCCAATATTACCTTCTGAACTTAAAAAAAATATTCTAACTCAATATGGGCCAACTGCAGGTAACGATGTCCGAATGATAAAAATGTGGAAATCCAAAGATGCGGAACAATTTTCAAAAAAAATAATAAGGTCATTATTATCAGATGACAGTGATTTAGCTCAGTTTTTTGGGTCTAACGAGATTTATAATAAAACTTCAAACACTTATGTAAAAGGAAGTAAATTTTACAATGAGATTATGGAGCTTACCAAAAAAGATCAATCATTTACGGATTTCTTAATTGATAAAGGCATTGATTTAGACAATATAGAATTTGATGATGAAGCTAAAAGAGATCAATTATTTAGAAAAATTAAACCAATTGTTTTTTTTAGAAATACTTTCATCAAAAGCAATAAAGATTCCATAATTTTAAATCGAAGTAGAAAAAGTGTTCCAGAACTTTATTTCGGAATTGAGGTACTTTCAAAAGTTTGTGAAGGCAATCCAAGATGGCTTAAAGGTATAATAACACAAATGTTGTCCCGAACTCAATATGAAAGGCCATCTAAAGCAATACAGTATGATGAATTATTTGAAGCTTCAGAAAGATTTAAGAATGTCATTTCTAATATCCCGGTAGGAGAAAATAAATTGACAATTTTTGATCTGATTGATAGAATAGGCAAATATTTTAATAATCAGATTCTTGGAAGTAAATTTTATATGGATCCTAAGGGAACAATTGAAGTAGATGATGAAATAACAAAAATATACCCAAAAATAATTGAGTTAATTGAGAAAGCTGTATCGCAAGGAGCATTGATATTGTTGGACACAAACGACGATTCTTTTGATTTTAAAATTGAAGGGCAAAGATTCAAACTATCATATTTATTTTCTATTCTTTATTCGTTACCTATAAGGAAATATAACAAAGTAAATCTTAATGAATGTATGAGTGGAATAGAGGGAGATAATTATAAACAATATTTATTATTCAAATAGTATCAGAGATGAATATTAAATACGGCAAACAGATTAATATAAATGAACTTACAAATAAGACTATTTCATTATACTTATTTGCTAGAAACCATGAAAGAAGAGTTTATACGGCTTATGAAAGGGTAAATAATTTAAATAAAATTTCGAAAGCAATTGGTTTTTGTTATAATGATTCTTTAAAGAAAAAAGGAAAGTATAAAGAAAGTATAGAGTATATTGAAATTTCTAACCATCAAGAAATCACAAATATCTTAGACATCGAACTATCTAAAATTGAGAGAAAGTCGACAATGCTCATAGTGGATTATTCCTGCATGACAAAGTCTTGGTATTATACTATTATCTTATACTTAAAGAAAAAAAGGTTAATCTGTGAAAATGTAATTGTAACTTTTATTTATACCCCTTCAAAATATAGTAAGCCTTTAGAGCCAAAACCAAATAAAGAAATAGCTCCATTACCAGGGAAATATATTGTACCTACTGATAAACCTAAGGCATTAATAGTTTGTCTTGGGTATGAACAGAGAAAAGCTGAAGGCATTATAGAGCATTTAGACCCCAAGGATTACTATATACTTTATACAAAACCAGCTCTAGACGATAGATTCGTATCTAAGATAGAAAAAAATAACTCGATAATTCTGAAAAAAAGTAAGAAAGTAATAACTTTCCCAATGGACAATTTGTTACTCTTAGAAAGAGAGTTAACATCTCTTTATTATCTTTTAAAAGACGAGTATAGTATAATTATTGCTCCATTAGGCCCTAAACCATTTACATTTATATCTATGTTAATGGCAATAAGGTATAAAGATATTGATATTTGGAGAGTAGGATCAGGTTCGGATATTAACGAGTACAGAAGAGAACCTTTGAGTAAAGATATGTTTATTATTAGTGAAGTAGTTTTCGAAAAATAAGATAAAACATGGTAGGGGAAAATTCTAGAATTTCATAAATTATGAATAAAAGGTATGAATACGATTCATCAATTTCTAAACTATTAGAAAGTGCAGAAATAGCCAAAGATGCTTTGTTAAAACATTTGCAGACTAAGGATAAGAAGGAAATTATTAATGAGGTGTTAAATATGGATAAAAATTCCTTAAAAAAATTAAATCAATGGGCCTTAGAGGGTGAAATATATGAGGTATGTGCTGCTTTAAAAGAAATTTTAAATAAAAAAGACGCATAAAAAGTTTAATATCTATGCAAAATTGACCTAATAGAATTTAAGTAAAAAATCTTCCTCCGTTGTGCTTCGGGGGACAAGTAGGAGAGAAGAGCATAATATTTTGTTTTTTTACCTTTAAAACCCTTTACAGACCAATACACCCCGTTTACAGATATAATTTAGTATTGCCATAGAAATGTGTACATTTAGTTTACACTATACTGTCCAAAAATTTTACACATTATACATTGCTAATATTTAAAAAAAGCGTAAGTTTTTGATTTTAAATGTATTGTATTTATGGCACATAATTAGATGCTACTAGATCAAATCAATAAAAACTCTAACAATTAGTATTATGAAAACTCAAATTAAACTAAAAGCATTTACAATGATTGCCATGCTAGTCATTTTACTTTCGTGCCAAGGCTTTGCACAAGATAACAAAGTACCTACCCTAACAAAAACTTTTGACCTCAATGAACCTGGTACATTGAATTCTAAATCATCCGGTGGTGGAATAGTAGTTAAAACCCACAATGAAAGTAGCGTAGTAGTTAAGGCATTCGTTCGAAAGAACGGAAAGGTTTTATCTTCAACTGACCCATTAGTAGATGATATCCTCGAAAAGTTTGACTTAGAAATTGAAAAAAATGGCTCCGTAATTAATGCGAATGCGGTTCGTAAATCAAATTTCAGTCGATTGAGAAATGTGGGTATTTACTTTACCATTATTGTCCCACGTGAAATGTCTTGTAATGTAACATCAAGTGGTGGTGGATTAAACATTGAGGGAGTGGAAGGAACACATAATTTTGTAAGTAGCGGTGGCTCTGTATTTTTAGAAAACACTTCAGGAACTACCAAGGCAAAGTCATCTGGTGGTAAGGTCGGAGCGAAAAATCACGATGGTGATATTCGCTTAACTTCTAGTGGCGGTAGTGTTACTTTAGATGAAGCTAATGGTAGTATTTACGCACGCAGTTCTGGCGGCGGCGTACGCCTTAAGAATATTCAAGGCGATGTGGATGCTAGTAGTAGTGGAGGCGGAGTTACTGTTTTGGGAGAATGTAATTCTGTGAAAGCAAAATCGAGTGGGGGATCGGTGCGTGTTAACATTAGCAATTTGAGTAAAGAATTGCACCTACAATCTAGTGGAGGTGGAGTTGATGCAATACTACAAAACGGTGATGAACTTGGACTTGACCTAGACTTGAGTTCGAGCTACGTTACTATTGAGTTAAAGAATTTCTCTGGCCAATCTAAAAAAAATCGTGTAAAAGGAACTATGAATGATGGCGGAATTCCTGTTTATATGAGAGCATCTGGTGGAAATGTTAAGGTGCGATACGAAAACTAGTAAATTACTCTATTGCAATGATATTCTTCTTAAATAATACTGTTGAAATCAACGTCATTCCCAAACCAATGGCTAATAGAATAGCCATTTTAGGAAGAATATCTAGCATAGGTAATTGTCTCCAAAAAATATCAAAGAATCCTTCAATTCCCCAATAGTTTACACTAATTACGGCAATTTTTTGCATAAATGCTGGCATCATGCTAATCGGAATCATACTTCCTCCAATTGCTGACATTAAAATGATAATAATGGTACTCATTCCTTGCAATTGTTGACGTGTTTTTACCGTAGATACTAAGAAAACTCCGAAACTGGACACTGCAAACGAGATACATAAAATCAATGCTATCAATGAGAATACATCCATAAAAATAGGTAACCCAAATGCCAACCAAGCAAAAACAAACATGGCAGTTAATTGTAAAATAGAAACCACCATGGCTGTTCCCATTTTTGCTAATAAAATGTGCAGTGGTTTTACTGGTGCAATTAACAAACGTTTTAAAGTTCCTGCTTCTTTTTCATCTAATAATCCGCCGCCAATGGCGGCAATACTGAACAGCAACATCATAATTGCTGTTCCTCCTACAGCTTGGACCAAACCAGGATGTGCTTTGGTAGAATTTTCTTTAATTATCGAAGTAGTTTTTAACTTCACAGTGTTCTGTACATCTCCTTTTCCTAAATGATGTTTGAACCCTTCTTTTAATACGGTATAAACAATTTGCATTTGTAAATCTCTAGCAGCGTCATATTTTAATTCTATAGGCAAATCTGTATCGGCCGTAACGGCGTCTGAAAACCCTTTTTCAAAAATTAAAACGGCTACATTTTTTCCCTTTCTAACAAGGTCTACCGCTTTCTCTTCTTCTGAAGCAATCAAACGAATGGTTTGCATGGCATTCAAATTTGCAATCAAATCTTTAGAAGCTGTTGTAGCATCTTTATCTACAACCAATACTCCTAATGGCTTAGGAGCACTTTTCTTTTTTCCAACACCACCAAAGGCAAAGGCAAACAGCGTAATCATAATAATTGGTAATAAAAAGGTAACGAGGATTCCTTTTTTGTCTGAGAAATATAATTTTAGGTCTTTTTTTAAAATAGAAATTATCATGGTTGTTGAATTTGGTTGTTTTTGTTGTTTATTAATCTCTTAGTTGTTTTCCTGTTAAGCTTAAAAAGATTGCTTCTAAGTTTACTTTGTTTAGTTGTATGTCTTTGATGGGTAATTGTAATTCATTACACGCGGTAATTACTTTTGAAAGTTCTTTTACTGTACTTTCAACCAATAATTTGTTGTTGGTTTGTGTCATTTTATTAGAAAGTAATTTTTTCAGTTGATTTACATTGCTTTCAGAAAGAAACTCAAACTCAAGTTGAATGCTTTCTTTTGTCTGCACCAATTCTTTCAATTCAGATTGTGTTCCCTGTGCGATAATTCTCCCGGAGTCCATAATTGCTATACGGTCACACAAACGCTCTACTTCTTCCATATAATGTGTGGTATAAACAATGGTCATCCCTTGTTTGTTCAAGGTTTCGATAACTTCAAAAATGTGATTTCTACTTTGAGGATCAATTCCTACAGTGGGTTCGTCCATAAACAAAACCTTCGGCTTGTGTAATAATGCTGCTGCAATATTTATTCTACGTTTCATGCCCCCAGAATACGTTTTAATTAAATCATTCTTTCGATCTGACAATCCAATTAAGGCTAAGGTATTGTGTATTCTTTCTTTTAATGTTTTGGAAGAAATTCCATATATCTCTCCCCAGAAGAGTAAATTCTGATACGCAGAAAGGTCTTCGTATAACGAGATTTCCTGGGGAACAACACCAATCAAATGTTTACATTCTTTTCTATTTTGCCTAGTATTTTTACCATCAATTTGAATAGTTCCAGCATCACTTTTTAAAATGGTACTCATCATATTCAGTGTGGTAGATTTTCCAGCTCCATTGGGACCTAAGAGTCCAAAAATTTCTCCTTTTTTAATAGTAAAACTGACATCACTTACTGCTTGTATGTTTTGAAACGATTTGGAAAGATTTTGTACTTGAATCATAATTGGTTTTTCATTTATTCTTCAAATGTCATGAAAGCATTGCCATTTATAAAAATGATTGTACTGAATTGTATTTTTTTAAGGATGAATTGTGTGTTACATGAAAATTATCGAGTTTTATCATCATTCATTTCAAAAATGTGAAAAGAATTATTCCATTAAATAAAAGTTAATTCGTTGTTAAATATTTGAAATCTATTGATTTAAGTAATACTTTTAAAAAAAATAACTAATCATGAAATGAGCATAAACAAATTTCATCATTGTATACCAACCAACATGATTAAATTTTTTATGCGAAATCAAAGATTCACGAACACAAAATAAATGATTTAAAAATTCGTGAGTAATTCCTGAATGTGCAGAAATTTTTAGTTTCTTCATTTTCAGCAAACTATAAAATTTTAAACAGATGAAAAAAATATTGTATCGTTTAATGCTCTGTGGTGTTGCCGTATTGACACTTTCAGCAATTAAAAAAACAGACAACTCCCTTACCGCAAATTTTATTGAAGGTGATACGCAAATCGCTTCAATTAATGCCTTAAGTTTTGGACCAGAAGGCATATTGTTTATTGGCGATTCTAAAAACGCTGCTATTTATGCTATTGATACCAAAGATGTTACAGCTAAGGAAAAGGCAGATGAAATAAATATGGGTGATTTTGATACTAAAATTGCTGCTTCATTAGGAACAACCGTTGATAATATCAAAATTACGGATATGGCTGTAAATCCTATTTCTAGAGCAATTTATTTTTCAGTTAATATAACTGACGGAACACCGGTTGTATTAAAATTAGATGGAGAAACTTTCGAAAATGTCTCACTAAAGAAAGCAAGTTATTCAAAAATTGAACTGAATGACGCCGTTGGAGTTGACGATAAAGACAATAGGGGTAGGGCATTACGGCATTGGGCTATTTCTGATATGATGTACCACAAAGGTAAAGTGATGATTTCTGGGTTATCTAACAAAGAATTTCGCTCTACGTTTAGAAGTATTCCATTTCCATTTACAGAAACTCAAGATTTTGCCTCCTTAGAAATTTGGCATGCCGCTCATGGTCGATTTGAAACCTATGCACCCATAAAAGCATTTAATGTTATTAATATAGAAGGTGAAGATCATTTGATAGCTGGTTATACTTGTACACCATTGGTATTGTTTCCCATAAAGGATTTAACAGGAAAAAAGCATATAAAAGGAAGAACAGTTGCTGAGCTTGGTGGCGGAAATTCTCCTTTAGATATGATTGTATTTGAAAAGGATGGAAAACCAAAGTTTTTTATGTCTAATTCCAGTCGGCCAATAATGCGTATAGATTATGACGATATTGTTAACTTTAAAGAATCGCTTACTGAAGAAGTTAAAGAATTTGCAGCAACAGATGGTGTAACCTATGATAATTTACCCTTTGTCTATGTAAAGCAAATGGACAATTTAGATAATGAAAATGTGGTTTTTCTTCATATTGATGGTCAAGGCGATTTGGTATTAAGAAGCAGATCAAAAAAATGGATGTAAACCGTTTTAACTATAATAAAAAGACCAAGTATAGCTTGGTCTTTTTTTGTTTTCTACTGGTTTTTGCTTGTGAACAACAACCAGAAATAACTAACCTTAACGTGAATTATAACGATGATAAGGCTATTGGAGTTTCCTTTGTCGCTGACAACAACCAAAAAAAATTTTCAATTCATTTAAAAGACAATGTAACACCAGTTTTAGGTAACTTTTCTTCAGAAAATAATACGCAAACATTCACACCAATTGTTCCGTTTTCAAATGGCGAAACGTATACCATTTTACGTGAAGAACATATACTTTCAAGTTTTACCATAAAACCTAAAAATAGGTCTACCTCGCCAGAAGTAGTAGCCATTTATCCAACAACAGGCGTAGTACCTGAAAACTTATTAAAAATGTATGTTGATTTTTCCAAACCCATGCAAGAAGTTGGAAACGTACTAGATTTTATAACCGTTTTTAATAAAACCACAAACAAAAAAGTGGATGTGTTTTTAGAATTAGAAACGGAATTATGGAATGCCAATCACACTCTGTTAACTTTATGGCTAGATCCGGGGCGAATTAAAAAAGAGTTGATTCCAAATAAAGAAAAAGGACTGCCCATTATGAATGGACATGTTTATGAAATTTCAGTCAATAAAAACTTTAGAGATGCTGACGGAAACGAGTTGAAACAAAGCTATACTAAAACGGTTACGGTTACGAACCGAGATGAAAACAAACCAAAAGTTGATGATTTTGAGATTCAAATCCCTACAACTAAAACTTCTCCTTTAATTATTCAATTTAACGAACCATTGGATGCTATGTTGCTGACAGAAGTGTTTACTATTTATAATAATAAGGATGAAAAGATAGAGGGCAACTATCAACTCCAAAACGAAGAAACTTCTGTAGCATTTACACCAACAAGAAACTGGAAATCCGATACATATAAGATTGAAATACAATCGAGGTTAGAAGATTTAGCAGGTAATAACCTCAATCGGCTGTTTGATGAGGACTTGTTAAATAAAGATAAATTAGAAGATTCACCTTTTAAGGAAATTTATTTTGTTATAAAATAGCGAATACAAAAAAATTGTATTCAGCCACTGGCTAAACCAACAATTCAAAATGTCCTATACTATTCTGCATGGAGCCTGACCCGAGTTTATCGAGGAGTTATTTTACTTTACTCACTGTTCTAATAATAATAAGATGATATGAGTACAATAGCCACAGCTCAGCAGCTAGTCCCAACAATTAGTACTTGAAATTTGAATAAAACACACCTCTATGATTCATAAAAGAATTCTTTTTTTTATTTAAATCCAATCTGCCGCCGTTAAAATCGGTAGCAGGAAGTCCCAATTCATTAAATAGACAAGCCGTAGCGGCATAGTCCCAGATACTTCCACCACCGTTTTCTTTTTTAGGCAGTTTTAACATACAAGCGGGTCCGTTTTCTAATACATAAATGGCATTTAAAACAGAGCCTGCTCCAGCAATTTCTTTGATACCATTCAGCTTTAATGCTGCTGCTTTTTTATGCAATATCTTTTCAATTTCGGCTGCACGTGGTGTGTCACTTAATTTTTTGTCGGAAACATAGGTTAGATGCGTGTTTATTGTGTTGATTACAAATGGTTTATTGTTTTTAAAGACACCTTTTCCTTTAATAGCATGATACACCGTATTTGTACTGGGATTATACACAACGCCAATGTATGGTGTACCGTCTTTTGCTATTAACGCAATGGACACAGAAAAACCGGGATGTTTGTTTATAAAAGCTAGGGTACCATCGATAGGGTCAATGCACCAAAAAAAATCTTTTTCAAACCGACCACCATCATCTTCGGTCTCTTCCGATAGCAGTGCGATATTAAACTGTTTACATGTAGGTAAAAGATGAGCAAGAATTTCTTTTTCGCATTTTAGATCTACTTCAGTGACCACTTGCGAGGCATAATTCGTCGTTGAATCTTTTAGTTGAACCGCAACATCATCATTCAGATGCTTAAGAATGATTTTACCTGCCGAAAGTGCTGCTTTTATGGCGATGGTACTCAGATGTGAAAAATCCATGGTGCTATACATTTTTTATTACTGCTGCAGTTATACGTTCACTATAACTATTAATTTTCCAATGGCCGGGACTCCATCCTTTTAAGAAGCGGTGAAAATCCGCCCAGGCAACGTGATATAAAGATCGCCATTCTTTTTCAAGAGCAGCATTGCTCGCTTTCATTTCGTTTTGCAAATGCATAAAATAAGTATCTAAAAGTTGCTCTTCCAATCGCTCACAGTCATTTTCATGTAAACAACTACCTATAAAATAGGCAACATCTTTCATTCCGCAAGCGCCACCTACATATTGAAAATCTACGCCAGCAACGGGTCCTTCTTCAGAAAAACAGAAGTTTGCCAGTTTGGCATCTCCATGCACCAATGTCTTATAGGTACAGCTATTCAGTTTTTTATCAATTCTAGAGGCGGCGTTTTTCAATTTTTTATCTTCCAATGCGGCCAATTCATCGGGTCTTGTTTCCAGATGCCAATAGGTTCCTGATTGCCATAATCCTTCAGGTACTTTGCCAAGGTAACTTGCGTGAAATTGTGCCAACCATTTTAAACATTGGGTAATTTCTTCCCAGTTCACTGAGGCTTTACGAATGGCGTAGCCAGCAGCATCTAAATCCTCTAAGACCATCAAAACTTCGCCATTCAGCGTTTCAATGGCTAAACATGTTGGTAATCGAGCGGCACTATGCTTACTATAGGAGGTATACCAATTGGTTTCAACTTGATATGACTTTAATTTTCTTTGATGTCCTACATTCGTATTCCATCCTCGGGGATGCTGGTTAGAGCGTGGTAATTGAACATGTTTTACGATTACACTAGCCATAGGAGCATGCTCTAGGCCAATTCTCATAATTTTTCCATAGCCACTCCATAATTCCTGAATTACTTCTTTTTCAACTAATGAAGAAGCACCGGTGCATTGCAGAATGATCGATTTAAAATGGGGATGCATAAGACCTCAAATATAATAAAGTATTAACATTATAGTGAACTCAATGAGCCGTTAATTACTTTAACGTATTTCATAAATAAGTAAGGTCAAGTAGGCCATTTTTTTTGAGAAAGCTCATTCGGTTTGGAATTTCTGCATGGAACGTGTCCCGAGTTTATCTAGGGATTATTTTGCTTTGCTCACAGTTATAATGTTGTTTTAGTGATTCATGAGTTCCAATTTTAAGTAAGGAGAAAAAACATAAAGGTTTCAAAAAATAGTAGAAGTAAATAGAGTAATCATCTATAATCTACTCCTTTTCTATGCTTTTATTTTTTGCAATAGACTGTTTTTATACTTCCGGCCAATTGGTATTTTTTGATTGCCTATTGACACAATATTACCGCTAATCTTTACTATTTCTGCACAATTTATAATAAAGGACTTATGAACTTGTATAAAGTCCGACAACGGTAATTTTTGCTTCCATTTTTTTAATGAGTCAATGTAGGTGTGTTTGCCATTCTTGGTGACAATACTTACATAATTTCGATCAGATTCAATATAAATAATATCATTTACAAAAAGGCGATGTAGTGTTTTATCAATTTTTAAAATAATAACATCTTCATTGGTTTTCACAGCAGATTCAACTGCTTTAGATGACATTTCAACTTTGTTTATCGCTTTTAAAAAACGTTCAAAAGAGAATGGTTTCACAAGATAATCTTGTATTGTCCAATGTTCAAAGCTCTCAGCTGCATAATTGGAATAAGCAGTTGTCATTATAATTGCTGGCGGATTTGGAAGTGTTGCAATAAACGCCATTCCATTAATATCGGGCAGGTTTATGTCTAGAAAAAGTAAGTCTATTTGATCTGTACTTAAAGCTAAATTTGCTTCTAAAGCAGTTTGATATACTGCCACTAATTCTAACTGTTTTAATTTAGAAATATAACTTTTTAGGATGCGTTGTGCCGGAAGTTCATCCTCTATTATAATGCACTTCATTGCAGCTTAATTTTTAAGTTAGCTATAAAATATTCGTTTTCTATAAAAACTAAACTATGCTTCTTTGGATAAAGTAAAGACAATCTTTTTTTAAGATTCTGAAGGCCTATTACAGTATTATTTTCCTTTGATTTTGGTGTTGCAATTGCATTTTTGCAATGACAGTATAATTCACCTTCATTCATTTTTATATGAATGTCAATTGTAGTTTTTGCCGCACTGTGTTTAAAAGCATTTTCAATGATACCTATTAATAATAAGGGTGCAATCTCATAGTTTAGACTGTCTATTTCTTTGGTGTAATTTATTATTTTAACTCCCTCAGTCCGTATTTTCTGAAAATCGATATAATTGTCCAAATATTCAATCTCTTTTTGCAAGGAAACAAATTGAGAATTGCTACCGTGCAGAACATGTTTTAAATTGTCCGATAGCTTTAAAATCATCTTAGGGGTTTCATCTAGCTTTTCCAAAGAATACGCATAAATAGTATTTAAGTTGTTGAATAAAACATGTGGATTTATCTGCGACTTTAAAAATTGCAGTTCCATAGCCGTGTTTTCGAGTTTAATTTGTTCAAATTCTTCTTGTTTATCAATAAACCTGAAAAGCACCCAAACAAAGGAAAAGAAAACGATAGGTACTAAAGTCTGCCAAAGATAATCAGACAAACACTTCATTATAGAACAGCCACATTGTGCAAAATAATTACAATAGACCTGTGTTGCCAAAACAGCAATTAAGCCAATAATAATAGCATATAAAAAATACCATTTTTTTTTGATAAAATACGGAAGCAATAATTGATTGTTGATATAAACAATAGCAATAAGAATAAAAAAGTATTGAAGAAAGGGATTCTCTTTCCAATAATAATTTGAAAAAACAAACAAGGATATAAACACGAACAATGCCCAAAAGAGCAAGTGGATCAAAATTTTGGAAGCCTTGTTACGTATAAAGTCCATAAGATAAATTGACTGCTAATGTAGCATTTACAACTTGAATTATCAATTTTTAGGTACAAACGGGATGTTAAGCTGTACTAACGACATAAATGCACAATGTAAGCCCATTGCTGTTGTTCGCATTATTTACATTGTACATGCTACACCAAAATTGTTCTACTGCTTAGAGTACGATATGTTTGACACAACATTAAAACAAAACATATGTTAAAATTAGTCACCACAATTGTCTTTTCAATAATTTTTTCAATTGCAATCCATACACAATCAATCAATCAGAAATCAACGGACCATAATGGTCGCGAAATATTATTAGGTAAGATTGATAAAAGCGGACTCACGGAAAACTCATTCAATACTTGGTTTACCCCAAACTATGATGCCTATAAAGTTGATACCAAAACCCTAAAATTGATTAAAAAAGAGTTAAACAACTATACAATTACTGCTTTTATGGGTACTTGGTGTGGCGATAGTAAGCGTGAGGTGCCTAAGTTTTATAAAATACTTGAAGCGGCAGATTACCCTATGGAACAACTGACTTTCATTGCTGTAGGTAATTCTAAAACCAACTACAAAAAAAGCCCAACAGGTGAAGAAAAAGGATTAAACATTGTACGTGTACCTACTTTTATATTTTATAAAAACGGTAAAGAAGTAAACCGAATTATAGAAGATCCTGTTGTTTCTTTTGAAAAGGATATCGAGGCAATAATTACAGGTAAAACGTACGTTCCTAATTATGCAGAGATGAAAGTTAAGTAATCAATTTGTTATTATAATCAGTATGCCTAAAGCATCAACTTTCTTGATTGTTCGTTCAGCCACTGGCTAAACCAAACAATGCAAAATTAATGTTCTTCATAGAGCCTCATTTTACCTAGACACATTATTTAAATTTTTCTTCTACAGAACATCTTTTACTAGATTTTGAGATTAGATTGTGCACAACTAAATGTGTATCGCGTCATAATTAGTTTTTACATATAAATTGATATATTGGTAATTATTTATTCTTAATGAAGAAATAGTTCATTAAAACTCTTTTTAGACTTAGTATGATGAAAAAAATAATTCGTTGCACCGCTTTAATTTTATTATTTTCTTGTGGAAATCAACAAGAAAAAATTGCCGATTTGGTAATTACAAACGCTAATGTATATACATTAAATTGGGATAATCCATCACTTGACGGAACTCCAGCAACCAATGCACCGTTTAAAAATGGAATATGGAATTTCGATGCCGAAGCCATAGCAATTAAAAATAAGTTGATTCTGTTTGTTGGCTCTAATGATGATATTAATAAATATATAGGTAAGAATACTCAAGTTATAGATGCGAACAATGCCGTCGTCATTCCTGGATTAATTGAATCTCACGGACATCTTCAAGAATTGGGCGAAAAAAAGGAAAGTATAAACTTAGAAAACTTAAACAAAAAAGAAATCATTGATTTAATAGAAGAACGTGCAAAAGAAGTTCCAACAGGAGAATGGATAATTGCTTCAGGTTGGGATGAGGCGATTTTTGCAAATGACTATCCAGATATGACGGAGTTAACAAGAAAAGTTTCAAACCATCCGGTTGTTTTAATAGGGTTGAGAGGATTCGGAGCAATGGGGAATAAAATGGCTTTTGAAAAAGCTGGAATCACACAGCATACAAAAGCTACCGATGGTGGAGAAATATTAAAAGATAAAGAAGGAAACTTGAGCTATATTCTTTTGAATAGTGCTAAAAATTTATTGCTCGATAAAATTCCAAAAAGTTCTTTAGAAAAAAGAACACGGATTATGAAATATGGGTTTAATGAGTTGTTAAAGCTTGGTTTTACAACCACACATAATCTTGGCGTTGTAAAAGAACACATAGAGGTATATGAAGATATGCTTCAGAAAAAAGAGTTACCCATGCGTGTTCATGCTTTTATAGCAGCAAGAAAATTCAATCTTCCGTTAGTAAATGAATGGATTGCAAAAGGACCAACTACGAATGATACTTCCTTTTTACAAGTCAGAGCGTTTAAAGCCTATTATGATGGTTCATTAGGTTCTCGCGGAGCAAAATTTTTAGAAGATTATGCCGATAAAGAAGGGCATACAGGAGTAGGAGGAGAAGCCTACGGATTTCATGAAGAGATGATTCGAAAAGCATTAGATGCTGGTTTTCAATTGGCCATTCATGCCATTGGAGATAAAGCGAATAGAGATGTATTAGATTTATATGAAAATTACTTTAAAGAAAATCCGGCTTCTAAAGCGTTACGTCACAGAATTGAACATGCACAAATTGTCCATCCAGATGATTTTTCAAGATTTGCATCATTAAATATTATCGCCTCAATGGAACCAGCTCATGCAGTTGAAGATGTTCCTTGGGCAATTGATAGAATTGGTGAAGATAGAATGAAAGGTGCGTATGCATGGAGAACCTTAAGAAAACAAAATGCCACAGTAATTTTTAATTCAGACTTTACAGGATCTGATCCTAGTTTTTTCTACGGAATGCATAGTGCAATGACCAAGAAAAAAAGAAAAGGAGAAACAGCATGGTATCCAGAACAAGCATTTACTGCAGAAGAATCTTTACGAGCATATACCATTTGGGCAGCGTATGCATCAAAACAAGAAAGTTTAACAGGTACAATTGAAAAAGGGAAATGGGCTGATTTAACTTTTATGAATGTAGATGTGCTCAATGCAACGCCTACAGCAATTTTAAATGGAACTATTTTAAAAACAATGGTAAATGGAGCGTTTTTATATGAAAAAGAGAAGTAAATTAGACGCATCAACTTTCTTGATTGTTGCTTCAGCCATTGGTTAAACCAAACAATACAAAATGTCCTATACTATTCTGCATGGAGCCAGTCCCGAGTGTATCGAGGGGTTACTTTGCTTTGGAAAAGCAATACTATTTACACTTTTTTTAAAGTTTTAACTACAAGGTTTTTCTTACGAATGCAATGAAATACTTATTAGCAGACCGACGTAGGAGGGAAGCTAATGTGTGTGGAATGAGATGGAAAAGAATCAATATTTATTTTCTTTACTCTTAGTAATTGCATTCATAAATTTTGTTATAGGGAAAACCCCAAGCACTTTCTTTAAAAAATTACCAAAGGCATTTAACCTTCTGATAGGAATTTGCGTCAAATAAACCACCAGAGCCACCAAAGAAATCGATATGATCAACAAGTCTGTATTCATTTACTTATTATTTAATGTAATTTTAATTATTAATATCACTCAACTATCAAGCTAATTTTATTTTCTAGATTAGAAAAGGACATCGCCAGATTTCAATTAAAAAAGCAAGTTAATTAATAGGTTCCTAAATAAATAGGACAGAAAAAAAACTTAACTGAAGCAAAGAAATAATATAAAAAATTAAAAAGTAGTTGGAATAGGTAATGCAAACTTTTCATGCTCTACGGAGGAAAGAAGAATAATGAGTGGAATATGAATGTTAATTAAATATTAATTCTAAATAAAAAAACGTAATTATGTGTTTTTTTATGTCTATTATATAATAAAATACATATATTTACGCTATAAAGTAATTAATTAACCTATTTTTAATACACAATGATAAAATTAGATAGTTACAACTTAATGGGTTACAAGAATATTTTAGAAGCAAAATTGTCTTTTAATGATATCAATGTTATCATAGGGCCTAATAACTCTGGAAAATCTAATTTCATTCAATCCATTTCCTTTATTAATTTTATAATTAATTCTGCATCAACCGATGATTTAGAGAGATTTTTTAGGGATGGTTTTTATGGAGCTTATTTTAAAGAAATTATACCAATGTCCGATTTATTTCTTGAAGATTCAAATGAATTTGACATATCATTTTCTTTAAAGTTTAGTAATACGGATACTAATCGTGTTTTTAATTATAATTTAGAAATTCAAGCAGAGGAAGATTTATTTGATGTTTCTTATAAAATTAATAATGAATCTTTAGATGCTAAAGAGATTAATAAACCAGGTAAAGCTGAATCTGTTTTTAAGAGAGAGGGGCAAAAAGTAACTTTTGGAGCAAAATTATCTAAAACGTCTTTGTTAGAGGATGTTCCTGATTTTTTTAGCGTTGTTAGAGTATTGAAATTAGTGCTAAAAGCTGAAAGCGATAGCGATTCTGCATATCTAGATGCAATTAATAGCTTGAATTCTATTGTAAAAACTCCTATTTTTTATTTTTCAAATTTAGAACTTTTAAAATCTGATAGTGCGGATAGACTTAATCATTATAATGGAAGAGTTGTTGCTTTCGAGTTAGAGGAAGAAATTATTAATCTAGAAAGTACGAATAATTGGGGTATTTTTAAAGAGGCTCTAAATAACATATTGAATATTGATGAAGTTGTTGTTAGGGAGTATCGATATGCTAACGAAGATAATAAGAGCAAGAGAAGACGACGTAAATTTTTAAATTTTAATCATTTTGGGACTAGAAAAGCGATTAGAAATTTTTCTGATGGAACGGTATTAATTATTGCACTTATAACTAAAGTCTTATCGAGCGATAATGACCTTTTTTTTATTGAAGAACCAGAAAATTCTACTCATCCAAAGGCACTGATTGATTTATTCTCCTTTATTAAAAGTTTTTCAACACACAAACAGTTTGTTTTAACTTCTCATTCAATTGCAATCCTGAATAAGACAAAAACTGAAAATATAATAGTTAGTAGTGTCGATGAAAGGGGTAAAAGTACCTTATATAATATTTCTAACAGAAAAGAGTTAAGAAAACGATTAAAACAAGGTCAAATTAATTTCAGTGATGAATTGTTCTTTGGTAATATAGATGAAGATGAATTTGAATAAATAGATTATGAGTAGTTTAAAAAATCCAAAATCTATGCTTTTTCTTTATGAAGGAGAAACAGAAAAAGAATTCTATACTCTATTCTTGAATAAATATATTGAGCGTAGAAAAATTAGGACCAATTTCGGTAATCTCAACGGTGTTTATGACATAAACAATAAAGTAGAAAGTAAAATTAAAGCATACTTAGCCAATTCCTCATTTACTGATTGCAGTGAAATAAATGTTTTTATAGCTTATGATAGAGAAGGTGATAGAAACACGGAAACTCTTCTCAATGTAGACCAACTCAGGAAGAATTTTAGTTCAGGAAAAAGAAAATCAAGAATAAGTTCAATTAATGAAATTGTTGCTACTCAAGATCTTGAAAGCTGGTTTTTTCATGATATTGAGAATATTTACAAGTTTTTAAGAGTTCCTAAAGGGCGTAGGAATTTAAAAGCCTATCCTAATTGTGAAGCAGTTAATAATAAAATCCTGTCAACACTTTTTCATAAATACGGCAAACATTATCAAAAAGGGAAAAGAGTTAGAAACTTTGTTTCTTCACTTGATTTAGATAAAATTTATGCTAACGTAGTTGAACTTCAAGATACTGTCAACATTATGCGTTCATTGTATGTGTCGGCCTCATAGAATTTTGGCTAAAACAATAGGTGAGTGGTACGTACATATTATGAGCTACAGTTCTTAATTTCAAATTTTAATATACTATTTATCATATAGTTACGGCGTATTTTAATATTTACAACGCTTCTTATAATATAGTAAAACGAACCGTAATTGTTTCCAAAATTATATGCAGCCTTGATTTTTTGTTTTATGTATTTATCTAAAAAGGTCTACTAGACCTTTTCTTAACGCTAAATAGTGTTTCAAGACAAAAGAAAGTGAAGAATTGGCTGAAGTCTTGGAAAGAAAAGACCAATTTAAAGTCTAAAGTCAGCAAGTGTATAGATTTTTTGTTTTAAAAATTATACTCTTGCGACAACCTCACGTGAAGCTTATGAAAACTTTTTTTACGAATGCATTATTAAATAAACGAATTATAATACAACCTAAAAGGTTAGCTTTTTTTTGGTGGCTGCAAGCGATGGAAATTTGTGTATAAAATAAATTGTGATAACAATTTGATTTTATAAAGCAATCTAGTGGTTGTAGGCGGCAACTGCGAAGCACATCACGAGGACTTATTTATAAAATAAGTTATAACCCGAGTAATTTTACATAATGGACAAATGCCAATTTTTCATTGGCATTGGCTACGCCGAATCTTGATTTATTTACAAATCTTCGATTTCATGAACTCCAAAACAAATATAAAAGTCGTGAGTAAATTATGGGACATTTGTGTAACGGAATGTTAATCGCTGAGAAATGCTTTTGCATTCATGAGCTCAACAAAAAAATATTAAACTCGCGAATAATCGTGTATTTGAAATTTTAATGACCCAAGTACAAAGGTTAATTTTAAAAACAGAACTTGCTGGGATATTTTAAATTTCATAAAATTAAATGGTCTGGTAGACCATTTTGTTTTTGAGACAGTTGATGCGGCTGGGGATTATAGGATCTAATTTAGAACCAATTATAATTCTGTTTAGAGAACCGTAATTTACTTTAACATAATTATGGTTGATATAAAACACTACGTGTTTTTATATCTTTAATTATGTCAAATAGCCTGAAATACGGCTATGCGTAAATTACTGTTATTTGTCCTATAATGTTCTGCATTATGTTATTTTGCTTTGGTAAAAAGCAAAACTATCTACATGTTTATTAAAAGTTTTCTTGACAAAAGTTCATTTTAGAAAGATAATGAACACTCTTTTTGCGGTAGGGCAGAGAAGAGGAGCAAAATGTGTGTGGAATGGTTAGTATTACCATCAATCGCTCATTAATATTTGTTGTAAATTTGTGTCTCATTAATTTTGAGTGAAATGAATAACACTTCTTGGAGACATCATTATTTACCTGTGTTTTACTTAAAAGGATTTACAAAAGAATCTAATAAGTTCAAAATTTATAATGTTCAAGAAAAACGATTTATTAAGAATGGTAAAGAATTTTCTCCGCAGTCGTATTTTTTTGAAGAAAATGCAAATACAATATATTTTAAAGGGCAGAAAAGTGATTTCTTAGAAACGGAACACTATGCTTATTTTGATAATAACATTTCAGACCTAATCGATAAGATTAATTCTTCAGACAATACTAGTCGATTTAATGTGGATGAGGATGATATGCCGGCTTTAAATCATTTTGTAAGTCTAATGTATTGGCGTTTGCCTCATCGAGAAGATGAATTAAAGTTGCTTATTAATAATAATGATTTAAATAGTTTAGGCTTAGCAATAAAAAATTCAAGTGGTAGTAGAGATAAAAAAAGAGAAGAAGAATTCAAAAATAGCGAACCTTTTATAAAAAGTTATAAATATTATAATTCTATAATGGATTCAATTAGAGGTTTAAATTGTAGAACTCCATATACAATTTTGGAAAACACAAACATGTTTCCGTATCTCTGTTCTGACAATCCAGTAATATTCGAAAAAGAATCTAGTCTAAAAGTTTATGAAGATGATTATATATTTCCTTTGTCTGGTACTCGACTATTTATAAGGTCAAACAAAAGAGACAATTTCCCTATATTTTTGAGACTCATGGTTGACACTTTAGTTTTTAAACAAGCAGTTAAATACGTTAGCTGTACAGATGAAAAGTATATTGAAATGTTGGACAATAATTTTGAGAAGTATAATGTATCTATAGAGGAATTCAAAAATTACATTTTTAATAAGCTTAGATAAAATGTAAAGTTAATAAGAACACAGTTTAGAGCAAAACAATGCACTTCTTTTCTGTGAGTTGTTTATAAAAATTATCCTAGAATGAATTTTTACTGCAAATTTCAATATAGTCGCAAAAGCTATAATCTATCAATGAAGTTTTATGTAGATTTGGGAATAAAATAAAATCTAGAAATAAACATTGAAAATCCTTGTAAACTCTTTTAAACTAATTAATTTTATAGGGTCAATAATATTTCAAAAATGAATAAAATTTTAGCAAAATCTCTATTGAGTAAAATAGAAAGATTAGAAGCCTTTGAAGAAAGAGCGTCCATTACTTTCGAAAATATTTCTATAAAAGTTCAAGATTGGGGTGGAATTATAATTTTTTTTGAAATCCACCCAAAAACTGGATCTTCCATTCCTATTGAAAATGGAAGAATAAACATTGAATGTATTCTTTATGGTCAAGAAAATTCAATTCTTGAAACAGACTATAAAAGTTTGTATCCAGAAGATTTCTTCGGTTTTGAATTAATTAGGTTTACTTTTAATGATAAGAACATAGCCGATGAAATTAAGAAAATAAGAATTTATCCCAAAATTAGTTCGTGATATTAGAAAATAATAATATTTACTAAAAAAACAATAGATGTTTTTAAATGAAGTACGTCAAGATTTATTGGATGAAGCAATTTCATCTCCTAATCTTTTATCCGACTTAGCGGGATTGGAAAGTTATATTTCAGAAAGCTATAACAACAGGTCTTTTATTGAATTATTGCAAAATGCAGATGATTCAAAGTCAACTAAATTTAAAATTATTAAAAAAGATGAATTTCTTTTTGTGGCTAATAATGGAAGAATATTTGATAAACAAGACTTAGAAAGTTTATGTCGAAGTGCTTCTTCAAATAAGGTTAGAGGAGAAACAATAGGCTATAGAGGTATAGGTTTTAAGTCTGTTGTTGGTTTTACTAAAGAAGTGCATATCTTAAGCGGGGAATTGGCAGTTACTTATTCCAAAGAATTGACTGAAAAAGAAATACCTAAAGCCCAACGCGTTCCGTTAATTAGGATTCCTCATAATTTAAAAATTCAAGGATTAGAGGATGTTCAACCTATTATAAATGAACTTAAATCAGCCGAATATTCAACGATTTTTATTTTTACTGGAGTTACAGCACGTGAAATTGAATTAGAGTTTGAGGCATTTGATGCATCATCATTATTGTTTTTAAAAAATATTAATGAAACAGAATTTCAAATTTCGAATAAAAATCTAACTGTCAAAAAATCTAAACATTATATATCTGAAACAGAAGATAGGTTGACGTTTGAAATCAATGGTGAAACGAATAATTGGATTTTGTCCTCAGACAAGGATATAACGTTAGGGTATTTATTGGAAAATAATAAAGTAAAAAAAATACATGAGGCTGATTCACATATTTACTCGTTTCTTCCAACCGAAGATATCTCTGGGTTAGGCGTTTTAATAAATGGTGATTTTAGTACAGACCCTTCAAGAAAACATGTAATTTTTGATGATAGAACAATCAGGTCAATTAAATCAACCAGTAAGTTCATTTTAAATGTAATTGAGCAAAATATATTAAATTCAAACAACGATTTAGTTAATTCTCTCACACCATACATTGACCCGAGAATGGTACAATTTAAAAAGCCATCAGTCGAGAAGTATTTGATGGAGGAGCTTAAAAAACATAGTTCTTATTTTTTTAAAACAATGTTACTTTGCCCAAACTGGTTGAATACAAAGGATTATAACGTCTTGACCAAACATAATAATAATCAACCCATAAGTAGCAAATTATACGAGGCAGAAGGTTTTATTCGTTTTGTAAAACATCTAGGAGCAAATGAAGATACTTTTGATAATTTAACCGAAACCATAAATGCGTCAAAGTTATCTGCTTTAGGTTGTTCTCAATTTTCTATTCAAATAATCAAAGGGTTAATAACTAGAAATAATCAAGATGAATCACTTGTAAAGAGTCTAAAAATATTTTTGAGTAATAAAGAAAGGGTTTCACTCAATGAGATTAAAAATAATGAATTGGTAGTTGATGAATCATTTATAACTTTATTAATTGAAAACGGGCTGACCGAATTTGATATAAAGCAAGTTTTCAAATCACATGTATCTTCTAATTATTCAAATAATATCTTTGCTAATTCAAAAAGTAATGAAAATACTTTAAATGATGTTAATCAATCAAGTTCAGAAACTAATTGGTTAAATAAATTTCAGAAAAATTCATATTCGCCAACAAAATCTAACGTTCAACGTTGGAGAAGTGCTGAAGAACAAACTCTGGAAGTTCTAAATAAAAATGGTTTTAAGCTTGAAGATGTAAGTAAGCAAAATATCGGTTATGATTTAGAAGGACTTGACCCGAATGGAAATGAAATTCAAATTGAAATTAAATCAATTACATTGCCTGGTCAAAAATTCAAACTGACCAATAATGAAATCGCAGTCGCACAGGAAAAACAAGAAAGTTATTATATTGGTGTAGTTAGGCAATTAGATTCATTTATAGAAATCGGGTTAATTTCAAATCCAGTTGAGAATCTGATATTAGATAGACAATGTGTTCAATGGGTATGGGAATGCTCTAATTATCAATATAATCCAATTAGATTTGAAATATTAAAGGAATAATGATGTATCTTAATAACTATGAATTCAATTAATGAAAAAGTATTCAAATTCATAAAATCAGAGCTTTTAAATTCTCAACTTGAATTTTTACCAAATGAAAGTGGGAGGGAAGGGGTTGATTTTGTAATCAAAGCTAATACTGAAAATTTTCATGAAGTTTATTTGCAACCCATCAATTTAGACACAGAAAGAAAGGTAAAGATTCCAAAACAAAGATTAGGAGAGCCAAAAGACAAGCTGTGGGTGGCATTGGTACTTATTATGGATAGTGAACCTTTTAATTTTTATTTAATCCCTTCAAAAACAGTAACAACTCCAGATAATTATATTTTTTTAGAGAATGAGGTAAGTGGTTTTCCACATCTGTCAAATTGGGAAATTAAAGTATTTACTAAGGCTATTCCTGAATTGAGTAAGTTTTCTTTAGATAATATGATAGCTAGACTATGATATTATGTTATAATCCCTTCAAAAACAGTAACAACTCCAGATAATTATATTTTTTTAGAGAATGAGGTAAGTGGTTTTCCACATCTGTCAAATTGGGAAATTAAAGTATTTACTAAGGCTATTCCTGAATTGAGTAAGTTTTCTTTAGATAATATGATAGCTAGACTATGATATTATGTTAAATAGAAGTAGAGCCCTTTTTTGATGGCCTCAGATAATTTTGGTAAAACAATAGGTGAAAATAAGCGTTAAATGTTTTAAATCGATACTTCGTAACATCTATAAACACTGCGAATAACAAGGTTATTACAATTTGACTTAGAAGTCCAGACCATCTTTAAAATATAGCGTTTTGAACCGTAATTGTTTCCAAAAGTATGTGAAGCCTTGAATTTTTGTTTCTTTTGTTTCAAGACAAAAGAAAATGAAAAAAACGGCTGAAGCCATGGAAAGAAAAGGTTAATTGAAAGTCTAAAGTTAGCAAGTGTATAGATTTTTTTGTTTAAAAAAATTATACTCTTGCGAAAATCCCACGAGAAGCTCGTGAAAACTTTTTTAGACAAAATATTCTTAATTACATGAATTTTAATACTACCAAAAAGGTGAGCTTTTTTTGGCGGTTGCAAGCGGTTGGAAATTGTGTATAAAATAAATTGTGATAACAATTTGATTTTATTAAACAATAGAGCGTTTGCAGACGGCAATTTTACATAATGACAAATTATGGGACAAATATCTAACGGAATGTCAATAGATGAGAATTGAGTATTTGAAATTTTTATGACCCAAGGTACCGAATACTGTATTTATACAATAAACATAATGGGATATTTTACATAATATAATTATAAGATCTAATGTAAGAACCTGAAATATGGCTATAACGGAATTACCATATATTTGTCTTATAATTTATATTATGTTAAATAGAATATATTAGCCTATACACCAATGTACTAATGTTTATAATAAATTTATTGTGCTATAGGGTTTATCATTACTTCCACTATTTGATTATAAGTACAATCAATAATCATTTCTAGTGGATTTTTACATTCTATACAATCTTCTATAAATTGCTGTTTGTCTTTATCAGTTTCAACTAATGTTGAAACTTCATTTCTGCAGTATGGACAGTTAAATTCATATTCAAGCATAGCGAAAATCAATTTTTGATAAGGTCTTAGCTTAAAACGACATAGCGGAAAAAATAGTATAATTGTTTATAGTGTTAATATCAATTCAAACAATTTAACCATACTATCAACTACTTTGCTAATGGTAAAAAATTAAGAAGTAAGGAAATTACTATTTATCCGACTCTTTAATCTAATGACCATTTAACGTTTTGATCAACTAACTAAATAGATTATGAAAAAATTGCATCTTCTACTCTTTGCTTTTATAATTATTATTTCGTGTAGCAAGTCTAATGATGATTTTGAAAATCTTGGTAATGGTGGTTCAATTGAACTTCAAGAAGAATGGCTAATTGCACGTCGTGAAATTAAAGATGGCGGACCTGGTAGAGATGGAATTCCATCTATAGATGATCCAAAATTCATTAATGATTCCAGCGATGATTTTGAAGGCCTTTCAGATGATGATTTGGTGATAGGAATGTACTTTGAAGGTGAAGCTAGGGCCTACCCTCATTACATATTAGATTGGCATGAATTGGTTAATTATAAAATGGGAGTAACTCCAATTACCATTTCCTACTGCCCGTTAACTGGAACCGCATTTGCTTGGGGTAGAGAATCTGAATTTGGCACCTCTGGCCTCTTGTACAATAATAATTTAATCATGTATGATAGAGAAACCGGAAGCTTATGGTCGCAATTAAAATTGCAGTGCGTAAATGGAGATTTAGTTGGCCAACGACCAACTAATTATAACATAGTTGAAACAGATTGGAAAACCTGGAAAACCCTTTATCCAAACACATTGGTATTAAGTGAAGACACTGGATTTTCACGAACTTATGGTGAATACCCTTATAGTGAAGATTATAAAACAAATCATAATTTGTTTTACTTTCGCCCTGCCCCTTATGATAAAAGGTTACCTAGCAAGCAACGAGTATACGCAATTATTGATGTTGATAAAGAAATTTCTAAAGTATACAAATACCAAGATTTTACTGGCGGCAAAGCGATAATAGATACTTTTAACGACAAAAAATACTTACTAGTAGGAAATGAAGACATTATCAATTCATTTGTTTTAAGTGAAGCTAATGAACTACTTACTTTTCAATATGAATTAAGTACATCAGGAGGTTTTTTTAAAGATAATACAGGTACAATAAGAAATGTTTTTGGGGAAACACTTTCTGGAAATATTGGAGATTATTTAACACCTGCTGTTTCTGTTGTTAGTTATTGGTTTGCCATTGGAGCTTTTTATCCAGAAGCTGAAATATATGTTCCATAAAAAACGCCTTGATTTTTACACCAAGACGTTTAATAAAATAAGCTGAGAAAGTTTGTTATTAAATCAAAAGACTTTAAAGCCATTCTAAAAAATAATCCATCATTTCTTCTTTTAAATCATAATGTAATTTTATATACGTACGCATGTCCTCTCGTAAGGTATGTTGTTCAAATTGTAACCTACCATCAATATCTTCATTATAATCAGCGGCTTGTATATTTTTAATTTTGGCTTTACATCTGTGCTGTAATTTAGAAATAACATCCCTTTCTATCATTATTCTGTTCTGAAAGCTTTCTAACGGCACTAATGCTTTGTCACTAAACTCTCTACTTGCAATTTCTTCAAGTTTTTCTTCAAAAGTATCCATTTCGTTGGCATGAAACTTTAACTCTCTTCTCCAAGTTTCTAAATTGAATTTTAAATCGCTTAAATACAATACTTTAGTCTGCATAATAAATTATATTTTATAAATTTTGTTTAATTAATTCTTGCTGTACATTACTAGGCACTGGCTGATAGGCAGAAAATTTGGAGCTAAACGTTGCTCTCCCTTGTGTTAATGAACGTAAATTGGTAGAATATCCGAACAGTTCTGCCGCTGGTGTAATACATTTCAATATTTGATAGTGTCCGTTACTCTCTACCCCTTGTATAATGGAACGTCGTGATTGTAAATCGGTCATTACATTACCCACCATTTCTTCCGGCACCCTAACCGTTAATTCGTTTGCAGGCTCTAACAATTTAGGATTCGCATTTAAAAACGCTTCTTTAAAGGCATGTGCTCCGGCAATCTTAAATGAAATATCATTAGAATCTACAGAGTGCATTTTACCATCATAAACCATAACACGTACATCTCTCACAAACGAATTGGTCAAAGGACCTGTTTCCATGACTTCCAAAACCCCTTTCATTACTGAAGGTAAATAACGCGTGTCAATTACACCACCAACTATACAATTATAGAATATGAGTTTCCCACCCCAAGGTAAATCGACTTCTTCTTTGCCCCTAATATTGAACCCTTCAGGGTCTGGCATACCTTCTTCCCACGGCTCTATTTTCATGTGTACTTGTGCAAATTGACCTGCACCACCTGATTGTTTTTTGTGTTTGTAATTTGCTGTTGATGAACGTTGTATGGTTTCTCTATAGGTAATTTTAGGTTTTTCAAATTTTACGTTAATACCATATTCGTTTTCCAGTAACCAGTTGACAATGGCCAAATGTAATTCCCCTTGACAACCAATAATTAGTTGTTTAGATTCCTTAGCGTAGTTGATAGTAACCGTAGGATCTTGTGTGTGGATTTTCTTTAAGGCCTCGCTTAATTTTTCTTCGTCCTTTTTATTTACGGCAACTATAGATTTTCTAATTCTTGGCTCAGGGTATTGAATGGGTTTAATAGTTGTCGATTTACCAGCTTCATGTAAGGTATCATTAGTTTCGGTATATTTTAATTTTAATGTGGCTCCTATATCACCAACCGTTAATTTAGAAACAGATTCTCGTTTTTTGCCATCCATTATAAATAGCTGATTGATGGTTTCCGTTTCTCCGTTACGAGAGTTGACCAACTTATCGTTTACCTTAATTTCTCCTGATTTAACTTTAAAGTAGGTAATCTGCCCTAAATTGGGTTCGTTTAATGTTTTAAATACAAACAAGCTTGTAGGAGCTTCTTTTGTACGAACTATATCATTGCCTTCTAAGGTTTGCTCAGGTTTTAGATCCGCTGCTGCAGGAGCTACATTATCAATAAAGCCCATTAAGCGTCCAGTACCCATATCGTTTAGAGCAGATACACAAAATACCGGGAACAATTCGTGATTTAGCATACCTGCTTTTATACCTTTACGCATTTCATCTTCGTTTAAGGTGCCTTTTTCAAAAAACAATTCTAATAACTCCTCATCGTTTTCTGCTGCTTTTTCAACCAATTCGTTATGTAATTTATTGGCCAATTCTTTTTGGTCATCGGGTATGGCCAATTTTTCTGGCTTCCCTCCCGTTGGCGGAAATTTATACACCTTCATTTTAAGAACATCTAAAATACATTGTGCTCCATCAATTTTTAAAGGATATTGAATTTTGACAACATTTTTACCAACTAAGGATGAAATACTCTTAAAACTTTCTTCAAAATTAGCATTTAAATGATCTATCTGATTGATAACAAATATGGTTGGTTTACTGTATTTATTTACATAATTCCAGATGATTTCTGTTCCTATTTCAACACCATGTTGTGCGTTTAATACTGTTACAATGGTATCTGCAACTCTAATTGACGAAATAATTTCACCAATAAAATCATCTAGGCCCGGGGTGTCAATAATGTTTATCTTATAGTTTCGCCATTCTGTATGCAAGGGCGTAGCAAAAATGGAATTACCTCGCTCCTGCTCTACTTCATGAAAATCGGAAACGGTATTTTTAGTTTCTACTGCTCCTCTCCTATTTATAAGTCCCGCTTCAAAAAGCATGGTTTCTGAAAGTGTGGTCTTACCACTGTCATGAGCCCCAACAAAGACTACATTTTTAATGTGTTTGTCATCGTATATCTGCATAATTATAGATTTAGTAAGTATTTTAGAAGTATAAAGCTACGCACAAAAAGATACCAAAAACATGATATTTATTAGCTTTTTAAAAAACTGAACAGAAAACCCTATAGTCAATTAAGTAGTTAAAAATCAGTTACTAAATGTAGTAATTTTAGGGGACAAACTGAAATTTTTAACTTTTTTAGAAAAAGTTATCGCCAAATTAATACTATTTTTCGCTAATCTATAATAGCATTAGCATCATAAACTACTACTTTTTCCCATAAATCAGCACATTCTTTAATAAATCGTTTGTGATTAGCCTCTTCCTGATACTTATCATGATTCGCTTTATCATCAAAGGTCAGTAGTAAACTATAGGTATAAGAACTATCGATAACCGCTCTATCGGTATTGGCGGGTATGCCAATATGCTTTGTTTTAATATAAACAGATTGGTTTATAAAATTGAATAATGATTTTTCAAATACATCTCGTTCTACAATATTCTCAGGGTTTTTGAGCCAAAAAAATACCGAGTGTGCAAATTTACCTTGCTTCATTTTTTTGTTTTATGATAATAAAAATAAGAAAATTAACGGAAATAAAATTCCAGCTAAGGCCAATTTCCAACCGCGTTTCCAGAACGTATTTTTACCAGCTGAGATAAACATTCCAGTAAATGCAATAACAAGCATGGCTACTCCAAATATATCAGAATACCAAATCCAGAATTTGTTGGTAGATTTATGCAAATACATTGTATGACCTAAAAATGGAACTTTTCGCTTAAATTCTAGAGTCCCTTTCCCAGTTTTTGCATCGGCATCTAAAATGACATTATCTTTAAAATAAACCCTTAATTCTCCATCTCTAACTCTATGTCCATCATAATCAACTTCTAAATCTTTGGTAGATTCAATTAAAAACTCTTTGGTTATTTTTTTACTATCTTCAGGTAAAGTTAAAGTCACCTCTTCACTTTCATAAGTATAATCCATAGGGTACCAGTCTTGACGATGGTTTAAAATGATTCCAGAAAAAGAAAAAGCAATAATTAATCCCACATAAAAGTAAGCAATATCTCTGTGTAAAAATCTATTTGTTATTTTCATAGTTAATATTTATTTCTAAAGTTTTAATTTAAGTATTTTACTATTTTCTCTTCCAAAGCCCACTATTTCTAATTGATCTTTTGACAAATTTATAACAGCATACGCTGTTTCTTCAGTATCGACCATTCCCTTCATCGTTATAAAATGTACTCCGTTTTTAATTCCATAATTACCTTCATGATTATGTCCGTTAATATAGGCTTTAACTACACTATACTTTTCAATTATTGCAAGTACTTCATTGGCATTCCATAAATTATGTACATTTTCTGGAAATATTGGAAAATGACTATAGAGTATTACTTTTTCATTATTTGCTGTTGCTGTTTTTAAAACAGATGCTAACCATTCCATTTGAGTCTTACCCACTGCCCCATTCCATTTAGGGGAAGTTATATTATTTTCAGAATAATAGGTCTCAGCTATTTTATATTCTTCAGAATCTTTAGGATACGCATGAAAACTAATATCATTGCCATTCAATACAATAAATCGCCAACCTTTTACGCTGAAATCGTAATATTCAGATGGCAACCCCATTTTTTTAACCACTGCTGATTTCTTATCGTCAATAACAGAAAAATCATGATTACCCAACACGTGATATTTCGGCATTTTTAGCTTATCATAAATTGGCCCTACAACATCAAAACTTTCCCAATCTCTATCAATGAAATCACCTAAATGTATCGTAAATGCAAGATCTAATGTGTTTAAATGATGTACGCATTTTTTAAGCTTAGCATCTGAAATGCTATAGTTTCTAACGCCAGCATTTTCAGCATTGCAATATTGACAGTCTGCAATAACTCCAAATGAAAAACTTTCGCCTATCTTATCGGTTTTTGATTTTTTCATAGCACATGAGGATAGTATTATAAAAAGAAGAAGTATTGATATAATTTTAATAGTATTCATTTTAATAGTTTAAAAGCTCATTAATAGCCTCTTCCAGTCTATTTTTACCTAAATATTGAGCTTCCAATTGTGGTTCAAAAGGAATTGGGGTTTCTAAACTTGCCACTCGCCTTACAGAAGCATCTAAATGTTCAAAACAATTTTCATGAATTAAAGATGAAATGTCACTTGCTACCCCACCAAATAAGGAATCTTCTTGAACTATTATGGCTTTTCCTGTTTTCTTGACAGAATTAAAAATAGTATCGGTATCTAAAGGTTGCAACGTGCGTAAATCGATAACATCGGCGGAAAGGGAAGCATCTTTTAAATAGTCTAACACCCAGTGTAACGCATACCCAAAGGAAATAATGGTAATATCTTTTCCTTCGTTAAGCAAAGCGGCTTTACCAAATGGCAGATTAAAGTAATCCGTTGGCACATCTTGGCGAATGCTTCTGTACAAGGCTTTATGCTCAAAAAACAAAACCGGATTAGGATCTTCAATAGCTGTAGCCAATAAACCTTTGGCATCATAAGGAAATGCAGGATAAACTACTTTCAGCCCTGGTGTTTTAGTAAACCAAGCCTCATTGGTTTGACTATGAAAAGGACCGGCCCCTACTCCTGCTCCACAGGGCATTCTAATAACCACATCAGCATTTTGATTCCATCTATAATTCGATTTTGCCAATAAATTTACAATGGGATTAAACCCTGAACTCACAAAATCAGCAAATTGCATTTCCACTATCGATTTGAAACCGTTAATTGACAATCCGTAAGCTGCAGATACAATGGCCGATTCGCATATAGGTGTATTTCTTACTCTTTCTTTCCCAAACTCTTCCACAAAACCCTCAGTAATTTTAAAAACACCGCCGTATTCAGCAATGTCTTGACCCATGATTACGGAATTATCATGCCGCTGCATGCTTTGTTTTAACCCTTGGGAAATGGCATCAACAAAACGAATATTTTCATTTTCAGAATTATTTTTAATTTCTTGATAATTAAATGATTGAAATACATCATTTAATTCATTTTCTAAATTAGGAACAATGACTTCTTCATTAAATGCTAGCTCTAAATTCTCATTTATTTCATGAACAATTTCTTTTTTAAATTCTACCTCCATTTCTTCAGTCAAAATTTCTTTATTTTTTAGAAACTCTTGATAATTTTCCAAAGGATCTTTAGCTCCCCAAGTATCTAACAACTCTTGCGGAACATATTTGGTACCACTAGCCTCTTCGTGTCCTCGCATTCTAAAAGTTATGAATTCAATAAATATGGGTCTAGGGTTTTTACGCACACTTTTGGCAATACCGAGTACTTTTTGATAAACATCCAGTATATTATTACCATCAACAACATGGCTTTCCATTCCGTATCCCTTGGCCCTATCAGCAAGTTGCTCACAATTAAATTGTTCACAACTGGGCGTAGAAAGACCATAACCGTTATTTTCAATACAAAAAAGTACTGGTAAGCTCCATACTGAAGCAACATTTAGTGCTTCGTGTATATCGCCTTCACTTGTCCCTCCCTCACCAGTAAATACAGAACAAACTTTATTATTTTCTTTAAGCAAATTCCCTAGAGCTATACCATCTGCAACTCCAAATTGAGGACCTAAATGCGATATCATTCCTATAATATTATATTCTTGAGTTCCAAAATGAAAACTTCGATCTCTTCCATTGGTAAAACCATTGGCTTTCCCCTGCCATTGTGAAAACAACCGATTCAAAGGAACACCCCTGGTTGTAAAAACGCCTAAGTTTCTGTGCATCGGCAAAATATATTCATCATTTTCTAAGGCAGAAGTAACACCAACAGCAATAGCTTCTTGACCAATACCGCTAAACCATTTGGATATTTTACCTTGACGCAATAAAATGAGCATTTTCTCTTCTATTAATCGAGGCAAAAGCAAAGCTTTGTATAATTCTAGTAGCTTTTTATTGGAAAGATTTTTTTTAAAAAACATGTTTAGGAGATGGTGAATTTACATTAATAAAAAAAAACGCTCTCAAATGTATTGAAAGCGTTTTATAAATTAAAATTACGAGTCAATTAAATTTTGTAAGCATCAAAAATTGCATGCATTAATCTCTTTTTATCATTAATTACCTCTTCTAAAGATATTGATGTTTCGGTCCTTAGCACTCCTTTTATTGCGTCAATTCTAAAAATAACATCTTTGGCATGCTTGGTGTCTATTGCTCTTATTTTACAAAAAACAGCAAATTTACCTGTTGTTAAATGTGCAACTGTTACTTCAGGAATATTATGCAATTCATCTATAACAGATTGTGTGTAAGAAGATTTCTCGATAAACAGACCAATGTAAGCAATAAAAGTGTAATTCATCTTATCATAATCTACGGTCAAAGTAGATCCTTTAATAACTCCTTCTTCCTCCATTTTTTTCACCCTTACGTGTATAGTACCTGCAGAAACTAATAACTTTTTTGCTATATCCGTAAATGGAGTTCTGGCATTTTCTATAAGAACATCAAGTATTTGATGATCAATTTCGTCTAATTTGAATTTTGACATGTTACTGTATTTTCAATTAAATCACTAAATTCTTAAATTTTCTCTAAAAAAACTAATAAAAAGCGAATTAATTATCAAAAAGTTTAGTTAATGACTCTTTTGTTTTGAATACTTCACCCTTTTTATTAACAATGGTATTCGCGTTATAATCAGATAAATCTTCTGTTAGAATAATAGTAGGTTTAAAAATAATTTTATTTTTTTCGAGTATTTCTTTGAACAATACGCCAACGTCTATTATTTTATTTTCGTCCTGCAACACAACATTTTTGTAAATTATATCTAAATACCTTTTTTCATTATTAGGTATTTCAAAGTAAGATTCATAATTGGAATACTCTTTTTGATTCGCGATACAATGAACCCCACTAACTAAACTAATAAAATTGAATTTTCGGACTTCTTCTCTGTCGTAATCATCTTGATAATGACCAGCTTCAATAAGAATAGTATTGTGTCCCGCTTTTTGAAAATTATCGCCTGTAGCGGTTGGATAAAACTCATCAGTATATCTACCTATTTGATCGGGAATTAATTGTTTTAGTACTGAGTACATAGCACTAATTACCGACATGGTGATCTTTCTCCCTTCAGTTACTTGTCGCGATTCTTCTTCTGATGGAGCTAAAAAAGAAATAGTAGCAGGCTTGTCTCCTATGTTAAAAATCGTTCGCTGATCATGCAGATTAAAACAAAATTCAGGGTTAACTTCTTTTAAAACTTCATGCAATATGTTGCTTTCTGGAGCAATCCTATCTACCGCATCACGGTTTAAATCAATATCCTGAGCATTTACACGAGTATAAGCTTCTGCACCATCAGGATTTAACATAGGTAAAAACACAATTGTACATTTTTCCAAAATAGTTTTTGCAGTAAAGTCATCTTCATTTAACCATTTAAAAAAATCGAACAATGCTTTAGTTCCTGTACTCTCATTACCATGCATTTGTGACCAAAGTAAAATTTTAGTTTGGCCATTTCCTGCAGTAATTTTATAAATAGGAATTCCCTTATAGGAATGACCAATAATTTCTTTGGAAAATTTAAGTGATAAATTTTTTATAATTGGTTCAATAGTAGCAAATGTAATATACCTACCAAACAGCTTTTTTTCTTTATGGAAATTAGCCCAAGAAACTAATTTTTTTATTTCCTCATTATTCATTTTACAAATGTAAATAAAGAAATGTTTACAAATGTAAAATGTATTGATTGAATTTTAGAATTGTTTTTAAGTTAATTTTTACAAATGTAAAATGAAAAATATATATTACTTAAATTACTTGTAAATCAATATTTTAAATGTATTTATATTATTTTTTAATTTAATTGTATAAGTAATAAATGGTTATAATATGTTTGGTTTAATATTCAAATTGTTTACATTTGTTACTCAATAATTGCATGTTGATTAACAACTTAGATTTTTCAAAACGTTTACAATTGGTAATGGACTATTATCAGCTTTCTGCCGCAGCTTTTGCAGACAGAATCGAAGTGCAGCGTTCTAGTATTTCCCATCTTTTATCTGGCAGAAATAAGCCCAGTTTGGATTTTGTACTAAAAGTATTGGATAATTTTAAAGAAGTCGAACTCTACTGGTTGTTAAATGGTAAAGGAGAGTTTCCAGCAAAAGATACTTTAAGCTCCTTTCCTACCAAAACGAATACTGTTGGTTTGAAAAATAACAATCAGCAAAAAGAAATAGACAAGATTATTATTTTTTATAAAGACGGTACTTTTAGTGATTACAAACCCAATTAATAGTAATCAAAAAAGCCTCAACTATTAATAGTTGAGGCTTTTTGAATTGTAAATTTTCAATTATTTTATATCGGCTATTCCTTTTTTAACAATAGCTACCAATTCTTCCTTATTTGATGAATTTAATTGTTCTTTTCCAGCCTGTACCTGTTGTAACATCTGTTTTATAATTGCATCTGCTCCATATTGTTTGTACTGATTGGCTTTTGCAACAAAATCATCAACCATAATCTTGGTAGCTTTTAAGTTATCGCTAGTAGCAATCCATTGAAATGCCTGGCCATATAGGGTCTGTACCTTTGGATCTTGATTAAAAAACAACCCAGCTATAATTTTATCGGCAATAAAAGGCATTTCTTGGCTCAATCTTTCATTTACATATACTTCTAGCAAACCATTTAGCATTCCTTTCTTATCAAGCGGATTAGTAATAGCAACCGTCTTGTCAATAGCGGTTCTCTTATCAATTTTATAAAGTGCCGCTATAGCATTGGACTTAACGGAATAGGATTTGCTTTCCGTTGCACTTTTAAAAAGATTAGAATACTTAGTATCACTTAAACCAGCCAAAATCTTAATTGCTTTTGCTCTTACCAATGTTTTTTCATCAGAAGTGGCCAATTTCTCAATACTTTTTAAAACATTATTATCTTTACTGACATCAATTTTGTCTAAAGCTAGTATTCGTAAACCATAGAATTTATCGTTCAATGCTTTCTTTAAGGTTTTGTAGGCTTCTTTATTATCTTGATCTGCCGCCAATATTTCAATGGCGTTCCTCCTATCCAAATAATTCGCTTTTTTATTGTTGTATTGATAAATATAATTATCAATAGATTTTTCGTCTTTTATTTCTGCCAATAGTATGTTGTCGGCATCAATAGTTATCAATTGAGGTTTAGTAGCGTATTTAATGGTAAACTTTTCTTCTTTGTCTTTTATATTGATTTTGTAGCGTTGGGCTTTATCGTTTTCATAGACATCAATATCCAATGGGAATTCAAACGTTTTGTCGGTTGTTTGTTTTATTAAAACGGTAACCGATTTTCCTTCTTCGTTGTAAATATAACTTACGTTCAGTTTAGGGTGTCCCGCACCGAAAAACCACTGGTTAAAGAAGGGGTTCAAATCCTTACCGCTAACTTCTTCCATCGCTAACCGGAACTGATGTGCTTCTCCGGTTTGATATTTATTAGAAGTTAAATATTCGTTCAGCCCAGCAAAGAAAGCCTTGTCTCCCAAATAATTTCTCAACATGTGCAAAACCTCACCACCTTTATTGTAAGAAACGGCATCAAACATGTCTTCTCTGTTTCCATAATGGAAGCGGACCAATTTTTTTGATTCGTTACCGCCCATGAAATAGCCTTGCAAATTATCATAGCGATGTGCATCAGCGTATTCTTTACCATATTTGTATTCCTGCCACAGGTATTCGCTATAATTGGCAAAAGATTCGTTCATACTTAAGTTGCTCCAACTTTCTGCCGTAACCAAATTGCCAAACCAATGGTGAATCATTTCATGGGCTATAGTATTTTCCCAAATGTTCTCATCAATTAATTGTCCCGATGTCTGATTTGCGTTTTCCGCATGGATAACGGCCGTAGTATTTTCCATAGCCCCACTTACATAATCCCTGCAGATAATTTGTGCATATTTTTGCCATGGGTATTCAATGCCCAACAGTTCTGAAAAAAAGGTCATCATTTCGGGCGTATTTCCAAAAATTTCCTTGGCATAAGGTTCAAAGTCTTTTTCAACATAGTAATCGACATCAATATCTTTCCATTTATCTTTTACTATGGCAAAGTCGCCCACTCCCATAAAAAACAAATAAGGGGCATGAGGTTTGTCAAAATTCCAATAATCCGTTCTGGTCCCGTCACTATTTTCGGTTTGACTTTCCATCAGCCCGTTAGATAACGTCACATATTTATTGGGAACCGTCATGTAAATTTCTTGTGTAGTTTTTTGGTTTGGACTATCAATAGTTGGAAACCAACAGCTACTTGCCTCGGTTTCACCTTGCGTCCAAATTTGAGTAGGCTTATCAGGATCAGTCTCTAGTGGATCTATAAAATACAAACCTTTTGCACTGGTAATAGCGGCACTACCCTCTTGTGTTACTTCTTCAGGTCTTGCTGTATAGGTTATGTGCAATGTATATTCTTCATCTTTAACAAATATATTGTCCAGCTTAATAGTTAACTTGTTGCCGTCATAATCGTATTTCAGGCCTTTTCCATCTCTTGTAACTTTGTGAATTAACATTCCCTTAGCGTCTAGTGTTACAGTTTGCACAGGATAAAAATGTGGCTTTAGAGTGATCCAAGCTTCTCCAGCCATCTGACTTTTTGAATAATCAAAAGATACTTTAAGTTTTGTATGTACTAAAGCATTAATTTTTTCCCTTTCGGCTCTGTAGATAGGCTCAACTTTTGTAGTGTCTTGTTGTTGAGCTAGAGAAAAATTGAAGATTGAAATTATAATTAAAATACTTAATAACAGTTTTTTCATTGTAGATATTTTTGTTTTAAGCGACAAATATAAACTTTTATAGAAATTAAATGAATTGACATTTTGCAAAATAAAAAATCCTGAGTACAAAACGTACTCAGGATTTTAAAAAGTAATTTGAATTACCGCTATTTTATATTCTTTGCTAAATCTTTTAGGCCTTTAAAGCTATCACCATCAATATCTCCAATTTCATTTACCATTTTTAGAATTTTACCAGGCTCCATTTTGTCACCTAATACTCTAACAAGTGCAAAACCTTGTGATTTATCATTGGCATATACTATAAGCTCATCGATAGAATTATCATCTTCATCACCTTCATATTTTATAACAATATTTCTACCCTTATCTTTAACTCGAAGTAATTCAATATATTTATTATCCTTTATAATAGTTTTAACCTTGTTACTCTCCAAAGCATATTCTGCTTCATTCTTTTTATCTTTTACAAAGGCCAATATATTCAACTTTTTTATTGACTCCAGTGTTTCTTGAGCTTCAGGTGAAGCATTATCTTTTAAACTTACCAAACTGGCTGGCACATCTAAAGAAACAAAGTTTTTATCATCTTGGTTGTCTATGTAATACTTTTGCAAAGATGGGCTACTAGCACATGAGGCAAACAAAAGTATTACAATAAAAATTGATAGTATTTTAGTTATAGTTTTCATACCGCTTAGTTTTAAACAATTAGTTCTTCTTTTTCACATCTTTAAGATGCTTACCACCTTGAATATTCATTTGATCTGTCAATTCAGATATTTTGTTCAAATCAATATCTCCAGTTATCGAAACTATTACAGCTTCAGGTTTACGATCTTCATCTTTCATATGTGCACTAATACCATCAATAAACATAAAAAGTTCTTTTACATGGTCTTCATCTTTACCTTCTCTAATGTAAATTTTTACATTACCTTCTTTATCCTTAACACTCATTAATTCAGATAAGTTAGATGATTTTAAATAACTCTTAACTTTAGCTTTCATTTGAGCTGCAATAGAAGCATTTTCAGTAGCTAATACCCTAAGGTTATCAAGACCGCTAATAAGGCTAACATATTCTTTAGCGTCATCTGTTCCACTTGCTACACCTTTCATCAGTTCAAACATTTTTTTATTAACCTTTACTACAGATACATCATCCATATCGGCAAAATTGTCAAATGCTGATTGTGCAAATGTGAATAATGGTGTTAGTACTAATGCTAATGCGATAATTAAATTTTTTGTCTTCATTTTGTTGTTGTATATAATTGTTTTCATGATTTCTATATTATTTACTTGTTTTTAAATACTTTGTTTTGTGTTTTTTGAAACTCTTGTAACCCCGCAATAGCAACGCTTTCTCCTTTATTTAGGTTCTGAGAAATTAATTGGAATGCTTTCTGAGTTTCTTGATAAGCTAATTCAGCTTCTCTTTTCTCCTGATCATTAAAATCACCAGGCCTATTAATGGAATAAATACTAACTAATAAGACTGCTGCAGCGGCTACTGATGCCCATTTCCAATACGGTTTCTTAGTTTTTAAAGGAATGGTCTTTGTAAAACGCTCTGCACTACTCTCATTAAAATAGCTGAACATTGCTTTATACTCTAGCAACTGGACAGGTATATTATCTTGTTGAAAATAATCCTTTAATGCTTGTTCTTCTTGCAATGAAGTTTCCGCATTTTCATATTTTTCAATCAGTTTTTCTATGTTAGCTAATTCCATAGTTGTGTTGTTTTATTAATTGTTGTCTTATTGTTTTTCTTGCTCTAGACAATGCTACTCGCACTGCTGTTGGTTGTAAGTCAAGAATCTTGCCAATTTCCTCAAATTCAAAATTCTCAATATCTCTTAACTGAATAATCATTTTTTGTTTTTCAGGTAACTTTTCAATCAGTTCATGTACTTTAGAAACACTATCTCTAATTTCAACGCTACGCTGTAAAGAAACAGATTCATCTTTATAATTACTGTGTACTAATTTTAAGTTGTTTGATCGTTTAGCTTTCAACTGATCTAAACAATAATTTTTGGTCATGGTCATTGCAAAAGCCTCCACGCTACTATAATTACCTAATTTATTCTTATTCTTCCACAATTTTAAAAATAGCTCTTGTGTAGCATCTTCTGCTTCGTCTATAGATACTAACAATCTCTTAGCTAGTCTAAAAACTTTATCTTTTAAAGGTAAAACTGTATTTAAAAATTCAGTTTGTTGCATTTTGGTTTGGTTATTGATAGTTATTTTAATGCTATACAAACTTAAGACGAACTACTTGTAGTTTTGTTACACAGTACTAATCTTTTGTAATTATTTTCATTAAATTGCGACAAAAATTTTAAAAAAACACTAGTATGAAGAAAATTGTATTAACTGTGGTGTCACTGCTCACCCTACTATTTATAAGTTGTGATAAAAATGCTGATGATCCTAAAGAGCCAACAGTTGAATTAAATAATAAAATCAACGATTTTGTTTGGAGAGGAATGAACAAACACTATTATTGGCAAGAGGATATGGCCAACTTGGCGGATACTAAAAATGACAATACCAATGAATATAACACTTACCTAAATGGGTATAACGATCCGGAGGGCTTATTTGAGTCACTTTTATTTGGAAAAGGTACTACTGACCGTTTTTCTTGGTTTATTGATGATTACAGAGCATCTGATGAAGCCCGTAGAGGAATAAATGATGCTTTTGGATTTGAGTTTGGGTTGTCCAGAGTGAGTAATACAAGTAATGATGTAATAGGTTTTGTGACCTATGTAGTACCAAATACACCTGCATCTGAAGCGGGGTTAAAGCGAGGTGATGTATTTAATGTTTTTAATGGTGTTACTTTAAATTTAGACAATTATTCAGTTGTCAATAAATATTATAGTGACAATAACATCTCTATGAAGTTTGCTACCATTAACAGTGATGGATCAATAGTTCCGAATGGTAATGAAGCTAGTTTAACCATTAGACAGGTTGTAGAGAACCCTGTACACTATTCTAGTATAATAAATGCAGGAGGAAAAAAAGTAGGTTATTTGGTATATAATGGTTTTAAATATACCTTCCATAACGAATTAAATGATGTTTTTGGAACTTTTAAGTCAGAAGGTATTCAAGAATTGGTCCTGGATTTAAGATATAATGGCGGAGGTGCTGTGTTGACATCGGCATATTTATCAAGTATGATATACGGTGGTGCTTCCGAAAATGAAATTTTCGCCAAATTAATCTATAATGATAAAAATAGTAATGAAAATTCTGCATATCCGTTTTTTGATAATGGAAGAATTTATGATATTGACGGTAATGCAACAGGAGATATAGCCTTAAATAGATTATCGACATTGAGTAGACTCTATGTAATTATCTCGGATGACACTGCATCTGCTAGTGAAATGGTTATAAATGGTTTAAGAGCTTATATGGGAGAATCGAATGTTATTTTAGTGGGTACAACTACCTATGGTAAAAATGTAGGGTCGTTCACCGTTTATGATTCTCCAGATTTTACCAGTAGCAATATAAATACAGCTCATACCAATGCTATTCAGCCTATTACCTTTAAAATATTTAATAAGTTAGATCAAAGCGAGTATACTTTAGGATTTGATCCAAATATAGAGGAAGTTGAATATGTTTCTGATATGAAACCTTTTGGCGATGTAAATGAACCTTTATTAAAAAGAGCTTTAGATAATATTTCAGGAGCTGTTAGTAGAACAAAAAGCATAAAAGAGCCAAAATTGAAAAGTGAAAAGGTATTTAGTTCTTTTGATAAAAGACAATTTTCAAGAGAAATGTATATTCTCCCTGAAGAACTAAATTAATAGATAACTTCATAAAAAGCTCATTTTAAGTTATAAATGAGCTTTTTTTATTTATAAATAATGCGAATAGATAAATTTTTATGGACTACACGTTATTATAAAACGCGAAGTAAAGCAACTGAGGCTTGTAAGAAAGGACACATAAAAATAAATAATACTAACTGTAAGCCATCTAAAGAAGTTTTTATAGGTGAAAAAATAGTTGTCCGTAAAAATCAAATAAATTATGAGTTAGAAGTGTTAGACTTACCACCTAACCGTGTTGGTGCTAAACTGGTTGATCTTTACCGCAGGGACATTACACCCAAAGAAGCTTTTGAGAATATGGAAGTATTGAAGTATTCAAAAGATTATTACCGAAAAAAAGGAACGGGACGCCCTACTAAAAAAGATAGACGAGATATTGAGGGCTATACAAGTGACAATTAGACTCTTATTTCATTCATTTACATAATTTTTACATTGATTTAAAAATTTGATAATTTCTATTAAAATATTAGGTTTTAAATTATCAAATTTTATTACATTTGCACCCGCACTTTAGATAGTGTAGTTCATTAATTTTGGAGAGGTGCCGGAGTGGTCGATCGGGGCTCCCTGCTAAGGAGTTGTACTCGCAAGGGTACCGGGGGTTCGAATCCCTTCCTCTCCGCAATCAAATAAATCTATGGAAAAGAGATTTAAACGGAACAACGTTGTCAAGCTCGCTTGTAAAACGTTGAGGCGTTTAAAGCTTAAAGAGCCAAAGGCTCTTTTCTAGATTTAATTTGCAAAATGTGGTAAAAGGGATCAACATAGTTAATCCAAATAACCATCAATTGAATATCAATTAATTATTTATATTGATATTAGATAACCATTTCGGGGTGTAGCGTAGCCCGGTTATCGCGCCGCGTTTGGGACGCGGAGGTCGCAGGTTCGAATCCTGCCACCCCGACGAACCCTTTTTAAGGGAAATCAAAACACTGTTAATCGTATGATTATCAGTGTTTTTTGTTTTTAATGATGTCAATTGATTTCATTTAAAACCAACTAATAGGTGTGCAATTCGGTGTGCAGTTCTATCCTGATTTTTCTCTATCTTTAAAGAACTTTAGAAGCGATTTGACTTTCGTCTTTACAAACAAATAATGTTTAACTAAAGACTTATAACATGCAGAAAAACAGCACTTTCGGAGTAATTTTCTTTACAAGAAAATCACGTAGTAACCCTAAAGAATTATCTATTTACGCACGTATTACCGTTGACGGAATACGTGCAGAAATCAGTCTGAAAAGGTGTATAGAGGTGTGCAATTGGGACAATTCTAAGTCCCGAGCAAGGGGAACAGCATCAAATTCTCGAAACCTGAACAAGTATTTAGACCAAGTTTATGGTCAATTGTTGGACTGTCACAGACAGCTTTTAGAGGAGTTCAAAATCATCTCTGCTAAATCTATCAAAGCTCGATATTTGGGTGAAGACGACCAGCTTAAAACACTTAACGAGCTTATAAAGTATCATAACACCAATATGGTTTCGGTCTTAAAGTCTGGTACGATGAAAAATTATTATACTACCGAAAGATATTTGAACAAATTTCTAGTCCAAAAATTAAAATCGGATGATATTTATTTAAAGCAACTGAATTATCGATTTATCATTGACTTTGAGCAGTTCCTTAGAAATTATAATCCCACAGCAAAAAGGAAAACATTGACCAATAATGGTGTAATGAAACATTTGGAACGGTTTAAAAAAATGATAAACTTGGCTATTAAATTGGAATGGTTGGTAAAAAATCCATTTAGTCGATTTCAAATGAAGTTTGATAAGTATGACAGGCAATATCTTTCTCAAAGAGAACTAGAGCTTATTGAGAATACTTATTTTAAGAGTGAACGATTAGAAAGGATAAAAGATATATTTATTTTTTCTTGTTATACAGGCTTGTCTTATATCGATGTAAAGCAATTATCGGTTCATCAGATTGTCAAAGGTATTGATACTAACTATTGGATTTATACAAAGCGTGAAAAAACAAATGAAACTGTTAAAATACCTATTTTACCAAAAGCCTTGGTTATTGTTGAGAAGTACAAAGTTATTTCTAAAGAGGTTGGTTCTGAATTATTGCTTCCACTCTACTCCAATCAGAAAACGAATAGTTATTTAAAAGAAATAGCAAAAGCCTGTGGTATTCGTAAAAACATTTCTTTTCATATCGCTCGGCACACCTTTGCGACTACGTTACTTTTATCTAATGGTGTTCCTATTGAAACCGTATCCAAATTATTAGGGCATACTAAATTATCGACTACACAAATTTATGCCAGAGTATTGGAACATAAAATTAGTGAGGACATTCAAAATTTAATGATACGTTTTGAAAATAAAAAAAGAAACACAATTGAATCGAAACGTTCTCTAAGTATTAGTTAAATTTAGATTTTTATATTTTTCTTTTCAAAAGCAACTGTTTTTTTTGAAAGTTAGAAAATAATTTCATATAATCTAGTTTTAAAAATCACTTCAATTCTTAAGGCATTGCGATAAGTGCAAGATGTGTTTTTGTTGCCACAAAAACCACTTGTCTGCTCCCGATGGTCGCAGAGTTAAAAAAGTATTTTAAGGCAAAAATATAAACGTTTTTAAACTTGTGGATTTAGAGGCTGGCATTTGCGGATGAGAATCCACCAGTTTAAAAATGAACCAAATCCTCCCGAGAGGATGCGGTAGTTTTCTCCGCTACAAAAGAATAAATTTTACAAACTCTTACATTTTACAGCAAAAAATAACCTATTTATTGGGTGTTCGGAACGTTTTACAGCAAAAATGTTAAAACAGGATCCTTCAAACATAACTAAAACCCTGTTAAACAAATAATTAGAGAAAAGTAACATCGCGTAGGGTGTTACCCTCTTGCTCTTCCCCTTTCCCGTTTGCAAAAGCAAACCGAAAACTATTTGATTTTAAAATATCTTCTGTACACAAATAAAAATTCCATTAAATTTGTAAGTATTATAAAATATGTGTAGATGTGAAACATATACAATTGTTGTACCTAATTTGAAAAATGAAACAGGATAATCTAATCCATATCGCAATCGATATTTTATATGGTAAGGCTGAAATTCATTTTTCAATGTTTGAAAAATTGATGGATATTCTTCTCTGTTTATTCGCAGACAGAATAGAAAAAGAAAAGACTCAATTTGACAAAGAGCGTTTATTTTATATAAACCTTTTGACTCAAAAATTCCTTGTTCATGGTTTTTCAATCAAAAAATTAATTGACGGAATAACACTTGACTCGCCGAGTAAAAATTTGAGCATCAAAATGCTAGACCCTTTTTCGATTCATTGCTTAGTTAGAACGGTAGTAGAAAATTATTTAGTTCAAAACTATTTATCCAACTCGGGTTTGGAAGATGATTTGTTACAGCTACGATTTGAAATTTGGATGAGATATGGATTAATTCAGAGAAATATAGAACCTGAAAATGACGAAGAAAAAAGAGTTCTTGAATTAGATAAGAAAAGTATAGAAAATTTTACAAAATCTATAAAAACAAGAAAAGCATATTTAGAGCTTTCAGAAAACAAAAAAGCATCATTCTTTAAGACTATAGAAAAAGAATGGAAAATCATTTTTGATAAAGAAAAATTTTATCCTGTGAGCTGGAAAAGACTTATGAAAGAGGCTGGAATTAATGATGGAATTAATGACAATATTTACAATTTTCTATCTTGGCACTCTCATTCTCAAAGTATTTCTTTACTGCAATTAAAAAATATGTGGGATAATGACTCTGACAAAGAAACAGTTCTAATTTCCATTAAAAAATTAAATATGTTTGTTGGTTTTATAATTTCGGACATAATAAAATCGGACAAAGACTTTAGGAACTCTTATGAAAGTTTAAGTGATGAATATAAAGAGTTAATCAATTTTTATAATCTATCATACAGAGGAGCTGAATATATGATTAAACAATTAAAAAATTAAGTGTCTTAACTTACGGGCAAAATATGAATAACCTATCAGACAAAGAAAAAGCCTTGAAAAAGTTATCCTTAGAAATAGATAAGGATATTCAAAAACTAATAATCGGAACTCAGAAATGTGGACTTCGTGAGTTACTATATTTTCTGTATTATTTACATTGGTTAAGATTACTTCACTTATTTCCTCGTGCACAAAATGAAGACAAGACCAAACTAAAATTAATAACAAACTCAACCGAAGAATCATTTAGATATCTAATTTCACTTATTTCAAAATTCGGTCAACCAAATTTTTTAACCAAGAAAAATGGGGAAGTTGAATTACTTAATGATGAATTAGTCCAAGCTCTGCTTAATTATGCAAAGCTTATTAATTCAAAATTCGAAACATTCTCTCTCATAAAACTTTTTGATGTACAAGTTTCTGGGGAACGAAATCAACACCTTAGAATCGATATGTCGAAGTTAGAAACTGACCCTAAAATAAAAAGTATATTCAATTATTTCCTTCGAACGGAAATTGATAATGGCATTAAAAAAAGTACGAACACTCATCATAATATTTTAATTGAAAATTTTAAAAAAGAATACCAGCCATTAAATGATTTATTTGAAATAGAATTGGGAGTGACTGTCAATGAATTCTGTGATTTGATAGATAAACTGTTGCTATTGGTTACAAATAGACTAAAATTATTAGAAGATGAATTACCAAAATTGGAGAATGGAAATGTTAATATTCAACATCCATTAACTTTTGTAAAATTCTCGAACTGTTATTTGTTTGAAAAAAAATCCTTTTTTAAAAATTTTGATAAAAAATTCCACAAGGTAATAGATAGGTTACTTTTTGAACCAAGTGAATTTGATGAAAAAGAACTTAGATTCCATTCAGTAACAAGAAAACCTCTAATATCATTGAATGAAATGATAATAATTTCACCTGAGTTACTTTTAGACGGTTTATTTACCAATATTCATTATAGTTTAATTGAATCCAAAAATATCAAGCAGGAATATATTAAGAAAAAATCAGATGCTTTTATTGATGAAATTTTAGAAGTCGCAAAGGAATTTGGATTTGAGGAAGTTGTCAGAGAGCTAGATCTTTATGAAGGAAAAAACCAAATAGGCGACCTAGATTTAATATTGAAAGGTGCTAATGGAGATTATCTCATTATAGAGGCAAAAAATCACGCATTACCTTTGGAGGTTTATTTTAATGACTTTGATGCCACGTTACGACATTTAGAATATTTAAAGGAAAAATGGGAAAGTAAAGTGATTAAGAGAATTAAACATTTAGAACTAAAATATTCTAACTATTCAATTACTAAAAATCATTTGTATATAGTAGTTTCTTTATTTCCAGAGGTAATATCACACTTCTCTGACTTAATGATTCTAAGCATAGCCGAATTTAAAATGTGGCTAGATAGAACGGATTATCCAACTGATTTCAATTCATTCTATAGCGATTATAGCAAAAAACGTTCTAAATTCTCCAAAGAAGAAGTGGACTCTTTAACAAAGGAAAATTTATTTTTTGGAGAATTCCGAAAGGAATAATGCCCAGCTAGTAAGTTATGTATTGTTAACTGATAGGTTCAAGCCTGCTTTCTAAAATTCTTTTAGATTTTCTATTCGTGTTGTTTTTACTAAATTTATTGCTCAAACCACTCTACTCATAATATAATTACTTTAACAATGGTCAGTGAAACCAAAAACAATTATACAAATAAGCAAATATCATTAATTTCAATAGGAATTTTTGGTTTTATTGCATGGCATTTTATTAACTATCTAATACGTTATTTCGTTGGAGAAAACTTTTGCTTTGACTATCCGACTTGGCAAGTTTTTACAAATGTTGGGTTATGTCTTTCGGCAATTTGGTTAAGTATTAGATTATCTCAAGGAAAACTAAACCTTTTAAAGTCAGTATTATCATTAGTTTCTATAGGCTTTATTATGTGGATTGTTATTAGTGGTCTACTTAATTTCTAAAATATGCCAAGCGATTCATTTCAATAAATTTCAGGAAAAATCAAAAATAGATTCGATTAATTTATAGACGCCTAAGCAATATGAATTGTGACAATTGTTTCTAATGTTTTCAGGGCTTCGCAAAGAATTTGACACAATCTTGACAAACTCTTAAATCCCTAACATTTTTAAAAACCCTTTAAACATAGAGCTTTGCGAAGCAAATTGCACCCGTAGCGTTGCTTTAGCACGCTACCCTCTTGCTTCTCTTTCCTGTTTGCAAAAGCAAACCGAAAATGAAAACAGCTAACTACTTTATAAAGTTATTTTTTTTGGAACAAATTTAAAAGGGGAAAAACACCCTGTTATCTTTGGGGATTTTCCCCTTTTTTATGTTAATTTATTTGTCAAAATAAATAAAATTAAGTAAATTTACAACTATCATCGAGCTAAACTCTTATAACCAATGAAAACCTTAAATCCCTATTTCCTAAAGTTTTTTATTACACGTTTAGAAATTGAGAAAGCATTTAATATTAGATATAGAAGCTTTCGCCATACAGGTTTTTTTTGTTAACAAACAAATTGGATAAATTTAAATATTAAAGGAGTTTCTCTAACTATTTTTCACAAAACAATAAAATCTCAATTATGAAAACAAAATTTATTTTTTTAATAGCAATGTTCATTATATATACAAATTGTACTTCTAATGATGATAATTCTATTGATCAATTTTATTGGAATCAGACAGCGTGTTCAGATCCGTGGGGAACTGGAAACAGTAATTCAGAAAACGAAACCAAATTAGCATTAATAGATTTTTTAGAAACAAAAGAAGTTTCTATAATCAAAACTCGATTCGAGAATTACTTTAAAGATGGAGAATTACCTTGTCTCGCTTGTCATTGTAAAACCGGAATACGAATTTTTATAACTGTAGATAAAAAATATACTGCCAAAATGATAGAACTAGCTTTTACCAAACTATGATTCATCTTCTACAATAACCATTAAAGAAAAATTCTAACCTTCATTTAAAAATAATATTATGAAAAAAGTAACTCTACTCATCACAGCATTTTTAAGTTTCTTAATCTCGAACGGACAAATAGAAACTAGATATTTCCCAAATGGTAACTCACATGAACAGTTTGGAATTAATAAAAGTGAATTTAAAGCAAATAATGTAAAGTCATTCTCTCCGTTTAATATTGAGCGAATGGTGGAAGAAGATAATAAAAGAAAAGATGTGGCTGCACCATTTCGTTTCGGAAAGGCGTTTGATACTAACATTTCCTTAGATGATGGTGAGTGGATTGATTTTGGAGGAGGAAAACTTTGGTCAATGGAGTTTTATTCTAAAAAGGCTTATTCACTTAATTTCGTTTTTAATGATTTTTATCTTTCGGAAAATGCAGAACTCTACATTGCGAATGATGATGGCACTATGCTTTATGGTCCTGTAACAAACAAAAATAACCCGAAAAATGGTTTTTTCTTAACAGATCTAATTGGTGGAGACAAAGCAACAGTTTATCTTTTTGAACCTAATGATTCCAAAAAAGAATCAAAACTAACAATAACAAGGGTTGTTCATGCCTACAAAAAAGTATTACCAACAACTAGTGCTACTGGTTTTGATACATCCTTAGAATGTAACAACGACATTAATTGCTATCCAAGTTGGGATACTCATTCTGACGCGGTTGGTCTTATACTATTATCTAATGGTAACGAATGGTGCAGTGGCTCCCTGCTAATGTCAACAGATCAAAGTTTTCGCCCATATTTCTTAACTGCGTTTCATTGTATTGACACATCAAATAATGGAGTTATATCATCATCCGAAGAATCAAATGCCGAGAACTGGCTTTTTAAATTCCAATATAAAATGACATCCTGTAATGGTAATTCCGCAAATTATGGCTATACTTATAACGGAGCTGAACTTAGGGCTGCGTGGCAAAATACTGATTTTGCCTTGATGGAAATGGATCAATCTCCGGTTGGAAATAATCAGATTTCTTGGGCAGGATGGGATAAAAGAAGTAACACTCCGACATCTGGAACAAATATTCATCATCCAAATGGTGATGTAATGAAAATTTCTTTTGATAATGATAATTTAACATCTAATAGTTCAGTACTGTCATGGGCTGGAGGAACATCATCTGCCATAAATACGCATTGGGTAGCTGATATTGATAATGGAGCAGTTCAAGGCGGTTCTTCGGGTTCACCCATTTTCAATCAAAATAATAGAGTAGTAGGTCAATTACATGGTGGTTTTCCTGGTTGCGAACCCGTCATGCGTTACGGTAAATTTAATTTAGCATGGACTGGAGGTGGTACAAATTCAACTAGACTTAGTAATTGGCTCGACCCTTGTAATACAGGCTCATCAACGACTAATACTACTAGATCGCCTTCTCTTTCTGGAAATGATTTTTTATGTTCATCAAATACTTATACTGTATTCGATTTACCTAGCGGATCAACAATAAATTGGACTAGTAGCTCAAATATCACACGTAACTCATCTCAAGGTGCTAACCCGTGTACTTTTTCCGCCATCGGAAATGGCAATGGTTGGATAAAGGCAACAATTACAAATCCGAGTATGTGTGGCGGAACAACAGTAATTGAGAAAATTGTTTCGGTAGGTAAGCCAGACATTAATGACTATACCCTTGTTTGGTCAGGACCGAGCTGTATAAATTATAATTGGACAAATATTAGTTTTGGAGTTCAAAAAAACAGTAGCAATGGTTGCTCACTACAAAATTTGCCTGAAAACATAACAGAAGTGGATTGGCAAATTATTCCATCACAACCCATAAATACCACGATGAATGCTGGTATTTATAGTTGTGTAACGAATAGTGTTATTGATGCTGGAGTTAGAGTTGCTTTTTCCTCGCAAAACAACCCTTATGTAACTACGTTTCGTTTTAGGGTCAAAGGAAATTGTGGCTGGAGCGACTGGAGTATTGGCCATTATTATTTGGCCCAGAGTTGTAACTATTACAGTTATTCGGTATATCCAAATCCAACTTCCGAGACCTTAAATTTAGAAAAGAAACAAAATAAAGAAAACACCAAGGAAGAAGAGACTATCGATTCTTACGAACTTTACGATCTATACTCAAACCTAATTTCTAAAGGTAGTATAAGTAACAAAATGAATATTGACGTATCTAATTATAAAAAAGGCATTTATGTCTTAAAAATTATTTTAAAAGATAAACCAGAAATACATCAAGTTATAATTGAATAAAAATCAAATAAATTTTATACTACTTCAATGTAAATTGTATATTTGTAACTCTAAAGATGAATAATATTTGTTTTTAAATAGTTCTTTTTGACTTTAGTGTGCAATTAGGTGTACATATATGGTTAAGAGTGTTTTAAAAATTTGATATACAGGGTTTTATGATTTTTTAGATAAGTCTGCCACCCCGACAAGCAAAAGCAGAAAGTTCTCTGAGAAAATTTATTTTTTTAAGAGAACTTTTTTGTTTTAAATTAAATTAAAGCATTGCTTTAATTTGGAACAAATCTTAATCAGGAAGAACGAAGTTACTCCTGCCACCTCGACAGTTAGGGTATTAAAATAAAATATTTACTGCCTAAATCAAAAGAAGTCAGTAAAATTAATTTTACTGACTTCTTTTTTTATTTGAAAATATCTCACTTAGTGTCCCATTTTTTCAGCTAATAAATACCTATTATAGGTTAAATAACCTTGGTAAAAACATTGATATTTCTGGAACAAAACTAATTAGCATTAAAACAATTATCATTATTAACAGAAATGGTAGTAAAGGCTTTATAACCTGAGTTACCGAAACTTTAGCCACTCCACTGCCCACAAAGAGTAAAGTACCCACTGGCGGTGTGCAAATTCCAATACATAAGTTTAGTACGATTACAATCCCAAAATGCACTGGATCCATACCCAATGTTGTTACCACTGGTAAAAAAATTGGAGTAAAAATTAAAACCGCTGGCGTCATATCCATAAAGGTTCCAATAATTAATAAAATAATATTAATAGCCAAAAAGATGGCAATTTTATTATTTAACGATTCTAATAGAAAAGCACTAATCATTTCAGGGATGCCTTCAAAAGAAAACAACCAAGACATGGCCATAGAGGTACAAATTAAAAACATAACTACTGCGGTCGTTTTTCCACTCGTTAATAGTATCTCTGGAAAATCTTTCATCTTCATATCTCCATAAACTAATGCTAAAATTGCTGCATATAAAACCGCAATTACAGACGCCTCCGTTGCGGTAAAAATCCCCGCCACGATACCTCCAACTACAATAACAAGTAGTAATAAACTAAAAAAGGCTTTTCTAAAAAATGTCCATACTTCCAAAAAAGTGGCTCGTTTTCCCCTTTTAAAGTTCTTACTAATAGCGATAAAAGCAACATAGCCCATAATTGCTAAACCCAATAAAATACCTGGCAAATACCCTGCAATAAATAAGGCTGCTACAGAAGCCGTTCCTCCACTTGCTAAGGCATATACAATTAATATATTACTTGGTGGAATTAACAGTCCGGTTGTTGAAGCCGTAATATTTACAGAGGCACTTAGCGTTCTTGGGTAGCCTTCCTCTTCCATTCTATCGGTCATTATAGATCCTATTGCAGAAGCCGCTGCAAGAGCAGAACCTGAAATAGCCCCAAAAAGCATAGATGCCAAAACGTTTACATAGGCCAATCCACCAGGAAGACTTGCCACTAAAGATTTTGCAAAATTGATAAGCCTGTTAGCAATACCTCCACGCTTCATAATTTCACCAGCCAGTATAAAAAACGGTATGGCCAATAACGCAAAACTGTCTATACCTGTAGTCATTCGCTGGGCAATGGTGGTTAAACCCGGTAATTTATCAATATTCAATAATAAACTTAGTGTGGTTGAAATACCTATACTATAGGCTACCGGGACTTTAAGCATTAAAAGAATAAAAAAGCTAACAAACAAAACAATAATACTTATAACTTCTATGCTCATAATTAATTTTTGATTTTGTTTGAATAAATAGTTGAAATATGATAGATGGAAAAGCACATAATTAATAATCCACTTAAAGGCATTATCGCATAAACATAACCCAATGGAATTCTTAGTGTTCCAGAAAGTTGTTCTAAATGTAAGGTAGTATAAACCAAATTTAATCCACCAATAACCATAACAATCAGTGCAAAAAGAAATATAAACACTTCGATGAGGATTGACGCTTTTCTTTTATTAGTTGTCGATAATTTTTCATATAAAAAGTCCATGGACAGATGCTCCCTTTTAGCATTTAGATAAGCCGCTCCTAAAATGGTCAACCATATTAAAGAAAATCGTGCAAATTCTTCCGTCCAAGTAAAAGATGTTCCTATAATATATCTTGAAAATACCTGAAACAAAACATCTAACACTAAAAGTGCAAAAATGATGATCATAGACCATTCCAACAATTTATTTACTTTATTAAAAATAGTTTTAGCTGTACCCATGGAAATTAATTTTTAATTTGATTTACTATCTTTTCCATCTCTGGATTTTCCTTAACAAATTCTTCTAAAACTGATTTTGATTCTTCAGCAAATAGTGATTTATCCGGAATGATAATTTCTACACCAGCTTCTTTTGCAATTTTCATAGATTCTTCAACGGAGTCGTTCCAAAATTTCTTTTGAGCTTGAGCAGATTCATCCGCTGCTTCCTGAACCCAAACTTTCTCTTTATCTGATAATTTTTCCCAATATTTTGTTCCAATTAAAAGTACATCTGGTACAGCAGAATGTTGGTCTAAAGTATAATATTTACTTATTTCGTAATGATTAGAAGTAACAAAAGATGGCGGATTATTTTCAGCACCATCCACAACACCCTGTTGAATAGCAGTATAGAGTTCTCCGTATGCCAATGGCGTGGCTGAACCACCCATAGCGTTTACCATATTAATTGCCATTTGATTATTCATTACTCTAATTTTAAGTCCTTTTAAATCGTCAGGAGTTCTAATGGCTTTATTACTTGTATAAAAACTTCTGCTTCCCGCATCATAATAACAGAGGCCCCGAAGCCAAAACTTAGATCCCTTTTCTAATATAGATTTACCAATTGGTCCTTCTAAAACCTCAAATTGATGTTCTTTATCTCTAAATAAATAAGGAATACCTAAAATATGGTATTCAGGTACAAAATTAGATAAGGTTGCCGCACTTACTTTGGTAGCGGCAACACTGCCTATCTGAAGTAATTCTAATACTTCTCTTTCTGAACCCAATTGAGCATCAGGAAAAATCTTAACTTTTAAGGTTCCATTAGACTTGACTTCCAATGCCTTCTGAAATTCTAATATCCCTAAATGTACTGGATGCGATTGTGGTAAACTATGAGCTAAATAAAGCATTTTTGTACCATCGTCTTTTTTACATGAACTTAAACTTATAAAAAATATAGCTAAAAAAAATAATTTATATCTCATTATTACGCTCTATTAAATTGACTTAAACACTTTTATAAGGAACAAAATCCTATTTTTTAATTAGTATTATTTTCTAACATTTTTAATAATCTTCAATGCTTTTTTTACTTTATTTTCTAATCCTTTAAAGTCATTATTTGTTAATATGTCTTTTGAGATTAATTTTGATCCCATACCCACACAGGTAACACCAGCATCAAACCATCCCTTGAGGTTTTCTTCTGTGGGTGAAACACCTCCAGTTGGCATAATATTGGTCCAAGGTTGAGGGCCTTTAATCCCTTTGACAAAGTTTGGTCCATAGATGTCTCCCGGGAATAGCTTAACAATTTCACAACCTAACTCTTCTGCTCTTGCTATCTCTGTTAAGGTACCACAACCGGGTGACCATAATACTTTTCTTCGGTTACAAACAATTGCGATGTCTTCTCTCAATACGGGGGTTACTATAAAATTAGCTCCTAATTGCATATACAATGAAGCAGCCGCAGCATCGGTTACTGAGCCTATGCCCATTATCATTCCTGGTAATTCTTCTATCGCATATTTGGTCAGCTCACCAAATACTTCATGTGCGAAATCACCTCTTGATGTAAACTCCATTAATCTTGCACCGCCATCATAACAAGCCTTTAATACTTTTTTGCTAAGTTCGATATCGTTGTGAAAGAACAAAGGAATCATCCCAGTTTCTTTCATTGCTTGTGCAACTTCTATTCTTGTAAATTGTGCCATGTTTTAAATCTTAATTATCGTGCAACTCTGCCTGATGCATCACCGCCCATTAATTTTTCTACCTCAGTTACAGTGACTAAATTGGCATCTCCTTTTATAGTATGCTTTAAAGCAGATGCCGCAACTGCAAAGTCCAATGCATTCTGATCATCTTCAGGGTATTTTAACAATCCATAGATCAATCCACCCATAAATGAATCACCTCCGCCAACTCTATCAACAATGTCGGTGATTTGATACTGACGGGTCTCGTACATTTTTTTTCCATCGTAGAGTACACCTGCCCATGTATTATGAGATGCTGATATAGAACCTCTAAGTGTGGTAATTACTTTTTTGGCTTTAGGAAACTTTTTCATCATTTGTTTACAGACAGAGAGAAAGGCTTCGGCTTTTACCTCATGTCCGTGTTTATGAACATCAAGCCCTTCAGGATGAATACCAAAGTGTTTCTCTGCATCTTCTTCATTACCTAAAACAATGTCACAATATGCCGTCAACTCTGTCATTATCTTTTCTCTTGCCCTATCATCACAGTAAGTCCATAATTTAGCTCTATAATTTAAATCTGTAGAAATGGTAATTCCTTTTGCATTTGCTACTTTTACAGCTTCCAAACATACGTCAGCAGCTCCTTGTGAGATGGCTGGAGTAATACCGGTCCAATGAAACCATTCTACATCTTCAAAAACAGCATCCCAATCTATCATTCCCGATTTTATCTCTGCAATTGCGGAATGGGCTCTGTCATATACTACTTTACTACCTCTACTTACTGCTCCAGTTTCTAAAAAATAGATTCCTAAACGATCTCCACCCCAAACTATTTTATCTACTCCTACACCACGTTTACGCATTTCCATCATGGCACATTGTCCAATATCATTTTTAGGCAAACGTGTTACAAAATCCACATCCACGCCATAATTGGCCAACGAAACGGCCACATTGGATTCGCCACCGCCATAAACCACATCAAAACTGTTGGCTTGCGAAAACCTTAAAAAACCGGGAGGAGCCAACCGAAGCATAATCTCTCCAAAAGTTACTACTTTACTCATTATTAGTTATTTTGTTAATTTAAATTTTGAAATACCTCTTGGCATTATAATAACAGATATCTTGAATCATTTTTCCGATAAACAGAATATCATTTGGCACTAAACCTTTTTTAATATCTTCGGCCATTAAATTACATAAAATTCTTCTGAAATACTCATGCCTTGGAAAAGATAAAAAACTACGGCTGTCCGTTAACATACCAACAAACCGACTTAAAAGACCCATGTTTGATAGTGTATTTAGTTGCTTTTCCATACCCTCTTTTTGATCTAAAAACCACCATCCGGATCCATATTGCATTTTTCCCGGTATCCCGGCTTCACTATAATTGCCCATCATTGTCGCAAATACTTCATTTTGTGACGGATTTAAATTATAAACAATGGTTTTACTCAAATACCCTTGAAAATCCAACCTATTGAATAATTTTGACATAGACTCTGCCTGACTAAAATCTCCAATGGAATCGCAACCAACATCCGCTCCAACCTCTTTTAGTAAACGACTGTTATTATTGCGTAATGCCCCTAAGTGAAATTGTTGTACCCAACCTTTGCTATGGTACATTTTGCACAATTTAAATAAAATACATGAAGCATACAGGTTTGCCTCATGCTTCGTAGTTGTGTCACCATTGATGCGTTTTTTTAATATACTATCCGCTTCTTTTTCGGTAAAATCATAGGCAAAAACTTGTGCCAGTCCATAATCTGATAAACGACAACCATTATCATTAAAATATTCTATCCTACTTTCAATTGCATCCAATAAATTATCCAGATTGTCTATAGAAAACCCAACACCCCTTTCTAGTTTTTTTAGATAGTTATAAAAAGAATCATTTTCAATTAATAGCAATGCATCTGGTCTAAAAGTAGGCAATACTTTAGTAAAAATGTTCTTATTGGCAATGGTTTTATGATATTCTAAATTATCTAAAGGGTCATCAGTAGTACAAATGACTTCAACATTCATCTCTTCCAACAACTTTGCCGGGGTTTTTTTAGCTAAAACAGCATTCGATTTCTCATAAATAGCTGTAGCTGTGCTCGGTTGCAAAATTTCATCAATATCAAAGTACCTTTTCAGTTCCAGTTGTGTCCAATGGAACAAAGGGTTCCTCAATGTATGAGGTGCCGTTACTGCCCATTTGTCAAATTTATCTGCTTTTGAAGAATCTCCGGTAATGAATTTTTCTTCAATACCATTTGCTCTCATAGCACGCCATTTGTAATGATCGCCACTTAACCAAGCATCTGTAATATTCCCGATAGGTAAATCTTCGGCTATCTGTTTTGGTGACAGGTGGTTGTGATAGTCTATTATGGGCATGTCCTTTGCATAACCATGGTACAATGTTTCTGCCTCTTTTGAGTAGAGCAGGAAATTATCTTTTATGAAATGGGTTGTATTCATTTATAAAGTCTAATTAAAAGTCACAACTAACGGATTATTAATTTTTAAAGCAAATGCTTCTAAATAGGTTTCCCAAGATTCCTGCGAAGTAAATTCTTTTGCTTTTTTCCATCCAAAACCGGAATAATATATAGCTTTTCCATTATTAACCTTAACCTTAGCAAATAAGTTACTCCAGTCTTTTTTAGGCGAATCAAATAATTCGCTCGATATCATGTTTTTATTAGGAACGATAATAGCTGTCCCAAGCTCTGAATCGTCATGAGGTTGCCAATACGAAACCCAACCTGACTCTTTATTCTGAGTTGACTTTCCATCTTTTTCATGTAATGTTAAACCTACATAAATAGCATCTGTACCGGAGATATCAATTTCAAATTTTGATAGATTACTTCCATAATCCAAAGAAATGTGTTTGGTCTCAGAAATAGTGTTGCCATCAGCATCCCAATCTGCATATTCTAAAACGAAACTGGTTCTAATAGGTCCAGTAGTAATTGTTTTCCAATTGGTAAAATTTCTTGAAATATAAAACGCAGTATCTATTTTCACAGCAATTCCACCAACACCACGTGAAACACCTACATGAAAATTATCTAAACCTTCACCATTGTCCTTGTGGTAACTGCCATCAGTTTCGAGCTCTTTTTTATACCATTTGTTAATTATAGGATAATCAACACGTTTTAACCATGCATCAATTCCACTGGAGAGTGTACCTCCCTTTACTTTATCTTCAACCATTTTTTGAGCCGTTGGACCAAAAGTTCTAAAGGCAACTTTGTTATTTTCCCAAGCATAATCATCAGTTCTTTCTGGAACAAATCTGGAATAGCAATACTCTATAATTTCAGGCTTTTCAGAGGCATCAACTGTAACCAATTCATAATGATTTGTTGAATTTGCTTCTATTTCTGGTTGAAATAATAGCACATCTGCTTTACCGTCTTGATTATTATCGACAAATTGAGATATTAAAATTTCATTGGTTTTCAAATCCTTAACTGAAAAACCCTCAAAATTTTCATTAAGTTTTAAATCTGTTTTCTTGATTTCAACTGTTTCAAATGAACGTGCTAAATCTAAAGTATTTTTAACCGTAACAACATGGGCATTCTCTTTCTTGCACCCTAATAGACTCAAAAAAACAAATACCGTTGAAAATAAAATTACTTTTTTCATAATTACTTCTCGTTTGATGGTTTACCAATGGTTGCTAAAATTCCTCCATCAACATACACAACATGTCCGTTAACAAAATCACTTGCTTTTGATGATAAAAATATGGCTACACCTGCTAAATCCTTTGGATCTCCCCATTTAGCCGCTGGCGTTCTGTTGACTATAAAATCATTAAACGGATGCCCTTCAACCCTAATAGGAGCAGTTTGCGATGTTGCAAAATACCCAGGGCCTATACCATTAACTTGAATGTTATGCTTCGCCCATTCTGTAGCCATATTTTGAGTTAACATTTTTAGACCACCTTTTGCAGCTGCATAAGCACCAACACTATTACGGCCTAACTCACTCATCATGGAGCAAATATTAATCACTTTGCCGGCCTTACGTGCAATCATTCCAGGAACAACATGTTTTGATACGATAAATGGACTTACCAAATCTACATCAATAACTTGCTTAAAATCATCAACTTCCATATCAATAAGCGGTGTACGTTTAATAATACCTGCATTATTGATTAAAATATCTATTTGACCAACTTGAACTTCTATTTTTGAGATAGCAGCAATCACTTCTTCCTCATTTGTTACATTAAATTTAAAACCAACGGCATTTATGCCTTCACTTTTGTATTCAGCAACCGCCTTATCAATCTTTTCTTGAGAAGAATTACCGTTTACAACAATAGTTGCTCCAGCTAGCCCTAAACCTCTTGCCATAGCCATTCCCAGACCATGAGTACTACCTGTTACTAAGGCGTTTTTTCCTTTTATATCGAATAATGACATACTCATAGCTTATCTTAATTCGTTTATTTTAGCAACGTCCATGTCACCATAATCTAAATTCTCACCTGCCATTCCCCAAATAAAAGAATAACTTGCTGTTCCTGAACCTGAATGAATTGACCATGGTGGAGAAATAACAGCTTGATTATTTTGCATCCAGATATGGCGAGTTTCTTGAGGTTGCCCCATAAAATGACATACTGCTTGATCTTCTGGTACTTCAAAATAGAAATAAACTTCCATTCTACGATCGTGAACATGAGCTGGCATCGTGTTCCAACTACTACCGGATTTTAAAGTAGTCATCCCCATTTGTAATTGACATACATCAACAACGCTATTTACAATATACTTTCTTAACGTTCTAGCATTTGCTGTTTCTGGAGATCCTAACTCTATAACTTCAACATCATCTGTTCCTATTTTTTTAGTGGGATATGCTTTGTGTGCAGGCGTAGAGTTTAAATAAAACTTAGCTGGATTTTTTTCAGATGCACTTGAAAAAACTACTTTTTTATTTCCTTGACCAACATACATTGCTTCTCTATGATTTAAAACATAATCTTCACCATCAACAGATACAGTACCAGTTTCTCCTATATTTATTATACCTAGTTCTCTTCTTTCTAAAAAATAAGGTGCTTTCAAAGGATCTATAGTTTCTAATTCAACTGATTTAGCAAGTGGCATAACTCCACCTGTAATAAACCTGTCATAATGTGAATAGACGAGATTGATTTTATCGGCTTCAAATAAATTTTCAATTAAAAACTCTTCTCTTAATTGATTTGTATCATATTGTTTTACTCCTTTCGGACTTGATGCGTAACGTGTTTCATAATTTGTACTCATGATTAACTAATGCTTTTAATTTATATATTTTGCTTTAAACCGTATTCTAAACCACGTAATTCTGCTAAACCACGTAATCTTCCAATTCCTGAATAACCAGGATTTGTTTTCTTATTTAAATCATCCAACATCTGGTGCCCATGATCTGGCCTTACTGGAATCTTGGAATCTTTATATCCTTTTGCTATACGTCCTTTTTCTTCTTCAAGAATGGCTTTTACAACATTATACATGTCTACATCGCCATCTAAATGATTGGCTTCATAGAAATTACCATGCTCATCGCGTTTTGTACTTCTTAAATGAAGGAAATGTGCTCTATCAGCAAAACGCTTAAAAATTTGAACTAAGTTATTATCATCTCTAACGCCTAAAGATCCTGTACAAAATGTAATACCATTAGCTCTTTCAGGAACATTATCGAATAAATAAGCATAATCAGCCTCGGTACTTACCACTCTAGGCAAGCCTAATATTGGGTAAGGTGGGTCGTCTGGGTGAATACACATTAACACATCGTTTTGAGATGCTACAGGTATAATTTCTTTTAAGAAAGACACTAAGTTTTCTCGTAATACTGATGCATCAATATGCTTGTAAGTATCTAAAATAGTTTGAAATTGCTCTAAAGTATAACCTTCTTCTGCTCCAGGTAATCCTGCAATAATATTATTAACAAGTTGTTGTTTTTGCGATTCATCAAGACCTTCAAAATAAACTTTGGCAGCTGCTTTTTGAGTATCATTATAACTATCTTCAGCTCCCGGGCGTTTTAATAAAAACAACTCGAAAGCAGCAAAAGCAATTACATCAAAACGCAAAGCTCTAGAACCATCTTCTACCTCAAAATTTAAATCGGTACGTGTCCAATCCAATACTGGCATGAAATTATAACATACTATGTTTACCCCACATTTAGCTAAATTGACTATACTTTTCTTGTAATGCTCAATATAAGTTTTAAATTCACCCGAACGTGTTTTTATATTTTCATGTACTGGAATACTTTCTACAACACTCCAAGTTAACCCAGACCGTTCGATGGTATCCTTCCGTTTCTTTATTTCTGCAATAGTCCAAATTTCACCATTAGGGATATGGTGCAATGCTGACACCACCCCTGTTGCACCCGCTTGTTTTATATCTGATAAAGATACGGGATCATTTGGCCCGTACCATCTCCATGTTTGTTCCATTTATTGTATTATACTTTTGTAAATTCTTCCATTATATTAATTACCAATTCACCATCTTCTACAGGGCAAGGATTGTCTCTTTTTCCTAAAAAATAATTAACCGTTTCTTGTATCATTGGTTCTTGAATGTTTATTGGGTTTTTAAATTCCAAATTTCTAGATTCTTTTTTAGTATTTAGTTTTAGTTTTTCTTTGTAAAACGAAAACTCAATAGTACCATGTTCTCCATAAATCGTACAGCGGTCTTCTTTTAAATGTTCTGGAATAGCAAAAGACCAAATACCTCTGAACTGAACACCATTTTTAAAATCGATAATACCGTTTACAGTATCAGCTACCACATTTATTTTTGATTGATTTACAGCAATTCCTTTTGCTGCATTATACTTACCAAAAAAATGATACATCAAATCTATTTGATGCGGAGCAATATCATGAAAATAACCACCTCCTGATACTTTTTCATCAAGCCGCCATGTAACTTTAGAAGTAAAGTCGAAAGGTTGTAAAAACTTTAAATCTACAAATTTTATGGCTCCAATCCTATTTTCTTCAACCAGGTCTTTAACTTTTAAATACATAGATAAAAACCTTCTATAATGAGCTATTACTAACTTTTGACTACTCTCCTGTACTGCATTCTTAAGTTCTGAAGCTTCTTTATTCGAAATCACCATAGGTTTTTCCAAATATACATCTTTCCCTGATTTCAGTGCTTTTAAAGCATAATCAAAATGAGTGGATGGAGGAGTAGCTATGTAAACCGCATTTATGTCGGGATTTTCTAAAAGGTTATCAACATTATCATACCAGAATGGAACATTATGCCTTTTAGCAAAATCTTCCGCTAAGTCTGCATTTCTTCGCATCACTGCCAATAATTCAGAATTATCACACTTTTGAAACGCAGGACCGCTTTTTACTTCAGCGACATCACCACATCCAATAATTCCCCAAACTATTGCATCATTTGCCACTTAACATTTTTTATTGATTAAACACCACTATAAGCACTAAAACCACCATCAATTGGTATAACCACTCCCGTTACAAACGAAGCACCTTCACCACATAACCAAAGGGTTGTTCCTACTAAATGTTCTGGTTCACCAAATTTGCCCATTGGTGTCTGTTCTATAATTTGATTTCCACGCGGTGTTAAACTCCCATCACTATTGGTTAATAATGCTCTATTTTGTTCGGTTAAGAAAAATCCGGGAGCTAAAGCGTTTACACGTATATTAACTTTTGAAAAATGAACTGCCAACCATTGCGTAAAGTTAGAAACTGCTGCTTTGGCACCACTATAAGCTGGAATTTTAGTAAGCGGCGTAAAAGCATTCATTGAAGACACATTTAAAATGCTACAACCATCTCGACCAACCATGTCCTCAGCAAAAATTTGTGTAGGCAATAGGGTTCCAATAAAATTCAAATTAAATACGAATTGAATTCCTGTAGGGTCTAAATCAAAAAATGTCTTGTAACCTTCTGTTTTATTGAGCAAATCTTCAGCTTGTAAAAACGGGTTACTGGTTGTTCCTAAAGGATGATTACCTCCTGCTCCATTTATTAGAATATCGCATTTGCCGAGAGCTTTATTGACCTCTTCTTTTGCTAAGATTAGTGAGTCCTTTTCCAAAACATTTGCTTCAACTCCAATGGCTTTACCCCCATCAACATTAATTTCATCAGCCACTTCACTCGCCGCTTCTTTTCTTAAATCCAATACTGCTATTTTATGACCCTCTTTGGCTAGAGCCTTGGCTAAAGTACTACACAAAACACCTCCTGCACCTGTTAAAACCACTACTTTACTCATATTTGACCTATTCATTTGATAAGGATTTTCTTTTCACTACAAAAATACAAAATCAATGAATCATTAGCTTCCTGTACTGTCATGGTTTTATGGTTATGTATAATTCAGTAGATTCCTCTAAATTTAATTCCAATATTATTCCTAGCAAAGAGCATCGTGAAAAATCTTGAATACTCTTCTAGAGTTTATAAGGATTAATAAATTTTTCTTTGATGATTATCATTGGATGGAATTTTCGAACCATATAAACTGTGGATGGAAGTCCACTTTTCATTAGAAAGCCAAAGCATAGATTTTTTGTATGGATTCTCGGTAAAGCCTTCTATAGAATTACAACCCGTTTCTTTATTGAAGCCAAAGAATCCTTCATTCAAAAATCGATTTTACCTCATCATGAATTTTTAAAAAATTTGCATCCAAATCATCATTGCTAATTTCTTTAACTTCAGGTAAACTTTTCGTGATTTTGGGAGTTTTAAATTGTACCCTTTTATCTTTACCATCAACAAATACAACGAACTCCCCTTGTTTTATTCCATAATGGGCATCCACCATTGTAACTTGAAGATTAAATGTATTGATTAATTATATTTTCAAACAGTTCTTGTTTACCACTTTTTAAAGTTAGTTCACCATTCTCTTGGGCAATTTTGTACAAGTCTTGAAGATTTAATTTACCTTGTTCAAAGTCTTTTCCTTTGCCCGTATCAAAAGAACTATACCTTTCTTTTCTCATTTTTTCATAAGGTGAAGAAGAGATAATCTTATCGGCTATTAGCAAAGCCCTAGCAAACGTATCCGCTCCACCAATATGAGCGTGGAACACATCTTCTAAATCCGTTGAATTTCTTCTAATTTTTGCATCAAAATTGATTCCACCACCTTGCAGGCCTCCTGCTTTTAAAAACACTAACATGGCTTCTGTGGTTTCTTGAATATTATTGGGAAACTGATCCGTATCCCATCCATTTTGGTAATCACCTCTATTGGCATCCATGCTACCTAACATTCCTGCTTTTGCGGCCACTTCTATTTCATGCTGAAACGTATGTTGAGCCAACGTAGCATGGTTTACTTCTATATTAATTTTAAAATCGTTGTCCAGTCCATATTCTTTTAAAAACCCAATTGCCGTTGCAGTATCAAAATCGTACTGATGTTTCATAGGTTCCATGGGTTTTGGTTCTATAAAGAAGTTTCCCTTAAAACCATTGCTTCTAGCATAATCTCTCGCTATGGTTAAAAATTGACCCATATGATCTAATTCACGCCCCATATCTGTATTTAACAAAGACATATACCCTTCTCTACCTCCCCAAAAAACATAATTTTCACCATCCAATTTGATAGTGGCATCTAATGCCAATTTTATCTGACCTCCTGCCCTTGCCAATACGTTAAATTCGGGATTAGTAGCCGCACCGTTCATATATCTTGGGTTTGAAAAACAATTTGCAGTACCCCAAAGTAGCTTAACACCAGATTCTCTCTGTTTGGTTTTTATATAATCGGTAATCTGCTCCAAACGTTTTTCAGATTCAACAAAAGTAGATGCCTCTTGAACCAAATCATAATCATGAAAACAGAAATAATCAAATCCCATTTTTGTAATAAATTCAAATGCGGCGTCAGCTTTATCTTTGGCAGCCTGTATGGGGTCAGGTGATTTATCCCATTCAAAACTTTGAGTCCCTGGTCCAAAAGGATCCGAGCCCTGACCGCAGAATGTATGCCAGTAGGCTATCGCAAATTTAAAATGCTCACGCATGGTTTTGCCAGCTACAATCTGTTCAGGATTATAATATTTAAAAGCCAAAGGATTATCGGATTCCTTACCTTCAAACTTTATCTCACCAATACCTTCGTAGTATTCTTTATTACCGATTAATACCATAATTGTATTTTTATAAAATTTATTTATTCAAAATTAATTCCAGTTCTTTTTTCCAATTGTTGTAAGCTATTTGATATGCTTCTTTGTCTTCAAAAGGCATAATGGTTTTTACATGGTCATTATCTATAATAATTCTTCCAAATTTATGATAATCACCTTTATGTAATCCTGCTGCTCTAGCAGCACCAATTGCACCAGTAGTATTATATATTTCAATATCTTGGTCAATTAATGTTGCTACGGTATTTGCAAAAATTTCAGAGCGGAATAAGTTGTCATTACCAACTCGCATTACGCTTATTTCTATCCCATCTGATTTTAGTATTTCCATACCATAAACAAATGAAAAAGCAATACCTTCAAGAGCCGCTCTACAAAGATGCCCTTTATCGTGGTTGTTTAAATTTACGTTTAACAACCTTGTCCCCAGGTTTTTATTATTCAGCATTCTTTCTGCTCCATTACCAAAAGGCAAGATAAAAACACCATCTGAACCAACAGTAACTTCTGAAGCTATTTTATTCATTTCCTCATAAGAATTTACATCTAAATTATTTAGTAACCATCTGTATTGAATCCCTGCTCCGTTGATACATAGTAATTTACCAATCTTCGGATCTGTTCCCTTAGTATAATTTACGTGAGCAAAATTGTTTACTCTTGAACTTTCCTTTACTGATAAACTATTTGTAACGGCGTATACTACTCCAGAAGTACCTCCTGTAGCAGCAACTTCTCCAGGATTAAAAACATTCAATGATAAAGCATTATTCGGTTGATCTCCAGCTCTATAATAGATTGGAGTCCCTGCTGCCAAACCGCTTTCTTTTGCTCCTTTTTCATCAAGAATAGATTGTAATCCGAAAGTATTAACTATGGTTGGTATTTTATCTTTCTCAATACCGTAGGTATCCAATAAAAAATCGGCCACTTTATCATTTCTAAAGTCCCAAAAAACTCCTTCAGATAAACCTGAAATCGTTGTGTTTATTTTGTTCGAAAATCTATAGGCAATGTAATCTCCAGGCAACATAAATTTATCAACTTTGTTGTAAAGTTCAGGTTCGTTGTCTTTTACCCATTTAAGTTTTGAAGCTGTAAAATTAGCTGGTGAATTTAATAAATGAGAAGTGCATTTTACTTCCCCAATTTCCGTAAAAGCTGTATTACCTATTTCAACAGCTCTACTATCGCACCAAATGATTGATTTTCTTAGTAGCTCACCATTAGCATCAACTAAAACGAGTCCGTGCATTTGATAGGAAATACCTATCCCCTTTATTTGAGTTTCGGAAATATTATAGTTCTTTTTAAGTTCTTTTATAGCATTGCAGACATGCTTCCACCAAATATCAGGGTCTTGCTCTGCCCAACCATTTTCTACGGCCAAAATATCCATTTCGGTCTCTGGTTCTTGAACAACACCCAGACTTTTACCTGTTTCTATTTCTACCAATGCAGCCTTTATGGATGAACTGCCAATATCTAATCCTAAATAATACAAGTTATTTTTTTTAAATTTATTATTATCTCTTTCAAATATAAACTTTTCTAAGGTATTTAATTCAGGTTTACCACCTCTTTTTCCAATTCCGCAAACTATGTAAATATTACTTTTATAAAGTATAACTTGAGTCCTATATCTACCTCTATTTAAATGTTGAAGCTTTCGCCATGTTTATATTTGCATAGTCAATTAATACTGTTAATTTTGTTTTACCTCGAATAGCATCAAAAGGGTTGAACATGTTTTGTAGATGTAACTCCACTTAAAACCGTTCCCACTGCATTTTAAGTCGAATCATACAATAACACAATAGATTTGGATTTCACATCCTGCCACCTCGACAAAAGAAAAGTTTTTCGTTTTTAGTGAGGTAGTAGTAATAAACACATATATCTACTCCAGATCAGCAACCTTTAATTGCTTCTCTGTCCAGTATTCATTTTTTCGAAATTCATATTTAGTTGGCTTATAATCACCAACTATTGTTACATCAGCCTTTCCAGGGACATCTAAACTCATAGCCCAAAACATTCCATTTACGAACAACCTTCGGGTTCCTTCTATTAAAAGATCTGTTGATGCACCTAAGGTGGAAGTAAACACTTTACCTTTTTTACCATCAGCTAATTGGTACGTTTTTGTCCATGCCACAGGCATCATTGGGTCATTTAATTTTAGTCCTTTGTCATTTGCAGTAGCAATTTCGTCATCAGTAGGTTTCATTCCAAAGAAAATATCACCTTCATCAAATTCTCCTTTGCGATTAATTACTTGTCCTAAAATAATTGGATTTACATCAGTTAGCATGGGCAATCTAACCCCGTAAACATCTGTTGAGCCCCAAACATCACCATCATTAATACCGTTTGTGATTACATGGTCTTCTGCACCATCAGCAATAATTCCCTTTGTACTCTGATGTTTGTGTTTTCCATGATGGTTTATCCATTTTTCTCCTAAAATAAATCGTCCAAAACCGTCTTTCCATTCTGTTTTATCTCCACTATAGTAATTTCCGTAATGTGAATAATTAGAAATAGAATCTTGGTTAAATTTAAAAGCATGGGTTGATGTTCGCATACCAACTACTGGTTTTCCAGATTTCAAATAATCGTCTATATGTTTCATTTGACCATCAGGTAATGCTCTAAATCGAGTGAAAATTACCATTAGATCTGCCAAAGCTAAGGCTTCTAAACCAGGAATGTTCTTACCATAATTTGCATTGACAATACCAGGACTATTCGGATCCTGAGCAAATAAAACAGTGCATTTGAATCCGTGATTTTTAGACATAATTTTAGCTAGCATAGGCAGTGCTTCTTCTGACCTGTACTCTTCATCACCTGAAACAAAAACTATGTGTTTGGCAGCACTATCTTTACCATCAAATGTTAGCCATTCCTTAGTAGCAGGAGTATCAATCTTTTCAGAAGTATCCTTTTCTTTATCTCGTTTTGTACCACAAGCAATAATAAGCAAACAAACAAAACAGTAAAACAATTTTTTCATGGTGTGATGAGATATTTTATTAATTAGAGATTATTTTTTAATCCTTCCTTTATGAAAGCTAGTCCATTTTTATAAATTTCTTCGGATGGAGAATAATCTCTCCAAACATTAATGGCATTGGCAAACTCAGGAATAATTGTACTAAAGGCTTCAATGGTTAACCATCCGTCATAATTAATTTGGTTTAAAGTAGAGAAAACCTCACTCCAATTAACTTGTCCACCACCTGGTGTCCCTCGGTCATTTTCACTTATATGAACATGCTTTAGATACGGTGCAATTTCTTTTAATGCACTTGCCTGACTTTTTTCTTCAATGTTTGAATGGTGCGTATCATACATAGCACCAAGGTTTGGATGACCCACCTCTTGAACCATTATACTCAAATCGGCCATTGTATTATACAAATAACATTCAAATCGATTTAAAGCTTCAGGGGCAAGTACTATATTGGCTTGTTGGGCATATTCTGCCGCTTTTCTGAGCATTTCAATACTCCATTGTCTTTCAGCTGTAGTAGGTGGTTGTCGCGTAAAATAGGCAAAACTAGAATGAAACGGACCGCATACAACCTCTACATTTGCAACTTGAGCCACGTCTATTGACCATTTTAATTTATCCAAACCTGCTGCTCTGATTTTAGCATCTGGACTAGCTATATTTTCATCAGGTGCTAAAGAAGCCACAGCAGTAACTCCCATATCTATTGAAGAAAAATGAGATCCAAGCTTAGTATAATGGTTAATATCGCCTTCACCTAAAAACAATTCAATACCGTCGTATCCAGTTTCTTTTAAATTATCAACTATCGTATAATGCTCCTCTGTGACATGATTAGTCCAAAGTAGCATATTCATGCCTATTTTCATTTTTGATGATTTAAATTATAAATGGTTATTGACTAAGCCGTGACTTCTTCTGGTTTGTTTCTATTTTTAACCCAAAAGTAAAGTATAGTAAATAGAACAATCAATACACCAGGAAAGAGAATCATTGTTTTTAATGTTTCTTGCCCTGCGGCTAGTTCAAGCTCATTACCTGTCAATCCTAAAGCTGTGGCTCTTTCCCTAGCATTATCAATCCATCCTCCAAATATGGGTTGCATATTAGCGGTCATAAACATACCAATTGCACCAATAACGGACATTCCTAAAGCACCACTCCTTGGTATTTTTTCAGCAACAAAACCAATCATGTTTGGCCAAAAATAACAAATACCCAAACCAAACACTATTGCTGCTACATAAGTCATATTACCAGTAGTCGAACTCAATAAAAAGATACCAATAGCAGTAACAATAGCAGAACCTAATAGAACACCAGTCTGATCGAACTTGTGTACAATATCTCCCCCAAAATAACGCCCAATTGCCATAACTCCAAAAGTAAGAGCCATTATAATCATTGGTGCTGCTCCACTACCCTCTAATACTAATCTAACCCATTGATTAGGTACAAATTCAGATATTGCTGTCATAGCCATACAAACCGCTATAAATATAAAAATTGGCGTTGCCATGCCTTTTAAATTCCCAGCTAATGTTTTCGCTTCCTGTAATCTTGGTTTAGGGAATTTTTGACCAAAAAACAAATAGGCATAAATAATTGTTGGGATTAAAATAATCGCCATTTGTGCCTGCCAACCTAATTCCAATTCTGTCATTCCATAACTGAGTAAACTTGCTAAAACTATTCCACCTGGAAACCACATATGGAATCTATTCATAAGGGTGTTCATTTTTTTTCCAGTAGCACTATCTGCAATCATGGGATTACATGCAGCTTCGGTACAACCATTACCTAAACCGATAAGAAATGTCGCAATGATTAGCCCCATATAGCCTCCTGCAAAAATAGTTAACAGAATACCAAGCGTATGTGCTATGAAAGCAAATTGCATAATTTTTTTTGGTCCTACCGTATGGTAAATTAAACCGCCCACAATCATAGCCAATGGAAAACCATAAAACCACATAGAATTAATAGTTCCTAATTGTCCTGCTGATAAGCCGAATGCTTCTTGTAGTTGGGGCAAAATACCTGCTCTAAAGCTAAAAGAAAAGGCGGTAGTAATAAGTGCAAAACAACTCGCATAAAAAAGTCGATTTGTATTAATTTGGGATTCCAGATTTGTAGTTGACATAGATTGATTTTTTGGGTTTTAACAATTCATAAGAAGTGCTGTTGTTTTTTAATATTTGTGTATAATAGTAATCAAAATTATAAAAATAATCCAATTTTTAGTGATTTATAAAAAATATTTATAATTTACAGCTTTAAATTTACATTAATATTTCGTTTGAATTTCCAAATTAGTTTATAAAAAATAAAATTATGCAAGAAAATAATTTTCCCAAGCTACACAACGCCTCATGGCCAGGTGTAGTAGGTAAAGGGCCAGATTCTGAACCGCCTATTTCCATCGACACAATGATTGATTTAACCGCCAACGCAGAAGTTGATGGTGTAAAATTTGACGGTTTTGATCTTTTTTTAGCAGATCCTCATTTAGATATCGACTCCTCAGATGATGGAATAAAAAAAATGGCTGACATGGCAAGGTCAAAAAATCTAGAAATAGGAAGTTTAGTAGCACCTATTTGGGCCGGAACTGGTGGTGGGTCAGCTATGGGCTCTAAAGAAGAACGTAATATGTTCGTTACACAAGTAAAAAAAGCAAGTAAAATTGGAAAAAAATTAAGGGATTTAGGTATTCGCCCTCACGGAATTATTAGAATAGATTCTTCGGTTGACCCAGAAACTTGGGCAAAAAATCCTGTTGAAAACACCAAACTTATTGCCCATACTTTTAGAGAGGCTTGTGATGTTGCAGCAGACTATGGAGAATCATTAGCTGCTGAAGGAGAAATTTGTTGGGGTGGCATGCATGGATGGAAAACAATGGTAAATACTTTAGAAGCTGTGGATAGGCCAAATATTGGATTTCAAGCAGATATGGCTCACACCCTACTTTATTTACTTGGATATAATAAACCTGATGAAAGAATATTACCAGAAAATTTTGATTGGAATGATAGAGCAACCTTAACAGAAGGCTTAAAAACAGTTACAAAGGCACTACGCCCTTGGACTATAGATTTTCATGTTGCTCAGAATGATGGTACCGTCTTTGGTGCGGGTTCTCATGATAAAACAGGAAGGCATTGCCAAGCAAACGACCCTAATGGTAAATTGGATATTCCAGTTGATGCTGGACACTGGCTCAGAGACGAAAATGGAATTTTAACAAAGAAGTTTAAGCATATTTGTTGGGATGGTTGTATGTTTCCTAATGATGTAATGATGCAACCTCAAACGTGGAATGATGTACTTGGAGCTATGATCAAAGTACGCCAACAGCATGGTTGGTACGAAGCTTAAAATAATTAAAACATTTATTTAAAATATGTCAACTAAAAAAGAACTAAGAATAGGATTGGTAGGTTATGGTTTTATGGGGAGAACTCATTCTAATGCCTATAAAAGAGTTGGGGATTTTTTCCCAGATTTAAAATTTCGTCCTGTATTAAAAGTCGTTTGTGCAAGAAATGAAGAAAGAGTTCGTGCTTTTGCAGACCAATGGGGCTATGAATCAATTGAAACAGACTGGCGGAAATTGGTTGCAAGAGATGATATTGATGCTATTGATATTTGTACACCAAATAATATGCATGCTGAGATAGCCATTGCGGCTGCAGAAGCGGGTAAAATGGTTCTCTGTGAAAAGCCTTTGGCAAGAACTGTTGCCGAAGCTCAACCAATGGTAGATGCCATTGAAAAAGCCGGAGTGCCTAATACCGTATATTTTAATTATCGAAGACTTCCGTCCGTAACACTTGCAAAACAGTTAATTGATGCTGGTAAGTTGGGTAAAATATTTCACTATAGAGCTAATTTTTTACAAGACTGGACTATAAGTCCTGAATTACCTCAAGGTGGTGAAGGCTTATGGCGTTTAGATAATGCAGCTGCAGGTTCTGGTGTTACTGGAGATCTATTGGCTCATTGTATTGATACAGCTATGTGGTTAAACGGAGGCATAAAAGATGTATCTGCCATGACCGAAACGTTTATCAAAGAAAGAGTACATACGATTACTGGAGAAAAGCAAAAAGTAGACATTGATGATGCCTGCCTATTTCATTGTCACTTTGATAATGGTTCTTTGGGATTGTTTGAATCAACGCGATATGCACGTGGACATAAGGCCCTTTATACTTTTGAAATTAACGGAGAACATGCATCCATTAAATGGAATTTACATGATCTAACAAGATTAGAGTATTTTGACCATCGCGACGAATCTATGGAAAGAGGTTGGCGTTCCATACATGTAACAGATGGAGACCATCCCTATATGGACAAATGGTGGGTTCCAGGATTATCCATTGGTTACGAACATAGTTTTGTACATCAAATCGCAGATTTTTTGCAAAGTTTGGAAGAAGGTAAGCCCTGTTCTCCAACCTTCAAAGAAGCTCAAGAAACTCAAAAGGTATGTGAAGCGGTTTTGGAATCTGCTAAATCTAAACAGTGGAAAGATACTGGTGTAGATTGGAATTTTTAAAATAAAATACAGAAATGATTAAAGGATTCTGCCTTCATGCCAAGGAAAAAATAAAACCAACGGCCGATTTGGTAACGACGAATACTTCCATAGTAGAAATGGACCCACCCATTCTTAAGGAGGGAGAAATCAGAGCCAAAACGCTGTTTACGGGTATTTGTGGCTCAGATAATAGTGCTGCACTCGGTAAGTCCAATTTTGATTGGGTGGAACGACCGCGAGTTATTGGACATGAATTTAGTGCTGAGATTATTGAACTAGGACCTGGTAATCATGGAGATATTAAAGTTGGAGACATCTTTGCACCATTGGCCATGTTAGGCTGTCAAGAAGCGGACTGCCCAGCCTGTAGTGTCTCTAAGTGGAACTTATGTCCTTCTAAGGAAATCATTGGGTTTCATAAAAACGGAGGTTTCGGACAAGAAGTTGTTTTAGAATCTGATAGAGTAGTTATTTTAAGTGAAGGTTTAAGTTCTAAACAAGGAGCATTAGTAGAACCTTTATCCGTTGTTGTGAATGCTTTAAATAGTGCAGCGAACATTAAACCGGGAGATGATGTAATTGTTACGGGTTGCGGTATTATTGGATTAATGTCCGCTGAATTGGCAAGAGCATCTGGTGCTAGGGTTGCTATTACAGGCATAGCCCATGATCGAAATCAGCGATTAAAAAAGGCAAGAGAGCAAGATTTTATTACTATAGAAGTGTCACCAGATAATACACTAACTTCACAATTAAAAAATGGAATAAATGATAAAAATGGAATACGTTTTGGAACAACTTCGGGTCAAGTTGATTTGGTGATTGAATGCTCTGGAGTGCCACCTGTACTTTCGGAAGCGTTTGGCATAGTAAAACCCGAAGGAGATATTTGTGTTATCGCTACCTATCCAGAAGAAGTATCAATTAATGCAACCCATTTAACACGAACCTCTTTAAGTATGAGAGGTTCTATGGGGTCTTGTCGTGAACATTATGTGATAGCCATGAAACTAATGTTGACAGGAATCTTTCCCGCGGAAGCTTATATCAATCATTATGATTTTTCTGATATTACAAAAGCTTTTGAAGATTCAATCAAAACAAACAATATCAAAGCGGTGGTAAAAATGAATTAATATAACTCATCCTAGAAGAAATAAAAAACAATTATAAATAAGCTAAAAGTATGGCTTAAAACCTAAGGTTAATAACATTAAATGCATACAATCTTTATAACAGGCGGTACCGGATGTATTGGTGCAGTTACAATTTACAAATTATTACAATCTAAAGAAGTAGATAAAATTGTTGTTACTTCAAGATCGAACAATTCAGAAACATTGAAACTGTGGTTGGGAGATACTTTAGATTCAAAGTTAGAATTTATAAACTTAGATATTGCAGACTATGATGCTATTCCGTCTATTCTAGCAAAGGTAAATCCAACCCACATTATCCATTTAGGGGCTTATCAAAGTCCAGATTGTTCTAAATACCATATCCAAGGTATGGAAATTAATACAGGTGGTACAATGGCACTTTTTGATACGGCCGAAAAGCTACCTAATCTTAAACGTTTTGTCTTTGCTAGTTCTGCAGCTGTTTACGGAATGCGTGCTATGTATCCTGAGCCTGGTATAACCGAAGACGCTCAACTTTCACCACCTAATCATTATGGAATCTGGAAATTGGCTGGTGAACATCTGGCTAGGTTGTTTTATGATACAACGAAGGTTCCTACAGTTTGTTTGCGAATAAATACAACTTACGGTCTAGGTAGAGATAAAGGAAAAACATCTGCACCTACCAATGCACTAAAGGCAATTGCTCTAGGTGCTTTTACAGAAAAGAGAATTCCTTTTGAAATGCCATATAACGGACGGGAAAATTATCACTTTGTTGAAGATGTAGGTGCACACTTTGCTACCTGTACCTTATCTCCATATAATGGTTTTGGTGCATTTAACATAAAAGGGGAAACCATAGCTATCAACGATTTTTTAAATATAGTAAAAGAGCAAGCAAGGGTTTTAAGCATGGACGAATTTGTAGAATTGACCATAGCAGAAAATGCAGAACCTAATTTATTCGTATCCGACTTGAGTCACGATAAAATTAATACTACATTTAAAAACTTACCTTTAACTAGTATTTCAGAAGGGGTTAAAAAATCATTACTAGCATTTATGAATTTAGCGGAAAAAGGAAAATTGAACTATTCAAAACCATAATATGAAACCCATAAATATTGCTTTTATTGGAGCTGGAGATATTGCTAATTTACATGCAGAGGCCATTCAAAACCTAGAAGGTGCTGAACTTGTTGGACTTTGGAACAGAACGCTAGAAAAAGGCAAAAAAAAAGCTGAAAAGTTTAATTGTAAAGTATATGCTACGGTCGATGAATTACTAAATGATCCTTTAATAGATGCGGTTTTTATATTGACTAATATGGAAACTCATTGTGAATACACCATAAAAGCTGCTAAAGCAGGTAAGCACATACTTGTTGAAAAACCAGCTGCCTCAAGCATTGATGAACTTTTAGCTATGCAAAATGCAATCGAGGAAGCAGGAGTAAAATGTATGCCAGTACATAATTACATTTATGAGGACGGAATAAAACGTACACAAGAAATGATACAAAATGGCAAACTAGGTAAAATTACTCAGTTTTATATGATGTACAACATTCACCATGCTGATGAAATCAGAACAAGATACCCTGGCGTAATTGGTCAAATATTAACGCATCATAGTTATACTATGCTATACTTGGCTGGTCAACCGAAAACCGTTTCTTGTTTTAAACATACGGTAAATACCGAAATTGCACCTCAAGAAAATTTGGCCATGGCCAACATACAAATGCAAAATGGCTCATTAAGTCATTTGTGTGCTAGTTTTGCTAATGATGACCATGCAGGTGATCCATGGACTTGCATGATCAAAGTCATAGGTACTGACGGAAGTACTCGCTATAGTTATAGAGATTGGGTCATTAATGATAGAAACGGAGCTCACTCTCAGACCTATCAAGCTTATCCAGAATCAATAAAAAATACAGCTACTCATTTTATAAATGAAGTGATTCGTAATGACAAAGCACCATTATCTTCTATCGAAGATGCCATTACATGTCAGAAAATAATAGAAGCTTGTGAGTTATCTGTAAAAGAAGGTAAACACATCAACATTAATTGAACAACTTTAAACTAATATTATGTATAACAAAATAAAAAAATCATTTTCTACCCTCCTATTCATAATAAGTATATCGATCATCTACAGTTGTTCAGAATCGAAAAAAGAAAACCTTACTCCTATTAAAAAAGATAGCCATATTGTACTTATAGGTAACAATTTAGCTTCAAGAATGATTAATTATGGGCATTTTGAAACTGAAATGCAAATGAGATACCCTGATAGCCTACTGTATATAAGAAATATGGCAGATGGTGGTAATACACCAGGCTTTAGACCTCATTCTTCTAGAAATTCGCCATGGGCTTTTCCAGGAGCAGAAGTTTTTCAGTCTGAACTGGCAAACAAGTCTGGTAGTACTGGACATTTTGAAACTCCAGATCAGTGGTTAACAAGACTTAAGGCTGATATAATTCTTGCATTTTTTGGATACAATGAATCTTTTCAAGGTCCAGATGGATTGGATAATTACAAAGCCGAACTTCAGGCATTTATAACCCACACTAAAAAGCAAAATTATAATGGAGAAAATCCTCCTGAATTGGTATTGATTTCTCCTATTGCTTTTGAAGATTTATCTGAAAAGATGGATTTACCTAATGGAGAAAAAGAGAATGTTAACTTAGCTCTTTACACTAAAGCTATGCAAGAAGTAGCTAAAGCAAATAATTTATTATTTGTAGATGCATTTGCCGCTACTGAAAAATGGTACACTAATGAAAGTGAAGATTTAACCGCAGATGGTTTTCAACTTAACAATAAAGGATATAAGGTTTTCTCCAACTTCTTAGCTAATGAAGTATTTGGCTCCGTAAAGCTGAGAAATGAAACGAATAGAAAGTTGGTGCATGATGCGGTTATGGAAAAAAACTGGATTTGGCATAATGATTATAAAATACCAAATGGCGTTCATGCCTATGGTAGACGCTATGACCCATTTGGTCCAGACAATTATCCTTTTGAAGTAGAGAAATTGAGAGAAATGACGGATATCCGTGATCAAGCCATTTGGAAAGCTATTAAAGGAGAAAAAATGGATTTAGCTGCGGCTGATGCCAACACAAAAAAATTACCTGAAGTAGAAACCAATTATAAGCCCAGTAATAAAAATGGCGATCCCCAATATCTTTATGGTGAAGATGCTGAAGCCACATTAACAACGGCCAACGGTTATAAAGTAGAATTATTTGCTTCGGAGAAAGAATTTGGTAATTTGGCCAATCCCGTTCAAATGTCCTTTGATAATAAGGGTAGATTATGGGTTGGCGTAATGCCCAGTTATCCACATTACAAACCAGGAGATAGTAAGCCAGATGATAAACTTATTATTTTAGAAGATACCGATAATGATGGTAAAGCTGACAAAGAAACTGTCTTTGCTGATGGATTACATTTAACTATTGGGTTTGAATTTGCACCTGAAGGTGTTTATGTTTCCCAAGGAACTAATTTGGTGTTGTTAAAAGATACAGACGGTGATGACAAAGCAGATGAAACTGAAGTTATTTTAAGTGGTTTTGATGATCACGACACTCATCATGCCATTAGTGCATTTGCTGCTGATCCTTCGGGGGCAATTTATATGGGAGAAGGTGTATTTCTGCATACCAATGTAGAAACGGCTTATGGCCCAGTAAGAGGAACTAATGGCGGATTTTACAGATATAGCCCGCAAAGGCATCATTTAGAGCGTACCGCTCAACTATCAATTCCTAATCCATGGGGAATAGCTTTTGATGAGTGGGGACAAAATTTCTTTGCTCATACATCTGGTCCAGATATGACATGGATGATGCCTGGAACAATTAAAAATAGATATGGAAGAGCCAATCCTAGACCTGCAAATTTGATTGAAGATGCTCATAGGGTAAGACCTACTTCAGGACTGGAATTTGTTTCAAGTAGTCACTTTCCAGATGAAGTTCAAGGAGATATTTTAATCAACAATACCATCGGTTTCTTAGGAACTAAACAACATTCCATGAAAGATCAAGTTGATTCAGCCGGGTATGTTAGCAAACATAGATTAGATTTGGTTAAATCAACAGATAAGAATTTCCGTCCCGTTGATATGGAGTTTGCTCCAGACGGGTCTTTATATTTTATCGATTGGCATAATGTACTTATTGGACATATGCAGCATAATGCACGTGATCCTTTAAGAGACCACTCACATGGTAGAGTCTATAGAATTACTTATCCATCAAGACCTCTTTTAAAGCCAGCAAAGGTTTCAGGAGCAACAATTGATGAGTTGTTGGATAATTTAAAACTTCCAGAATTTAGAACACGCTATCGCACAAGAAGAGAGTTAAGAGCTAGAGATACCGATGAAGTTTTATCAAAAATAAAAACTTGGGTCAGTAACTTGGATAAAGCAAATCCAAGATATGAACATCATGTTTTAGAGGCATTATGGGTAAGCTGGGGTTTAAATAAAATTGATGCTGAGTTATTGAATCAAATGTTAAATGCAAATGATTTTAGAGCTAGAGCGGCAGCGGTTAAAGTTTTACGCTATGGAGGGCACCAGATAAATAACCAAGCTGAATTATTGATTAAAGCCGTTCAAGATAAGCATCCTCGTGTAAGATTAGAAGCGTTAGTTGCAGCTTCATGGCTTGAACCTTCTGTTGGAAATCCGATTCTGGATGAAGCAGGAAAAATGCCTATGGATAGTTGGATGAAAGCTCCATATAAGGCCGCTATAGCACATTTAAATGGTCATAATATGGGTGAAGACCCTGATAAATTAAAGATAAAGACTACTCTAAAAGGGGCTGAAAAAGCTTTATATGTTCAAGGAGCTGAAATATATAATAGAGAAGGATTTTGTGTTACCTGTCATCAAACAGATGGTAAAGGGTTGGAAGCATCTGGCTTCCCTCCCATTGCTGGAACCAAATGGATTTTGGGTAGCGAAGAACGATTGATTAAGCTAACATTAAAAGGAATGATGGGTCCTATTGAAGTGTTAGGGAAAAGCTACCCTGGTCAAGTGCCAATGACACCATTTGAGGGCATGTTAAATGATGAAGAATTGGCTGCTGTGTTAACCTATGTAAGAAATTCTTTTGGTAATAGTGCTTCAGCTATTTCACCTGAAAAAGTTAAAGAAGTAAGAGCGAGCGTAAAAGATAAAAAAGGTTTTTACAGTCCTGAAGAATTGTTAAAAGAGCATCCAGATAATTAATTTTTAATACAAAAATTTATGCTGTAAACATTTTGTGGAATTCTATAAACTAAAAAGACCTTACTTCTGTAAGGTCTTTTTAGTGATGGCACTAGGATTCGAACCTAGGACCGCCTGCTTAGAAGGCAGGTGCTCTATCCAGCTGAGCTATGCCACCATTTGCTAAAATAGCGGTGCAAATATAAAACTTACGATTAAAATAACAATGATTTATTATATTATTTGTAATTTAAATTTCAATATCTAAAATTGAAGTATATTGCCTTTTAAAATCGCACTAGTATAAAATTTAATTATGAAAAAACTTTTACAACCAGAAATAGAAAATAATTTAGAAAAACTACCCAATTGGAAATATAGAGACAATGGCATTGAAACCATTTTAGAGTTTGAAAATTTCAGAGATTGTTTTACAATAATGACTCGTATTGCCTTTGAGATTGAGGCACAGAACCATCACCCTGAATGGTTAAATATTTATAACACATTGTCTATTAGGTTATCTACCCACGATGCCAACGGTGTTACAAATAAAGATTTCAAATTAGCAGAAACTATTGAAAATCTGATTGCTTAAACTTAGTTTAATTAAGTATATTTACCGAAATTTTTTAAACATTGGATTTAACCAACCCTTTGGTCTATGGTGGACCTGCATTTATAGCATTTATTTTATTGGAACTAGTATATAGTAAAACTCATGATAACGACGAGTTGTACGAGTGGAAAGACCTGTTTGCAAGTGGTGCTATGGGCATTGGTTCAGCTATAATAGCTCCTTTGGTAAAAATTGTCTTTGCCATTGTATTGTTCAGTTTTGTGTATGAGCTATTTAATCCAATGATTGATGGTGTCCGCACTAATATTATGGGTTACGAATCTTTCGGCTGGGCATGGTACATTTGGTTAATTTGTCAGTTACTAGATGATTTTTCTTATTATTGGTTTCACCGAGCTAATCACGAAATTAGGTTTTTGTGGGCAGCACATGTAGTACATCATTCTTCAGATAATTTTAATTTAGGGACTGCTGTACGTAATGGTTGGTTCACCGTTTTATACAAACCTTTCTTTTATATGTGGATTCCTGCAATCGGCTTTCATTACGAAATGCTAATAGTCTGTATGGGTATTGAAGCGTTATGGCAATTCCAGTTACATACCAAATATATTCCTAAACTCGGATTTTTAGAAAAATTCTTAAACCTACACACACAACACCAAGTACATCATTCCAAAAATATTGAATATATGGATAAAAATCATGGAGGGTATTTGAATATATTCGATAAAATGTTCGGTACCTGGAAAGAATTGGATGAGACTATTGATATTGAATATGGTGTAACAAAGCCACCACAATCTTACAATCCGTTAGTTATACTTACCCATGAATATGGTGATATATGGAGAGATGTAAAAAAAGCTAAAACCTTTAAAGAAGGTTTTATGTTCATTTTTGGCCCACCTGGATGGAGCCCTGATGGTAGTTCTCTTACTGTAAAGCAACAACAAAAGCTGTTAAAACAATCAACTGCTGTTGCTGATAAATAAAATTACTTCCACTTTCTACGGTGATTTTTTGGTAACAACTCATGTATAAGAAATACTGATCGTACACAAAATATTTCTATAATTTTTGTAATATTATCGCTTACTATTCAATCTATTAATGGAACAGTATTTTATATTCATTATCATCTTTATTATTTCTTTGCTCATAGGTGCTTTTATTGGTAAATTATTGACCAAAGTAGCTTCTGAAAAGGAAAAATCTGCCCTTAAAGAACGAAATAACATTCTCAACACTATTAAGGATAATGCTGAAAAAACCATTTCCGAACTTCAATTAGAGTATAAACAAATTCAATCTGAAAAAGAAGATATTGTAAGAATTAACATTCAGCAAGATGCTGCAATTAATAATTTAAACGAAAAGCTATCAGAGCAAAAAAAAGAACTAGAAAACATTCAAGAAAAATTCACCAAAGAATTTGAAAATTTGGCCAATAAAATATTAGAAGAAAAATCAACCAAATTTACTGAACAAAACAAAGAAAATTTAAAGACTATTTTAAATCCATTAAACGAAAAAATAAAGTTATTTGAAGATAAAGTAGACAAAACCCACAAAGAAAGTATTGACTACCATGCCGCTTTACGTCAACAGATTATTGGCTTAAAAGAGTTGAATGAACAAATGAGCAAAGAAGCCGTAAACCTGACCAAAGCATTAAAAGGTGATAGTAAAACCCAAGGAAATTGGGGTGAACTGATTTTAGAACGCGTGTTAGAAAAATCTGGTTTAGAGAAAGATAGGGAATATTTCTTAGAAAAAAGCTTTAGTACTGATGAAGCAAACAAAACTCGGCTAAGGCCAGATGTTATTATCAATCTTCCTGATAATAAGAAAATGATTATTGACTCAAAAGTTTCACTAACAGATTATGAGCGTTATGCAAATGCTGAAGATGAATCAGAAAAAGCACGATTTTTAAAAGATCATATTAATTCACTTAACAGGCATGTATCACAACTTTCTGAAAAGAAATATGAAGATATTTATGAAATTGAATCACCAGATTTTGTTTTACTATTTGTTCCCATAGATCCTGCTTTTGCTATTGCAATAAATACTGATAACCAACTGTATAATAAGGCTTTTGAAAAAAACATAGTAATAGTAACCCCCTCTACGCTATTGGCAACATTAAGAACCATTGATAGCATGTGGCAGAACGAAAAACAACAACGAAACGCCATTGAAATTGCCCGTCAAGCAGGAGCATTATACGATAAATTTGAAGGATTGGTAAATGATTTGACTAAAGTTGGAAAAAAAATGGATGAAGCCAAAAATGAATATAAAGGAGCAATGAACAAACTTGTAGAAGGAAGAGGTAACTTAATTACAAGTGTAGAAAAAATCAAAAAATTGGGAGCAAAAGCAAAAAAATCATTGCCCGAAAATATTATTGAAAGAGCATATGATGAAAAATAAAAACTTGATTTAATCTTCTTTTTTATGAAAACCGACTAACTTCCCTATCACGTTTAATAAAATACCACTTATCTTCTTTTTTAACCTTTTTTCTATATCCAAATAAATGAAAAATTTCATCAGCTAGAAACCTTGCTGTTTTTGGATTAACTATCAAAACATATCTATTGGTTTTGTCTTGTTTAATGCCAGGTAAAATCCGTAATAGTTGATATAGTTTTAATTTTCTGACACTTTTGGATAGGTTTAACCAAAATTTTGATATGGGCTTAATAATAAAAAAACCATCATTACCTTGCTTTTGATATAAAGGCATAAACACTTTCCCATTTAAGGTTGATTTTATTTTTTGTGAATTACTATATGCCAACAATTGATTTTTAGTAATTTTTTGAAAGTTTTCAAAACCATCTACCATATTAAAATTTTCGCCCTTATCAATACCGTACTTGAATTTTATTTCGTAAAAATCTTGGTCACCCTTGTTTTTACTGAGTAAGTGCTGATAATGCTTATAATTTTTAATCTGATTTTTCTTTACACATTTTGAAATTACCAACGATAGCCAAATAAAAGCTTCGCAATTGGTAATTGATAACCTATCTTCATGCTGACCAGCTTCAAAACCCAATGATATATGACCATATTCATTTATATAGGTAAGTAAAGGTCCCTCTAGATATTCCTCAATTCCTAAAATGATGGGTATTGAAAAGTTTGAAGTAAACTTTCTGTTATTCAAAGAATCACTTATAGTAATAAACGGTTCTGTAGCTGCAGAAGTAGTATGTAAATCAATAAAATAAAATGGTCCTTTGTTTTGTGATAATATATTCTTAATAGTATTGTAAATCTCAATTTGCTCGTTTACATCTGAGTTAAATCCATTTACGGAAGTATTGATATATTCAATTTGACTTTCGGTCCATACCCTATTTAAATCAACTGTATCATAACGAATTCCTTTTTTTAGAGCATTAATGTTACCAGATATGGCATAAAAATTTCCTTCAAAGGAAATTGAATTGTCTTTTATCTTTCGTATTACATTATTTAATGCTATTATACCAGCTTTTTCATTACCATGGATACCAGCAATAATTACAACAGTTGGAGTTTCCTTTTTTCCATTTATATGAGCTAAAACTCTTTTAACCGAAACTTCTTTTTCAAAATCTTCAACCATTATTTTATTTTCACTAATCAACATATTCATCAATCCTTTTTAAATCATTTTTTGTAAAAATACCTACTAATGTATGGTTATCGACAACAGGTAAGCACCCAATATTATTTTTAATCATAATTGCTTTAGCTTCAGAAATTGAAATTTCAGGATGTACGGTAATAACATCTTTAATCATAAAGTCCTTAGCCACAATTAAATTTTCATTGGTTCTTTTTTCATAGTTCAATAAATTAGTTTTGGTAATTAATCCAGTTATTTTATTAGATTTATTTATAACAGGTAAATGACGTATTTTTTTCCATTCCATAACTTTGGCGACTAATTCCACCAAATCATTTTCATTGACTACAAAAAGTTCTGTGGTCATAGCTTTATAAATTTTATCATATCTATGGCTAAAATCTAAAACCTTTGTATTGGGCATTTTCCATTGGTGTACAGGTTTATTGGTGCGTTGGTTTTTATACATTTTATAGGTTAATAACATTGTACTTTCATCTTTAGAAACCCTTTTTCTAAGTTTTCTATAACTCCGCACTTGCCATTTACTACCAGTAATATTATTTGTAACTCGCTTTTCTATAATATTCAAATAGGTATCTATTTCTACAGGGTCAATATTAGATTTTAACAAACCGTTTCTAGCCATTGGAATTAATACATCTAAAGCCAATTTTTTTGCGGATATACCTTCATTAAACCAATTAAAATATGTATCCATACCCGTTCTAGCAGCATTAATAAAATTACCCCGAGCATCTTTGAAATGCATTTTCTTCCAAATGTTCTTATACCTATCTGGCATGCCTTGCATTACGCCTACCCATAATAAAGTATTTGCAATTTCGTCTTTTACACTTGGTCCGGATGGAATATATCTATTCTCAATACGTAAATGTGCTACGTTTTTATGTACACCATAGCACAACCTGTTCCATTTATATAAAGTGCCATTATGCAGATTTAATGCCTTTAGTTTGGGCATAACACCATTATCCAACAATTCAAGTGAATTCTTTTTAAAATTAGAAGTTACTAACGGAGCGTATCTAGAAATATCATCTGTAAATAATTCAATAATAGAGTTATAAACCCAATCATTTCCAAAAGAAACTCTGGGTTTTTGCTCTCTTAAAAGGTGTGAAGTTGTACGTAAGTCAACACTTTGCTTAAAAAGTGCTATTCTGGTTTCAGCCCATAATTCTCTATTTAACAAAAGAGGAGAGTTAGTCATCACTGACAATATTGGGCCAGCTATAGCTTGAGCCCAATTATATTTATCTACTATTTCATCCAAGTCTACTTGTAAATGCACTTGAAAACTTGTGTTACAAGCTTCAAAAAGAATAGAATCATGCTTTATAATTAATTCATCAACTCCACGTATTCGTAATTTAAAATCATCTCCCCTAATGTTTTTCATAACGGTATTTAGCGTTTGATAACGTTGTAGAGGTGTCATATTTTCAAATACTAAATCCTTTTTCTTTAAAGTAGGCAAAATACCGGTTAACAGTATCTTATTGTTATTTACTTCTTCAGCCGCTTTATGTGCTTTTTCTAATAGGGCTGTCAACTGATTTTCAATGTTGGAAAAACAGTTATTGGTAAGTTCTTCTGGATCTAAGTTTATTTCAAGGTTAAATAGGGCCAGTTCAGTTGTAAAATGTTTATCGTTAATTTTTTTTAAAATTTCTAATGCATTTTTTGAGGGGCGAAAATTTTTTTTGGTTATACAGAGTTCTTGCTCTGCACCAACACGTTGAATTCCCTTTTCAAAAAGGTCATCATTTATCATTTTCTCAAGTGCTTTTACATCATTGAGTAAATGATAGACAAACTTTTTTCGCTGTTTTTGAGACGTTATGGCTTTAACAGATTGAGAACCCATATTATTAGTTTTAGGTAATATCTGCTAAATAAATAAAATATTTAGAAAATTAAAATGATTTTTATCATGAATTCTATTGAATCACAATACTTATAAACTGGTATAACCCTTATACAAATAAAGGCCTATGACTCATCATTTCATTTACTTTTTTGGCAACAGATTCCAATACTTCTTCATTTTGATGATTATTTATCACTTCATCAATAAAATCAACAATAGTTGCCATATCGCTTTCTTTAAGTCCACGTGTAGTAACAGCAGCAGCACCAATTCTAATTCCTGAGGTTACAAAAGGTGATTGTGTATCAAAAGGTACCATGTTCTTGTTTACCGTAATATCGGCTTTTACCAAAGCATTTTCTGCTTCTTTTCCAGTAATATTTTTATTGCGAAGATCAATTAACATCATGTGATTATCTGTTCCGCCAGAAATCAAATGGTATTCTTTGCCTACAAATGCTTTTGCCAAAGCAGCAGCATTTTTCTTTACTTGCAATTGATAGTGCAAAAATTCATCGGTAAGAGCTTCTCCAAAAGCTATGGCTTTAGCAGCAATTATGTGTTCTAATGGCCCACCTTGGTTTCCAGGAAAAACAGCTGAATTTAAAAATGAAGACATCATTTTTGGCTTACCGCTTTTAAAAGTCTTGCCCCACGGGTTTTCAAAATCTTTGCCCATCATAATCATCCCTCCTCTTGGCCCACGTAATGTTTTATGAGTTGTGGTAGTAACCACGTGGCAATGCGGCATAGGGTCATTTAAAATTCCTTTTGCTATTAAACCCGCTGGATGCGAAATATCAGCAACCAAAAATGCTTCAACGCTATCCGCTATTTCTCTAAACTTTTTAAAATCAATATCTCTTGAATAGGCTGAAGCACCCGCAATTATTAATTTGGGATTTTCTTTATTAGCTGTTTCTTGAATTTTATCATAATTTAAAACTCCTGTTTCTTTTTCAACACCATAAAAAGAAGTTTTGTATAAAGTTCCAGAAAAGTTTACAGGCGAACCATGAGTTAAATGACCTCCATGAGATAAGTCGAAACCCAATATCTTATCTCCCGGCTTTAACAATGCAAAAAATACGGCCGAATTTGCTTGAGAACCAGAGTGTGGTTGCACATTTACATATTCAGCACCAAAAAGTGCTTTAGCTCTATCTATTGCAATTTGTTCAACAATGTCAACAACTTCACATCCACCATAATAGCGTTTACCTGGATAGCCTTCTGCATATTTATTGGTTAAAACAGAACCTGCTGCTTCCATAACCTGTTCACTTACAAAGTTTTCCGAAGCAATTAATTCCAACCCATTAAGTTGTCTTTGTTTTTCTTCTTGTATTAAATCAAAAATCTGTTGATCACGTTGCATTGTAAAAATATTAAGTTTGTTAAAGTGATGCCAAAAATACTAATTTCATTTTGCAAAAACATATAATCTTATATATTTGAATAAAAATAAATCAACAATCAAAATATGAAAATTAAAGCTAACGATCCGAATAGAAAATCATGGTTAACTGTAAAAGAAAACTCCGATTTTCCCATACAAAATATACCCTTTGGTGTCTTTTTAACTAGGGATGATATCATCACAATTGGTACGAGAATTGGTGATTATGCTATTGATTTAGGAGCTTTACATCAATTGGGCTATTTTGATGGTATTCCATTAACTGATGATATATTTTTACAAGACACCTTGAATGATTTTATTGCAGATGGTCGAATTACCTGGCGTTTGGTAAGAAACAGAATAGCCGAAATATTTGATGCGAACAATTCTATTTTAAAAGATAATGCTGAGCATAGTGAGCGAATAATTTTTACCATGGATGAAATTGAAATGAAATTACCAGTGACTATTGGTGATTATACCGATTTCTATGCTAGTAAAGAGCATGCTACAAATGTTGGAAGTATTTTTAGAGATCCTGAAAATGCATTGATGCCAAATTGGTTACATATTCCTATTGGATATCATGGCAGAAGTTCGTCAATTGTTACTTCTGGCACACCAATAAAAAGACCCATTGGGCAGACAAAACCAAAAGACGCTGAAAAACCACTATTTGGCCCTTCCAAACGCTTGGATTTTGAATTGGAAATGGCATTTATAACTACTGACGTAAACAAATTAGGCGAAACCATTAAATTGGAAGAAGCCGAAGATTATATTTTTGGAATGGTACTTTTTAATGATTGGAGTGCTAGAGACATTCAAGGATGGGAATATGCTCCTCTTGGTCCGTTTTTAGGAAAAAGCTTTGCTTCTACAATTTCACCTTGGATTGTAACTATGGATGCTTTAGAACCATTTAGAACAGAAAGCCCTAAACAAGACCCTGCACCACTACCCTATTTACAACAGTCTGGAAAAAGGAGTTATGATATTAATTTGCAGGCTTTTATTCAACCAGAAAATGAACAAGAAACATTGGTTTCTGAATCTAATTTCAAATACATGTATTGGACAATGGCTCAACAACTAACGCATCATACAAGTAATGGCTGTAATGTTAGAGCTGGTGACATGATGGGGTCTGGTACTATTTCTGGACCAACTAAAGAAAGTTATGGTTCCATGCTTGAATTGACTTGGGCTGGTAAAAACCCTATCCAATTAAATGATGGATCCGAACGTAAATTTATAAATGATAATGATACTGTTATTTTAAAAGGTTATTGTAAAAATAATTCTGTAAGAATTGGTTTTGGAGATTGTAGAGGGAAACTATTACCATCTATCAACTAAATAGAAATAGCAGTACTATTTTGATAAAACCATATTTATAATAGGTATTAATAAAATAGTTAACTTTGTAGTAAACCAACTAACGTTTACTATGAAGAATTCATTTTTAAAATTATTATTTACTTTATTTTTTGGAGTGTTATTACTTTCCTGTGGTGGTACACAAAAAACTACGAATCATTTACAATCAGGTAATTATACAGGAGCATTTAATACAGCTGTTGCTCAGTTAAGTAAAGATAAAACTAAAAAATCCAATCAGAAACAGATACCTTTGTTAAAGGAAGCTTATACTAAAGCAGCTGCATCTGACTTGGCACAAATCAAATCACTACAAAAAAATAAAACCCCAGAAAATCTTAAAAAAGTTTATGGAAACTATTTAAACCTTGATATTCGTCAAGATGAAGTTAGGGTTTTACAACCTTTATATTACGAAGGCTCTGAAGTAGAATTTATTTTTGATGATTATACCAAAGACATAGCCTCTGCAAAGAAAAATTATTCTGAAAGTTTATATAGCTCTGCTCAAAAGTTGTTAAAAGGCACTACGCTAGATGCTCGTCAAGCATTTAAGTATTTAAATGATCTACAATACGTTAATCCAAGTTATAAAACTAATCTAAACGATTTGATTGAAAAATCTAAAAACAAAGGGAGTAGTTTTGTTTTGGTTAATTTAAAAAATAACATCCGAGAAATTTCTAAGGATAGTGTAAGTCATTTAAATAAAATAAATGCTTCAAATTTTGATAATCAGTGGATAATTTATCACGATAAAAAGGATAGAAAGACAAGTTACGATTATCAAGTTGATATTTCTTTGGACAAATTAACTTTTGAGCCCGAAAAAACTTTAGAAGAAAAGGTACCTCAAGAAAGAAAAGTACAAGATGGTTGGCAATATAAATTAGACGGAAATGGCAATGTAATGAAAGATGAAAAAGGCAATGACATTAAGACTCCAAAGTACAAAGCCGTTCGTGCTGAAGTTATGCTGTACCAACAGAACAAAGCCTCTAAAATAGATGGAAGAATTACGATTAAAGATTTAAAAAAGAAAACCGATATTGTAAGTAAACCAGAATTTGGAGAAGCCAAATTTCAGCATACTTACGGCAAATACAGAGGTGATCAAAGAGCTATAGAACAAAAATATTATGAGGCATTAAAATCGAAAGCAGTTGCCTACCCAAAAGATTACGAGTTTATAAAATATTCAATAAGTAATTTTAAACAGAAGGTAGATGCTTTGTTGAGCCAGCAAAAAATATAGTCATTTCTATAAATTGTTTAAAGATTCAAACTTAATCTAAGTTTTTCTATTGCTTCAATCTTAGGCATATATTGATCTTTATCTCTTTCGGTATTATACCAAGCTGGTAAAGAAGTCTTTTTAATAATGACTGGTGATCCTGTAAGTAGTAAATTTGATTCTGAGAAAGATTTATTTACTAAAGAATTTGTGGCAACAGAAATACTATCACCCAATTTTAAATCTGACCCCATAATAAATGACCCTGAAGATAAATATAGAGCATTACCAATCACTTTACCACTACCGCCAATGCAAGTAGAGGTATGTAAAACGCAATAATTTCCTGCTCTTGTATTTCCATTAATTACAATTGTACCATAGTGAGGAATTAACAATCCATATCCAAATGAATTGTACCCAATAGAAAAACCCAGTTTTACTCCTAGCTTATTGAACATATACTTATGATAAAAAATCTTTAAGCCTATTTTTTTATTTACATTATTGTAGTATGCAACGTATCTCATCGATTTTAAATACAATGAAATATAATCTGGTCTAATAATATTACGTAATCTTTCTTTAAAACTACCAATAGGCGATTTACCAGATATTATTCTATCCGCTGAAATATAAAATTTTAATTCTTTTTTAGATAAAATCATTTTCAGTGTTTATGCATTCGTTGAAGAATTTAGTTTTTACAACAAAACCATCTAAAATTAATTAAATGGCTTTATTATTTACAATATTCTTTTTTTAAATTAAGCACTCCGTTTGTGCTTAAAAACAATATTATAAATTGCTTTAAAGAAGTATTTAATATCTGTTGTATAAGGATTTCTTATTTTTTCTTCCAGATATTCTTTTTCGGCCTGCAAAACACTATCAACAGCACCTTTTCTATCTAAAGCTACATAAGGTGGTACACAGCCTGGCTTCTGAGTTAATCTTAATTTTTGCAAATCTTCAGGTATATCTTGAAAATAGCGTTGAGAAACTGGTCTAGCTCCAACAAGTTTTAACTCCCCTTTAAAAACATTAATTAACTGAGGTAACTCATCAATCCAATAGCGTCTTAACACTTTTCCCCAAGGTACTAATCTAAAATCGTCGGCAGGTTTACCTGTTTCAGCATATCCGTTTTGTTTTAATACATAATCTTGAAGATATTCGGAATATGGATGCATTGTTCTTAACTTATACACACCAATAATTTTACCGTTTTTACCTACACGCTTCATTTTAAATAAAGGTCCATAGCTAGGATTCATATCATAAACAGGTTCCTTTACTTTTTTAGCAGCAAAATAGTGAATACCTTCTATAACCTTTACATCTACAATGTCGAATCCGCACGAAACTAATCTTCCTAATGCCTCAGCTTTAGATAGCAATCTGTTTTTACCTTTGGTAGTAAAGAAATACAATTTCTTAAAAACCGGCATTTTAGGCATAACTCTTTTAAACAAAAATTCAAACCCAAAATATATACGACTTAAAAAAGGTATTTTGTTTATTGGATGCTTCTCAGCTCTTGCATTAAAAGTTTCAAAATTTCCTAATAAAATTCCATTAATAGGCAATTTAGCATTTACTTCTTCAAACTGTTTATTTATCAATCTGAAATTATTTACTTTATTTAAAAGTACAATATTTTCAACGCCATTAAAGTCGCTGAATGCAGATAAGACTTTATTTTTTGATATTACTAAATTTCTAATGGAAGATAAATTAATAAATTCTTTATAGAAATCATAAGCTCCTTCACCAATTTCTTCAACAATATATTCTTTATTATTAGAATTTAATGCCTTTTGAAGTACTTCAATTTCAGAATACTTGTTAAAAGCTTCTAAAAATTCTGACTTCCATTCTGAAAACACTTTAACAGAGACGCCTTCTTTCTTACAAACATCTTTTTCACTAACATCTCCAATAAAGCTATCAACAACAATTCTAATTTTTTCAAGTGAAGAAAAATCTGAAGATTTTTTGTTTCCAGCTAACTTATTGGTTAATAAACGGAGTTTAGAAGCATCTTCTTTAGAATCGGATTGAAAAGTTTGACTCAGAATTATATCATTCTTTAAACTGATATAATCATCAAGGAATTTTTCGGATTCAAGTGTTTTGGTTGAGTAATTTTTAATCATAGCAAATTTGTTTTTTTAAAACTTTAATCTTTAAAATAATGAATAGGAAAAAACCTAACTGATATAGCAAAAGATATACCATATATTAATTTAGTTAAAGAAAAATAGTTGAAAGAAAAACTCTCTATGAAAAGATTTAAATAATTATTAAAAACATCTTTTTTATTAAAATTTGATGCTTTTGGATAACCATTAACTATATACTTATAAGTTGTAAGTATCATTTTATAGGGGTTTCTTTTTATAGCTGATGCAAATATATGTAAATTATTTCAAATACACTAGGGTTTTGTTAAATAATGTTAAAATTTAGTTGTAAAAGTACTAATATTCTAATTCCATTGTGTGAGAGTAAAATAATTATAAGATTGTGTTTTAAATAAAAGTAAAGAAAAATTTATTTTAAAAGCCCTGTTTGCTTACAATAGTTTTTTATGGTAGAAAACTTGAATTTATGCTCATCAAAATATTTTATTTCACGTTCATAAATAGGTATTCCCTTTGGACCTAAATTCTTCATTTTTAGCTTAGATCTAAGCGTGTCTTGCAAAAACGCCGAAACCACATTTTTTGATCTTTTATTAATTTGGCGTTCCTCATCCATTTCGTCAATAAACTCGTTTGGGTGCGTTATAAATACGATAGGTTTTCCATTTTTTGAGGTTTCATAAGCCAGTACCTTTCTTTGAAAAGCTGTAAAATTTGGAAAAATTCTCATAGTTGTGCTCAAATAGGGTATTAAAGAGGCACTTAAAGGTATTTCAATTATTGACCCTTCCCCTTTTTTAAATAATGTATTTTTACTTGTTCTATAGGGTAACCTTGGAGCAGTTAACCAATTTAATTTTTTTAAACCTCCAAAGGACATAAACATATCAAAACGTTGAGATGCAACAGAACTATCTATTTTATAACCTGTTTTTTCTAATGCAAGTGCGGTGTCATTGCTTACACGAAGAGCCGGAGCTCTGAATGATATAATTTCCTCTCCAATAATATTTTCTAGAATATCTTTAGATTCTTTTAAATGATTTATTTGCTTTTCTAACGACATCACGTCAAATCCATGTTCTTTTGTGTGTAATAGTCCATGACTACCTACCTCATGACCGTAAGGAATTACCATTTTTACAACTTCTGGGTATAATTTTGCCATATAGCCCGTAAAGAAAAAAGTAGATTTAACATTGTACTTAGCGTATAAATCTAAAAGTAATGGCATACCTTCTTTTAATACCTTGTACCCGCTTTCATCACGTAAGGTATTATGCCATAGCGATGTAGTTTCTACGTCATTAGATAATAAACAATATTTTTCGTTTTTCATTTAATAAATATTTATGAGGTTCTTTTATAGTCACTTACTTTAATATTTTTTGAACCTCTGACCTTAATCAATATTGCTTTTATTATATTTTTAAAATTTTGCCAAGATAATATCCAAATCCATAACAGTCCAAAATTAGACCAGTTATGTGGATGTGTGTTAATCATCAATTTGTCTGGAAGCGTGTCGTTTTTTACCAATTTTATAATATCATCAGTAGTTTTTAACGGAAAATTGTACTTTGTAGTTACTTTATCCCTAACACTAACTTTTGTATTGTTCCATCTTCTACCTGCATCGGTTATATAAAAAACTTCATCAAAATCAATATCAAAATAGGGTTCGCCGATGATATCAAAATCTCTGTAATTATATTTTTTCCAAATGTCACGATTGTCGATACTGTTTGCAGGACTTCCGTGCATACATATAGTTGAAACTGGATAAAACTTCCTAAAATAATCCAAATTCTTTTTATAGCTTTCATAGGCTTTTTCATAATTACCTCTTGCCATACCTAAATCCTCATAATGATATGCAAGTTCATGCCCCATATCAACAATTGCTTTCATTACTTTAGGTTGGTTACTCTCAGGTACTATTCTGAAAAAATAAGTTCCAACTGCACCTACGTCAATTTCATCTTTACCTTGGTCTAAAGAATGTGGGGATCTTCTATCTACATCATGCCGTAAAACCACAACTTTTTTATTGGGGCTTTTTATAAAGTCTTCAAATGTTTGAAAGGTATAGCCTTGATCTTTTAAAGCTTGTACCAATTCTTTATATTTTTTAAATGTAAAATCCATTATTGATTAATTTGTTTGTGTATAGAGCTAAAAAATAAATCGTTCAGTTCAGAAACTTTGGTTTTTATTAAATTTTGGCTTATTTCTGGTCTTATTTTATTAAATGTTTCAAGAAAATTTTCTGGGTCAGAATAAAATATTCCACCATGATCATTATCTAAATAATGCTTTAAACTACCATAATCTGAAGTTAAAACAGGTGTACCGCAAGCTCTGGCTTCAAGCACGGATAATGGCATACCAATCGAACTATTTTTTTTGACCACAGGGAATATATACAAATCACTTAATTGATATATTTCTTGAATCTTATCTATATATTTATCAACGATAATTATATTTTCAGACAATAATTCGTCCTTTAAAGATTGTTTACCTTGTGCGTCCGTTGGTGTTGAACTGCTGCCAACAATTACTACTTGTAGCCCAGCCTTTTGCAAAGGAACCAGTGATTTTAAATTTCTACCTTCGTTCAAATGCCCCATGTGGGATACAATAAAAGCATCTTCGGGCAAACTATACTTTTTACGTAACTTTAACTTATCTTCTTCATTTTTTAGAGGTTTAAAAATAGTAAGATCGGTTAACAATGGAATTAACTCATTTTTGATATTTAATGTATTCCAATATTCATGTAAGGCTGGTGAAGGTGTAAACGCTTTATCTGGCTTTAAAAATTTAACAGCTACTTTTTGCCAGGTTTTTAATGGTTTTGGCTGTAATGCAACAAATGCTATATTCGATTTTTTAGAAAAACTTGAAAACATTCTTAACCTTAGATAACTAGCAAAAGTACTTGATTGAAATGGCAAATAGACTATTGCTTCTGGTCTAAAATTCTTTATAATTGTTTTGATTTCTTTTGAGTAGAACAGCACATTAGTATATACTATATGAATGTTCTCTTTTTTAAAACCATGTCTACAAATTACTTGCAATTCAAAATTCTTATCTAAATTTAAAAAAAGGTTATAGACTGTTTTTTTTATTCCTTCGTCATACGGAGGATTTAGGTATTCAGATATAAACAGGACTCTCTTCAAATCTATTATTTATTTTTTAAAGGTCTTTCGCCATTTAAAATCATAGCTTCTTCTATACTTATACTCAATTTCTCGGGATAGTAAGTATCGACCTCATTTTCATGATCTAACATTACGATCGGGTTTTTTTGATACTTGGATCTAACGATACAATTCTCTGGACTATCACAAATGAAAATATCTAGGGGAACGCCCTTCAAATCGGCATATTTTTTCTCTTTTACATAGAATATGATTGCTTTAACCATATTTTTAAATCCAGGTTTTCTAATCAATGAAACGTCTATATCAGAGTGTTCACTTAAAGTACCTTTACAAATACCACCTAAAGATACACTATATAGCAACCAACCTTTACTGGATTCTTGCTCTAATCTTTCCTGTATATCGTATAATTGATTAAAAAGATCTTTTTTAGTGGTTTTAAACCATTTTATTCTGTGAACTATCAGAACAAATAAATTATTATTTACAAACCAATTTAATGTATGGGCAATCATAAACCCAAAAATTAAACTTTTTACAATAGTAATATTAAATCCGTAGAATAATATTAAGAATAGAATTGCCCAAAAAACAACGGTAAAAAGTATTTTATATAATTTTTCGCTTTTATCGGCATGAAAGATACCCTGCATTAACCAATTGCTGGGAAACTGTAAAAAACTAAAGTTTTTACTGTATAAAATATTTTCAATTATTTTTTTCATCAAGCAAGTAGTTTATTACTTTATCTTTAACAAGTTTATATTCTGTATTGTTTTTGATCAATTTAATATTTAAATCGTTACTTAACAACTCAAAAACTTTAATTTTATCTCCTAAGTGTTCGTCATGTAAAGTATCCAGTTTACGGACTCTAACAATTTCCTCATCTACTTTTAAAATAACTATTTTAGAATTTTTAGGTATCAATTCTAAAAACTTCTTACCTATCCACGTTTTATGTAAATCCATCCTTTTAGTATCAACCATTAAGTCTGCCAAGGTGTCTATAACAAAACGGTCCAATAGAAGTGTTTGATCGGAATTTAGTTTTCTTTTATGTAAATACCATTTTATGTTGAAATCAATTAACTGAAGCATTGGAAATGTATAAGAAACGAACTTTGATTTATACAAGTTTCTTTTGCAATATTCTACACCGTTAATAGTAGTGTATTTCGTCAACCCAATCAAACGACAGTACGCCATTAAAGGTTTGGACAAAATTTTTGGGGAACGTATCCAAACTTTCGTAATCTTATCCGATTTTTTTAAAAGTTCTTTTTCTAAATCCAATAAAAAAGTGGTTTTACCACTACCATCGGATCCCGCAATGTAAAATACATTATCGAACATGTTCTTATTATTTACTATATACGGTCAACGTTTTTTCGCCCATTAAATTGTAGCTAAATAGGGTTGATGCATTCTTAACCTGATACTCTTTTTTTGACAATAACTTGTTGACAGCCTTTAAAAAACTTTCAACGGTATTGTCAATTATTTCTCCACCCTCAACAGATTTTATAACTTCTTTAACATCACCTACATCCGTTGATATTACTGGAACACCACAACATAAAGATTCTTTAACTACCGTTGGGCTTCCTTCAAAAAACGAAGCGAGAATCATCGCATCGGCACAGTTTATAAGGTCTGGTATTAAGCTATTGTCTAACTCGCCTAAAAAAAGAATTTGTTGCTTATGTGTTTCTGCAAGTTTAACTAAATCTTGATATAACGAACCTGAGCCCACAATAACCAGTTTAATGTTACTTTTATTGATCTGTTTAAAACTGTTTATTATAAATTCTACATTCTTTTCATACTCAAGCCTACCGATAAATAGTATAATTTTTTCGTTTTGCGGTAAATTGAATTTTGTTCTTGCTTCCGCTTTATCCTTAGTAAAAAACCTATTGGTATCCACAGAGATGGGTATTAATTCTATCTTGTGTTTTATCCAAGGATATTTTTTTACATATCTATCCAAGTTTTTTTGATCAACAGCAATTAGTCTATCAGCTAATTTAAATGCGAAATATTGTAAAAAAGCATAGAACGAGCCCATTACTTTCCCTTTCTTTTTTATTACGGCAATATCTTGCCCACCGTGTAATGTGCAAATAATTTTATTTCGTTTTCTAAGGGCTAAGGGAATGACCATTTCCGGTCTTTGAACATGAACAATATCTCCCTTTTTAATCTTTTTTAGCGTTTTTGTTGTAAATAATTTCAAGAAAAATTTAAAATTACCCAAAGAAGATTTTTTAGCTATCGAGTAAAATTCAGAAAAAATTTTACTTTGAGCATCAGTGCCTTTCAAACTTCCACAACCAATTAAAACTGTTTTACGATCGTTTTCAATGAAATACTTGGATAAATTAAGAATATAACTCATAACACCACCAGAAGAATCCCTGGTTATGTCTTCGTTCTCTATAAAAACAATATATGATTGTAATTTATTCAAAGTCATTGATATGTTTTAATATAACAGAAGTGGTATCGTCCCATTTGCTTTCGATAAGATTTATACTTTTTCCCCTAGCTTTTTTCTTGGTATCCATTGTTATCGAATCGATATACTCTTTAATATCGGTAAGGTCAATAGATTCGTAAAGTAACCCAGATTCAACTAGGGCTTGATTAACTACCATTTCCCTTCCTCCGGTATAAATTGTAGGCACCCCGAGTAATGCTGTTTCTCTTGAAACCGTATCTCCTGAGGAGATGGCGAATTGGGCATAATACAATAATGAATAAATATCGGAAACGGGTTCTTCTAAAATTATACAATCATCCTTGTAGATATCGGTTAATGATTTATCTTCAATTGATAAAACAATTTTTAAGCCTTTCGATTTAATTTGATTAATTAATTCTATAAGTATGGAGTTTTTTTCTTTATAGTTTAAACTAATATGTGCAATCTCCCTTATAAAAACATATTGCTCGGGTTTAATGGAATACTCTTTAAGTACATTTTCAGAAACATTCAAGTATTTTGGATTTAGATAGGCCAGTTCTTTAAAACCATGGTATTTATGTGTTTTAGAATTTGAAAATTCAATAAAATCCGGAAAAATGTGTCTTGTCGAAAACCAGTTGGCATGATAGAACGGTATTTTATACTCAAAATCATCGTCAAATGCCAGATAAGGTACGCCACAGAGTTTTGCAGCAATAGCAGAAGTTGCTCCAAAACAAACAACTAGATCAATTTTGTTCTTTTTTAAAAATGATTTTATTTCTAAATCTCTTTTTAATTGAAACATTATTTTTTTTAGAAAGCCTTTTTTATGATTACCAATTTTCGTGATTTTAAATCCGTCAAGTTCAAATCTTAGAATTTTTTCTAATTTCCCCCTCGATCTAAAAATAATATCGATATCATGACCAGCATCTTTACGCTCTAGAATTGCATTTTTGAAAAAATTTATATCAACCGGATGGTTTATATCAAATAATATGTTCATTAGATCAGGTTTAAATTTATAAATAGAATAGGAAATTAAATATCGTTTTAATTGTTGATTATTTAATTTTTGCTAAAACTTTTACGCCTATAGATCCAATTTTAAATAAGAAAGGGTTTATAATTTTCATAAATCTACCATGCTCAACTTGTTCTCCACCAAAACGAGACTTAAACTCTCTTACACCATAATCTTCATCTGGACTCCCAGCACCCATAAAATCAAAAAGGGCAATGTTATTTTGCACCGCATATTCCATAGCCGCCCATGTTGCCATAGAACTAGGGTACAAATGTTTATATTCTTGGTCTAGGCCACATACGTACATTTCATAAATAATTTTATTTTTAAGTATAGGGCAAATTATACCTCCAATTACTGTATTGCCTTTATAAACCAGAAGACATTTCCCTACATTTTTTCTGAAAAATTCTATAAAAAACTCTTCTGGGAACAATGGTTTTTTCACTTTGTTCTTATATAAATCTGATAGTATTGCATAAAAATATTTAATCTCCTTTTCAGATTTGGCCTCTGCCCAATGAGCTCCATTTTTAATGGATTTTTTTATTTGACGTAATTTTGATGAACTCATCACTTTTTTCATAGAAGCCAACTCCTTTGTGTTTAAATGAAAATTTAACCATGGCACATAATTAAAACCTAATTTGCCAAAATGGTTTTTAAAGGCTGAATAATCAAAATTATTTCTAGATTCTATGTATATTAATTTTTTACGATAATAGTTAAAAACACCTTTTAATAATGCCGTTGATGTGGATTCAGAATTATTAGTAAAAACTGGCCCTGCATAAATAATACCTCTTCTTGAGAAATATCCCTTAACACCTAATTCTTTTTGTATAGTTACTACCACTAAAGCTGTATATTGATCGTTTTCTTCTAAAGCAAAGACATCAGCACTAAATTCTTCAATAGAATTATAAAAATTATAAAAACTTTCTGTGTGAAATGGATTCGAATATTGACTATTTTCTAATAAATTAGTCCATTTATCTCTCCGCACTCCTTCGTTTATTAGCAGTTTCATTATTTTAAAAAAATTACAATGAGTTCAATAGTAGGCTTATAAAATAATTATCATTATTAGAGGTCAAGTTTTCTGTGAAACATTGATCCTAAGTTAAAAACATGTACTAAATATGTTGGCAACAATGTGAAAAACGCAACTATTTTACTTTTTGGGCTTTCTAACTTTTTAAAAACCTCAAAAATTGAAGTACCAGATCTAAATGTTGTTAACCATAGGTATCCAAACTTGCCTAAATATTCCTTCATTGGTAAATACTTACCTACTCTAGAAAATTGATAGTTAATTTGAAATAAGGTATAAAAATTTTTCATTCTCATTTCCTCCTTGGAATGATATTTCTGTTTTGTGATCTGATCGCCGGCGTCTTGAAAATAGGTTCTGAAAACTTCATTTACAAAAACTGTTTTGTAATTGAATCCAATTTGATCCCAAATATATTGATCAGGAAAATACCTAACACCGAAATTAGTGGGATAAGGATATTTTTTTAAAACATCAACTCTAATACAGCCCCATTTTTCACCGCCAATACGTTGTTTGTAAAAAATCTCTTCAATAGTAGAGACGCCTTCTTTAAATGGAAATTCGTCACCAACAACTTCACCATTTTCATATTTACATAACCCAGTAATGCCAGATATATCTTCAGCTTTATATTTAGCCCAAACTTCGGTCATTCTTTCAATAAGGTTTGGCTCAAAAGTATCATCAGAGTCAGCGGGAAATAACAATTCACCTTTGGCTATATGTACTACTCTATTTAATGCAAGGTATTTTCCTGAATCTTTCTGATAAATAACTTTCATAGGAAAAGTAGCCTTTGACTGATACTCTTCTAATAGTTCTTCTATTCCGTCGTTTGAACCATTATCAATTACAATCCATTCGAAATTTTGATTGGTTTGGGCCAATAGACTTTCCCAAACCCTATGAATTAAACGTTTTCTGTTGTAAATCGGAGTGAAAATCGTGAAAAAAGTTTGCTCCATCTCATCTTTATTTTTGGTTGATAAATTTTCTTTTCTTGAACTTAGAATCGAAGTGTGTGTTTTATTAATGGACTTTTCTTTATTCAATTCTTCTTTTTCTAATTGTAATTCTTTCTTTTTCATACTATGCAAATTTGTTAAATGTTAAATTTAATATTATTTTAAAAACGAAATAATAGCTGTTAAATTGTAGCTTTCTTATTTTACTAGACTATGCATTTTTTATAAAGATCATAAAATTCATTTATCATTCTATCAATTGTAAAGTGAGTTTTAATTCTTTCATTACCCATAATGCCCATTTGTATTGCAGTTTTCGGTTTTTTTAATAAGTATTCTATTTTCTCTGCCATATCATCAGCTTTTTTAGGTTTAACCAAAAAGCCTGTTTCATTGTTAAGAATTAGTTCTGGCGTACCACCTCCATTGGTTGCTACAACAGGTTTTTTAAAGGCCATATATTCCATTATTGAGTTTGAAATACCTTCACCATGGCAATCCATATTGGTTGATAACACACCAATATTAAATATATTCACAATTGATTCTACATCATGTTGTCTGCCAACAAACTTAAAGTGATCGCAATACTTTTTATCAATGCTATTTTTTATTGTATTCAAATTTGGACCGTCTCCAATGGCTAAAAATGTTACATCTTTTCTGTTTCTCAACACTAATTGTCCAGCTTCTACAAAAGTTTTATAGTCTTTTCTCGGATTAAAACCTCCAGACATTCCTACGACATATTTGGTTGTTACATTAAATTTTTTTCTAACCTCATTTTCAGACAACTTAACGGTTGCTCTACTAAAGTCAAAACCATTATAAATACACTTTCTTTTACTTATAGGTACCCTAAATGAATCTAAACCTGCCTTGCAATTTGCTAAAATAACATCACTAAATGGGTATGATAAATAGTTATACATAAACCTTTTTGAAAAAATTTTAAGTAATTTTCTAGGAGGAGCAGTTGATATCATAGAATTTAAAAAGGGAATTTTTTTAAATTTACATATAGGAGCAAACTGAAGTGCAGAAATATCATCCCAACAATGTACTAAGTTGGGTTTAAATTCTTTTAATACTTTATTAAACTTAGAGAGTATTTTAATATCTTTTTTTATATTTCTTTTAAATGAATGAACTTTAATATTAAAATCATAAATTTCCTTATAATGTATATCTTCAGATAAAATAATAATTTCAATTTCAATATTCTTTTTTATCACTAATTCCTTTATTAAGGAAATCAATCTTCTTTCCTTACCACCAGCACCTAATGATTCGATTATATATAATATTTTCATTTAGTTTTATTTTTTCTCATATTATCAATACTTAAGAATTAGTTCTTTTAATAATTCTTCTTAATTTTAGATGTAATACTTTAAAAATTGTTCAATCAAAACATCAATAAAAAAATGATTCAATAATCTTCAATAAATTTATTACGTTATTTTAAAGTTTGATTGATATATAAAATAACCTGACCTATCTGCACTTTGCTTTAATTCATCATTTGGCTTATCCTCAAAATCACATTCTACTACATATTCTTTATTCATTATACATTTTTCTTTTACATGTTTAGATTTTGAAGAATAAAAATATACACCCGCATAACTTTGTATACTATTATCTTGTTTTTTGTTACTTCCAAATGCAATATCGATAACAGCTTTTAAGTAATCGAATCCAGTTGAAAGTTGTACAAGATCTGAGCCAATAAAATCGCCACCCATTCTTGCTCCAATCTCAGTTATATAAACTTTGTTGTCTTTTGTTATAATTAGTTCCGAGTGGGAAGCTCCATTTCTTATTTTTAAAGCATTCAACCCATTGAGTACTGTTTTTTCAATTTCATTTCTTAATTCTGTGCTATAAAATTTTGATGGCTGATGGTGTTCTAACTCGACAAAATGTGGAAAACCAGAGGTAACTTTATCTGTAAATGTTATAATTTTATGTTTCCCATTAAAAGAAATTCCTTCCACGCTTATTTCCTCGCCACTAATAAATTCTTCAACAATTACTTTTTTTATAAACGAAACTTTCAAAGCATAATCAATAGCTTTTGATAAATTACTTTTAGTATTTAAAACCGTAATACCTTTACTGCCAGATCTATCTACTGGTTTAATGATTATTGGATAATTTAAGCTTTCAATTTCATGCAGTTGATAATCTGTTCCTACCTCAATAAAATTGGGTATGTTAATATTACCATTTTTAAATGCGGTTCTCATTAAGTATTTATTGGTACTTATTTCTGCACTTTGAATTGAATTGCCTGCTAAGTTTAAGTTGACAGCAACATAGTTAATCGTTGTTACTGCTACATCAGACCCTATGGAGGTTATACCGTCTATTTTTAATTCCCTACAAACTTCTAATATTTTCTCTTTTTCAATAATGGATATAGGATAAAATTCATGGCAAATTTCCTTACAAACAGCACCATCTTCCCAAGCAAAGCAAATTGTATAAAATCCTAATCTTTTTGCTTTTAGCACTAATGGTTTTTGTAAATAACTTGCTCCTATAATTGCCAATTTCTTCATTAGATTAATTTATCAATTCAGTTCTTATCACTTTTGCTATAGATTTTGAAAAAAGATTAGCTCCTTCTTTGTTTAAATGTAATTGGTCTTTAAAGAAAATTTGTTTTTTATAAAACTCAGGATAATCTGAAAAATCATATAATTTAACGTCATTAGTTTTCAGAATACTATCAAGTTTATTAATAATTGTGTTTGACCTATCAAATTTTAAGTATGTTGGTGATATTACACTAACTAATTTAATTTTATTCTCTTTACAAAGTGCTATAATTTTTAATAAATATTTAGTTTTGTTATCACCCATCTTTTCATTTTCTAAATGATATGGTGCAAAATTATTTACGTCAATAATACCTTCCAATGGTTTATAACCTAATTCATTGTCAATACTATCAATCTTATTAATGCTTCTTAAAATATGATATATTGTAGAGTTATATATATAGAGATTGGATATCAGTTCTAATTTAGAGAATTTAGGGTTTAATTCTATTATCTCTTTAAATGCATCATTGTTACTATAATAGGGTAAAAACAGATTTAACTTTGTATAAGACTTTTCATCAATAATAACATTAGGTGATAAGTCAAGAACAACAGCTTTAGGGGGTGTATTTTTTATGATCTCTTTTAAAATTGCATAATTATAGAAAACTCCATTTCCACCTAGCCCTAAATTATAACAACTATTATCTAAAATTTTAGATAATTCATGTGGATTATAATGATGTTGAGCTCTAGAGCTACCTAAAACAACAACTTCAGCATTAACTTTTAAATTTTTATTAATAGTACCATAATCGCTAAAATTAATTTTTTTAAATTCTTTTTCCATTAAAATACCGCAACCGTAATCAATAAAAAATATAATTATAATAAAAGTTAATAGATATTTTAGAAATGATTTTTTCATTAAAATTGAAAATAAATAAATTGACCTCCGTTAAATACGCCAATATATAATATTAGGCACACTAAAAAAGCAAAATATATAGTAACCTTATAATTTATTTTAGAATTTTCTAAAATACTGTTTTGATTACTTTCTACTACCAAATCATTTATAAATAAGATTATTAAACCAATTGTGGCGTAAAAAAATACTTTAATATCATAAAATACTTCTCCACTAAAACTAAAAATACTTTTTATTACATAAAAAGCTTCTGTCACATTATTTGCTCGAAAAAAAACCCAAGCCAAATCAACTAATATAAAAACAACTGTAGTTCTAAAAATCCTACTTAAAAATGATATTTTTTTATCTTTATTAACCTGTAGTTTAAAATAGTTTTCAATAACAATATAGATACCGTGCAATGCTCCCCAAATTATAAAAGTCCAATTTGCACCATGCCATAGTCCACTTACCAGAAAGGTTAAAAACAAGTTTAAGTACCACCGGGACACCCCTACTCTATTACCGCCCATTGGGATATAAAAATAATCTCTAAACCAAGTTGATAATGAAATATGCCATCGCCTCCAAAAATCAGTAATGGATGTAGCAAAATATGGACGCTTGAAGTTTGTCATTAAATCAAACCCCATAATTCTTGCAACACCAATGGCAATACTAGAATACCCAGCAAAATCCCCAAAAATCTGAAACGCAAAGAAAAATGTTGCTACTATAAATGTTAGGCCATCGTGCTGATAAACATTATTATATACAGAATCTACGTAAATTGATAACCTATCTGCAATAACCAGTTTCATAAAGAACCCGAAGATTACCCATTTTAATCCTTTTATAACATTATCAGATGTTAATTTGTGCTTTTCTCTAAATTGTGGTAATAATCTGGTGCTTCTCTCTATTGGACCTGCCACTAATTGTGGAAAAAAGGATACATAAAGGGCATAGATTCCAAAATGTTTTTCTGTCTCTATCTCTCCTCTATAAACATCAATTGTATAACTTAGTGTTTGAAACGTATAAAATGATATACCAACAGGTAATAATAAATTCAAATAAGGAATTTCTATTGAACTACTGAAAACATTTAACACATCATTTAACGACGAGCTTAAAAAATTAAAATATTTATAAAAGAACAACACCCCTAGACTTGCGGTTACGGATGTGGCAAGATATATTTTCTTTTGCCTTTGCGTCTTTGACCTTTGTATCATAATTGCCGCCCCGTAAGAAATAATAGTAGTAAATAATATCAAAAATACATAATCTATATTCCAACTCATATAAAAATAGTAACTGCAAATTAACAATACCAGCCATTTCCACTTATTTGGAGAAAGAAAATATAGCAATAATACAATTGGGAAAAAGTATATAAATTGAATTGAATTGAATAACATATATATAAACTCCGTTATTTATTAATTAAGCTTGTTTTCTTAAATTGGCCCAGTTAACAAAGTCAGTATTCGTTTTTAAAAACAGATTTAAAATTAAATTATCGAGATTCGATCAACTTTCTTAAATCTTCACTATATGATTTATAATTAAACACGGTTTTACCGAACTCATAACCTGTATTACCTACTTTAACTGCCAATTCAGGTTGCCCAATTACAATATTTAGTTTGTTTGTAAAATCATCAACATTATCAGATACCGCAATAAATGCATTTACATTGTCTTCAAAATACTCTGTAATTGCACCTGCATCTGAAGTAATTATTGGGTTAGATGATGCTACGTATTCACAAATTTTAAAAGGAAACCTAGCAGCATCTTGTAAATTGTTGCTAATTGGTATCAACAAAGCAGTTGCCGATTTATATAAACCTATTAAATCTAAATAAGGTAATTTGGTTAAAAGCTCAATTTTTTTCCCATTTTTTTCAATAAAATCATTCAGTTTACCTAGTTGTTCAGAATTACCGTTAATTACTAATTTTAAGCCATAACCATTATTGATTGCTATTGATTTTGAATATGAATTAATAATAAATTCTATAATATCCATATAGGCCGCAGATCCACAAAACAAAAAAAAAGGTTTCCGTGTTCTTTTAAATTCAATTTTTTTGAAATAATCAAAATCAATAATAGGTGGAATCTTAATGACTGGTACATCAGCATTTAATTTCATAATATGATTGTCTAAAAAAACACTGATTACTATCACCTTGTCTAAATATTTAGTTAGATTAAAATCAAAACTATTTTTTGTGTTTTTATAGGTTACAATATCTCGATTGCTAATAGAATCATAAAACTCAACATAGTCATAGATTAGTTCTAGTTTTAAAACCCGAGTGATAAAATAATAGTATTTTAATGTTTTAAGCTTATGTGCTCTTAATAAAATATGATTTGTCCTTTTAAAAACTTTAAAATAGAGTAATGTTAAAACCTCAATAACATTACCTGTTAAGCGTGCTGCTTTTCTGACAAAAATATTTTTCGGCCTATATGTAAACAATGAAGAATAGAAATATTGTATTCCTTGATAACGACCTAAGATTTTTAAACTTTCCCTTCTTGCTATTTTTTTGTCATGAGTACTTCTATTGTTAACTACTGTAACTTCATACCCTGCATGAATTAATGATTTAGCCAATTGTATTTGCCTTTGTACAGCAGCGGACCCAAACGGGAACCCTCCAGAACCCAAGTATAAAATTCTTGTTTTTTCATTGGTTATGGAATCTTTTTTGCTCATCTATTAAAATACATTAGCTATCTAACTTAAATTACGACTAACATAGTTTTTATAAACATCATTCAAACCTGAGTCCAAATCAATTTTAGCTTTCCAGCCCAAGCTATTTAGTTTATTTACATCTAGTAGTTTTCTAAAAGTGCCGTCCGGCATTTTGGAATCCCATATAAATTCCCCTTTAAAACCTATAATTTTTTTAATTTTTTCGGCTAGTCCATTAATGGTTATATCAACACCGCATCCAATATTTATATGCGTATTCTTAATTTCTGAGGAATCTTTTATTAAGTCACTGAAATTAACTTTTTCAATTAGATAGCAACAAGCATCAGCCATATCATCAGCATGCAAAAATTCCCTCATTGGTTTTCCTGAGCCCCATAAGGTTATACTGACATTATTGGAATTGTCTAACTTTATACCATACTTGTTAAATATTTTTAGAATTGAATCCTTGTCGGAATTGCCGCTTACATTCTCAATAGGTAATTTTTCTAAATTCTTTTTTATGGCATTCCATTCATTATTTTCTAAGCATTTACTTAAGTATATTTTTCGTGTTAAAGCGGGCAGCACATGTGATTTTTCTAAATCGTAGTTATCATTTGGACCGTATAAATTTGTAGGCATTACAGAAATAAAATTAGTACCGTACTGAATATTGTACGATTCGCACATTTTTATACCTGCAATTTTGGCAATAGCATAGGGTTCATTGGTATATTCTAAACCAGATGTTAACAAATATTCTTCCTTAAGTGGCTGATCGGCATTTTTAGGATAGATACAAGAGCTGCCTAAAAAAAGTAATTTTTTTACATTGTTCAAATAGGCATTATGAATTACATTATTCTGGATTTGAGTATTTTCATAAATAAATTGTGCTCTGTAAGTGTTGTTAGCCACTATTCCCCCAACTTTTGCAGCTGCAAGGATTACATATTCAGGTTTTTCATTTTTAAAAAAAGCGTTGACCTCACTTTGGTCTGTTAAATCTAATTCTTTAGATGTTCTGCCAATTAAATTTTTAAATCCTCTACTTTCTAAATTTCTCCAAATTGCCGAACCAACCATACCTCTGTGCCCAGCTATATATATTTTTGAACTTTTATTCATTATTGTTAAAAATTTTTATTCAAAATAATTCAAAGTTTGATACCCTCCTTTTTTTAGGTATTGGTCTTTTTGCATTAATTTAATATCACTAATCATCATATCTTTAACAAGAGCCTGTAAGTCATATTCTGGTTTCCAGCCTAATTCTTTAAATGCTTTTGAGGGATCACCTATAAGCAATTCTACCTCTGTAGGTCTAAAATATCTTGAATCCACTGCAACAACTTCTTTGCCTATTTCTATCTGATAATCCGTATTTTCACATGCTTTTATATAGCCTTTCTCATAAACGCCTTCTCCACGAAACTCGAGTTCTATTCCTACTTCGTTAAAAGCTAATTTCACAAAGTCTCTAACCGAAGTTGTTATGCCTGTAGCAATTACCCAATCTTGAGGTTCATCGGCCTGCAATAGCATCCACATCATACGCACGTAGTCTTTGGCATGCCCCCAATCTCTTTTTGCATCTAAATTGCCCAAAAATATTTGGTCTTGAAGACCCAATGCTATTCTAGCTGTAGCTCTGGTAATTTTTCTTGTAACAAAAGTTTCTCCTCTAATTGGAGATTCATGATTAAACAAAATACCGTTACATGCGTACATTCCATAGGCTTCTCTATAATTTACAGTAATCCAATACGCATACATTTTGGCTACGGCATAGGGCGAACGCGGATAGAAGGGTGTCTTTTCTGATTGCGGTACTTCTTGTACCAATCCGTAAAGTTCAGATGTAGATGCCTGATATATTTTGGTTTTTTTCTCCATGCCTAAAATACGTACCGCTTCTAAAACTCTTAAGGTCCCGATACCATCTGCGTTTGCAGTATATTCAGGTGTATCAAAACTCACTTTAACATGAGACATTGCTGCCAAATTATAAATTTCATCAGGTTGTACTTCTTGAATAATTCGTATTAAATTGGTGCTGTCTGTCATGTCGCCATAATGAAGTATAAAATTAGCATTATCTACATGAGGGTCTTGGTATAAATGATCAATTCTATCAGTATTGAAAAGTGATGATCTACGCTTTAACCCATGTACTATATATCCTTTTTTTAGTAAAAACTCACTTAGATAAGCCCCATCTTGTCCCGTAACTCCAGTTATTAATGCTACTTTTTTATTCATTTTCTTTAATTTTATTGTTCTTAAGCTATTTCAAAAAATAACGTGTTTTTTGGTTTTATATTTTTAGAATTATTTTTATTACTTTATATTATTATAGAATTCTATTACTGTTTCTATAACTTTAATGACTTCATCATCTGTTAATTCAAAATAAAAGGGCAATCGCAATAAATGGTCGGTATAATAATCGCTCATTGATAATTCTGGCACGACATTGCTTTTTGAATAGAATTCGCTTTTGTGAAGACTTAAATAATGAAATACGCTTAATATATTTCTTTCCTTTAAAAAAGAGATCAGTTTAGTTCTTTCATTTAATGATTTACAAATAATATAAAACATGTGCCCATTGTTAGTTGAGTGTTCTGGTACAATCGGTAATTTTATTTTTCCTTGTTTTTCTAATTCGGATAATCCGTCATTATAAAGATTCCATATCGAAACTCTATTTCGTTGGATCATATCCATTTTTTCTAACTGAGCATATAAAAAGGCAGCGGTTATTTCAGACGGAAGAAATGATGATCCTGTGTCTACCCAACCGTATTTATTTACTTCTCCTCTAAAAAAAGAGGCTCTGTTTGTTCCCTTTTCCCATAAAACTTCAGCACGATCAGCCATAGACTTATCATTAATAATCAGCATTCCACCTTCACCAGATATTATATTTTTCGTTTCATGAAATGAATATGCTCCTAAGTGACCTATGCCTCCCAAAGGTTTATCTTTATAGAAAGTGTTAATGGCTTGTGCAGCATCTTCAACAACATAAATACCATATTTATTGGCAATTTTCATTAGCTTATCCATTTCAACGGCCATACTTGCATAATGTACGGGTACTATTGCTTTGGTTTTTTCGGTTATTAAATTTTCAACTTTATCAACATCCATATTAGGGTGATTGGATAAAGAATCAGTAAAAATAATCTTAGCTCCTTGTCTTACAAACGCCAATGCTGATGACACAAAAGTGTAAGATGGAACAATTACTTCATCTCCAGGTTGTATATCTAGCAATAATGCACACATTTCAAGTGCATCTGTACAAGAAGTTGTAAGTAGTACTTTATGAAAGTTGTACTTTTCCGTAAAAAATTTATGACATCTCTTTGTAAATACGCCATTACCCGATATATGACCAGAATTTACCGCCTCAACAATATATTCGGTCTCTTTACCAGTTAAAAAAGGTTTATTAAATGGTATCATATAGTATTATCATTTTAAGAATGTTCATTAAATATATATTGTACAACTTAACAGTTGCTAATTAAAATACTAATATTAAGTAGTAAAGATTTTCTCAATATTTTCTACAAAGGTATCTATATGGAGTTCTTCAAGACCTAATTTTCTAGAATTATCTGACATTCTCTGTAACTCTTCTTTACTTATAGACGAAGCATCGATGATTCTATCAGCGAGTTCATTTACGTTTTTTAGCTCTGCTAAAAACCCTGTTTTATTGGGAATTACTAAATCAGGAGCAACTCCCATTTTAAATGACACTACTGGTGTACCACACATAATAGATTGATTAATCATGAAAGGACCTCCATCTTGAATTGAAGGACAAATGTAGAAATCTGCGGTTTGATAGGCTTCTGCCAATTGTCCTTGATTATTAAAATGACCTAAGTACTTATATTCAAATGGCAATTCTTTTTCTATATAGTCAAAATTATTCCCAGCTATTATCAAAAATATATTTTGTCCTTTATTTTTATCTTTAATAATTTTTAAACTCTTTATTAAATAATCTATTCCTTTTCTTTTATGAGCCAAATTATTGGTACCAATAAAGAATACCATCTTATCATTAGGAACACCTAATTTTATTCTTAAATCATTTTTAGAAACTGGTTTAAATAATTTATCTACGGGTAAAAACGCTTTATGAATTGGTTTATTTCGATATAATAAACTTGTTTTAGCAGTTTTATAATCGTTAGTTGTACCTGTAATTAATCTAATATCTGTTCTGTTTATAAATTTTTGTTTAAAATCAAAGTTAATATAAGACTGGTCTTTTGGATTTGTTGATCTCATTCCTGGGCAAGATCCGCAACCGATTAAATATTTTTTACAATCCCAAAAATAATGACAACCTCCCGTTAATGCTGCTGAATCCATTAAATACCAAAAAATAGGTGCTTTGGTAGCTTTGTTTAATTCATGTAAGTTTTCAATATTTAAATATTTTTGGGGAAATAAATATATGATTACATCTGGCTTAAAATCAATATGTTTTAAAACATCTTTGGTATTAAAATACTGTTTTGTTTGGTCATAATCTTGTATTGAATAATCATTATCCAAAAAATCGTTTTTCGATTTAACTCCAAAAATTTTTTTTAGCCTATTCTTTATTTTAAACTTTAGAACATCTGTCTTTGATTGGATACAAACAACATCATCTTCCTTATAACGAGCATATTCTTTTACTATTAACTTTGAATGATGACCCTTTGCTTGTAAACCCTTTAAAAGACTATGAGCTATTACACCAGCTGTAATATATGGATTGTTACTACTTAGTATTAATATATTCATTTATTGCTATTTTCCCCAAATCCCTGTTGCACTATTGTTTATTAATTTTCTATATTGAATAGGTGCTAAAATGAGACCATAGAAGTTACTTAAAATGGAAGCTACTACAAGACCGATCATTCCTATTTTATAGTATTTAACTAGTATAATTGCAACTGCAATAAATACTAGTGCTCCAATAGCACTACTATACATTTGTAATTTTATTTTACCTACACCGTTAATAAACATCACAAATATGCCACCAAAATTAAAGGTTATGAAATATATTAATAGTGCTATCGATAGTTTTAGTGGGACTTCTACTTTTCCTTTAGACAAAATATGATAGAAGGGATCAGCAAAAAATACCATTAATATACCTCCTATAGCTAATCCACCCCAAATCATTAGTAATTTTTTTACAGTGTTTTTAATCCAAACCATATCTTTTTTAACCCATGCTTCTGTATACGCAGCCCAGAAAGGTGCTACAATTATGTTAAATGCCATCATTAAAATTGAAAAATATTTATATCCAATGTTATAAACAGTTACTTCTGCTGGCCCAAGATATTGTGCAATGATAAAATTTGATGATTGATATACAATGAGGCCTATTATTTGAATAAAAAAAAACTTGACACCTAGATTTAATAAGTCCTTGGCGTATTCCATTTTTACGTGACTAAAAGAAGGTGCTATATGTTTATAATCATTATTATAAAAATAGATGGTAGCTACTAAAAGGACAATTACTGGGACTACGCTTATCACCCATCCAAGATAAACTAAAGACCCTTCTGTTGTTTTTGTCAGAATATAAATTAGAATAAGAGCTATTAAATTGCCTATTGGCCCAAAAATATTACCTAATGCGGGGCGTTGGTCAGCAAATAATACTACACTTATTAACTGCATTACAAATTTTAAAAAGAAAAAACCAAAAATAATAAATGTTAAACTTGTTAATTCAGTAAAAAGTTTCTTATCAGTATTCAATATAACTGTCCAATCAATATAGAAATTAGATATAAAAAAAATAACAGCAATAAAACTGGTTATAAGTGCCAAGATTGCATAAGTTGTACTCACATAAATTTTACCTAATTTATAATCTTTTACCGCTAATGCTTCAGCTAACTTATTCTTAAGCCCATTACCTAAACCTACTTCAAAAAATGAAAACCAAGCTAAAAAGGAAGTCAAAGTTAAAAAAATACCATAGTTAGTTTTATCTAAATAATCTAATGTAATTCGTATCATTAGAAAACCAACAATCATACTCAATCCTTTTATAAAAGCAGAAGCAATAATGTTCTTTTTTGCTTTTACAGTACGTTCATGTCCTTTAAAAAATGATTTTATTATATTAAAAGGCTTCCAGTTCATTAAGACAAATTATTGATTGAAAGTATTTGTTTATTATGCCTATGGAGGTAATATTTATTTGTTAGTAGAGCAAAAAGAAGTCCCATTTCAAATACCGAAAAATGGACTAATGTTAGATTAGATAAAGCAAAACCTAAAAACGCTAAAAAGGGTCCCCAATAGGTGGTAATTTTTGCATCTTTATATAATCTTTTAGTTATTAAAAAAATAAATATTAAAAAAGGGATTCCACCAACCAGTCCATACATATAAAAGAGCATTAAATATCCAACATGAATCTGAGATGATCTGCCTGCTAATAAAGTTTCTAATTCATAATTATGCCTAGGTTTAGTACTACCCATACCATACTTTTCATTACCTTTTCCGAAAACAGCATTTTTCCAATATAGTTTGTTAAATATAACAAAGGCTAAAATTCTTGTACTGGAGGACTTCTGACTACCTTTATCATTTATTTCTAATATTCTATTTTCAACAATATCCTTGGCATTTATACCAACGTTATTAAGCGTAATATAAGTCCCAACGGCAATTACGGGGACTAAAATAGAATATTTAAAAACTCTTCTTACCTTATCTTTATGATTTATTATTAATATAAAAAAAACCAACAATGCATTTATCATTAACCATCTTGCCCGAGCAAGCATTGCGAAAATCAAACCAAATATTATCCATATTAATAATGATTTTTTTTTTCGGGCTAGTACTTCTGCAATTATAATAAAAATGGGAATAAAGCCATATCCACTGCTATTTGACCCTAACCAAGAGTATATTGAATCTATTCTATCTTCGGCTCCAATTTCTTTTGAAAACCCTTCTGAAACTAAATCAGGTCTAACAAAAAAATTTTCATTATGTATCTGCTGTATTATTATTACAAAAAAAGCCACAATTAATACAGCTTTACTTATTTTTAATAAGCGATTAAAATATTTTTTAGATAATGATACATTTTCTAAAATAAGCATAAAGTTAAAGGCTCCAATCTCTCTATTTGTTATTAAATAATTCATTTTAAAATCTCTATCCAGTATATAAAATGTTGAATAAAACATATATAAAATGAAAATTAAATAAAACCACAAGTATAATGGAACCTTTACCGAATTTTTTCTATTACCATGAAAAAAGATCAAAACAAGGCCTAAATAAGAAAGTAAAGTAAGCGTTGTATTAAAATCTTTTGAGGTTAATTTATATAAAATATAAGCAGCAAAGGGAGCAACTGTAATTAAAAGCAGTAAAAATCGATTGAATTTATTTGGTAAGGAATAATAACTACTCAAAACTATAAATTTAAAATGGACTACTATAATTTTCCAATTTAACCATCTGTTCATCTTTACCAGATAGTATTGGGTTATCGAAAGGCCAATCGATACCACAACTATCCCATTTTATTCCTGTATCACAATTTGGGTTATATACCGTTGTAGTTCTATTCAAAAAAATTGCATTTTCAGTTAAGGCATAAAACCCGTGAGCAAATCCTTTTGGAATATAAAGCATATTGCCTTTTTCGGCATCTAACTCTAAAGTAAAATTTTGTTTGTATGTCGATGAATTTTTTCTCAAATCAACTACTGCATCAAATATTTTACCAGAAATACAGGTTACACACTTAACATGATCTTCTGGTGGTGTTTGAAAATGCAAACCTCTTAAAACATTCTTCTTAGAAACTGAATAATATTCTTCTTTAAAATCGGTTTCTAAACCTAATTCTAAAAAAGTATCTTTATGAAAGGTTTTTATTAGCTTTCCTCTATCATCTTTAAATATTCTTGGTTGTAATTCAAAACATCCTTGGATTGAAGTTTCTATTTTATTCATAAATTAGTATATATATCTAAAATCAAAAACGTTTTTGTTTGAAATTTGCTCTTTTTGTTCTTTAAATTCTTTCCATGAAGTTAAAATAACCACATTTTCAGATTTATCTAAAACAGAAGATAAATCATTACAATAACTAATATTTATAGTGGGATAATGCTTTGCAAATTCACTATTAGCAATAGGATCATACGCATTAATATTTGTATAACCAGCTTCTATTAATTTTTCAATTATATCTTTACTCGGTGTTAATCTTACATCATCAGATTCGGGTTTAAAAGCCAAACCTAGTATGCCAATACTATCTGTTTTATCTAATTTTGAAGTTATTTTTTTAACCACAAAATCTTTAATATTGCAATTAATTTTTAAATTACCACTCAATACTTGTGTATCAACACCATTTTCAATTGCAATACTATTTAAAGCGGAGGTATCTTTTGGTAAGCAATACCCACCATAGCCGCAACCAGGATAAACATAACTTGCCATTCCCGCTGGACTACCTGTCCACCTTTTGTCCTCATGTAATATTTTAAAAGCTTTAGATACATCAATATCTCCAATACCATCCGCTATCATTGACATTTCATTAGAATAACTTATTAATGTAGACAATAATGTATTTGACAGATATTTAATAAATTCAGCCGAATTGTAAGTAACATAATGAATTGGTGCATTAAAAGGTTTATATATTTTGTCTAAAATTGATTTTGATTTATCATCTTCAACACCTAAAACAATTCTATCAGGTTCTATAAAATCTTCCCAACAATAACCTTCTCTTAAAAATTCTGGGTTTGAAGCAAAACCTACATTTCTTTTATATGTTTGCTGCTTTTCTTTTACATAAGGTATTACTTTTTTAGAAACTGTTGAAGGTGGTACGGTCGATTTGGTAATTATTACCTTGAACTTATTGTCATCAACTTCGATTATTTGGTCTATTGCTGCTAAAATATATTTTAAATCAGCACTACCATCAGGTGCAGAAGGAGTCCCTACACAAATAAATACGGCTTCACTGTTTTTAATCGCTTCTTCAAAAGTAGCATCAAGAAAAAATGATTTTCCTAAAGTTTCTTGTAAAACTTCTTTTAAATGAGGTTCGTGAAACGGAATTTGATGATTATTTAGCATGGCTAAACGTTCTTCATCAATATCAAAACCGTATGTTTTAAATCCTTTTTTTGCAAAACCTAATCCAGTTGTTAAGCCAACAAAACCTAATCCTAAAATAGTAATCATAATAATTTTCCGTCGTTAATTTTTAAAAACTCTAAATATCTACCAATACCTTCATCTACATGAATGGTTGGGTTATAATCTAACTTTGACTTTGCTCTGTCAATAATTGGACATCTTCTATTGGGGTTATCTGTCATATATTCCTTATCTTCAGGTACATCAAAAACAACACTTCCATTATAATTAAAAACCTCTTTTGCATTTTTTGAAAATAGTTTAGCAAACTCTGCCACTGATACTTCAGGTTCTGCAATTCCAATATTAAAAACATCTAATTTACCATGCAATAATACTTTTAAATACCCAGCAATGGCATCAGCTACATAGCAAAATGTTCTAGTTGGTTTTCCATCTGAGAACATTACTAAATTTCTACCTTCAATAACAGCCTTTGCAAAATCAGCTGGTAACCTTTTGTCATTAACATTCATTCCAGGTCCGTAATTATTAAACGGTCTTGCAATGGAAATTGGCATATTATACTTTTGATTGAATATATAGCACATTGTCTCACCAAACCTTTTTGCTTCATCATAGCAAGCTCTTGGCCCCATAGTGGCTACATTACCTCTATAATCTTCATGTGTAGGAATAAATTCAGGAAAAGGATCTCCATAAATTTCACTGCTTGAAAAGAATAAAAGTCCGTCAATATCCTTTTGCTTGTAATAATCTAAAATTCTTCTTAAACCTGTAATATTAGCGTCAATGGTTTCTTCAGGATAGATTCTATAAAAAATTGGTGATGCAATTGAAGCACCATGGATTATAAGATTTGCTTCACTGGCACCTTCAACTTCTGAAATATTATCAGTAATAACGTTGAATTCTTTTAGGATAACTTTTTCATTATTCTTTTCTAATGTCTCTAACCAATCTCTAGTTCCTGTTAAAAAGTTATCTAAACCAACAATTTTATTAATTTGAAGTTCATCTGCATATTTAGCTAAAAAATGCATAAAGTAATATCCTAAAAAACCACCACAACCTGTAATGATTATTGTTGAATTATTGAATTTTGCTTTTTCTTTATCAGATAGTTTGCCTAAAATATAGGCCATATCTTCAGTTAATATTTTATTCATTAATTATTGTTTTTAAAATTCTTTTTTAAATTTATACAACTATCATAACAATTGAAAATGTAAATTTCCTAACAATATTTATATTTTATTACCAATTTTTCCAAGGAGCATTTCCTTTATCCCATTCTGCTTCAAGTACCGTTTTATCTCTTAAAGAGTCCATACTTTGCCAATACCCTCCGTGTTTATAGGCTGATAATTGGTTTTCTTTAGCTAAATTTTCCATTGGATCTCTTTCCCATACAGTAGCGTCTTCATCAATAAAATCGAATATTTCTGGCTGCAAAACAAAAAATCCACCATTAATCCAAGCGGTTTCACTTGTTCCACCCTTAGGCTTTTCCCTAAAGTTTGTAATATGATTATCGTCAGGTTTTAAATTAAATGCTCCATATCTACCAGGTTGTTGTACTGCGGTTAATGTTGCATAATTATTTTGTTCTTTATGAAAAGCTAATAATTTATTAAAATCAACATTACTAACACCGTCACCATAAGTTAAAAAGAAAGGTTCATTGCCAACATACTTCTGAATTCTCTTTATTCTACCACCAGTCATGGTATTTTCCCCAGTATCAATAAGCGTAACTTTCCAAGGTTCTATACTATTATTGATAAGTTGTGTTTCGTTGTTTTTCAAATCGAAAACTACATCTGAAGAGTGCAAATAATAACTTGAAAAGAATTCTTTAATCATGTGCCCTTTATAACCACAACAGATAATAAAATCGTTATGTCCATAAGAAGAATACATTTTTAAAATATGCCATAAAATTGGCTTCCCTCCTATTTCAACTAATGGCTTTGGTCTAATGCCTGTCTCTTCACTAAGTCTGGTACCGAATCCACCAGCTAGAATTACTGTTTTCATAAGCTAATTTTTATAAATTCAATTTTATTTTTCAATTTTTCGAACTACTTTTTTACCTGCATTCATACCACTTCTAAAAGATTGATCTGTCCATATATATGCCCACTCACCATACCTACCACAATACTCTATGTCAATTTTATCTAAATAATCATGAACAATTTTTGTATTCATTTTTGTATCTAGATCAAATATTACGTTGGCATATTCTATATGTCTAGTTTCTGTATATAAAATTTCATCACCTTCCAGAATCAATCCACATTTTCTTAAATCAGAAATTGTTCTGTCAACAAACTCTTCAGGTTTTTGCTCTAATGGTTTGTATTTGTCAGAAAAATAAATTTCTGCTTGGATACTACCACATCCTTTGGGTACATTGTTGGGTGATTGTACATGAGGAAAGTTTAACCTAGTAAAAATAATATCTTCATCATAGAAATAGGTCCATACTGCATCTAAAATATCTGCTCTATCAATACCGATATTAACCAATACACAATTAGAACATGTTAATTCTTGAGAAGCCTTCAAAACATTGTCTGGTACACCTTTTATCATTGGTATTATTACTGGTAATGGCATAGATGAGATTAAATGTTCATAATCAACAATCTTACCATCTTCAAATGTTACATTTTTATAGTCTGGATCAATAGCAATTACTTTACTATTTAAAGAAATATTCGATTTTTGTTTAAATTTTTGTAAAAAACTAACATAACCACCTTCTTCTGGATATCTAAAATCACTAATATAATGTACATCAGGGCTTTGAGGGCTAACTGCTCCATAAATAATTTCTTTCATTTTTGGTTGATACAATCTTGGTCCTAACCATTCTATTGACATTTTATCAGCGTGTACTGTATGAAATTTTATACCATATTTCATAGGAAAGGTTTCTGCAAATGTTTCGCCAAAACTAGCATACAGCCATTCTTTAAAAGTTTTAATTTCACTTTTGTCAACGGCTTTTTTACTAGCTTCCATAAATTCAATAATTATGGTAGTTACCAAATCTGAAGGTAAACCATGGAGGTTCACTTGAGCTGGATGTTTAATCCAATGCCCTTGCCAATAATTGTTTACTCCAGCTTTAATTTCCAAGAACTTTCCGTCAACACCATCAGCTAATAATGCTTTTATCGTATCATCTTTAGAAAACGAAATATGTGGACCAATATCAAATGTCCACCCATCTTTAGTAAATGACGCGGTCTGGCCACCAAAATACGCTTGTTTGTCAAAAATTTTTGAATCTAATCCTTTTTCTCTTAACTGATGTGCTGCACCTAAACCAGCCATTCCACATCCTAGTATAACTATTTCCTTATCTTTCATTTATTTATTTACTGTAATATTTTATAGTTTTTTCTATTGCTTGATCTAGCGTGTAATTTGCTTTCCAATTCGTTTCTTTAACCAAAACATCGTTTAAACCTAACACCATATCTGGGCTACCTTTTGGTCTTTCTCTTACACCAAATTTGATAAAATCTTCCTTATCAAACTTTTTTGCGATACTAGATATTAACTCTTTTAATTTTAGAGTTTTACCTGATGAAATATTTACGGCTCCTATATAATCACTTTCTAAAACTTGAACCAGAGCTAAGGCCACATCTTCTACATATACGTAGTCGTATTTTTGGTTGCCATCAGTTGTTTCAATTATATTATTGTTAATAATACTTGAAATTACATAAGGGACCAAACTTTGTGGCTTTTGACCAGGGCCAAAAGTGAAAAAAATTCTGGCCCATGCGTAGCTTATACCACGTTCTTCTGAAGTCTTTTTTAGATGTTGATAAAGTTTATTTTTGTTTTTGCCATATTCATTGTTGGGCTTTAAATCTGTTTTTTCTTCAGAAATAATTCCATCACTATGGTCATATTCAAAACAAGAACCTGTCACTAATAGGCGTTCACCTCCATATAAGTAGAAAAAATCAGTTAATTTTTTACTCAAATGAAACCATTTTTCATTTTCATTGGAGTTTAATTTTAAACCACTTTCAACTTTCCAAGCCAAATGCAAAAAATATGTTGCTTTTACTTGTTTAAATACTTCTTCAACTTTAGCGGTATCAAAAAGATCAATATAATACCAATTTACGTTTTTATTATCATCTTCTTTTTGAGTTCGGCTAATGGCATGTATTTCATATCTCCTTTCAAGTAAAAAAGGAATACAATGATTTCCAATAAAACCCGATACACCAGTTACTATAATTTTTTTCATTTTATAGATAATTAATATTAAAAATGATACTTAGTTTAACGGCTTCGCCATTCTAAGTCCCATAAATAAGACAAAGTTTATAGCATAGATTGATGAAAAAATTAATTTATGTGATAAATATGCTACTAATACATTCTACACTTGGCAAAAATATATGATTCAATATAGTTAACGTTAAAATTTTATATTAATTATAAACAATTGTTTTTAATAACTTAGTCTCAAATAAGGCATTTAAACCTCTACTTTATAATCTTAAATTATAGCATATGAAATACAAAATTATGAACTTCTAAATAAAATTTTTCTTAAAAATTTTCCCCCCTGTACTTCTATAAATTTATAGGTGTATTTAGAATAAAAAACAACAAGAAATATTGCCAAAGCAAAAACAAGACTATGCATAAAGTCATTTTCAGGTAATCCAAAAATTTTAAAAAAAACTATGGGGACTATTATTACAAGTAATTGATGATTTAAATAAATTGAATAAGAGGTTTTCCCTAAGAATTGCATTGGTTTAGTATCTAAAAATTTACTTAACCTTCCATTTGTTTTGAGCAATAACAGAATAGATAGAGCAAAAAATGTTGGAATCGTTATCAATCCAAGCATTTGTTTAGCAACCCCTACATCTGAAATAGTGTTTAAAAAATAGAATATTATTAATAGAAGTATCGGTATTATATATTCCAATTTATTATGTAATTTAATTTTTTTTAATGAAAATAAATAAACAAAGTATCCTAAATTAAAAGAAATTAATCCTCTCACAAAACCATAAGTGGAAGTCATAAAAAGTTCACCTTTATAAATACAGAAAAGAACTGAAGCCAAAATAACCATAAAAAGAGCTATTTTTTTCTTTGAACCTACAGCATATACTGTAATGAGTCCAAAAACGATATATGCAATAATTTCTGCAGATATTGACCAAGATGGTCCATTTATTCCCAAATTATTCCCTAGCAAATAGTTTGAGTTTGTAAATAAAATAGATTCAAAATAATTCAAGAATATAGTTTTAGTTGATTGTATCCCTTCACCTTCAGCCAATGATGGAACTATAGTGCCTGAGAAGTTTCTTAAAAATCTGTAAAACAGGTATAATGTAGAGGTAAAAAAGAGCAATGGATATAATCTAGCGATCCGTTTTTTCATATATATATAAAATTCAGTGAAAGTACGCATATCGTTATAATTATATGCAATTACAAAACCACTTAATACGAAAAAAAAATCCACAAAGGTATAAGCCTCCCTAACAACAAAATTATTATAGATAAAATCTGGCAAATATTCTTTGCTGTAATGTAACGGAACAATCATTAAACTAAATATTCCGCGTAAACCATCCAGTTTAGTAATTCTCATAGCATTAAAATTGGGTTGGTTGGACTATTTACTTATTTATTACCATTGAAAGGATGATCAGTTTTTTTAATTTTAGCAAATGGGTGATAATCACCGGTCAGTGGTGATAGTTCAGTATTTCTAATTTTTTGTACTATTTCAATTGACTGTCTGGCATCTGAAAGACCAAAACCTTTTCCAGAGAGTATATCCTGATAACTTTTAGTGTGCAATTCGGTAAACCCATCACTAAATTCTATTTCTTTTCCGTCAACAGTAATTGACCTATAAGTTCTTTGTCCTGTCTCTTTAATTTCTTCGGGAATAACACTGTAATCAATAGATAAAAACCATCTCACCCTGGCCTTTTCGAATTCTAAGTATCCTGCAGCTCTGTCGTGAGTGTGGACATGGACTACATTCTTTTTCACTCCTCCGAATATCCAAGAAAGCATATCATAAAAATGAACGCCGATATTTGAGGCAATTCCACCAGACTTTGAACTATCACCTTTCCAGGAAGTGTAATACCAATGACCTCTAGAGGTTAGGTAAGTTAGGTTAACGTCATAGATTTTATCTTTAGGTCCATTATCAACCTTGTTTTTTAATGCAATTATGCTTTCGTGTAGTCTCAATTGTAAAATTGTATGTACTTTTTTACCAGTAGATTGTTCTATATCTTTTAATGCATCAATATTCCAAGGGTTTAATACTAAAGGCTTTTCACATATAGCATGTGCTCCTCTTCTTAACGCCATTCGTATGTGAGCATCATGCAAGTAATTAGGTGTACATATACTTACATAATCTAAGTGTATATTTTTATTTCTTTTCAGCTTTTCTATATGTCTATCAAATCTCTCAAATTCTACAAAAAAATCTGCATCTGGAAAAAAACTATCCATAATACCAACACTGTCAAATTTATCAAGAGCCGCAATAAGATTGTTATTAGTATCTTTAATTGCTTTTAAATGTCTTGGAGCAATATACCCTGCAGCTCCAATTAATGCAAAATTTTTCATAATTATATTGTGTATTTATATACTTAGTAAGTATTTTAATTAATCACTTTTTTTATAGAATTCAATGGAATTTCGGCTCTTAAATATCTATTTAAGGCTTGGATTTTCACGAAAAGATTGTGCTTATTTTTTTCTTTAATTACAATACCTTTAAGCCCTGACAATGTACCGCTAACCACTTCAACATTATCACCAATATCAAATTTATTATACCTTACAGGTTTTACATTAAAATTATTATTTAATAGTAATTTTAAATTTTGGATTTCTTGATCTTTGACAATTGCATTTTTTCCTAAATACTTTAAAATTCTAACCGCACCATAGACTGATAAGGCATTAATTAACTTTGCCTCTTCAATCTTTATAAATACATAGGAAGAAATAAGAGGAGTTTTGACTTTTTTCTTCCTGTCGCTCCATTGTCTTACAGTTGTTACAAGTGGTAAATAAGCTTCGTAACCTGAACGTAGTAATTGTTCATATACTTTTTTTTCAGCTCTAGCACGCGTATAAATTGCGTACCAATGGTTTGGTTTGGAGTCTAACATTAAAATAAATTTCTTTTTCTATAACGTAACAAATATAAATAAATTTTAATTATTGGTCTTTAGTATTTGTAACTAAAAAAAGGAACATCAGAAATCAATGATTTCTGATGTTCCTTTTTTTAGTTGACTTTGTAAAAATATATACAAACTAAATCACTAATACTTTTTTTGTTTGACTGTAATTTTCACTAGACATTTTAAGCAAATAAACACCTTTAGCAAATCTTGATAAGTTTATTTGAGTGAAAACGCCGTTTTTATCTCCTTTAATCTTTTTAGATAACACAAGTTTACCGTTAATTGAAACTACATCTATTTTTACCTCTTCCTTTTGTGAGGGTAAACTAATATTTACAATTCCTGTAGTTGGGTTTGGATATAAATTAAACTCTTCTTTCTTATTTGCAGAACAATCTTCAACTATTACTAAAATTTCTACAGTTTCTAATACACCATTTTTTTGTGCAGATACCGTGTACCTAGTTGTAACTACTGGATTAACTGTAATAGTTGTGCCTGTTTCTCCAGTATCCCAGAGATAATTATCACTACCATATGCTTGTAAAACCAATTCATCATCTTTACAAATAGTGATGTCTTTACCATCATTGATTGTTAATGGAATATCTTCTACAGTTACGGTCACCTCATCTGTACCATTACAACTACCTTCGTTATTACTAACTTCTACCGAATATTCTGTTGTCACATTAGGTTGAACGGAAATAGTAGCAGTTGTTTCACCAGTATTCCATAAATAGGAACTGCCTCCACTTGCTGTTAATGTGGCTACTTCTCCGGGCTCAATACTTATATCTGTTCCAGCATCAGCATTTACCGCATTATTTACATAAACTGTAATCTCGTCTGTAGCATCTATACTACAATGGCTACTAGAGGTAATACTATATGTTGTTGTTTCCGTTGGGCTAACATCAATACTAGAAGTTTCATCTCCTGTACTCCATAAATAATTACCAACACCTTCAGCAATTAGAGTAACTACTTCTCCACTACAAATAGTAATGTCTTCACCTAAGGCTACTGATGGAGCCGCTTCTACTGTAACAAAAACATCATCAGAAACTGAACACCCATTAATTGTTGATCTAACATAGTATTGTGTTTCAGTGGTAGGACTTACAGTAATACTAGGACCGGTTTCACCAGTACTCCAAGTAAAATTACCACTACCAGTGGCTGTTAATACAACGGATTCTCCATAACAAATCGTTTTATTTACCCCAGCGAATACTGACATTTGAGGCCCAACATTCACAACAATTTCATCTGATATTTCCGTTCCACCACATGATGGAGTTAATGATACTGAATATATTGTTGTTTCAAGAGGGTTTACCCTAATGCTTTTAGTTGTTGCACCATTACTCCATAAAAAAGTACCTGTTCCTTGTGCTTCTAATTCAACGAAATCACCATAGCAAATATCTAAATCCTCACCCAAGTCCAAAGCGGTAACTTGTTCAACGGTAACTGTTACTTCTTTTGCTATTGAGCAACTGCCCGAACCTGATGTTACTGTATATGTTGTTGTTTTTGTTGGACTGACAGTAATACTTGCGGTAGTTTCACCTGTACTCCATGAAAAATTACCATTGCCTTGAGCTATTAAAGTAACCTCTGATCCTAAACATATTACCATATCATCACTCACAGATAGTGTTATGTTTTCTGAAACATTTACAATTATATCATCTGAAACGCTAACATTATTACCCCCACAATTGGTTGTGGCCGAAACTGAATAAGTGGTAGTTTCATTAGGACTTACGGTAATACTGGTTGTAGTTTCACCTGTACTCCATAAGAACTCACCAACACCTTCCGCAGTCAATGTAATTTGCTCTCCATAGCAAATAGATAGATCGTCTCCAAGGTTTACTTCGGGGACTTCTTCAACTGTAACAATAACCTCTTCAGTTAAAGCACAATCGCCTGACCCAGAAGTAACGGAATAAGTAGTTGTTTCGGTTGGATTAACTGTAATACTCGCCGATGTTTCACCTGTATTCCATAAAAATTCAGCATTGCCATCGGCCGTTAATATTATTTCAGTTCCGGCACATATTGAGATGTCATCACTTACCGAAAGAGTTACTCCAGGAACTACATTTACAATAATTGTGTCACTTACACTTAAAACTTCCGTACCACAATCGATACTGGAAGTTACGATATATTCAGTTGTTTCGGTTGGGCTTACCGTAATTTCATTTTCCGCTGAGCCAGTACTCCATAAAAAAGCACCATTGCCTTGTGCAGTTAATGTAATTTCATTACCAGAACAAAGTGTTACATCATCACCTAAATCAATAGTTGGTTGTTCAGAAATAGTAACAGTTACTTCATCTTCTATTGTACAATCTCCTAAAGTAGATGACACAGTGTAAGTTGTTGTTGACGTCGGATTTACCGTAATGGTATTCGTAGTTTCACCAGTACTCCATACTACATCACCATTACTATCAGCATTTAAAGTTACTTCTTGGGGTGCACAAAAAGCCAAATCATCACTAACATTTAAAGTTAATTCGGGAGTTACATTAACAACTATGGTATCTGAAACACTTAATACTTCCGCACCGCAACTCACACTAGCAGTTACAATATATTCAGTAGTTTCTAAGGGATTAACATCAATACTTGACGTTGTTTCGCCCGTACTCCATAAAAAATCTCCATTACCTTCTGCACTTAATGATATTTCACTGCCATAACAAATGGTTTTATCATCACCTAAAGTAACTTCAGGTTGTTCCATAATAGTTACAGTGACATCATCACTAGAGGTACATGCGTCTTCTGTCAATGTTACGGTAAAAGTTGTGGTTTCAGAAGGATTAACGGTGATGCTTTTAGTAGTTTCACCAGTACTCCATAAATACTCTCCATCACCAGAAGCAGTTAAAACGACCTCGGTTCCTTGACAAGTTATTACATCTTCACCAGCATCAACCAAAAGTTCTGAATTTATATTTATAACTATGGTATCTGTTACGCTTAAATCTTCTGAGCCACATTCTACCGTGGCCGTAACTGTGTATGTGGTGGTTTCGGATGGACTAACTGTTAAACTAGGTCCAATATAACCAGTATTCCAAACAAACTCCCCATTGCCTTCAGCAGTTAGTGTAACCTCATTGTCTGGACAAGAATCAATATCATCACCTAAAGAAACAGAAGGGGCCGCATTAACAGTTACTATGACCTCATCAGATGCTGAATTATCATCTTTAGTCACTGTCACGGTATAAGTGGTGGTCTCATTCGGACTTACGGTAATGCTTGCTGTAGTTTCGCCAGTATTCCATAAAAAATCCCCGTTTCCAGTAGCGTTTAATTCTATCTCATCACCAACACAAATACTAGAATCCTCTCCTGCATTGGCATAAACGGATCCCGTAGTGCTATCACCAAACTGATATGCACCCATTGAATTTATCTCTCCTCTATATTTACCTTCTATGTCATAATTCACAAAAGGATGTGATTGTCCGCCTTCAGTAATTTGCACTGGTGTCTCAGGAGTTAAGTGAAAATCATTTTGACTAACAAATTTTGGATCAACATTAGTATTACCGTTTCCAGCGGGATACCAATTTTCTACTCCATTATAAAAACCTTTTACATTATAAAAATTATTATTATGAAAAGATATTCCGCTTACATCAACCGCTCCATAATTTCCAGCTCCTGTGGGTAAATTTGAATCCCAACTTGAGACATCTACAAAAATATTATTCCTTAATTCAAAATTTGTAATAGTCACACTATTGCCGTTAACATCGATTAATTCCTGCATGTTATTGAATGTAGAATTTACAATAGTTGTCTCTTCAAGAGTTGATATAGGTGTAGCATAAGTATGACCTGCAAAATACAAACCATAGCCAACATTATTAACTTCTATATTTCTTACAATATTCCCTTTTCCAATCCTAGTGTCTGGGGTTCCGTCTTCCGAATCATTAGGATAGTCGAAAAACATAATTGCTCTTGAAACATTGCTAATTTTCACACGTTCTACAATGTTATAATCAACTCCTCCCCAAAAATATACACCCCCAGAATATCCCCATCCCGTATTACCATATAAATGGTGGTTAGGCCCATTATTATTCCCAATAACACAATCCTTAATAACATTATAATTGCATCCATAATTTCTAAGATATATTCCTTCCTGAAAATTGATTGCCGTACATAATTCTATAAGATTATAATTATTCTCTAAGTTCCAAGACCCTCTAATACCTATGCCATGGGTAGCTTGATTTGTTTTAGTGCTATTAAAGTTTTCAGAATAACCATTACGTATTATATTATTATTACCGTTATAATATGTGGCATAATCTTGTCTCTCGTTATGACCTACACGGTCATTATAAGTCTTAACACCATCAATTAAGGCTCCACCTTCTCCAGCTACCGTAACACCTGACATACTAGAATTTATAGCAACTATGTCAAACAACTTAAAGTTAGTATTTCCTTCATGTCTCCATTGAAACCTATCAGATGGTGGTGAACCATATGTAATATTATTGAATCCAATAAATGAAGCATTTTCAGATTCTGGCGTATCAGTTTCTGAACCAAAATTTAAACCATTTAACCTTCTTAACACTACATGACTGTTCTTTGTATATGAATATAAACCTTTTGCATAATTAGTAATTTGAATATTCTCAAAGAATACATAATGAATGTCATTTAAAGTCATGGCTCTACCACTATCTAAATCATTACCTGTTAAGGTCGGCATTTGCGAAGAATCCCAAGAAACACCATAATCATAATAATTTGAAGTGATATCTCCAATTGTATTTTTATAGCCGACAAATTTAATAGGGGAATTTGCAGTTCCATCATTAGAAAATGTTAAGTTTTTATTTCCATAATTACCCGCTTTAATCCAAACTGTCATTCCTGCACTTGCTTTAGAAAAAGCCTCTGTAAGTGTCCAAGCTGAACTTTCTGAAGTACCATCACCACCGCCAGATGCTGAGGTTGTTACGTATCTATCCTTTGTAGTACTTGGCTCTGGAATATTATTTACAATATATGATAAAGTAAACTCTTTCAAAAAGTTATTATCATCATCTTTTATATTACCGCCCCCTTCATACCTTATTGTATTATTATCCCAGTAAGAAAATGATTCTGATACTTCAATGTAATGATTTGACGTAGAACCTGCATTTATGGTAATTCCAGAAATTGTTCTATAGCTGATAAAGAAACCTTCTGCTGATGAACCTTGGATCGGTTTATCACTATCAAAATAAACTCTATTGGGTTCAAAAGATTCAACTCTAAAATTAAAAATTTTGGGAGGAGTAGATGCAAACAAAGTATTGGTAAAGAATACAATGCCAATAATTAAAAATAGTCTTTTAGTCATAGTTATTTTTACAGATTAATTATTAAAATAATTATCAGTAATATCTCTTTATTCATTTGACATATTTATTCCATTTCATTGAACAAAAATGTTCAAATCACAGGGAGTTTTTAGAACAAAAATTTTTATGAATTCCTTTCTTAGCAGAACTTACTTAACGCAAACTTTTATATAAAATTGCATTATGATTCAAAAAATTAAAAATCCCTTTAAAATCAAATCTTCGCGAACGTAGTTTTGAATTCTAAAGGAATTCTAAAGTTATGTTTGTAAGCCTGTATATTGTTCAAAAACGTCAATTTTTGTTAATAAGTTTTTTGTGTTTTTTGGTTAAAATTTGAATGTAGTGCGTTTAAATAAATTCAATAAGCTATTTTTGGGTTGTACATGAAAAATTGGTTAATATTTATCATTTTAGTCGTTTTACTTTTCTCTTGTGGTAAAAATCTGGAAAAAAAAAGAAATAACGATTTTTATATTTTTGGACAATTAAAAAATGTTCACGATAACACAAAAGTTTATTTAAAGGTTCAGGAATCCAATAGAATTATTACCTTGGACACGGCATATGTGTCCAACAATATGTTTGAATTTAACGGTAATATAAATAAACCAGAAGTTTTTGGTATTTATATAGACAGTATTAAAGGCTCCATAGGTCTATTTATACACAATGATAGTATTTCCATCAATGTAGATGAAAATAAATTAAGCAATTCTACAGTAAAAGGGTCAGAACTAAACGACAAGTATTTAAGTTTTACAAAAAAATCGAACGAAATAATTTCTAAAACCAGCTATCTTTTTCCACTTTTTCAAAAAGCAAGAACCGAAAACGATGTTGATAAAATTAATGAAATCAATAAAAAAATAGAAGCCATACATAATGAGAATAGAGTCTTTACTTTGAATTTTGCAAGAGAAAACCCAAATTCCTACATAGCCGCATTTGCATTACAAACACTATTGAATGATGAATCTGTATCAATAGATTCTATTGCTTCGGTTTATAATAATTTTTCTCATGAAGTAAAAAAAGGTGATTTTGCAATTGAAATTTTACTGTATCTAGAAAGTCAAGAGCAAACAGATGAAGTAGAGAATTAAACTAGTATAAAATTACCTGGCTGAATCTCAATTGTTTTTTTGCCGTTTTGAAACCATCGAGCTGGTAAATTACCTTTTAATATTATTTCATCTCCATCAACTTCTAACCAACTCCCCTCTCTTAAACCAATAACAGAAATATCATTATATGCATGAAATTCTTTAATTCTTGTTTCTCTAGTTTCGCCTTTGTGCTTTGAATTAGGGTCTGGATCTAAATAATGAGCATTAATATTAAAAGTAATACATCCCAGAGTCTTATAACTTGGTGGATACAAAATGGGCATATCATTTGTAGTTTGCATGGTTAAACCAGCAATATTACTTCCAGCACTTGTCCCTAAATAAGGAATGCCTTTGTTGATTGCTATTTTTAATACTTCCATTAATTTTTGTTGATATAATTCAGTTACTAATACAAAAGTATTACCACCACCAACAAAAATACCTTCTGCATTTTCAATTGCCTTTTGTTTATTATTAAATGTATGGATACCAACAACTTTAATATCTATTTTTTTAAAAGCTTTGGAAACCAAGCTGGTATAATCATCGTAGTTAATACCACTGGGTCTTGCGTAAGGTATAAATAATAAAGTATTTACCTCTTTAAAAAAGTTGGTTAACATTGGTGTTAAGTACTCTAAATAATCACTTCCGTAAATTGTTGAAGTACTTGCTAAAAGTAGTTTTTTCATAATTAGTTATTGGTATAGTAAAATTAGACAAACAATATCTTTAACAAAAGTTTATCATCAATTTAATAATTATTTAGCAGTTCATGGATTTAATTTGTGGTAATGCTTAAATCAACCTACCTTATATTACTCTTATTCTATACTTTCAGCTTAGCTGCACAACAAACAAGAACATTAATTTCTGGCACTGTTAAAAGTGAAGAAAAAGACATGAAAAACATTCATGTTATAAATAAAACTACGCTAAAAGGTACAATTACAGGTACAAAAGGTAAGTTTTCTATACAAGTAAAAAGTAAAGATACACTTGTGTTCTTAGGTATTCAATTTGAAAGTAAAAAAGTTGTTATTACCGAAGCTGATATAAATCAAAAAACAATTCAAGTTGAGCTAAATACTAAAACTAATGTACTTAAGGAAATAACCATTAAAAAGCCTGAGAATATGGCTATGGCTTTAGACCTACCAAATGCAGGAAAAGAACCACTTAAAGGTATTGACTTAAAACTAGCATATTACAGTCAAAAAAGTACACCAGTTGTTATTTTAGAAATGCTGATGGGTAAACAGGGCGGAATTGATGATCTTTACAATATAATTTCTGGCAATAGAAAAAAACATAGAAAATTAAAGGCATTGATTGAATCTGATAAACTTTTAGAACAAAATAAAAAAATACTTTTAGCAATAAGAAAGCACTTTAAAGATGATTTTTTTATCTACAATTTAAAAATCCCCAGTAAACAGATTGATAATTTTATCAAGCACTGCCAATCAAAAAATATCATAGAATCTTTTGATAAAGAAAGTTATCTTGAAGTCATGGATGTTTTTGTTAGAGAAAGTAAACCATTTTTAAAAAACTTAAAAGATGAAAAATAAACCTTTCTTTTTTATTATGATTCTTTTAAATACAGTAGCTTTTTCACAGGAAAGTAAGATTACAGTTAACGGTACTATTAAAAGTGAAGGAGCAGATTTAGAAAGCATTCACATAGTAAATAAAAACACCAAAATAGGCACAATTACCAATGCTGAAGGTAATTTTACAATAGAAGTTAAAGAAAAAGACACATTAATAGTTACTGGGGTTCAATTTTATTATGTTGAAGTACCTATTACCAACCAACAGGTTAAGACCAAAAAAATTACAATTGACTTAATTCAAAAAATGAACGAATTAGAAGAAGTTGAAATCAAACATAATTTAACAGGGAATATGGCCATTGACGGTAACTCAGTAAAGGTTGAAAAACATGTAAAAGGCGATGCTCTGAATTTCTCTAAAATAGACCTTGATTTGGTAGGTATTAAAATGGATGATAAATCTAGAAGTCGTACTTCTAGTAACGATCAACTAATGCCCAACATGAATCCTAATCTTTTAGCAATAGCTTCTTTACTGCTAAAACCTATTGGAAAAATAGGAGCTACCAAAAGAAATATTAAAAAGTATGAAAGGCTTCACAATACTAAAGTGCTTGAAGCACCAGAAAAAATTAGAACTGACTTTGGTGATACATTTTTTACCGAAACGTTGAAAATACCTACTCATCATGTTGATGAATTTATTGCCTATTGTATACCCAAAGGAGTTGCCCAATTATATGCTGATGACAAGAAAATTGAAATTACAGATATCTTTTTGTCAGAAAGCAAAATCTATCTAGAAAAAATTAAAAATGAAAATTAATTTTTTTTTTTGGTTTTAATCGCCTTCTCAGCCAACTTATTAGCCCAAGAAAATAGACAATTAATCACTGGTAAAGTTTTTAATGATTCGGTATTGGTAAGCAGCATACATATAATTAATAAAAACACAAAGCAGGGAACAATCAGTAACCATAAAGGGATATTCAAAATCCCCGTCAAAATAAATGACACGTTGCAACTATCCGGCATTCAGTTTAACGCTCAAATGGTAATCATAAGAAAAAATCATATAGAAAATAAAGCTATAAGAATATTCCTTAGTCTAAAAACAAATGAGTTAGAAGAAATTGAAATCAAACAAAATCCTTTATCAGGAAATATAGTTAGTGATTTGAAAAATGTAAAGATTGAATCTAAAATTGCCTATGGCGTATTAGATTTTTCAGATATTGACTTTAAACCTGATATTATAGGTGATGATGGTGATAGTGGTAAACCACCTGATGCTTCTAAACTAACAAACCCTCATATTCCAATTGGCTTAACACTAGCCACAATAAGTTTGGGAAAACCTTTTAAAAAGAAAACACCTCCAGTTCAAGTCTTAATTAGAAAAGAGTTTGGAGATGATTTCTTTATTAAAAACCTCTCAATACCCCTAATTCATATCGATTTTTTCTTAAATCATTGTAAAAACAAAGGGCTTACCAAACTTTATGCAATAAATAAAAAATTAGAATTTACTGATGCTATGATAAAGGAAAGCAAAAGTTATCTCAAGAAAATAAATAATGAGGATTAAAAGTACGGCATATTATTTGAGAATTTAATAGTACATTTATTGCAAATTATATTGTATATGTTTAGATCAAAATTCCTTTTACTACTTTTAATACTACCAATTTTTGCGTTTACGCCCCATAAATTTTATATAAGTTTAATAAAGGTTGAATTTAAGCCTGAACAAGAAGCGGTACAAATTACCATGCGTATATTTATTGACGACCTTCAAAAGGTAATAAATGAAACCAATGATATCAACATTGAACTTGCAGTAAAAAATGAAGTGAAAAATTCTGATGAACTCATTATCAAATATATAGAAGATAATTTTTATATTACAATAAATTCAAAAAACACTTCATACAATTATTTAGGAAAAGAATACGATAATGATATTGTTTACTTATACTTAGAAATAACAAACATAAAAAAAATGAATAGTATTGAAGTAAATGATACTATGCTAATGGACTATTTTCCTACTCAAAAAAATATTATTAAGCTTAAAGCGAATAACTCTAAAAAAACGCTGTTTTTAACAAAAAATAAAAACAAAGAAAGTTATACTTTTTAATCTTTATCATAAATAATTATATTTGTGTAATTCTAAATTGCAGAAAAAATTGCTTATGAAGAAAATTTACTTTCTACTATTACTTATCGTGTTACCAATTAATTTTGCTCTTTCCCAAAATGATACATTAGATATCCAGAAGTCTAATTCCAATATAGATTCTAAAGAAGTAGAGTTGACTCGCAAAGAGCGTAGAGATAAAAAAAGACTTGAAAAAGCCGAGGCCATTGCATTGTTTAAAGCAAAAAAAAGAGATTCTATTTTAAAAGTAAAAAAAGAAATGGAAATTGCTCAACAACTAGTTTTAAAAGAACAACTTCAAAGAAAAAAAGATTCTTTAATAGCCAGAATTGAAGAAAGGAAAAAATTGAAAGCCCAAAATCAAGATGCCATTTCAGAAGCATTAGAGCAAAATGAAAAGAATATTGAAGAAAGGGTCGTGTTTAAAGAAAATATCAGAACGGATAATAAAATCAGTATTATCCAAAAATTGAAGGAGGAAGAACAACTGTTTGCCAAACAAATTAGGCAAAAACAGATTCAAGATAAAGAAAACCAAAAAGCCGCTTTATATAAACTTAAAGAAATTGATAAAGCCATTAAAGATCAAATTACATTTAAAACACGATTAGATCAAGAAAATAAATCGCTAATTACGAAAAGAAGTCAAGAAAGTGAACAAGAGCTTTTAAAACGTATTGCTTTCAAAGAAAAAACAAGAACGGATAACAAAACCACTATTGAAAAAAAGTTAAAGGAAGAAGAACAATTGCATGTCGAACAAATTATGTTAAAACAAATTAAAGATGAAGAAAACCAAAAAGCCGTTTTAAAAAAATTAGAAGAAATAGACAAAACACTTAAAGAGCAGATTATCTTAAAAAAACAATTAGATCGAGAAAATAAAGATTTAATTGCGATGAATAATACCGAAAAAGAGCGAGAACTTATTGATCGCATTGTATCTAAAGAAATTATAAAAGCGGAAAATATTGAAGCCATATCACAAAAATTTTTAGAATTAGAACAAATTGTTGCAGCAAATAGTGATGCAAAACAACAATTAAAAAACGAAAATCAAGAAACTGTTTTAAATAAGTTAAAGGAAATTGAGCAAAAAATTATAGCTTCATACAATGAAAGAACCCAAACACGTAATGAGCAACAGTTAACTGTTGTTCAAAATCTAAAAAATATAGAGGACGAGAAAAAGGAAGATTTATTACATAAAAAATTAGAAACTACTTTAAGACAAAAGGAATTAAAAGAATTAATAAACAATAGAATTAGAAAATCTATTGCTGAAAGAAATAAAAGAAGGAAAAAAGTAGAAGCTGAAGAAAAGTTCAAAGGAAAAGTTAAAAAAGTTGAAAATTGATTTAGTTCTAATCTTTCTAAAGAAAAAGAATTTAAAGTCTGCCCCAAATTATTTTTACGAGGTTACTTTTGACAAACCAGGAGGACTTGTATTACCTTTAATTGTTTAGCTTACCTATGAAGATGGGAATAAAAAAAGAAAGCAGTCTCCTGCCGAAATTTGGAGTAAAAAAGACGATGAGGTAAAAAGAATTTTTGCCAGTTCAAAACAAATCACTAATATTGTAGTAAATTCAGACCTCGAAACAGCAGATATAGAACTAACCAACAATAGTTGGCCTAAAAAAAATGAAAATAACCAATTTGAACAATTCAAGGGCAAATTGAAAAATTAGTGTTTTTAAATTTAGAGTTTTTTGTTAAATGCCCTAGTCAACTATGATTAGGGCATTTTAATTTTTTTATCATAATCTTTCCCGTCAATTAATATTCTTAATCTATTTTGGTTAAAATCTTTATGAAACAAGCTTCTGGTTTTATCAAAGACAGGGCTTTTTATATGATTTAAATCTAAAATGGTATGAAACGTATCGTCTGAGACATAAGGTGTATTTATTCTATTTTTAATCAAAGAGTGTTTAACCGAATCTAAAGTCTTATAGGTAGGTGAAAGCCAAACTAGCATAGGTATTTCAACGTTAACTTTGGGTAAATGGTTAACAAAATGATGTCCAAACATATCATCCTCATCATAAATATTTTCTCCATGATCAGAGACATAAATAGCTGAAGCTACAATCCTATTCTTCTCTACTGTATTGTTTTTAATTAAACTAAAAATGCTATCTAATACATAATCATTATAAACTATTGAATTATCATATTCCGCAATCAATTGGCTTTTATAATCTGTACCTTCAAAAACGGAAAATGGTTTGGGATATCTTTTATCATAACTTAAATGGTTACCCATCATATGCAATACAATCATTTTTTTATCAACCTTTTCATTTAATGCATCAATAAAAGGGGCTAATAACTTCTCATCATAAGAAATGTTTTTATTTCCTTCGTAGGTTGAATTATTGATTAAGTTTACAAATGTTGTATGATCAGTTTTACTTCCAGTTGCACTTATTAAGTTTTCAGCCCATCCAAAAGGTGTTTGGTTAGATATCCAATACGTTTCAAAACCTAATGAATGGAAAACATCAATTATATCTTTACTTTCATAATATTGTAATTTATTATTTAAATTGGACTCAGTAATTAAAGACATAACACCAGCTATAGTGTTAGAATAAGCAGACACCACATCGTCAAATACATATAAATCATCTCGCAGTTCTAACTTAGGATTGGTTTTTCTAGGATAACCGTATAGAGACATATGGTTCTTAGAGGCAGATTCACCAATAATTAGTACGAAAAGTTGCTGATCAGAAGTGTGAGTTTGAGAAGCATCAATTTCCTTTAATTTATTATTTTTTACTGCTTTACTATATTTACGAAAATCAGACATAAACACATAAGAATTTCTTATAACCAATGGAGTAGTTTCTGCAATAAATGCTGACAAACTCATATATAAAAATGAACTAATGCCTAATATAACATTCATAGACAATAAAAGCTTAAATATACCATTGTTAATTCTAGGTTTCTCTTTTAGTGCCAAAATAAAAAGGGCGGCATAAGGAATTAACAATAAGAGTAAAAAAGACGACTGTACACTTAAAAATTCAGTAGTTTCATTAAAGTTTGAATTGGCAATCATAAACAAACTCGCTAAAGAAACTGGACCTTTTAGCATAAGCCAATGTCCAATTTCAATGATTCCTACTATAAAATAAAACACTATCATTAAAGTGTGAAAAATTTTCTTTTTAAAGAAAAAGTAAGGAAGGTAGAAAATGGGTATCCATAATATTCTAATGAGTAATTCTAATTTATTAGATGCATCAAAATTAATTATATAGCCTAATAATACAGGCACAGCTACCAATAACAAAAGATATTTTTTAAAAATCTCTTTTAGCTGAATTATTGATTTCTTTAATTCAATCATACTTTTTTACCTCTATTTATTTATAAAATATTGTATCTTTTTATTTTATGGTTATACTCTCTTAAAACAAAAGAAATACGTATATTTATTTATATATACTATTTTTTATTAAATAATTTTTGATATTACGCTCTATCCTATCTAAAATATTGCTAGTATCGGATTTTACAAATGTTTCACCTGTAATATTTTCATAAAGTTCTACATACCTATCTGAGATTTCTAATACTTTTTCATCTGTCATTTCGGGTACGACCTGACCTTCTAGCCCTTGAAATTCATTAGCAATTAACCATTGTCTTACAAACTCTTTTGACAACTGTTTTTGAGCTTCGCCCTTAAGTTGTCTTTCCTTATAACCTTCTGCATAAAAATAGCGTGATGAGTCTGGTGTATGTATTTCATCTATCAGCACAATTTTACCATCTTTGGTTTTACCAAATTCATATTTTGTATCCACTAAGATTAATCCTCGTTCTGCCGCAATTTTAGTACCTTGTTCAAATAGTGCTTTGGTATATTCTTCTAAAATGTTATAATCCTCTTCACTTACAATACCTCTTGAAATAATATCACTTTTAGAAATATCTTCGTCATGCTCTCCTTCTTCTGCTTTAGTGGCAGGTGTTATAATAGCTTCAGGAAATTTATCATTTTCTTTCATCCCGTCAGGCATTGAAACACCACAGAGCATTCTTTTGCCTAATTTATACTCCCTTGCTGCATGACCGGATAAATATCCTCTAATTACCATTTCTATCTTAAACGGTGTACATAAATGACCAATGGCAACATTAGGATCTGGTGTGGCCAATAGCCAATTAGGGACTATATCTGCGGTAGCATCCATCATTTTAGTAGCTATTTGATTTAATATTTGTCCTTTAAATGGTATTTGTTTGGGCAACACCACATCAAATGCAGAAAGTCTATCGGTAGCTATCATTACTAAAAGTTTATCGTCTATATTATAAACTTCACGCACTTTACCCCGATAAACCGATTTTTGATTTGGAAAATTAAAATTTGTATAGTTAATAGTGTTATTAGACATTTGGCACTAAATTTTAGGATTTAATTCTGTATTCTCTGATTATGATAAATCAGTATTCTTTATTCCGTTTCTATACCTTTATACGCAGTTATAATATCCTTGACCAACCGATGTCTTATAACATCTTTATCATCAAGGTATATCATACTTATACCTTTAATATCTTTTAAGGCCAATAGCGATTCCTTTAAGCCAGATACTTGTCGTTTTGGCAAATCAATCTGCCCAGGATCTCCAGTAATTATAAATTTGGCATTTTTACCCATTCTGGTCAAAAACATTTTCATTTGAGCGTGTGTCGTATTTTGAGCCTCATCTAATATTACAAAAGCATTGTCTAGTGTTCTGCCACGCATAAAGGCCAAAGGTGCAATCTGAATGATACCACTCAATATGTAGGTTTCTAATTTTTCGTAAGGAATCATATCTCTTAAGGCATCGTAAAGTGGTTGCATGTACGGATCTAATTTTTCCTTTAAATCACCTGGCAAAAAACCCAAATTCTCACCAGATTCTACAGCAGGTCTGGTTAAAATGATACGCTTTACCTCTCTGTTTTTTAAGGCACTAACTGCAAGTGCAACTGCGGTATAGGTTTTTCCAGTTCCAGCAGGGCCAACAGCAAAAAGCATATCGTTTTTTTGCATATCTGTAACCATTTTACGCTGATTCTCCGTTTGAGCTTTAATCAACTTACCTCCAACGCCATGTACCAAAACATCGTCGTTTTTTTTACTATTTTTTTGCGAAGTGCCGTTAGAAGTCAATAACTGTTCAATACTGTTTTCGTCTAGTTTATTGTATTTATTAAAGTAATTGATAAGCATTTCAAGACGTTTTTCAAATTCGTCAAGTATTTCTTTTTCACCATAAATTTTAATTTTATTCCCTCGGGCAACGATTTTAATTTTTGGAAAGTACTTCTTTAGTTGCTCAATATTTGTGTTATGAGTTCCAAAAAAATCTTTGGGACTAATTTCTGTTAATTCAATAATTCTTTCGTTCAAATTATAACTATTTTTTAATTATTAAAACTGCTTAAAAATATTATGGTAATCAACTAGATATTGATTAGTTTTGCAATACAAATTTAATAATTAAAAAGCTTATTAATTACGCTCTTATTGAATAAGTAATCAACAAATGTCTTTAATAACATTAACTACTGATTTTGGAACAAAAGACCATTTTATTGGTGCTATAAAAGGTGCTATATACAGTGAGCTTAACAATGCCAAAGTTGTTGATATATCACACCAAATTACCCCATTTAATATTACCGAAACCGCATATATTTTAAAAAATGCATATAAAAATTTTCCAAAAGGTAGCATACATATAATAGATGTTGATTCTGAGCTGAGTGTTGAAAACAAACATATTGCCATTGCCTTGGACGGCCATTACTTTATTTGTGCCGATAACGGTATTATCTCGATGATAGCATCCGAAATAAAACCCGATAAAATCATAGAGATAACCATACACAGCACCTTGACCAGTTACTCTGCGTTTGTGAAGGTGGCTTGCCATATTGCCAGGGGCGGTACGCTGGACGTAGTTGGCAGGGCTACCGATGAGTACAAACAATTAAATGAAGTACATCCATATATTAATAAAGAGCAAAATCAAATTGTTGGTACTATTATTTATATAGATAATTACGGAAATGTAATTTGTAATATCACTAAAAAATTATTTAATGACGTTGGCAAGGGCCGACCTTATGAGGTTAGTGCAAGGCATTATACTTTTAATAAGATAGTTAATAAGTACAATGAGATCGTAAACTTTGATTTACCGCAGGAGAAGAGGCAATATGATGGCGAAAAATTAGCATTATTCAATGCTTCCGATTACCTAGAAATTGCAATCTATAAAAGTAATTTAAAATCCGTTGGTGGTGCTTCTACCCTATTAGGCTTGGGTTACAGAGACTCAATAACCCTTAGATTTTTATAAAATGTTAATAAGAATAGTAAAAATGAGTTTTGAGCCTGAAAAAATTCAAGATTTCTTAAGTACTTTTAACGCCCATAAAGTAAAAATTAAAAATTTTAAAGGGTGTACCCATTTAGAACTGTTCCAAGATAAAGATAATGCTAATGTTTTTTTTACGTATAGCCATTGGAAAGATGAACAAAGCCTAGAGAATTATAGAGATTCTGATTTATTTAAAAATGTCTGGGCTAAAACCAAAACATTATTTAATGATAGACCAGAAGCGTGGAGTGTTAACAGGCTTGAAACTATTGAATAATTTATGATATCCATTTTTAAAAAAGAACTCAACTCATTTTTTGCCTCGCCCATAGGGTATTTGGTAATTGCTGTGTTTTTAGTCATTAATGGTCTATTTTTATGGGTTTTTAATGGTGATTTTAATATACTTAACGCTGGTTTTGCAGATTTAAACAGTTTCTTTTTTATAGCCCCATGGTTTTTCTTGTTTTTGATACCCGCTATTACCATGCGGACATTTTCCGATGAATTCAGACTAGGTACTATAGAAATTTTAAAAACCAAACCCATCAGTAAATGGCAAATTGTATTGGGCAAGTTTTTTGGGGCGTTAGTATTGATTATCTTAGCACTGTTACCAACTCTTATTTATGTTTTTAGCATCTTAAAATTAGGTAATCCGCCCAATAATTTAGATATTGGAAGTACTTTAGGTTCTTATATTGGTTTGTTGTTCATAGCCGGAGCATATACGTCAATCGGTATTTTTACTTCTACATTTTCCAACAATCAAATTGTGGCTTTTATTATTGCTATCGTAATTTCCTTTTTTATTTTTTATGGTTTTGAAGCCTTAGCTGACATGAACATTTCTGAGTCTCTGAGAAGTTTTGGCATGTTCGATCATTTTAAAAGTATCAGTCGCGGTGTAATTGACACCAGAGATATTGTTTATTTTCTGTCTGTTACCATTTTCTTTTTGTTTCTAACCCGTTTAAAATTAGATGCAGAATGAAAAATAATATCCCAAAAATAATTGTATTGATTATTGGTTTATTTCTAATCAATTTTTTAGCAAATAAATTTTACAAACGACTAGATCTAACTCAAGACAAACGCTATACCTTGTCTGAAACAACCGTCGATATAGTTGATAACTTGGAAGAAAATGCCATTATAAAAGTATATTTAGAAGGCGATTTCCCCTCAGAATTTAAACGCTTGCAAAATGAGACCAGACAACATTTAGAAGAATTGTACACTGTTAACGATGGCATAAAATACAGATTTATAGATCCACTGGATACTGCTGAGGAATTAGTTAAACAGGGTTTACAACCCAGCCGGTTATCGGTTCAAGAAGATGGTAAACTTTCAGAAGCTGTTATTTTTCCTTGGGCTGCTATAACCTACAAGGGTAAAACTGAAAATATAAATTTACTAGCTGAAGTTACAGCTGATAGTCAAGAAGAACAGCTTCAAAGCTCTATTGAAAATTTAGAATTTGCCTTTACAGATGCTATTTATAAAGTTTCATCTGAGGAAAATCAAACTATTGCAATCTTAAAAGGAAATGGTGAGTTAGACGACATATATCTTACCAGCTTTTTAAATCAATTGAACCAATATTACAAGTTGGCTCCTTTTACACTAGATTCGGTAGCTAAGCAACCTCAAAAAACGTTAGAGCAACTCACAAATTACGATTTAACCATTATTGCAAAACCTCAAGAGAAATTTACCGAAGAAGAAAAATTCACGTTAGATCAATACATTACAAACGGTGGTAAAACCTTGTGGTTAATAGACAATGTTACTGCTGAACTGGATAGTTTAATGGGTACGGGTCAAAGTTTAGCATTTAATAAAGATTTAAACTTAACCGATTTATTATTTAGCTATGGTGTTAGAATCAATTACGATTTGATTAGAGATGCCTACAGCTCAACAATAAAATTGGCTGATGGTAATGTAGGCAGTAATACCCAGTTCAATGATTATATTTGGCATTATTATCCATTTGTAACATCAAAAAACGACCATCCTATTACAAAAGGCGTTGATCCCGTTAATTTAAAATTTGCCAATACTATTGATACGTTAAAAAACCCTGTAGATAAAACCATTCTTTTGCAAAGCTCTGAATTTTCAAAATCGATTGGCACACCCGTTATTGTATCGTTGGAAGATATTGCCAAAAAACCCGAGAAAAAAGATTACAATAGGGGTTTTCAAACCTTGGGTGTACTTTTGGAGGGTAAATTCACATCCGCCTATGCCGATCGAGTAAAACCTTTTGAAACACCTATTTTCAAAGAGCAAAGCAATTCCAATAAAATGGTCGTTATTGCCGATGGTGATATTATTGCCAATGAAGTTGTAAAAGGGCAACCTATTGAATTAGGGGTTGATAAATATACAGGTGTACGCTACGGTAATTCAGAATTTTTAATGAATACCATTAATTATTTATTAGATGATTCTGGCTTATTGGAACTGAGAAATAAGCAAATCCAACTTCAATTTTTAGACAAGGAAAAGGCCTATGAAGAACGGGCTTTTTGGCAACTGACAAATGTAATTCTACCTTTAATAATCTTATTGCTTTTTGGTGTAGTTTTTACTTTAATTAGGAAAAGAAAGTTTAGTTAAAATTTTGTTAAAGAAATTTACCAATGATAGGATTTAGTATCTTTAACAACTATTAACTTAAATAAATCTAAATAACAATTATGAACTACAAAAAACTTTTAATCGTATTTTTATGTTTAGGTACGATGAGCCTAACTGCTCAAATTAAAACACCAGCACCAAGTCCTTATTCTAAATTGATGCAAACTGTTGGTTTAACAGATGTTGAAGTAGAATATTCAAGACCTGCAATGAGGGGCAGAACTATTTTTGGAGATCTAGTTCCCTTTAATAAAATATGGAGAACTGGTGCTAACGCTCGAACCAAAATTACATTTGGAAATGATGTTACCATTGATGGCAATACACTAAAAAAAGGAACATATGCCATTTTTACCAAGCCAACTGCTGATGCTTGGGAAGTATATTTTTATACAGATTATGCTGGTGGTGGAGCTCCTCAGACTTTGGATGAAAGCAAAGTAGCTTTAAAAACCACAGTAAAAACACAATCCATTCCTATGGATATTCAATCATTTACAATCACCATTGATGATTTAACCGATAATTCAGGTGTATTGGGTATTATGTGGGAAAAAACCTATGTTGGTGTTAAATTTAATGTGCCTACAGATGCTATTGCCGCTAAAAGTATTGAAAACGTAATGAGCGGGCCAAGTGCCAATGATTACCATAGTGCGGCAAGTTATTACAGAAATTCAGGTAAAGATTTAAAGCAAGCCTTAGTGTGGTCAACCAAAGCAACAGAAATGAATAAAAGTGCTTTTTGGATGATGCGAGAAAAATCATTAATTCATGCAGCATTGGGTGATAAAAAAGGTGCTATAGAAGCTGCAAAAAAATCATTGGAAGTTGCTGAAAAAGCTGGAAATGCTGCTTATATTAAAATGAACAAAGAATCCATTGCAGAATGGTCTAAATAAATTATAAAATTTAACTATTAAATAAATTTATAAAAAATGAAAAATTTAAAACTCTTATTGGTTTTCGCTTTAGTAACAAGCTTAAGCTTTGCTCAAAAAAGTCCTAGACAACAAACTAGTGGCACTATTGATGGTGTTACTATTGCTATAGATTACAGTGCACCTAGTGTAAAAGGTAGAACTATCTGGGGCGGTCTAGAAAAATATGGTAAAGTTTGGAGAGCTGGTGCTGACAAAAACACAACAATTTCTTTTGACACCGATGTTACAATTGACGGTGAAGAATTACCTGCCGGTAAGTATGGTTTCTTTATTATCCCAAAAAAAGATGATGACTGGACCATAATTTTTAGCACGAAAAATGATGCTTGGGGAGCCTCTGGTTACTCAGAAAGTGACGATGCTTTGCGTATAGATATTACTCCAGAATTTGGTGATGAAAACCAAGAACAACTATTTTATGGTGTAATGGATAGCGAAATAATTTTTGCTTGGGAAAAAGCAAAATTGTCAATTCCGGTTGAAGCCATGTAAATAAAACCAGTGGATATTATAAACTCAAAACTTAATTAAGTTTTGGGTTTTTTTATATCTAAAATATATCACTTGAACACTATGAAGGTATTTTTACCTTTACTTTGAATGCCCATTTTATAAACTCAGGAAAAACTTTGCCCCAAGTCGGCAAGTCATGTTTTCCATTTTCAACTTCTAAGTAAGTTATATCGTAAGGAATTGAATACCCTTTTAAACTTAATTCTTTTACAACATCTTTAGTATCATCAATGGCATCTATAATTCCATTGCTATTTCTGTCTGCGGTTTCATCTAAAGTACCCACTTGCAACCAAAACTTTAAATGTGGACTGTAATTTCCGTTTTTTATGACATTTAAAATAATTCTGCTCCTATCCGCCATATCATTTTTTACGTACGCTTTTTTACGCCACCAAAACGAACCGCTAAAAACACCAACTTTACTAAAATATTGAGGATTGTTATAAACGATATCAAACGCGGATATCCCGCCTAAAGACATACCTACATAAACCCAATCGATACCATGGTGGGAAACCTTAAATTCTCCCTTTAAAAAAGGTATAAATTCTTCGATGATAAATTTTGAATAGTTATTGGCTTTTTTTCCTCTTCCTTTAAAATCGCCAGAAGACGCCGTTCCATATTCATGCAATCTATTTTCATTGGTTTCTATACCAACATAAACAAATGGTCTTATTTTTCTATTCAAATAGGAATCAGAAATAGTTTTCTCCAAATCCATCGCTTTAAAGTCTTGCCCATCATTCATCAACAGTACCGGAAAACGTTCTTCAGTACTTCTATAATTACCAGGGGCCATCAAGCGGAATTTTACTTTTCTACCTAGGTATTTTGAAAAAAGGCTTCCATTTAAACTTATAAAATCTATACTAAAACTCATCATTCGATTTAAAGTGTGCAATATTAACGATTTAATAAAAAATATATGATGTAGATTGATAAAATAAATTAATTTTGCCGCCAATTATTATTATTTAACATTTTTATTTATATTTAACAAACAAAGACTAAACAACCTATGGCTCAAGTACAACATTCACAATATTTTTCTAATACATTAAATAGAAATATTAATCTTGAAGTTACAGGACACTGGGGGCATCCTATTTTAATGTTTCCATCCTCTGGAGGAAAATATACACAGAATAGTGATTTTGGGTTAAACGAATCCGTTATGAAGTATGTTGATGAAGGAAGAATTAAACTTTATAATGTTGAAACCATTGACATGATGAGCTTTTATGCTGATGATTTGCCTGAAGATGTAATAATTCACAATTACGAATTGTACATGCAGTTTCTTAAAAATGAATTAATCCCTTACATTCAAGACGAGTGTAATACGCATAGGCTTGCTGTGGCAGGTTGTAGTTTTGGGGGGTTTCATGCCGCAAATACTGCATTTCGGTTTCCAGATGTAGTTTCGCATTTATTTTCATTGTCGGGTGTATTCAATATCAGAAATTTTACACCACATATAGATGATATGCGTGTTTACTTCAACTGCCCAAATGAATTTATGGCCAATGAAGAGGATACCTGGAAGTACAACCATATGCACATTGTATTAAGTACATCAGATTGGGATAGTTGTAAACCTAAAAACGAAAATATGGCAGGTATTTTAGAATCAAAAGGGATACCCTATTGGTACGACGAAAAAAAGTGGATAGAACATGATTGGCCATTATGGAAAATGGTTTTTCCAGAATATGTAGAGAAATATTTTTGATTGAGAATCTAACATGAAAAAAATTAATCTCATTAAATAAAGTAACAGCTCTTTGATTGGGCTTAGTATGTGTTTTAAGAAATAAAATTATAGTAAATAAAATTAGAATTAACAATAATAAGATTCCCGCTTTTGCGGGAACGACATAAAAAAACAAATAAAATATTATGGCAAAAAAAGTAGGAATATTGTTCGGTATGGAAGACACCTTTCCATGGGCATTTATAGATCGTGTTAACGAATTAGGCAAAGGTAAAGTAGTTGCTGAAGCTGTACAAATCGATAAAGTACAACAAGGTATAGATTATGGTTACGATGTGATAATCGATAGGATTTCTCAAGAAGTTCCATTTTACCGTGCCTATCTAAAAAATGCAGCTTTAATGGGTACAGCGGTAATCAATAATCCGTTTTGGTGGAGTGCTGATGAAAAATTCTTTAACAATTGTTTGTCAATGCAAATAGGTGTACCAGTTCCAAAAACGATATTATTACCTTCAAATGCAAGACCAGATGACACAACGGACAAATCATTCAGAAATTTAAAAGCACCATTAGACTGGGATTATATTTTTGATTACATCGGTTTTCCTGCTTATATGAAACCCCATGCGGGCGGTGGTTGGAAAAGTGTTTATCGTGTTGATAATCCAGAAGATTTATTTGAAAAACACGGAGAAACTGAGCAATTGGTAATGATGTTACAAGAAGAAATTGTTTTTGACGATTATTATCGTGTGTATTGTTTAGGGCAAAAATATGTGCATATTATGCCGTACGAGCCTAGAAACGAACCACATTTAAGATATGTAACGGAGCCTAAAACTACAGGTGAAGAACATGAAAAGTTAATGAAAACAATCCATAATTACACAATCAAATTAAATAAAGCATTAGGGTATGATTTTAATACCGTTGAATTCGCTATTAGAAACGGTGTGCCTTATGCTATAGATTTCTGTAATCCCGCACCAGATGCTGATATAAATTCAGTGGGTCAAACTAATTTTGATTGGATAGTTGAACATTCCGCCAAATTAGCAGTCGAAAAAGCACTTGCACATAAAGCAAAACAAAACAATACCTCTTGGGGAACTTTTTTAAAAAATGCCATTGCTCCAACAGCACCGAAAAAAGCTAAGAAATCAAATTTAAAAACGGTAACCCAAGCAAAAAAAGATTCTAAAGCCGCTCTGGTAAAAAAGACAGCAGCAAAAAAAGCAACTGTCAAAAAAGCTGCTAAAGCTACACCTGTAAAAAAAGTTGTAGCTAAAAAACCAGCACCAAAAGCTAAGGTTGTAACAGCGAAAAAAGCAGTAGTTAAAACTAAAACAACAGCTAAACCTAAGACTACGGTTAAAAAAGTAGCAGCCAAGCCTAAAACAACTGTAAAAAAAACAACGGCTAAACCTAAAACAACATCAAAGAAAAAATAATGAATTGGGTATAATCTGCATGTACTTGTACATTCAAATTATACCTATTAAAACATAAAGCGAATATTAATCTACAACATTAGATATGCATAAATTCACACTAGGAATAGAAGAAGAATTTCAAATTCTAGAAGGCGATACCTTAAAACTACGTTCTCAAATGTCTAAAATATTAGAGGGTGGAAAAGTTTTGTTAAAGGAGCGTATTAAAGAAGAAATGCACCAATCTGTTGTAGAAATGGGCACAAATGTTTGTGAAAACATTCAAGAAGCTAGAGATGAAGTTTCTTATTTACGTCAACAAATCATTGATTTGGCGGCAAAAGAAGGTCTAAAAGTTGCCGCTTCAGGAACACATCCTTTTTCGCATTGGAGCGAACAGTTAATAACTGACAATCCACGTTATGATGAATTGATTGCCGAAATGAAAGATGTGGCACGTTCCAATCTTATTTTTGGTATGCATGTTCACGTTGCCATTCCTAATCGAGATGATGGTCTGCATATTATGAATGTGGCCCGTTATTTTTTACCACATTTATATGCACTTTCAACCAATTCGCCATTTTGGGAAAGTAGAGACACTGGGTTTAAATCATTCCGTTCAAAAATATTTGACAAATTTCCAAGAACTGGAATTCCTCCTTATTTTTCCAGTGTTGCAGAGTATGACAAATTTGTTGAAATATTAGTAAAAACCAAATGCATTGACAATGGCAAAAAAATTTGGTGGGATATTCGTTTGCATCCCTTCTATCCTACTGTAGAATTTAGGATTTGTGATATGGTAATGACGGTTGATGAAGTTGTTTGTATAGCAGCTATAATGCAATGTATAATAGCAAAATTGAGCAAATTACATTCAAAAAATCAAAGTTTTAGGTCGTACAGGCGTATTTTAATAAATGAAAATAAATGGCGTGCTGCACGGTGGGGCGTAGAAGCTAAATTGATTGATTTTGGTAAAGAAGAAGAGGTTCCGTTTGGTATATTAATGCAAGAACTGCTTGAATTTATAGATGATGTAGTTGATGAATTGGGATGTAGAAATGAAGTTAATTTTGTACATCAAATGATAGAACAAGGCTCTGGTGCAGATAGACAACTTAAAGTTTATGAAGAAACAGGAGATTTAAAGGAGGTCGTTAACTACGTTGTTGAACAAACAAGAAAAGGTCTATAAATTTGAGATAATTAAACACTACAAAACTCACTTTACACGTTATAGTAAAAACTTACAATACTAAATATTGATGAAATATAAAATTGCCATTTTAGATATGAATGCCGGTGAACCCAATGAAGGTATGCGGTGTATTAAAATGTTAGCTGGTCAGTTTTTGGCTCAAGAAGGTGTTAAAGGTAAATTTAAGGTTTTTAATGTGAGAGTTAAAGGCAAAATTCCCAATATAAATAAATACGATATTTTTATTTCTTCTGGAGGACCTGGTTCTCCGCACATTGCTGGAGAAAAGTGGGAAAAAGACTATTTTCAATTTCTTGACAGTCTTTTAAGCCATAATTTATTTCATCATCAAAAAAAACATGTTTTTTTAATTTGCCATTCGTTTCAGTTGGCATGTTTACACTGGGATATTGCTAGAGTTACCAAACGCAGAAGCACCTCATTTGGTATTTTACCAATATTTAAAACAGAAGGAGGATATTCAGAACCTTTATTTGAAGGTTTAGATGACCCTTTTTATGCAGTTGATTCTAGAGATTATCAAGTTATTTTTCCAGATGAAGTTAAATTGAATAGTTTAGAAGGTAAAATTTTATGTAGAGAGAAAATTAGGCCTCATGTACCTTTACGAAGGGCCGTTATGGCAATTCGCTTTACCAAAGAAATTTTTGGCACACAATTTCATCCAGAAGCAGATGCTGAAGGTATGACACGCTATTTTAAAAAAGAAGAAAAACGAGAGCTAGTCATTAAAAAATATGGTAAGCAAAAATACCTTAAAATGATTGATCGCCTTGATGATGATGATAAAATTTTAAGAACACATAGTATTATTATTCCAAGGTTTTTAGAAATGGCAGCTGAGAAAATTAAACAATCCAAACTTGCAACTGTATGATTCCAAAAGTACGTAATGCCTTTAATGATAATTATAAAGAAGATTATTATACAAATCTGAAGCAAGACGTTGCCGATACGTTGGGAGAAGCATGTGCTTTTCGAATTTCTGAAACACCTGTTTTTCTAAGCAAGGAAATAAAAAAGAAAGTTTTTGATGCCTGCAATTCTATTTTAGATCAAGTTTGGAAGTTAGATATGGACAGCATTAGACATCGTTTTATGCCCAAGCACCTACAATCTCCCAGTCCTCTTGGTAAACCACATTTTTTAGCTATAGATTTTGGACTTTGTACTGACCCGGATGGTGACATATCTCCACAGCTTATTGAGCTTCAGGCCTTTCCTTCGTTAATGTATTATCAATCCTATTTAGGTAAAGCTTTCCTTAGAAATTATCCAAATTTGTCAATAGAAGACTTCCATTATTACTTTAATGGCTTTGATGAGGATAGTTATTTAAAAATGGTAAATAGTGTAGTCTTAGGTGATGAAAATCCAGAAAATGTTATCCTAATGGAACTATTTCCTGAAAAGCAAAAAACCAGAATAGATTTTTGGGCTACTAAAAAGGTGTTGGGTATAGAAGTAGTATGCATAACGCAGGTTATTAAAGAAGGAAAAAAACTATTTTATATAAAAAATGGTCAAAAAATTGCCATACATCGTATTTATAATCGTGTTATTTTTGACGATATGCAACGTTTAAAAGATTTAGAGACAAACTTTAATCTTTTTGATGATGTAGATGTTGATTGGGTAACACATCCTGATTGGTTTTATATGATATCTAAATGTATTATGCCAATGTTAAGTCATAAATACATACCAAAGTCTTATTATCTAGATGAAGTACCTAAGGATATAGACTATAACAACTATGTATTAAAACCATTATTTTCATTTGCGGGCCAAGGCATTGAGTTAAACCCTACTGCTGAAAAAATAAGTGCTATAGAAGACAAACAGAATTATTTATTACAACGTAAAGTAAATTATGCCCCTTTAATTGAAACACCTACTGGTAAAAACTCGCAAGTAGAACTACGCGTTTTATTTGTTTGGGACAAGAACTTGAACAAACTAATACCTGCTATCAATTTAACCCGAATGGGTAAAGGCGGATTAATAAATGTATCTCACAATTCTGATGAAACTTGGATTGGTTCTTCTATAAGCTTTTTTGAAAAGTAAAAACCGCCTCAGAATTTGAGGCGGTTATTGTATTTTATCAAGTTAAAAGTAATAAGGGCGTCTAAAAATCTTCTAAAACGTCATTCTGAACTTGTTTCAGAATCTCAATATTATTAATTCCAATTTTTATTAGAATCTGAAACAAGTTCAGATTGACGGAAGTTTTATTTTTTTGATGCCCTCTATCCTACCAATTAAGCACTTTTATTTTTACCTAACATTAGTAGTTCATTAACAACCACTTCGGTTATATAGCGTTTGTTACCGTCTTTATCTTCATAACTTCTTGAAGTTAATTTGCCTTCTATGGCTACTTCGTTACCTTTTACCAAGTATTTTTCAATAATTTCGGCGGTTTTGTTCCATGCCACTACATTGTGCCATTGTGTGTCCGATACCTTTTCGCCTTTTGCGTTCTTATAGCTCTCATTGGTAGCTATGGAGAATTTAGCTAATTTTTTACCTGAATCCAGTGTAATGATTTCTGGGTTGTTTCCTAAGTTTCCGATCAACTGTACTTTGTTTCTAAGTGCGTTCATAATATTTATTTTAATAGTTAAACAGTTAAGTCATGTTCTAAGCTCGTCCTAGAACTTTTTGACACTGCAAACATACAGCCCTTACCAAAAAACATTCGGTTGTTAAATAGTTACTTTCGTTTGTAGTCGAATGTAGTCGTTTGTAATTATTACACATTTCTGATTTTCAGCATTTTATACTTATTTTACCCTTGCAAAAAAAATATTAATTTTTTAGTATATTGCGGTTATACAGTTGTTGTCAGCAATAACCTCAACCTCAACAAATTTTTGAAACACAAAATTTGTCTCGGCATCGGATACGTTAAGCCACCTTTTTGCAAAAGCCTAAAGCTTCACTAATTGCTGACAACGCCCGTGAATAACAAAAAAATAACCTTTTGCAACATCTACGATGTTGTCTTAGATTAACTAACATGGAAAAATTTATTGATGAAATAATATCTCATGGTATTGAAAATGATTTATTGACAATGCAAAGTCGATATAATTTTGAAATTGAATCAGAATATAAGTCATATATAAAAGCATGGATTTTCCTTAAACGGAAAAACATCATAACTAAAGTCAAAACAGGGCAATACCAGCTTTCAGAAACAGCACTAGATATAAATAATGCTGGTGGATGGAAAAAATACAATATAAAGCAAGAAAGATTAAAATTAAGAAATGAGAGAAAAGAAGAATACGACTTCCAAGTATCTCGTTTCCAAGCTAAATCTAAATATTTTCCATATATCATATCTGCTTTAAGTTTTATTATTGCTTGTTTTGCATATTTTAAACCCATAAATAAATCAAACATCCAACAATTATCAAAAGATGAAATAATACATATAATAGACAGTATTTCAACTTCCAACCAAACCAAAATGGTCGATTCTTTGCATAATTCCAAAAATCTCGTTGACACAATAAAAAAATAAATTTCATAATATATAATTAAAAATATCTTACAACTGAACTCCTTTAACTACGCTCAAGGATTTCAATTGGCTCATGATTGCTACGTTCAACATGCCAATTAAAACCTTATCTTTACAGCAGCAGTAAAAAAAATACTGCAGACAACATCGAATATATTTCATTGCTTTTTCGCAATGAGGTTATTTCTTTGTTCGTCGTTTACCGCTCTCGAAACCATCAAGTCAAAAAAGACTTGTAATTTCTACGCTCAAAAACAACGAAACATATTCACGGGCGTTGTGCTTCATTATAACCAACCACTAACCAATGATTAAATTCTTTAGAAAAATTAGACAAAATTTACTCTCTGAAAATAAATTCAGTAAGTATCTAATTTATGCAATTGGAGAAATTGTACTTGTTGTAATCGGAATATTAATTGCTCTCTCAATAAATAATTGGAATGAACGGCAAAAAGATTCAGTTATAGAATTGCAATTGTTGAAAAGTCTTGAAAAGGATTTAGAAACGAATATTAGTAGAATAAAGTCTGCCATTTACACCGATTCTGTAGTGTTATCCCAAAATAGAGTTCTACTATCATTATTAGAAGACGAAAAATCGATTCTTACTGATTCAATTCAAAAATATTTTGGAAGGATTAATAGATACGGAGCATTTTTTCCCCAGAAAATGACTTATGAAACACTGAAATCAAAAGGACTCGAAATTATTAAAAATGATTCAATAAGGAATAAAATTGCATTGTTGTTTGATGATACCTACAGTGCTAATGACTATAAGAACGAATTGAACAAAGAGATCTATGTAAATACTAATACTCTTCTGAATAAGCGACTTAAAACTACTAACATAGAGTCCTTTAGTAGTAAGGTTCCGAATAATTTTGAATCTTTAAAATCGGATAAAGAATTTATAAACAACCTATCACATATTTCTGCTGAAAAATATAATTTTTTAGGGATGTCTAAATACCATCTGCAACAAACTGAAATGGTAAGGTCGAACATTATAGATGAGATTAAAAAACTCGAAGAATAACGAAAGCACAACAACGTGTATAATTAATTGCTTGGTTCAGGTCTACTCGGAATTTCCTATCGGAAATTCCTCTGGCTCGTGAATGTTTGCTAAATTAGTTGCTGAAACACGCAACTAACCATACACATAACCGTTGTGCGTAATTTGCCCATGAAACCAAATCAATACCTTTTTGAGAAATTTAGTAGTCTGTTAAAAGACGAATTCCATGGAGTGGTAAAGGAATATGATGACGGAAATCATATTTCTGTTGGAGAAACAGGATTATGGATTTCTTTAGACAAAAAGGAGCTAACTATTGGACTTGGACTGAATCACATACACTATGACTTTGATTATGATTCGATGGAGGATGCTATTGACACATTTTTTCTATTACTAACTAAAAGGAAAAAAATCACGGATTACTCTAAAGGCTCAAGAAATTTTAAAACTAAAGTGGAAATTGAATTAGACAATAAAGAAACCGTTGACCTTGGAACTACAGCAACCTTTCCTTTGCAGTTTTGGAAAAGAACTGAATCCAAAATATCTTATCAAGACGAATTATTGAAAACTGAAAAGGTTACTAAAGAATGGAAAGAATTAATCAACTACGCACAACAAAGTGTATAATTAATTGCTTTGGCAAGTGCTTATTTGGAAAATTCCTTCGGAATTTTCTCGCGTTCGTTTTTGTTTACTAAATTAGTTACTGAAACCTGCAACAAATTATAAACAGACAATGAAAATTAAAATTTCAGAAACTAGGGATATTGACAAGGAACAAATAATTAAATTATATAAAGCAAACAAATGGAGTTCAGCCAATACCCCAATTAAATTATATAATGCTTTAGTAAATTCTCATTCATTGGTTTCTGCTTGGAGTGGTAAAAATTTGGTTGGCATAGGAAATGCAATCTCTGACGGGTACTTAGTAGTATACTATCCGCATTTATTAGTTCATCCAAAATACCAAGGCAAAGGAATTGGGCAAATGATTATGGCTAAAATGCAGGAAAAGTATAAGGAATTTCACATGCAGATACTAACTGCCGACAATAAGGCTATTGATTTTTATCAAAAAGTTGGTTTTGTAGAAGCAGGCGAAACAGCATCAATGTGGATTTATAAAGGAGATGAACATTAAACTAAAGATATGATAGCAAGAATATGGCATGGTAAAACCAAAGCCAAACATTTTGAAGAATATACAGACTTTATGAAATCAGTAGCTATTCCCGATTATAAAAAGACGAAAGGTTTTGTAAAATTGACATTTCTAAGACGGATTGAAGGAGATATTGCCCATTTCAACCTGATAACTTTCTGGGAAAATCTTGACGTAATTAAAAATTTTGCTGGAAATGATTATGAAATCGCTAAATACTATCAGAGAGATAAAGACTATTTACTTGAATTTGAAGATAAAGTTACTCACTACGAGGTGTTTGCTGACTGAAGTTACTGGGTATAGCGAGCTAAATTAATTTTTATTACTCAAAAATGATAGATCAAAAAATAACATTAAAATATGCTTTTGCAACAGTTGGTGCTGTACTCTTTACGTGGCTATTGCATGAATTTACGCATTGGTTTACTAGCGAATTACTTGGGTACGAAGCTATAATGCGGCTAAATTCGGTGTCGCCAGTAGCTGGACAACAACAAAATAAATGGCACCAAATCTATATTTCAGCCTCTGGACCAATAATAACACTATTACAAGCATTGTTTATTTTTATAGTCTTAAAAACAAAGGGTTGGAACAAATTCATCTATCCACTTTTATTTGTTCCCTTGTATATGAGAATACTAGCTGGTGTAATGAATGTTATTAAACCCAATGACGAAGGTAGAATTAGTGAATTTCTGGGTACTGGTCTTTACACCCTTTCAATACTTGTCAGCCTATTTTTGTTTTTACTCGTTTATAAAACTGCCATGAAATACAATTTGAGTTGGAAATTTAATACTTCTACAACCATTCTAATTATGATTGTTAGTTCCTTATTAATTCTATCTGATCAATTTTTTAAAATTAGAATTTTATAAGTAAAAACGCTCATCAAAAGCCTAAATAAAATCCGACTATTTTAATTGAATCCATTGCATTTATGCGTGGTTAATTTCGTAAATTTGCAATTTAAAATTTTTAACAAAATTTAATGAACAAAGCCGTATATATTGCCACGACCGAAGCTAAAAGTGGCAAATCAATTATCTCTATTGGATTAATGCAAATGCTGTTGGGTAAGACTGCCAAAGTAGGTTATTTTAGACCTATAATTGACGATTATGACGATGGTAAAAAAGATAATCATATAAATACCATTCTTAGTTATTTTAATTTAAATATGGATTATGAAGATGCCTATGCGTTTACACGAAGTGAGGTTATCCGTAAAAAAAACAAAAACAAAGAAGATAAAGTTATTGCTAAAATTATAGAGAAGTACAAAGCTATTGAAGCTCGTTTTGACTTTATATTGGTAGAAGGCACTGACTTTTCCGGTGAAGGTGCAATTATTGAATGGGATACAAATATGTTAATTGCAAAAAACTTAGGTATTCCTACCATTTTAATTGCAAGTGGTGAAGGTAAAACCATGGACGAATTAATAAGTAATCTTTACATGGCCTATGATTCTTTTAAAGAACATGGTGTTGAAGTATTAATGGTTACAGCCAATAAAGTACAGCCGGAAAATGTGGCATTGGTAAAAGCAGAATTGTCTAAAAGCTTACCAAATGATGTTATTGCGGGAGTAATTCCTAAAAATAAAACCTTATCAAGCCCTACAGTAAAAGAAATTGTAGAAGAGCTTAACGGAAAAATTCTATTTGGTGAAGTGTATATTAATAACCAAGCTAGATCTTTTGGTGTTGGTGCAATGCAATTGAGGAATTACCTTACACATCTAAAAGAAAACAGTTTAGTAATTACGCCAGGCGATAGAGCCGATATTATTTTAGGTGCACTACAAGCTAATATATCAGCTAATTATCCCACCATTTCGGGTATAGTTTTAACTGGAGGATTACTACCAGAGGAGTCAATTATAAAATTGATTGAAGGACTTTCAGAAGTTATCCCTATTATTTCAGTTGAAGGAGGTACTTATGGTATTACTAACAAAATTGGTTCCATACAGCCTAAAATGTATGCGGAAAACGTAATAAAAATAACAGGTTCTATTCAAGAGTTTGAAAAACATATTTCAGTTGATGCATTGGCAGAACGGTTAATCACCTTTAAAGCCAACGGTATTACGCCACGTATGTTTCAATATAACATGCTAAAAAGAGCTATTTCAAATAAAAAACATATTGTATTGCCCGAGGGTACTGATGAACGGGTATTGCTTGCAACAAAACAATTAATAGATACTAATGCAGTTGAACTAACCTTATTAGGTGATAGAAATCAAATCGAAAATAAACTAGCTCAGCTTGATATTGCTTTTGATTTCAGTAAAATTACAATTATAAATCCTACTGAATCAGTTCATTTTGAAGATTATGCCAACACACTTTATGAATTGAGAAAGCATAAAAATGTTAATCTGGCTATGGCCAGAGATTTGATGGCTGATGTTTCCTATTTTGGAACCATGATGGTGCACAAAGGTCATGCCGACGGAATGGTTTCTGGTGCAGTACATACTACACAACATACCATTAGACCAGCATTACAATTCATTAAAACAAAACCTGGTGTTTCGGTAGTTTCATCAGTCTTTTTTATGCTACTGGAAGACAGAGTTACAGTTTATGGAGATTGTGCCATAAACCCCAACCCTACTGCCGAACAGTTGGCAGCTATTGCCATTTCTTCTGCTGAGACGAGTATAGCATTTGGTATTGAGCCTAAAATTGCCATGTTATCCTATTCTTCTGGAAGTTCTGGTGTAGGAGAAGATGTTGATCGGGTAAGAAAAGCAACAGAATTAGTTAAAGAAATAAATCCTGACCTTAAAATTGAAGGGCCCATACAATACGATGCCGCTGTAGATATAAATGTTGCTAAAAGCAAATTGCCAAATTCTGAAGTGGCCGGACAGGCAAGTGTATTTATATTCCCTGATTTAAACACAGGAAACAACACTTATAAAGCCGTACAAAGAGAAACTAAGGCGTTGGCCATTGGTCCAGTTTTACAAGGGTTAAATAAACCGGTTAATGATTTAAGTAGAGGTTGTACAGTTGATGATATTTATAATACGGTAATTATAACGGCAATTCAAGCACAGGATTTTTAATAAAAAGAAAATGAGAATATTAATTATTAATGCGGGCAGTTCTTCCATTAAATTTCAACTGATTGCAATGCCTTCTGAAAAAGTGCTTTGCCAAGGCGTTGTAGAACGTATTGGAGAAAAAGATGCTATTTTCAAATATAAAACCGATACTTCCGACCTCCATGAAGTAGATGAGATCAATTCACATAAAGTAGGCTTGCACAAAATTTCCGATTACCTTTTGGATCCAAAAATCGGGATTATAAAAGATACCAAGGAAATTGACGCTATTGGGCATAGGGTTGTACATGGCGGCAATACTTTTTCGGACACCACGCTAATTACCGAAGAAGTAAAAAATAAAATAAAGGCCTTGAACCCACTAGCACCATTGCACAATCCACATAACCTGGAGGGCATTGTGCTCACGGAACAAATTTTTCCCGATGCCAAACAAATTGCGGTATTTGATACGGCTTTCCATCAGACCATTCCAATCAAGGCAAAAAAATACGCTATACCAAACCAGTACTATGATGAGCATAATATTCAGTTGTACGGTTTTCATGGCACAAGCCATAAGTATGTAACGGAAAAGGCACTTAACTATCTTAAAAAAGGGAATTCAAAAATAATTACCGTCCATTTAGGTAATGGGTGCAGTATTACCGCCGTAAAAGATGGAAAGAGTATAGATCATAGTCTTGGGTTTGCCCCTTCAAATGGTTTAATAATGGGTTCAAGAAGTGGTGATATTGACCATTCCATTATATTTTATTTGGTGAACAATTTAGGGTATAGCCTTAACGAGGTAAACAAAATGTTGACCAAAAAAAGTGGAATGCTCGGTCTAACAGGTTTTAACGATTTAAGAGAAATTGAAGTCCACGCCCAAAATGGAAATAGGGAATGTATTTTGGCATTAGAAATGAACGCTTACCACATACAAAAATATATAGGTGCTTACGCAGCAGCTATGAACGGATTAGATGCTATTGTTTTTACTGCCGGAATTGGTGAAAATTCAAGTACTCTAAGGGCAATGATTTGTAGTCATATGGACTATTTAGGGATACATTTAGATGATGCTAAAAATGATGTTAGGTCTAAAAAATTGAAAGAAATTAATACTGAAGCATCAAAAGTGAAAATTCTAGTAATTCCTACCAATGAAGAAGTTGAAATTGCAAAACAAGCTTTTCAGCTCTGTAACTAAAGTTACCCAGTTTTATTCTTTTCAGCGTAATTTTGAAGTGTTGATTTTAATTTATAAAGGGTAAGTTTTAATTTTCTGAGCAGAACTTACCCTTTTTATAATAAAGGGCTAAATAGCCTTGCAATACCCTCAAAAATTTTATTGTAAAACGGTCTAGAGCTATGCTCTTCTAATGTTAATAAACTACTTTTTTCACAGTCTTTTAAAAAATTATCGGCAATAGCAGTGGCAACGTTTTTATCATAAATAAGTGCATTGGTCTCAAAATTCTGTTCAAAGCTTCTATGGTCAAAATTACCAGAGCCTACAGAGGCTATTTCCTTGTCTGAAATAATAATCTTACTATGTAAAAAGTTACTGCTTTGGTAAATTTCTATACCAACTTTAAGCAATTCGAAAAAATATGACTGCATACTATATTTTGCAAGTTTAGAATCAGACTTTTCAGGTATCAATAATTTAATTTCAATCCCAGCTAAAGCTGCTATTTTAATGGCTTCCAATAAAGGTCTAGATGGCATAAAATATGGGTTGGCAATATAGATACAATCATCTGCTATATTTATCAGTTTTAAATACTGATGTAAAATGGTAGGGTAATTTGAATCTGGGCCACTTGCAACAATCTGAACTATTGAGTCCCCTCTTTTAGCTATTTTAGGATGGTATTTTTCTTCTAACAATGATTCATCATGAGAGGCAAAATAATAATCTTTAATAAAAATATTGTGCAAACTTTCAACAGCTGGTCCTTCAATGCACAAATGCTCATCGTCCCAAATACCTAAATCTGATTGAGAACTGACATATTTATCACTTATGTTTACACCGCCTGTAAAACCAACTTCACCATCTATAATTAAAATTTTTCTGTGGTTTCTAAAATTCAAGGTAAATAAAATACTTCCAAATTTAAATGGCAATATTGGATAAACTTTTACACCTAATGCTTTAAACCTTTTTATTGATTTTCTTTTCAATTCAAAACTTCCTATAAAATCGTAAATCAATCGAACTTCTACACCCTCCTTTATTTTTTGTTTAAATATTTGGTACAATTTTTCTAATATGTCACCGTCCTCAAAAATATAAAATTGGATATGTATAAATTTTTTAGCGTTTTCCAATTTACTAAACATGGTTGAGTATGTACTTGCTCCATTGCTTAATACCGTAATTTTATTACCATCTATTGGCGGAAAATTTGAACTGTTTTCAAGTAAAGATGCTAATCTTACTTTCTTTGAAGAAGTGAATAAAACCTTATTTTCTGAAGAATTATGTTTTAGATGTTTATGATCATATAACCTTCTCTCTAAAGTATGTTTTAATGTAAAAATTTTAAATTCCCTTCTGTTAATACCAAACAACAAATAAAGTAGAACTCCTGCATAGGGTATAAAAATAATCACCAATATCCACCCTAAAGACCTAGAAGGGTTAGAGCCGTAAAGGATTATGCTGCCAATTGCTATAAAAGCTGAAATAACATAAATGATAATAAAAGCAGTAAGCATTTTTTAAATAATTGTAAATAAAGTAATAATTTCAAACAATTTCTACTCTGGATACTCAATCCGTAAATGGTAAATGTTGTTCAGTTTCTTCTTAATTACTTTTTTAATAATTTGAATTTCTTTAAAAGTAATATCGGCATTCATAAACTGACCGTTTGCCATTTGGCTAGCTACAATTTTTTCGATTAGTTCATCAATTAATTGAGCTGTGGGCTCCTTTAAGCTTTTTGATGCAGCTTCTGCAGCATCGCACATCATTAAAATAGCAGTTTCTTTTGAAAACGGAATAGGACCACGATATGAAAAATCTTCGATATTCAAATCTTGTGGATTGTTCTTTTCTTGTTGTTTATAAAAGTAATACACTAAAGAGGTACCATGGTGAGTACGTATAAAATCGATTATCCTATCGGGCAGTCTATATTTTTTGGCCAATTCAATACCATCAATTACATGGTTAATGATTATTTCTGCACTATCCTTTGGGTTTAGTTCATTATGCGGATTAACCGTAGTGGTTTGGTTTTCAGTAAAATATTTTGGGTTCAACATTTTACCAATATCATGATACAATGCTCCTGTACGCACCAACATAGCATTTGCACCAATTTCATTTGCAGAGGCTTCTGCCAAGTTTGCTACTTGCATTGAGTGCTGAAAAGTACCAGGAGTTTTCTCAGCCAACTCTCTTAATAATTTAGAGTTTGTATTTGACATTTCCAACAACGACACATCAGATACCAATCCAAACGTTTTTTCATATACCAAAATAAAGAACAGTGATAAAAAGGATAATACCCCATTTAATGCAAAAAGGATAAAATATTCTCCATTAATTTTAAGCATATTACCTTCTTGAATAATTGAAAAAGCGAAATAAGCAATCATATATACCAATGTAATTTGGCTAATGGATATAAATAAATTTGCCCTTCTGTGTAGCTCAGAAACAGTTAAAATGGTAATGATACCGGCAATAATCTGTAAAAAGATAAATTCAAAGCTATTGGGTACTATAAAACCAAGCAGTAAAACAGTCAAAACATGTGTAAACAAACCTAAACGTGCATCAAAGAAGGCTTTAATTACAATGGGTAAAATAGGTAAAGGGACAACATATAGGTAATCTACCCTATACTTCACAACCAAGGTTACAATTAAAACCATCAAAAAAACATTGAAAAATATAAAGGTAACTTTCGTGTTGTTCTCAAAAATAAAAGGTCTGTATTTTTGTAAGAATAACAATAGCATTAACAAGGCTAGAGCCACAAGGAGAACATAACCAAAAACAATCCAATTATAGTTTGATTGATTCCACACTTGCGATAGGTATTCCTTTTCTAATGAATTGAGGATGCGTAATTTTTTACCTTCAACTACATCGCCTTTGGATATAATTCTTTCATTTTCAGCAACTAAACCTTCAGTATAAGATAATTTGTTTAAATTGTCCTGTAACACTTTATCGGTCAATTTCTCATCATAAAAAATATTAGGTTCTAAAAATTGTAGAAAAAATGGCGTAAGATAAGTTTGCAAAGGTTTGTATCGTGATTGTTCAAAAGCGTTATTGATTAAATTGTTCTTTTCTTTTGAGGTTAAAAAATTATCAAACACTACATCTGAAATAATATTTCCTTTTCTTAAAGCAATGAGTTCTTTATCCTCTGCTCTGTTTACATCATTTTCGTTGATATAACCATTTTGATAAATAGCATCAACTATACTATTAGAAAACCTAATAACACGTGTAATACTGTAATTAGCAAGAATGGAATCTTGTGAATTTTCAGAAATAGATTTTTCTAGTTCACTTTTAATTTTTTTGGCAATATCCTCTTTATAAGAAAAGTAAAGCTTTTTATTTGAAGTAATAGTTTCTTTTTCTTCTTCTATTTTCTGCTCAGACTTCTGAATAGCAAAATCAAATGGAGCATATAAATTATCATATTGCCAAGGTTTGCCATTATGGAATTCATATTTAAAATGCCCCCCTTTAGGAAATAAATAAACAATTGCAAAAGTGGTTATAATAAAAAGGACTATTTTATAAGCTAGGGCATGGTTTTGATATATGGTATTTAGAAAATTTTTTAAATTGAATTTTTTCATTAGTCCAGTTTCTACTACTATCTATGCATTTAGTGAGTACTATAAACTATTATACAAAGTACCCTATTTATTTAATAATAACTGTAAAAATAACTAAATTCGCAGAATAGAACCCGTATTGATGAATTTAGTATAAAAAAATTATTATTTTCTGATATTAAGTGGTTAAAAACAAATTTGTAAAACCTATTATAAAATATGCAAGAAGTTGTAATTGTTTCAGCAGTAAGAACTCCAATTGGAAGTTTTTTAGGAAGTTTATCAAGTATTTCAGCTACTAAATTAGGAGCTATTGCCATTAAAGGTGCTTTAACTAAGATAAATTTAAAAGCAGATATGGTAGATGAAGTACTAATGGGTTCTGTTTTGCAAGCCAATTTAGGGCAAGCACCAGCGAAACAAGCTGCATTATTTGCAGGGATACCCAATAATGTTCCTTGCACAACTGTAAATAAAGTTTGTGCATCTGGTATGAAAACCATAATGCAAGCTGCCCAAGCTATACAATTAGGAGATGCTGAAATTGTTGTTGCCGGCGGTATGGAAAATATGTCAATGGTCCCTCATTACTTGCAAGGCAGAAGAGGAAAAAAAATGGGATTAATTGGTATGGAAGACGGATTATTAAAAGACGGGCTTACCAATGTTTATGATGGAAAACATATGGGCACTTGTGGTGATTTATGTGCTGTAGAGCATGAGTTTTCTAGAGAAGATCAAGATAATTTTGCCATAACTTCATACAAAAGAGCTGCAAAAGCATGGGAAGAAGGTAAATTTAAAGATGAAATAGTTCCTGTAGAAGTACCTCAACGCAAAGGAGACCCTCTAATTATTGATGAAGATGAAGAATATAAGAATGTAATAATGGAAAAAATTCCTAATCTAAGACCTGTTTTTAGTAAAGAAGGTACAGTTACCGCTGCTAATGCTTCTACACTAAATGATGGTGCTGCTGCCCTAGTACTAATGAGTAAAGAAAAAGCTGCTGAATTAAATTTAACACCATTAGCAACCATTAAAGGCTATGCCGACGCTTCCTTAGAACCTGAATTGTTTACCGTTGCTCCCGCTAAAGCGTTACCTAAGGCAATTGCAAAAGCAAACACATCGCTAGATGATATCGATTATTTCGAATTTAATGAAGCTTTTTCGGTAGTAGGTTTGGCAAATACAAAATTATTGGGCTTAAATTCTGCTAAAGTTAATGTAAATGGTGGAGCCGTTTCGCTGGGTCATCCTTTGGGATGTTCAGGAGCTAGAATTGTAGTTACACTGATAAATGTACTAAAACAAAATAATGGTAAATTAGGTGCCGCGGCTATCTGTAACGGCGGTGGTGGTGCGAGTGCCATAGTAATTGAAAACAACTAAGGATTTCTTAAATGAAATACGGTATTTGTAACTTAAGTACTATTCCACTTCGTTCGGTTTCAGATCACACTAGTGAAATGATATCCCAATTACTGTTTGGCGATCATTACAAAGTCTTGCAAGAAAATAAGGAATGGATTAAAATTAGACTGGAATTTGATCATTGTGAAGGTTGGATCGAAAGCAAACAGTATACCGAAGTTTCTAAAGATTACTTTGACGATTTAAATAGTTCTGAAATTATAGTGTCTAATGAGTTGATAGATTTTATTGAAGACGAACAACATCAACTATCTTCGGTACTTTTGGGTTCAAGATTGCCTTTTTATGTAGAAAAATCTTTTAATTTACTTGATGAATCTTATAGGTTTGAAGGGAATGTCACTTCAAAAAAGCAATCCCAAAAATCAATTGTAAATTCAGCTTTTTTATACTTGAATACCCCATTTTTATGGGGCGGTAGAACACCTTTTGGCATTGACAGTTCAGGCTTTACACAAATGGTTTATCGATTAAATGGCTATTCGTTGTTGAGAAAAGCATCCGAACAAGCCACACAAGGCGAAGTATTGAGTTTTATTGAAGAATCAGAACCTGGTGATTTGGCTTTTTTTGACGACAGCGAAGGTGAAATTATACATGTTGGTATTATATTGGCCAATCACCATATTATCCATTGCAGTGGCAAAGTACGCATTGACCAATTAGACCATAGTGGAATTTATAACCAAGACCTAAAAAAGCATACCTACAAGTTAAGGGTAATTAAGAAGATATTTTAATTTACAATTAATTATAAAAAAAGCCTTCTGCAAATCAGAAGGCTTTTTTTATTTAATACTATATAGTTTCTAACTATTTAGATGCGTCCCAAAGGGCTTTCATTTCTTTGTACTTATCATCCATCTCTAAATTTTCGTACATGCTCATTAAAGTTCTAACTACATCTATATTATCTTTCTTAAGACCATGGGCTTTTTCAAAATAAGGTAAAGCTTGCTTGTACAACTCTACTTGTTTTGCTTTAATTTCATCATACTTTTTAAAGTTGCTCAAATTAGCATTCATTTCTTCAACCAACTCTTTGTCTTTTACCAACACTAAAGCTCCCATATTCAAATAAGCATCAGCATAATTAGGGTCTAACTCAATTGCTTTTTCATAATTAGCTTTCGCTTCTTCCAATCTCCCTTGTTCTTGGTTAATAACACCAACATTAAAATGTAAGCTAGGGTTATTAGGATCTTTGGTAATAGCTTCTTTCATAAGAGCAACAAATTCATCCTTATTCTCCAATTTTAATTGAATATTAGCTTCAGTAAAGATTAAATCAGTATCATCAGGATTAACTGCTCTAGCCTCTTGTACCGCAGCAATAGCATTTTCCGTCTCGCCTTTTTCAACTAAAATCAGAGCAATATTTTTGATAATATCCGCTCTTTTTGATGGTGAGGTTTCTGACTTTGCATCTTTATACTTACCAGTCTTAACCATTAAATCCATTTGCGATTTGGATGCAAAATTTTCCTTCTCATTAGACTCAGTGTTAATTGCAGAATAAGTAGTGGCAATATTAGTGTATCCTAACTCTTTCAACTTGTTAAAATGTTTTAAAGAAGTATCAAAATCTTTATCTAAATAAGCTGCAGTTGCAGCATACTCTAAAAATACAGTATCTTTTTTACTTAAGTTATAGGTATCTAATAATGTTTTTTTAGCAGAAGCATAATCTTTGTCTTGATATTCCTTAATACCTTTATTGGAAACTTCTGCAATTAATGCGTTGAGCATGGGTTGTGCTTCTTCAGTATATTTTTGCTTACCTATTTCTTTTTCGAAACTTATAAGGTTTTGAAATGCTTTTGCCGCAGTGTCAAAAGCACTAGTAGCTTTACCCGGATCTTTTTTTCCTAACTGATAATACGTTTGAGCTTTTAAAAAATAAAATTTAGCTTTTAACTTTTCATCAGCATTAGCAATTAATCCTTCAGCTTGATCTACTGAAGCCTTAGCCGTTGCAAAATCTTCCTTCTTAAATGCCTTTTCGGCAGCTTTTAATTCATCTTTTTGTGCGAATATTGACAGACTGATTGTAACTGCCAACATCGATAGTACTAGTTTCTTCATTTTTGTTTAAAATTTAGTGTTCATTTTTGTTTGTTATTCTTCTTGATCACTTGTCTGATCGGTTTGGTTATTTTCAATATCCGTGCCAAGTTCTTGTTCTTCGTCCTCATCCTCGTCTTTTACAACTTTAGCAACAGCGGCAATAGAATCATCACCTTTAATATTTATCAATTTTACACCTTGAGTAGCCCTACCCATAACACGTAAATCAGATACTGCCATTCTGATTGTAATTCCTGATTTATTGATAATCATTAAATCATCTTCATCAGTTACATTCTTAATGGCCACTAAGTTACCTGTTTTTTCCGTAACATTTATGGTTTTGACGCCTTTTCCACCTCTATTAGTAATTCTGTAATCCTCTAGGCTTGAACGTTTACCATATCCTTTTTCAGAAACTACAAGTACATCGCTCTCCATATCATTTAGTGAAATCATACCAATTACTTCGTCTTTATCATCCTTTAATCTGATTCCTCTTACACCAGAAGCGTTTCTACCCATAGGTCTGGTTTTACTTTCTTCAAATCGGATAGCTTTACCTGATTTTACAGCAATCATAATCTGACTGTTACCATCAGTTAATTTAGCCTCTAGCAATTCATCGCCATCTTTAATAGTTATGGCATTAATACCATTTGATCGTGGTCTTGAATATTGTTCCAAAGAAGTCTTTTTGGTTTGACCATTTTTGGTGACCATGATAATATAATTATTATTTACATAGTCCTCATCTTTAAGATCTTGTGTGCAAATAAATGCCTTTACGTTATCGTCAGGTTCTATATTCACTAAGTTTTGAATGGCCCTACCTTTAGATGATTTGCTACCTTCTGGAATTTCATAAACCCGCATCCAAAATACTTTTCCTTTCTGTGTAAAGAACAGCATATACTGATGGTTTGTAGCCACAAACAGATGTTCTAAGAAATCTTCATTTCTGGTAGATACACCTTTTTGACCACGCCCACCTCTATTCTGAACTTTATATTCATCCAAGTTGGTACGTTTGACATAACCTGCATTAGAAATGGTTACAACTACCTGAGAATCTGGAATCATATCTTCAATACTCACATCACCACCAGCATATTCGATTACAGAACGACGCTCGTCACCATATTTATCTCTAATCTGAATTAACTCTTCTTTGATTATGGACATTCTTCTGGATTCATTAGCTAAAATATCTTTCAAATCCTCAATCAATTTCATTATTTCTTCATACTCACCTCTCAACTTATCTTGTTCTAATCCAGTAAGCTGACGCAATCTCATTTCAACAATTGCTTTAGCTTGAATTTCAGAAAGTTCAAAACGTTTAATTAAATTCGCCCTAGCTTCGTCCGCATTTTTAGAAGCTCTTATTATTTTAATAACTTCATCAATATTATCAGAGGCTATTATCAATCCTTCTAGAATATGAGCTCTAGCTTCAGCTTTATCTAACTCATATTTTGTTCTTCTCGTAACTACATCGTGCCTATGGTTTACAAAATGCTTGATTAAATCTTTAAGATTCAACATTTCTGGACGCCCGTTAACCAAGGCAATATTGTTGATACTGAATGAAGTTTGTAAAGCTGTATATTTAAATAGTTTGTTCAGTACAATATTTGGTATGGCGTCTCTTTTTAAAACATACACTAAGCGTCTTCCTTTTCTACTCGTTTCGTCACGGACAGAAGCAATACCTTCAATTTTTTTATCATTGACCAAGTCGGCCGTTTTTTTCAATAAATCAGCACCATTAACTTGATATGGTAATTCTGTTGCGATGATACACTCTCTACCATTAACTTCTTCAAAGATTGTTTTTGCACGCATTACAATTCGACCCCTGCCTGTGTGAAAAGCATCTTTTACCCCATCATAACCATAAATTGTTCCACCAGTAGGGAAATCAGGTGCTTTTATATATTGCATCAATCCATCAATATCAATTTCATTATCATCAATATAAGCAACGGTACCATCAATTACTTCGGTCAAATTATGAGGTGCCATATTTGTAGCCATACCTACTGCAATACCAGAAGCTCCATTTACCAATAAACTTGGAATACGTGTTGGTAAAACCGTAGGCTCTTGTAAGGTGTCATCAAAATTTAAGCGGTGGTCAACTGTATCCTTATCAATATCAGACAACATTTCTTCTGATAACTTTTGCATTCTAACCTCCGTATAACGCATTGCAGCAGGGCTATCACCATCGGCAGAACCAAAGTTACCTTGCCCGTCAACCATTTGATAACGCATACTCCAATCTTGTGCCATACGTACCATAGCATCATATACCGAAGTATCACCATGTGGATGGTATTTACCCAATACCTCTCCTACTACTCTGGCCGATTTTTTATGAGCTCCCGTTGCTTTAATTCCTAATTCGTGCATACCGAACAATACTCTTCTGTGTACTGGTTTTAAACCATCACGTACATCTGGTAATGCTCTAGATACAATCACCGACATTGAATAATCAATGTAGGATGATTTCATTTCATCTTCAATATTAATAGGAATTAATTTTTCACCTTCTTCCATAAAACTTATCTATTTTTTGTTTTAAAATTAAGAGAGCAATATACAACAAATCTGCTTTTTTAAAGTTATATAAAAATGCATTCTTTATCATTTTTTATTAACAATTAGCACCAGTAAACATACTGTTTTTCATAAATTTACTGAATGGCCAAAAGTTCGGTATAACTTTTGCAATTATTATTAAAAAAAATCGAGTAATTTTACCATATAAATTTTAGAAAATGGACGATAATTTTTCACCTAAAGTTAAAGATGTAATAGCGTATAGCAAAGAAGAAGCGTTACGACTAGGGCATGATTTTATTGGTACCGAACATTTAATGCTAGGGCTATTACGCAAAGCTAATGGTGATGCTATAGATATATTAAATGCCTTGGATATTGATTTGGCAATGCTTCGTAAAAAAATCGAGGGGCTTAGTCCTGCCAATGCTGACAATCCGACAGGCAATGACAAAAAAAGCTTACACTTAACAAAACAAGCAGAAAAAGCATTAAAAACTACTTTTTTAGAAGCCAAGTTATTTAAAAGCAATGCAGTTAGTACTGCTCATTTGTTATTGTGCGTGCTGAGGAACGAAAATGATCCGACCACTAAGTTGTTAAATAAATTTGATATTGACTATAATGAGGTGAAAACATTGTTTACACAATTATTTACCGATGATGTAGATATTACCGAAACCCCAACAGCCGAAAGTGATAAAGGCGATGATTTTGATGAACCAAAACAAAATCCATTTGGAGGGAGTTCTGGTGCTAAACCAAGTAAATCCAATGCAAAATCTAAAACACCTGTTTTGGACAATTTTGGTCGCGATTTAACTGCACTGGCTGAGGAGGGCAAATTAGACCCTGTTGTTGGTCGTAAAAAAGAAATAGAGCGTATTTCACAAATATTAAGCCGTAGAAAAAAGAACAATCCCATTTTAATTGGTGAGCCAGGTGTTGGTAAATCGGCCATAGCAGAAGGATTAGCTTTGCGGATTATTCAACGTAAAGTGTCACGTATTCTTTTCAACAAACGTATCGTTTCCTTGGATTTGGCAAGTTTAGTTGCTGGAACAAAATACCGTGGTCAGTTTGAAGAGCGTATGAAGGCTCTAATGAACGAATTAGAGAAGAATGACGACATTATTTTATTTATTGATGAAATACATACTATAGTAGGTGCCGGAGGTGCTACAGGCTCTCTAGATGCTTCTAACATGTTTAAACCTGCCTTGGCAAGAGGTGAAATTCAATGTATTGGAGCAACGACACTAGATGAATTTAGACAAAACATTGAAAAAGATGGTGCTTTAGAACGTCGTTTTCAAAAAGTAATGGTCGAACCCACTTCGGTTGAAGAGACCATTCAAATTCTAAATAACATTAAAGATAAATACGAAAACCATCATAATGTCGATTTTACAGATGAAGCTATTGAAGCTTGTGTAAAATTAACCAATAGATATATGACAGATAGATTCTTACCAGACAAGGCTATTGATGCGTTGGACGAAGCCGGATCTAGAATTCATATCACCAACATTGTCGTACCCAAACAAGTACTTGAACTAGAAAAACAACTAGAAGATGTTAGAGAGCTGAAAAACAATGTGGTAAAGAGTCAAAAATATGAAGAAGCTGCTCGTTTACGTGATGATGAAAAACGTATAGAAAAAGAATTGGAAATTGCCCAAAAAGAATGGGAAGACCAATCTAAATTACATAAAGAAACTGTAACTGAAGATAATGTTGCTGAAGTGGTTTCTATGATGACTGGCATTCCTGTAAACAGAATTGCAGAAGCAGAAAGTTCAAGATTGGCAGATTTACCAAATATGATTAAAGGTAAAGTCATTGGTCAAGATGAGGCAGTAAGTAAAGTAGTGAAAGCCATTCAGCGTAACAGAGTGGGATTAAAAGACCCAAACAAACCTATTGGTTCCTTTATCTTTTTAGGGCAAACGGGTGTTGGTAAAACACAATTGGCAAAAGTATTGGCAAGAGAGCTATTCGATTCTCCCGATGCATTAGTCCGTATAGATATGAGCGAGTACATGGAAAAGTTTGCCATTTCAAGATTAATTGGTGCACCTCCAGGCTATGTGGGTTATGAAGAAGGTGGACAGTTGACCGAAAAAATAAGACGCAAGCCTTATGCTGTAGTACTGTTGGACGAGATTGAGAAAGCACATCCTGATGTGTTTAATATGCTCTTACAGATTTTGGACGACGGTTATATTACGGACAGTTTAGGGCGTAAAATCGATTTTAGGCATACCATTATCATTATGACTTCTAATATCGGAGCTAGACAATTAAAAGATTTCGGTTCTGGCGTTGGATTTGGTACAGCTTCTAGAAAAGAACAGGCAGATGCCAATGCAAAAAGTGTCATTGAAAATGCGTTAAAGAAAAGTTTTGCTCCTGAATTTTTAAATAGAATTGACGATGTTATTGTGTTTAATCCACTTGAAAAAGAGGACATACATGCCATTATTGATATTGAATTAGAGAAATTATTAGAACGCATCGATGGTCTCGGTTATCACTTGAAGTTAAGCGAAAAAGCGAAAGATTATATTGCCGATAAAGGTTTTGACAAACAATATGGTGCCAGACCTTTAAAACGTGCCATACAAAAGTATATTGAAGATGCCTTGGCGGAAGAAATTGTCAATTCTAAACTCAAAGAAAATGACACCATTTTTATGGATTTGGATGAAAAGAAACAAGAGTTGACTATAAAAATTAAAAAGGCAAAAAAGTCGGTTGAAGAGAAAAAAGAAGAGTAAATCAGTTGGCACTTGTCAGTCTTCAGTTGTCAGAAATAAATTATTAAAAAAGTTGTCATATTGGCAACTTTTTTTGTGCAACAATTTGTTAAAGAAATTTGTATTAAATTTACTTGAATGAATAATGGTAACTTAAAAAGTAAATCATGAAAGTTTCATTAAGATTAATAACAATTACATTATTTGCAATACTGCTATCATGTAAAGGAAAAATAACAAAGGATAGTAACTATTTTAAAACAGAAAAAGAACTCATCAAATCTACTTTAATCGATATGTGGGATGCTATTGAAAAAGGAGATATTGACAGATATGCAAGTTATGTCCATCCTAATTTTACTCAATTTGGAGAAAATGACAGTGTTTTACGCAAAGGGAAAGAGGCCGAAGTAAAAGGTATTGAAGATTGGATAAAGAGCTCCACTCCTATTCATACAGGAATGCATGAACCAGAAGTAACCATAAATGGCAATACCGCTTGGATAACCTATTATTGGTCTGATTCAGGCTCTACCTATGGTGTTCCATTTGCAACTAAGGGAAAATCAACTCGTATTTTTGTAAAAGAAAATGACAAATGGTTGTGTATTCATGGGCATTATACGTTATTATCAAAACCGTAATGTCCCTTATTTTTTGTATCTTTAGTACTCGGTATTTCAAAAGATGAAAAATTCAGCAAAAATTCTACTAGGTGTATTAACATTTTTACCCCTTCTTCTAATCATAACTTATATTGTTTATATATTTATTGGGTTCATACCAACCGCTATACAAACTGAAAACAGTGACGGAGAAGTTCCTATTGCATTATTTGAATCACTTTCGGTAATGATAATCCTTATTGTTTTGGCAATTTTTATAAAATTGATTGTAATGGTCTATTATATTATTCATGCCAGCAATAATCCAAAAAATGAAAGTAATACCAAAATCATGTGGATTGTTTTACTAGTTTTAGTGGGGACTATTGCATCAATTGTATACTATTTTGTTGAAATTCTACCTTCTAGAAAAGAGGGAAATTCGTTAGGTTATACACCGAAGAATCAATAACAGCGTATTATTTAGCCAAACAACTCCTCATTATCAATGCTTAAATTCTGAATAAAAGCAATGCTTTTGACAATGAAATCGTGCAACACAGCATCTTCTTTTATAAAATGTATATCTTTTCTATACATACTTAAAAAAGATTCTAAAAATTCAGAGGTCTTTAAAGGTTTTCTAAACTCCATAGCTTGAGAAGCATTCAACAACTCTATTGCTAAAATAGTTTCTAAATTATCAACAATTTTTTTCGTTTTAGTAGCAGAATTTGCTCCCATACTTACATGGTCTTCTTGCCCATTACTAGAAACAATAGAGTCAACAGAAGCTGGGGTTGCTAGTTGTTTGTTTTGACTAACTATACTAGCAGCAGTATATTGAGGAATCATCAATCCTGAATTTAATCCAGGATTAGAAACTAAAAAAGCGGGCAAACCTCGCAAACCCGATACGAGCTGAAAAGTGCGGCGTTCTGATATATTTCCTAATTCAGACAAAGCAATACCAAGAAAGTCTAATCCCAAGGCTAACGGCTGTCCATGAAAATTACCACCTGAAATAATTTCATCAGAATCCACAAAAATATTGGGATTATCGGTTACCGAATTGATTTCTATTTCTATGGTTTTTTTTACAAAATTTAAGGTGTCTTTACTTGCACCATGTACTTGCGGCATACACCGAAAAGAATAGGGATCTTGTACATGTTTTTTCTTTCGATTTACAATCTCGCTATCCTGTAAAAACTCCTTTATTTTTTTTGCCGTTTGCAATTGTCCATTATGCGGTCTAATCAAATGAATTAAGGTATTAAAAGGCTCTATTCTACCATCAAAAGCATCTAAGGAAATGGCACCAATAACATCGGCTAAATAAGATAATTTAAAGCTTTTTAATAAAATTGAAACACCATATGCACTCATAAATTGAGTACCATTCAATAATGCCAACCCTTCTTTAGATTGTAATTCAATTTTATCCCAGTTAAACTTTTGTAAGATTTCTTCTCCGGTAAATCTTTTTCCTTGGTGCATAACCTCGCCTTTTCCAATAAGAGGTAAAGCTAAATGTGCCAATGGCGATAAATCGCCAGAGGCTCCCAACGATCCTTGTGTGTAAATTATGGGTAAAATGTCATTATTATAAAAGTCAATCAATCTATTTACCGTAACTAACTGAATTCCAGAATGTCCATAACTTAACGATTGAATTTTTAACAATAACATCATCTTCACAATGTCTTCAGGCACTTTTTCTCCAGTTCCACAGGCATGAGACATTACTAGATTCTCCTGAAGTGTTGTTAAGTTTTTTTTAGAAATCTTAACATTATGAAGTGCCCCAAAACCAGTATTAATACCATAAATTGGATTTTTGTTTTTGGCCAATTTAGTATCTAAATAAGCTCTACATTTATCAATTTTTTCAGCTGATTCATCAGATAGTATTAGCTTTTTAGATGAGCTAACAATATCTTTAATAGTAGATAAACTCAAGTATGTACTGCTTATGGTATGGATCTCTGTCATTTTAAAAATTAAAACCCAAATGTAAAGAAATATTTTATACAACCTTTTACTATTCTAGTTTTAAACTATACATACGCTATTAACTAAATTTTAAGCATTTACTGCATAAAAAATAGTACTTTTGCGACCGAATTAAAATTTATAATAAATGCAAAAGATAGCCTTAACACTTATAGTCTTGGTTTTACTGATTTCATGTAAAAAAGAGGAAGCACCTAAAGATTATGCTGAACTTTCAGGTAAAATTACCAACCCACAAGATTCTGTAATAAAAATAAGTAGCAGAAGTTTTAATAAAAATATTAAAGTTAATGAAGATGGTACCTATTCTGATACTTTAAAAGTAAGTGATGAATTTTACATGTTACTACATGGCAATGCCAGAACAATTGTTAACATTGAGAATGGACACGATTTAGATTTTAATTTTGATGCCGATGATTTATTAAACACTGCTGAATTTTCAGGTGTTGGGTCTGGAACCAATAATTATATGACTGCAAAAATGAAGTTAGAGGAAGAGTATAAGTTAGGTAACCCTGGAGGCTTTTTTGAATTAGAGAAATCAGATTTTGAAAAAAAAGTAAGTGATGTAACTGTTAAAACTGAAGCTCTTTTAAAAAATGCTCAAGATTTAGATTCGACTTTTATTGCTAAAGAAATTGAAGGCAATAATCGATTTATTGAGTTTTTGAATACAAATTATGATGCTCAGCACGCCATTTTAGCACCAATTGCAACGGGCAAACCCTCACCAACTTTCAATTATCCTGATACGAAAGGGAAACTAATATCACTAGAAGACTTTAAAGGTAAATATGTTTATGTTGATGTTTGGGCTACTTGGTGTGGGCCTTGTATTCAAGAAATTCCTTCCTTAAAAAAATTGCACAAAGAATATGAAGATAAAAACTTAGCAATAGTAAGTATGTCAATCGATAAAATGAAAGATAAGGAAAAGTGGGAAAAGATGGTGGCCGATAAAAACTTAACAGGAAATCAAATTATGGTTGATAAAGAATGGGAATCTGATTTTGTTAGAGGCTATGGTATTACTGCTATCCCAAGGTTTATATTAATTGGCCCTGATGGAAATATTATAAATAACAACGCCCCAAGACCATCGGACCCCGCATTGAGAAAATTATTTTCTGAATTGAAAATATAATTACTTTAAAACTAATTATTTAAGAACCTCAAAGCTTTTATGTTTTGAGGTTTTTTTATTAAACAATTAAAGTTTAAACCTCTGTAATTATTTGGTAACTAGATATTAAAGTAATGCAAAAAAGAACATCATACTTTTAAAACTATGTACTTCTAGTCCTTATTGGTTTATTTTAATTTTGTTCTAATAACTTCTAAATATCTATTTAATTCTTCTTTCACTTTTGGGAATAACAATAACAAACCTATCATATTAGGAAACACTAATGCCAAAATCATTGCATCAGAGAACTTAATTACTGCATCTAAAGTTACAGCTGCACCCAAAATCGTAAAAATCAAAAAGATTATTTTATAACTTAAATCTATTAATTTACTTCTTCCAAAAAGATATTTCCAAGATTGTAGCCCATAATAAGACCATGACAGTATAGTAGAAAAAGCGAATAAGGTTACAGCAAAAACTAATAAGTAAGACGAGCCAGGTATTGCATTATCAAATGCCAAAGAAGTTAAATTTACTCCACCCACTCTACTACCATCTGCCATTAATGCTTGTCCATTAACAACATTACCATAATCAAAAGCCCCATCTACATTGAACATAATAATTACAATAGCAGTCATAGTACAAATTACTACCGTATCAATAAATGGTTCTAATAAGCCTACTAAACCTTCTGATGCCGCAAATTTGGTATTTACAGCTGAATGTGCAATTGCTGCAGAACCAGCACCAGCTTCATTAGAAAATGCGGCTCTACGAAAACCTTGAATCATCACACCAATAAAACCACCAGTAATAGTAGCTTTTGGTGTAAAAGCTTCGCTAAATATTAAACTAAATGCATCATCAACATAACTGATATTTGACACTATAATAAACAAGGCAGCTGCCACATACAAGACTGCCATAAAAGGCACTATTTTCTCAGTTACTTTTGCAATTCGTTTAATACCACCAATAATAACTATACCTACAAAAACAGCAAAAACAAGACCAATTAAACTTCCTGATGCAGAACCTTCTATACCAAATCGTTCAATAATTTGTGCCGCAGCTTGATTTGTTTGAAAAGCATTACCTCCTCCAAAAGAAGCACCAACACACAGTATTGCAAAAGTTACGGCTAATAACTTACCTAAATGTTTAAAACCTCTTTCTTTCAGCCCTCTTGATAAATAATACATTGGACCTCCATATACATTACCTTCCTCATCAATGTCTCGATACTTAACACCTAATGTACATTCAACAAATTTTGAAGACATACCTAACAAACCTGCTACAATCATCCAAAAAGTTGCCCCAGGTCCACCAATAGATATGGCAACAGCTACCATTGCAATATTACCTAAACCAACTGTTCCAGATACAGCAGTTGCTAATGCTTGAAAATGATTTACTTCACCATGATGACCTTCATCCTTTATTGTGTCTAACAAATCACCATCTACTTCATGAACATTTGTATTTAACGAGTTATCCAATTTTTCCAGATTATCATACTTACCTCTTACAACTTGAATAGCAGTAGAAAAATGTCTAATATTTACAAATCCAAAGTAAATAGTGAAAAATAAAGCCCCACAAAGTAATAATATCAAAACTATTGGAATACCAAATCCTGCAATGGTAACTTCAGTAAATATTAAATTTTCCCACCAAATAGCAAATGGCATAAATGCATCATTGACACGCTCATCTAATCCTTTAGATTGTGAGTTTACTAAAAACGGAAATAATGAAAAAACTATAATTAAGTGCTTGTGCTTTAAATTCATGATAAAAGTTTAGGATTTGATTGCAAACATGCAAACAAGCAATTTTAAAGTGTAAGAAAGTCAGAAATAAAATAAAAATGTCAGTAAAAGCATTACTGACAAGAGATTAAAGAGAAGAGTTTATATTATTATGTTTTCTGGTGGTAATGCTAAACGAATTCTTCGTTCACGTTTTTCAGACATCTCAAAAAGTGCAGCTCTCATTGGAATTAAGTGATTGTCTTTAGTCCAATTCTCTTTGCCAAAAATACCATCCATTAAAGCTATTAATAATCTCTTTATTTCATTATGATCATTAATATCATAGGTTTTTGAAACGTCAAAATTTTTAGGTTTAATTTCTAACCAATCATCTCCATTATCCTTTTTTCGTCTAGCAAATTTTAAAAATAACTCATATAACGCGGGTGTTAAAATAACTTTCCGCTCGTTACTGCCAGATAATCCTCTTAAAAGCACAAATAGCTCTAATTTATCTTTACTATTTTTAATCTTTCCAAACTTAATATGAAAATATTGTGATTCAGGTATTACGTTCTCAGCCAATTCTTTTACCCAACTTAATGCCAACGCAAAAAATAGCATAATTAACGATGTTTTAAAAATAGCTGAAAATAAGGTAACATTTACTTCAGCATCAGTGAGCTTAAACAATTGAGCAACCAATGTAATTAAGATAGTAACTAAAGAAAGCCATGCTAATATTTTCAATCTTCTTTTAGCAAAAGATTCCCAGAGAACTAAGCCTAAAAACCCTAAAGTCAGAAAGGCATAATACACATCTAACTCACTAATTAAGCTAAATGTTTTACCAGAAATCATTTTACTTATGGTTGGCAATAACGAAAAAAGAAAAGGTAAACCAATAATGTAAATCCAATATTTTGATTTTATAATATGGTCAACTGGTTTAGGTAAATATCTAAACCATGGTAAAGCTAATAAAATGAAAAGGCTATTAAATAACGATAGAATACTTCTCCATCCGCTTAGAAAAAAATTATTTACATTATTGAATTGTGCATAATAAACTTCAATACCACCAGAAATACTCCAACACAAAACTGACAATGCTAACCAAACTTGGCCAAAATCATTTTGACGTTTACCTATGTGCCACCAAATAGCTAATAATGCTATAAAAGCAAATAGACATACACTAAATTGCCACCAGCCATAAAAAGATAATATTTCGTTAGTTATACTCAGAAAATTTGTTTAGAATTCAAATATAACTAAAAAGGTTTATTAAAATATTTTAAGAAATTAAGTTATATTTACTGACATGAATTCAAAAACAATTAGTAACGGTATTTTAAGAGCTATTGCCATTCTATTAGGTGTCGCACTTCTACTCTATTTTTTATATACGATACAATCTGTTATCGTATATATTATTATTGCAGCAGTATTATCATTAATGGCTCGTCCAGTTATACTGTTTCTACGTAGAAAGCTTAAATTTCCAAATACGCTTGCCGTAGTAGTAACTATGGTTATGTTTTTAGGATTGACTTTTGGATTAATCTCAATGTTTATTCCATTGATTAACCAACAAGGAGAAAACCTCTCTTTATTGGATTTAAACCAACTAGAAATGAATTTAGAGCAGCTGTTGGCTCAGGTAAATGCGTATTTTTCTGAGATTGGAATCAATATTTTTGAGCAATTAAAAAGTGCCGATATTTTTAAAAACTTTAAAGCTGTACCCTACTTACTAAATACTGTGGTTAGTGCTGTGGGCAACTTAAGCATTGGTCTGTTTTCAGTATTGTTTATTGCATTTTTTCTAATGAAAGATAGTCGCCTTTTAAATAGAGGTTTATTAACCTTGGTACCTAACAATAATGAGTCGCGATTTCAAAAATCTTTTGAAAAGATAAAAGATTTATTATCGCGTTACTTTTTAGGGTTGATATTGCAAATTCTTATTCTTTTTGTTCTCTACACCATAATCTTATTGATTTTTGGCATTCAAAACGCAATAGTTATTGCTTTTCTTTGTGCATTGTTAAACCTAATACCCTACATAGGACCATTAATTGCCGGTGTATTAATGGCTGTTTTGACAATGACCAGTGATGTGACTTTAGATTTTAGAACAGAAATTTTACCCACTACTATATATGTTATGATAGGTTATTTGATTGCTCAATTAGTAGACAACTTTTTTAGCCAACCCAAAATTTTTTCAGAAGCTACTAAAGCTCATCCATTGGAAATATTTTTGGTGATTATTATTGGAGGATTGTTATTTGGAGTTGTAGGGATGATTGTTGCCGTGCCCGGATATACTGCTATAAAAGTAATTTTAAAGGAATTTTTGTCCGATAATAAAATTGTAAAATCATTAACAAAAGATATTTAAGCTTTGCTATTCTGGAAACCATCAGGCATTTTTTCAATTGAACATACATCTATTAAATACCGAAGCACAAACTTTTATCAATCAAAATTTAAATGCCAATATAGCCAAACTCATCTTTAGAGGCAGCCCTTTTAGTGAAGTTACTATTCAAGAATTAGTAGGGCAAATTGAAGCTAAAAAAAAAGCCAAACAAAAACTTCCTACTTGGTTTTCATCGAAAAACATATATTATCCTAATAAAATAAATATTGAGCAAACATCGTCGGAAATTACTGCAAACTATAAAGCCAATCTAATAAAAGGACAACAAATTATTGATATTACCGGAGGCTTTGGTATTGATTCATTTGCATTTGCAAAAAGATTTGAGACAGTAACGCATTGTGAAATCAATAAAGAGCTATCAGATATCGCCAATCACAATTTTAAAACATTGTGTGTTAAAAATGGAAAGACCATCAATGCAGATGGAATTATTCATTTAAAAGAAAAAAATCAACAATACGATTGGATCTATATCGACCCATCCCGCAGAAACGATGCTAAGGGCAAAGTATTTTTATTAGAAGATTGTACTCCCAATGTACCTAAACACCTAGAAACTTCTTTTCAATATAGCGACAATATAATGGTTAAAGTCTCGCCTATGTTGGACATATCCTCAGCAGTATCGGAATTGGATTACGTCAAAGAAATCCATGTCATTGCCATACAAAACGAAGTTAAAGAATTGTTGTTTTTACTAAAAAAAGGATATAACAAAACGATTCATACAAAGACGATAAACTTTACGAAAAACAAAAGACAAACATTTAGTTCCGATCGGGTAAAAAAAAATGAACCAGCTAACCTATCTAAACCCTTACATTATATCTACGAACCTAATTCTGCAATTTTAAAAGCTGGATTATTTAATGAAGTATCACATCAGTTAAAAATACCTAAATTAAATATTAACAGCCACTTATATACATCAAATGAGTTGATTGAATTTCCTGGTAGAGTATTTAAAATAGTCAATCAACTTCCATACAATCTCAAAGACCTTAAAAAGGCTCTACCTAATCAAAAAGCCAATATTACAACTAGAAACTTTCCGGAAACCGTAGCACAAATTCGTAAAAAAACTAAAATTAAAGAAGGCGGAAGCCATTATTTATTCTTTACAAAAGATACTAATGAGCGTTTGATTGTGTTAATAACTTGTAAAGTTTAATTAACGCACTTAAAAGTGAGGGAATATTTTGTATTTTAGTGCAGTTAACTTATGAGTAAATATGGCAAATAAAAATATCAGATCACTATCCTATCGAAAAGAATTTGACGACAATCTTTTTGAAAACATATCCACGTTGGCAAAAAAACCAGCGAATCAAGAAGAGTTCCATCAATTAGCAGAACGCTTTATGGTGGATGATTCCGTAGTGTTAGGCACCACTTCTTTTTATGATTTTTTACGACCAGAAAACCAGTACAAAACTGTTCACGTTTGTAACGGAACTGCATGTATGGTGGCTGGAACACAAGACAATTTAAACCAAAAACTAAATACTATTGTTGGTGAGGATAAAGTAGGACATGTGCCCTGTATTGGGCATTGCCATAAAAACAACGCTTTTTTATATGACGATAAGACATATTCTGCAAATGATTTTGAAATGTTGCAGGAAATAATCGCTAATAAGCAATCATTAGAAAACAAATATCATGTTGATTGTAATACCACCCCAATTTTAACTTCTAAAATTGAGGATATTACAGCGTTTTATAATCTAATTGAGGATTTTAAAAACCATCCTGATAAAGTAATAGATGAATTAAAAACATCAAATCTGCGTGGGCGTGGCGGTGCAGGGTTTCCGTTTTATTTTAAATTGGATGCCGTAATTAAAGAACCCTTCGACTCCGCTCAGGGTGACACACAAAAGTATATTGTCTGTAATGCTGATGAAGGTGACCCTGGAGCATATTCAGATATGTATTTAATGGAGCATCAACCTCATAAAGTACTCTTTGGAATGATGATAGCGGGTGTAACCGTTGGTGCAGATACTGGAGTGCTATATATCCGCGGTGAGTATCCTGACTCAATCAGAAAAGTAAATAAAACAATTGAAGAATTGCAAAATCTAGGTCTATTAAATGAATTTAGGTTTAAAATTATACGCGGACAAGGCTCATATGTATGCGGAGAAGAAACAGCTTTGCTAAATTCCATTGAGGGTTTACGTCCAGAAGTACGTGTGCGACCGCCCTATCCCGCTCAATACGGATTATATGGAAAGCCAACGGTACTTAGTAATGTCGAAACTTTTGCCAACATCCATTGGATATTAGAAAATGGTGGTGCAGCTTATGCAAAATTGGGTAATGGAAAATCGACAGGAACTAAACTGGTTTCATTGGACGGGTTTTTTAATCGACCTGGAATGTACGAAATCGAAATGAGCACACCTTTAAAAACTGTTTTTGAGGAATATGGACAAGGTTTTAAATCAGATGTCAAGGCAGTCCAAATTGGTGGGCCTTTGGGCGGAATCGTTCCGACTAAAAAAATAGCAGGTTTAACCCTAGATTTTGAATCATTTGCTTCGCAAGGTTTCTTATTGGGACATGCCAGTGTGGTTTCCATCCCCAATGACTTTCCAATGGTGAAATTCTTAGAACATTTGTTGGAATTTACGGCAGATGAATCTTGTGGTAAGTGCTATCCGTGCAGAATTGGCTCTCATCGTGGTTATGAAATGTTGAAAAAAGCTCAAAACGAAGATTATAAAATTGACAGACAATTATTCGATGATTTAATTGAAACCTTAGAAATTGGTTCTTTATGTGCATTGGGCGGAGGCGTACCCTTGCCTATTAAAAATGCCTTACAGTATTTTCAAGAGGAATTGAAAGAATATTTTGGATAGGTAATTAGAATACATACATTATGAAAGCATATATAAACAATATAGCACATACCATAAAGCATGGAGAAACAATTCTTGATTTTGTGAGAAGAATTGAAGAAAAAGATGCTATTCCCACCATGTGTCAAGATGATCGATTGGATAATTTCGGCTCATGCCGAGTATGTTCCGTAGAAGTGGCCCGAGAAAAAAATGGTATTACTAAAACTATGGCTTCATGCCATACCCCTGCTTCAGAAGGACTTTACATTTATCACAATACCGATAAAATGAAACGCCTGCGTAAAAATATAGTTGAATTGGTGTTGACCGATTATCCAGCAGACAAAATTTTCCCCGCAGACGACAAAAAACCTACAGAATTCCAAAAAACCATTGCTCAAATTGGCATTCCTAATATTCGTTACCCAAAAGGTGATAATCACCTGGATATCAAACCAGACAAAGCTCATCCCTATATAAAATCTGATTTATCGCAATGTATCAATTGCTATCGTTGTGTGCGTGCTTGTGAAGAAATTCAAGGTGAAATGATATTGAATATGTCGGGACGTGGCTTTGCTACAAATATCATCAAAGGATTTGATACTACTTTTGACGAGTCGGCCTGTGTTTCGTGTGGTGCCTGCGTACAAACTTGCCCTACCGAAGCCTTAACAGATAAATTTGAAACCAAAACACTTATTGCCGATAAAACTGTCCGAACTACCTGTACCTATTGTGGTGTGGGATGCCAATTAGATGTTTCTGTAATTGATGGAAAAATAAGAGGTATTCAAGCACCCGAAACCGCTGAAGTAAATGAAGGGCATACTTGCTTAAAAGGTCGTTTTGCATTTCAATTTTACGATCATCCAGACCGCTTGCGTGAGCCGATGATTAAGAAAAATGGAAAATTTGAAGTAGTAAGTTGGGATGAAGCCTATGATTTTATTGCCAACAAACTCATTGAAATAAAGAATAAATACGGTGTAGATGCTATTGGTGGAATATCCTCATCAAGAGCTACTAATGAAGAAAATTACCTAATGCAGAAAATGATTCGTGTAGCATTGGGTACTAACAACATTGATGGTTGTGCTAGAGTTTGTCATGCCCCAACAGCTTACGGTATGCAACAAGCATTCGGTACAGGTGCGGCTACCAATTCTGTTGAAGATCTTAAAGAAACCGATGCCGTTTTCTTATTCGGAGCAAATCCCATAAAAGGACATCCCGTAACAGGAGCCAAAATTAAACAAGCTTTCATGAAAGGCGTCGTTTCAATCGTGGTTGATCCGGTAAAAACCAAATTAGCAGAGTTAGCTACTCATTTTCTACAAATTAGACCAGGAACCAACGTTGCTATACTGAATATGATAGCCCATTATATTGTTTCCGAAAATTTGGTAAAACAAGATTTTATAGATACTTATACCGAAAAGTACAACGACTTTAAAAAACATGTAAGTGGTTTGGATATGGATGAACTATCTGAACTTACCGGTGTTGACAAACAATCGGTAAAAAGGGCTGCTATAGCCTATGCTACTGCAGAAAGGGCTATGGAGTTCCACGGTTTGGGCGTAACAGAACATTTTCAAGGAAGTAAAACCGTAATGCTGCTTTCAAATATTGCAATGATGACAGGTAATGTAGGAAGAAAAGGTGTCGGACTGAACCCTTTACGCGGACAGAACAACGTGCAAGGAGCAGCGGATATGGGCGTACAGCCCCATCAAGGAGCAGGATATTTGGACGTAAATGACCCAAAAATTCAACAATATTATGCAGAAAAATACGGTATTGCCAAAATGCCAGAAAAAGAAGGCCTAAAAATTCCGGATATGCTTGACGCCGCTATAGATGGTAAGATAAAGGCGTTATATATCATGGGTGAAGACACTATTATGACCGATCCAAATACAAACCATAGCATTAAAGCTTTTGAAAATTTAGACTTAATTGTGGTACAGGAATTGTTTATGACTGCTACTTCTGAAATGGCTGATGTAGTGTTACCAGCTTCGTCATATTTTGAAAAGAACGGAACATTTACCAACGGCGAACGCCGTGTGCAAAGGGTAAATAAAGTTATTGAACCGATAGGCAACACGAAACCGGATGGCCAAATTATCATTGATATGATGCATAAGTTGGGATATGACCAGCCTACCGGACTTACCTATGATGCTGCCAAGGTTATTGAAGAAATTGCCGACGTAATCCCTTTTATGAAAGGGTTGACCTGGGAAGGACTGGGTAAAAACGGTTTGCAATGGCCCATAAAAGAAGATGGCACCGATACCAAGATGCTACATATAGATGGAGCATTTAAAAAGGGAAAAGGAAAATTCCATTATTTTGATTTTGAAGAATCTCCAGAAATTGTTGAACATGGAGCTAATTATCCTTTTATTCTTACTACTGGACGAGAATTAGAGCATTACAATTCTGGTACAATGACTAGGAGAACTGATAATCAAGATATTTTATCGAAAGATTATTTAGAGGTAAACCCAAAAGATGCTAAAATAAAAGGCATCACTAATGAAGATATTGTACGTATATTTTCAGACCGAGGTAGCGTAAACATTCCAGTTAAGATATCAAAAAATGTAAAAAAAGGAATTTTACGGACTACTTTTCATCAACCAGAAGTGTTTATAAATATTATAACAGGAAGTGTTGGTGATAAAGAAACTATGACTCCCGAATACAAAGTAGTAGCAGTTGATTTTGAAAAAGTTTAAGAAGTAGAGAATGTCCACTTTTAATTATGAAGCCTTTAAATTCAAAGGCGATACTTCAAAAAAAATAATGGATACGCTAGTTGTTGAGGCAGCTTTGCAAATCAATATCAACGACGAAGCTTATACTGTTGTAATGCGTACTCCCGATAACGATATGGAACTTATAAGAGGTTTGTTATACGCTGAAGATATTTATAAAAACGATGAGCCAATTGATTTTAAAGTAGTTGAAATTCAAGACAACGGGTTTAGTATCATAAATCTAATCATCCCTAAAGAAAAGTTAGGAAAAGGCTATCTGAACAAACGCACATTACTTTCGGTTTCATCATGCGGCATATGTGGCAAGCAGAAAATTGACGATGTAAAAGTTACGGGAGCCAAATTTTCAGACACTTCTGCAATAACGCCGCTACAATTGGCAAAATTATTTTGCATGATGCAGGAAAATCAAGCTCTTTTTAAAAAAACAGGAGGTTCTCACGCAGCAGCAGCTTTTAATAAAAAGTTGAAATTGTTATCGGTTCGTGAAGATATAGGTAGGCACAATGCGGTTGATAAGGTTATTGGAACACTACTTAATAACAGCACACTTAAACAGGCATCTATTTTATTAGTAAGTGGTAGGGTTTCTTACGAGATTATTTCCAAAGCATTCATTGCCGGTATCTCAACCGTAGTTTCAGTATCTGCTTGCTCATCTTTAGCAGTTGATTTTGCCAAAGAGTTTGGAATTAAATTAATCGGTTTTTGTCGTGATGAAAATGCTACGTATTACACTTAAGTTAAGCTATTGAATTATCCGTTAAAAACACCCATAGCCTCGTATTTTGCCATGCGTTCCTTAATCAATTTTTTTATAGTGAGCTTGCTCAACTCATTATAGGTTTTAACAATCTGTTTTTCAACAATGGCAAACGTTTCATTTCTGTTACTGTGGGCTCCACCAAATGGTTCTTTGATAATACCGTCAATTAAGCCTTGCTTTTTCATGTCTTTGGCAGTCAATTTCAAAGCTTCAGCGGCTTCCTCTTTATGATCCCAACTACGCCAAAGAATTGACGAACATGATTCGGGTGAAATTACTGTGTACCAAGTATTTTCCATCATATATACCCTATCTCCTACTCCAATTCCTACAGCTCCACCAGAAGCACCCTCACCGATTATTATCGAAATAATAGGCGTTTCTAAAGTGGTCATTTCAAAAATATTTCTAGCAATGGCTTCTCCTTGTCCACGCTCTTCTGCTTCTAAGCCAGGATAAGCACCTGGGGTATCAATTAGCGTGACTACAGGAATACCAAATTTTTCAGCCATTTTCATTAAACGCAAAGCTTTGCGATAACCTTCAGGGTTTGCCATTCCAAAATTTCTATATTGGCGTGTTTTGGTATTGTAGCCTTTCTGTTGACCTATAAACATGTAGGATTGATCTCCAATCTTACCTAGTCCACCAATCATAGCTTTGTCATCTTTCACATTCCTATCTCCATGCAATTCCATAAAAGTTCCTTTGGTTAGAGCTTTAATAAAATCTAAAGTATAAGGCCTTGACGGATGTCTAGATAATTGAACACGTTGCCAAGCGGTAAGGTTTTTATAAATATCGGTACGGGCTTTTTCCAGCTTCTTTTCAATCTGCTCACAAGTTTCGGTAACATCAACATCACTCTCTTCCCCAATTATCCTACATTTTAACAATTGCTCTTCTAATTCTTGTATAGGTTTTTCAAAATCTAAATATTCCATAAATTTTTAAAGGTTGGTAATACAAATATATAGAAACTATTTTATCATTAATAAAACTATTAAAAATACTTCAAATAATATTTTATGAAAAATGAAAAGAAACTAATGCTTATCTTTGATGCTTTAAAACCATAAATAAAATGGAGCGTTCAATTATACTTAATAATTCTGAAATACAACATAAAATTAGAAGAATGGCATTTCAGATTTATGAGACCAATGCCAATCAAAAAGAAGTAGTTATTGCCGGAATTGCCCATAACGGATTTGTTTTAGCAAAAAAATTAAAATCTATTCTTGATGATATTTCACCCATCAAAGTTATAGTTTGTGAAGTTATAATTGATAAAAAGAAACCATTAAACCCAATAGAAACCTCTTTAAAAGAAAGTGAATATAAAAACAAATCGTTAATCTTGGTAGATGACGTTCTAAATTCTGGTACCACGTTAATGTACGCAGTCAAGCATTTTTTAGAAGTGCCTTTAAAACAATTTAAAACAGCGGTTTTGGTAAATAGAAATCATAAAAAATATCCTGTAAAAGCTGATTTTAAAGGCTTATCCCTTTCGACTTCAATACAAGAACACATTGCTTTAGAAATAGAAGGAAATAAGATGATTGCTTATTTAGATTAATTTTTATTCTACCAATAGCAAAATTTCTTCAACTATTTCTTTTTTCTTTTTTCCGTCGGTTAAAATAGTATGTGTAGCCTGTTGGTAAAAAGGGCTTCGCTCAAATAAATGTTTAGCAATAAACTCTTTTAAATCATTATTGGAAATGTTAGCTACTAACGGTCTTTTTTGTTTATTTTTAGTTTTAGATAGTTTTTTATACGAATTTTGTAATGAAGATTTTAAATAAAAAGAAATTCCAAACTCATTAACAATGTTCATATTGTTTCCGTAACAAGGTGTGCCTCCGCCCAAAGCTAAAACAAATTCATCTTCATTTTTAAGTAATTCTTTTAAAAATTGCGTCTCTTTTTTTCTGAAATAAATCTCTCCTTTTGTTTTAAATAACTCTGGAATGGTCAATTGTTCCCTTTCAGAAATATAATCGTCTAAATCAATAAAAGGCAATTGTAACTTTTTGCCTATTCTTTTTCCGACACTGCTCTTTCCACTTGCCATGTATCCTAATAAAACGATCTTCATAAAAGGTATTTATCTTATATTATGTAGTTTACAAATATCGGTGAAAATTTTTTAAAAAATACCTTGGTAAATAAATATTAGATATTATATTTGCAACCGCATTTTGAACGACCTGGTAGCTCAGTTGGTAGAGCATCTCCCTTTTAAGGAGAGGGTCCTGGGTTCGAGCCCCAGCCAGGTCACAATATTTAGAAAAGTTAAGCTATTTTAGCTTAACTTTTTTTTAGTTTATGCACATGTGGCGGAATTGGTAGACGCGTTAGCTTGAGGGGCTAATATCCACTAGGATGTGCAGGTTCAAGTCCTGTCATGTGCACTTTCTTCTTATAAAAAGCAAATTAATTGCTTTTGGTATCTTTTTTGTAAACAATTAACAAAATATTTTATTTTATTATTAGTATTATTGCCTTATGCAAAAATTAATACCCATTTTACTGCTAATTTTAATGTCTGCCAGTGTTGTCAACGGTCAAAATGAAAATGAAATTGTCCCTCGCGATTCTGTCAAAATATTAAAAGGTAAAATTATAGATGTAAATGACAAAACTGCTTTACAAAGTGCTCATATTGTAAATTTAAATACTGCTGAAGGAACTATAACCAATACAAATGGCAACTTTGAAATTCCTGCTCAAGCCAATGATACTTTACATATTTCTTACATTGGTTACCAATCCATTAAATTGAAAATTACCAATGACTTACTAAGAGGTAATGAGCTTGAAATTGCTATACATGAAAAAACATTGGACATTGATGAAGTTACCGTAAAGGCTCATAATTTAATAGGTGTATTAGAAATTGATGCAAAAAATGTACCTATGGATAAATATTCGAGGATCCATATTGAAGGTTTGCCTCAAACCTATGAAATAGGCAGACCAAAAGGTAAAGATTATGCTGGAGTTGGAGCCGCACTATTTAATCCAATTGATTTTTGGTATAATAAATTCGGTAAAAAACCAAAAGAACTTAAGAAGCTAAAAAAGCTAAAAGAACAAGATAATTCTCGTGATATGATGGAGGAAAAATTCAGTAGAGAAATTCTTATGGATTATATGGATATGAGCAGAAAAGAATTGGATGACCTTTTAAAAGAATGTAATTATTCAAACAGTTTTGTAAGAAAAGCAAGTGATCTACAAATTATAGAAGCCGTTTTAGAATGTTATGAAAACTACCGTGCTATAAAAAAAGGCAAAGTAACCAAGGACAAGATAAGGGTCAACAATCAAGAAAAGAACTAATTAAAAAGGGAGGTCAATGACCTCCCTTTTATTTTTTATGTTAATGATTATTTAGTTGTTACCCAAAATTAATGGTAATCCATCTTTACTACTTCCTACAATAACCACTTTTGAATTTGGTGATTTAGACAACTCTAATGTAGCCTCAATCCCTTTATCTTGGAGTATTTTATCAGTTAAGGATGCACTTAGTATTTTATTAGCATCTGCTTTACCTTGTGCTTCTATACGCTGCTTTTGAGCTTCTTTGTCAGCAGTAACCAATCTAAACTCATATTCTAAAGATTCTTGTTCTTGTTTTAATTTTCTCTCAATAGCCTCTTTAATAGTAGGTGGTAATGTTACGTCTCTAATTAACACTTGATTTAATTGAATGTATTGATTATCCACTATTTTTTTTGTTTCTTCATAAATTTCTACCTGAATTGCGTCTCTTTTACTCGAATACAACTGTTCTGGTGTATAACGTCCAACCACACTTCTTGCTGCAGAACGAATAGCTGGCAACAATATACGTTCAATGTATTGTTCGCTTTTTTCTTGATGTAATTTTCCTAAAGATTCATATTTAGGTTGAAACCAAGTTGAAGCATCTAATTTTATATCAAGTCCATTTGATGATAATACATCCATTTTTTCAAAGACTTCTTGTTGTCTTACTTCATAGACATAAACTTTATTCCAAGGTGCTACAATGTGAAACCCCTCACCCATAGGTGGTTGATCTGTTACAACTCCCTGTCCAAAACGTTTCCATAATACACCTGCTTGGCCCGCTTCTATAGTTACAAAGGCTTTTGAAAATAATATTATTGCAATAATTACCAAAAATATAATTGGCAAAATTGCTTTAGGTAAATTTAATTGATTACTGCTCATGATATTGTTATTAGTTAATAGTTGTTTGTTATTGATGAGTCAAATTTACGATTAAAAAATCATTTAATATTCATCTTTATAACCACAATCTTCATCAAGAGGTTCAAATTCTATAGTTATATGTTCTATTTCAAAATTATTGTGCATCAATTTTCTAATTTTTCGTTTTAAGCCATATGTTTCTTTTAAAGGTATGGAACCATTGTTTAAACTTACATGTAGTGAAGCTAAGTTATATTCGCCATCTAAACTCCAGACATGACAATCATGAATTTCATCAATTTCGGGCATTGTTTTAAGTTGTTTACGAATTTCATCAATCGATATTTTTCTAGGTGTACCTTGTAAAATAATACGTAGTGTTTCCTTGATGTTTTTAAAAACATTAAACAAAATAAAAACGGCAATTAAAAGTGAAAGAATGGGATCCAATATTGGCACATCCCAAAATTGCATAACTATACTGGCAATAAGTACGGCAGCCCAACCCAATACATCTTCCAGCAAATGCAGTGATACTACACGTTCGTTCATTGAAGTGCCTTGTTTTAACTTAAAAACTGCTGCTCCGTTTACTATTATTCCTAAAATAGCCAACCACATCATTCCTTTAGCATCCGCCTGTTGAGGGTCAAGCAACCCCGGAATGGCTTCTTTGATTATAAAAACTGAACCTACAACTAAAATGATGGAATTAATAATTGCTCCTAATAAAGAAAATCGTCTATAACCATAAGAAAATTTTTTTGTAGCTCCTTTGTTAGACAATTTTTGAAAATACCAGGAGAGACCAAGACTGAGACTATCACCCAAATCATGAAGTGCATCGGACATAATAGCTAAACTATTGGTATAAATACCACCAATAAATTCAATAATTGTAAATATTAAATTTAAGAAAAAAGCCACTTTAATATTGCCCGTGTCGTGGTGATGTCCGTGGTCGTGTGCCATGAATTTATAACTTTATTACTCTGACGGAATTAAATCAATTAAGATGCATTCTAATAAATAAAAGTAGGAATAACTATTACAAATATTCAAATCTTACCATAATATTTTCGAATAAACCATTCTAAAGTCAAAAATAATAGTGTTAGAGCCAATAACCATTTCCAATCAATTAAAGATTGAGTATGCTCTTCGCTTTTTTGGACAATTTTATACCTTTCGTCTTCAAGCAAACTATCAATCAATGTATCTATTCTGTCAATGTGTGTAAAAAGTCCATTTGAGGATTCAGCCAATAATTTTAAATCTTTAGTATTAGCCGTTGATAATTGCTGCTCTATATCATAAGATAAAACCGAAAAACTACCATATTTTGAATTACTTTTATCTTCAGTTTGTACCGAAAAATTGTAATCTCCAGATTTTAGATTGTTTAAAATAACCTCGTAATGATTGTTATTTAAGGTAAAAGGAATTTTTAGGTTTTCTTTAGTATCCTTATTGGTTAATGATAAAACCAAGCTCGCACTATTATCAAAAACATAAGTAGCATCAAAAAACTGAGCCTTAATAAGAACATTCTGATTAGCATAAGTAAAAGGTTGATAATCTACCTCTAAACGGTTATACTTTTTGTTTGAGGATAGATACTGAATCAATTTATTGAAGAAATTATCGAATTGTTCAAACGAATTTTGAGATACATAATTTTGCATTCTCCATTTCCAACTGTTACTACCAAGTAATATTGCTCCTCTTCTATCATTCAATGAAAACGTTGCCAATAGTGGGTTTTCAGTTTTAAAATTTAAAACACTTTGATAAAGAATTGTTTGATGTGGCACTTTAAATTTTAGCTCTCCAAAATATACTTCTAGTGGAGTAAAGTCAGAAAAATTAATATCCTCGGTAATAAATTCGTTATAATCAGAATTAAATATGGGAACATAATTCTCTATTTTAGATAGAGAATTTTTAGTAAAAAAAGGTTGAGCTTTATTAAGAAAATTCCAATCTGTATCAGAGCCAGTTATAAAAAATACATTTGCCTTAGCTATTTCTATATCTTCAACTATATTATTAAATTTATTATTCGGTTGATATAGCATAACTAATTGATAATCTTTATATTGATATTTTTTATTAAGATTATTTTCAATAATAACTTCGTGTTGTTTATTTGTAGCTATTGAGCGACGTACCATACCAATATCAGGATGATTAACCTCACTTAACACCAAAATTTTTGCCTGTTCATCAATAACTTCAATGCTAAAATTCTTTTGATTATTAATCGTATTCTTTTCATTTGATAACGGAGCAATGGTACATGTAAAATTTTGCACACCAACTGCTTTAGCTTTTAAATTAAACTGAACTTTTTGTGATGCTTGTACATTAGAAAAAGTCAGTAACTTTTTGAATATTATATTTCCATTTTGCTTTATCGTAAAAGTATTGCTAACATTTTGAGTGCCCTTAAACTGTACAAAAACCTCAACTGGAAAGTTATTATTTAAATTGGCATAAGAATTTACATTTATTTGATTTATTCTTAAATCATCATATTGTAAAGTATCACCTAATACTACTGCATAAATTGGGTTTTTTGCCTTATAATAAGCATAATTAGCCCCTTTTGTTTGATTACCGTCAGTAATTAAAATGGTGGGTGCAATATTATCCTTATGCATCAGATTCAGTTTCTGAAGCGGATTTGTAATATTGGTTTCTGAAATGTTGTAAGCAAAAGTGTCTTGAGTGTACAAATTATCTGCAAAGGCATAACTATTAACATCAAATTTATCGTTAAGGGCGGTATTAGTTTTTATCTGATTTACATATGCATTGACTTTATCATCTGCTTTTGCATAGGCTACAGAAGTTGAATTATCAACCAACACATTTAACTGTGGTTTTACATCCTCAGTAATAGTTGATTTTATTTTAGGATTTATCAATAAAACTAGTAAAGAAAATATAGAAAAAAAACGTAAAAACGTCAATAATATATTGACTTTAGTGCGGCTCTTATTTTTATAATAATACTGAAAAAAAGCCATCATTAAGGCTATGATGGCGGCTAGTATTATCAATAAAATAATATTTGAAGTCATGCAAAAATTAGTCAGTATATATTAAGTTAACATACCACCATCAACATTTAAGGTTTGCCCAGTGATGTATGCAGACATATCCGAAGCTAAAAACACACAAGCATTGGCTATATCTTCTGGTGTTCCACCGCGTTTTAGAGGAATTCCATCACGCCAGCTTTGCACGGTTTCTTCAGGCAAGGCACCAGTCATTTCTGTTTCAATAAAACCAGGAGCTATTGCGTTACAACGTATATTTCTAGAACCCAATTCTAAAGCTACCGATTTGGTAAATCCTAAAATTCCCGCTTTGGAAGCCGCATAATTGGATTGGCCGGCATTTCCTTTTACACCCACAACAGAACTCATATTAATTATGGAACCTGAACGTTGCTTCATCATAGGTTTGATAACGGCTTTAGTTAAATTAAAAACCGACTTTAAATTTACTTCAATTACCTTGTCAAAATCCTCTTCAGAAATACGCAGCAACAAATTATCTTTTGTAATACCTGCATTATTTATCAAAATATCAATATTGCCAAATTCTGCGATAACATCTGAAGCTAGTTGCTGAGCAGCATCAAAGTTTGCAGCATTAGATTGAAAACCTTTAGCTTTTATGCCATAAGCTTGTAATTCCTTTTCTAGAGTTTCAGCAGCCTCAACCGAAGCGTTGAATGTAAAAGCAATATTAGAACCTTGCTTTGCAAAAACTTCCGCAATACCTTTTCCAATTCCTCTTGACGCTCCTGTAATTAACGTGGTTTTATTTTCGAGTAGTTTCATGTGTGGATTTTGTTATAAAAACCAAAGATACTAAAATAGTTGTCTATTTTAAAAGTAAAAAGTCTGTTTGAAAGATTCAAACAGACTTTTTTATGAATTGAACTAGTTTATTTTTTTACTATCCTAAAACTTCAGCAACTTTTAAACCAATTTCAGCGGGAGAATCCACAACATGAATACCATTTTCAGCCAAGATTTTCATTTTTGCTTGTGCAGTATCGTCGGCTCCACCTACAATTGCTCCTGCATGCCCCATCGTTCTTCCTTTAGGTGCTGTTTGCCCTGCTATAAATCCTACAACCGGCTTTCTATTACCATCAGCTTTTATCCATTTAGCGGCATCTGCTTCTAATTGACCTCCAATTTCACCAATCATGACGATACATTCAGTTTCATCATCATTCATCAATAATTCAACTGCTTCTTTTGTTGTTGTGCCAATTATTGGATCACCACCTATACCAATTGCGGTAGTGATACCCAGGCCCTGTTTTACTACTTGATCCGCAGCTTCGTAAGTTAGCGTACCAGATTTGGATATAATACCTACTTTTCCTTTTTTAAATACAAAACCAGGCATAATACCAACTTTTGCCTCACCCGGCGTAATAACACCCGGACAGTTAGGTCCAATCAATCTGCAATCCCTATCATCAATATAGGCCTTAACCTTAACCATATCAGCAACGGGAATTCCTTCTGTTATACAGATAATCACTTTTATTCCTGCATCAGCAGCTTCCATTATAGCATCGGCAGCAAATGCTGGTGGTACAAAAATAATACTGGTATCTGCATTGGCTTTTTCAACAGCTTCTGCAACGGTATTATATACAGGTTTGTCTAAATGATTTTGTCCACCTTTGCCGGGCGTAACACCACCAACCACATTGGTACCATATTCAATCATTTGTGTAGCATGGAAAGTACCTTCGCTACCTGTAAAACCTTGGACAATTATTTTTGAATTTTTATTTACTAAAACACTCATATCTGTTATTAGTTATTTATTAATAGGTTAATTTTTTATAATCTAATACGCAAAAGTAATTCTTACTGCTAACTTTAAAAAATTATTAAGATTAAATATTGTTTACTTTATTGATTATCTCTGGGAGCACCTTTATTCCCGCCAGTTCTCGATATTTTTTTCTAGCTTCGTCACACGGCGACCCAAAATAAGATTTGCCGCCTTCCAAATCACCAGCTACGCCAGATTGAGCATAAACTACCGCTTTTCTACCAATAGTTACCCCGCTGATTACACCAACCTGACCCCATAAAGTTACTTCATCTTCCAAAACGGTGCAGCCCGCAATACCAACATGTGATGCTATTAAACATTTTTTACCAATTATCGTATCATGTGCTATTTGCACTTGATTGTCAATTTTTGTTCCTTCTTTTATGTGTGTGTTGCCTGTTACTCCTCTATCAATGGTGCAAGAAGCTCCAATATCCACATTATCTTCAATAACTATGCTTCCGCAGGATACTAATTTATCAAAACCTCTCTCTCTATTTTTATAATAAAAAGCATCTGAACCTAAAACTGTACCCGCATGGATTGTTACATTGTCTCCAATTGTGCAACCATCATAAATAGTAACGTTTGGGTGAATAAGGCAATTCTTACCAATTTTTACATTATTGCCTAAAAACACATTGGGTTGGATTATTGTTCCCTCGCCAACTTCAGCAGTTTCAGAAATAACCCTATCCGCTTTTTTAAAAGGATTAAAATGTGTTGCTAGTTTACTAAAATCCCTGAACGGATCATCAGAAATCAATAGGGTTTTTCCTTCAGGGCAAGCTACTTTTTTATTGATTAAAACGACAGATGCCTCAGAATTTAATGCTTTGTCGTAATACTTTGGATGATCTACAAACACAATATCCCCTTCTCCAACCACATGGATTTCATTCATTCCAAATACAGGAAAATCTTCATCGCCAACGAACTCACTGTTAATGAGTTGAGCAATTTCTTTTAATGTGTAAGTTTTAGGAAATTTCATGTAATTTAATCGGTTACTCTTTCCTGATATGTCCCTTTATCAGTTTCAATCTTTATTTTATCTCCTTCATTAATAAACAATGGGACATTAACACTTGCTCCAGTCTCTACCGTTGCAGGTTTTGTAGCATTGGTTGCGGTATTTCCTTTAACGCCAGGTTCTGTTTGAGTTACCTCCAGCACTACACTTGCTGGCATTTCAACCGAAAGAGGCAATTCATCTGCTGCTCTGACCACAATAGTTACGGTCTCTCCTTCTTTCATTAAATCTGGACTGTCTAAAATATCTTTTTGAAGAGCAATTTGAGAATAATCGTCATTATTCATAAAATGGTAGGTTGAATCTCCTTCCTTATATAAATATTGATATTTACGGGTCTCAACTCGAACTTCTTCAATTTTATGTCCTGCAGAAAAAGTATTATCCAACACTTTACCGCTAGTTAAACTTTTTAATTTTGTACGTACAAAAGCAGGGCCTTTACCAGGTTTTACATGTTGAAATTCTACAATTTTATAAGTATCGTTATTATAAACGATACACAATCCTTTTTTTATATCTGATGTAGTTGCCATAAAATCTGTTAATTATTACTGAAGTATCCTTTCATTATTCCTCTTTGGGAATCTCTTATAAACTGGAGAATTTCATCTCTTTCGGGTGTTGCTTCCATTTCTGCCTCAAGAATCTGAGCAGCTTGCGAATTATTGTAATTTTTTTGATATAAAATTCTATATATATTCTGAATTTCTCTGATTTTTTCTGAACTAAAACCTCTTCTACGCAAACCTACCGAATTAATACCCACATAAGAAAGTGGCTCTCTTGCCGCTTTTACAAAAGGTGGAACATCTTTACGAACCAAAGAACCTCCCGTTACAAAAGCATGCTGACCAACAGAAACAAACTGGTGAACCGCAACCAATCCTGCTAATATAACATTGTCACCAACGGTTACATGGCCTGCTAACGTAGAATTATTTGAAAATATACAATTGTCACCAATAAAACAATCATGGGCAACATGACAATATGCCATAATCAGGCAGTTATTCCCAATTACGGTTTTCATCCTATCCGAAGTACCTTTATTAATCGTAGCACATTCTCTTATAGTGGTATTATCTCCAATAACTACAGTGGTATCTTCCCCTTGATACTTTAAATCTTGTGGAATGGCAGAAATTACAGCTCCAGGAAAAATATTACAATTTTTCCCTATTCTGGCACCTTCCATTATGGTTACATTTGAACCAATCCAAGTTCCAGAACCAATAGTTACATTATTATGAATTGTTGTAAAAGGTTCTACAACTACGTTCTTGGCAATTTTAGCTCCTGGATGTATATATGCAAGTGGTTGGTTCATAATTATTCTGTTCTTTTTACTATTTGTGCCATTAGCTGTGCCTCAACAACTAACTTATTATTTGCATATCCATAGGCTTGCATATGGCAAATACCTCTTCTAATAGGTTCGATCAATTCTGCTTTAAAAATAAGTGCATCTCCAGGTAATACTTTTCTTTTAAATTTAACATTATCCATTTTCATGAAATAGGTCAAATAATTTTCAGGGTCAGGTACTGTACTCAATACTAATATGCCCCCAGTTTGAGCCATAGCTTCAACTTGTAATACTCCGGGCATTACCGGTGCACCAGGAAAATGTCCTACAAAAAACTCTTCGTTCATGGTCACGTTCTTTACACCAACTACCGTCTTATCAGTCAATTCTAAAATCTTATCAATCAACAAGAATGGAGGCCTGTGCGGTAGAATATTCATTATCTGGTGAATATCCATCAAAGGTGGCTGGTTCAGATCAAATTGAGGAACATTATTTCGCTTTTCAATTTTTATCATTTTTGCCAATTTCTTAGCAAATTGAGTATTTACACCATGTCCAGGTTTATTTGCAATAACTTTCCCCTTAATTTTAACTCCTACCAAAGCCAAATCTCCAATAACATCCAAAAGCTTATGTCTGGCAGCTTCATTAGGATAATGCAATGTTAAATTATCTAGTATTCCATTAGGTTTAACGGCAATTTTTTCTTTATTGAATGCCTTTCTTAATTTTTCCATGGTAGCAGGAGAAATTTCATTATCAACATACACAATGGCATTGTTTAAATCTCCTCCTTTAATTAAATTGTTATCCAATAACATTTCAATTTCATGTAAAAAACTAAAGGTTCTAGCTGAGGCAATCTCTTCTTTAAAATCGGATATTTGTTTTAAAGTTGCATTCTGCGTGCCTAAAACTTTAGTGCCAAAATCGACCATGGTTGTAACTTCATAATGGTCAGATGGCATCAGAATTATTTCGCTTCCAGTATTTTCATCTTTGTAAGAAACTATGTCTTTAACTACATACTCTTCAACTTCAGCTTCTTGTTCTTGCAAGCCAGCTTCTTCTAAGGCCTCAATAAAAAATCGAGAAGAACCATCCATTATTGGAGGTTCAGGAGCATCTAATTCAATTAAAATATTATCTATTCCTAACCCAACAACAGCAGCCAGCACATGTTCACTGGTTTGAATTTTCACTCCATTTTTTTCTATATTGGTGCCACGTTGCGTATCAACTACGTAATCAGCTTTAGCCTCAATAACCGGATTTCCTTCTAAATCTACTCTTGTAAAGGCAAATCCATAATTTTCAGGTGCCGGCTTAAAAGTTAAATTAACTTGATTACCAGTGTGAAGGCCTACGCCAGAGAGCGAAATCTCTTTTTTAATTGTTTTTTGTTTAGTGCTCATTAACTTCGTTTTGTGCATTTAACATTTTTTCTAAAACATCAATTTTATCTACTAATTTTGATAGATTTTTAAAATGTACGTATGATTTATTATAATCTGCATAAGGTAATGCGGGACTTCCCTGAACTACTTCATTGTCTTTTAAATTTCTGCCAATACCAGATTGGGCCTGAATACTGACGTTATCACCTATTTTAAGGTGACCAACGATACCGACTTGTCCGCCAATTTTGCAGTTTTTACCAATTTTGGTAGAACCTGCTATTCCTGTTTGTGCTGCAATTATCGTGTTCTCACCAATTTCAACATTATGGGCGATTTGAATTTGATTGTCAATTTTAACTCCTTTTCTAATAATTGTCGAGCCCAAAGTTGCTCTATCTATAGTACTCCCAGAGCCTATGTCCACATTATCTTCCAAAATTACATTTCCTGTTTGTGGTATTTTACTAAAAACCCCATTTTTGTCAGGTGCAAAACCAAATCCATCACAACCCACGATAGCTCCGGGGTGAATTACACAGTTTTTACCAACAACGGATTCTGAATTAACCTTTGAACCCGCAAAAAGCATACTCCCCTCACCTATAGTAACATTGTCACCAATATATACATTCGGAAAAATCTTTACATTGTTATCTAATACTACATTAGTACCTATATAAGCAAATGCACCTACGTAAACGTCTTTACCGAGCTTAGCAGAATCATGAATAAAACTGGGAGTTTCTATTCCTGTTTTATTTAATTTTACTTGATTGTAAAATTCTAATAATTTAGAAAAAGCTTTGTATGAATCCTCAACTTTAATTAAAGTTGCACTTATATTTTTATCAGGAACAAAATTTTTATTTACAATAGCTACAGAAGCATTAGTTGAATATAAAAACGAAGTGTATTTAGGGTTAGCTAAAAAAGTTAACGACCCTTTTTCTCCCTCCTCTATTTTTGAAAGCTTGTAAACTTCAACTAAAGGATTACCCTCTATCTCCCCTTGAAGTATTTCTGAGATTTGCTGTGCTGTAAATTTCATTGTTGCAAAAATATAAAAAAAGATTCACGATTTATGAAATATAATTTACGATTTTTCCTTAACGCAAAACTATAATTTAGGGTAGTACGCAAAATGTTTGATTACCGGTTCGGTTAAAGCCAATAAGTTCATATGATCCGACGCCTTGGTTAAATCTTTTATTTGTCCATTTTTATACAAAATACTTATGGAATTATGATGCAAATCATACGCCTGATTTTTTATAATTCCTATATCAATAAAATAATTGAGATTATCATTGGTTGGATTACTATTCAATACCGCTTTATCTTTAATTGTTTTAAGTTGTTCTTCAGTAAATTCTTCGTCTTGAATAATAATCTTTGGTAATTTTCTATCTAAAATAGAAGTACATAAAGATGACAAAATGGCGTCACTATTATCTTTCCATTGTTTTAATGCCATTATAATATCATAGTCATCAATGTTTGAAAAAGTACTAAGCTGATTTTTGTCGAACTTAAAGCCTTCTTCAGCTGCTAAAAAATACTTTAATGATTTACTACATTCTATATCTTTACCATTTCGCATTAAGTACTTGGCTCTTTTTAAAATTTTAACCAGTATATAATCAGCAACTAAACTTGTTTTGTGCAAATAAACCATCCAATACATTAAGCGTCTAGCAACAATGAACTTTTCTACCGAGTAAATACCCTTTTCTTCAACAACTAAATTATCATCCACAACAGTAAGCATGGAAATTATGCGTTCCGAGTTAATATTACCTTCAGTTACCCCAGTATAGAAACTATCACGTTTTAGGTAGTCCAGCCTGTCTATATCTAACTGACTGGATATTAATTGATTTAAAAATTTTCTATGATAATTTCCTTTAAATATTTTTATAGCCAAACTTAGTTTCCCACTGAACGCTATGTTGAGTTCTTCCATAAAAATTATGGAAATCTCTTCATGCTTAATATTGGTAACCAAACTATGTTCCAGTGTATGTGAAAACGGTCCATGACCAATATCATGCAATAAGATAGCTATTAAAAGAGCTTCTTCTTCCTCTTTTGAAATCTCGATTGACTTATTTTTTAACACAGCAATAGTTTTTTGCATTAAATGCATGGCTCCCATTGCATGTTCAAAACGGGTATGATGTGCCCCTGGATAGACAAAAGAAGACAAACCCATTTGAGATATCCTTCTTAACCGCTGGAAATAAGGGTGTTCAATAATATCAAAAATTAATTCGCTCGGAATGTTTATAAATCCGTAAATTGGGTCGTTAAAAATTTTAAATTTGTTCAATAGAATATTTTTAAAATCACAACACAAAAATAGACGTTTAATTTTTAATTATTACATAAAAGGAATGAATGCAATTAAAATACTTTGGGTGGACGATGAAATTGAATTATTAAAACCCCACTTGTTATTTTTGGAAAAGAAAAATTATGATGTCAGCACCTGTAACAATGGTGCCGAAGCCATTGAGTATGTTGATGATGGTAATTTTGATGTTGTTTTTTTAGATGAGAATATGCCAGGATTGTCAGGTATAGAGACACTATCAAAAATCAAAGCTAAATTACCCAACCTTCCTATTGTAATGATTACAAAAAGTGAAGAGGAGTATATAATGGAAGAAGCTATTGGTTCAAAAATTGCCGATTATTTGATAAAGCCTGTAAATCCGAATCAGATTTTATTGAGCTTAAAGAAAAATTTGGATCACTCGAGATTGGTTTCTGAAAAAACCACTTCCACTTATCAGCAAGAATTTAGAAAAATATCTCTAGATCTTGCCATGGTAAATACTTTTGAAGAGTGGATAGAACTTTATAAAAAATTAGTGCACTGGGAAATTGAATTAGAATCAATTGACGACCCAGGTATGATGGAAATCTTAGAAAGTCAAAAGGAAGAAGCCAATTCTCAATTTTTCAAATTTATTCAGAAAAATTATCAAGGATGGTTTGACGGTGAAGAGAAACCTCTGCTTTCGCAAGATTTGTTTAAACAAATTATTGCTCCTCAAATTAAAAAAGAAAAAACATTGCTTATAGTAATTGATAATTTACGTTTAGATCAATTACGCGTATTAGAGCCTATTATCAATAACTATTATAAAAAAGAGGAAGAAATTTCCTTTTTTAGCATCTTACCTACAGCAACCCAATATGCTAGAAATGCCATTTTTTCGGGGTTAACGCCTTTAGAAATGTCTAAACAACATCCTGACTATTGGAAAAATGATACCGACGAAGGTGGTAAAAACTTGTATGAAAATGATTTTTTAGAGGCACAGTTAAAGCTTTTGAATTTAGATATAAAACATGAGTACTTTAAGATAACAAGTTTACCTAAAGGACGTGATTTAGCAGCAAACTTTAAATCTGTTAAGGACAATGATTTAACCGTAATTGTTTATAATTTTGTAGATATGCTTTCGCACTCACGTACTGAAATGGAAATGATAAAAGAATTAGCCAGTGATGATAAAGCCTATCGTTCATTGACCTTAAGTTGGTTTAAAAACTCACCGTTGTTAGAAATGATTCAAAAAGCCCAAGAATACGGACTCAAATTAATAATTACAACGGACCATGGTACCATCAATACCAAAAAACCATCAAAAATTATAGGTGAAAAAAGCATTAGTGCCAATTTGCGTTATAAAACGGGCAGAAGTTTAACATACGAGGATAAAGAAGTTTATGCAGTTAAAAACCCAGAGGACATCCAGTTGCCATCCATTCACATGAGCAGTTCTTTTGTTTTTGCTAAGGAAGATTACTTTTTTGCATATCCAAATAACTATAACCACTACGTAAAATATTATAAAAATACGTATCAACACGGTGGCATTTCCTTAGAAGAAATGATCATACCATGTATTATAATGGAACCTAAATAAAAAGCCTCCACTAGCCCCTCCTTTGGAGGGGAACTTTCTGTTCGTAAAATTGACGAAATTATTTAATTAGTTTAGTCAAATAATATATTCCTTTTGACTTATTACTCAGCACTCAACGCTCCGAACAGGAAAACTATTAACAAATTCTTCTTTTTTGTTATCAAATTTTGAAGATTTCTTAACGGTTTTTTAGTATAAAATGCTCAAATTTGTGCTTTAATTTTTAAATATGAAGAAGCATAATTTTAGTGCAGGACCTTGTATTTTGCCACAAGAAGTGTTAAAAAAGGCATCAGAAGCTGTATTAAATTTTAATAATGATAATTTATCATTAATTGAAATATCACACAGAAGTCCAGCTTTTGTTGCGGTTATGGAAAAAGCCAGAAGCCTGGTTTTGGAGTTGTTAGATCTTGAAAATAAAGGGTATTCCGTATTGTTTTTACAAGGTGGTGCCAGTTTGGAATTTTTAATGACACCATACAATCTAATGAAAAACGAAGGTGGAAAAGCAGCGTATTTAGATACAGGAGCATGGAGTGCTAAGGCAATTAAAGAAGCTAAACTGTCTGGAAGTGTTGATGTAGTAGCCACTTCTAAGGACAAAAACTACAATTATATCCCGAAAGATTATAGCATCCCTAATGATGCGGACTACTTTCATTGTACAAGCAACAATACTATTTATGGCACACAGTTAAAATCTTTCCCCAAAACCGATAGCTTATTGGTTTGTGATATGAGCTCTGACATTTTTTCACGTCAGTTAGATTTTTCACAGTTTGACCTTATCTATGCAGGTGCTCAAAAAAATATGGGCCCAGCAGGTACAACCTTAGTTATTGTTAAAGAAGCTATCTTAGGAAAAACAGGTAGAAACATTCCTTCAATGTTAGATTATCAAGTGCACATTGCCAAAGACAGTATGTTTAACACTCCTTCAGTTTTTGCAGTTTATGTATCTATGTTAACCTTACAATGGTTAAAAGATTTAGGCGGTGTTGCGGCAATTGAAAAAATAAATAACGCTAAGGCAGCATTATTATATAATGAGATAGATAACAACCCACTTTTTGAAGGAGTTGCCAAAAAGGAAGATAGATCTGCTATGAACGCTACTTTTGTCTTAATGGATGAAAATTTAAAAGAAAAGTTTGATGTAATGTGGAAAAATGCAGGAATTAGTGGTATCAATGGTCATAGATCGGTTGGTGGTTACAGAGCAAGCATGTATAATGCTATGCCTTTAGAAAGTGTGCAGGTACTAGTAAATGTAATGAAAGAATTAAACAAATAAAAAATAATAAAATGATAGTATTAGCTAACGACGGAATTGCAAAAAGTGGTATAACCGCTTTAGAAAATGCAGGCTATACGGTAGATTTAACTACTGTGGCTCAAGATCAGTTAATTGACTATATAAACACAAAAAAAATTACGGTATTATTAGTAAGAAGTGCTACTACCGTTCGTAAAAATCTTATTGATGCTTGTCCCACTTTAAAAATTATTGGTCGTGGCGGTGTTGGTATGGATAATATTGATGTAGAATATGCCAGAGAAAAAGGACTAAAAGTTATCAATACACCAGCTGCATCTTCACATTCGGTTGCCGAATTAGTTTTTGCACACCTTTTCGGGATGGTTCGTTTTCTGCACGACTCCAATAGAAATATGCCGTTAGAAGGCGATTCTAAATTTAAAGATTTAAAAAAAGCATATGCCAAAGGTGTAGAACTTAAAGGTAAAACTTTAGGCGTTCTAGGTTTTGGACGTATTGGCCAAGCTACAGCGAAAATTGCCCTAGGCGTTGGAATGAAAATAGTTGCCTTTGATCCTTTTATGGATTCAGCTAACTTAACATTAGATTTTTACGATGGACAAACGCTTAACTTTAATATTAATACCATTTCTAAAGAAGAAGTTTTAAAACAATCAGATTTTATTACATTACATGTACCTGCTCAAAAAGAATATGTTATTTCTACAAAAGAATTTGAGCTAATGAAAGACAAAGCCTGTATAGTTAATGCTGCTCGTGGTGGTGTTATAGATGAAGTAGCCTTAGTTGCAGCTATAGATAGTGGTAAAATTGCTCATGCGGCTCTAGATGTTTTTGAAAAAGAACCTACACCCGAGGTACAATTATTAATGAATCCAAATATTTCTTTAACACCACATATTGGTGCTGCTACAAGTGAAGCTCAAGAGCGAATTGGAAGTGAATTGGCTGAACAAATTGTCGGGATTCTAGGATAGAGGTCTTTCATAATTGAAAATACATTTATGAGCATTTCTGAAAATCTAAAAAAAATAAAAGATAGTTTACCTGAACATGTGGAATTGGTAGCCGTTTCTAAAACCAAACCAAACTCAGATATTTTAGAGACATACAATGCTGGTCAACGTATTTTTGGTGAAAACCGTATTCAAGAAATGGTTGATAAATATGAAAATCTTCCCAAAGATATAGAATGGCATATGATTGGTCATTTACAACGGAACAAGGTAAAATATATGGCTCATTTTGTTAGCCTAATTCATGGGGTTGATAGTTTTAAGACCTTAAAAGAAATCAATAAACAAGCAAAAAAGCACAATAGAATTATCAATTGTTTGTTACAGGCTAAAATAGCAGAAGAAGATTCAAAATTTGGACTTTCTTTTACAGAAATTAAAGAAATTCTGACCGCTGAAGAATTAAAAGAGTTGACCAATGTCACTGTTGTCGGCTTAATGGGCATGGCAACCTTTACAGATGATACCAAACAAATTAAGAGTGAATTTTCCAATTTGAATACTTTTTTTCATAAACAGAAAACAATTCATCCAGAATTAAAAACGTTGTCTATTGGTATGAGTGGTGATTACCCAATTGCCATTGATTGTGGCAGTACTATGGTACGAATTGGAAGTGCTATTTTTGGGAGCAGATAACTTTCTTTTTACAATTATTTTTTATATTGCAACTATAACGGATATAACCGCAATGCGGTTATACAGTTGTTGTGCTTCATTTATGACAAACCGCTAACCAATGATAAAATTCTTTAGAAAAATTAGACAAAAAATGCTTTCTGAAAATAAATTCAGTAAGTACCTGATTTACGCAATAGGAGAAATCATTCTCGTAGTAATTGGAATTTTGATTGCGTTAGGAGTTAACAATTGGAATGAAAACAGAAAATTGGATAAAATTAGGCAAAGTTATTACAATAAACTTATTGAAGACTTTCAAGCGGATAAGGTTTATGCTGAGAATCAAATCCGAGAAATGAACTCTTCCATAGCAGAATTTGAGAATTACGTATCGTACTATAACAAACCCGATTTAAACCTAATGGAGGCTTTTGAGGCGATGAAAAAAAATGACTGGGGAGTCATAGTATTAGAATTTAAAACAAGCACCATTAAATCTTTATTGAGCACTGAAGATTTAAACTTAATAGACCCTACTCTACGTGACAATCTTGAATTGTACAATTCAAGCAAAAATCTAACACTAAAGAACTTTAATAATTTAAGTAATAGTGCCAGAAATATTTTAGAGAATGTAACCATGCAAGGAGGTATTGCTGAATTACTGTTAAGGCTAGAAAATCAACAACAATTAAAGCAGGATTTAGAAATAGCAAATAGAGTTCCTGATATATTTATTATGACAGAAGCTTATTTTGCTTTTAAGATTAGTGGATATAACGGTACAATTGAGAGATTAAATAATTTGATTTTGAATGCAGACCATAATATAGAATTCATTCAAAAAAAACTAAACAAATAACGAAAGCACAACAACGTGTATAATTAATTGCTTTGGTCGTTGCTTATTTGGAAAATTCCTTCGGAATTTTCTCGCGTTCGTTTTTGTTTACTAAATTAGTTGCTGAAACACGCAACTAACCATACACAAAACCGTTGTAGAGCATTTGACCAAAACCTGAAAATATATGAATCATTTCTACTTTTACTCAAAGCAAATCTTAAAAGTCTTTGAAAAACACAAAGAAATTCTAAATCTAATTTCTTCAATAGATGATTTGAGAAAAAGTTACACAATAAATCCACAAGAAATAGTAAACATTCCTACAGACCAAAACTCTCAATATAGAGGAATGGCTAACCTAAAGAGCAAAATCAATTCTAAAAATCAAGAAGTATTAAAAGTTGTAAGATCTAAAAGACCGAACAAAGTTTATGAGTTAATAAATTCATTCATTACGGATTTAAACCTCTTTGACAATTCATACAATGACGAAAACTCTTTAATAAAACTTCTTAAGGAATTTCCTGAAAATCATACTGATGCTTACTCTGAAAAACAAGCTCAACAAATTTTTGATGTAATCGAAACAAGTTCTTCAGTAAATCAAGCAATTCTTAACGCAGAAGAAAGAGCAAATTATATTATTGAAGAATTTGAGAAGTCTAAAAAAAGTTCACCTGACGATTATACAACTTTGACAATAGGAACAGACCAAGATGTGCCTTTAATTGAAGACTTTGTTTTAATTTTTGAGAAGTTACAAGGACTCTACAATTTTATATGCTATCTACATAAAATAGATAGTGAAAGTAAGCCCATTTTAATAAATCAAGTTAGTACTGGTTCTTGGTTTTCAGAACTATTAGGAATTAAGCAGGTAATTGTTAGTACCGAAAATCTATTAAAAGGAATCGGAGGCTTTATTAGAGATTACATAACAGGGAAAATTAGCCGGGAAAAATTTGAGAATAATTGTAAAAAGGCAGAAGCATTCATAAACCTAATGGCATTAGCCAAGAAGAATGGAATTGATAATGCGGAATTAGGAATATTTAAAGAATTAAATCCTTTCGTAGAAAACCTTAAATCCGACACGACAGTATTAGAAGTCAATGAGGAAGAAATTCTTAAAATCAAGAAAACTGAAAAACTCACATTAGCTGACAGAAAAAGCAAAAGAGAGAAGTTAATTGAGAATATTCAGTTGAGTATTGAAGAAGGAAAAAAACCAAACAAAAAGGAGGATAATAAAAAATAAAAACGCTCTACAACAATGGCTATAAGTAATTGCTGGTTCTCGCCTACTTACGAAAATCCTCACGGATTTTCTATTAGGTTTTTATTTGCTAAATTACGTGCTTAAATACGCCACTAATCATACACAAAACCTTTGGAATTCATTCAGCTAACGCTGACTAAAGTTGCTACGTGCTATCGCACTCCCGCCCCTTTAGGAATGAATTCCAATGACCTGCTAAACCAAATTGCATCCAATGGTATTTTACTATCTACAGCGGTAGCTACCCATCGAGGGAAAACGAATTCCAACAATGAGCTAAATGCAATTTGGATCTGCTTTTTAAGCTTTCAAGACAAAAAAAATAACAATATACGCCGCAAAAAAAATGCGGCTAATTGGCATACAATAATTTGAGACCCAGCCATAAACATTTGTCCTTTTCTTAAATTATTGTTATTTAATTTTTTTATCTTTTCGCTCGCAAAGCAGAACTGCGTTTAGCAGGTCATTGTACCTAATTTAAAAAATGAATAAAATTCCATTCATACTTTTCCTTCTTATAACTGCAGTTGGGTATTCTCAACATGACCAAGAATTTGAACCAACTTTCTATTCAGAAATTGCCGAGCGAGTAGCACCTAGAAATTATTACAGCGTGAAATTTGGAAATCCAGCCGAAGTAATTGTTAATGACACAATCTTTTTGGCGAATTCTGAAGCTTGGATTGAAGAAAATATCTACAGTTTTAAATCTGGAAGAGAAATGTTAGTAAAGAAATATCGAGATAATGAACTAATTGCTGACGAAATAATTGAATTAGATTCTAACAACAGAATTCTAAACTATGAAGGAAATTTAAAATATGAAGGTGGAAAATGGTATATAACTAAAGTCAAATATAAATATCAAGAAAACAAAAAGATAAAGGAAAAAATAAATGATTCTGGAGAGACTTATTTGAGATATACTGTAAAATACGACAGCCTGAAAAACCCGATTGAAATTGAGCATACAATTGTTGGACCAAACCATGCTAAACTTCAAACTGTAAATTATGATTATCCAAATAGTAAGTTCATTCTAATGGACTTTAATTACCAAGGTCGATTAGAAAAAGAAATAAAAGGGAATATAAACTCGGACTATGTTCTTGAAAAAAATGAAAATGGAGACATTACCAAACTGTATTGGATTTTGACTGACAAAACAGAACCTTTTATTCACGAAATAGATTATGAATATGATAAAAAAGGGAACTGGATTAAATTAATCAAAAACGTTGTAAGTCCTGATGGCACGAAAAAACCATATTATAGAACTTATAGGGAAATTAAATATAAAAACTAGGTACATCAATGGCTATAATTCATTGCGGCGGAATTTCCTAAACGTAAATTCTTATCTTGCACTGATGGCTTGGTATTCATTCTTCTATCTGTAACCAAAACCAACTATTCTTTCTGAAGAGAATTTGCTATCTTTATAAAAATTTAACCAACATGAAAAAAATAGCATTTGTATCCGTATTATTTCTATGTACGTGTTTTACTTACAGTCAAAATGAGAATTCACAATATTTAGAGAAGGTGAAAACGTTAGACAGTACTTTAGAAACCTTATACTCGGTAATATCAGGAGAAAAGGGCGAAGAACGTAATTGGGAGCTTTTTAACTACTTGTTTAAACCAGAAGCCAAGTTAATACCAACAGGCAAAAAAAAGGACGGAACAGTTGGAGCACGTTTTATGTCCGCTCAAGATTATATTGACAGCTCAGGAAAATGGTTGGTTGAAAACGGTTTTTTTGAAAAAGAAATACATAGAAAAACAGATACTTTTGGTAATATAACACAAGTTTTTAGCACTTACGAATCTTTCAGAAGTGAAAAAGATAGTGAGCCGTTTATGCGTGGTATCAACAGCATTCAGCTACTAAACGATGGTAAACGTTGGTGGGTTATTAACATTTATTGGATGCAAGAAAGTAAAGAAAGCCCTATACCCAGCCAGTACCTACCTAAAAAATAGCAAATTCTATCGTCAACTTATCCAATTTTTATATATTCACGCTTCATTTTTTTAAGACTTAAAATGAATAAGAAGCGACAGAAGCAAGCTAAAATTTTACGAATTTTCAGAAAAGTGCATCGTACCACCGGTGCATTTTTATTTGTGTTTTTCTTTATTATTTCTATAACTGGGTTTTTATTGGGTTGGAAAAAAAACAGCAACGAACTATTACTCCCCAACACCTACCAAGGCACATCAAATAATTTAGAAGATTGGAAACCCTTAACTGAATTACACAACATTGCCAATGGTATTTTACGCGATTCAATTGACGCAAATTTATCGTTAAAGCTCGATAGGATTGATATTAGAAAAGAAAAAGGTATCGTAAAATTTATTTATGGACACCATCCCAATGAAGTTCAGCTTGATGGTAAATCGGGTAACTTATTAAGTATTGGCAAAAGGCATTCGGACACTGTTGAAAATATTCATGATGGCTCAATTTTAGACGCCTATTTCAACACATCAAATGGTCAAATAAAACTCATTTACACTACATTAATGAGCTTGGCTTTATTGACTTTTTCCATTACAGGTTTTTGGCTCTGGTACGGCCCAAAAAGAATGCGTAGTAATAGGTAAAATTCATTTCTTTTAATTGTTAATAACCCATAAGACACTTCTTTATAACTTTGTGAATAACTGCTATTTGCTTTAAAATTTTAATAAAATAAATATATTTTTTATTTTATTGATTATCAATATATTAAATATAACTACTTCACTTTTAATATCTCAAGTTTTGTATTTTATTACTTACAATATACTAAATTTCAGTTTTTAGAGTTATTAACAAAAACAAATCCTCAATATTGTATGTAGCATAAATTACTTCTGATAACCCTTTTAGTTTTATTTTAAAAATGAAGAAGTTTAATTTATGTATTTTAAGTTGTCTTTTTGCTTTTCAACTTATCAATTCTCAAGTAGCTACTAATAATTCTCAAATCATTTCAGCACTATTAGCACCTGATAGTGAAAATGTCCATACAAATTGTAGCCAACATGGTTACGGCGGGCATTACAATGAAATAGTAGATGAAGAATTGAACAAAACAGTAAGTCAATTTCAAATACATAAAACTACTGATATTGAAGCCTGTAAAAATTTTGGCACCCGATTTAACGAATTTAAAACCATAGCCGATGCCCCAAAAAATATTTTGGGAACAGAAGGTGAGACGATAACGTATTCATGGAAATTTAAGTTCAATAATAATTTTGAAGTGCTAAATAGCAATATGGACATTCATCAACTTAAGGCTGTAGGAGGTTCTGAAGCTGATGTGCCACTTTTTACGTTGACAACAACGCGAAAAGGGAGGTTTGAAAGTTTAGAATTACGCTATGCTGAAGAAAATGAGCAAACTATATTGGAAACCATTGACATTACCAATTTAAAAGAACAATGGATTGAGGTTTCAGAAACCATTACCTATAATGAAATTGGGGCTTATGCCATAACCATTAAGACTGTAAATGATGATACGATTTTATTGGATTATAGTGATGACGCTACTAGAACGTGGAAAACAGATGCAGAATTTATTCGTCCAAAATGGGGAATCTATAAGGCGTCTGCTAATGTTGACACAGTTGAAGAGAAAAGCATCTTGTTTTCTGATTTTAAAATAGAAGAAAGTTCCAATTTATCCGCCTTTCAATCTTCATTGGATAGTGCTGCTATTTCTGTATTTCCTAATCCTGCTTCATCTAAAGTTACCATGACAGGTGCAAATTTAGAAAACTACGATGCAATTGTATTACATGACAGTTTTGGAAGAGAAGTACCTTTAAAGAATCCAATAGTAAAAAATTCATTCAATATTTCCAATTTAAAAAACGGGATTTACTTTGTAGTATTTAAAAAGGACAATGAAGTTAGTGTGGTAAAAAAGTTGCTGAAATTTTAATCAATCAGTCTAGTGCATCACTTTAAACAATAACTCTTTAAGTATATCTTCATTTGGCATATTCTTAGCTCCAACCCCTTTACTTTTTAAATCAGCATCTCGTAAATAGGAAATAACCTGAGAAACTTTACGCATCGGGTAATTTCTCGCCGCGGTAACATAATCACTTACAAAATAAGGATTAACCCGTAACGCTTTAGAAACGCTCATTTTAGATTTATCAGACAACCCATGATAGATTAACAATTGTGTGAAAAAACTGTTCAGCAAAGAAATAGTAACTACTAACGGATTGCTTTTCGGGTTTTGCCCAAAATAATTAATAATCTGATTGGCTTTTACCAACTGCTTTTCACCTACTGCTTTACGCAATTCAAAGTTATTAAAATCTTTACTGATACCTATATTCTCTTCAATATGTATGGGTCTGATGGTACTTTCTTTTGGCAGAATTACCATTAATTTTTCCAATTCGTTGGCAATTTTAGAAAGATCGGTACCTAAAAACTCCACCAACATTAAAGCCGCTTTTGGCTCAACCTGGTATCCTTTACCCGATAATACCCTACGAATCCACTCACCTACTTGGTTTTCATATAACTTCTTACTTTCAAACAACAATCCATTTTTACCGATAACCTTGCTCAGTTTTTTACGTTTATCCAAGGTTTTGTATTTATAACAAATTACAAGAACTGTTGAAGGTTGTGGATTTTCAACGTAAGGAACTAAATTTTCAATAGTTCTAGATAAGTCTTGAGCTTCTTTAACAATTACAACCTGTCTTTCCGCCATCATCGGATAACGTTTGGCGTTTGAAACAATATCATCAATACTAACATCTCTACCATACAGCACTACTTGGTTGAACCCCTTTTCTTCTTCGGTCAATACTTTTTGTTCAATATAATCCGCTATCTTATCTATATAATATGGTTCGCTACCCATTAAAAAATAAATGGGTTTTATATTTCCGTTTTTTATGTCAGAAACTATTTGGTTGATGCGTTCCATTTCTAAGAAAAAAGATTCATTTTTGTAGTATGATTGTATTGAATTTGCCCAAAGCCGAACTCAGCATCAAAAGTAAAGAAAATAAGCAGTTTATTTTTGATATTATCAGAAAAAAATATATGGTGCTTACGCCCGAAGAATGGGTACGGCAGCATGTTATCCATTATTTGATCCATGAAAAGAACTATCCAAAATCCATTATAGCAGTTGAAAAACAGTTAACCTTCAATACCTTAAAAAAACGTTTTGATGTTTTGGTATTCAATACCAAAGGATTGCCAGAACTCATTGTAGAGTGTAAAGCTCCCAATGTAAAAATTACACAGGATACTTTTGACCAGATTGCACGATACAATTTAAAATTAAATGCTGATTATTTGATGGTAACCAACGGATTGCAGCATTATTTTTGTAAAATGGATGCGGTAAATGAAGGATATATTTTTTTGGAAGAGTTACCGAATTATACTCGGTAATCATTAGTCAATTCCCAAGTAACCAATCAACAGGTTCCTCGTGCCTTAAGATGACCATTTTAATTATAAATACCTAAATTTGCGAACTTGAAAATAGCCGTAGTCATATTAAATTGGAATGGTAAACAACTCTTAGAGCAGTTTTTACCGGCAATGCTTGAATATAGTATTGATGAAGCCGATATTTATGTGGCAGATAATAACTCACCAGATGATTCGGTTGAATTCGTTAAAGCAAATTTTCCTAAGGTAAAAATTATCCAGAATAAAGTCAATGGTGGTTATGCTAAAGGATATAACGATGCTTTGCAACATATTGATGCCGATATTTTTGCACTGGTAAATTCGGATATTGAAGTAACCAAAGATTGGTTAAAACCTATTATTTCTGAATTTAAAAGATCGCAAGAAACGGTTGCTGTTCAACCTAAAATATTGGATTTTAAAGACCAATCCAAGTTTGAATATGCCGGAGCAGGAGGTGGTTATATCGATTTTTTTGGTTATCCGTATTGCAGAGGTCGAATATTTTCCGATTTGGAAACAGACAACGGCCAATACAACGACACAAAGGAAATTTTCTGGGCCTCAGGGGCATGTTTTTTTATACGAAAAGAAGTTTACCATCAACTGAATGGTTTTGATGAAGATTATTTTGCTCACCAGGAAGAAATTGACCTTTGTTGGCGGATACAAAACGAAGGTTATCGTATAAAATATGTCGGTACATCAAATGTTTATCATGTTGGCGGTGCAACGTTAGACCAAGCCAATCCACGTAAAACTTATCTAAATTTCAGGAACAGTTTGTTTTCTATTCTAAAAAATGTTCCTAAACGGTATTTGATTTTAGTTATCTTGTTAAGATTAAAATTAGATGCGTGGGCTGGACTTAAATTTTTGGTGGAACTAAAACCAAAACATACTTGGGCAATTGTAAAAGCTCACTTTAGTTTTTATTGGAACCTTAGGAAATTTCTAAAGAAACGAAGAAAGATTACTCATAAAAAAGCCAATTATTATCATTGTTTTAGTGTAGTATGGCAATATTATATTTTGAGGAGGAAGACTTTTGGTGAGATAAAATAGACCCCTCCGCCCGTAGTATTTATATCTAAATCTTAAAAAGGCCAACTGGGCACCTCCCCTTGAAAAAAGGGGAGGAACTTTTTAACAAATAATATCATAATTGCATGAAATGAATTATAAAAATCAAATAAGCCCTTTTGCTTTAAATTCCAAGTATTTATTGATAACGTTTACTGTTAAATTTTGAGGTTTGGTAAGAATAGCATGCACACCCCTATTTTCCAGCTCCTTAACAATCAAACGCTTTTCGTAAGCAAACTTTTCGGCAATGGTCTTATGATATATGCTTTGCAAATCTTCTACATTCTCTTTTATTAAATCATCCAATTCGGTATTCTCAAAAAATACGGTTACCAATAAATGTTGACGAGAAATGGCTTTTAAAAAAGGCAATTGACGCTTTAATGCTGAAATATGCTCAAAATTTGTGTAGAGAATGAGCAAGCTGCGTTGGGTTACTTTTCGCTTGATGGTAGCATACAAATACCCAAAATCGGAATCGGTAAATTGGGTGTCAATATTGTACAGGGCTTCGTTTATTGTGTTGATATGTGTACGTTTGTTACTAGCCGCAACAATCTTTTCCACTTTTTTGGAAAAGGTCAACATTCCCGCTTTATCGTTTTTTAATAAAGCAATATTTGAAAAGGCTAAAGTAGAATTGATAGCATAATCCAATAATTTTAATTCCTCAAAAGGCATTTTCATTACACGTCCTGTATCAATTATGGAATAAATAGGTTGCGATTTTTCATCTTGATATTGATTGACCATCAATTGCCCACGTTTGGCAGTTGCTTTCCAATTAATAGTTCTTACATCGTCACCAGTAACATAATTTTTAATTTGTTCAAATTCCATGGTATGACCAATTCTACGTATTTTTTTGAGTCCAAATTCTGTAAGGCGATTGCTCAACGCCAAAAATTCATATTTACGCATTTGAATGTATGAAGGATACACTGACACCATTTGCTCAGCATCAAAACGGTAACGTCTGGCAACAATTTGTAAAGATGAAGAAACAAATAAATTTAGATTACCAAAATGGTATTCACCACGTTCTACGGGACGCACTTGATAGTCAAAATTATGGGCTTGACCCGATTCCATTTCTGTGTTATATTCAAAATCTCGTTTTTGGAATTGTTTTGGTAACTCGTCAATTACTTTTAAGAATATTTTTATAGGATACTTGTTCTCAACAGTAATGGGAACAGGATTTTCATCCGAATTTGAAAATTTTTCGGGTAAAATACGTCTGGCTTTTAATCCGTTTTTAAAACGAAACAAAATATAAGTATCAAATAAAAACAATACCGCTAATGCCAATAATAGTAACCACGCCACTTGATATAATAATTCCACCCAATACGACACCAAAAACGTAGCTGCTATAACGCTTATATAAACAAAAAAGCGTTGGTGAATATAGAGGTTTTTAAAAAGGTTAATCATAGAGAGCCCTTGGTCTGATAAATTTTAGCTAAAATAAGAGATATTTAGAAATAATTTTAGACTATCGTTATTTTTCATCTTCAATTACAATAGAATTGCCCACAAAATCATGAATAGCCTGTCTTTTCTCATTTCCAGATATTGTAAGAAAGGAAAACCAACCTAAGGTAGCTTTAAAAATGAAGCGAAATAGTGCTCTAATAAAATTAATTTTATTTTCTGGATTTTGTGCGTTTCGCACCGATAGATTCATTTTTGAATGTCCAATGGTACCTCCATATATAGTTGTAAATATAGGGTCGTATAAAATAAAAAATAAGACAAAAACAATAATTCGAACATAGTTCGGTACATTATCAAATAGAGCTAATGTTTCAGATGCTAGAAAAATCATTCCAATTAATATAATACTATCAATCACTGCTGCTTTAACTCTATTCGGTAAAAGTGCATATTCTATTTTCATAATTATAGGTTAGAGATTTTATGTTGATTGAGAAATTCTTGATTATGATATTTCACAGAAGTCGTTAATATCATAATTCCTTATTCCTTTATTTGTATTGCAGCTTTTGCAGGGATGCTGATAATAGCTTCCTCCAATCTAAAAACCATCCATAAATTAATTTTATTATTTTCCATTTCATTAAGATCAAACGAATACTCAAATTTTGTACTGTCCAAATTCTTTAAAAGAACTTTACCTCTATCCCTATTTTCTAGCATTTCATAAACATTGTATTTAAAATCAAAATTTCCATATTTATGGGCATGAAATGTTATTTTCCCTTTTTCTCCATGATTATAAGTCTCCTTGTCAAAAGTTGGAACCATAACGGTATTAATGAGGTAACGTTCGTGTATTCTTTCGAGTTTTTCTTTTAATTCCTGATTTTCTAATTGTAATTCAACTAAATTATCCATAAGTTCATTTCTTTCGTTATCCGATTCTTTGACATTTGTACAAGAAAAGGCTAACAGAACTAAGAATATTATTGATATAAATTTCATATTATTTTATTTAACATTAAAGTTAGCGTATAAATTCAATTGCTCCAAACTACTTGCAATCATCATTTTAAATCCAAAAAATTCCTCAACAGAACCTCCCCAGCACTACTACTCTTTTCAGGATGAAATTGTACGCCGTAAAAATTATCTTTTTGCAAAGCGGATGAATAGTCAAGTTGGTAATTAGTTACTGCAATAGTTTCATTGCAAATAGGAGCATAATAACTATGCACTAAGTACATATATTCTTCTTCCTTTATTCCTTTAAATAATTTCGATTTTAGATGGGTAAGTGTATTCCAACCTATTTGTGGGACTTTTACCTTGTTGCTAAATTTAACAACATCAACATCAAAAATACCCAAGCCTTTGGTGTTACCTTCTTCACTAAAATTACACATGAGTTGCATCCCTAAACAAATACCTAGTAAGGGTTGGTTTAATTGGGGGATAACCTTATCTAAACCCGTTGCTCGTAATTTTTCCATAGCACTACTCGCCTCTCCTACACCAGGGAAAATAACCTTGTCGGCATTTTTTATAATTTGTGCGTCATGACTTAGTATAGATTCAAAACCCAATCGTTGAATGGCAAATTTGATGCTTTGTATGTTTCCCGCTCCGTAGTCGATGATGACGATGGACAAGCCCCCTCCAGCTCCCCCGAAGGGGGAGGGTTTTGATTCGTTTATTGAATTATCCATTGTTGATATTCCTTAACTTTTACTAATTATTATGATTCTATTTAAACAAATAACCCCTCCGTCCTTTGTCTTTTCTACAAGCTATAAACTTCGCAACAGGACACCTCCCCTTGAAATAAGGAGAGGAACCAAAAAAATTATAGCATTCCTTTAGTTGAAGGCAAAATCATTTTTTCAACATCGCGTTTTACGGCGGCTTTTATGGCTTTGGCAAAAGCCTTGAAAATAGCTTCTATTTTATGGTGTTCGTTTTCACCTTCTACTTTTACATTCAAATTGGCTTTCGCTCCATCTGTAAAGGATTTAAAGAAGTGCGAAAACATTTCAGTAGGCATTTTACCAATCATTTCACGCTTAAAATCAGCTTCCCAGACCAACCAATTCCTTCCACCAAAATCTATACTGACTTGTGCTAAGCAATCGTCCATGGGTAAGGAAAACCCGTAACGCTCTATGCCCAGTTTATTTCCTAGAGCTTTACTGAACACCTCGCCTAAGGCTATAGCCGTATCTTCAATGGTATGGTGTTCGTCAACTTCCAAATCGCCTTTGACGCTAATTTCCAGATCCATTTGTCCATGCCTGGCAATTTGGTCTAACATATGATCGAAAAATGCAATTCCCGTATCAATGTTGCTTTTTCCCGTTCCGTCAAAGTTTAATTTGATATAGATATCCGTTTCGTTGGTTTTTCTTTTAATTTCAGCGGTACGATTTTCTAATTTTAAAAATTCATAAATCCGCTGCCAATCATTAGTTTCTAAGGCTATAAAACTGTCTAAATCATCACGTTTAACAGTAATTTCATCAGTACCTAAATTAGTATTATCGTTAATAAAAATACCTTTAGAACCTAAATTTTTTGCCAATTCAATATCTGTTAACCTGTCACCAATGACAAATGAATTTTCCAAGTCATATCCCTCAGAAAAATACTTGGTTACTAAACTCGTATTGGGTTTACGTGTTGGTGCGTTGTCTTTGGCATAGGTTTTATCAATGACAATTTCACTGAATTCTACACCTTCATTTTTAAAAACAGCTACAATAAAATTATGGACGGGCCAAAACGTTTCTTCTGGAAAACTTTCAGTTCCTAGACCATCTTGATTGGTAATCATAACCAATTCGTAATCTAATTCTTGAGCTATTTTTGGTAGATATGTCAATGCTTTGGGATAAAAAGTCAGTTTTTCATAACTATCAATTTGTTCGTCAGTAGTTTCACGAATTATTGTTCCGTCTCTATCAATAAATAATACTTTAGTAGAAGCCCCCTCTAGCTCCCCCTTAGGGTGAGAACCCCTATTGCTACGCTTATCTTGTACATTCATTTTAAATTTCTTTTAAGGCTTTTATCAATTTTTTATTTTCATTATTTGCTCCGATAGTAAATCGCAGACAATTATCACATAAGGGTTGGTTCGATCTGTTTCTAACCACAATTTCTTTTTCTAACAATTGATTGTATCTTTTGTTAGCATCATCCACTTTTACCAAGATAAAATTTCCGTCTGTAGGATAAATTTCTTCAATGAATTCTACTTCAGGTAATAGTTTAAGTAACTTGTGTTTTTGGCTTAACAACATGTTGACTTCATTTTGAACGATATCTAAATTCATTAAACGCTTTAAAGCCCGTTGTTGTGTCAGTTCGTTGACATTATACGGTGGTTTTATTTTATTCAAAACCGCTATAATTTCAGGTGATGCGTAACAAATCCCTAATCGAATTCCCGCTAAACCGTAAGCTTTTGATAAGGTTTGCGTAACAATTAAATTGGGATAATTTTCCAATTCATTTAACCAACTTTCTTTTGAAGAAAAATCAATATAAGCCTCGTCAATAATTACCAATCCCTTAAATTCATTAAGCAATTCTTTGATTCGCGTTGCATCAAAAGCATTCCCCGTAGGATTGTTTGGCGAACATATAAACAAAAGTTTCGTTTGCTCATCAATAGTTTCTAAAATGGTTTCTACATCAGGCTGAAAATATTCCGTTAACAATACTTCTCTATTTTCAATAGCATTCGTATTAGCAAGGACACTATACATGCCATAAGTTGGTGGCAGGGTAATCACGTTATCAACGTTCGGTTCACAAAAGGCACGGTAAATCAAATCCAACACTTCGTCGCTTCCATTACCTAATAAAATATTTTCTATTGCAACTCCTTTTTGTTCCGCTAAAACCTGTTTTACATTGGTTTGTTGCGGATCAGGATATCGGTTTACGCCATTGTTAATTGGGTTTTCATTAGCATCTAAAAAAACCATATCTTCTTTAAAACCTTTAAATTCATCACGTGCAGATGAGTAGGGTTTTAGGGCTTTTACATTTTTGCGTATTAAGCTATCTAGGTTGAAACTATTCATCTTTTAAACTATTTAACCTTAATGTTACGGCATTTTTATGAGCCTGCAATCCTTCAGCTTCTGCCATAATTTCTATGGCTTTCCCAATTTTTTTTATTCCTGTCTTGCTCACTTTTTGAAACGTCATGTTTTTTAAGAAGCTATCTAGATTTACACCGCTATATTGCTTGGCGTAACCATTGGTGGGCAAGGTATGATTTGTGCCAGATGCATAATCACCTGCACTTTCTGGTGTATAATTACCAATAAACACAGAGCCTGCATTTTGAATACCTTCACTAAAGAAATTCTCATTTTCCGTACATATTATGAAATGCTCAGGACCATATTCATTAATTAATTCTAAAGCAATGCTATCGTTTTCAACATAAATCAATTTAGAATTGGTAATCGCTTTTTTAGCAATTTCCTTTCTTGGTAACTCATTCAGTTGTTCTGTAATTTCCTTTTCTACATTATCAATTAACTCTTTTGAGGTAGAGACCAAAATAACCTGACTGTCTGTACCATGTTCGGCTTGACTCAATAGATCAGAAGCTACAAAACTCGCTTCAGCCGAATCATCTGCAACCACTAACAATTCCGATGGTCCGGCGGGCATATCTATAGCCACACCATATTTTGTTGCCAATTGTTTTGCAACGGTGACAAATTGATTACCAGGGCCAAATATTTTATATACTTGTGGAATCGTTTCTGTTCCGAAGGTCATTCCAGCAATAGCTTGTATTCCACCCACTTTATAAACCTTGGTAACTCCACACAATTGGGCAGTGTATAAAATGGCAGGATGTATATTTCCTTCTTTATTAGGTGGAGAACATAAAATTATCTCTGAACAACCCGCCAGTTTTGCAGGAATAGCTAACATCAGTACTGTTGAAAACAAAGGTGCTGTCCCACCGGGAATATAAATACCTACTTTTTGAATCGGTCTTTTTTCTTGCCAGCAGTAAACTCCACTTATGGTTTCTACTTCAACTTTTGAAGTCCTTTGTGCATTATGGAATTTCTCGATATTTTCTTTTGCCAATTGTATGGCTTGTTTTAAATCAGTATCAATTGAATTTTCTTTTTCCGAAATTTCTGTTTCAGTAACTAACATATTCTCTATAGCTACATCGTCAAAAAGGTTTGTATACTTTTCAATGGCAATGTCTCCTTTTAGTTTTACTTCATTAAAAATTTCCAATACCGTTTCTTCAATATCTTCAAACGTTTGCGTAGGTCTTGTTAAAATTGTTGACCAATCTTTTTTATCAGGATTATATATTTTATTCATATGTCTTTCTAAAGTGATACCCTAATTTTTCACAACCATAGCTTTTCCAAAATTTATTACCTCTATCATTGGGAATATAGCTGTTTAGTTCCGTTGCAACACAACCAATGGATCTTCCATAATCATTGACCCAGTCTAGTAGTAGTGGACCAATACCTTTACCTCGATAATCAGGATGAATAATTACATTATCGGCTTCCAAGTGTTTACCTATATAATATTTGAATAATACCCAAACACCACAAATCCCGATCAATTTATCACCTTCGTAAACACCAGCACATTTGTAATCATGCTCTAGCATTTTTAGTAAGCGTTCTTTTAAAACCTCTAAAGGAATTCTATCATCCAATAATTGCAAGTATGGAATTATAGAGAAAATATCCTCATCTGGAATAAATCTGATTTGAAAGAGCGTTTTCATTTTTACAAAACCATTTTTTCAATTGGGCAAACCAGAATACCTTCTGCCCCATTCAATTTCAACTCGTCAATAACTTCCCAAAACTTATCTTTATTAATTACGGTATGTACAGAACTCCAACCCTCTTCAGCCAATGGCAGCACCGTTGGGCTTTTCATACCAGGTAAAATATTGATAATATTCTTTACTTTATCATTTGGAGCATTCATCAAAACATACTTACTATTTCTAGCTTTCAGTACAGATTGAATTCTAAATTGCAGTTTATCTAAAATGCTTTGTTTTTCAGCTGAAAGTGAAGGTGAAACTGTTAACACCGCTTCACTTTTTAATAAAACCTCAACTTCTTTTAAATTGTTTTTAAATAGTGTACTTCCACTAGATACAATATCCACAATAGCATCGGCCAAGCCAATATTCGGAGCAATTTCAACTGAGCCGTTTATAACATGGAGTTCTGCCTCCACTCCTTTTTCGTCCAAAAACTGATTTACCGTATTTGGATACGAAGTGGCTATTCGCTTTCCTTGCAAATCATCAATAGCATTATAATTAACCGCTTTTGGCACCGCAATGGAAACTTTACATTTTGAAAATCCCAATTTTTCAACAATGGATAAATCACCACCTTTTTCTATCAAAGTATTCTCGCCCAAAATAGCAATATCTACAACACCATCACGTAAATACTGAGGAATATCTCCGTTTCTGAGGTATAAAACTTCTATTGGAAAATTCCGAGCAAATGCTTTTAACTGATCTTTTCCATTATCAATTGAAATCCCGCAATTTTTGAGCAATTCCAACGATTCTTTATTCAACCTGCCAGATTTTTGAATGGCAACTTTTAACTTTGTCATTTTATAACGAATTAGGTTTGACAGTTCAAGTAAATAAAAAAACCCGCTTGAACTGTTCAAACGGGTTTATATGATTTTATAGATTTAAAACACAACAACTCACCTCGCCTGAAAGCCAGTATGAAAATGATGATGTGTATTGAATTTCTTCATTTGTTTATAATAATGTACAAATTTAAAGGATAAATTTTTTATAATACAACTATTTTAAAGTTTTTTTGTTCCTACCTACGCAGGAATGACAATTTTTAGGTTTATGTGTCCGCCCAAGAACTAGTTGATTCTTTATCACATCTACTTATCTTTTAGCTTATTCATTTCCAATGAGTGCTGTTTTTTGGCATATCTAAATCCGTATTGCCACCATTTTGCCATTAGTTTTTTATTAAAAACCAATGAATTTGTAGTCAATACTGTTGGCGTATAGTACAAATTGAGTTTTACATTATCCTGTATGGCTTGTAGTTTTCCAATGGTAACGTTATGCCGTTCCACTTGATCCATCATGAATTCCACCATGTTAGTAATCAATGAAAACGGGTTCTTAGAAGGCATTCTGTTCAATTGGCTCACTTCGGTTTCCAAAATAATAACATCAACTTCGGTAGCACCCCTAAAAATGGCTTCTCTGATAGGAACTAAAGAACCAAAGCCACCATCAGCATACTCGCAATCGTTTTTACGCAATAGGCTCATAAACGGAATGTAATTGCAAGATGCCCAAACCCAATCACAAAAATCATTGTAAGAACATTCATTGATGGATTTGTACTCCACTACATTTGTCGTTAAATTAGAAACCGTAACTATCACATCTTTTTCAGATTCCTTAATACGGTTAAAGTATGATTCAGTTATGTACTTCTTTATTAACTTTCTAAGGTTTTTACTTTCACCAAAAGTTCTACGGCCGTTTATAAAATTCCAAAGCGTGTTTAAGTGATTTACCTTTACAATTTTTTCGCCCTGTACTGTTTTAATCACAAATGGATTATTGCTAAATATTTTTCGTTGATTAATTGTAGTATAAATAGCTTTCAGTTCATATAATTTCCCCAAAGCTAAGTGAGAGACCATTAAACTTCCTGTTGATGTGCCTAAAAACAAATCGTATTTATGTTTTTTTTCATCAATAAGGTATTCAGCAACACCGCCTGCAAATGCTCCTTTGCTCCCACCACCAGAGATTACCAATGCTCTCATAATTTATACTATAATTCTTAGCTATTTGTAATTAAAATTTTACTTTTGATAAAACTAACACATTTTATATGAAGTTGAAAATATTTATTTTTTTATTTATAGCTACTTTCCTAATAATCTCCTGTAAAAAAACAAAAACACCCAGATCCATAGAAAAGGTTTCCATTGAGGAGATAGTTATTGATAGTTCTAGCATTAGGGCTATTTATGCCATGAAAGATTCCAGCTTATTTTACGCAACTTCTGACGGTTATTTAGGATTGGTATTGCCCTCACTTAAAAACCTAAAGGACAAACGTGTTTTTTACGATACCATCGTTCCCCATTTTAGAGCCATAGCTTCAAATTCAGAGCATATTTTTATGTTAAGTGTTGGTAATCCCGCTTTGTTATACAAATACAATGATGGTAATTTAGATATCGTTTATAAAGAAAAGCACGAAAAGGTATTTTATGATGCCATGGCTTTTTTTGACTCAAAAAATGGAATCGCTATGGGTGACCCAACAGATGATTGCTTATCAGTTATTCTGACGAATGATGGCGGTAAATCTTGGAATAAAGTACCATGTGATAATTTACCAAAAATTAATGAAGGAGAGGCCGCTTTTGCAGCAAGTAACAGCAATATTGCTATACACGGTAAAAATACTTGGTTGGTAACCGGTGGAAAATCCGCTCGGGTTTTTCACTCACCAAATATGGGTAAAACTTGGAAAGTCTATGAAACTCCTATTATTCAAGGCGGTCAAATGACAGGAATTTATAGTGTCGATTTCCATGACGCTAAAAACGGAATTATTTTTGGAGGCGATTGGAACGATAAAGACAATAACAAAAGCAATAAAGCCGTTACCAAAGATGGTGGCAAAACATGGCAATTGATTGCTGACGGAAACGAACCTGGTTATAAAAGTTGTGTACAGTATGTCCCAAACACCAATGGTAAAGAATTAGTTGCCGTAGGTACAACTGGTGTTTCGTTTTCTAACGATGGTGGCACTACTTGGAAAAAAGTAAGTGATGATGGTTATTACACCATTAGATTTGTCAATAAGAATTTTGCATGGTTGGCAGGTAACAAGAAAATTGGTAAAATGGTTTTGCCATAGTTTTGAGTTCGGAGTTTTAAAATTTGCTGTACCACAAATAATTAATAACAATAAAGAATAGAAATAACTCAACCCATGAAAAAATTAATAATCATTGTATTAGCAATAGGTTTTATAAGTTGTCAGAATAACTCCCTTAAAAAAGAATTTAATTGTGAAACCGATGCGGATTTTTCAGAATTAAAAGAGTATCGTGATTTTTTAAAGAATTTTAGAGTAAAAGTCCCAAAAAATTGGAAAACCACATTGTATTATGATGAATATTCATCCGAAATTTATTCGGCCGATACCACTAAACAATTGACAGATACTTACGTACTCGAAATGGCTTGGCACCAAGGTGAATTGGACCTGGACAAATCGTTCGAAAAAAAAATAAACGATACCTTAACGTTAAGGGAACGATTGAAAATGACCAAATCAGGCTTTGGTAAACTCAAAAAAAAACCTATGTATTTTAACCTTTCGGAAGGTACACGCTCAGGAATTCAATATAAGTATTTACAAGTTTTTTTAAAAACCAATATTGACGAATATATAACGTTGACATCAAAAGTTTTTGGCGATAAATTGGTAGAAGAACGCCTCTGTGAATCTGTTGAGTTATTTGAATCACTCCAGTTAATTGAATAAAGTACTATGCAACATATAATAGATAGATTCATAAAATACGTTACTATAGATACCCAATCCGATCCTGAAAATAAGGCATTTCCCAGTACAGAAAAGCAATGGAACTTAGCCAAAGTATTAGTAGAAGATTTAAAGGCTATTGGACTACAAGATGTAACGTTAGATGATAACTGCTATATCATGGCAACCCTACCAAGCAATGTTGATCACAAAGTACCAACCATTGGTTTTATTGCTCATATTGATACAAGTCCAGATTATTCAGGTACCAATGTCAATCCACAAATTCATAAAGATTATGATGGTAAAGACATTGTATTAAACCAAGAAAAGAACATTGTGTTGTCTCCAGATTATTTTGAGGATTTGTTACTCTATAAGGGACAAACGCTAATTACCACCGATGGCACTACCCTTCTCGGTGCCGATGACAAGGCTGGCATTACTGAAATTGTAACGGCAATGGAATATCTTGTAAAACATCCTGAAATAAAACATGGCGAAATCAGGATAGGTTTTACACCCGATGAAGAAGTAGGAAAAGGTGCTCATTTGTTCGACGTTGAAAAATTCGGAGCGGAATGGGCCTATACTATGGATGGTAGCCAAATTGGCGAATTGGAATATGAAAATTTTAATGCCGCCTCAGCTAAAGCAATTATTAATGGAAAAATAGTACATCCCGGTTTGGCAAAAGGTAAAATGATAAATTCAATGCTGATTGCTAATGAATTTATTGCTGCTTTACCCAAAGAAGAAATTCCAGAAAAGACAGAAGGCTATGAGGGGTTTTACCATTTACACAGCATAACAGGTGAAGTCGAAAAAACGGGGCTCGATTACATTATCAGAGATCACGATAAAAGCTTGTTCGAAAAAAGGAAATCCAACTTTCAAAAAATTGCCGATGACCTTAACGCCAAACTAGGCAAAAATTTAGTTGAAGTAGAGCTAAAAGACCAATATTACAATATGAAAGAAAAAATTGAACCCGTAATGCATATTATTGATATTGCTGAAGAAGCTATGAAAGCTGTTGGAATCAAACCATTGATAAATGCTATCCGTGGTGGTACTGATGGTTCACAGTTATCATACAAAGGACTACCCTGCCCCAATATTTTTGCCGGCGGGCATAATTTTCATGGACGTTACGAGTATGTTCCAGTTGAATCTATGCAAAAAGCTGTAGAGGTAGTCGTTAAAATTGCTGAAATTACTGCCACAAGAGAACTCAACAAATAATTTAATTGTGTAATTATTTAAACAAAATTTCAATCCTCAAAATTAGTTCCCTATTTTTACCGCTTCTAAATTTTAATCGATGGATAGGAAATTACTGTTATCGCTCGCAAAAAAATACGATACGCCATTATATGTATATGATGCCGACAAGATTGTATCTCAATATGAAAGAATGACCAATGCGTTTTCGGGCGTTAAAGACTTGAAAATAAACTATGCGGTAAAGGCACTATCAAACATTAACATTCTTAAGGTATTTAAACAATTGAGCTCTGGTATTGATACTGTTTCTGTTCAAGAAGTACAATTGGGATTAAAAGCCGGATTTGCTCCAAAAGATATTATTTTTACGCCGAATGGGGTTTCGTTGGAAGAGATTGAACAAGCCAAAGACTTAGGTGTACATATCAATATCGATAATATTTCCATTTTAGAACAATTTGGGCAAAAATACCCTGAAACACCGGTTTGTATTCGTATCAATCCACATGTAATGGCGGGAGGTAATTCTAAAATTTCCGTAGGTCATATCGATTCCAAATTTGGAATTTCGGTACATCAACTACCACATATCCATCGTGTTGTGGAAAATACGGGAATGCGAATTAACGGTATTCACATGCACACCGGTTCAGATATTTATGATGTCGATGCCTTTTTAAGAGCCACAGAAATTCTATTTAATGCTGCCGAAACTTTTAAAGATTTGGATTCCATCGATTTTGGAAGTGGATTTAAAGTACCCTATAAAGAAAACGATATTTCTACCGACATTGAAGAACTGGGTAAAAAACTGAGCAAACGTTTTAACGAATTCTGTAAAAGCTATGGCAAAGACTTAACGCTTATGTTTGAACCTGGCAAGTTTATGGTCAGCGAAGCAGGAAAACTTTTGGTTAACGTTAATGTAGTAAAACAGACCACTTCTACGGTTTTTGCAGGTGTTGACAGTGGTATGAATCATTTGTTGCGACCCATGTTTTATGATGCTTACCATCATATTGAAAATATCTCTAATCCAAAAGGTAAAGAACGTTTTTATACGGTTGTTGGGTATATCTGTGAAACCGACACCTTAGGTGCTAATCGTAGAATAAATGAAATAACTGAAGGCGATATTTTAAGTTTTAGCAATGCCGGTGCCTATTGTTTTTCAATGGCCTCCAATTATAATTCGCGTTACCGACCTGCCGAAGTTTTGGTAAAAAATGGTAAGGATTACTTAATACGTGAACGTGAAACTATTGAGGATTTGGTAAGGGGGCAAAATTTAGATGTGAAATTTTAGACTTAAGACTTTTAAATAACTTCCGAAGTTAAACATGCTGATCGATAAGAATAGTATTACCGTCGGGGTCTGTTAATACAATACTTGCGGGGCCAGTGGTGTTTTCATCGGCTTCTCTATCTAACTTTAGGTTATCCTTTTTTAATTGTTGTTGAATCTGCCTAACATCATCAAAATTATCAAGCAAATTGGCGTTTTCATCCCAACCAGGATTAAAGGTTAAAATATTATCCTCAAACATACCTTGAAACAAACCAATCAGGGCATTACCATTTTTCATGATAAGGTAGTTTCGTTCTATATCTCCAGCAAAAACTGAAAATCCTAGTTTTTCATAAAATTTCTTGGAAACTTTAATATCTTTTACATTTAGACTTATTGAAAATGCTCCTAGTTTCATGGTATAAGCTTTAAGTAGTTAATTATTTTGTTAAAATTGTTTCTTCATCAAACATAAAAATGCATGACATCAAAAACTAAATAGGCTCTAAAATAGTACAAAAACATTATTTATCTAAAAATTAATTAGATTTGTTTTCTTAATTCTATAAAAGACTTACCACCTAAAGATTACACCATGATAAAAAAGATTGGATTTCTAGTATTGATATTAGCACTCATTACTAGCTGTAAAGAAAAAATTGAATGTAACTCAAGTTCAGACGCAGTTATTTATCCAACAGATTCGATAATTAATTCTTTGAATTGGCCTAAAGATTTGATAATAAAGGGCTTTTCTGGCCCAGAGATAAATCCTAGTCCTGCTTGTATGGCGGTTGCACCCAACGGAGATGTATTTGTGGGTGTGGACATGATAGGTTCATTAGGGAAAGATATGGGTAAAGGGTTTGTGAAAAAATTGGTGGATTGCAACCATGATGGAATAATGGATTCTTACACTCAATTTGCACAATTGGATAACCCTCGTGGCATATTGGCAATAGGAGATCAAGTTTATGTTTTACATACTACATTTTCCAAAGAAACCAAGAAAGCCGAAAACATGGACTTGGTGGTTTTTGATGATTTAGATAAAGATGGTATAGCAGACGGACCCGAAAAAGTCTTGATAAAGAATATTAGCAACCCTAAATATTTACGTGAAAGAGGAACTGACCACGCTACAAATGGTATTCAAATGGGTATTGATGGTTGGATTTATATTGCTGTAGGTGATTTCGGCTTTTACAATGCAACAGATGCAAGCGGCAAACAACTAACTATGTTAGGTGGTGGCATTGTACGAGTTAGACCAGATGGTACAGAAATGGAGGTTTATACTCATGGCTTGCGGAATATTTACGATGTGGCCATAGATCCGTTCATGAATATATTTACAAGAGGAAATACGAATGATGGTGGTGGATGGAATATTAGATTTATAGACCAAATTCAATCAGGAGAATATGGTTACCCTGTGCTATTTAAACATTTTACAGAAGAAATAATTCCTGCACTTGTAGATGTTGGCGGTGGCTCTGGTACAGGAGCTCTTTACATGAACGATCATAGATGGCCTACAAAATACAACAATGTACCAATGATGGCAGATTGGGGAAGAAGCCAATTGTATATCCATAGGGTGGAAAAAGATGGTCCAAGTTTTACTCAAAAGGATGAACAATTTATTCAAATGCCACAAATAACAGATGTTGACGTTGATGCATCTGGTATTATGTATTTATCAGCTTGGGATGGTGCTGGTTATTCTGGTAATCCAGATAAAGGATATGTTGTTCGCGTCACACCGAAAGATTTTGCTTATGAGACGTTTATAAATGTAAAAGATGCTTCTGTAAATGAACTCGTAAATAAGTTAAAATCTGGTAGTGCTAAAACAAGATTAAGTGTCCAGTATGAATTATTACAACGTCCGAAGTCAAAAACAGCCTCTAAAGTATTAAAATTAGCAAAAGATAAAGACCAAAAATTAGAAACTCGAACGGCAGCTATTTTTACCTATGCTCAAATTGCTGGCGAAGATGGTATTTCTAGTTTAGCTGAACTTTCAAAAGATAATGATTTAAAAGAATTTGCATTAAGGGCTTTGGCAGATCGTAAATCTTATCTAGAAAAAGTACCTATAAGTGTTTTTGTAGAAGGGTTGCAATCTTCATCACCACGTGTAAAAGCTGCTTCAATCATTGGTTTGGGGAGATTGGGAAATCCTAACGCTGCAGAAGAATTATTAAAAATAAAAGTACCAAACTCTTTTATAGCTCCAAAAATTAATACCGAAGGTCCACATGCCACTCCAAATTCTGAAATAATTTTACCACACTTGGCAGCTAAAGCTTTAGTTGAGATAAATGCTATTGATAAATGTGTTTCTGCCTTACAAACAGAACAAAGAGACATGGCACTATGGGCAATGCGTTATATGCATGACGAAAAGGTAGTTGAAGGCTTAATTAATGCTTATAAAAATTCTGATAGTCAAGAATTTAAACATAAAATATTGAACAATTTAGCTAGGATTTATCATAAAGAGGAACCCTATGATGCCTCTTGGTGGTGGAGCACTCGACCAGACACGCATGGCCCGTACTATAAAACAATGGATTGGGAACAATCTCCAGTTATAAGTTCTTTTTTAGTGGATAAATTTAAAGAGACTGGCAAAACCAAAGATGCTTTTTTTGCTGAACTAAATAGCAAATATAGATTGGGCATTGATGCCTTTGGTGAAGTTAAAAAAGTAGTCCCTAAAGAGGATATAACCGTTGTAGATTTTGAAAAAATAAAGAATAAAAAAGGGCAAGTAGGAGAATCTTCTATTGAAGATGTAATGCTAGCCTTAGGGAAAATAAAAGGAAATGCAGAAAAAGGAAAAGCGTTGTTTGCAAGTCAAGGTTGTATTGCGTGTCATAGTATTACCAAGGACGAAGTTATGAAAGGTCCTTTTATGGGACAAGTAGGATCGATAATGAATCGAGAACAAATAGCAGAATCTATATTAAAACCAAATGCATCCATATCTCAAGGATTTTCAACAGTACAAATAAAAACTAATGACGGTAAAAGCTATGTTGGTTTTGTTACTCAAGAATCTGCAGATGAATTAACCATCAGAGATATTGTTGGAACAGCGACTAACTTAAAGAAAACAGATATAAAAACCAGAAAAGAATTGGACACCTCAATGATGCCCGCTGGTCTAGTTAACTCGTTAAGTTTTGAAGAATTGGCTTCGTTGGTAACATTTCTAAAAGAACAGAAATAAGAATTATTTACTTTTAGGGAACTTTAATAAAAAACAAGGGAGCAATATGCTTCCTTATTTTTTATGTTTAGTACTTAACATTTAACTTACTCATCTAATTTTGGAAGTTCAAAACTATTCAATACACTTGTTTCTTTCATTAATTTTTCAATTTCTTCGGCTTTTCTTGGTGCAGCTTCCGATAAGTTTACAGGACCATTTTCTGTCGCTAAAATATCATCTTCAATTCTAACTGCTATTCCCCACCATTTTTTATCACAAGGACTATTCTCTGGAATGTAAATTCCTGGCTCAACAGTTACTACCATATTGGCTTCAAATTTTCCATAATTTCCAGGGTCGTGCACATCTAATCCAATATGGTGTGTTGAACCATGAGGATAATAATTATGCTTCTCATCAATTGATTTTATTATTCCCAATTTAAACAAGCCCTCATTAATAATTTGTCGTGTAATTTTATGTGAAGCCGCAAATGTTGTATCTACAACAACTTTAGCAATCCCAGCTTCTTGTGCTTTATAGACCAAATCGTAAATAGCTCTTTGCTCAGGAGAGAATTTACCATTGGCAGGAATTGTTCTGGTAACATCAGCTGTGTAGCCATGATACTCAGCACCGAGATCCATCAATACCAAATCGTTACCTACTTTGGTTTTATTATTGTCTATATAATGCAAAATACAACCGTTATGTCCACCACCAACAATGGATGGGTAGCCCTCATACTCTGCACCGTATTTTTTGTACACAAACTCATGCACTCCTTGAATTTCAGTTTCGGACATGTTGGGGTGCATGGCTTTCATAATTTCGCGTTGCCCCATTGCGGAAATTTCAACTGCTTTTTTTAGTAATTTTAACTCTTCGGGCAACTTTACCTCTCTTAATGTACCCATAATTGTTCCCAAAGAATTTACGTCAATATTCGTTTTTGGAGGTGCTTCTAATTTTAAACTTATTTTTTGTCTAAACTCTTTCCTTAGCTCATTGGTTTCAGCTGCTTGGTATCCTTTAAGTAATTCATCTTCCTTTAATTCGGGATAAAAATCCATATACCTACCTAAGTTTTGAGCTACATTGGCACTATTTTCTATTTCAGTAGCTTTAATAAGTTGATAAACCCTCTTTTTGGCTTGATTAGGTAATAAACTTTTATCATAATTAGCCTTTGCTTTGAATTGTTGTACTAAATCAAACAAGTCTGCTTTGTTTTGTCCCGAATTTCTGTAATCATCATGAAAATCGAAAATCAAAACTTTATCAAATTTTTTAAAATCATAAGTAGAAGTACTGAAATCACTACCATTATACACTTTTTTAAATCCTAATCTTTCTTTTGCACCTTCTATCCCAAGTCGTTTCCCGTTCCATTGCTCTGCTCTAGGGTCTCTTTCTTGCACATACAATACTTCGTTAAAAGTAGATTCACCCTCTTTTTGTGGCTCTGAAAAAATTAACAAAACAGCATGTGGCTCTTTATAACCTGTTAAATAATAAAAATTGGGGTCCTGATGATAGATAAAGTCTACATCGTTAGCTCTATTCCTTACGGGGTTGGCAAAAAATACGGCTATACTATTCGGAGGCATTTTCTTTCTAAGAGCCTCTCTTCTATCCTTATGGAACTCTTTGGGTAAATAATCGGTTGGTAATAAGTCATTTTGACTAAAACCGAATTGAACAAAAAATACAATAATTAAACTTCTAATAAGATATTTCATTTTTATAAATTATTTGGTTGCTCACCAAAAGTACAATTATATTACTAGCAATTAAAAACTTAAATATTAATTATTTGAAAAAAATTAATACTGAAACATAAAAAATCAATAAAAAGTACAACAAAATGTTCAACTTAGGTTGTTATTAAAACAATATCCACTACATTTGAACTGTGCAATTAAGAATATTACATATCATTACTACTACAAGCATAAGAAGTGTTATTTTAAATGCATTTACTACTATTACTACCCTTAGGGGTTAATCATTTTATACATCCGTTTACAGTTGGTTTATTTAAAAAATAACCGTAAAACAATATTTTTACGAATAATATAGTATTATGAAAGTTTTAAAGTTTGGAGGAACATCAGTAGGCTCCTCAAAAAATATCAAAAAAATAATCGAAATTATTGCTTCTAATAAAGATGAAAAGCAAATTATTGTAGTTTCTGCTTTTGCAAAAGTTACCAACCTACTATTAGAAGCCGCTCAATTAGCTTCTATAAAAAAAGCGACTTATACTTCTGTAATTGAAGAAATTAGATTAATACACAATCAAATAATTTCGGAATTATTTACCAATAAGGACAAGAACGAATGTTTAAAGTTTGTAAATCAGAAATTAATTGACCTTAAATCCGTATTGAATAGTATTTCATTAATAAGTGAGCTTTCTGCTAAAAGCGAGGCAAATATTGTCAGTTATGGAGAATTATTGTCTTCATTTATAATTACAAAAGCTTTGCAGGTTAACTCAATTGACACAATTAGAAAAGACACAAGGGAATTAATAATAACCAACACCAATTATACTAGTGCATCTGTTATCTTTAGTATCACTAGCAAAAATATTCAGTCTTTTTTCAACTCAAATAATGTTCAAGTAACCATTTTACCGGGGTTTATTGCTTCAGCAGAAAATGGTGATACTACAGTATTGGGCAGAGGTGGATCTGATTATACTGCGGCTATAATAGCGTCTGCATTAGATGCTAATGTTCTTGAAATATGGACAGATGTGAGCGGAATGTTTACAGCAAATCCGTCGTTAGTAAATCAAGCAATACCCATAGCCCAAATTTCATATGAGGAAGCAATGGAATTGTCACATTTTGGAGCAAAAGTTATTTATCCACCAACTATTTATCCTGTATTAAAAAAGGAAATTCCTATTCGTATAAAGAACACGTTAAAGCCTAAAGATGAAGGTACATTGATATCAAAAACAAGCTATGGCAAAAAAAACCCAGTAAAAGGAATTAGCCATATTGATAATGTTACTTTAATTACTTTAGAGGGCTCAGGCATGGTTGGTATTCCAGGGTTTTCCAAACGATTGTTTGAAACCTTGGCAACAGAAAAAATCAATGTTAAATTAATTACTCAGGCTTCTTCTGAACATTCTATTTGTATCGGTATAGACGATAGTAATGCCAATTTAGCTAAAACTGCCATTGACAATACTTTTGAATTTGAGATTTTAAAAGGAAAAATTAAACCTTTAGAAGTTGAAAAAAACCTTTCCATAATTGCCATAGTTGGTGACAATATGAAAAACCATCAGGGAATTAGCGGCAAAATGTTTGGCACTTTAGGAAAAAACAATGTAAACATTAGAGCAATTGCCCAAGGGGCTTCCGAAAAAAACATCTCAGCTGTTATTGCCGCTAAAGATGTTAAAAAAGGTATTAATAGTTTGCACGAACGTTTTTTTAAGAATAATAATAAACAACTAAACCTATTTATCACGGGCGTTGGTAATGTCGGAGCTAAATTGATTGAACAAATCGAACAACAACATCAATTTTTATTAGAAAATTTGAATATTAATATTCGTATTGTAGGCTTATCAAATTCCAGACAAATGGTATTTGATGATGAAGGTTTAGATTTAGCTTCATGGGAAGAGCAATTAAATAACGGAGAAAAAGCGTCCTTAAGCAATTTTTTACAAAAAGTTAAAATACTAAACTTAAGAAATAGTGTTTTTGTAGATATTACCGCCAACTCCAACGTTGCTGAAATGTATCCCGAATATCTAAAAAATAGTACGGCCGTCGTTGCTTGTAATAAAATCGCCAGTTCAGCGAATTACAAAAAATATAAGGAGCTTAAAGAATTATCACGGGAATATAATGTACCCTATTTATTTGAAACCAATGTAGGTGCTGGTTTACCGATAATTGACACATTAAACAATCTGATAGCCTCTGGTGATCAAATTCTTAATATACAAGCAGTTCTATCTGGTAGTTTAAACTTTATTTTTAATAATTTTAATGATAATACTGAATTTTACGATGTGGTTAAACAAGCACAACATGAAGGTTATACCGAACCAGATCCAAGAATTGATTTAAGTGGAGTTGATGTTGCCAGAAAAATATTAATTTTAGCCAGGGAAAGTGGCTATGAGCTTAACCTAAATGAAATTGAAAATAATTCATTTTTAACGGATAATAACAATAAAGCAGCTAGTGTTGATGATTTTTACAACACACTTAAAAAGGATGCCAATCACTTTAAAGGCTTATTAAAATCGGCAAAAAAGAACAATTGTCAGCTAAAATATGTAGCAGAACTCTTTAATGAAAAGGCAAGAGTAGGTTTAAAAGAAATTCCTGTTGGACATCCATTTTATAATTTAGAAGGTAAGGACAATATTGTAATGTTTTATACCAAAAGATATCCTGAACAACCTATGATTATTAAAGGTGCTGGTGCTGGTGCTGATGTAACGGCATCTGGTCTTTTTGCGGACATTATTAAAATAGCCAATAACTAATATGAATTCGATAAAAATATTTGCTCCTGCCACTGTGGCCAATGTCTCTTGTGGTTTTGACGCCTTGGGCTTTGCTATCAACGCTGTTGGTGACGAAATGATACTTTCAAAAACAGAAAAAAAAGGGGTCACCATAAGTAAAATTGAAGGTGCATATCTTACTTTTGACAGCCATAAAAATGCCGCTGGTGCTGTTGTTTGGGCTATGCTAGATAATATTCAACCCGATTTTGGAATTGACATTCAACTCTTTAAAAAAGTAAAACCTGGAAGTGGATTGGGCAGTAGTGCATCTAGTTCAGCAGGTGCCGCTTTTGCAATGAACCAATTATTAGGGAATCCGTTCTCAAATCTTGAATTGACACAATTTGCACGATTAGGTGAAAAAGCAGCTTGTGGTTCGCCTATTGCTGATAATGTTGCCGCGGTAATTTATGGAGGGTTCATCCTTGTAAAAAGTTATGAGCCTTTAGAAATTGTAAAATTGCCCGTACCAGATGAGTTGTGGGTAACGGCTATCCATCCGCAAATAGAAATAAAAACCGAAGATGCCCGTAACGTTTTAAGCCCAACGGTAACCGTTTCTAATGCCGTTAAACAAAGTGCAAATTTGGCAGGTTTAATTAGTGGACTCTACACAAATAATTACCAATTAATTAGTCGTTCTTTAGTGGATGTAATTGCCGAACCCTATCGTAAAAAGTTAATTCCCCATTTTGATAAGGTCAAACAAGATGGATTAAAATCTGGTGCCCTGGGAATAGGAATTTCTGGCTCTGGCCCTACGCTATTTGCATTGTGCAAGGGAGAAGAAATAGCCAATAAAGTAGCCAAATCAATGCAGAAGGTTTATCAAAATACTGCTATTGATTTTAATATTTATACTTCGCAAGTTAATTTAAATGGAGTTGAAGTTTTAAGTTAAAATTGTTGGTTTTGTTGTTAAAATACTAAGTAGTAACCTAATTTGTAGTAACTTAGTGCCAATTCAACTAAAATATTCCAAGTCATGAAAAAAATAGTTCTACCCTTGCTTGCAGTTGCTGTCATTTTAATTTCTTGTAAAAAAGAAAAAATTGAAGATAAAAAAAGCATAGCGGACAATCTAAAATCTTATACCATAGAGCAGATTATGGATAATGAATCCATTTTTGGTGGTAGCTTTTCTCCTGATAATTCCAAATTATTGGTCACCAGTAATCGATCAGGTATATTTAACATGTACACCGTTCCAACAGTAGGTGGTGATTATGAAGCATTGACCAAATCCGATAGCTCATCTGTTTTCGGAATATCTTACTTCCCCAACGATGAACGCATACTTTTTAGAATGGATAACAATGGAGATGAAGTGTATCATATTTATTTACGAGATACTATCGGTAATTATAAAGAACTAACGCCTGACAAGGGTGCTAGAGCTTCTTTTTATGGCTGGTCACATGATGGAAATAGTTTTTTCTACGGTTATAACAAACGTGATGCCCGTTTAACTGACATTTACGAAATGGACATTAACACGTTAAAACCTAAACTTATTTATAAAAATGATGATGCCTACGCTTTTGGTGGAATTTCCAATGATAAAAGATATATGGCCCTTAGCAAAGCTATTACGACCAATGATAGTGATTTGTTTATTTATTCTTTTGGTGATAATTCATTAACCAAAGTAAATAAAAAACAATCTGCTAACTCAGCTTCAGATTTTACACCAGATAGTAAATCCCTTTTATATACAACGGATGATGGCAGTGAGTTTGCCTATTTAATGAAATATGCTATTGATGATGGCTCACATGAAAAAGTAATGGAAAAAGATTGGGATATTTGGGGTAGTTTCTTTACACATGACGGTAAATATCAAATTACGTCTGTTAACAATGATGCAAAAACAGATGTTGAAGTTGTTGAAGTAGCCACAGGTAATAAAGTCGATTTTCCAACTTTTGAAGCTGGAGATGTCAGCAATATAAGTTTTTCAAGAGATGGTACTAAAGCCCGTTTTTATGTAGCTGGTTCAAATACGCCATCTAATTTATATGCATATGACATGGCTTCAAAAGAATATACTAAACTTTCTGATGTTTTAAATAAGGATATTAATCCTGATGATATGGTTACTGCAGAAGTGATACGCTATAAATCTTTTGACGATTTGGAAATCCCTGCCATATATTACAAACCCCATCAAGCTTCTGCCGAAAATAAAGTACCCGCTTTGGTATGGGTACATGGTGGACCAGGAGGGCAATCGCGTCAAAATTTCTCTGCACTTATTCAATATTTAGTCAATCATGGGTATGCGGTTTTGGCAGTAAACAATAGAGGAAGCAGCGGTTATGGAAAAACATTTTTTCAAATGGACGATTTAAATCACGGTGAAAAAGATTTACAAGATTGTGTTGAAGGTAAAAACTGGCTAGCACAGCAGCCCGAAATTAATGGTGATAGAATTGGTATTATAGGTGGCTCTTATGGGGGTTTTATGACTATGGCAGCATTAACGTTTAAACCCGAAGAATTCGACGTCGGTGTAAATATTTTTGGTGTTACCAATTGGATTAGAACCGTTAGAAGTATCCCGCCATGGTGGGAATCATTTAAGGAAGCATTGTACAAAGAAATTGGCGACCCATATTCTGCTGATTCTGTACGTTTAAAGAAGATTTCACCGCTATTTCATACCGAAAATGTTACAAAGCCTTTAATGGTCTTGCAAGGTGCAAAAGATCCAAGGGTATTACAAGTGGAGTCTGATGAGATTGTTGCAGGAGTACGAAAAAATGGAGTTCCAGTTGAATATGTATTATTTGAAGATGAAGGTCATGGTTTTGTAAAAAAAGAAAATCAGATTGAAGCTTATGGTAAAATTTTGACTTTTTTAGATACTTATTTAGGTCAAGATGAACCTATAAAAGAGTGAAAACAGAATTGCTTACCGCCTCTTGCTTAGGGGCGGTATTAATCAATATTGTTACGCCAACCAATCTTTAAAATCCCTTACCCGTTCTCTGCTCACAATGATGTCTTGATGTTGATAGGAATTCAATTTAATCTGAAGTCTTGAGTTGGTATATGATATTATATCTTTTATGGCATTGATATTTACGTAGAACTTTCTACTGGTTCTAAAAAACGTTTGTGGTTCTAATTCAGCCTCCAATTGCTCTAGGGTCAAGTCTATAAGGTAATCTCTTCCATCTGTAGTATGGATATAAGTACCTTTGTTTTCGCTGTAAAAACATTCTATATTATCAACAGTAATCATTTTTAAATGTTGGCCAACTTTTATGGTAAATCGTTTTTTATATTCACGCTCCAACGGATTTACCAATAACTTTTTTATATCGTCAAAATCAATGGATACTTTTTGTTTTGTGGGGATTCTTTCTTTAAATTTTAATACCGCTTTTTCTAAGTCCTCAACATCAATCGGTTTTAACAGGTAATCAATACTGTTGAGCTTAAAGGCTTGTAATGCATACTCGTCATAGGCCGTTGTAAAAATTATAGCACTATTAATATCAATAGTTTCAAAAATTTCAAAAGACAATCCATCCGATAATTGTATGTCAAGAAAAATAAGATCAGGATGTGTATTTTCTTGAAACCATAGTAACGATTCTTCAACGGAATGCAACATTGCATTTGCTGTAAAGCCTAATTTTTGTAACATTCTATCCAACCTTCTTGCAGCTGGTTTTTCGTCTTCTATAATAATTATGTTCATTGATAATTTTATAATGTTTTAATGAAATATAGGTTGATTACTTTGATAAGTATTATTTTAATCTTTTCATTTGATTCTCATCTTCTTCCATAATTTTTTTGATTTTTCGTTCTTCCCAATCTTTACCTAAAATCAAAGGATAACCAAAAACATTAAAGGCATGAAAAACAACACCTATACCCCAAAAAATCCATACGGCAAAAGTGCCAAAACCCCAAAAGGCTTCGCTCCATGTTTCACCATTATAATAATTTCTAATTACTTTATTTGCAGTTATAAATGTATTGACAATCAAATAAATAGCTAAATGCCAATAGAATCCTTTTAGCTCATCAACCCGCTTCTTAGCTTGTCTGTATTTAGTGCTTTTCTTATATTTTTCTTCCATAATAGTTTAATCAAATTTGATCTTTTTCTATGATTTCTTTAATTTTCTTTTCTTCCCATTTTTTAAAAACTGACAATTTAAACCGACTGATATATAAAAACTGAATTAGAATTCCTACACCCCATAAAATGGGAACTAAGGCAATATTTATTTTCAACCAGTGCAAAAATCCATACTCAATATCTGGTGTTTTTTCTATAATAAATTCAATAATTTGATTTTTAAAAATTAACCAAGCAATTAAAAAAATAATATAAACCGCTAAATGTTGGTAGAACTCTTTTAATTCTCTCACATGCTTTAAAGCACTTTCGTATTTGCTCATGCTATTTCGTATTTTCATTTTCGTTGTTTAAAATCTAAAATCTCAGGTCTTATATCTGAAATGAAATCTACTCCCAATGCTGCGTCTTTTTATAGCCTTTATCTTCTTGATTCATATATTCTTTTACTTTACGCTCTTCCCAATCTTTACCAAAAAAAGGATTCCAATTAAATGCTTTTAAAGCATGGAAGAACACGCCAATCCCCCATCCAAATGCTGCCCATAAAAACCAAGGGTGATTCCATCCATCAAGGTAATAATTCAATCCGGCTAAAAAGCCTATAAATATTATATAGGATAATAAATTGTTATAAAATTTCTTAATTACTTCTACACGTTCTTTTGCCTTTATGTATTTGTTTTCTTTGTCGAAATTTTCCATGATGTTGTTTTTTAAATTCATTTTTTCGCACTCGTACCTTTAACCTTGTACCTCTTACTTTTTTTGCTTCGGTCTTCTGTCTCCCGACTTCCAACTTACTCTTTATCCATAAACTCCCTTATCTTACGCTCTTCCCAATCTTTTCCTAATAACGGGTTATAACCGTAGGCCTCCATACCGTGCATGACCAGTCCGAACCCCCAACCTAAGACTGGAAAAATTACCCAAGGAAAACTTGTCGTTTTATAATTTAAAAAAGCCAAGAAAGGAATTACTATAATATATGAAATAACATTGGCGTAAAACCCCTTCATCTTTTCTACCTTTTCTTTGGCTTTTAAATATCTTTTATCTTCTATATAATTTTCTTGTGTTTGCATAACTGAAATTTGTTTTGTTAGCATGGGTAATTTTACTATAAACGACCCAGCCGATTTATTAATAGATACTCTTCGATCAGTAACCAAACCATAGCGTTGTTGAATGTTAGAAAGCCCAACACCACTACTCTTTTTTAGTACTTCTTTGGTTTGTAAATTGTTTTCCACAACTAAATGTCCATTTAGTTCGTAGATTTTTATAGTAAGCGGATTTTTACTATTTACCACATTGTGCTTTACGGCATTTTCTAATAACAATTGTAATGCTAATGGCACTACTTTAGCCTCAGGATTACTTGCCTTTTCTGGAATACTGAAAATTATACTATCCTCAAAACGCATTTTTAATAAACTAACATAGGTTTTGGCAAATTGAAGCTCCTCATCAACGTTTATTAATTCTTTGTTTTTTTGCTCCAATACATAACGATATACTTTTGACAACGCAGTAGTAAAATCTTGTGCCGCATCAGGATTCTCATCTATTAAGCTGGTAAGCACATTTAAACTATTAAACAAAAAATGTGGATCTAACTGATTTTTTAATGCATCAAATTGTGCAGATGCCGTACCTGCAATAATTTTTTGTTCGGTAACCTTTTCTTTTTGAGATTTTTGATAAAAATAAACTGCATGAAAAAAAATACTTGCAACAACAGTAATAATAATTGAAGTAAAATAAAACGTGCCATTGTTTAACTCTTCTGTGTAGAATTCGTTAAATCCCTCACCCTCAATAGCCATTTCCTGAAACATCCTGAGAAAAACAATTGCCACCATGGTCAACAGCATACCACCAATACTACCTATCAACATTCTGTATTTTCCGTACTTTTTCCATTCAATTTTATTTAAATAGTCAAAGAAATAGGAATTTACAAAAGTCAATACGATAGAATACATTTGGTAATATCCAAAAGCAATCAATAAATTCTTATCAAAGTTGATTGTATGACCAGAAAGTACTCGGTAAACCATAAAAACAGCCATTATAAGAACACCAATAATAAAACCAACTCCAATTGTTTTTTTGATTTCAGACATTTTAATCTTTATAATTAATAGTGATTGTTATTTCCTTTTTTTCTAAAATGAATTTGGCATCTTTAAATTTTGGCGGACCAAAACTTCCAGTAGCATTATTACTGCAAGCATTAGGTTCTTTAGGTATACCAACCCAATTGGTATCTAACTTACCATTGTCATTTTCATCATGAAAAGAAGAAACGGCATAAATTCCTTTTGGTAAATCTGCAAATTGTACTTGAGCCTTACCACTTTTAATCGCTATTATTTCTCCTTTAAATGGTGCTTTAAGAAAATTGTCTTTGTGATTGTAAACGGCTACAAATAATTTACCCTTATCTGAAGCTAAGCCTTCAAAAGTTACCGTCAACTTATGGGTTGATTGCGACCATGAAACTAGCGAACTCATTACAAAAAACACAAAACTTAATTTTCTTAAAGACATTACTTAGAATTTAATAGTTAAATCTAAGGATTTATTTTCAACTGTAAATTTAGCAACATCAAACGTAGGTGGTCCCATTAAAACAGGATTATTTGACATACTCCAGTCTTCCGCTGGCATTCCGTTCGCATCAAAGTCAAATTTATCATTATTATTACTATCATGATAACAAATAATGGCATATTCACCTGGCTTTACGTCTTCAAATTTAATTTTAGATTTTCCTTGGTTAATATTGGTTGCTTTGGCATCTAATGGCTTTTGCATAAAGGTAGTCTTGTCATATAAGGCAAACCGAACCATTCCTTTATCACTGGTTACATTGGGTACGTTTACAGTAATAGTTATTGCTTTTTCTTCTTCCGTAGTTTCATCAGTAATATCACAACCTTTTAATACTTCTATGACCCACTCTTTACCCCAATTTGGATGAAATTTAGATTCAGGTTTAAAATTATCGTACAATGCAATAGTGGCTTGCAGTCTTTTACAATGTGGGGTTAAATCTTGTCCAAAATAACGAGCACCACCCATTTCAAACTCTACGAGACCACTATGGGCTCTCGGATTGTTTGTATTTAAGCGAATGGCTTTTTGATATAAATCTGTAGTAGCTGGTGTTAAACTTGCTCCGTATGTCATTGGATCCATAACAATTTTAGCTACATTAATAAATGCTTTTAACACATAAATTTCTGAATTATCTGGTGAAATATCATCTGCTTTCTCTGCATATGCTTCGGCAGCTTTTAGTTCTGCTGCTACTTTAGTTTTGTCTTTCATTTCAAAAGTAGTTCTGGCTTTAAGTAATGCCAAGTTGTAATAGGGCAACCAATTATCGGTTTCTACTTGGGCAATACGTTCAAAAGCATTAGCAGCTTCTTCATTTTTATTTTCTTCCATTAATTGAAAGGCTTGTTGCATGCCTTGTTCAAATTTTGTTTGTGAATAGGTTACTTGGCTTACCAAGAAAATTACGAGTGCTGTTACAATTCTGATCATGATTTTTGTTTTTAGTTTATTAATTACGGTTCAAAAGTCCATAAAAAGTTAGGTGCATAAAAAAAGTGTTGACCGAATTGTATTTTTTTAAGGATGAATTGTTAATTTGGCATCATTACTATAAAAATGGAAATAAGAATTGCAACTGTTACTGATTTACCCGCTATTGTAAAAATTCACAATCAAGCTATAAGAGCAAGAAATAAAACAGGTAATCTTGATGAGTTTACAGTAGGTCAACGCAAAAAATGGTTTGAAACTCATTTGAACCAAAAATATACAATACTGGTAGCCTTAGAAAATAATGTGGTAGTTGGTTATGCCTCAATAAGTCCTTATCGCGAAGGCCGAACTGCTTTTCTTAATACTGCAGAATTGAGTTATTATGTAGATTTTGGGCATCATAAAAAAGGAATTGGTACGCAATTGGTTAAAGAAAGTTTCCAATATGCTATTAATAATGGAATAAAAGTGCTGGTTTGTATTTTGCTCTCTGTAAATAAAGTAAGTATAAAATTATTAGAAAAAAACGGGTTTTCTCTTTGGGGGACAATGCCAAATGCTGCCGAAATAGATAGTCAAAAAATGGATCACCTGTATTTTGGTCGGGAAATTAATCAATAGATTGCACCTAATAAACATAAATTACTGGAACGAATTAAAATCATTTTTTATGAATAAATGGATATTAATAATAACTACCTTAAGTGGTATTCTACTTTCTTGTACTAAGACAAACGAGATAAAGAAACCCAATATTATTCTTATTATGGCAGATGATATGGGTCACGAATCGTTGAGTATTTATGGAAATGTGTCTTACAGCACCCCTGTGCTGGACAAATTAGCAGCAGACGGAATTCGATTTGACAATTGTGTCTCACAACCGTTGTGTACACCGTCACGAGTTAAAATAATGACCGGACTTTACAATTATCGTAATTATGATTATTTCGGGCATTTGGCAACAGACCAATATACTTTTGGTAATTTAATGCAAGATGTAGGTTATTCGACTTTAGTTGCTGGTAAATGGCAACTCAACGGATTGGCCTATAAAGACAAAATTTCTGATTGGAATGATAACACCAAACCTAATAAACTAGGTTTTGAAGAATACTGTCTCTGGCAATTGACAAAAAAGGGAAATGAAGGAGGTAGGTATGCAAATCCTTTAATAGAACAAAACGGGAAAGTACTCGCTACCGATGAGGAAGATTATGGTCCTGAACTATTTTCTAATTATATATTAGATTTTATAGAACGTAAAAAGGGTGAGCCTTTCTTTATCTATTATCCTATGGTATTGGTACACGATCCGTTTGTGCCCACTCCAGATTCTGAAGATTGGAATTTCGAAGAAAAACGTTACCAAAACGACACCACCTATTTTAAGGATATGGTAATCTATGCTGATAAAATAGTTGGAAAAATAGTAGATAAACTTAAAGAACTGGACATAGACGATGATACCATTGTCATTTTTACAGGTGATAATGGCAACCATCCAACTATTTATACCAAGACAGCAACTACTATTATACGTGGTGCTAAGGGTAATACCATAGATGCTGGCACACATGTTCCGCTCATTGTATCTTGGCCTAAAACAATTAAAAAAGGATTTATCTCAAAAGAGCTCATAGAATTCAGTGACTTTTTTGCCACATTCTCAGATATTGCAGCAAAAGAAGTAGCAACTGACGGCAAGAGCTTCTATCCATTATTAACTGGAAAAGAATACCAAGGAAGAAAAACCGCTTTTGTACATTACGACCCTAAATGGGGTAAAAACGTAAACCGATATAGAAATCAGTTTGTGAGAACTTTAGATTATAAATTATACCCAGATGGGAAATTTTTCAACATAAACAATGATAAATTAGAAAAAATACCTTTACCTACTGATTCGCTGATGGTAAATGAAAAATCAATAAAAACAACCTTAGAAAGTGAGTTAAAAAAGCACCCCGAGTGGGATAAAAATGAATAATCATAAAAACTATATAAACTTGATTTTCTCAACAAAAAACGCGACCTTCGTTTAACATTGGATATAAAACAACTTGTGCTGTCCCGATTGCTATCGGGATTGTTTCAGTATTAAAACGATTTGATATCAAGTCGTTAGCTTTAATTTAGATTAAATGAATCTTTCACTACAACAATTATATACTCGATTTACGGAGCACATGGATACCATGAAAGCAGGGTTCACTATGACGACCAATAATGATATGGGTCTCAAATTTTTTGATAATGAAGGAAACGAAACCAAGTATGTCCCATTTAAAGGTTCAGCGATAGTAAAAGTGATGGATTCATGTAAGCATTATGCAATTTTTATAGACTCGTTTGGAGAAGAAATAATTAATAAACTACCAATTATCATTGAAGGCCTCGAAAAAGATGGAATGCGTAACGTTAATATGGTATTTGAAAATCTAGAAGAAGGAGATTATGCTACCAAAAACGAAGATTTACTTTTCACAGGTAAATTTTATATAGAAACGAACAAATTAACATTGACTAAGGAGAAAGCTTTTGATTTGATTAACAAAATGGGCATACGATATAAGGGTAGAAAAATAAAGTTTATAATTCGTGATAACAATGACTGGAAAAAATTGAAAAAACCAGAAAGAATTAAAATATTTCTTTGTCATGACTCAAGGGATAAAAAATATGTCGAACAAGTCTATATGGGATTGATTAGAAAAACATTTGACCCTTGGTTAGATAAAGTTGCATTACAAATCGGAGATTCTCTTATTGACAAAATTGGTGAGGGATTGAATCAAGCGGATTTTGCCATAATATTTGTGAGCAAATATTTTCTCTCCAATGAAAAATGGGTGAAATTTGAACTACAATCATTAATGACGAAGCAAGTAACAGAAAACAAGAAAGTTATTTTGCCCCTATGGTTAGACATTAAGGCGGACGATTTAAAAAATAATTTATGGTTAAGAGATAAAGTTGCTGTTAATTCCAATGATGGACTGGAGAGCGTAATTGATAAAATCGTTCGTTCGACAAAACTTTATAAAGAAAAAAACAAAGACTAACAACATATAAATTTAATGCTTGTATTTGTCCTTTACTAAGTTTGTGGATTTTTAGTCAGCGGATTTTCCTAGTGGAAAAATCAGCCACTTGTTTTCACCCAATAACTTTATACCAACCGATAAACGAGCACCTACAAATTATCCAACTGATTTTTCGTTTTATCATCACTAATAGTCCAAAAGAAACCTACAAAAAAGAAACGATCGGCACTAGGTATAATGGCTTGCCGTTGAAACATTCCGTTAACATCGGGTGTATTGGCATAATTATAACCATAGGTATTTTTAATGCCCAAAATATTAGAAACAGAAACAAAAAGTATTTTTTGTTGCGAAATTAAATAACTCCAATTCATACTAAAATTATTATAGGTTTTGGTTTTACCATCCATAAAATTAGTGGAATTTGGATTGTTATAGGGTCTTCCGCTGGCAAAAGTATAGGTTGCCCCTACTTGGCTACGCCAATCGTTTATCCAATATTTAGTTACCAACGAAGCATTATGTTTGTTAGCAAAACTAGGGGTAACGGATTCCTGAAAATCTCTATACTTACGCTTTGTGTCCAAATACGAATAGGAAAGCCAATATTGTAGGTTTTTTATGTTTTTACTATCCTTCCAAAACAAATCAATGCCTTTGGCATAACCAAAACCCTTATTGCTAAAATTAGCAGAAGGTTGGTCAAATTCAGTATCATATTGTAATAAATTGTCATAGTCTTTGTAATACAATTCCGCTCTAAATAATTGTCTGTTCTTTTTATACTGATAATTTAGGATATAGTGCGTAGCCTTTTGAAATTCAAGGTTTTGTTCAATTTTTAATTCATTGTTTTGTGGCGTTTGATAAAAATCGCCATAGGCCAATGACAATTGAGATCTTTTACTAAGTTTATAGGCCAAAGAAACTCTTGGCGAAAAAGCAGTTTCTTTCAATAGTGCATTGTATTCGCCACGAACGCCAAATTTACCTGCAAAATTATTCGAGAAAAACACATCCGCCTCAGCAAAAGCTGAACTCATGTTTTGTGTAAAACCAGAACTGAAATTTTCAGTTTGATTTGCTATTCCCGTTTCTTTAAAGTCAATTGAGGTCAATTCCACACCATACGATAATTTAAAGGCATTGCTAAACGAATGTTTTAATTTGGCTTTTATATGTACTGCATTTTCAATGTTATTTACATCGGTGCTTTCAAAACCCACATCCCTATTGCTGTTACTGTAACTTAATCCCGTTGTTAATTTTAGGTCGTCCCCTAAAAATCCGTCATAAGACAAATTTGTGTACCAATTGCGGTCTTTTAGTTTAAATCGGATCCTATCTTCATAATTAATATCTTCTTGCTCTACATCAAATTTAGAAAAATCGTAAGCCGTATAAAGCTTGAACAAACCATTTTTAGTAGTATGTCTGTACACGGCTTCCCCAGAAATAGATTCGGGCAGTTTGTTCCATGTATCTCTGTCGGGAACTAATTTATTGTATGGAGCCAAATTGATGTAACTAGCGTTAATAGTTAACGCATCCTTTTTCCACTTTTTAGTATGCCCTACTCCTACACCTAATGACATTAATGAAATATTTGTTTCATTTTGTTTTGGGCTGTCAATGGTATTTAACAATAAAACACTAGACAAAGCATTGCCATATTCAGCAGAATATCCTCCTGTGCTAAAGGTAATTCCATCAAAAAGAAAAGGTGAATACCTACCACGTGTTGGTGTATTATTTGTTGTGGATATATACGGTTTAAAAACTTGTAACCCGTCAATATATACTCCAGTTTCATCAGCAGTACCACCACGCACAAACAACCTACCGTCTTCACCAACCATTTGCGTACCAGGCAAGGTTTGTAATGCCCCGATAAAATCGCCGGCAACACCCGCTGTAGTAACCACATCCAAAGGACTCATTACGGAAACGGCAGTTGTACCGCCAGCCTTAAATGAACCTGCGGTAAGCACCACGGCATCTAAAGTGTTTAAGGCTTCTTTAAGTACAATACGCAATGCGTTGAGCTTGCTTACTTCACTTAGCTGTCTGTACGTTTGGTAATTCAGATTGGAAACCACAAGTGTTTGTTCGCCAGCTTCATTTGTGATAAAAGAAAACTTTCCGTCAATATTGGTCGTAGCACCATCATAGGTATTTTCCAGATATACGTTGGCACCAACAATGGACACTCCTTTTTTGTCAACCACTGTGCCTGAAATCGTAGTTTGAGCATTGGCTTGAGTAAAAATTACTAAAAATAATAGTACTGAAATTGTTTTTATGAATTGCATCGTGTTGATTTTATGATGCAAATATGTTTCAACCAAATGCCAACGAAAAAAAACAATATCCGAATTGTAATTTTTTAGGGATGAGTTGTGGAGTTATGATTTCAAATTTATCTCTTACAGCTAAAAAGTTAGTACCCACTACCCTTAAGCAACGGAAATAGTTTGTACAAGGTATAAAAAAAAGGACAATTTGTTCAAATTGTCCTTTAACTTATCTAATTCAAAATTTATAAAACCAAAAAAATTACATCAACTTCCCAAAAAACACTGCATTCATCAACAGTTTATTGGTACCATACCAAAAGGCTCTAAAGTTCGTATTGTCTGTAAAAGCAATAACCTCACCTCTACCCATGCTTGCAGTTTTAAATGGCAAGGTTTTTTTGATAGCTTTTAGGTTTTCCTTAGAAATATAACCGCTCAACAATGCTTTAGTAGTGTATTGTATAGGGTTTTTGTAATTGCTGGTACTGTCAGGTTTTACAAACAACGTGGTATTTCTGAACAGGGCAATTTTATCATCGTTATAGCCATATCCTATGGGATGCGTCAAGTCAATATCGGCCTCAAAGATTGCCCCTCCAATAACCTGTGCTCCTCTAAAATCAGCTCGCTCTGCAAAAGAAACGTTTTTTGTTTCTGCTTTAGTTCTTTTAAAATTCAAATCAATAAACTTTTTATTGTCCAACCAACGCAGGGCATTTCTGTAACCTATTAGCACACCGCCGTTTTTAACAAAAGTCTTTAAATTATCGGTAGCATTATTTAATGTATTACCAGAAGTATTGGACACTATTATAGTGGTATATTTACTTAAATCGGTTCTGCTTACATCTTTAGTGTCTAGTTTTGTAATCGGTATTTGATAACGGGTATCTAACAAGTGCCATATTTCCCCCGCATCATAAGATGAAATACCCTCACCTACCAATACCGCTATGTTGGGTTGTTCCAAAATTCTAAAATAAGAACTTCCCAAATCAATTCCAGAGGCAATTCCCGTGGTTACGCCATTAAAATCAACACCAGTGTCTTTGGCTAATTGCTGTAACAAATTGTAAATTTCATCGCTAGACTTAGCTTGGTTGGCAACTGGTATTAAAATTGTACCGTAATCGTAATTTTTACCACCAATACCAAAAGTTTTTGTAGCTACTTTAGCCCGTAATCCTTTATTTAAAATACTGTACAAAGCTTTTGGTGTGTAATACTCGTCCCATTCAAAAATATAAGCATAATCACTTTTGGTGTTTACTTTGCCTTCAGGAAAATCGAGCGTAGAAACGACTTCTCCTACTGATGAAAGGCTATTGATGTAGCCATAATCCAAATCAAACGCCATAGGCAGAGTCCAAGCAGAAACATCATAAAACAGACTATCTTGAAAGCTGGTTCGGGTCTCAAACATAGCTTTTATCATTCTGTAATTGGGCTGATTGGCAGGAATTATATAGCTACTGTTAGCTGAAAATTTAGTGCCATTTGCATTTACATTACCATCTAGTTTATGGAATTTGATATGTTGACGTTCTAACATTTTGGCAAACTGATACGTTTTACCTTTATCATGGGCATCACCAAAAACAATAGCTTTATTTCTATCTCTATTTACTTCGCGTTGGGCGTTTTTATAAAAATTATGTTGATAGGTCAATAATTCTTCTCGCATACTTTTTCCCGCTTCTAAGGTTGATAGTGCTGCAGTAAACTGGTTGCGAATGGTAAATGGAAAGGTCAATAGCCCATTGTCCGTATCTTGGGCGTGGCCTCTTGAACTCGCTTGTTCGAAAAGAATACCAATACCGCCGTTAATATCTGGAAAAGTAGAGCCTTTTCCGTAGTAAAAATCGTCGTAACGTTCTTCGGTAAAATATAACGAACCGATTTTGTCCAATGCCTTAGCATGATATTCACCTATTTTAGCGGTTAATTGTTGATTCAATTTCGGTGTTAGTGGATGTGTTCTTGATGGAATTCCAGGCTGAAAAAAGAACGTAGAATTCGTTCCCATTTCGTGGTGATCCGTTAAAATATTAGGCTTCCACTTATGGAATGTTTTGATACGTGCTTGCGATTCTGGCAATTGTGTTACCAACCAGTCCCTGTTCATATCGAACCAATAATGGTTTGTTCTTCCTCCTGGCCAAACCTCGTCGTATTCTCTGTCGTTACTATCAGAGGTTATGTTTTTATTTTTATGAATATTAGCCCAATTGGCAAAACGGTTCAACCCATCCGGATTGAAAGATGGGTCAAACAAAATAACAGTATTGTTTAGCAATTCATCTATTTCATTGCCTTTGGCTGCTGCCAAATAATAGGCTACCAATAATGCTGCATTGGATCCGCTCGGTTCGTTTCCATGAATGGAAAACCCTTGGTACACCACTACTGGCATGTCATTAACATTAACTCCATTTGCAGAAGCATCTGATAATTTTAGATGCTCTTTTCTTATGGTTTCAATATTTTGATGGTTTTTAGGAGAGGTTATAGTCAACAATAAGATAGGTCTATCTTCATATGTTTTTCCTCTAGTCTCAATGGTAATTCTGTCAGAAGCATCTGCCAATGTCTGCATATAATACACCAACTTATCATGCGAGACGTGCCATTCGCCCACCTGATGTCCAATTACACTTTCTGGTGTTGGTATGTCTTTATTATAATTAACGTTTTGTGGTAAGTAATAATTAATATCTATTTTTTCTTGGGCATAACTAACCAAAAAAGTAAAAAGAAACAGAAGTGTAATAATTTTTTTCATGTTGGGATTGATTTAAAAAGATAAGTTGAAATTTTACAAGAAATAATTAGAATACTTTAAATACATATCCTAAAAGCCAATATAAAATTATAAAAACAAAAAAAGTGCCTATACAGCCACACTTACCTCCTCCAATTTTTTTAGCACCAAACCAGGCTATTATAGCTCGTAATAATTTTTCCATTATATAATTTATTTAGCGTAAATATAACTGTAATTTAATAAATTAAAAAATCTCAATTTTTTGCACAAAAAAAGACTATCGTTTGAGATAGTCTTTAATTTAATTTGAGTTAGTAATATTATTAAATATCGTCAAAATCTACATCTGTAAAACTAGTTGTAGATTTGTTTTCTGTTTCGCTTACAACTTCTTCTTCGCTAGGTTTTTGATAATCTTTCTGATGACGCTCAGAAATTACTTCTTCGCCTTTTTCATTAATAATAAAGTCTGTTGCTTTTACCAACATTTCATTAAATTCAGAAAAATCTTCTTTGTACAAGTAAATTTTGTGTTTTTTATAATGAAAAGAACCATCATCATGTGTAAACTTTTTGCTTTCCGTAACAGTTAAATAGTAATCTCCAGCTTTTGTAGATCGTACGTCAAAAAAATAGGTTCTTCTACCAGCTCTTAATACCTGAGAAAAGATTTCTTCTTGTTCTGTATATTCTTTACCACTCATAATAATCTTAACTTTATAATTGTAATTTACATGACAAATCTATAAAAATAAATGATTTGCACAACACTTTAATCTATTTCTTTTAATTTTTAGATAGAACTAATGATTACTTTGCTCCATAAGTTGTTGGTTATAAATATTTTGATAAAAGCCCTCTTTATTTAATAATTCATCGTGTGTTCCTTTCTGGATTATCCTTCCTTCATCCAAAACGATTATTAAATCGGCATTTTTTGCTGAAGATACCCTATGCCCTATGATAATAGTGGTTTTATCTTTACTTACCCGATTTAAATTGTTTAATATAATCTCTTCTGTTTCGGTATCTACAGCAGAAAGGCAATCATCAAAAATCAGTATTTCTGGCTCTTTTATAATAGCTCTGGCAATAGATATTCTTTGCTTTTGCCCACCTGACAGCGTAACGCCCCTTTCACCTACGAAAGTGTCGTAAGATTTAGAAAAATCTTCAATGTTATTATGAATGTGTGCATTCTTTGCAGCACTTACAATAACCTCCTTTACAGCTTCTTCATTACCAAATTTAATATTATTTTCTATGGTATCAGAAAACAAAAAGGCCTCTTGTGGTACAAATCCGATATTGTTTCTCAGACTGGTCAAATTTATTTGATCAATTGGTTTGCCATCAATCAATATCTCACCTTCGTCAACATCGTACAATCTGGCAATAAGTTCAGCTATAGTAGATTTACCCGAGCCCGTTTTGCCCAAAATAGCTAACATCTTCCCTTTTTCTAACGTAAAACTCACATTTTTTAATGCTGTGGTATTGGTGTCATCATAAGTAAAGGTTACATTTTTAAATTCAATTTTACCCTCTATAATAGTAGGTTCTTCAACTAAATTTTGTATTTCTGGTTCAACCTTTAAAAACTCATTAATTCTTTTTTGAGAAGCTTCCGCCTCTTGAACTATGGAAGTTACCCAACCTACAACAGCCACTGGCCAAGTCAACATATTAACGTAGATAATAAACTCGGCAATTACCCCAAAGGTAATATGCCCGTTAATGTATCGCATACCACCAATATACACTACTGTAATATTGCTAATACCAATTAATAGAATCATAAGTGGAAAAAACAAAGCTTGTAATTGATAAACCGCAATGTTTTTTTCTTTACTTTCATCAGCAACTTCATTAAAATCTTTAAATGTTGGTTTTTCAATACCATAAGCTTTGATTACGTTCATCCCAGAAAAGAACTCTTGGGTAATGGATGTCAATTTAGATAAGGTCTCCTGCTTTATTCTGCTTCTTTTATTTATTTCTCTACTCAAAAAGTAAATAGAAACAGATAAAATAGGTAATGGTATCAACGTGTATAAAGTTAAGGTCACATCCTTTTGAGCCATGTATGATATCACAATAACAAATAAGGTAACCATATTAATGGAATACATAATCGCTGGGCCAAAATACATTCTTACCTTACTGACATCTTCACTAATTCTATTCATTAAATCACCAGTTCTATTTTTTTTATAGAAATTGAGCGATAGCTTTTGGTACTGTTCAAAAATTTCGTTTTTGAGGTCAAATTCTATATAGCGGGACATATTAATAATTGCCTGCCTCATAATAAACGTAAACACACCGGCTAGTAAAACAGCACCCAACATTAAGAGTATGTTCTGTAATAATTGATCTTTTACAGCTTGTAAATTGGTAGTTTCATTATTAATGTATTTTTCAACACCATCTAGGGAATCACCAATGAGAATGGGTACAGTCAACGATAGAATTCTTGCAATAATGGTACAAATAGTACCTATAATTAATCGGTATTTGTATTTTACAAAAAACTTGTTTAAGTATCGTAACGCCTTCACTAGCTAATTTTGAATTGATAAAACTTTGACACCAAAGCGTAATACGCTACATTTGCCAAAATTATTTATATCGCCGAATATACAAGTTTAAAATGATAGTACAAATTCTAAGTTCTTTGACTTATAAAATGCATTTGGTATGTTAAACAGGAGACACCTAAGAATTAAGGTAATGCAATCTGTTTATGCCTTACTACAATCTAAAAGTGATGATATTGTTAAAGAAGAGAAGTTCTTAAATTACAGTATTAATAAAATTTACGATCTGTACGTTTTACAATTAAGTTTACTTATTGAAGTAAGAAATTTAGCTGAAAAACATCAAGAAATTGCCAAAAAGAAATATTTAGCCACTTCAGAAGATAAAAATCCGAACAGAAAATTTATAGATCATCCTTTTTTATTGGGTTTAAAAAATAATGCTACTTTACAAGATTATATTAAAACTCAAAAATTAAATAATTGGGAAAACGATAGTGAATATGTCAGGCTAATTTGGGATGCTATCAAGGAGAGTGATATCTATGCCGATTTTATTAAAAGTTCCGAAAACACATCACCTAAAGGAGATTTAAATTTTATAAGCGAGCTTTATAAAAATATTATTGCACCTAACGATAAATTATTTGACTATTACGAGAGCCAACTCATAACTTGGGTTGATGATATTCCTTTTGTAAATACTTGGATTGTTAAAAATTTAAAGCGGATAAATGCTCAGACCCGTTTTAATAAAATGCAATTGTTCAAAAACAAAGAGGATGAAGAATTTGGAATAGCATTGTTTAAAAAAACAGTATTGCACCACCATGAGTTTATGGATGATATTGATGCGAAAACGCCTAATTGGGATACGGACAGAATTGCAGAAATGGATTTTATTCTAATGAAAATGGCATTGGTAGAGTTAATGTATTTTCCTTCAATACCTACAAGGGTTAGTATTAACGAATATATTGAAATTGCCAAGGATTATTCGACTACAAAAAGTAGCTTTTTTATAAACGGTGTTTTAGATAAACTATTAAAGGAATATACGGCTGAAGATAAAATCAAAAAAATAGGAAGAGGATTACTATAAAATTCTTAATTTTACCCACATTCAGGGGCTTAGTCAAAAATATGAAGTAGATTATACCGTTAACTATAAAAAGATTAAAAACAAATATTATGAGATTAGAAGTAAAATTTTTAGCGTTTTTATTAGTATTTGCTTTATTTTCATGTAAAGAAAATACTACTTCAAAAATTAAAAAAGAGAATTTAGAGATAGCCAAGAAACGTGATTATAAAATGACTGAGGGTGCTTCAGCACTTACATTTTCTAAAACCGAATATGACTTTGGCACTATAAACGAAGGTGATATAGTTGAAACCACTTTCGATTTTAAAAATACTGGTAAATCAGCTTTGATAATTTCAAATGCAGCCAGTACTTGTGGATGTACAATTCCAGATTACCCAAAAGAGCCCATACCTGTTGGTGGAACAGGGTCTATTACGGTAAAGTTTAACTCATCAGGTAAACCAAATAAACAAAATAAAGTAGTTACATTAACAACAAACACGGCTAAAGGAAAAGAAACAGTTGTAATTAAAGCAAATGTAACACCGAAACAAAAAGCAAGTTAAAACACAAATCATATATGTATTCAATAATTGTATTACAAGCCGGAGGTGGCGGAATGGGAAATTTTATATTAATCCCTGCTATGTTATTGGTTATTTATCTTTTTATGATAAGACCACAAATGAGAAGGCAAAAAAATGAAAGAAAATTCCAGGCGGAAATAAAAAAAGGATCAAAAGTGATAACTACGAGTGGTATTCATGGTAAAATTGTAGATTTAACCGATGATGCCTGTGTAATTGAGACTGGAGCTGGCAAAATTAAATTTGAACGTACCGCAATATCAATGGAACTGAGCAAAAAATACTTAACTCCAGCTACAAAAAAATAATTTTATATTGTAATCTTTAAAAGTGAGTTTTATTTTGGTAAAACTCACTTTTTTTATTTACATTTAAATGAGAATGATAAAGAAAGATAAGACATCTGGAAAACTAAAAACCACAAAAAAAACCAAAATGATTTTTGGCTTTTTACTATTGTCTTTTCTTTTTTGGATATTGATTAAACTATCAAAAGAATATATTGATGTCGTACCTGTTCATGTAGAGTACTTAAATCTTCCTGAAGGAAAAATGTTGCAAAAAGAACCTCCAACAACAGTTCAACTGACTTTAAAAACTCATGGTTTTGACCTTATAAAGTATCATATTTTTAAAAGAAATGTAAAAGTAGATCTTAAAACGATAAAACCTAAAAATGCAACTATTTATTATCAAACTGCTCAAGACCTGCTACCAGAAATTATAAGTCAATTACTTGCTGGTGTTGAAGTTTTTTCAATTAAGCCCGATACCCTATTTTATAATATTGGAGAAGGCGTTTCAAAAAACGTAAAAATAACAACGAATTTAGAAATAGAATATCAGTCTGGCTATAATTTATTTGGCGATTTAAAAATAGAACCAAACGAAGTTACTATATCTGGCCCAGAGATTTTAATAGATTCTATTCTAGAAGTAGAAACCCAAAAAAAAATAGTAGAAAATGTAAATACTGATTTTGAAGTTACTGTTCCATTAATACAACTGGATAAAAAATCAAAAGTAACTTATTCTGTAGATAAGATTAAAGTCAGTGGTGTTGTAGATAAATTTACCGAAGCAAGGTTTACGATACCAGTTGTTGTGGATAATTTACCTAAAAACTATAACATTGATATTTTTCCTGATAATGTTGAAATTGTTTTTCAGGTAGGTATATCTGATTACAATAAAATCAATAAAAACGATTTTAAAATAAGTTGTGATTACGAGCGGTCAAAAAAAGATGGACTTAACTATCTTATCCCAAAAGTGGTTTTAAAACCATCATATATTTCTGATATCAGAATTATGCCCAATCAAATAGATTATCTAATAAAACAATGATAAAGGTAGGCTTAACAGGTGGAATAGGTAGTGGAAAAACTACAGTAGCAGAATTTTTTAAAGAATTAGGTGTTCCTGTATATGTAGCTGATGTTGAGGCAAGAAAATTAATGGATACTTCTAAAAGCATTAAAAAAAAATTAATTAAAGCTTTTGGTGCCGTGGCCTATATAAATGGCGAGCTAAATAGGCAATACCTGGCCCATTTAGTATTCAATGACAAAAAAAAGTTGAAAATTATTAATAGTATTATTCACCCTAAGGTAGCCAAACATTTTTCAAAATGGGTGCAAAAACAAGATACACCCTACTGCATTCAAGAAAATGCAATTATTTACGAAAACAACAAAGCGGATGAATTTGATTATATAATTTCGGTCTCGGCACCTTTAAAGGTTAGAATTGATAGGGTCATAGAAAGGGACTCTACTACTAAAGAACAAGTTTTAGCCAGAATCAATAATCAATGGGACGATGCAAAAAAAAATAAATTAGCTGATTTTGTAATAGAAAATGTCGAGTTATCTGAAACTAAAAAACAAGTAAAAGAAATACATCAAAAATTACTAAAAATAGCTTCTGATTATCATACTTCTTAAAAAACTGTTAAATAATTATACTTTTAGTTAATCTTAGTTAAATCAATACTAAATCTTAAATAGATAAGTTAATTTTGTTAGAATGAGTAAACGCGTATTTGTACTCCTAATTATACTAATGAGTATTGCTTTAATAGGTATCATAGCTGTACAAATTTATTGGATAAATAATTCTATTGATATTCGTGAAAAGCAATTTACTAACGATGTAAAGTTTGCGTTGGCAAAGGTTTCTGAAAACATTCAGGAAAGGGAAATTAACGATTATTATAGAGATTTTAAATCTGTTATTGATAGTGCATCTAGATTAGATGGAGAATTAAGAAAAAAGGATTTTTATTATCAAAAAATAGATACAGTAAATAAAGAGATATTTTCATTTAGACAGAGTATTCTAGAAAATAATTTTAAATCTAATATCCCTTTATTCGATAACGATTCTTTGACATTTCAGACAATTTTTGGTGAAGAAAAACAGGAAGTAACCAATTTTGATGAATTTTTTCAGAGTGACCTTAATGAGTTGACTGACAAAGAGCAAATTTATGAAGTTGGTAGAATGAGTAAGTTAGAAGCTGTAAATTATGAAAATAATTTTAAAAAAATTGCAGCTCGTAAGCCTATTTATGATAGAATTGGCACTAATGAAATATCGTTAAACCTTGAGAATGAATTACGGGACAGAGGGGTTGATATAAAATTTGAATTTGGTGTTTTTGGTGATGGACTAGCAACTAAAGTAAAATCATCAAAATTTAAGAATATAAAAGGTAAAAGTTATAGCGTTCCGTTATTTATAGAAAACAATGGAAATAGTAATTATGAATTACGCGTAACTTTTCCATCAAAAAATGAATATATATTAGGCTCTATTACCAATATTTTGGTACTGGCTGCTGTATTTATTTTAGTAATAATGTTGGCGTTTGGAAGTGCTATTTACCAATTGATAAAACAAAAACAGATATCGGCAATAAAAACCGATTTTATAAATAATATGACGCACGAGTTTAAAACACCTATAGCCACAATAAATTTGGCATTGGATGCTATTAAAAACCCGAAAATAATTGGAGATAGTGAAAAAGTACTCCGTTATACCGAAATGATTCGTGAGGAGAACAAAAGAATGCATGGACAGGTAGAAAATGTATTGCGAATTTCCAGATTAGAAAAAAATCAATTGGATATTACGCAAGGAGTTAATGATTTACACGACATAATAGAAGATTCTATTACACACGTAGAATTGATTATCAAGGATAAAGGTGGTTATATTAACCTACACTTAGAAGCTTTACAAAGTGAAGTGATGGTTAATAAGTTTCATTTTACCAATGTAATTACCAATATTTTAGACAATGCAATAAAATATACGAATGAACCACCAAAAATTGATATTTATACCGAAAATGCAGGTAATAATATCGTTTTGCATGTTAAAGATCAAGGAATTGGAATGAACAAAAATGTTCAAAAGCATGTATTTGATAAATTTTATAGAGAGCAAAAAATTAATATTCACGACGTAAAAGGGCATGGTTTAGGTTTGTCTTACGTAAAAAAAATAGTTGAACACCATCATGGTAATGTTTATGTAGAAAGTGAAAAAGGAAAAGGAAGCACGTTTACAATAAAATTACCATTAATTTAATTTTAAAATTATGGCAAATAAAAAAATATTATTAGTTGAAGATGATCCTAATTTTGGTACTGTTTTAAAAGATTATCTTATGTTAAACGACTATTCGGTTAGTCATGCAAAAGATGGTCTAGAAGGATTGATTATGTTTAAAAATGATGAATTTGATCTTTGCATTTTAGATGTAATGATGCCCCGAAAAGATGGTTTTTCCTTAGCTAAGGATATTAGAACCACCAATACGGATGTGCCAATTGTTTTTTTAACGGCCAAAACCATGAAAGAAGATGTTTTAAAAGGTTATGAATCTGGAGCAGATGATTATCTAAATAAGCCATTTGATTCTGAAGTTTTATTGCATAAAATAAAGGCAATTTTGCAACGTAAGGAAATAGATAATAGTGCCGATGATGAAAAACACGAATTTCAAATCGGTAAATTTTTCTTGAACTCTAAATTAAGGCATTTATCATTTGACGGCGGAGACCCTCGTAAACTATCACCAAAAGAGAATAAATTGTTAAAAATGTTGGCTATACACTTAAATGATTTAATGCCGAGGGAATTAGCCTTAACAAAAATTTGGAGAGACGACAACTACTTTACTTCAAGAAGTATGGATGTTTACATTGCCAAGCTCCGTAAGTATTTAAAACCCGACCCTAATGTAGAAATTATTAATATACATGGCGAAGGTTTTAGATTAATTGTTGGTGAAGAAAATTAAAAAAGATTAATTACTCAAACAAAAGAGGGGAACATGTACATGCTCCCCTCTTTTTCTAATATGAGTTTTGTTTATCTACCCTCTTTAGTTTCAATACCCATTACTTTACCTTTTTGATTTACAAGCAATATATAAGGGTTTCTTTTACGTTCTATCTTAAATCTGTAAATCCTGTCCGATTTGCTATTACGAGACCCTAATTTATAACTTATATCCTTAGATATTTTGTATCCTGAATAATTTTTAAGGGTTTCTTTTACACTATCTGGCACTTCTGCCATCTGCACTTTATAAACTTGTTCTTCTTGTTTTGAGGATTGAGCATTGCTATTTTGCAAACCTATATAACCGAAACAAATCAAAACAGCAATAATTCTTATATTTTTCATTATTCTTAACTTTAAATTTTATTATTTTCTAGAGCTCCAACTTGTATTATACCTACCGCCATCAAAATCATAACCCAATACTAATAACGGTGTTCCGTATGATCCTAATTGAACAGATTCATTGATATTAAATTGATAGCCCAAACCTAGATACATTTTGTCTTTCTTCATTCCCAATAAAGGAGAAACAGATAATGGTTTAAAACTTTGATCATTTAAAAATCGAGTATTAATACCAGCCCAATAATAACCATCATCAGTTAATTTTCTAGCTTTAAAGTTAATATCTGAAACTGAACGTCCATCACCTTCAAAGTATTTAAAAAATAAAGAGGGCTCATACTCATATTCATCATTATCGCTTAAAAACGTATAACCAGTATATAAATAGTAGTTTCTTAATTTAACAGGCTCTGTATTATCAAATATTTTAGTTGTTTTATTCAAGATATTAGATGCATTAATACCTACAAAATAATTTTTAACTCTATACAAACCTCCAACTTCAAAATTATGATTAGCTGTGGATTGACTTGCCCCAACATTTGGATCGTTGTGGCCCGTGCCTGTACCATCATCAAATTTATCAGTATCAATTTTAAAATGATTGAATTTATAAGACAATCCAAATGATAAATATTCATCATCCGCTTCAGATAATGTCAAATGATATGCATAAGATAACTGAGCACCCATTTGTTTTGTATTACCATTTCTATCGTTATACAAAATAACACCAATACCAGTGGTTTCATTTATTCTGGTATCATATGATAATTGCTGAGTTATTGGTGCATTTTTTACACCTAACCACTGAGCTACACCGCTTAAACGCAATTTATGCACATCATCAATACCTGCATAGGCAGGAGAGATAACAAAGGTATTCTCTACCAAATATTGCGAATAAGGTGATAGTTTTAACTCTTGTGAATTTGCCATAAAAGTAAAGGCAAATAAAATAATAAAAATATATTTTTTCATTGGGTTGACTAGTTTTTAATATTATCTATACAAAGTAACATTGCCTTTAAATTCTCTTTCATCGCTTGGTGCATTTAGTTTAATGATGTACCAATAATCGCCAGATGGTAATAGTTTACCCTTGTAACTTCCGTTCCATGACTTTTGACTTCCTTCATAACTGGCAATCAATCGTTGGTATCTATCAAATATTTTAACTGTAATATTTGGATATATCTCTATATTTCTTGGATACCAAGTATCGTTTATACCATCACCGTCAGGTGTAAAGAAATTGGGTATTTCAATATCTTTTACTTCTATTATTTCAGAAACAATACAACCTTTATTATCTTTTACATAAAAAGTATAGAAGCCTGCACCGCTTACCGTAAAAATATTATTAGCTCCAAAATCCTCATCTTTAACTTCAGGAGAAACAAACTCTTGATCGTTTTTTAACATTGCATATTGATATTCTGGTTCACCATTAGAAGCATTAACAATATATTCAATTAGAGAATTTGCTGTGTTTTGAATATCAAGACTTACAGGAGTGTATGCTTCAACGTTTACAACTACTGGTTCATCGGTACAACCTGTACTTGTATTTCTAACTCTTACCGTATGCTCTCCGTTTGGCACATCTTCAAATATATTTGAAGATTGGTACGAACCGCCATTTAAACTATATTCTACTTCATTTAGATATTGAGCTGCAACGTTTGCTATAATTTGATTTTCCGACCCTTCACATTTAAATCCTGCATCAGCGGTAAATTCTAAGAATGTTAACTGATCTATGGTTACAGATTCTGAAGTATCACAAGTATTAACGCCTTTCTCTTTACGAATAATTACTTGATAATCTCCACTTGTAAGTCCAGTAAAACTAGACGATGATTGGAAATTTGCACCTCCATCTATACTATAGGTCAATGTGTTACCTGCTGTATTCTGACTCACATTAACATTAATTGAGCCATCAGTACCTCCAAAACAAAGTACATCTTCTTTTTCCACTACATACTCAATTTCTTCATCAAAATCAATATTGGCAACTGTAGTTGTAGTACAACCATTGGCATCTCTTACAGTAATTGTATGATTTCCTTCTGTTGTAACTTCAAAAATATTTGAGTCTTGATAACTTGCACCGTTATTTATACTGTATTGATAAGGTGCTGTACCTCCAGTACCTGCTGCCTCTATCCTTCCACTTAGGGCGTTGCCGTTACATGGCATTATATTATCTAAAACACTATTTGTAGCTTGTAATAATGTAGGCTCGCCAATTGTAAATTGTTGTTCATCAAAACAGCCATCAGTATTAGTAACTCTTACCGTATAAGTACCAATGTCTAAGCCTTCAAAATCATGAGACTTATCAGCCGTGGGTCCTACGGTTGAAATTACTGTACTACCTTGAGATAATCTATAGGTAAAGGTGGCGGCATCATCAACCACAGTAATATTGACTTTACCATCTTCACTGTCTTTACACAACGCATCTGATGGTGTAAATGTTACATCTAGTCCTAAAACTGTAATTACTCTAGTAGTAACTGTACAACCTGTTTTGGTTTGTGTAACTGTATATACACCAGGCCCTGTAACCGTAATGGTTTTACCAGTACCCAAATTGTTATTATCTTCATCTACCCATTCGTATAAGTTGTATCCGTCGTGTCCAGAAATTGTTAAATTGTTATTACAAAATTGTTCAGTACTATCAAATTGACATGAGCTAGTATCTACAAATAAATCCATTGAACCAACATTTGGCAAACCACAACCATTAATCCCTATTAGACCTGGTTGATCTGAAACATTTTCTCCTGAAGTTACCCCACCATAAGACGAACTAATAGTATTCTCTAGTAAGTTGGTACAAGCATCGGTATAATCAAAACAATTGTCAGATGCAGTAACTTGATATCTTATATTATAAGAATCAATATTTTTTAATACAAGTGAATCATCAATTGTAAAAGTTATTTGTCTTGTCGCTGCATTAAATGTATAAGTAATTAAACCAGGTGCTAAAGGAATTCCCGATTCATCTAAAAATTCAAATGTGGTATCATCTAATGATACATTTATTGGTAGTGTATTTGTAACAACTGTATTTGTTGCATCATCCGTACCTATATTTTTAAAATTAATATTATACCAAACCGTAGCACCAAGTGGTACAGGCGAATTAAACGTTATAGGATTGTTACTGGTATCTTCTACACTGGTTAAAACCTGTAAAACAGGCTCAATAATATTAATTGAAAATGTATTTAAAAAAGTAAAAATATGATCTCCTCCCGTAGTATTGGTAACACGGACCGTTGCTCCTGTTTCACCATTTCCTATAAGTGCATTACCTCCATTTAAAGGTGTAAAGTCTAATATTTTTTGATCCCATCCTAAAGTATTAGTACTATTTAAATTTCTATTAGTAACTATAGCACCATCGTGCGTAATATTACTGCTGAAAAAATTATCTACATCATTAGCCGCATCATACAACGGGGTAAAAGTGGCATTTGCATCTGCTCTAAATTGCATTTGGTCTCCATATAGACCTAAATCACCTTCCAATGCAGCAACTCCAACTTTTCCTTCAACAGGCCCAGAGGGTGGTGTCGTAAATCCAGAATAGCTGAAATCAACGATTTCATTAGGAGCATTTCTAACTGCAGACATTCCATCAAAAGTGCTAATATACTTCCTTGGTTCGGACGGATCTTCGTAAACTATTACCAAAGACCACCCAGCTGCATTATTTGTTCCTTCATTTGTACTTAAATCTGCTACATAATAATCCCCGTTAGGATCTGTTATTGAAGTTACGATACTTGTAACATCCTTATAGTAAATTAAATCCAATTCTTCCCTTTTTGTTACATCAACTATATCAGCAGTTATGGTCTGGTAAGCACCTCCAGGTATTTTAAACTTTACCACATTTGGTGCAGGTGTAGAAGGAGCTCCCACGGCTCCCCAATACAAACCAGCATAAACCACTCTATTACATGATCCTGTAGTAAAATTTGCACTACTGGAATTAAATGTTGATGCATCATTGTCAATATCAACAAAAACCATATCAATATCATTGTTACGGTCTGTGCCATTATAAGGTTGGTTACTGGTTTCTCCTAATATTGAGTTACCGATTATGGTCAACTCACCATTTATACCAGTGCTTTCATATCTTTTTTCAAAAGGAACTGTAGTTTGTGCATTTGATACTAATGGAAAGATTAATAATGCTATTAGAATTAAAAGTGTTATGTAAATAAAATTACACTTTTGAGCAGTTTGGGTAGATTTCATGTCATAAAAGTATTTAGCGAATTACTAGTTAAACGAATGTATGTTTCTTTTAGTATGCAAATAGTTATTAAGACCTAAAATTTTCTACTATCGAGTATATTGTAGCGAATGATTTTTGGACAAAAATTCTAAAAAAGAATTATTTTTAGGAGATATATTTATGTGCTTAATGTCGTGGTATTTAAACCAGAGTTAAAATAATTTATACAGAGAAAATCTAGAAAAATTATTTTTTAAAAAGTGAAATTTTTACTAAAGATAAAATAACATAAGTAATTATTATTAAAGGAATTGAAACAATATTAAAAATTAAAACTAACGTAATGGAAAGTACCAAAAATAATAGTTCTATAAAGTTATTTTTTAACGAGAAGTTCTTAAATTTTAGGGAAAAAAGAGGGATTTCAGTATTCATTAAAAAGCTAAAAACCAATACCACACTTACAAGAAAATAAATATTTGAAATTAAATTGATAATAAAATCATTAGCACTGTAAGCTAAGATAACAGGAAGACTAAGCACAAACAATGCCATTGCAGGCGTAGGCAAACCTATAAATGAAGAAGTCTGGCGTTCATCCAAATTAAATTTTGCCAAACGATATGCGGCAAATACAGTTAATAACAAACCAACAAATGGCAATAGTTGAATAGGCTGGAATTTAAAGCCTGTCCATATCATCGTTTCAGTATTCTCAACTGTGGTATATTTCTCAAAGAAAGATGCCTCAAAAGATTTTTGATTCACCGAACGCATTAACAATTGGAACATTACAATGCCAGGTACCACCCCACTAGTAACGACATCTGCTAAAGAATCTAACTGCAAACCCAATTCACTTTGCACATTGAGTAATCGTGCTACCAAACCATCAAAAAAATCAAAGAATATCCCGATTAACGCAAAAATCGCCGCAGTTACTAAATCATTATTTGCCGCGAACATAACTGCAATTACACCTGATAACAAATTTAATAAGGTAATTATATTGGGAATATTCTTTTTAATAATATTTGGTTTTAGTCCGTAACAAATTTAGAGAAATATAAACAAACTCATTTTAAATTTTAATAAGATAACTCTGTTAATAAAATATAGGGATACTATTTTGTATTTTATTATGATTTCTTACATTAGCAAACATACAAAAATCCCAAGCAATTTAATGTCAGAGCAAGCCAAATATACTGAAGATAATATTAAATCATTAGACTGGAAAGAGCATATCCGTATGCGTCCGGGTATGTATATTGGTAAATTAGGTGATGGTTCTTCTGCAGATGACGGTATTTACATTCTTATCAAAGAGGTAATTGACAATTCTATTGATGAGTATGTGATGGGTGCTGGTAAAACCATTGAAATTTCTGTCAGAGATAAAACAGTAACGGTTAGAGATTATGGTCGTGGTATTCCACTAGGGAAAGTAGTTGATGTAGTTTCGAAGATGAATACGGGTGGTAAGTACGATTCTAGAGCTTTTAAAAAGTCAGTGGGACTGAACGGTGTGGGTACAAAAGCCGTAAATGCCTTGTCTTCACATTTTAAAGTGCAATCTGTACGGGATAATAAAACGAAAATTGCTGAATTTGAACAGGGTAATTTAGTTGTTGATGAAAAAGCACAAACTTCGTCGTTGCGGAAAGGCACAAAAGTGAGTTTTACTCCCGACGAAACCATTTTTAACAAATACAAATACAGAAACGAGTATATAATAAAAATGATTAAAAATTATGTGTATCTCAATCCGGGATTGACTATAATTTTTAACGGCGAAAAATATTTTTCTGAAAATGGATTAAAGGATCTGCTAGAAGAAAATATTGCCGAAGATGATATGGCGTATCCTATCATTCATCTGATGGGTGAAGATATTGAAATTGCCTTAACACATAGTAAATCACAGTATAGCGAAGAATTTCATTCTTTTGTTAACGGACAACATACCACACAGGGCGGAACACACCAAAATGCGTTTAGAGAAGCACTTGTTAAAACAGTTCGCGATTTTTTTGGTAAAAATTACGAGGCATCAGATGTTAGAAAATCTGTAGTCTCTGCGATTAGCGTTAAAGTAATGGAACCCGTTTTTGAAAGCCAGACCAAAACAAAGTTAGGCTCAACAGAAATGGGTGGTAAACTGCCCACCGTGCGGACATTTATCCTTGATTTTGTAAAGCGAAACCTGGACAATTACTTACATAAAAATCCCGATGCGGCGGAACAATTGCAAAAGAAAATCCTACAAGCCGAGCGGGAACGGAAAGACTTATCAGGCATTAGAAAACTCGCAAGAGCAAGAGCCAAAAAAGCAAGTCTGCACAATAAAAAATTACGCGATTGCCGTGTACATTTGGGCGATATGAAAAAAGACAATCGCTTAGACAGTACTCTATTTATTACCGAGGGTGATTCTGCTAGTGGTTCCATAACAAAATCTCGAGATGTCAATACCCAAGCGGTGTTTAGTTTACGTGGTAAACCCCTGAATTCTTTTGGTATGAGCAAAAAAATCGTTTATGAAAATGAGGAATTCAATCTGCTACAAGCTGCACTCAATATTGAAGATGGCATTGAAAACCTGCGTTATAACAATATTGTAATTGCCACAGATGCCGATGTGGATGGAATGCACATTCGCTTACTATTGATTACATTTTTCTTGCAGTTCTTTCCCGAATTGATAAAAGAAGGCCATTTGTACATTTTGGAAACGCCACTTTTTAGGGTTAGAGACAAAAAAGAGACGTTTTATTGTTATTCCGAAATCGAAAAACAGGAAGCCATCGAAAAACTCCGCGGAAAGCCAGAAATCACACGATTTAAAGGACTTGGAGAAATATCACCAGATGAGTTTGCTAATTTTATCGGCGACACCATTCGCTTAGATCCTGTAATGCTTGATAAAGAAATGTCCATAGAACAGTTATTGACTTTTTATATGGGTAAAAACACACCTGACCGACAAAAATTTATCATTAATAACCTAAAAGTTGAACTAGACCTAGTAGAGGAAGTATAATGCAAGAAGAAGAAAACCAACCTATAGATAACCCAGAAAACCACTCGGAAGAAACCATTACAAAGGTAACCGGTATGTACAAAGACTGGTTTTTAGACTATGCCTCGTATGTAATTTTAGAACGTGCTGTACCAGCTATTGATGATGGATTAAAACCCGTGCAACGCCGTATCATGCAGTCTATGAAAGATTTAGACGATGGCCGTTACAACAAAGTGGCTAATCTGGTTGGGCACACTATGCAGTACCATCCGCACGGTGATGCCAGTATTGCAGATGCCATGGTGCAACTCGGTCAAAAAGAGTTGTTAATAGATATGCAGGGTAACTGGGGAAACATCCTTACGGGAGATAGGGCCGCGGCATCAAGATACATTGAAGCCAGATTATCAAAGTTTGCCCTAGAAGTAGTTTTTAACCCAAAAACAACCGATTGGCAAGCTTCTTATGACGGCAGAAGAAAAGAACCGATAGATTTACCCGTTAAGTTCCCGTTATTATTAGCACAAGGTGCTGAGGGAATAGCAGTGGGCTTATCCACAAAAATACTACCACATAACTTTAATGAGCTTATTGATGCCTCTATAAAACATTTAAAAGGTAGAAGTTTTAAACTTATTCCCAATTTTTTAACGGGTGGTATTGCCGATGTTACCAATTACAATGATGGTAAACGCGGTGGAAAAGTTAGAGTTCGTGCTAAAATAGCTCAATTAGATAAGAACACACTCATAATTAGCGAAGTACCCTACAATACTACAACTTCTTCTTTAATAGACTCTGTACTCAAAGCCAATGATAAAGGCAAGATAAAAATTAAGCGGATTGAAGATAACACCGCCGCAGAAGTAGAAATTTTGGTGCATTTACCAAACGGTGTTTCGCCAGATAAAACCATCGATGCATTGTATGCATTTACCAATTGTGAAGTCTCCATTTCACCATTGTGCTGTGTCATTGAAGAGAACAAACCCATTTTTATTGGAGTTAGTGAAATGTTACGTAAGTCAACAGATCATACAGTGGCTTTATTGAAGCAAGAGTTAGAAATACAACTCAAAGAACTTGAAGAACAATGGCATTTTGCTTCGTTAGAGCGAATATTTATCGAGAACCGTATTTATCGCGATATTGAAGAAGAAGAAACTTGGGAAGGTGTAATTTCTGCCATAGATAAAGGCTTAAAACCATATACCAAGCATCTTAAAAGAGCAGTAATCGAAGAAGATATTGTCCGACTAACCGAAATCCGTATTAAAAAGATCTCGAAATTTGATATTGACAAGGCCAAACAACATATTGAGAGTTTGGAAGAAAAAATTGCCGAAGTAAAACATCATTTGGCCAATTTGATTGATTTTGCAATTGATTACTTTAAAAACCTAAAAACAAAATACGGCAAAGACAAAGACCGAAAGACAGAAATTAGAATTTTTGAGGACATTGTAGCGACTAAAGTGGCTATGAAAAACGCCAAACTCTATGTAAACCGTAAAGAAGGGTTTTTCGGTACATCATTACGTAGAGAAGAGTTTGTGGCAGATTGTTCTGACATAGATAATATTATCGTTTTCTTGGCGGATGGACGCATGATGGTTTCAAAAATTGATTCGAAGGCTTTTGTGGGTAAAAACATTATTCATATTGCAGTCTTTAAGAAAAAGGACAAACGTACCGTGTATAATATGATTTACAAAGATGGTAAGTCTGGTCCTACTTATATGAAACGTTTTTCAGTAACCAGTGTAACTCGCGATAAAGAATATGACCTAACCGCAGGTAACAAAGGCTCTAACGTACTCTATTTCTCGGCAAACCCCAATGGTGAAGCAGAAGTGGTTACCGTTCATTTAAGAGCCGTTGGAAGCATTAAAAAGCTGAAATGGGACATTGATTTTGCCGATTTAGCCATTAAAGGACGTGGCAGCAAAGGAAATACAGTTACCAAACACTCTGTTAAAAAGGTAGAACTTAAGGAAAGAGGCATTTCTACCTTAAAACCACGTAAAATATGGTTTGATGACACCGTACAAAGACTGAATGTTGAAAGTAGAGGCGATTTATTAGGTGAATTCACCGCAGAAGACCGGTTATTAATTATTACCCAATCCGGTAATGTAAAAACCATTAGACCTGAACTTTCTACTCATTTTGATGATGATATGATTGTGTTGGAAAAATGGATACCCAACAAGCCTATTTCTGCCATTCATTTTGATGGCGAAAAAGAAAAGTATTATGTCAAACGATTTATGATTGACAACCCCAATAAAGAAGAGTTATTTATTTCGGAGCATCCTAAATCTCAATTGGAAATTGTAGCGACTGATTTTAGACCGATGGCGGAGGTGGTGTTCTCCAAACGAGCTTTAGCAAATGACACTGTAAACTTTGAAGAGTTTATTGCTGTAAAAGGCATTAAAGCTATTGGAAATCAACTCACTACTGAAAAAATAAAACAAGTAAATTTATTAGACCCACTACCCTACGAGGAGCCCGAAGTAAATCAAGTTGAGGTAGTTGAGGAAGAGGAAATAGACTCTGAAACAGAAGCTGATGAGCCAGTAAAAGACACTCAAAAACCGTCTGCTAAAGAAACAAAAGATGTCAAAAAGAATGATGCTCAAGATGATGATAACAATACTGAAGAAGACGGTCAAATAACATTGTTTTAGAACTTCAATTCTTTAAGTGGGTTAGGGTAAGCTTTTGCAACCTCTTACGCTTCATCATATAAATTCGGAAAAGGATTAGGGCTTGCCTATATTCTATTCGGTATTTATTAAATTAGTTACTTAACCAGACAATATGACGTTAAAAGAAAGATTAGAATTTTGCAATATATGTGAAAATCGAAAAATTGATATGAAAGTTGGGCTTTTATGTAATTTGACAGATAAAAAACCAGAATTCGAGAATAAATGTGAATTTTTCATAAAAGATGAAAAAGAAGCCGAAAGAAAATTAAAACTTAAGCTTGACGGAACTGGAACTTCGAGAAGTCAAAATGGCTCATTGGTTCCTTCAAAAAATATTAACTACGGAACTTTCTTAACTATAGCTGGAATTCTCGTATTATTACTGTTATCTCCTTTATTTGGAGCAATAATTCTAACAGGAGGGGTTTCGTTTTTAATTAGAGGTTATTCACAGAAAAAAATCTTAGCGGAAAATAAATCTTTTAACGAAAAGTTGAATGAAAAATAATATAACGCACGCAGGAACTTAACATACCCAAACGCATTGCCCGAAATGCTAAGTAAATACAACATGAAATTTTACAAACCTCTATTTTCCATAATTGTAATTGTTGTACAACTGATTCTATCTCTGAAAGCTCATTTTCGATTACTTGAACGGATAAAAAATAACCCAGAATTATTTGAATTGATTAGCTATAGAGTAACTTACGACACCTTGTTTTTATTCGTTTTAATAATCGGATTTTATGAAATGTTAACGAAACCAGGTTGGTTTAAAACAGCAATTAGAATTTTCTTAGTATGCATTGTTTTAGGAACACAATTTTCAGGCCTTATCCCTATCGAAGACTTTTATTTTGGTGTTTATAATACCGCATGGTTTTCGGCGGTTATTGCCTTTGTAGCGTCACTATATAAAATTGCAAAAAATGTTGATGAAAAACGAAATGAAAATAGCACAAACAACAGCTAAACTTAACCCTTCCACTTAATATTACACCCAATACTCGGCTTTTGAAGAGCATTGTTTTCTTTACCCAACAATAAACAATCCAAAGCATTGCGTAAATCCTTACCAGTAATTGCTACTCCATTGCCAGGTCTAGAATCGTCTAATTGTCCACGATATACTAATTTTAAATCCTTATCAAAAACATAAATATCTGGTGTACAAGCAGCATCATACGCTTTAGCCACCTCTTGGGTCTCATCATACAAATACGGAAAAGGATAACCTACGTCGTTTGCCAACTTTTTCATTAAATACGGAGCATCTTGCGGGTAATTTTCTACATCATTAGAAGAGATAGCAACAAAAGAGATTCCTTTTGAACCATAATCATTAGCAATTTTAACCAACTCATCGTTTACATGAATTACAAACGGACAATGGTTACAGATAAAGAAAATAACCGTTCCTTTTTCGTCTTTTAAATCAGTCAAAGACATCATGTCGTCACTTACGGTGTTTATCAATTCAAAATCTGGGGCTTTTGTCCCTAAGGGAATCATATTTGAGGGTGTTCTCGCCATTATTTGAGTATTTATATCGAAAGAATCTATATTTGGTCTGATAAATCAATTCTTTTTCCTTGTATTTTCGTTAAAAATACTCGCTTTAGCTATGGCTAGAACTGCGTTTTTTGCCTCAATTCAAAAAAAATATTTTAATTTAATTTAAACCAAATATAGATTCTTTCGATATTATATTTGTAGTTTTATAGTTTAAAATTACTAAAAATATGGCAGACACTATTTCTTTTGAAGATTTTACCAAAGTCGATATCCGTACAGGTACAATAATCGAGGTAAACGAGTTTCCGAAGGCTAAAAAACCAGCCTATCAGCTGACGATAGATTTCGGCAAATTAGGTATTAAAAAATCTAGTGCTCAGATTACGAAATTGTATTCAAAAGAAGATTTACTGAACAAACAAATTACCGCTGTCGTTAATTTCAAACCCAAACAAATAGCCAATTTTGTTAGTGAATGCTTAGTATTAGGCATTGAAAACGACAAGGGCGAGGTTACACTTTTAAAATCTGCAACAAAAACAATTAACGGAACAACTGTGAATTAAAATTCCAATCCCGATAGTTATCGGGATAAATTCCAACTATTTACAAAACCTAAATGCCAGTAACAACCAATACACATCTACAAAAATTAGCAGAAAAACTGGCTGGCGAACTCTTTTATGACGATTTACATAAAAGTATTTATGCCACGGACGCTTCCGTGTATCGGAAAATTCCGTTAGCTGTTGCATTTCCTAAGCATATCGACGACCTAAAAATCCTTATAGATTTTGCCCAAACCAATCAGATTACGTTAATACCGAGGGCGGCAGGTACATCACTGGCCGGACAATGTGTGGGTGATGGTATTGTGGTAGATATTTCAAAACATTTTACCGAGATTCTCGCATTTGACGAAAATGCTAAAACCATTACGGTACAACCTGGCATTGTAAGAGACGAGCTCAATCTTTACCTGAAACCTTACGGATTGTTTTTTGGTCCCAACACCTCAACTAGTAATCGCTGCATGATTGGCGGTATGGTAGGCAACAACTCTTCTGGAACTACTTCTATTCAATACGGTGTTACACGTGATAAAATTATTAAATTAAATACTTTACTTTCAGATGGTTCAGAAGTATTATTTAAATCATTAAGTAAAAAAGAATTTAAACAAAAAAGTGTTGGACATAAATTAGAAAACAGTATTTATGCTACCCTTTTACATGAGTTATCCAACAAAGAAAATCAACAAGAAATTGTAAACGAATTTCCGAAACCTTCTATTCATAGAAGAAATACAGGCTATGCAATTGACGAGTTATTAAATACTGATGCTTTTACGGATGCTGAAGAAAACATCAATATCGCTAAACTACTCTGCGGAAGCGAAGGTACATTGGCATTTACAACTGCTATTACCTTACAATTAGACGACTTACCTCCACCAAAAAGCCTAGTGGTTGCAGTACATTTTAAGAGTATTCAAGAAAGCTTAGAAGCTACGGTTATAGCCATGAAGCACAATTTATATACCTGTGAATTGATGGACAAAACCATACTTGATTGTACCAAAAATAATCGCGAGCAACTAAAAAACAGGTATTTTGTTGAAGGCGACCCAGAAGCGATATTGTTACTAGAAATCAAAGCTGATTCTGACGAAGAAACCAACAGGTTAGCCGACATTTTAATTGCCGACTTGCAGCAACACAAGTTCGGTTATGCCTATCCTAAATTAGTTAATGAAGACAGCTTAAAAGCCGCTGAACTCCGCAAAGCTGGACTGGGATTATTAGGAAACATAGTAGGCGATAATAAAGCCGTGGCTTGTATAGAAGATACTGCAGTCGATTTAAACGACTTACCCGCTTATATCAAGGAATTTACCGCAATGATGGACAGTTATGGGCAAAAAGCGGTGTATTACGCCCATGCTGGAGCTGGGGAATTGCACCTCCGCCCCATTCTGAACCTTAAAAAATCAGATGATGTGGTGCTGTTTAAAACGATAACCACTGAAACTGCCAAACTCGTAAAGAAATATAAAGGTTCTTTTAGTGGCGAACACGGTGATGGTATTGTGCGTGGCGAATTTATTCCACTCATGATTGGTGATAAAAATTACGAATTGCTCAAACGTATTAAACATGCTTTTGATCCCAATAACATTTTTAATAAAGGAAAGATTGTGGATGCTTTTCCGATGGATGAATCGTTACGGTACAAAATTGACCGAAAAGAGCCTGAAATTGGAACCCTAATGGATTTTTCAGATTCTGAAGGCATTTTAAAAGCAGCAGAAAAATGTAATGGCTCAGGCGATTGCCGCAAAACCACTAACATGGGCGGAATGATGTGTCCGAGTTACAGAGCCACCTTAGATGAAAAAGATACCACAAGAGCAAGAGCCAATGCCTTACGGGAATTTTTAACGAACGGAACAGATAAAACCAACAAGTTTGACAATGCAGAACTCAAAAAAGTTTTTGACTTATGTTTGAGCTGTAAAGCCTGTGCCAGTGAATGTCCTAGTAATGTGGATGTCGCCAGTTTTAAAGCGGAATTTTTATACCAATATCAGAAGGTTAATAAACCTTCGTTTAGCACTAAAATGTTTGCCAATAATGTAAAATACAACAAGCTAGGCAGTATTTTTCCGACATTGACCAATGCTATTTTAAATACTTCGATATCTAAAAATATTATGGGCATTGCCAAGGAACGGAGCATACCCAAATTAGCAAAACAAACCTTAAAAAAGTGGATTAAACAAAATGAGTCCGAATTAAAACCAGCACAACCCGCAAAAGGAACACTAACCCTTTTTTGTGATGAATTTACCAATTTTTTTGATGTTCAGGTTGGTGTTGATGCCATACAATTACTGTCCAAATTAGGCTACAATATCAATTTTATTAATCATGTAGAAAGTGGTAGAAGCCATATTTCTAAAGGTTTTTTAGATGAAGCCAAAGCATTAGTCGATAAAAATGTTGCTGTTTTTAAGGATAATATTGATAAAGACAATCCACTTATTGGGCTAGAACCTTCCGCTATTTTATCATTTAGAGATGAATACTTACGCCTAGCAGATGATAAAGAAGCGGCCAAATCTCTAGCAACGCATGTGTTTACTATTGAGGAATTTTTGAATCAAGAAATTGCAAAAGGAAATATTACTTCTGCACAATTTACTGGTCAATCCAAAGAAATAAAAATTCATGGGCATTGTCATCAGAAGGCATTATCTAGTATTTCAAACACGTTTGCCATGTTAAATTTACCCGAAAATTACAACGTAACCATTATAAATTCCGGTTGTTGTGGAATGGCAGGATCCTTCGGTTATGAAAAAGAGCATTATAAATTGAGCATGCAAGTTGGCGAGCAATCACTCTTTTCAAAAATTAGAAAATTCGATCCTCAAACCGAAATTTCTGCTGCTGGTACCAGTTGTCGACATCAAATTTATGATGGAACGGAAAAGGTGGCGTTGCATCCGGTGCAGCTGCTTTTGAAGGCTTTGAAACAGGTTTAATTTTGTTTTTTTGTGAGTTATCAATTATATTAATCCTGATTATTCGTTTTATTTCATAGATGGTTCGTCACCCTGAACTTGTTTATTCATTAATTACTTATTAATTTTGATAGAATTCATGAATCTTCGATTTCAGGGTCGCATTTATTAAAAACTTGTATGTAAAATAGAAATGTGATGCTGAAACGAGTTCAGCATGACGTTACCCGAGATTATTACGAATTACGAATATTCAATATTACTATTTCAAATAATATAAAAATGAACAAAAACAAAATTTTATCTACAGTAGCAATTTTATTAATTATATTGGGCATAGCTATGATATATATCGGAGGATTTTATGCACCAAAAGTAATGCTGCCACCAATTATTACAGGTATAGGATTCTTTTTGATTGGGTGGGCGTTGAATACGTTAAAAGATTAACACAGCCAGAGACAGTCCAAAGCATCCGTTATTAAGTGAAATAACAATCCTACGCCAATAATTCTAGTCTTTTTAATAAATAAGAAACTCAAATAAACAATTGCTGCATAGTAAGTGTGTAATGGATGAAAATTAATACTACATCTTTCTGGATCGAAAATGGGAGTTGCTAATAGATGGTCTAAATCTATTAGCATAGTTAAAACCATTATCAACCATGCTTTTTTCCAAATCTTAGGGAATAATAAATAAGCGAGTACTCCTGGAAATAGAAAGTGCAATCCGTAATGGATGATGCTTCTAACAATTTCTAAATCCATTCTATTTTCTGATTTTCGATATAATTGATAGCATTTGGACCTTCCATAAACAACAAATCCAGTACACTTAGATTGGGAATAAAACCGTGTTTGTCCGAAAAAACTTGAGTGTATTTAGATAAATTATATTGTTTTTTTGATTTTGCATCCACTAAAAAGCGAAAATCGGCATTTTTAGGATATCCTTTTTGGAAATCGGCTGTCTTATCAATCGTAATTTCCTGAGGTAGGTTTTCAATTATAAATTCTTGGGTATCCAAATTCAAATCCAACAAATACTTGTATTTTTTTTGCAGTAAGTCAATCAAATCATCTTCGTAAAATTCGTAAAATGGTGATGATTTATAAGCAGAAGCCATTGACTTTAGATGTTGCTGTTGCCAATTGGTGCTATTATCGAGCAATACATCCTTTGTTTTTTGCTTACTGTTGGCTTGTTGTACAGGTACATTAAGCAATTGCCTGCCATTTGCTCCGTAAATATAACATCGAGTTCTGTAGGTTTGTTTTTGAAAATTATCATGAACCTCGAATTTCGCTTTATCTTGATTTGACAGAGCTACAAAATGTATGATTGGTGAAAAATATGTGGGGTATAATAACAAAAAGTTTAGTTTTAGTGATTAATAGTTAGTAATGACGTTCCAATTGTCTAATAACACACCCCTAACCCCTCTCAAGAGGGGAACAACAACCTCCATAAACTGGAGACTGCGAACTGAATACTGTCTACTCTTTTTTCTTTCTTTTTCTAAAAAAGTCAAATGCAAACCAAAGCACTACTAAACCAATAAACCATTTGAAATATGAAACAGGTTTTCCGTTACCACCAACGGTTGTAAAGAAACGTTCCCAACGTGGACTCCAGCCTTCCCAGCTCATCCAAATTAACACGGGCTTACCGACCACATGGTCAAAGGGTACATATCCCCAAGCACGTGCATCTAACGAATTTTGACGGTTATCTCCCATCATCCAATAATAATCTTGTTTAAACGTGTAGTTATCTGTATCTTTTCCGTTGATAAGGATTTCATCACCGTTTATTATCAAATTATTACGTTCATACTCTCTAATCAATCTTTTATAAAAAGGGATGCTTTCTTTTGTCAATTTAACAGTTTCTCCTTTTTTAGGAATATAAATAGGTCCAAAATTGTCTGTATTCCATCCCAAAGAAGGTACTTGTGGAAAAACACCTCCATCTCTACCTTTGGGTTGTATTGTTTTTGTAACACTTTTCACGGCAGGATTTTTAGCGATTAAAGCAGCCTCCTCATCCGTCAAGGTTAAAAAATAATTGCCATCTTGCATTCTACCACCTTCCCTAACATTGTATCTACCACTTAAAGCTGCTGGACTTATAGCCTGACCACCAGTATTAACTGAAAAATTATACTGTATTTTGGCTCTATCATTGTAGGTAGTTCGCTCTCCGTTGATGTAAATATAACCATCACGAATCTCTAAGGAATCCCCAGCTACGGCAACACAACGTTTTACCAAATTTGTCTTTTTATCAATAGGTTTATAGTAATTTCTATCAGGATTGAATTTGTTCATATCCAACAAGGTATCCGCAGGTTGGTTGAAGACTACAATATCGTTGCGTTTTATTTTTTGAAAACCTGGCAATCGCATATAAGGTAACTGCAATTTGTTTTTCCACGAAGTTTCTTTTTTCTCAATACGATCATCAAAAAGGTAAGATTTACTATTAGTGAATGGGATAGTATCATGTACCATGGGCAATGCCACGGTTGTCATAGGCACCCTAGCTCCATAATGGAATTTACTTACAAAAAGGAAATCACCTATTAACAATGTCTTTTCTAATGAAGAAGACGGAATGGTATAAGGCTGCATAACATACGTATGTACCAGAGTTGCCGCAATTATTGCAAAAACAATAGAACTAATCCATTCTCCTGCAGTTGTTCTTGGTGTTAAACTTCTATCCTCAATATACTCAACATCTGTAGCATAATTAATATAGTAAATATAAAACCCAAGTGTTAAAATGACTAAGATAGTATCTAACCTTGAGTTTCGACCAAAACTTCTGATGGTCTCAACCCAAACCACGGGGAACATCAATAAATTAACGATAGGAATAAACAATAGAATTACCCACCACCAAGGGCGATTGATAATTTTCATTAAAACTACAGCATTATAAATAGGAATTGCTGCTTCCCAAGCCCTTCGACCCGCTTTTACATATAATTTCCAAGTTCCTAAAAAGTGGATTACTTGTATAACTAGAAAAAATATAAACCATTCTGTAAAAGTCATATTTACTGTTTTTTATTTTGAATTATTACTATTATCAAATACCTAACACGTCCTTCATTGTAAAAACGCCTTTTTTATCCTTAAGCCATTCGGCAGCAATTACTGCACCAAGAGCAAATCCGTCCCTATTTTTAGCAGTATGGGTAATTTCAATTTCATCAACGCCAGATGTATAAGAAACAACATGTGTACCTGGCACATTCTCTATACGTTTAGATGTTATTGGTATAGCTTTCTCATCGTCCGTTACATCTAAACTCCATTTTTCTTTTGAAGTTTGCTCAATAACAGCCTCAGCCAAAGTAATGGCTGTACCGCTAGGAGCGTCCAATTTTTGTATATGATGCGTTTCTTCTAAACTTACATTATATACATCAAAATTCTTCATTAGCTTAGCCAGTTGCTGGTTCAATTCAAAAAACAAATTGACCCCTAAACTGTAATTGGATGCATAAATAAATGCTCCATTTTTCATTTTACAATTCTCAATAGCTTTATCAAAATTATCCAACCAACCTGTTGTACCTGAAATAACTGGAACCCTTTTATTAAAGCATAAATTTATATTGTTAAAAGCCTCGTTTGGCACACTGAAATCTATAGCAACATCCGCTTCTGACAAATCAAAATCGGCAGTATCCACATCAATTTTAGCCACAATAGTATGACCTCTTTCTATTGCAATCCTTTCAATGGTTTTACCCATTTTACCATATCCGAATAAAGCGATGTTCATTTGGCTAAATTAAAAATTAAAACTGATTGTTGCACCGAATACCGCTTGATTTGTTGCGGGTATCGTAAAAATTGTGGGATTAAACGAAATATTGGTATTTAAAGCTTTATCTGGTAAATGTGCATCAACATTGGCTTCAATAATATTTAAAATATATAACCCAATGGTTATAAATAATGACAAATCTCTATTCTTTTTATAAAAATTCTGAGCACGTTCCAAACTGGCTTCCGTTAGCTGCGGTTTTTCTCCAGTTCCATCAAATTCATGAGGTCTATTGGCAAGTTCAAGTTTAAATGCCTCTCTATATTTATTGTATTTGTTGTTGTTATCTATATAAAAATAAGTGCCTGTACCCACTGCAGCCCAAACTATAGGTGCTTTCCAGTACTTTTTATTATAGACTTGACCTAAACCAGGAAAAACTGCAGAATAAAATGCCGCTTTTGAAGGGGCCAGTATATTTATTTCATCTGCTACAAAAGAGGTGTCTATTTTACTGACTTTTAATTTAGAGGGAATTGTGTCTTGTGCAAAAACCGTCGCAAAAGAACTTATAAAAAAAATAGTATAGACACACCATTTGAACATCTATTGCAATAGCTTTTTAATGCGATTAAAATCTTCTTGAGAATTGAAAGGAATTTCAATTTTTCCTTTATTTTCTCCTGAAAGTTTTATTTTTACGGTATTCCCCACAAAATCACTAATCTCTTTAGTACTTTGCTTAATGTAGTCTGGAACAGTATTAGTGATAGTAATTTTCTCATTGGTTTTACCATCACGTACATTTTTCACCAATTGTTCAGTTTGTCTTACAGAAAGGTTGTTTTTGATAATTTTTTCATAAATATCTAGTTGCTTAACAAAATTATCGACACCAATTAAGGCTCTACCATGCCCCATAGACAAAAATCCGTCACGCATACCTGTTTGAATAATGGGATCTAACTTTAACAATCGTAAATAGTTAGTAACCGTTGACCTATCTTTACCCACACGCTTACTCAATTCTTCTTGTGTTAGATTAATTTCGTCAATTAAGCGTTGGTATGACAAAGCTACTTCAATAGGATCAAGATCTTTTCGCTGAATATTTTCAACCAATGCCATCTCAAGCATCTCTTGATCATTAGCTAGCCTTATGTAAGCAGGTATGGTTTTTAAACCAATCAATTTTGAAGCTCTAAAACGCCGTTCACCAGATACTAATTGAAACTTATTTCCATCCAATTTTCTGACAGTAATTGGCTGTATTACGCCTAATTCTTTTATAGAACTAGCTAACTCTCTTAAGTCTTCTTCATTAAAATAGGTTCTTGGTTGAAAAGGATTCACTTCAATTGAAACCAAATCAATTTCGACAATACTACCAACTAATTTATCAGCATTTTTATCTCTTACAGAACGAATATCTTCAACAGGGTCTTTTAGCAATGCGGAAAGCCCTCTACCCAATGCTTGTTTTTTAACAGCTTTAGCCATTCTTGTTCTTTTTTAAAATTTCGTGTGCTAAGTTAATATAATTTACCGCACCTTTACTGGTAGCATCATACGCAATAATGCTTTCGCCATAACTCGGTGCTTCGCCCAAGCGGATATTTCGCTGAATAATGGTTTTAAAAACCATATTCTGAAAATGTTTTTTTACTTCGGCAACTACTTGATTTGATAATCTGAGCCGCGAATCGTACATAGTGAGCAACAATCCTTCAATGTCTAACTCAGGATTATGGACTTTCTGAACACTTTTTATTGTGTTTAATAGCTTTCCTAGACCTTCTAGGGCATAATACTCACATTGAATAGGAATAATAACAGAATCGGCTGATGTTAAGGCATTTAAGGTAATCAATCCTAAAGAAGGGGCACAATCAATTAGAATAAAATCGTATTGATCCTTAACTTCTTCAATAGCTTGTTTGAGCATGTACTCACGCTCATCCTTATCTACCAATTCTAATTCTATAGCCACTAAATCAATATGCGATGGTACAACATCTACATTGGGTGAATTAGTTGTGACTATTGCGTCTTTACTATTTACAGAGTGCTCCAGCAACTGATAAGTACCCGCGGTAACAGCCTCTACATCAATACCCAAACCAGAAGTTGCATTGGCTTGTGGGTCGGCATCAATCAATAAAACCTTTTTCTCTAAAACTCCAAGAGCAGCAGCTAAATTAACTGTTGTGGTAGTTTTACCAACACCACCTTTTTGATTTGCAACGGCTATTATTTTCCCCATTAATTGCATTAAATTTTAGGCTATAAAAATACAACTATTTATGAGTTATTGAAATGAAGTTGTAAACAAAACATGAACAAAAAACTGCCTTAGGATTGTTTCCAATCACTAAGGCAGCCTATTAGAATGTTAATAAGTTTTATTCGTGGTTTTCAGGATAAAGAACGGCCAAGATATAACCTTCGGTCAGGTATTTATTGGCAACCGCTTGAATATTTTTGACCGTTATATTATCAATTTCTTTGGTTTTACCCATTATTTTTGATCTGTCCGCTTTATTGTAATCGGCATTTTTTAACGCTCTTATCCAGTAGTTGTTTTTCTTTAAATTTTCTTTGTATTCCAATAACTGGGCTTGTTTCACTTTTTCAACGTCTTCTTCTGTTGGTCCGTTTTCAATAATTTCCTGAACCTCAGCCAAAGCAGCCTCTTTTAATTTTTCAACATTTTCAGGACCACACGGGAAAGAGATTGTAAAATTATAAGAACCATAAGGCAATTTATTAAGTCCACCTCTAGCTCCTACTCCATAAACGCCAGCTTCTTCTTCACGGAGCTTTTCAATCAATTTAATAGTTAAAATTTCACCAAGACTTTGAAGCATGTGATCGTCTTTAGCATTATATTTAGTCTCACCAGTGTATCGAATCATTACGCTACTTTTAGGCTCAGTACCTTTTTTTATAATTTTTTCATGCGAACCTGACAAAGATCTAAATCCTAAATCTTTAATATCCTCTTTTTTGTCAGTACTAGGAAGGCTTGCCAAATATTGTTTTGAAAATTCTCTTAATTTAGCCTCATCAAAATTCCCTACAAAATAGAAATTGAAATCTCCAGCATTTGCAAAACGCTCTTTATACTTCTCATGAGCTAAGTTATAGTCAGCATTATCAAACTCTTCTGGAGTTGGAAACCCTAAATATCTTTCATTGTCCTTATTCATAAACTTTCCTAACTCTATTTGAAAGTAAATATTGGGGTTAGACATTACACTTCCTAAAAAAGCTTTTTGCTTGTTCGCAAAAGACGCAAATGCTTTTTCATCTTTATTTAATGCAGTAAAATTCAGATGAATCAATTGAAATAAGGTTTCTAAATCTTTTGGGGTAGACCTACCTGACAAGCCCTCGCTAGCCGACCCAATAAAAGAACGTACAGAAGCAATTTTACCAGTTAGCAATTTTCCTAAGTCGGTTTTGTTAAAACCATTTACACCAGCTTCGTTTAGCCCTCCATTTGCTCTTGCCGTCTTTTTATAGGTATCTAAATCATACTCGTTTGTACCACCATAACTAAAGGCCTCAAATAAAACTTCATCATCTTTAAAATCAGTTTTTTTATAAACTACTGTTGCTCCATTAACCAAGGTTAATGTAGTTGTACCCAAGTTTTCATCTTTAACCTCTTTAATAATAGCACCTATTTTAGGCATCTTTGTCATTAAAGACTCACCTAAATCAGAATCTTCATAAGGTTTAATATCTGCTTTTTCAACTTCCGCTAATAAATTGGTTACTTGCTGTTCTGTAATTTTAGGAGTACCCTCTTTATCTGAACCCGTCAACACCACTACTCTATTATCCTCATGCAAATAATTGGAAATTAATCCATTAATTTCATCCAATTGTATAGTTGGCAATGCTTTTTTATAAAAATTATATTCCCATTCAATTCCCGGGATTGGTTCTTTCTCTAAAAAATTACGTACATACTCACCTACATATCTACCAGATTCATTTTTATCCTTATTCTGAAATGCTTTGTCCATTCTAGCTAAAATAGCTGTCTTAGCACGTTCAAATTCTCCTTTTTGAAAACCATAACGCTTAACACGTTCATTTTCTTCTAATAGCGTTTTTAAAGCAGTTAATTGTCCTGTTGGACTGGACATTGCCATCGATTGATACGCATTTTTACTTCTAGCCCAAGTACCTCCGTAATAGGATGACCCAAATACAAAAGGTGGATTTTCGCCATTTGTCAATTCTTGTAATCGATTATTTATCATTTGAGAAAACAGTCCTTTTACTATTGATTTTCTATAATCTTCTAAAGTAGTTTCAACTTTTGGTTGGCCTTTGTCCTTATACAATAATTGCACTTGATTAAAAGTAGCTTCTTTGTCAGTTTCTACGGCAATAAATGTTTCTTCGTGATTTGGTACTTTGAAAACTTTACGCTCACGCGGATTGGTTTTGACTTTGGCTTTGCTGAAGTGTTCTTTAATTTTAGCTTCTAATCTATCTAAATCAACATCACCTACAGCAATTACTGCCATTAAATCTGGTCTGTACCAATCATCTCTAAACCTTTTAATAGCTTCAGGTTTAAAATTCTCAAGAATATCTTTTTTTCCTATTGGCAATCTTTCGGCGTATTTAGAATTGTACATCATTTTAGGTAAATAATTTGCCAACATACGTTTATCAGCTCCTAAACCTATTCGATATTCCTCTAGCACTACGCCTCTTTCTTTTTCAATTTCGTCATCAGTAAGTAGTGTGTTAAATGCCCAATCTTCCAAAATTTGAAATCCTTTATCTAATTTATCTTCATCATCACTTGGTATTGGTAAGATATACACGGTTTCATCAAAACTGGTATAAGCATTTAAGTGTGCCCCAAATTTTACGCCGATACTTTGCAGATAATCCACCAACTCATTCTTTTTAAAATTCTTAGTACCATTAAAATTCATGTGCTCCATAAAGTGAGCTAAACCTTGCTGGTCATCATCTTCTAATATTGAACCCGCATTAATTACCAGTCTTAATACAACCTTGTCTGCAGGTTTGCCATTATTACGAATGTAATATGTTAGTCCATTTTCAAACTTACCCGTTCTGATATTAGGGTCAGTTGGGATTTTAGAATTTAAGTCAATTGTTTGTTGTGCAAAAGCAGTAGCACTAACAACTAGTACTGCTAGTGCGAAAATTAGTTTTCTCATTGTTGTTTTTAATTTTAACGTTTTATTATTTAGCTTTTATTCTTTTTAGATCGTATCATCATTTCTAGCATATCCCACATTTCTTGAGGTATTTGTTCTAACATATTAAACTGACCAGCACCTTGCAACCACTCACCTCCATCTATTGTAATAACTTCACCATTAACATACGATGAAAAATCTGACATTAAATACGCTGCCAAATTTGCTAACTCTTGATGCTCGCCCACCCTACGTAATGGGACTTTCTTTTTCATATCAAATTTATCCTTTAAATCTCCAGGTAATAACCTGTCCCAAGCTCCTTTAGTAGGAAAAGGTCCTGGAGCAATGGCATTAAATCTAATATTATATTTTGCCCATTCCACAGCCAAAGAGCGTGTCATCGCCAACACTCCTGCTTTTGCAGTAGCAGACGGAACTACATAGGCGGAACCTGTCCATGCATAAGTAGTTACAATATTTAATACTGTAGCATTATCTTGTTTTTCAGAAATCCAATGTTTACCAAAAGCTAACGTGCAATTTTTTGTACCTCTTAATACAATGTCAATAATAGTATCAAATGCATTTGCCGATAACCGTTCGGTTGGGCTGATAAAATTACCAGCAGCATTATTTAACAACCCATCTACTCTTCCATATTCTTTTATAGAAGCCTGAAGCATTGCCTCTACCTCTTCATAATTACGAACATCACATTGTACCGGTAAAACTTTTCCACCTGTCTTTTCTTCAAGTTCAGCTTTTACCGTTTTTAATTTATCAATGTTTCTAGAGGTAATTACTACATTGGCTCCCAACTCTAAAAAATAAGTCGTCATTGCTTTTCCAAGTCCGCTGCCGCCACCAGTAATTACAATTGTATTATCTTTTAGGCTACCCTCTTTTAACATGGGTTTTTGATATGTATTCATTTAGTTTATTTTCCAGTAAAAATATTGAAAAATACTAAAAATGACCAGAATAAACCGCTTTATTTTTTTATTCAAAAAACTGTTGTAAAAAACAAAAGGATTTGTATATTTGCCACCGATTTTAGCAGGGGTTTATTTGAATCCTTATTTAACTGATAAGAAGATTTTTTAAAGATATAGAATAATGAGTAAAAGAACGTATCAACCGTCAAAGAGAAAAAGAAAGAACAAACACGGCTTTAGAGAAAGAATGGCAAGTGTTAACGGAAGAAAGGTTTTAGCTCGCAGAAGAGCTAAAGGCAGAAAGAGACTTTCAGTTTCATCAGACCCTAGCCCGAAAAAATAATGATAATTTATTCAATTATATATAAAGGTGTTACTTTTTTAGTAACACCTTTTTTTATATCTTCTTAATAAGTTTTTAAAATTATAGACACAAAAAAAATAGAAAATTCAAATATTTGTAATCCATAAAAATAGACAGACAGAAAATGCCAAAAAATCCAGCAATCAAATCCGTTTTAATTATAGGTTCAGGTCCAATTATAATAGGTCAAGCTTGTGAGTTTGATTATTCAGGAAGTCAATCCTTAAGATCTTTAAGTGAAGAAGGAATAGAAACTATCCTTATCAACTCGAATCCTGCTACAATCATGACGGATCCCTCAATGGCAGATCATGTTTACCTATTACCATTAACCACAAAATCTCTGGTTAAAATATTAAAAGAGCATCCTCAAGTAGATGCCGTTTTGCCAACAATGGGAGGCCAAACTGCACTTAACCTGTGTATTGAGGCTGATAATAAAGGTATTTGGAAAGATTTTGATGTTGAACTCATAGGTGTTGATATAGATGCCATAAACGTAACTGAAGACAGAGAGCAGTTTCGTAATTTAATGGGTGAAATCGGTGTTGAAATGGCTCCTCAAGCTACGGCAACATCATTTTTAAAAGGTAAAGAAATAGCTCAAGAATTTGGTTTTCCGTTGGTAATACGATCATCTTACACACTAGGCGGTGCGGGAGCATCAATTGTTTACAAGGCAGAAGATTTTGATGAATTACTAAGAAGAGGCCTTGAAGCGTCCCCTATCCACGAAGTGATGATTGATAAAGCAATGATGGGATGGAAAGAATACGAACTAGAATTATTACGCGATAACAATGACAATGTTGTTATTATTTGTGCTATAGAGAATATGGATCCAATGGGTATTCATACAGGAGATTCCATTACAGTTGCACCTGCAATGACCTTGTCGGATAAAACCTATCAAAAAATGCGTGATATGGCTATACACATGATGCGTTCTATAGGTGATTTTGAAGGTGGATGTAACGTACAATTTGCGGTAAGCCCTGATGAAAAAGAAGATATTATAGCTATTGAAATCAACCCTCGTGTTTCACGTTCTTCCGCATTGGCAAGTAAAGCAACAGGTTACCCAATTGCAAAAATTGCAACGAAATTGGCTATTGGTTTTACGTTGGATGAACTGGACAATCAGATTACAAAATCTACTTCTGCTTTATTTGAACCTACGTTAGATTATGTTATTGTAAAAATACCACGTTGGAACTTTGATAAATTTGAAGGTTCTGATCGTACCTTAGGCTTACAAATGAAGGCGGTTGGTGAAGTAATGGGTATTGGTAGGTCTTTTCAAGAAGCTTTACATAAAGCAACGCAATCTCTTGAAATTAAGCGAAATGGGATTGGTGCAGATGGCAAAGGTGAAAAAGATTATGAGAAAATTATTGACAAATTAAGAAACCCTAGTTGGGATCGTGTTTTTATTATTTATGATGCCATTCAGATGGGAATGCCGTTGAGTAGAATCCATGAAATTACTAAAATTGACATGTGGTATCTACGTCAATATGAAGAATTGCACTTTTTGGAAAAAGAAATATCAACTCATAGCTTAGAGACCTTACCAAGAGATTTATTGTTAGAGGCTAAACAAAAGGGCTATGGTGATAGACAAATTGCACATATGTTAGATTGTTATGAGAGTGAAGTCTATAAAAAGCGTCAAGAGCTTAACATTAACCGCGTTTATAAATTGGTTGACACCTGTGCTGCAGAATTTAAGGCTCAAACACCTTACTACTACTCTACTTTTGAGAATAATAGTATAGTAAACGGTGTGGCTTCTGCTGAAAACGAATCTGTGGTTACAGATAAAAAGAAAATTATTGTATTAGGCTCAGGCCCTAATCGAATTGGACAAGGAATTGAGTTTGATTATTGTTGTGTTCACGGCGTATTAGCGGCTAAAGAAGCAGGTTATGAAACCATAATGATTAACTGTAATCCTGAGACGGTTTCTACGGATTTTGACACCGCTGACAAACTGTATTTTGAACCCGTTTTCTGGGAACATATTTATGATATCATTCAACACGAAAAACCAGAAGGTGTTATTGTACAATTAGGCGGACAAACTGCATTAAAACTATCTGAAAAGCTAGAAAAATATGGTGTGAAAATTATAGGGACTTCATTTGAAGCGTTGGATTTAGCTGAGGATAGAGGTCGTTTCTCTACACTACTAAAAGAATTGGATATTCCTTATCCACGATTTGGAACAGCAACAACTGCGGATGAGGCTTTAGCCGTAGCTGATGAATTAGACTTTCCGATTTTAGTCCGACCTTCTTATGTATTGGGTGGACAAGGGATGAAAATCGTCATCAACAAAGAAGAGTTGGAAAACCATGTGGTGGATTTACTTCGTAAGATACCAAATAATGTACTGTTATTAGATCATTATTTAGATGGTGCTATAGAAGCGGAGTCCGATTCTATTTGTGATGGCGAAGATGTTTATACCATTGGCATTATGGAACATATTGAGCCATGTGGTGTCCATTCCGGAGATTCAAATGCTACATTGCCCGCTTTTAATTTGGGTGAATTTGTAATGCAGCAAATAAAAGACCACACTGTTAAAATTGCAAAAGCACTAAAAACGGTAGGGCTTATCAATATTCAATTTGCCATAAAAGACGATATTGTTTATATTATAGAAGCCAACCCAAGAGCTTCAAGAACGGTTCCTTTTATTGCCAAAGCCTATGGCGAACCGTATGTAAATTATGCTACCAAAGTAATGTTAGGCGATAAAAAATTAAAAGATTTTGACTTTAATCCAAAACTAAACGGCTTTGCCATTAAGCAACCTGTGTTTTCATTTAATAAGTTTCCTAATGTAGATAAAAAACTAGGGCCTGAAATGAAATCAACCGGAGAGAGTATTTTATTTATTGACAGCCTAAAAGATGACCAGTTTTACGAATTGTATTCTAGAAGGAAGATGTATTTGAGTAAGTAGAGATAATGAAGAATCAGATATCGATTTAAAGATTTAAGTTATTACTTCGTATATTGTTACAATTATTAAAAGCATTATAATGAAGCTTCCAAAAATCGCCATTGCTCTAATTTATTTGCTAGTATTTACTCAATTTGGAATTGCTCAAAATACAAAACACCCAAATGTAATACTAATTATAACAGACGATCAAGGCTATGGAGATTTGGGTATTACAGGCAATCCACATGTAAAAACACCCGTACTAGATAATCTCGCTAAAGAAAGTTTAAGGTTTACTAATTTTTATGTTTCACCTGTGTGTGCTCCCACTCGAGCCAGTCTAATGACAGGACGATACTCGTTACGCACTGGTATCAGAGATACGTATAACGGCGGTGCAATTATGGCTTCCAATGAAGTAACCATTGCAGAAATGCTAAAACAAGCCAATTACACAACCGGAATTTTTGGAAAATGGCATTTAGGTGATAATTACCCAAGCAGACCAAGCGATCAGGGTTTTGATGAATCGCTTATTCACCTTTCGGGAGGAATAGGACAAGTGGGTGATTTTACCACTTACTTTAAGGGAGACAGAAGTTATTTTGACCCTGTGCTTTGGCATAATAACAAGCAAGAAGCTTATACTGGTTATTGTTCAGATATTTTTACGGATAATGCCATTGCGTTTATTGAAAAAAATAAAGAAACACCTTTTTTTTGTTACTTATCTTTTAATGCTCCGCATACGCCTTTGCAAGTTCCAGACAACTATTATCAACAATATGTATCTGTTGACCCCGCTTCAGGTTTTGAAAACGATGACAGGCCTTTTGTAAAAATGAGCGAAAAAAACAAGGAAGACGCTCGAAAAGTATATGCTATGGTTACAAATATTGATGATAACTTGGGTAAGCTCTTTAAAAAATTGGACGATTTAAATATTGCCGATAATACAATTGTCATTTTTATGACTGATAACGGACCACAACAAGTAAGATATGTAGCTGGAATGCGTGGACGTAAGGGCAGTGTATTTCAAGGTGGCGTTAGAGTCCCATTTTACATGAAATACCCTTCATCCTTTAAAGGAAATAAGGATATTGAAAGTACTTCTGCTCATATAGATATTTTACCTACACTTTCAGAATTATGCAATGTTGGCTTGCCCAAAGAAAAAACTATTGATGGTAAAAGTCTTGTCCCGCTTATTGAAAATAAGCCTATTAATTGGCATAACAGGTCATTATTTTTTTACTGGACAAGACGTTATCCAGAACGGTATAACAATATGGCGTTATTGAAAGGAAATCATAAACTCGTTGGGCATACAGATTATAATGCCAATATTGAAAATTTTGAGCTATTCAATCTTAAAAAAGATCCGTACGAGCAAAAAAATATCATGCTTGAAAACATCAGCACTGGAAATAAACTTAAAAAAGAACTTGACAGCACCTATAAAGAACTCATAAACTCTAAAAATCTCGTTAATCAACCTCGGATTATTGTTGGCAGCAAACATGAAAATCCTATTTTTTTGAACAGAAACGATGCGGGTGGACAACGTGGTATTTGGAATCAAGAAGAAATTTATGGAAAATGGAAAGTTAACATTAAAGAAGGTACTTATAATATCCGGTTCAAATTTATTAAACCAATTAAAGCCAACGGAAAAATGTATTTGGAAACAAATACAATGGTGAATCAAATGGTGAATAATAGCCTAGACAATACAGATGTTATTGAAATGAATAACATTCATTTTCCTGAAATGGATTGTGATATAAGATCATTTTATGCCGAAGGTGGAAAAAACATATTCCCGTTTTGGGTAGAGCTAGAAAAGATTGATTGATTCCTCTAGGCTATCTAACAATTAGTAACAAGCAGCACATAGTTAAAAGACTTTTTCTATCTTCGCATTTATGCAACAAGAAAAAGCCCTGTCCATATTAAAATCAGGTAAGAATGTGTTCTTAACAGGTTCAGCTGGTACAGGCAAAACCTATGTGCTTAATGAATACATCAATTATTTACGAGCCAGAAAAGTACCCGTTGCCGTAACCGCTTCTACGGGTATTGCTGCTACGCACATGAATGGCATGACCATACATTCTTGGGCGGGTATTGGAGTTAAAGAGCATCTGACCCAAGGAAATTTGGTAACGATGAAAACCAAAAAGTACCTTAAAAAAAATCTGGAAAAGGCAAAAATCCTGATTATTGATGAAATTTCAATGCTGCATAAAAACCAATTGAATTTGGTTGACAAAGTGTTGCGTTATTTTAAAGGAAATCATGAACCTTTTGGCGGAATTCAAGTCGTACTGAGTGGCGATTTTTTCCAGCTCCCTCCTATTGGTAATTACAGCGAAAAAAGCAGGGATAAATTCTCTTTTATGTCAGAGGCTTGGGTAAATGCCAATTTTACCATATGCTATTTAACAGAACAATTCCGGCAAAGCGATTCAAGCTTGAATGATATTCTAAACGAAATTAGAACAGGCAATGTATCAGAATATAGTATGCAATTATTAAATGATGCAACACAAAACAAACTGGAGAACAAAGAAGTTCCTACTAAATTATATACCCATAATGCAGATGTTGACAAGATTAATAATGAACATTTAGTGACGTTAGAAGGCAGAACTAGAACCTTTAAAGCCTCATCAAAAGGCAACAAAAAGTTAATAGACACCTTGAAAAATGCCGTTTTGGCCAATGAAAATTTACAGTTAAAAGTTGGAGCAAAAGTAATGTTTGTAAAAAACAACAACGAAAAAGGCTTTGTAAATGGTACACTAGGCAAAGTAATAGGTTTTAACGAAGAAGGCTCTCCTAAAGTTAAGACATCAAACGATAGAATTATTACCGTGGAAAGAGAAGATTGGTCTATTCAAGACGATCATAATAAATTACTGGCAAGTTTTAGTCAATTTCCATTACGACTGGCCTGGGCAATCACTGTTCATAAATGCCAAGGAATGACATTGGATGAAGCCGAAGTAGACCTTTCCAAAACTTTTGAACGCGGACAAGGCTATGTGGCATTATCACGATTGAAAAAAATTGAAAACCTACATTTAAAAGGGTTGAATGAAATGGCCTTAAAAGTAGATGCGTTGGCTCATAAAGCGGATATCCGATTTCAAGAGCTTTCTAACGATGCCGACGAAAAATATACTATTGGCGAACTAAATAAAATGGCTCCACCATTTATTAGAAGCTGTGGAGGAATAACTGATGTTAAGGGTATTGAAAAGAACAAGAAAAAAATTAAAGAAAAAAAGACAAAGAAGCAATCCACCTATGAGTTGACACTGTCTTATTTAAAACAAAAAAAATCTATTGAAGCTATTGCTGAAGAAAGAGGAATGACAGCGGGTACCATATCAGGTCATATTATTAAAATTCGCCAAGATTATCCAAAAGAAGACTTGAGTTTTTACAAACCAAAAAATGCACTTTTCAATAAAGTTAAAAAAGTATATGACTTACAACCTAAAGATAAGCCCATTAGCTCAAAAACTATTTTTAGTGCTCTAAATGGTAGTGTAAGTTATCAAGATATTAAATTATGTATTGCGTTTATTTAGAAATTTTATAATTTAATAAATATTGTATATCCTTAATCCGTAATAATGTAGTGTAACGTCATGCTGAACACGTTTCAGCATCTCAATATTATTTGACATACAGCTATTTGTTCGATGCGACCCTGAAATCGAAGATTCATGAATTCTATCAAAATTAATAAGTAATTAATGAATAAACAAGTTCAGGGTGACGACCTGGTTATGTTCATTACGGACAATTAGATTAAATAAATCAACTTAACTAGTAATAAATTATGAATATTTCAGATTTTCTTTCTGACTTGCCTGAGTATTTCAACTCAGAACTATTACCTTGGGAATTAACCAGTAATTTAAAAGAAATTGTCGAAGAAATAATTCCTAAACTTCAAGGAGATTTTAGAATAAGTGATGGAATTGCCATTCACAACTCAGTAATCTTTGAAAACAATGTAACTATTAAAAGGCCATTTATAGCGATGGAAAATTGCCATATTGGGGCAAATACCTATTTTCGAGAAGGAGTTTTCTTAGACAAGTCAGTTAAAATTGGTCCTTCCTCAGAAATTAAGAGTAGTATTATTTGTTCTAATACTTCAATTGCTCACTTAAATTATATTGGAAATAGCATCATTGGGGAACACGTAAATTTTGAAGCAGGTTCCATTGCAGCTAATCACTATAATGAAAGAGAAGATAAAAGGATAGTTGTAAAATTTAATAATCAACAGATTGAAACGGGTGTTACCAAATTTGGAGCCTTGGTTGGTGATAATTCAAAAATTGGAGCCAATGCGGTGTTATCGCCCGGGACTATTTTGAAAAAGAATTCCATTGTAAAAAGACTTCAGTTAATTGAATAAAAAGAGATTCAAGCTTTTATAACCAAAAAAAACTCTTGAATATAGATGAGTAATCGAGTACTAGAAATTACTAGAACCAAACAATATGCCAATAAAGCAAGAGCCATTGGAATCTATATAAATAACAAAAAAGTAGGTACAATTAAAGATGGGGAGACCAAAATTTTTATTCTCGACGCTGAAGAAAATGAGGTTTATGCAAAAATTGATTGGTGCCAGACAGAACCACAAAAAATTAGTACCAAAGAAAACGAAACGACTATACTTAAATTGGGTTCTAACCTATCGGGCTGGAAATTATTGTTAGCGTTTTATTACATAACTGTCAACTCTTCTGAGTTGTTGTATTTGAAAGAAATAAACTAACATGTATTGAAAATTAATATTTTGCCCTTTAACAAGAATTTAAAATTAACAATCACTTTTTTGCTTAGTTTTGCAGTAAAATATATAATTTGAAGTATTTACTAATCATAGTTTTGGTTTTCACAACTTTCGGATTGCACGCCCAGGAGAAGCGTATTCAAATCTTGCATGCAGATAATTCTATTGAGGATGAAGAAAAGTATCCAAACCAAACGGTATTGTTGGGTGATGTAGTTGTTGAGCATGAAGGCATTACCTTACGAAGTAAAAAAGCAATACATTTTAAACTTCAAAACATAATAAGGGCATTTGGAAATGTGGTGCTAAATCAAGGTGATACTATTACCCAAACTAGCGATTATGTTCAGTATAATGGTAAGACTAAAAAAGCAAAATCGTGGGGAAAAGTAGTGTTGACTGACCCAACAATGACCTTAGCCACTGATACCTTAGACTTTGACCGAATAAAGCAATTATTGTATTATAAAAGTGGTGCAACTATTAAAGATACTGCCAATGTGTTGGTAAGTGAAAAAGGAAATTACTATTTACAAACTTCAAAATTTGAAGCCCTTTCGGACGTAGTCTTAACCAATCCTGATTATGTGCTTAATTCTGAACATCTTGAATATTATACTAATAATGGACAAGCATTTTTATTTGGACCATCAACTATTGTTGGAGAAGATAATCATATTTATACCGAAAATGGGTTTTATGACACAAAAAAAGACATATCTCATTTTACAGAAAATTCCGTAATAACCTATAAAAACAGGTCAATTACTGCTGATAGCTTGTATTACGATAGAAACAAAGCCTTTGCATCTGCCACTAACAATATAAAAGTATTAGACACTTTAAATAAGGCCGTAATACGAGGTAATTATGGGGAGTTTTATCAAGAGTTAGATTCTGCTTATGTGATTGACAGAGCTGTCGCCATTACAGAAATTGAAAAGGACTCTATGTATGTGCATGGTGATACATTATTGGTTACTGGCAAACCAGAAAACAGAATCGTTAGAGCATATAATCGTGTTAAATTCTTTAAGAGCAATTTAAGCGGGAAATGCGATTCTATTCACTCCAATCAAAAAACAGGATTGACACAGATGTTTAGAAATCCTATCCTATGGTCGCAAGAAAGCCAGATTACAGGAGATACTATACACTTACTTTCCAATCCTGAAACCGAAAAATTAGACAGTCTAAAAATTCTACGAAACGCATTTGTTATTCAAAAAGATTCCGCGGGTTACAATCAGATAAAAGGCAGGAATATTTTAGGGAAGTTTATCAAGAACGATTTGGAGGATGTTAATGTTATTGGCAATGCGGAAAGTATTTTCTATGTCAGGGATGATGAGGATAATCTTAACGGAATAGATAAAAGTACCTGTAGTCGTATTAATTTCAAACTAATGGATAAAAAAATAAAAGATATCACCTATTTTGTAAATCCGGAAGGAACTATTTTCCCTCCATCCAAATTGCCTAAAAGCGAACGTTTATTTCCAGGCTTTATTTGGCGTGATAAAGAAAGGCCCTATAAAATGGAAGATATTTTTATAAAGGATAAAGCAGCCTCCCCCTTGCCCCCTCCGAAGGAAGGGGAATCCGTCGAGACTAATAATAAACAATCCGTAAACAATTAAATTTAGTCTGTTTATTTATAATAATTCATGTTAATTAATACAATCAGTGTCTGAATCCGACTTTTTAAAATACCAAGCACAAACTTCTCCACATCCATTAGCTATAGAAATATCACATGCAAATGGCTCTTATATTTATGATACCAACGAAAAAGCATATCTAGATTTTATTGCTGGTGTTTCTGCAAACAGTTTAGGGCATAATCATCCTAAAATTAAAAAAGCCATAGTTGAACAGCTCAACACTTATGCTCATGTGATGGTTTATGGTGAATTTATCCAAAAACCATCGGTTGAACTTTGCAAACTATTAGTAGCTCAACTTCCTCAACGAGAAAACTGGTCTGTCTATCTTACCAATTCGGGAACGGAAGCTACTGAAGGAGCTTTGAAGCTTGCCAAAAAAAATACTGGCAGAACAGAAATTATTTCTGCAAAAAATGCCTATCACGGTAATACGCAAGGTGCTATGAGTGTGTGCGGTAATGAAAATCAGAATAGAGCCTTTAGACCTTTGGTGCCTGGAATAAAATTTATCTCATTTAACAATGAAGATGAAATTCAAAAAATAACCAACAACACCGCTGCTGTAATTTTAGAAACCATTCAAGGTGGTGCCGGTTTTATTGTTCCTAAAAATAATTACTTAGCAAAAGTAAAAAAACGTTGTGAAGAAGTTGGAGCCCTTTTAATACTAGATGAAATACAAACGGGAATAGGCAGAACAGGTGCATTTTTTGGTTTTAAAACCTATAGTATTACACCAGATATTATTATTACTGGTAAAGGTTTGGGAGGCGGTATGCCTATTGGTGCTTTTATTGCTCCATCCGAAATTATGTCAACTTTAAAAGAAAATCCGAAATTGGGCCATATAACTACATTTGGGGGGCATCCTGTTATTGCCACATCGGCTTTAGCTACTGTGAAGGAAATTACTTCAACCAATATTATGGCTAACGTTTTAAAAAAAGAAAAAATATTCAGAAAGCATTTACGGCATCCGGCTATTAAAGAGATTAGAGGCAAAGGATTACTATTAGCTTTAATTCTGGAAACTCCAGAGATTGCCTCGGAAATTATTTTAAAATCATTAGAAAAAGGACTATTACTATTCTGGTTGCTTTATGAAGGAAGAGCTATTAGAATTACACCACCATTAAACATTTCTGAAGAAGAAATTGAAAAAGGATGTCAGATTTTACTTGAAGTAATTAACGAGATTAATTCTTAATCTTCTGTCGAAGAAAATTCGCTTTCACCATTTTCAGTAACGTCATTTTTTTTATTAATATTGGCATGGTTATCTAATTTATTGATAACATCTTCTGCTTCATTTCGTTCTAATATTTCTTCGTCAATTTCATCCAAGGTTGTTCCAATTTTTTTCTTATCCTTAATCATAGCCCAAGTCATTAATAAACTAGTGGCAATAATCACAAAAAGTAAAATTCCAGATTCAAAATTTGCAACTTGCCCCTCTTTTGGAATACTGTAAAATAATAAAATGGTAATTAACCCTCTTGGAGCAATAAACAATTGCGGAAAAATATCTTTACCAATAAAAACCCGTAAAATAATAAAACGAATAGCATAAATGGAAGCAATAATTAAAAGGCTAATACCTACAACACTAATACTTACTAAAGAAGACAAAACTATTGTAAGTCCAAATATTACAAAGAAAAAAGTACGAACTACAAAAGCTGTTTCTAGTGTTATGATGTGCAATTCATGATAAATCTGATCAATCTTTTCTTTTTCTAAAAAAATGGCTGTTTTACCGGGAAAAAATAACTTTACATTGGCAATTACCAAACCGAAAATCAATATAATTATTAATGAAGATAAATGGAATTTCTTTCCAATTGCATATAACAACAACAAAACTGCTATTAATAAGAAGAGTTTCGCCTGACTTTTAATTTTTTGGAAAATAAGAATAATTGCATAACTGGCCACAAGAGCGATCACAATAGTTAGTGCCGTTGTAATGGCAAATTCAGAACCTCCTACGGCATGCTCAGGATCTAATCCATCAGCCACAAAATAAAATAGCATAATACCCATAATGTCTGAAAAGGTACTTTCATAAATATGAAATTCTTTTTTCTTTTCACCCAATCCACTCACACTAGGTATTATAATAGCACTTGACAAAATTGATAACGGAATGGCGTACAGCCAAGCAGATGTCATAGACATGCCCTCAATTGTATTGTATAAAATAAGAGCTGCAATCCAAGCTGAGGCTACCAGTCCGAGCAAAGCGATTGCCATAGATTTTAGGATAGGTATTATTTTATCCCTTTTTAACTCTAACTCCAAGGCGGCTTCAAGTACAATCATAATTAACCCTACTGTACCTAATATTTCTAATGAAGGTTTAAAATCTATTTCGTCTCTTACAAAATAATCCATTGCAAATTTTAATAGTACACCAAGTGCTATAAGCATTAAAACAGATGGGATATTTGTTTTTTTAGAAATGCCAGTAAACCAAAAAGATAAAATAATAATGATTGAGGCTTCAATAATTAAGTTATAAGAGGATAGTACTTCCACGAAGAATTAGTTTGGATTAATTTGGTAAAAGTACCATTTAATCTTCTACAAAGGTTTAAAACTCAAAAAAAATAAAAATAAAGAACTATTATTGGCAAAACTACTTGCGTTTCTCTTAAATGTTAAAAATGTTAAGGTATCCTAAATTTTAGTTAAACTGATTTTTAGCAGTAACATTTCATTTTATAAACAGTCTATTAAGCATAACAAAAATTTAGTCTAAAAAAACATTTATTATGAAAAAATTAAAATTAATTACCCTATCATTTGCTTTATTAGTTGGATCTATATCTTTTGCTTCTAATGTTGAACCAGACACAAAATCAGAAATAAGAAGTCAGATTATAAGCTTATTAAATAAAAACAAAACCAAAATTAGTATTGATTCAGATGAATTAGAAGCCAATGTTTCATTCATGTTAAATGAAAAATCTGAGCTAGTCATCATTTCAGTTAGATCAAAAAATGATGAAACTAACAATGCAATAATAGATGGCTATATTAAAAAGCGTTTAAATTATAAAAAAGTGAAAGTAAATAAGTTAAGAGTAGGCAAAGTATATGAAATGCCCTTCAAAATTGTAAAATAACAATTGCTATTCCCAAAAAAGAGGTTGCTAAAAATTAGCAACCTTTTTTTATTTAAATTTATTATTTTTCTTCAATTAAATCATCTAATAATTGCCTAACTTTTTCACTGTTCCAATTTGCAGCAGTATATTCAGATAAGGCAATTTTTCCGTTTTTGTCCAAGATAAAAGTTGTTGGAATAGTTGATACTTCTATTTGCTTTGGTGGTTTTGACAACTGATTGTATGTAGGGAAATCGTAATCGTTCTTAGTATAAAATTTCTCCACTTTACCTTTACTATCGGTTGTTATAAAAAGGAATACCATTTTATTTTTATAATCTCCATACAAACTATTTATCATAGGCATTTCTGCGATACAAGGCGGACACCAAGTTGCCCAATAGTTTATGAAAACTACCTTACCTTTTAAAGACTCCAAATTTATATCATTGGCGGCAACAATACCTTTTAAGCTTAAGTCATAAGTATCTAAAGCTATTCTTTCTTCTGGTTTATCAACTGATGGTGAAAACACCAATGTTTTTACATAAGCAAAACCTTGATTAAACTTTGCTCTGAAACCCAAACTAAAAGGTGTAAAAAGGAAAATTATAAATCCAAAAAATAAGATATTATATAGTGTCTTTTTGTTAAACTGCATAAATTAGAATATTTAACTATTAGTTGTAAATCTATTACAATCTTACAAAAATCAATAAAAAAAAGGTGCAACAAATGTTACACCTTTAACTAACTCAAAATTTATTATCTATCTTGTTACAGTTCCTGAAGGAAACGAAGCGTTATCAAAAGCCAAATCATAAGCAGTTGGAGCGGTATCATTCCCTGCAGTACCTTTTAAAGGTTTTAATAAGAAAGGTGTTGGTGAATTATCTGGTGATGGTTCAACAGAAATTACAACTGTTTTTCCTCTAATATCCAATGGGAATGTAAATCCGCTAGGAGCATTATTAAAAAAGTCTTCACCAGGAATTGGTGGTCCTGCATTTTCAGTTCCACTGAAAGAAGTAGCGTCACCAGCATTTTCGTCAGCTACATCAAAAGCTGTAAACGTTCCAGTAGATAAAGGTCCTTGTCCATCAACAACTACCCAGCCTTCATACTTCCAGCCTGCTTCAAGTGCCGGCAATGTAAACGCTGGAGATGGTGGTGCTCCTGGAGTGCCAAACCAAATTCCACTTTCGTCATTACCATTATTGCCTGTTGCTTCATCAGTTGGAGATCTTAAAAAGAATTTTCCTGCTGGTGTAGCCGTTGTAAAATCTCCGACAGTACCAACAGAAACTGATGCACTGTTACCTGAAAAATCCCCTATAACCAATTTAGTATCAGAAGGAGTGGCAGCAGCTGTTCCAGTTTCTCCAGCTGGTTCAATACTTAAAACAAATTTGGTAGCCGCATCTAATTGCGTAGCATCTACAGAAAAAGTTTGACCAGTGGTTACGTCTGAAAAAGTACCAGTACTTACAGGAGCACCATTTACAATTATCCAACCTTCATAAACATAATCTGAACCTAAGCCTTCCAGACCAGTTATGTTAACTGTTAAATTTTTCTTGGAAGGTACATTGTCATCATCATTGTCACATGATGTAAATAGCAAACTAAAAGTTGCTAATGCTAAAAATAATTTTTTTCTTGTCATAATAGAATTTTTTTGTTAATAATTAATCTAAAGTAATATCTGAACCTTAAGATATTCTCAAGACGCTTTAAAAATAATTATATGACAAATTTATGGTAGGAGTATTTTATAAAATGTTAGCCAGCTAACATTAGGCAACTTTTTTTAAAATTCTTATTTCTTTTCTATGAAAACTTAAGAATTTTTCATTTTTTAATTCATTAAGAATAATATTAAGCGTAGGTCTTGAAGTGCCAATTAACGAAGCAATATCTTTTTGTGTATAGGGGTGATGAATAACTTTATCTCCAGTAGTTTCACAATCATATCCATAATCTTCGCAAAGCTCGTCTAAAAACTCTAATAGCCTAGTTTTAGTATCTTTAAACAGCAATAATTGAATTCTACGCTCTAATTTCTTTACACGAAAACCAATAAACTTATAAATTTTAAGACTAACTGATATGTTATCCCTCATTAATTCGAAGAGCGTATCTTTTGATACTGGACAAATAGAAGTAGTATTATCAATAGACTGTGCAAATTCATTTCTTTTATCATCTCCTAAAATAGCTTTTTCTCCAAAAATTTCTCCTCTGGTTAAAATAGCACTGATAATTTCTTCTCCATCTTCGGTATAATGACCAATTTTAACCTTTCCTTTATCAATTAGATAAATTTTATTGGCTGAGTCTTCCTCAAAATAAATATAATCGCTTTTTTTATATGTACTTAGTTTATGATCTTTAGTATATGCAGGATATTTATGCGGACATAAAATTTTAAAGAGGTTTACATCATCAAAAAACCAAACATTAGTATTCATAATTATAGTATTCTTTCGACGGATTTTTAGTCGCTAAGAAGTAATATTTCTTACAAAGAAAATAAAAAAAGTAGACCATAAGCCGGATTCTGTAATTCAGTTTTGCTGAAACCCTTATCATTTATCTACATTATACATTACTGTATAACTTTAGCTGTTCACCCCTTGGAATTGGACGCGTAACCCTTACCCTTTCGGGACTCCAATATACGTAACATTGCATCTCATAGAGTTTACCTGATTTCACTACAGCCTAACTGTACTTGCTTTCTGTTGCACTTGTCCTCGGTTTGCACCGGACGGATGTTATCCGCTATGATACGCTACGATGTCCGGACTTTCCTCCTCCGAATATTCGAAGGCGATAAGGTAGCCTACTTTGTTGCAAAAGTAGAGTTAAAAATATTGTTTTAAAAAAAATCCCACTCCTTAATTAAAAAGAGTGGGAAAATTGCTATGAAAAAGAAATATTACTGAACTATTGCTCAGCAATACAAATATAATAACGCAATCTGTATTTTTTTATTGCAGAACCTAAACAATTATTTAGAATACTTCTAAACGAATAAACAACTAATTGTTAATCAGAACTTTAAAAATTGTTAAAAAAAGATATTTATAAAAAAACCCACTCTAAATTAGAGTGGGAAAATTGCTATGAAAAAGAAAAAGTGTTGAATTTTATAATTCAACAGCACAAATATATAAATTATATTAATAAAAACCGTTAAATTTTATCAAATAAATAAATTTACGGTTTCTTAACTATCAAGAAAACATATCCTTAACCTTTTCAAAAAATGATTTATCAGAGTTTGTAGGAATCGGAGCAAAATGTTCGTCATCTTTCATTGTTTCAAAAAACGCTTTTTGGTCTTTAGATAGACTTTTGGGTGTCCAAACGTTTACATGAATTAATAAATCGCCTTTACCGTATCCTTCCAAACTTGGTAATCCTTTACCTCGTAAACGTAATATTTTACCAGACTGCGTACCTGCTTCAATTTTAATTCTGACCTTGCCTGTTAAAGTATCAATTTCTTTACTTTCCCCTAAAACAGCTTCAGGAATACTTATATACATATCATAATGCAAATTATTTCCTTCGCGTTTTAACTTGTCATGCGGAATTTCTTGAATAACCACAAGTAAGTCTCCAGAAACGCTATTACCTGGTGCTTCGTTACCTTTTCCTGATACTTTTAATTGTACACCATCAACAACACCTGGTGGAATTTTAATAGAAACACTTTCTTCTTTTTCCACTAAACCTTGTGCATTAGAACCGCTTGGCCTACTATCAATCATTTCACCGGCACCTTGGCAGGTGGGACAAGTAGTAGCAGTCTGCATTCTTCCTAAAATAGTATTGGTAACTCTAGTAACCTGACCCTGGCCATTGCATGTATTACAGGTTTTATAAGTAACTCCTTTGGCTTTAACCAAACGTTTTACTTTTACCTTTTTCTCAACACCATTAACAATTTCTTCTAATGTTAATTTTACACGAATTCTGAGATTACTACCTTTTACTCTAGTTCCGCCTCTACTTCTACCGCCACCGCCAAAACCTGAAAATCCACCACCGCCACCAAAAGCACCTCCAAAAATATCGCCAAATTGGCTAAAGATATCTTCCATATTCATACCGCCACCACCAAAACCACCTTGACCGCCTTCAAAAGCAGAATGCCCAAATTGATCATAACGAGCTTTTTTATCGGGATTACCTAAAATTTCATAAGCTTCAGCAGCTTTTTTAAAGTTTTCCTCAGCAGTTTTATCATCCGGATTTTTATCAGGATGATATTTAATAGCCATCTTACGATATGCTTTTTTTATTTCAGCACTTGATGCACTTTTATCTACACCTAGTATTTTGTAATAATCTTCTTTCATGGTATTTTTTTATTGCCCTATAACAACCTTAGGATAACGAATAATCTTCTCTCCCAATTTGTAACCTTTCTCAGTTACGTCAATAACTTTACCTTTTAATTTTTTTGAAGGAGCGGGTATTTGAGTAATAGCTTCATGTATTTCAGCATCAAATTTATCTCCTTTTTTCACTTTCATTTTTGCCAATCCTTTTTGCTCCAACGTTTTTACCAACTTTTGATAAATTAATAACACTCCTTTGCGTAATTCTTCTGCCTCTTTATCATCTTCAATATGTGTTAAGGCACGTTCAAAATCATCTAAAACCGGCAATAAGGCTGTCATTACTTCTTGATTGGCAGTTTTAAACAATTCTATTCTTTCTCTTGAAGTTCTTTTTTTATAATTTTCAAACTCAGCAAACAAACGTAAATACTTGTCCTTCTCTTGTTGGATCAATTCTTCGGTTGTTGGCTTTTCCTCCTCTTGCTCAATATTTTCATTGGCTTCAGCCTGTTCCTCTTGTAATTGCTCAGTATCTTGTATATCTTCTTGGTTTTTCTTTTCTTCAGTACTCATTTCTATGAATATTTTACATTAAAATTTAGTTTGCAAAAGTACTGCCAATTCCTTTAAAATGCCATAATGTCAGCAGAATTATTTTTGTGAAAGTATCTTAATGGGAAAAGTCTATAATTATCAAGCTTACAAAGGCGACAAAATAGTTATAAGTAAATATGTACTTAGCTCTTGCTATACTTTTGAAAAATTGATAAAACCAAAAATTCCAACCTTAACTCAATAAAATTGGAATTTCATTCAATTAGTATTTTATCTTAAACTATTCTACTCTGATAATTTTAGCTCCAATAGCTTGTAAACGCTCATCGATACGTTCGTAACCTCTATCAATTTGTTCAATATTATGGATGGTCGAAGTACCTTTTGCCGAAAGTGCGGCAATTAACAAGGAAACCCCAGCTCTAATATCTGGAGAAGTCATTGTAGTTGCTTTAAGATCAGATTCAAAGTTATGCCCGATTACAGTAGCACGGTGCGGATCACATAAAATAATTTTTGCACCCATATCTATTAGTTTATCGACAAAGAACAAACGACTTTCGAACATTTTTTGATGGATTAGTAAACTACCGTTTGCTTGTGTAGCCACAGTCAAAATAATACTTAATAAATCTGGTGTAAATCCAGGCCATGGTGCATCAGAAACCGTAAGAATCGATCCATCAATATAATTTTGTACTGTGTAACCATCTTTATGCTCAGGTATATGAATATCTTCGCCTTGACGCTCGACAGTAATTCCTAATTTTCTAAAAACGTTAGGTATTACACCTAAGTCATCCCAACTTACACCTTTTATTGTAAGCTCACTTTTTGTCATAGCAGCAAGACCAATCCAACTACCAATTTCAATCATATCTGGTAGCATTTTATGAGTTGTACCTCCTAAAGATTTTACACCTTCAATATGTAACATATTAGAACCTAAACCTGTAATTTTGGCTCCCATCCTATTCAACATTTTACATAATTGCTGTAAATAAGGTTCACACGCTGCATTATAAATTGTAGTTTTTCCTTCTGCTAATACCGCTGCCATAACTATGTTTGCCGTTCCTGTTACAGAGGCTTCATCCAAAAGCATATAAGCACCTTTCAGTGTTTTAGCTTCAACACCATAAAAATGATCTTCTTTATTAAAACGGAACTTTGCTCCCAGCTTCATAAAACCTTCAAAGTGTGTATCTAAACGTCTTCTCCCTATTTTGTCACCACCGGGTTTAGGTATATAGCCCTTACCAAAACGAGCTAGCAGAGGGCCTACAATCATTATTGAACCACGTAATCCTGCACCATCAACCCTAAATCGTTCAGATTCCAAGTATTTTAAATTAATATCATCCGCTTGAAAAGTGTATGAACCTTGTCCGTTCTTTTGAATTTTTACACCAAAATTTTCTAATAAATTGATCAACTTGTTTACATCAACAATATCTGGAATATTAGAAATTGTAACTTTTTCTGGTGTTAATAATACTGCACATAAAATCTGTAAAGCTTCATTTTTTGCACCTTGAGGTGTAATCTCCCCCTTTAGTTTATGACCGCCTTCTATTTTAAAAGTACCCATTTATTTAGTGGTTAGTGGTTAGTGGTTAGTGGTTAGTGAATTTTAGTTTATTCATTTTTTGCAAGTCGAAAGCAACTATTCTCACTAAAGACCGTCAACTGCCGACATAAAACTACCTTTTTCTACGCCCTTTATTTGAATTGTTTTTATTCTTACTTTTATTTGAAGGTTTTTTTCTTAATAAATTTTTACTTTCAGATAATGTTTCATCTTCAATTGATAAATCTATTTTCCCTCCAGATAATTCCTTTAAGTGTTTAAAAATAATTATATCTTCAACTGTATCCTTATTCCAATTGAGGTAACATTTTTTCATATGATTGGCAATAGTAAAAACAAGTGCTTCTTTCAGTTCACCATCTTCCCAAGTTAACGCCGTATCTATCATAGTCTGAATATTATGACCATAAAACTTGTATTTTGAAGCCGATTTTGGATAATTTAACTTTTCAGGATGGGCAGAAAGTTCTTCTTTTGAAGGTGTGGGATAAGGTGAGTCCGCATCCAATTTAAAATCGGACATTATAAAAAGCTGATCCCATAATTTGTGTTTGAAATCGGGTACATCTCTTAAATGCGGCTGTAAGTTACCCATGACATCTATAATGGCATTTGCCATCTCGTTACGTTTCTCTTTTGGTTCTAATTGAACACAATGATTAACCAATTTTTGAACATGTCTTCCATATTCTGGTATAATTAAATGTTCTCGTTCTGAATTGTATTCTAAATCGTAATCAATCATATTTTTATGTGTGTAGTATCCTTAACGGATATTTTTAAAAAGTATTTTTAGTTTGCAAATAAACAATTTTGAATAAAACATAGTGTTTTACCCTAAAATCTTAAGTTTGGCAAATTGCAATAATAATTTTTTATTTCCAACAGAATCAAAGTTTATTTCTGCTTTTTTATTTGAGCCAACCCCTTCAAGGTTAATTACTTCTCCTTTTCCAAATTTAGTATGTTCAACCACATTACCCACGGTGATATTACTATCAAATAAGTTTTGACTGATATTACTAACTTTTTTTAGGTTTTTTGGAGTACTAATTTGAATTGTATCAGGCGTTGATTTTTGTTTGGATTTTGGCTTTATGGTATTTCGTTGTACTGGTTTTTTAAACCGAACTTTATCTTTAGGAACATCTCCAAAAATATCTTCATTTATAAATTTATTGATATTTGGCGATACTTTTGGTACCATAAAATCGATATACTTATCGTCAATTTCCTCCAAGAATCGGCTAGGCTCGCAATCCACTAATTTACCCCAACGGTAACGCGAATGTGCGTAAGATAAATAGGCTTGTTTTTCAGCTCTAGTCAAGGCTACATAAAATAAACGTCGTTCTTCTTCAAGTTCACTACGTGTATTCATACTCATCGCAGACGGAAATAAGTTTTCCTCTAAACCAACAATGTAAACATATTGGAATTCCAATCCCTTTGCCATGTGAACCGTCATTAAGGAGACACTATCTACATGTTTATCTTTTTCATTATCTAAATCAGTTGCTAAAGCAACATCTTCCAGAAAATAAGCTAACGAAATATCAGTTCTGCGTTCTTCACCATCTTCTGATTCTTCATTTTGTTCATCAATAAAATCTTTAACACCATTTAATAATTCTTGAACATTTTCAACTCTGCTAACTGCTTCTGGTGCGGCGTCTTTTTCTAATTCCTTAATTATTTTGGTTTGTTTTACCACAAAATCAGCAATTTCAAAAGCATTTTTTGTTTGGGCTTCTATCTGAAAACTCTTTATCATGGTTACAAAATTCTGTAACTTTAATTTTGTACCTCCATTTATTTTTATATCAACTTTATCAAGACTTTCCAGTATTTCAAAAATGGATTTCTCATAATGATTCGCAGCTACACTTAATCTTTCAACTGTGGTTTGCCCAACACCCCTAGCGGGATAATTGATTACACGTTTTAAGGCTTCTTCGTCGTTCGGATTTACAATCAAACGTAAATAAGACAATACATCTTTAATTTCTTTACGTTGGTAAAAGGATAGCCCACCATAAATTCGGTATTTGATGTCTTTCTTACGCAAAGCGTCCTCTATAGCACGTGATTGCGAATTTGTTCTGTATAAAACGGCAAAGGATTCATTTTTAAGCTGATGGTTCATCTTGTTCTCAAAAATAGAATTGGCCACAAAACGACCTTCTTCACCCTCTGAAAGAGTCCGCATTATTTTTACTTTTTCACCCTTCACATTGTCCGTCCAAATTTCCTTATCTAGCTTGGTTTTGTTTTTATCGATTACGCTATTGGCAGCCTGTACAATATTGCTTGTAGAACGGTAATTTTGTTCCAATTTAAAAATCTTGACTTCTTCGTAATCACGTTGAAAATTGAGAATATTTTGAATATTTGCACCCCTAAAGGCATAAATACTTTGGGAATCGTCTCCGACTACACAAATATTCTGAAAACGATCTGCCAAGGCTCTGACAATTAAATATTGTGAGTGATTGGTATCTTGATACTCGTCAACCATTATGTATCTGAATCGATCTTGATATTTTGCCAACACATCAGGAAAACGGGTCAAAAGCTCATTAGTTCGCAATAATAAGTCATCAAAATCCATGGCACCTGCCTTAAAACAACGCTCTACATATTGATGATAAATTTCGCCAATCTTAGGGCGATTTGCCATTTTATCAGTCTCTTGCAATTCAGAATTATTGTAATAGGCTTTTACTGTAATCAAGCTATTTTTAAAAGATGAAATACGGCTGAACACCTGTTTGGGTTTATACCTGTCTTTATCCAATTGCATTTCTTTTATGATAGATAATATCAAACGAACAGAATCCTGAGTATCGTAAATCGTAAAATTTCTTGGAAAACCCAATTTATCTGCCTCTGAGCGTAAAATCCTTGCAAAAACGGAATGGAACGTACCCATCCATAGATTTTTTGCTTCGCTATCGCCCACCATTCGGGCAATTCTATTTTTCATTTCTCTGGCTGCCTTGTTGGTAAAGGTCAATGCCAAAATACTAAATGCATCTACACCTTGGTTCATTAAATGAGCAATACGATAGGTAAGCACACGAGTTTTACCAGAGCCCGCACCTGCAATAATTATCATAGCACCGTCTTTATGCAAGACAGCTTCTTTTTGAGCCTCATTTAATTGATTAAGATAATTGGTCACAAATGCAATTTTTTTCTGTGCTTCAAAAATACAATTGTAATTGCGTTATCACAATTTTATTGGGAAAAGATTTATAACTTTTCAAAGCAATTTAGTTTTTATCCGATTTGAATAAAAAAGTTTGTAAATTTGAGTGTCTAAACACCCAAATAGTAAACCAATGATATTAAATAAAAAGATTAGGAGTTTTAATTATTCAATAATTTTTATACTTCTTTTATTTCCATCAATTACACTTCCAATTAACAACATACATTATAGCAACACTTTAGATACTTATGATAATTTAAGCCCTAATAACGAAAAAACAATACCAATTAATGGGGATATTACAGAAATTAAACCTTTTGAAAAGAAGCTAAGTGAGGTAACACCAACAAATTCTAGTGATAAACAAGCAATTGACATTGTAAATAAAACAATTAATAAATATGAATCTACAAATAGTACTGCTCTGTATGGCAGAGCCTTATACAGACAAAGGTCTAAAAACGATGATTCGTTTTCTGAATTTGCTGAAATAATTTATGATGTAAATTTTGATAATGATGGAATTATTGATTGGGATATTTATGAAGGTAGATATGCTCAAAAAAAAGAAACTATAAATAATAAAAATTTTACCTTATTATCAAAAATACTAAGAGTTTATCAACCAAATAGTGATATTCTTATTTTCCCATTAATAAAAGAGTTTGAAGAATATTACACCGTAAACATTTTAAATACAACTAATACTAAAAACGGCGAATTAGTTACCATAAGTTTTACTCCTTTAAATGACTTAAAAACGCCTACAGTCCAAGCAAATGTTGTAATAAATACTAAGTCATTTGATGTTATAAAAGTTGAAGGAACTCTTAATAATGATGAAATCAAAATTATTACTTTAGGAGATAAAGATGCTCATAAAAAAAACTACCTATTAAATTTTGAAATTTCCTACAAACAAGATGATTCATATGGCTTGGTCTTAGATTATATTAATGTAAATCATGAATTTGATTATTATAAAGAAAACACACTTTTAAGCCATCTTTATGCCACTTCAACTCTCCGTTTTTTTGAATATTACAATGAAATTCCCAACACAAAAAAATCTAAATCTAAGTTAAGTAATCTAAATAAACTTGGTATAGTTGGGTATAATAAATCTTTTTGGAATACCAATCCAATGATTAAAAGAACAGAAACTGACAATGAAATAATTGAAAATTTTGAAAAATTAAACGCTTTTAAAGCTGTATTTATTAATTCTAAAGAGCAAATAGCGATTGTTAATTCAGGTATTTCAAATGATCCTTTTATTCAAAAAATTAATTCAACCATAAGTGATCATTATAAGAATAATCTAACTCAGAAAGTTTTTTTACATACCGATAAAAACAACTATTCAAAAGAAAATAAAATTTACTTTAGTGCATATGTTACCTCAGAAAAGGAGGATCTTATTTTTAATAAAAAAGATGTGTTGTATGTAGATTTAATAAAAAGTGGAAAAATCGTAGCTTCAAAAGTGCTGAAAATAACTAACGGAAGAGGGTATGGTGCCTTTACCCTTGACAAAAGTTTTAGACCTGGAAATTATAAAGTTGTTGCTTATACCAATTTTATGAAAAACTTTGGTTTCAATTCTTTTTTTATAAAAGATATCAAATTACTTAATTCATTAGACTCAAAAAATAGTTCAGAAAAAGATAAAGTTACACTTAAGTTCTATCCCGAAGGTGGAAATATCGTTAATGAAATTAACAATAAAGTAGCTTATCAAGCTCAAGATGCCAATGGAAATTTTGCAACTATTCAAGGAAAAATTATAGACTCAGATGGTAACTTTATAGCTACAACAAAATCTAAACATGAAGGTTTAGGTTTCTTTTATTTCAAACCGAAAAGTGGTAAATCATATTCAATTGTTTTAGATGATGGTAGTAAACATGAAATCCCCCATGGTAAACGAACCGGTTATTCTATTATGGTAAACAATATTAATTTAAGAACAATGACCGTTGACATTAGGTCATCAGTTGATTTGAAATCGAACAAAATTTATGTACTGGGCTTAATGGATAACAAAAAATATTATCAAGGTGGTTTTACTTTTGACGGTAAAGATATAATCAGTTTTGAAATACCAAAAAATAAACTTCCAAGTGGCGTAATGCAATTGGTACTATTGAATGAAGCTAAGAAAGTGATTGGAAATAGGTCTGTATATATCAATAATAATGATAACATTAACATAATAGCCGAAATTGACAAAAACTATGTTGATAATGAATTTTTAAAGTTAAAAATTAAGACAGCAGGCCATACACCTTCAGCTTCTGATATTTCTTTAGCTATTACTAAACAAAGGGATGGTAAACCAATTGATGGTAACGATAACTTAATATCACATTTTAAATTATCTTCATTTCTGAAAGATGACAGAATTACTAAATATATAAATAAAACAGATCGTGCGTCTAATTATAAATTAGATTTAATGATGCTTATTGGTGATCCGATTGATTTTAATTGGCTAGAAGGAAACTCAAATTATGACGTAAAGAAATATCAAAATGAAAAAGGAATTGATATTACTGGAACGGCTAAAGATAAAAATGGCAACCCATTTAAAGGTATTAAGGTAAAGCTATTGACTAAAAATAAAGAAAGAATCTGGAATTATGAAGCTAAAACAGATACAAATGGAATGTTTTCCATAAAAGACTTTCATGAAGTAGATTCTACTGAACTAGAGTTTAGAACGTACAATACTAAAAACAAGCAAATTTTTTCTAAAATTAGTCTAATCGAAAAAGAAGAGTTTAACTATTTAGATCAACTAACTTTTGATGAAGAATATAGTTCACCGAATGTAAAAGAAGGTAATATAAGTGATTTTGAAGACGATTTTTACGTTGACGGTGAAATCTTAGAAGGTGTAGAAATAAAAGGAAAAGCAGAAAGAAAGACTTCCAGAAAATCTTTGTATAATACAAATCCAGATGCTGTTATTGAAGGAAAAGATATAAACACAACCAATGATATTTTAACTTCATTGTCTACGGTTCCAGGAATAAGATATTTGGGTGGAGGAATTAGCATTAGAAGCGGTGGTTCCCCTTTATGGACTTTAGATGACATGCCTATTGATGGTCCAAATGATGTTAACGCAAATGATATTGACAGAATAGAGGTAATTAAAAGTATGGCTAAAACTGCTGTCTATGGCCCAGATGGTGTTAACGGTGTAATAGCTATTTATACTAAAATAGGTGTTAATTCGAAATATAGAAATGATATTGAAACATCTATCTTCAATAAATTAGGATACAGTGCAACAGAAGAATTTAATTATAAAAGTAAAAATACAATATTCTGGGGCCCACAAATTTCAACAGATGAAAACGGTTATTTAGAACTACTTCTAAAAAAAACCAGTATTAATACCAAATATATAAATGTAAATATTCAAACCATTAATAAAAATGGGGAGTTAGGATACTATAACAAGGTTTTAAAAACAGAATAAAATCGCTACTTAACTTTGATCATCTAAAAATTAATTTTTATGAAATTAAAAATAATATTCATCAATTTTAGTTTCATAATACTATATGTTTCTATATTATTTCCATCGATTATCCATTCATTTAATTACGAGCTTGAAAACAATATTATAAGAGTTAAGGATACGTTAGATCTCAATAAGATGGAGTTGAGCGAGATTAACGGAAAAATTATAGATACAGAAACAAATGAAACAATACCTTTTTGCCACATAGTTGTTAAAGAAAATAGTTACGCAACCGCTAGTAATGAAATTGGAGAGTTTAGTATAAAAGTTGAAAGTTTTCCAGCAACAATTGTTATTTCTCATTTAAGTTATGCTACTAGAGAAATTAAGGTTGAAAATACAAATTCATTAATTATTGAACTCAAACCTTTACAAAACCAATTAAACGAAGTAATAATAACTAATACTAATAGTAAAAAAGCCATTGATATTGTTAATAGTGCAATCAATAAATATGAATCTTCAAATAGCTCAGCCAACTATGGTAGATCATTGTACAGACAGAAATCAAAAAATGATGATGAGTTTTCTGAATTTGCTGAAATAATTTATGATGTAAAGTTTGATAATGACGGTATTATTGATTGGGATATTTTTGAGGGAAGGTATGCTCTAAAAAAAGAAACTATAAATAATAAAAATTTTACTTTATTATCAAAAATACTAAGAGTGTATCAACCAAATAGTGATGATCTGATTTTCCCATTAATAAGAGGGTTTGCCAAATATTACACTGTTAAAATTATCAATATAATTAATACTAAAAATGGAGAGCTAGTTACCGTAAGCTTTACACCTTTAAATAAAATAAAGACACCTATTATTGAAGCAAATGTTACCATAAATAAGGCATTAAATGATGTAATAAAGGTTGAAGGAAGTTTAAAAAATGACAAGATTAAAATTGTCACTTTAAAAGACAAAGATGCTGTTAAGAAAAATTACAAACTAAACTTTGAGATTTCCTATCGGGAGGATGATTCATTTGGGCTGGTTTTAGATTATATAAATTTAAATCATGAATTTGATTATTATAAAGAAAACAAACTCTTGACCCATCTTTATGCCACCTCAAATCTCAGTTTTTTTGAATACTATGATGAAAATCCCAAAACAAAAACAAAAAAAAGAACCCGATTTAAATATAGATCAAGTGATTGGGATAAGCTTGATGCCGTAGGGTATAATAAATCTTTTTGGGAGAATAATCCAATAGTTAAAAGAACCGAAACTGAAAATGTATTAATAGAAAATTTTGAAGATTTAAGAGCGTTTGAGTCTGTTTTTATGAATTCGGAAGATCAAATTTCAATTACTGGTTCAGATATTTCTAATGATCCTTTTATACTTAAAGTTAATGAGGATGTTACCAAACATTACAGCAGCAGTCTAACACAAAAAGTTTTTTTACATACCGATAAAAACAGCTATACAAAAGAAAACAAAATATACTACAGTGCGTATGTAACCTCAGAAAATGCCGATTCCACTTTTAATGACAAAGACGTATTGCATATAGATATTGTAAATAAAGGAAAAATCGTAGATACTAAAACAATAAAAATTAATAATGGTAGAGGCTCGGGTGTGTTTAACCTAAGTAATAGTATTAACCCAGGAAATTATAAGGTGGTTGCCTATACCAATTTTATGAAAAACTTTGATCCCAATTCTTTTTTTGTAAAAGATATTAAAATATACAATCCCGCTGAAAAAGTACAACATTTAAAAAGTGATAAAATTATATTGGACTTTTATCCGGAAGGTGGAAATTTAATTAATGGAATTAGCAATAAAGTAGCTTATAAGGCAGAAGATTCCTATGGGAACTTTTCAGCTATTGAAGGAAAAATTATTGATTCTGATGGTAATTTCATAGCTACAACAAAATCTAAATATAAAGGTTTAGGCTTTTTCTATTTAAAACCCCAAAACGGTAAATCTTATTCCATTGTTTTAGATGATAATAGTAAATATGATATTCCTAAATCTCTAAACTCTGGATATTCTTTAATGGTAAACAATATTAATCCAAGAACCATATCTGTTGATATTAGAGCCTCAGAAGACTTAAAATCTAATATTATATACATACTGGGCTTTATGGATAACAAAAAATATTACCAAGGTAGTTTTGCCTCTGGTGCTAAAGATTTAATAAATTTTGAAATACCTAAAAGCAAACTTCCAAGTGGTATAATGCAATTAGTCTTATTGGATGCATCAAAGAAGGTCATTGGAAACAGGTCTGTATATATTAATAATGATGACAACATTAATATTTCAGCCGAAATTGATAAAGTGTATGTTGATAATGAATTTATAAAGCTAAAAATAAAGGCAACTAGCAATGAAGCTCTTGCATCTGATATTTCATTATCCATAACTAAACAACAATCAAATGAGAACCTAAATGATTATAATGACGATAACTTAATATCACGGTTTAAACTTTCCTCATTCCCGAACGAATATGGACTTACTAAATTTATTAATAAAACAGATCGGCCCTCTAATTATAAATTGGATTTAATGATGTCAATTAATAATCAAAGTGATTTTAGTTGGTTAGAAGGAAATTTAAATTATCCTGTAAAGATATATCAACACGAAAAAAGAATTGATGTTTCAGGAATAGCCAAAGACAATAAAGGCAACCTTTTAACGGACACAAAAATAAAACTATTAACTAAATCAAAAGAAAGAATATGGAATTATGAAGCTAAAACCGATAAAAATGGCGTATTTGTTATAAATGATTTTGAAGAAGTAGATAGCACAAGCTTAGAATTTAGAACCTATAATCTTAAAAATCAACAAATTTATTCTAAAATTAGTTTAATTGAGAAAGAAAAATTTAACTATTTAGACAAGCTCAACTTTGATGAAAAAGGTAGATCCTCTCTAACCAATAATAATGTTATGATTAATTCTAATTCTGCCTTCAGCAAGGAAGGTGAAATCTTAGAGGATGTAGAGTTAAAGGCAAAAGTAAAGAAAGAAAATCCAAGAAAATCGTACTTGGTTACCAATCCAGATGGAATTATTGAAGGCGAAAGTATAAACAGTGGCAGTAATTTATTTAGAGAATTATCCAATATCCCTGGTGTAAAATACGTAAGTGACCACTATATAGACGGTGGTGAATCAATTAGTATTAGAAATAGCGACGAACCACCGTTATGGATATTAGACGGTATGAAAATTAGTGGCCCAGAAGCTGTGAATGTTAAAGACCTCGAAAGAGTCGAAGTAGTTGTAAGCCTTTCTAAAAGTGCTGTCTTTGGCCCAGAAGGTGTTAACGGCGTAGTTCTTTTTTATTCAAAAGAAGGTGTTGATTCTAAATTTAACAATGACATTAAAACATCAAGCTTTAATAAAGTTATATACAATTCTTCTACACCATTTGAGTATAAAAATGATGATACATTATATTGGAATCCACAAATTGCAACAGATCAAAACGGATTTAAAGAGTTACTCATTAAAAAACCAGATGCTACTATAAAATATATAAATGTAAATATTCAAGCTATCAATAAAAATGGTGAGATTGGGTATTTAAATAAGGTTTTAAAGTTGTGATAAAAAATAACTGACAACAGACCTATTCTGTAACAATTTTATCAATCTTAAACGTCCAAGCATAGTTACTTTTAGGGTTGTTTCGTAGCTTTTCAGGAATTATCACTTTAAATCCTTTATCTAGCTTTTTCCATTTCAACCTTGTTTTTGAACCTAACATCGTAATTTTTGAACCTCTTTTTGGAGAAATAGATTCCACAATAATTTCACTAGGTATTTTGCCTTCTTTTTCATCCGCTAAATAAAAGAAAAATACATTTTCATCTTTATTTTGTGTAAAACAAATATTATTTTCTTTGAATGGTGCTATGGGTTTAGTGTTATAAATTGCTGAACCATTAATTTTTATCCAATCTTCATATTCTTTCAATAAATTATAAGCTCCTTGTTGCCATTTTCCATCAGGGCCCGGTGCAATATTTAACAACAAATTACCCCCTTTTGCAACAATATCCACCAACATATGAATACCTTCTCTTCCACTTTTATAAGTAGCATCAAAGGTATGCGACCACCCACCACCTGAAATAATACAAGATTCCCACGGATAGGGTAATGTCTTCTCTGGCACTCTGTTCTCTGGTGTTAAATAGTTTTGGTTCTTACCGTGTACGGCTCTATCTACCACAATTAAACCTGGTTGCTTTCGCCTTGCTTTCACAACCAATTCATCCATTTTAATATCTTGGCTCACTGCACGGTGCTTTATAAACCCATTACCCGATTTGTTTTCAGCAAATTTAGATTTATAGTGGTTCTTTACTTCTTCATCGGATAGTTTAGCTACCCAACCTCCATCTAACCAAAGTATATCTACTTTTCCGTAATCTGTCAATAATTCTAAAATCTGATTATGGGTAAAATCAACATATTTTTGCCATTTTTCAGGATATTCCAACGGATCATAATTTACATTTCTATCTTGTGGCGGAAAATACGGATCCCAATAATTTTTATGGTTCCAATCTGGTTTGGAAAAGTATGCCCCCACCCAAAAATCCTTTGCTCTAAAAGCGTTAAAAATTTCTTTGGTAATATTAGCTCTCGGATTTGTACTAAAAGCACATTCAGGATCAGTAACTTTATAATCCGTATATTTAGAATCAAACATAGAAAACCCGTCATGGTGTTTGGTGGTAAAAACCATATATTTCATTCCGGCTTTTTTTGCGGTTTCAGCCCACTTTTCAGGATTAAATTGGGTGGGATTAAATGTCTTTTTTAAATCTTCATATTCTTCTTTGTACGCATAGTAATTTTGTGGATTTTCGCCTTTTTTACGCTGCGTCCAGCCATAATCTTCAGGACAAAGCGACCATGATTCTACTATACCCCATTGGCTGTAAGCTCCCCAGTGCATGAGCAATCCAAACTTTTTATCTTGCCATTCATCCAGTTTTTCCAGTACTAAAGGGTCGGTTTCAGGCACATAACGTTCATCCTCATAAATTGCTTGAGAAAAGCTAAAAGTTGTTGCTAATAACAGTAAGGTTAGGAATTTTATATTCATGATATATTACTTAAAGTTCAATATTTTATTTTTTTACACTTTTACTCAATGAAAATGGAGTATTTTCTTCGTTGCTAGCCCATTCTTTATTTGGGTTACCATTCATATCGAACTCTAAGTATCCCCCAGCCTGTATATCTTCAAATTTAATAAAACTATTATTCCAAGGTTTTCCATTTAGCAATGCCGAATCTATATAAACATTATCTTCATTATTGTTTTCTGCATCAATAACAAAAGTGTTTCCATTTTGAAGATGTAAAGTAGCCTTATCAAACAACGGACTCCCAATTATATATTCATCCGTTCCGGGAGCAACAGGGTAAAAACCTAAAGAACTGAAAACATACCAAACTGATGTTTGACCATTATCTTCATCTCCACAGTAACCATCTGGAGTTGCAGTATATAATGTAGTTAATACATTTCTAATTTTTTCTTGTGTTTTATAGGATTCATTGGCATAGTTGTATAAATAAATCATGTGCTGGATAGGTTGATTTCCGTGTGCATAATTACCCATATTTACAATTTGCATTTCACGGATTTCGTGGATGGTAAATCCGTAGTACGAAGCATCAAATTTTGGAGGCATTTCAAAGACTTCATCTAATTTTTCAACAAACTTTTCATTACCACCCATTAATGAAATTAATCCTTCAATATCATGAAAAACCGACCATGTATAATGTAAACTATTACCCTCTGTAAAAGCATCGCCCCATTTTAATGGATTAAAAGGGGATTGAAATTGACCATCTTTGTTTTTACCACGCATCCACTTGGTTTCAGGATCAAATAGGTGTTTATAGTTCATTGATTTTTTGTAATACTTTTCTGCAATTTCAGTTTTACCTAATTTTTCTGCCATCTTAGCAATGGTAAAGTCTGCATAAGCATACTCCAATGTTCTGGCAGCATTCTCGTTTATACCAACATCATAAGGCACATATCCCAACTCATTATAATAATCCACTCCTGCCCTACCAACTGAATTCACAGGTCGTCCTTCATTTACAGTTGCGTTTTTTAACATGGCTTCCATCAATATATCGGTATCCATATCTTTTACACCTTTAAGAAAAGCATCCGCAATAATCGGTGCTGAATTTGAGCCTATCATCACATCACGATGACCGGGACTTGCCCATTCAGGTAGCCAGCCCGATTCTTTGTAGGTATTTTCCAAACCTTTCATTATTTTACTGTTAAGCTCTGGATACATCATATTGAAAAATGGAAAAACTGCTCTAAACGTATCCCAAAAACCATTGTCGGTAAACATATAGCCAGATAAGACTTTACCATTGTACGGACTGTAATGTACTATTTCATTGGCTTCATTAAACTCATAAAATTTTCTTGGAAAAAGCAAAACCCTGTATAAGCAAGAATAAAAAGTTCTAATATTACCTATATTATCATCTTCAATTTGTATTCTGTTCAATTCGTTGTTCCAAGCTAGTTTGGCTTTTTCTTTGGTTTGCTCAAAAGTGTCTTTTCCGATCTCTCGATCGAGATTTAAATGAGCTTGTTTTGGACCAATAAAAGATGATGCCACCTTTACGTTGACCACCTCGCCTTTCTTCGTTTTAAATCCGATGATCGCCCCTACATGTTCGCCTTCGCTAGCGGTTGTATTTTCTCGCAATTTCCAGTCATCAGTCCACGTGTGATTGATTTCAAAATCTTTGTCGAATTCAGCAACGAAATAGTTGTGAAAATTATCAGGCACACCTCCATTATTATTTCTAGCGTAACCAATAATTTTTCGCTCCTTTGGCAGGATTTTGACCATGGATCCTTTATTGAAAGCATCTAAAAGTATATATGATTTTTCCGAATCGGGAAAAGTAAATTTAAAATGGGCCGCTCTTTCGGTAGGCGAAACTTCGGCAGTAACATCATAATCTGCTAAATATACTTTGTAGTGATGTGGACGAACCGTTTCTGCTTTATGTGAAAACCACGAAGCACGTTCATCCTCTTGAAATTTTAAATCACCCGTGGTAGCCATTAAAGAAAAAGCCGCATAATCATTCAACCATGGGCTGGGCTGATGAGTTTGCTTAATTCCTCTGATTTTATACTCATCATATTTATAAGTCCAGCCATCTCCCATTTTAGAAGTCATGGGCGTCCAAAAATTCATGCCCCAAGGTGTGGCAATTGCTGGGTATGTATTACCATTGGACAAACTGAATTCTGAATCCGTCCCCATTAGCGGGTTTACGTAATCGACTAAGTCAATTGAAGGTTGATTGTTTGTAACGGGATTAGTCGATTTGGTTTCTTTTTTACAGGAAACGACAAGTACCAATAGTGATACTATTAGAAGTTTTATTTTCATGTTTTAAATTTGATTTTGCTTTCTATTGTATTGATTTATACTACAAAGTTAGAAATTAAAAAAACTTAAAAGAATGGTAAGAGTTCGAAAACACCCCTAAAGTCCCCTCAAGGGGACAATTCTTCAATTTTATCTTTTTAAAAAGTTACCACACAAAAATTTCATCGACAAAAATCCATGAGTCATTTCCAGCGGCTTCGTGCCATTTTGGTAATTTTTTTGGATTTTCAACTATTACTTTAAAATATTGAGCTTCTGTATTGGGAATGTTCACCGTAAACTTTTTTCGTTTAGCTTCCCGGTCCTGATCTTCTCTAATGATTTTTAACTCTCCAACGGGTTTAAAATTTCCGTTTTTAGTATTGGATGCCAATACTTTTAACCTAGTGGGGAAAAGTATCCAACTTCCTATATTCTCCAAACAATTTATTGAAATATTATCCACTTTCTTTACCGAACCCAAATCTATAGTTGTATTTACGTCATAACCCAAATACCCTGTCCATTTTCCATCATTAAAAAGTGAGCTAGCTTCCTGTAAATCAAATAGTTTTCCCGCATCAGGATAACGGTTATCCGGTCTTTCTTTTATTGTATAGTCTGTAATACGATGATTTATTTTAAAATAATCCTTTTGTAATACTTCACTTGTCAACCATCCCTTTTTGAAAGCCCTAGTTTTTAATATCTCGGTTTTGTCTATAATAATTGGGTCTTTAAAAATAGCCGAAGTAGAATCTGGGTCATCTCCATTAAGTGTATATCTCACCGTAACATTTTTAAATTTACTTGATATCTTAAGTGAAACCGTATCAACAAACAATGTTTTTTCAGGAGTAACCGTTGGCACATCCAATTGACTCATTTCAACAAAGCCTTCTTCAAGTCCGCTATGGATAATCACTTCATGTTCTTTTTGCAGGTTCATTGCCATTTCTTTTGTTACATTCGTTTTCCAAACATAAATATCCTCAGGTTGTATTTGAGCTAATAATTCTTTAAGTCCGTTATCAGTTATGTTGGTATTAAAAAGGTTTAATACTTCTAAATTTTTTATAGCTTTAATATTTTTTATTGCCTTATCAGTTATACTAGAATTATCTAACCTAAGCATTTTCAAGTTCTTCATTTTCTTGAAAATGCTTGTCATATTATCAGTTATATTCACATTACTGAAATCCAATTCTACAATTTGCTCCTTAATGTTGGAAAGTTTGTTTACCTGACCTTTAGTAATATCGCTATTTAAAGCCTTAACACTCAATTCAGGTTCACCCGGAACCAATTCAAGTACCATAAATCCAGCTTCTGTAGCTTCTGCAATATCAGCTTTAGAAGCTTTAGGTATAAAAACTTTATCAAAAACCAAGTATTTGTTCAACAGTTTGCTAAGTGTATCGTTTTGTGCAATGTTATCATAATTCCCTTGAAATTTTAGCCCACTATCTATCCAATGTTTTAACAACCAGATTTCATCCTTTGTTAATTGGGGTTTTCCTTCAGGCGGCATACGGTCTTCATCAGAAATTGGTAATAATAATTGTTTATACAATAAACTTCCATGAGCATTACCCGCTTCTATCACCTCACCGCTTTCACCTCCTTTTAAAATAGCATCCATAGAAACTAACGAGAGCTCTCCTTTTGTTTTTGTCGGATTATGACATTGTATACATTTATCATCCAATATTTTATAAATAACATCATTAAATACTTGTAAGCTATCCACAACTTCAATAGTACGCTCCTTTTTTGGTGGACCTGCATACTCAGTTAAAAAGTTTTCACCGTGAGTTAACACACTACCATAATGTCCTGCTACCGTTAAGCTAATCATAGTAGCGATAAAAACAGGCAAAACGGCTTTTTTAGATGCTAATGTTTTTTTTGTACTTAAAAAGAAAAGCACAGAAGCCAAAATTGCTGTTAAGATTCCAGTGTAATAATGAATATCTAATACTTCTTGACCATAACCACCTTCTAACGATAGAAAATAACCCAAAATACAAGTTAAAATGGCAGTTACTGCTGAAAAACCAAGGGCATAAGTGATAATTTGTTCTGGATAATTTTTTCTTACCCGACCAATTATATCTATAAAAAAAGTAAGTGCTAACGCTCCAATAGGTAAATGCAATAAAACTGGATGGAACCTTCCAAAAAAAAGTAAAATCCTCGGAGCTTCTTCAGTATCCTGAGCACTTACAACTAATCCACTTAATAACAAGCACAATAGCATGAAATATTTTTTATTTATCATTATTTTATTCATCAATTAAAAATCCATTCGTCCATAAACAACCAAGCTTTGCTCCCCGTACCATCGTGCCAATCAGGAATTTGCTCCACATTTTTTACCGTAATGTCTAATGTACTCACTTCGTTATTTATAGGAATATTAAAACTCATCATTGCCTTATCCACCATACCTGTTATAGGTTCTAGCTGAAAAACAAGTTTATTTTTTTTATTATTATTAAGGATTATCTCAATTTCTGATGGAGGAAAAATCCAAGAACCTGGATCGTTTAAGTAACCAATATCAATACTTTTGATAGTTATCTTTTTATCAAATTTTACATTTGCTTTTGCAATAGTATCAAAACCCACCCACAGCGGGCTATTAAAGTTCATTGAGCCTTTTTTATCATCAATTAGGGTAGTTGCACCAGAACCTTCGTATCTTTGGTTAGGATTAGTAAACCATTTAATATCGCTAGCAGTATGTCCTTTTTTATATAACCTAAATGACGCCGTTTCACTAGCTTTAAACTTATTATGAAAAGCTTTAAATTTAAGTTCCTTTGGTTCTTTAATTTTTATTTCTCCAGTAAATTTAGTTGATTGTTCTGTGGGTTCAGTACTGTCGTCTGTGTAAAAGAGCAATGTACCTTCTGTAAGTCTATCTGCTTTAATTGTTACAAACGAATCAATTACCGTAGTTGAAGCTATAATTCTAGGTTGCACCAATTGCACATCTTCTTTTTGTAAATAATCAACCTTAACTTCTTCTTTTTTACAACCAACTACGACTACACATAATAATAGTAGTAGCAATACTAGAACTCTCTGCATCATACTCTTGTCAATTTTATAGGATAGGTCTGACCCGAATTCCATTGTGCAACATATACATTTTCATCTTCATCTATACAAACGTCATGTGGGTATTGAAACAATCGGATAGTCTGATACAATTCGTTTAATTCATTATTTTTATACGTTGGAGCTGTTGCTCCAGGGCAGGAAACGACTTCATTCTTTTCATTCATTATCAATAAAAATCCAGAATCTGCATTCGGTGAATCTTTTGATTTTAAAACTGCAAAATAAATATCATTTTTATGAATTACGGGTCGGCAAATTAGTGCTCCCAGAACTTTAATCGATTCTATAAACTTACCATCTAAACTAAATCGTTTCAATGTATTCATTTCTCTAGCAGAAATCAATAAACTTGTATTGTTAGGGTCTCTATTGTCATAACAAATTCCATGTGCATTTAAAAACTGGCCATCTTCTTTACCCCTACCTCCAAAAGAATTTAGAAGTTCTCCTTTGTGGTTGTAATGCGTAATATATTGGTTTCCATAACCATCTGCCACATAAAAATCACCATTTTCCAGCACAGTGGTCTCCGTAGGTTTATATTCTTCTTTATTTTTGTAATTGCCTGTATCGGCAGGATAATCCAGCTCAAAAATCACCTTTCCATCAATAGTTGTTTTTATGATTTGATGTCGTTCATAATCGGTAATCAATAAAAAATCTTCTCCATTTTCTTTTACCAATGTTAACCCATGTGCTCCAGGATAATCCGTTCCCCAAGTTTCTAACAACTTCCCTGATTTATCATAAATTATCACATTGTTTTTGGTGTGATTTGTCAGTAGCACAATTCTTCCTTTAGAATCTTGTACCATTTCATGACAATCTTGAACAGGAGTTTTTAGAGGGTCCAAGTCGCCCCATTTCATATTGACCTTGTATTGGTGAGAATTGTGGCCAATAATTAAATCATCATACTCATCTGAAGTAAATGCATTCGAAAATGTAGGGTAAGCCATAATACCTAAAGATAAGCAAGAGGATTGTTTTAAAAATTTTCTACGGTTATAGTCGGTCATGATATTTCTTAGTTCTTGATATTATTAAGCCAATACATCATGCACTACATGACCCGAAACGTCCGTAAGTCTGTATCTTCTACCTTGGTGCTTATGTGTAAATTTAGTATGATCTACACCCATTAGGTGCATCATTGTTGCCTGTAAATCATGTACGTGCATTGGGTCTTTTACTATGTTATATCCAAAGTCGTCAGTTTCTCCATAGGTAAACCCGGGTTTTACGCCTCCACCTGCCATAAACATGGTAAAACATTTTGGGTGATGATCTCTACCGTAATTGGTATCTGTTAACGTTCCTTGACTATAATTTGTACGCCCAAATTCACCACCCCAAACAACCAAGGTATCTTCTAATAAACCACGCTGTTTTAAATCCATTATTAAAGCAGCTGTTGCCTGATCTACATCCTTTGCTTGACCTGCTATCTGTGTTGGTAAATTTTCGTGCTGATCCCATCCCATGTGGTACAACTGTACAAAACGCACATCGCGTTCTACCAAACGTCTTGCTAATAGACAATTAGCGGCATAGGTTCCAGGAACGGTTGCATTCGCTCCGTACATTTGAATAATATGTTCTGGCTCGTCATCTACATTCATTGTTCCAGGAACCGAAGTTTGCATTCTATATGCCATTTCATATTGTGCAATTCTGCTATTTATTTCCGGATCACCAAACTCTTCTTCTTGTTTTTGATTGAGCTCGCTTATATAATCGAGCATTTTTCTACGTTGCTCACGAGACATACCTTCTGGATCTTTTAAATACAATACGGGATCTTTACCTGATCTAAACTGAACGCCTTGATGCAACGAACTTAAAAAGCCGTTACCCCAAAGTCTAGAATAAAGTGGTTGCGAAAACGGTCTTCCCGTTCCTCGGGACAGCAATACGGTAAAAGTTGGTAAATTGTGATTTAAACTTCCCAACCCATAACTAAACCATGAACCAATGCTTGGTCTTCCTGGTTGTTGCGAACCTGTTTGGAAAAACGTAATTGCCGGGTCGTGATTTATAGCCTCGGTATGCATAGACTTGACAAAACACAGCTCATCTACAATTTTAGCAGTATAAGGCATCAATTCACTTACCCAAGCTCTGGACTCTCCATACTGCTTGAACTTAAAATTACCGCCTACCAATGGAAAATTAGCCTGACCAGAGGTCATTCCTGTCAAACGCTGCCCTTTTCGAACCGAATCTGGTAAATCTTCGCCCCTCATTTTATTGAGCAAGGGTTTATGGTCAAACAAATCCAGTTGAGAAGGTCCTCCACTTTGAAAGAGATAAATTACCCGTTTTGCTTTTGGAGCAAAATGCGGTAAGTTCATTCCTGCCAAGGGAGAATCGGCAGCCTCAACAATTGAAGAAAAAGGATCTAACATGGAAGCTGCAGCTAAGCCACCGATACCCAATCCCAATTTTTTTAGGAAATGTCTTCTATTATTATTTATAAAATGTTTTGAAAGTTCTTCCATAAGTTTATGCTTTTACAATAGCTTCATCTAGGTTAAAAATTAAACTTGTAGTTTTAGACAATCCGTATAATTTTTCTGCCTTAATAGACTTGTTTTCGTTTACTAACTCTTTTATTTTTGTGGCTTCTTTCTCGTCATACTCTTTTTCAGCATTTGTTAAAAAAGATAACAATTTCTCTTTTTCTTCAAGGTTTGGTATCCTCGATGTTAATTTTCTAAAAATTTGTTCAACACGCTGTTCATCAGTCATTGAATCACCTTCTTTTAAAACATTTAAAGCCACCATTTGTGCAGCCTCAATCAGAACAGGATCATTTAACATAACTAAAGCCTGCAATGGTGTACTTGTTTTCTGACGTTCTACCTCACATAAATCGCGGCCAGCAGCATCAAAAGTCATCATTGAAGGAGGTGGCACCGTTCTTTTCCAAAAGGTATAAAGACTCCTTCTATATTGATTTCCACCAGTATCCATAAAATATTTAGTAAGCCCTTGCCCAGAGGTTGTCTCTTCCCAAATGCCTGGTGGCTGATAGGGCTTAACACTTGGTCCACCAATTTTATTTACTAATAAACCACTTACTGCCAACGCATTATCTCTAATCATTTCGGCGGTTAATTTATCTCTTGAGTTTCTTGCTAGATATATATTATTAGGATCCATTTCCAACAGTTTATCGTCGGTTTTAGAAGTTTGTTGATAGGTGTTTGATAGCACCATACGTCTTATCATTTTTTTCATATCCCAGCCTTCTTCTCTAAACGTTATTGCCAACCAATCTAACAATTCAGGGTGCGATGGTAAAGCACCTTGATTGCCAAAATCTGCACTACTAGCCACAATACCTACACCAAAAATTTGTTGCCACAAGCGGTTTACTGCCACCCTAGATGTTAAGCTATTTTCTTCACTAAAGAGCCATTCCGCCAAGCCCAATCTATTTCTAGGGTATTTACCTTCAAACGGAGCCACCATTTCAGGTGCACCTAATTGCACTTCCTCCGTTGGAGCGTCATAAGCCCCACGATTTAAAATATGAGTTTTACGTTCAGCTTTATTATCACGCATTACCATTGGTTTTGCCTCTTTAATACTATCTGGCATATTTACAAAACTCAAGGCTTCCTTTATTTCTTTTGGTGTTATTGTGATATTAGGTTCAGGAATTTCGTCATAACCAATCAAACCTTTTTCATCAACTTGATTAAAAAAACCATAAAAACTAAAATACTCTCGCTGCGAAATGGGATCGTATTTATGGTCGTGACATTGAGCACATTCCATGGTTAAACCCAACAAAGCTTTTGACGTTGTATTTGCCCTATCCAAGACATATTCCACACGATACTCCTCATCAATAACACCGCCTTCTTGAGTTATTTTATGATTTCTGTTAAAACCTGTTGCCAAAACCTGTTCTAAAGTGGCATCGGGCAGTAAATCACCAGCCAATTGCCATTTTATAAAATCATCATAAGGTAAATTTCTATTAAAAGCACTAATCACCCAATCCCGCCAAGGCCACATAACACGCTCTAAATCATCTTGATATCCATGTGTATCTGCATATCTTGCAATATCTAACCAATTGGCGGCCATTCTTTCTCCATATGCTTCAGAGGCTAGCAGCCTATCTACCACTTTTTCGTAAGCGTCTGGACTATCGTCATTTAGAAAATTATCCAACTCTTCAATACTTGGTGGTAAACCTGTCAAATCAAAAGACACACGCCTGATTAATTTTTCTTTAGTCGCCTTTTCAGAGAGTTCGAACCCTTTTTGTTCAAGGGTTTTTAAAATAAAATTATCAATTTCATTTGCAACCAATTCAGAATTTTTAACTTGTGGAATATCAGCTTTAACTGGAGCTACAAAAGCCCAATGATCTTTCCAAACTGCACCTTGTTGAATCCATTTTGTTAATACTTTTCGTTCGTAATCAGATAAAGATAAATTTGAATTTAAAGGTGGCATTCTTTTCTCCTCATCAGGGTTGTTTATACGAAATACCATTTGACTATTTATTGTATCTCCGGGAATGATAGCATGTTTATCTAAGTCCTTACCAATGGCGGCATAAGCAGTCTCCTTCAAGTCTAATCTGAGTCCTGCCTCTCGTGTACCTTCGTCTGGGCCATGGCATAAATAACATCTATCTGATAAAATTGGTTTTACATCAAAAATATAATCAACTGTTTCGGGAACTTTCATCTCAGCAGTAGCATAACTACTTTCAGATGAATTAGCTAACGCAGTATAACCTTCGGCTTTATCTCTAGTAAAAAATTTAAAGAGCAATACCAATACAAATGGTACAATAAAATAAAGTAACCATTTAGTAGTGTTTTTACTTTTCTTTTCAGACATAGTTTGTGAATTTGACAGCAGTTTAGTAAAAAAAATAAAGTTATTCGCTTTTTTTTCGACCAACGACCTAGTTTTTTGTTCTTAAAGATATAAAATATTAGATAATTGAGTATAAGAATTTTAACTTTATAGGATCTTTATTTATTCATTTCTAAATTAAATTCGGCCATTATAGGATAATGATCTGAAAAGGTTTTTGTTTCTCCTTTGTTATAAATTGTAACATTGGTGCATAATTTAGAAATAATTGGGCTTGTTAATATATAATCTATTCGTTCTCTTGTTTGAATGACCTCATCCATTGTTTTTCTATATGATCCAAGTAAAACAGGAGAAGGAAAAGTATATCTATTACTTATATCAATAAAACTCTGGCTTACATCTATTGCGGGTACCGCTAAGAAAGTTGAAACTACGGAATAATCAAATTCTCCATATCTCAGGTTAGAATACTTACTCTTGTTCTCATTCCTTAGGTATTTCTTATGTAAATTTTCATTCCGTTTAAGTACCTCTTCATCAAATGGAGAATGTGCGTTAAAATCTCCGAGAATTATAAATTTATCATTCTTTATTTTTTTTGCTTTTTCAGCAATAAAACCTGCTTCTTTTAATCTAAATTCAACATCAGCTGGTGACAAATGAACAACAAAAAAATCAATACCATAAGTTTCGCAATGTAAAAGGCCATGCCAAAAATCATCAATAGCACGTTCTTTTAATGTTATCGGTTTATTGGAAGTAAGCCCAACAGGATAACCTTCTGATTTCAAAATTTTAACATATTGATGTCCCCATTTGGCAGCATCAACTTTAAGCTTTTCTTCATCATAACCACATAGTTCTTGAAGTGCAAGTACATTTGGTTTTTTGCTCTTAATCCATTGAATCCAATCTGCATGCCTAATAGTATCTTTACCCCAATTAAAACCATTCCAAATATTGTAGGTCATTACTTTAAAAGTCGATTCGGATTCCTGTGCGGTGACTTTTGTAACACAAAAAATAAGTATTGCGATGCCAATAATTCTAAATGTATTCATACATCGATTCATAATATGATGTTTTACTATATCTAGTCCTAAATAAATTTAGTTCGTTAATTTAATTCTAAAACTATCATAAGGTTCATTACGCCAAGATTTTTCTATCGTAGACGGAGAAATGGCGAAAAAAGGAGAAAAAGTTTTTATGATGACAGTTTGCCTATCTGGAAGAAATTCTAATATACGTAACCAGCCATCACCTCCATTTCCATGCCATCCACCTCCATCCGCTTGAGCATTAAATACCATTTGATGTACATCTTTCTTCCCTGCATTCTTTTCCTTTCTATAACCCACATTTTCTGTAAAACCACCCGTACCTCCTATATGCCCACAAAATACCATTTCAATATTTTTAGATGGAGCAATCAATTTCTCCCATAATTTTTTGCCATGAGTAACGTCCTTTACTTTATATCCTTCTTTCTCAATTAATACATTATCATTTGACATAGATTTCATATAACTATGCGTCAAGATAACTCCCTTATGGTCTTTATACTTCTCTCTTGAGAAAATCTCTTGGGTCAGTTTAACAATAGTATCTCTTGGATTAAACTCTAAGGATGCAATAAGGTATTTGACATTATGAGGAGAGACAAATTCATAATAGGCATTTTCTAATGTTCTCTCACCTGAAAAATTAGGCATCATTCCCGCTAAAATATTGCTTGTAGATTTTATTTGATTTGGAGAAAAATAAGAATTCAGTTGAGAATAACGATTCTCGGCGGATTTACTACCATAATCATGATTTCCAGCACATAGAATGTATGGCACAATAGTATCTAAAGTTGAAAAAGCTTCTCTAACTGCTGTCCATTGCTGATTACTGTTTTGATCTCCATTAATTCCATCACCTACAGGTATGTTATTCTGTTCCACTAGGTCACCTTGGCATAAAACAAGTTCAATATTTAGTTTTTCCTTATTCTGTTTTATCCACCTCGTCATCAGCGAAAAAATAGGCTGATTTCTTTCAAATTTAATATAAGTTTGAGGGTCAGGTAATACAATCATTGTCCATGAATCTTCGTTTTCTAATTTTGGCTGACCCGTTTGTGCATAAACTCCATTATAAAAACTAAAAAAGATTATTATTAGTGTTAAATTTCTCATCGCTTGTATTAAAGTACTTTTACCAAATTGCTCAACAAATTCTAATTTTTCATTCGTAACCGTTTGCTCACTAAGTCACCAACCTTTATACCCTGATCTATACCAACTTCTACGGCTGCTCTATAGTGAATTCCGCCATACATTCTACTTATGGCAGCTTCTTGGGCTGCAGCATTAAATGAAGGGAATGGTCGTGTCGGTAAACCGTAGATTGTTTCTGTATCGTCTAAAAAACTAAAATCGTCTCCAAAAATAGTTGTCAAAACTGTTGACGCAGCTCCTGAAACCACTGAGTGCCCACTAGTATATTCTGGAAATGGTGGTGTTTGCAATATCGGTTTCCAATCGGAATCTATATATTTATTAATCAAGGTTTCTGGTCTTACCAAATTACTTCGATATTTTTCGTCCCAACAGCTAATAAATGCATCCGCAATAGCAATGGAAGATTTTGTATAAGCATAAACCGAACGTCTAAAATCTGCATTTTCTGTTCTACATGCAATTTTTGTAATGCCGATCCAATGAGCACCTGGTGTTATTTTTTTCACAGCAAACATCAAATGCCCTCGTGTTACTGAAACATACGGATTACAATCCCAAAATTGTGCGATTAGTATTTTTTCAGATTCATCACCTTCCTCAGTTATTTGGTTGCTAATATCATAAACCTCCTTAAGCTCTTTGTAAAAATCAGAATCTTTATCCATTGAAAATTTTGGCGGTGGAACCGGTTTATATTGAGCTGCAGCATCAATAACAAAAGGACGTATTTTACCCCAATGCGGTTCTATACCGTCCATATAAGCTGGAGGAGTTGGTTGCCACCGCTCTTCATCTTCAGGATCAATAGTAAATTTTGACATGGTGCGTGTTTGCTTATAATTATCACCATCCATCCAATCTGCAATAAAATTGGCGACTTTAAGCCCATAATTTTTAGAATCTTCAAATTGAGATTGGTTTTTAGTTTCCCAAAGTTGATATAGGCTATCTCGAAAAACTTCTATGAGTTGTTCAGAAAAAATTAAACGCTTACTGACATCAATATGAGCAATTAACGCGGCCAGTTGGTAATTTATGTTTTTCGTCTCGTCAGCTTTAGGTATACTTTTTAAATGTGTTATTTGCCCTTGTAATGAATTATAAGCGGAGTCATTTTGAGCAATAATCTCATAAGCCGCAATATTGGGATAAGCGAAAATACGACTTGCGACAGGTGGTGAAAAAATATCGTGCACCATAACTTCAACAACCTTGTCAACCGATGCATGAAAATCATCTGGTGTTATCACAATCGGCTCTGAATTATCTTTACAAGACACAGCGATTAGGCTTATTAAAGCCAGAAAAATCAATGCTATATTTGATTTCATACGCTAAACATTTTACTTAACAAGTTCATAAACCTGAGCTTTATCGTTATTAATAGTAACTAACAAATAAGGCTTATTCTTCAGATAAATAATATTTAATTTTTTAATGGCTTTATCACTAAAATCTAGCCCTATTTTGTTTCCTAATGTAATATCCTTTTCATTTTTTATAAGTGCTCCTGGTAAAGAACCGAATCTACCATGAAAAGGCGTAACACCAAAATAATTTCCTGCGGCTAATACTTCATCTTGTCCATCAGCATCAAAATCAAATCTTAAAAAGGAAGTTATGGGTGATACTTGCAATTCGTTTTTAAAAGACACAAAAGTAAATTGGTTATTCTCATTTTTTAAGTATCCAGATCGCAATTCTTCAACTTCTAATATGGCGGCCTTATTGACATTATTTTTACCTAAAATGGCTTCAATAGGTTTTCCTGCAAAATCTTTATATGTGGTAAATATTTTATGCAAATTTACCAATTGCCCTGCAAGTTCATCTAAGCCAAGCAATGGATAATATGCTCCATTATTGTAAGTGCATACAATAGTTTCTGTTCGACCATTCTCATCAAAATCAGCATGATACATACGCATTGGATGATCTTGGGATGCCTTAAATTTTGAGTTCGTTCCCCAATTTCCTAAAAGGTAATCTGTGTCACCATCATTATCGATATCAAAAGGTTCAATTTGACGCCAAAGTCCTTTTAATTTTGAATTCGTAACATTTTCTTCGGTAAAAACACCATTATTATTTTTAAAGAATTTTGGAGCCATCCACTCACCCACAACAATAAGATCAATTTGACCGTCGCTATTAAAATCGTCCCAAATGGCGTCGGTTATCATACCTGCTTTTTGTAATGCTTCATTCTGAACTATTGAAAATTTACCCTTATCATTCTCTAAAATATAAGAGTTTGGAATGCTACCAAAATCGAATGACACTGAATTGCTTCCTATAAAAAGATCTAAATCATTATCGCTATCAAAATCATTTGCAATGATTACCGAAGCATTTTCATAAAACTCAGGGAATTCAATATCTTTAAAAGTATTGTCATCTTGAATTAAATAATTATCTAACAATGGTTTTGTTTTATTAGAGAAATCTGCACCTCCAGAACCAATAATAATATCATTTTTATTATCACCATTAAAATCTGCGATAATAGCTTCCACATCTTCTTTTATAGAATCAATAACAAAACTATTTATTCTGTTTTCTGTAAAAGTTGTATCAGTTTGAAAAAATACTTTTGAAGCTTTCGATTTTGAACCGCCAAAATAAACATCTTCTTTTCCATCATTATTTAAATCACCAACTGCTACTGCTGGTCCACGGTCAGAAACGCGATAAGGAATTAACTTTTGCCTATTAAAATCAAGATACTTGTCTTCTTTATGTGTAAAATTAATCCCAAGATTATTAGCTGTTTTTTTAAATATTTTTTTTGATTTAGTTAATAGCGACCCATAATTAAAAGGTTTGGTGTTATTGGGTTTTATAATTAATGTTTGGTTTAAAGCTACGTCTTTAATAGTTTGACTTGTTTTATTTGGCCATATAACTTTAAGAGAATCTATGCGTTGTAAATTGCCAAAACCAAAATGGATTATCGGTTCTGATGATGCTTGAAAACCACGTGCAGTGTAAAGTTCTTTATACTGTAATTTACCTTTATTATAAGCAAATACTTTAGTACCAATTCCAATAGCGTTTGGTTTTGGATAATTAAATTTTATTTTTAGGTAATTGTTTACATTAGTTTCTTGATTGTTAGTTTGATTAACATAAAGTGAGACCTCTTCATTAAGATTACTAACTACAATATCAATATCTCCATCGTTATCTAAATCGCCCAGTGCTGTTGCCCCAGAAACGCGTTTTTCATTTGGCATCCAATGTTCAGAAACATCTTCGAACATGAGATTATTGCTACCTTTAAACATATAGTTACTTACTTTCCCTGAAGGCATTGCGTCGAGTGCTTCTTGATTCATTAATTTAGAATCGCTTCTGTTATTTTGAATTTTATCGTTTGAGAAAAAGTTGGTGAAATCTAAATCATTGGGACGTTTTAAAATACCGTTGGTTATAAAAATATCTTGTTCTCCATCTTGGTCATAATCTGCAAAAAGAGAACTCCAACTCCAATCGGTAGCTGCAACGCCACTCATCAGTCCAGTTTCCAAATAGCTTGAGTTCTGCTGATTAATGTGCAGCATATTTCTTGTAAACTGATAATGATAGCCAAACATTAGTTTCCTCATGTTTTGGGTTTGCAAATTATCATCACCTTGTGAAGATTTTAAAACCACCTCGTCACCTGGAAGCATATCTAAAGTCATAATATCTGGCCAACCGTCATGGTTAATATCGGCAGCGTCGTTGCCCATAGAAAACCGACTGGTATGCCCAAAATAATCTCTTAGTTTTTCAGAAAATGTACCATCGCCATTATTTAAATAATAATAATCATCTTCATAAAAATCATTAGCAACATAAATATCTGGATAGGCATCTTGATTAAAATCTGCAATACTAACCCCCAAACCGTAACCGCTAATACTTCCAATAACACCAGCTATTTCACTTACATCAGTAAATGTACCACCATCATTTCTAAGCAATTTATCTCCAGTTTTCTCATTTCTTTTTTGGCGTATACTAACGCCTTTGTACGAATCGTCAGTATGCACAGCGTGGTTCAAAAGGTAGATGTCTAAATCGCCATCTAAATCGTAATCCAAAAAGGCTGCCGAAGAACTATAAGATTGAAAATCAAGGTTATATTGCACAGCACTTTCAGTAAACGTTTCGTCGCCATTATTAATATAAAGTTCATTACGTCCGCTAAAACCATGTAAGCCAACAACGGCACAAACGTAAATATCTAAAAGACCATCTCCATTAACATCACCCATAATAGCTCCGGTATTCCAAGAGCTGTTTCCAGCAACCTTGGCTTTATCGGTAATATCTTCAAATTTTAAATTTCCTTTATTTAGGTATAATTTATTTTTTACTTGATTTCCAGAAAAGAAAATGTCTGGTAAACTATCATTATTAATATCGCCAAGAGCAACGCCTCCACCATTATAAAAATAGATATAATCCAAAATGTTTAGCTCATTGGTTTCGGTAATGGTATTGGTAAAATTGAGTCCTGTGTCATTAGAAGTAGCACTAACAAACAATCCCTCTTTTTTCTTATTACAAGCTACAATAAGAAGGCTTAGAAGGACTATTATAAACTTAAAATTTTTCATTGATTTATTGATGAAAACTTTTGATTTAAAATTATAAAAAATAACGATTGTTACGATACACTATGTCGCTCAAAAACGCATCGAAATTAGTTATAAAAATTTAAAGGTAGCAAGTTACAATTTTAATGCTCGATGGAAATTTATGTCTTTTTTAAGTCATTTCTTGTATAAAATCCATATTCAAATCTTGATTTTCAGAAAATGATTTGCAAATATATCCAAGAATATTTCCAATTTCAATTAGCTTTTCCTCTTCTTTATTAGTAATTTGAAATCCATCATTTTCATTGTAGTTAGCCCCAAGACTCGATTGAATTAAATATGCCAATTCCCATAATTCAGAACTCATCTGCAAACGCTCAGTTTCTGATAATTTTTTACCATTAAATTTATCAACAAAAAGTATCAGTTCTGCAAATAATCTGTCATCGAAAATTCCGTCTTCATATAGCTTTTCATAAAATGACCCACTAGTCATTTTAATGTTTTCGAGAATTAGATTAATTTCCATAAAAAAGCATAATTATTTCTAAAACTCCCGATAAGGAGCTTCTAACAATGCATTTACCTCCTCTTCCGAAAATTTGGCATTTTCACTGTCCCAGTTTAAGGTTTTATTAGGGAAGCGACCCGCAATAACACCTAACAAAATGGTTTCTGTTAATCTGGAAGCATAAGAAAAAGGAGCTGAACATTCATCTTTACCTAAACAAGCATCTACAAATTCGTGATAATGTTTTTTCCCTTCAGGTCCATAGTCTCTAATGGGTTCGCCTAAATTATGTTCTTTACTTAAAGCAGCAATTTCTTCGGTTATATCAACATATTTACCGTCCACTATTTTTCTCGGTAATTGCATAAAATGAGGCAAGAGTAAACGCCCTTTTTCGCCAATAAACATAGCTCCTTGCTCTGGTAGCTTTCCATCTTCTTCTTTTTTCGTTTCTAGTGACATTTTTTCATCTAACGTTGCCTCTTTTTCTTTGGTAGCTTCAACTTTTACAGCATTAGCTCCAGGTAATTTTAAATCTTCATGGTCTTTTGGAGCTCCAGGTCCATCATACCAAACCCATTTTAAGGTTTCTGTGGTATATTTGGTTTGCGGAAATTCATAAGTCACAATATTATTTTCTGGAAACCCAAAACCCGTTGGTTTTCTACATTCGTTACGTATAGTTCTTGGAACATCAAGTGCTAATGCATTATACGGTGTATCAAAAATATGAACACCCATATCACCTAAAGTGCCACAACCGTAATCTAATAATTTACGCCAATTTCCCGGGTGATACACACCTTCTTTATAGGGTCTTTCGGCAGAAGTGCCTAACCACAAATTCCAATCTAACGTTTCTGGTACAGGGTCTGAACCTTTAGGTTCTGCTCCATCATAACCCCAGTTTTTGGGTGACCATGCTCTTACCGTATGTACTTTACCTATAATACCCGATTGTATTAATAGTGTTGCCAATTTATAATCATAAAAGGAGTGTACCTGAATACCCATTTGCGTAACCAAATTTTTCTCTTCCGCTATTTTTCGCATGGCTCTAGCCTCGGAAACATGATGCGTTAGTGGCTTTTGGCAATACACCGCTTTTCCAGCTTCCATGGCCATCATTGATGCTGGTGCATGTGTATGGTCAGGTGTAGAAACAATAACAGCATCTATTTCATCGGTCATTTCTTTGAACAACACACGATAATCCGCATAGGTTTTAGCATTAGGGTGTAATGCTTTTGCCTCAGCTAAATACTTAGAGTCCACATCACAAAGTGCAACCATATCTACCAATTCATGACTAGAAATTGCTTCCAGATCAGCTGCCCCCATGTTACCCACACCAATATGTGCAACTCTTAAACGTCCGTTTTCATTCAAAGCAATTTTAGCTTCTTCATCTTTCGCGGTCTTTGCTTTACACATCACCAATGAAGGAGAAACTGCCAACCCAAGAGCACCTAAACTACTTACTTTTATAAATTTTCTTTTATCCATGATGTGTAACTTTATAATTTTTTAAGTTTAATATTTCTGAACCAAATTGGACTTGAATGGTCTTGAAAACCAATATAGCCTGTTTTATATTTAGCATAATGTTCTTCTTTTGCCCATTTTCCTGCATTCTTTCTTGCAGTCCAGTCTTCTGACCAAGGCACAAATTCCAACACCTTTTTCCCATTTAACCAATGCTCTACTTTTTCAGGTGTGAAAATAATTCGCGTACTGTTCCACTCCCCCGCCGGATTTAATTGTTTTGCTTTTGGATCTGCTGGGTACATAGCATAATCTGCACCTGTGGATTGCAAAGGATGCAATTCCGAAGGGTTTTCGTATCCTAAACTTGTGTTATATTCGGTAAGGGTAACACGGTGAATTTTAGCGTAATTTTCATCATCAATCAATTGGTACTCTGGCGAAATATTTGCCGGCCCAGCATTTGGAATATTTTCTTTTAGATGATAAAATATACCACTATTACCGCCTTCTGGAATTTTCCATTCAACATACAACTCAAAATTTTCAAATTCTTCCTCACCGTAAATGATGTCCTTACCGCCTTCATAGTCTTGTTCTGAACCTCGTTTCAAACCTACTTCGGTATCAAAAGTTAAGACGCTGTCTTTTACTATCCAACCTGGAGGCATAACTTCACTATTATAACCACGCCAACCTTTGGTGGTTACACCATCAAAAAGTTGAATCCATTCTTCAGATGTTTTGTTTTCAGCTTTTTCGGTATCTTTATTTGGATCCTCCTTTTTAGCTTCTTTCTTACAAGAAAAAGCGATAAATGTAAATAAGACTAATAAAATTGAGATTTGTTTTTTCATTGTTTGTTTAATTTGAATTTTGTTGTAGTGTGAAAACACACCCCTGTCCCCTCTCAAGAGAGGAACTATAACCGTTTGTTAATAATTTACTCTACTAAAATTTCGTCGATAAACAACCACACACTTCCACCTGAAGGTGTCTTACTTAAATTTGTGGCAATTACTTTTACATATTTTGTTTGTTGTTCTTCAAATTTAATGATAAAATCTTTAAGTTCAGATGCTGAGTTTTTAGCATAAGGCCTTTCTGCTTTCCCTACGCTTTTAAAATTCTTTCCATCATCAGAAACAAATGCTTCTATTTTTATTGGATAATAAATTCCAGGACCTTGATTTTCCATTGCACCAACACTTACTTTACTTACCGAAGTTGGTTCGTCCAATTCAATTATAAACTCCATATTATCTTCTAACCATGCTTGCCATTGTCCGTCATGGAAATTTTTTGTACCTCTAAGTGAATTCACTAAAGTGCCCTCTCCAGTGCCTTTATAACTATCGCTATACGGAATTAAATAATTCACTTTTTGTGCTACAGCCTTATGAAATTTAATGGTATCGGTAAAAACTTTACCTATAGGTTTATCATTTTCAAACAAAGAGGCTTTAACAGTAGTTGTTTCTGTAATTTCTATTGGATTACTATATTTTTTAGCTTCATCACTTATTACTCCTTCTCCTAAAACATAACGAATATCAGAATTTGGAAATTCATTTTGTAATGACATTTTAACCGATTTTTTATCTAAATCTACCTCCATATTGGCGGTAACCAGATACGCACTTTTTGCGTAATTGATTCCAAGTTGTTCGTATCTTTTAAATTGTGCTTTTATTCTTCTTGAAAAGTCATCCCAATCTCTTGAAGCTTTAGGAGACCAAACCGTTTCTGATAAAGCCGCTAATCTTGGAAAAATCATATATTCAGAATGCTCGGTAGTTGGAACATATTCTGCCCATAAATTGGCCTGACCTCCCAATACATGATGGGCATTTTCTTCAGCTATATCTTCTGAAATAGGTTCAAATTTGTAAACCTTACTCAATGGTAAATAACCTCCTTGAGCAATTGGCTCATCATTTTGTGGGCCTTGATAGTGATCAAAATAACAATGTGAACCTGGTGTCATAATAACATCATGGCCTTGTTCGGCAGCTTCAATGCCGCCTTTAAATCCTCGCCAACTCATTACAGTGGCTTCAGGAGCCAAACCACCTTCTAATATCTCATCCCAACCAATTAATTTTTTGCCTTTACTGTTGATGAATTTTTCTATACGCTTTACAAAATAGCTTTGCAATTCCTCTACATCGTCTAAATCTTCTGTTTTCATTCTTTTTTGGCAATGTGGACAAGTTTTCCAATTGGTTTTGGTGGCCTCATCACCCCCAATATGAATATATTTTGAGGGAAAAACTTCAATAACTTCCATTAACACATCTTCCAAAAACTCAAAAGTAGTTTCTTTACCCGCACAGTAAATGTCTGTTATTGGCCAAACACCACCTGAGGGAACAGCCACAGGTTTTCCATGACACGATAAATGAGGATAAGCAGCCATTACACAAGTTACGTGTGCTGGCATTTCAATTTCAGGAATTACCTGAATATTTCTCTCTGCAGCATAAGCTACAATTTCTTTAAGTTCTTCTTGTGTTAAAAATCCACCATATGTGCCCTTTTCATTGGGGTCATTAGCTTCCCTTGCATTCCAATGTTTATCTTCTTGATCTACACGCCAAGCAGCAACTTCAGTCAGTTTTGGATATTTCTTGATTTCCATACGCCAACCTTGGTCATCAATTAAATGCAAATGCAATACATTCATTTTGTGCATTGCCAATCGGTCAATAGTTTTTAAAATATAATCTTTTGGAAAGAAGTGCCTTACCAAATCGAGCATCAATCCTCTATAACCAAAACGAGGTTTGTCCTTTATTTCAACCGCAGGGAGAATTAAATCTGCTTTCTCATTTCCATAAACCTCAGCTGGTAATAATTGTAAAATTGTTTGAGTGCCGTATAAAAATCCGCTAATGCTGTTTGCGTAAATTATTACTTTATTATCGTTTATCGAAACTTCATAGGCCTCGTTATCCAATCCTTCTTTGGCTATAAACTCAATACTATTGTTAGATGAGCTTTCACCAAAATCAATATCAGTACCAGAAGTTTTCAATTTATCAACTAAAATACCCGCCACATTTTTTAAACTATCATGAGATACAATTTTAGTACTTCTATTAATGGTAAATGAACCTTTATTTAAAGTAAGTTCGGCAGGTTTTGGTATTATGTTTATATCGTTTTCAGTAAAGTTTTTTGCTTGTTTGTTTTCACAGGATACTGCTAACATAGCAAAAGTTGAGACCAAAAAGAGTATTGATTTTATACTTTTCATTATTAAATTTTATTTGGTTGATTACCCATTTTAATTACTAACTTTCCTCCGCTCATAATATCTGAATGGTGCAATTTTGTAGTATTTACTTTTTCTCCATTTAATGTGATGGATTGGATATACATGTTTTCTTTAGAGTTATTTAATACTTTAATTTCAAATGTTTTCCCATTTTCTAAATTGAGCTTAGCTTCTTTAATAATAGGCGATCCAAAACTATATACACCTTGTGCAGGGTTTACAGGATAAAAGCCCAATGCACTAAAAATATACCAAGAAGACATTTGCCCACAATCTTCATTTCCACAGTGACCATCAGGAGTGTTTTTGTACTGAGATTCTAAAATTTTCCTGATTATTTTCTGTGTTTTATGAGGCTTATCTATGTAGTTATATAAGTAGCCTACATGATGGCTAGGCTCATTGCCATGAGCATACTGACCAGTCATTCCTGTGCTAAAAATAGGTAATTTATCCATTGGTGACGGATTTAAAGAAAACATGGAATCTAATTTTTCTTCAAAGCGTTTGTTTCCTCCAGTAATTTCTATTAGACCCTCTATATTATGTGGCACCGACCAAAAATATTGCCACGCATTACTTTCACAAAAATAGGGTGTATATTCTTTGGGAGCAAAATCTTTTATAAATTCACCGTTTTCCAATTTTGGTCGCATAAAGGTGCTTTCAGAATCATAAACATTACGCCAATACTCCGAGCGTTTTAAGAAATAATTATAATCACCTTCTTTACCTAATGCTTTTGCAAACTGTGCGATACACCAATCGTCATAGGCATATTCCAAAGTTTTGGATACTGACCAGTTTTCATTTTCTTCATCAACAGGAATATAACCCAATTCTCTGTAAACATCAATTTCTCTAGCATTATCCATTGCACTAATCTTACACGCTTCATAAGCTAAGTCAACATCAAAATCCCTAATTCCCTTAAAATAAGCATCAACAATCACGGGCACGGCATGGTAACCAATCATCATATTGGTTTCGTTGCCTTGCATAGACCACACTGGCAATAACCCTGTTTCTTTATAATGGGCCAACATTGATTTGATAAAGTCGGTCACCTTGACGGGATGCAAAATAGTGTATAAAGGATGGGCTGCTCTATATGTATCCCATAGTGAAAACGTATCGTAACGCTCAAAACCATCGGCTTTCATAATAGTATCGTTAGCTCCTTTATAATTACCATCATGGTCACTTAACAAGGTAGGTGCCAACATAGATTGATAGAGCATGGTATAAAAGATACTGGTTTGCTCCTCAGTAAGCATTGTCACCTTAATTTTTTGGAGTTGTTCTTCCCAAATTTCATCTGCTTTTTGGCGGTACTTATCAAAATCAAAATCTGGAGCTTCTATTTCTAATGATTTTTTAGAGCCTTTAATGGTGGCAGTAGAAAGTCCAGTTTTGAGGATTATCTGCTCTTTATCTTTGGTGTTGTAGTTTAAAATTATTTTAGTATTTTTTCCTTTAGTTGAAGATTTAACCAAAGTGTCATTATTGTACAACTCATAAGAATCAAAATCTTTAGAGAGTTGAATTGTAAAATAAACTCGTTGGTCTTTTGCCCAACCTGTTGACTTTCTATACCCTTCAATGGTATTATTATTAACTACTTTGAAATAAGTATCCGTTGGACTATCCCAGTTTAAGGCATAGCCTAAATCGATATGAATTTGCGATAAACTATCTTTTGGAAAGGTATAACGATGAATTCCCGTTCTTTGGGTGGCCGTCAATTCTGCTTTAATGCCATAATCTAATAAGTCAACCCTATAATAACCAGGACTCGCTTCTTCCTTATCATGTGAAAAGCTAGAAAAAGGTTTAAAGCTATTTTCTTTTATTTTTTCGTTGAACCAACTATTGGTCGGCATTACCAAAATGTCATATAAGTCTCCAGCTCCAGTACCTGTCAAATGCGTATGTGAAAAACCCGATATAATAGAATCTTGATAAAAATAACCTGCAATTCTATCCCACCCCGGAACGCCAATATCAGGGCTTAACTGTACCATACCATAAGGAACAGTTGCTCCGGGATAGGTATTGCCTGGGCCATCGGTTCCAATAAAAGTATTGACATAAGCCGTCAATTTTTTATCTGCTATTTGTTCTTGCTCATTACAAGAAAATATGCTTAAAATAATCATGACAACCCATAAAGCATTTTCAAAACGCATGATATATTATTTTGTAATAATTTTACCGTCTTCTTTTATAATTATGGTTTTACCCGTAAAAGGACTTTTAGTACTTATATTATAACCTATTGTATGGTTCTCTAAAGTCAACTTAATATTTTTATCTTTTACAGTAAAACTTGAAAAACCAATTTCATCTAAAGATTCTAAATATTTCTCATTTTTTTTATGATACTCCCTTTGTTTTCTGTAAAGTTCAAATAATTTCCATTTGATCTGTTCATCATCGGGAATGGAAAATTCCGCTTTCTCTCCCGGACTTTTGGTCGAAAAATGGACATAGCCCCATTTTTCGGGTTCGTGCATGTTTATGACACCCATTGGCGACCAAACCCAATTATATTCGTGCTGAAACTCGCCTTTATCATCTTTTTTTCTGCTGTATCTGCCATCGGTTAAATCAAAATCCCAATTGACTCGTGAAAAGTTAACTCTCCAAAATTTATCTCTTGGTACATTATCTTCAAAATAGGATTTTCTAAACGTTTTCCAAGGAATAGCCATTTCTACCGTCCATCCTTTATCTTTATAATTAGGGTTATTTAATGTACCATCAACATGAACTGCTGTTTTTAAACCCGTTATATTCCAATCGTTAAGCACTGGCTGGTTTAGTTCACGATACGGTTTCGTAATAAAAAGGTCCCAAACTGTATTAAAAGCATTTACTTCAATTTCATAATAATTGTGTGTATCTCCGTCTGGATCAATAAATACTTCAATATCATTATTATAAAAAATAATAGTATCACGCTGTTTTAAGGTTGCCCAAACGTGAGGTTCTTCCATTTTTGCAAAAATGTAATAGTAATTTTCATCCCATAACATTTTAACATTGGTCTTATAAGTCGGTCTTTTAACGCCTTCAATATCAATAAAATCTTCTGACCAAGATACCTGTTGCCAAGAATCTTCATTCGCTAAGCCATCAATTAAAATTTCTTCATTTGTGTTATATGCAATATGAGTTCGTGGAAATTCATTCTTTAATTGTGCACAAGCCAATATTGATGTACAAAAACTGAGTATTAAAGTTAATTTTAACAAAAATTTCATATCATATTATTTTCTTTTGTAAACTGAACTACTTCACTTAATTTTCCAAATGCTAATGCCACAACTGTATCCGCAGCACCATAATAAACTGCCAATTTATCTTGTTCTGTATCATGCAAAGCTGCACAAGGAAAAACGACATTTGGCACATCACCAACCATTTCGTAATTAACAGCTGGTCCCAACAAGTAATCTCTAGTTCTGTACTTAACCTTGTCGGGGTTTTTTTCATCTAAAATTGCTGATCCCATAGCATATCTGAATCCATTGCAAGTATTAATTACTCCATGGTAGATCATTAACCAACCTTCATCCGTTAAAATGGGAATTGGTCCTGCCCCTATTTTGGTACATTGCCAAGCACTTTCTTCAAAAGGTGTAGCTTTCATAACCACTCTGTGCTCGCCCCAATATTTCATATCAGGACTGTAACTGATGTAAATATCACCAAAAGGTGTGTGACCGTTATCACTCGGGCGACTTAACATGGCATATTTTCCATTAATCTTTTGTGGAAATAACACGCCATTTCTATTAAAAGGTAGAAAAGCGTTTTCACATTGAAAAAATTCTTTAAAATCAAAAGTATAACCGATGCCTATAGTTGGACCATGATAGCCGTTACACCAAGTAATCCAATACCTATCTTCTATAAAAACCACTCTAGGGTCGTACTTATATGCCGATTCTATCATCTCCGTATTACCAGCTTGCATTTTTATAGGTTCGTGATTAATGTCCCAATTAATACCATCCTTGCTAAAGCCAGCAAAAATATTCATTTGCACTGCTTTATTATCGCATCTAAATACACCAGCAAAACTATCTTCAAAGGGCACTACAGCACTATTGAAAATGCTATTGGAACTCGGAATATCGTATCTATAAATTATTGGATTTTCTGTATAACGCCAAATAACATCGTTACTCCCTTTAGGCTTAGCTTGCCAAGGAATTTGTTGTTTTTTATTTTGTGATTCTGTATTCAATTTTAATATTTTTTTGATATTGTTTTACATAAAAAGAAAAGACAAAGTACTCCACGTCTTTATTAGATAGTTAATCTTTAATTTTCTTTACTTTATCTAACCAAGTAAATTTAAGAATAATGGAGGTAACTATAAAGATTAATAAAGCTATCAAAGTTTTAGGATAATCTCTAATCATAAAATAAATAGGCAACACAATCATACTAGATTGCCAGATAATACCAACAGCAACATTGAGCATATCTAAACCGAAATCTTTATTTTTTTCTATACTATCATTATCTTTTTTTAATTCATTTAATACAGGTTTCCATAAACCCCAAGGTCTTACATTTTTATAAAATGATTTTAATACTTTCATGTCTGTGGGTTTACTCAAATATGTTCCTAAAAACGAACCTAATAATGATACTCCAAAAATTATAGGGAACAGATAAATAGCATGCATGTGAGCCATATCGTGCAGCACAGTTCCTTCAGTAAAATCATCCTTATACTGATCCATAAAGAATTGCAAACTGGCTACAATGAGACCAGATAGCATTCCCCAAAAATAACCCCAGCCGTTAAATCGCCACCAAACCCATTTTAAAAAGTTCGCCGCCACATAACCTCCAAATAGTGCACTAGTAATCCACAGCGTCAATGAATTGATAGAATCTGCAAAAAAACCCATAAACACACCTAATGCTACCACGGCAAAAGAAGCTATATGACTTGCTTTTATATAATGTTTAGGAGTTGCTTCTGGTTTAAAGTATTTCTTATAAATATCATTTACAATATAAGCAGGCCCTGCATTAACAAAAGCCGAAAACGTAGACATAAAAGCAGCCAACAAACCTGCTAAAAGCAGACCCTTTATACCAACTGGGACATGGAAATTAATAACTTGGGGTAAAATAATTTCTAAATCCTTTCCAGTAAAATTTTGATTAGCTATCATTTCTGGGGCTAATACAACCAATGCGATGATTACAATTCCGCCAATTAATAAATACCGTGGTATAAATAAAATTAAATTGGTAAAACCTGCCATATATGCTGCTTCCTTAACCGTTTTGGTAGATAAAATACGCTGCATATCAAAACTAGGAACGGGTCCGGCAATACTTGCAAAAAAGCCTTTGAAAAGACTCATACCTATTAACGCACCAAACATTTTATAACCTTCGGAATCGATAAGGTTATTGAATTCTTGAAACTTTCCGTCCCAATGGGCACCTAGCTCCCAATCGAAAAATATGTTTTTCCATTCTTCAGTAATTACGCTTGATATTTCCACATCACTAAAGGCGAAAAAAGCATATCCAGCCACCAAAAGTCCAGCAATTACCATAATACCATATTGCAATACTTCAGTTGCAACAACAGAAAACATTCCTCCTTTTATGGTGTAAATAGTAGTTAATACAATTATAATCAGTGCATAAGACTGTTCTGAGTTAAATAGAATAGAATTTCCTATTTGCAAGGTCATATCCCAAGGTAAAATTACTGTCATAAACTTACCAACACCTTCAAAAAAGTAAGCTATAAAACCTACCGCAGCTACAATAGCAAATATGGCAACAATTAAGTGCGAAGCCCTACCTGGTCTATCATCTCCAAAACGAGTCAAAATCCATTCAGAACCAGTCATTATATTAGAACGCCTAATCCAAACGGCAAGGAACATCATTACAAAAATTTGGTTCCAAATTGGCCAAAGCCACATAAACATAAAACTCTTTACCCCATATAAAAATAAGATACCCACCATCCAAGCAGTACCAGAAACGTCAAACATTCCCGATCCATTACTTAAACCAAGAAAGTACCATTTGATATTATTACCGCCTAAAAAATAGGAGTCAAGTCCTTTTGATGCCTTTTTTGAAACCCAAATACCAACAAACAATGTCAGTAATATGTAAATAATAATTATGCTTACATCAATTATATTCATTAGTTTTTTGGCCAGTTTTTATTAGGTTCAGCACCCATTTTTAATTCTAGTTTTCCGCCAGCAATTAATTCTTGGTGAGTTATATAAGTTCTGTTTAATTCCTTATTATTCAGCTTAGCAGATTGTATGTAAAAGTTTTTGTCAGAATTATTTGCAGTAATAATTGTAAACTCTGTATTGTTTGATGTCTTTATAGTGGCTTCATCAAAAACGGGGCTTCCAATTTCATATTGACTGGAAGCAGGATTCATAGGGTAAATACCTAGAGAACTCATTACATACCAAGCTGACATTTGGCCTGCATCTTCGTTACCGCTCAGCCCATTTGGAAGAGTACTGTACTGGGTATCTAAAATTTTACGAACCCAATATTGGGTTCTCCAGGGTTGGCCTGCTTTGTTGAACATATACGCAATATGGTGGCTGGGTTCGTTGCCATGGGCATATTGACCGATCAACCCGGTAATGTCCGCAGAGACATTATCGCCTACCAACTCTGAACTTTCTACAAACAATTGGTCTGTCATTTTTACAAAAGCCTCTTTACCACCGTGCAAGGCAATAAGACCATCCGTATCATGGATCACGTTCCAGCTATGTTGCCAGGCATTGCCTTCAGTATAATCAGTATCTTCTAAATGATTAGACATTTTGGGATTAAAAGGTTCACGAAAATCTTTTCCATTTGCCGATTTCCCTCGTAAGAATCCAGATTCTTTATCAAAGAAATTTTCATAGGCTTTTGAGCGATTTAAGAAATAGTTATAATCATCCTCTTTACCCAAATCTTTTGCCAGTTGTGCAACACAGAAATCATTATAAGCGTAGTTCAAAGATATAGAAACCGATTGATGCTCTTTATTATAAGGAATATATCCATACTTTTTATAATGACTTAGTCCACGTTCATCGCCCATCATAGTTTTTTTCATTGCTTTATAAGCTTTTTCAACATCGTAATCCCTAATTCCTTTTAAATACGCGTCAACAATAACAGAAATGGAATGATAGCCTGGCATGGTACCGGTTTCATTACCATACAACGTCCAAACCGGCAAAGCACCGTGTTCGTCGTAATAAGTTAACATGGACTGAATCATGTCATTTAATCTCTGGGAATCTATAATAGATAACAGTGGTGTTTCTGCCCTAAAAACGTCCCAAAGAGATAGTGTGGAATAAGCCTTATAATTTGTGGCTTTTGCAATGCTATCATTTTGTAAGCGAAATTCACCATTAACGTCACTAAATAAAACTGGAGCCACTTGTGAATGATATAAAGCGGTATAAAACATAGTTTTTAAACTATCTCGGTCAGTTTTTATCTTAATTTTAGAAAGTGCTGTTTCCCAATTTTCTTCAGTAATTTTCCTTGTTTTATCAAAATCAGTATTTTTCCCTTTTTTTACAAGATTTTCTAAGGCATTTGCCAAACTTACAGAAGATAAAGCAATTTTAACCTCAACCTGTTTCACTGAATCCTCAAATATGAATTGCCCGCCGGTTTTAATACCTTCAGAAGAATTTACATCAATCAAAATTTCTTTATCTCTAACAAACTTTGAAGATTTTATAGGTTTTGATGTTTGAATTACAAAAAATACCTTTTGGTTTTTTGCCCAACCTGTACTAAAACGTGTACCGGTTATAATATTTTCACCTTCTCGTTTTAGACTAGACGAAGTGACCTTATCCCAATTTATAGCAAACCCTAAATCAATAATGAATGAAGGTATTTCCACATTGTTAAAAGTATATTTATGAAAGGCTACATATTCGTTAGCCGTTAATTCTACTTTTATTTTGTTATTTAGTTTTACACTATAATACCCTGGTGAAGCCATTTCACTTTCATGTGAAAAGTAGCTTGTGTAAGGCAAGCTATCCTTTGTCTTACCAAAAAGACTTAGGTCAACATCATTATTTGTTGGCATTAGTAATACATCCACTAAATCACCAATACCTGTTCCGCTCAGATGCAATTGGCTAAAACCGGTAATTATAGTATCGGTAATGTGATAGCCCGAACACCAGTCCCAACCTTGGGTGCCGTTATCGGGACTAGGTTGTACCATCCCAAAAGGAGCAGTTGCACCCGGGTAGGTATGACCATGACCACCAGTGCCTATAAATGGGTCGACAAATGAAACGAGTAGCTTAGGTTTTGACTTTTCAATATTTTTTTCATTCTTACAAGAAAAAAAAAGAGAAATAATTAAGAATAAAAATATAATTTTAAGATGTTTCATTAGTATTAATAACTATATTTATCTTTTGGGAAAGATAGTATTTTTTTTACGTACTATAAAAATGTATAAATTTAACTGCCCCCTAAATAAAATTAGACGGATAACGCATCAGCAAGGTTAAACATCAAAAAACACAAAAATAATATCGTTGGTCAACCTAAATAACACTTCTAACTCACCATATTATACTAGAATTATCTGGAAATACCATGTTGTTTTTTGGTTGATTTATTTTGCCATTAATACGTTACGTTGGGGGAGTTATTATGGTGATTACTTCTATTCTCTACGTTCAAATTTATTAGGGTTTCCTATACATATGACATTGTGTTATTTAAACATTTATGTACTAATGCCATTTTTGGTATTTCGAAAAAAATACCTAACTTACATCCTAGCGGTTTTTGCCTCCATTTTTACTATGGTATTGCTAAAATTTAATTTAACCTATTACTTATTAAATACAAATGTTTGGCCAGAAGGACCAGTTGTTACAAACTCGTTAACCTTTGATTATGTTGTAGATATGATGATTGGAGAGCTTTATGTAATTACATTTGTTACAGCAATAAAAATAACGATGGATTGGCTTACAGAACACAAGAGGTTAACCGATCTAGAAAAATTGCAACTAGAAACAGAGTTGTTGTTTTTAAAAACGCAAGTGTCACCACATTTCTTTTTTAACACATTAAACAATATCTACTCTTTATCAATAGAAAAATCAGACAAAACTCCTAAGATTATTTTAAAATTGTCTGAGTTAATGAGGTACTTACTCTACGAAACTAAGCGTAAAAGACAAAGCTTAGAAAAAGAAATTATGTGTCTTCAAAATTATTTAGAATTAGAGAGTATAAGGCACGGAACAGATTTAGAGGTAAATATGGATATTAGCGGAGATATTTCTGGTAAAAAAATTGCACCCATACTACTATTATCTTTTGTTGAAAATGCTTTTAAGCATGGAGCCAATAAAAATATAGGAAAAGTTAAAATTGATATCGATTTTAAAATTAAAGAAGATTTTCTTTACTTTACCATCGTTAACCCAACTCCTGCTGATTCCAACTATCAACAACGAATGGATACATCTGGAGGAATAGGATTGAAAAACGTAAAAAAAAGATTGGCTTTAGGTTACAGAAAGGACCAATATGATTTAAAAATTAAAAATGATAATAATTTATTCACAGTAAAATTAAAAATTAAAGTATAATGGACGTAAAATGCCTGATTATTGATGATGAACCTTTAGCCATTAATGTTATTAAAAATTATCTATCACAAATTAATGATATAACTTTAGTAAATACGTTTAACAATGCTGTTGATGGGCTAAACTTCTTAAAAGACAATCACGTAGATCTTGTTTTCTTAGATATAAACATGCCATTGTTAGATGGCTTAAGTTTTATTAAGAGTTTAGATACTAAACCACAAATTATAATAACTACCGCCCATGTGGAATTTGCTGTTGAATCTTTTGAACTTGACGTTTTAGACTATTTAGTTAAACCAATAGCCTTCCCTCGATTTTTAAAAGCAACAAACAAGGTCTTTAAAATATTTAATGATAAAAACCCATATCAGTTAACACAAGAAAAACCGTATATCTTTATAAAGATTGACAAAAAAAAGTTAAAAAAGATTTATTTGGATGAGCTTTTAGTTATTGAAAGTCTTAAAGATTATTTAAAGATTACTACTAATACTGACAGGTACATCATACATCAAACATTAACCAGTTTTACCGATCAGTTGCCTTCAGATAACTTCATACGCATACACAGATCTTACACTATTGCCATTGACAAAGTGGACACTATAGAGGGTAATAGTGTTGAAATTGCCGGCATAAGATACACTATTGGCAGAACCTACATTGAAGATGTTAAAAGTAAAATTTTAAATTAATACCATTAAAATATATAACGCTTAAAGGCCTCAATAGCAGCATAATCTGCCAAACCTAAATCATTATATTTTTGGGCTGTCAACTTATTTCTATCTTCTACTCTGACCCAAAACTCTCTTGAATCATCACCTTGAAACATTACACCGTCTTTTTGAGATTGATGGAAGAAAATAGCTGTTCTTTTTTTCAACACTTGATCTGGACTCATAGGTACCGCCATTTCAATTTCGTGAGTTTCCCACTCGTGCCAAGCTCCCCTGTACAACCAAACCCAACAATCATCCATAAATTTTTTAGGTTTCAATTCATCTAGAGCCATAAATAAAGCATCTAAACACACTTTATGCGTACCGTGTGGGTCAGCTAAATCTCCCGCTGCATAAATCTGATGCGGTTTTACTTTTTCAATTATTGAGGTCATTATTTTTACATCGGCATCAGATAATTTGCTCTTTTTAATCGTTCCAGTTTCATAAAAAGGAAGATCTAGAAAGTGAACATTTTCATCGGGTACACCAACGTAACGTGTAGCTGCTACAGATTCACCTCTTCTTATCATTCCTTTGAGTTTTCTAACCTCAACTGTATCAATACTATTCTTTTCTTTGTTATTGATACTCTCGATTATATTATTTACCGAATCAGAAGAAGTATTTGACATGAACTTGCATACTTCTGCAAACTTTAAAGCCTCGGTATCTGCGACTGCTATATTACCAGAAGTTTGATATGCTATATGCACTTCATGTCCTTGTTCTACCAACCTATCAAAAGTACCTCCCATAGAGATAACATCATCATCCGGGTGCGGACTAAAAATAATAACCCTCTTTTTTGCAGGGTTTGCCCTTTCTGGCCTGTTAGTATCATCAGCATTAGGTTTGCCACCTGGCCACCCTGTAATACTGTGCTGTAAAATATTAAACATCTTAATATTTAAATCATAAGCCGTTCCTTCTTCTACCAACAAATTAGACATACCATTATCATTATAATCTTTGTCTGTAAGTTTTAAAATAGATTTTCCTAATAACTCACTTAACCAAACAACAGCTTTTCTTTTTAGATGCTCGTTCCAAGTTAACGAAGTCACCAACCATGGTGTTTTAACTCGAGTTAATTCCGAAGATGCATCTGTATCTAAAACAAAAGTTGTATTATGATGATTTTGCAAATATGTTGCAGGTATTTGAGAAGACATTTCTCCTTCTATGGCTTTTTTAACTACACTTGCTTTATTAATACCCCATGCCAACAACACTATTCTTTTTGCTTTTCTAATTGTAGCTATACCCATAGTAATGGCTTTTCTGGGTACTTTATCTATACCCAAGAAAGCTGGAGCAGCATCAGCTCTAGTCACATAATCTAAAGTAATGGTTCTTGTACCTGAATTGTAATGTGAGCCTGGTTCGTTAAAACCAACATGTCCTGTTCTACCTATACCCAACAATTGAAAATCTAAACCGCCAACGTCCTCTATTTTCTTATCATAAGACATACAATAATCATATACATCTTTTTCTATGGTTCCATCTGGGATATGAATATTTTCAGGAAGAATATCTATGTGATCAAAGAGGTGATCGTGCATAAAGTAGTAATAACTTTGTATATTTTCTTTTTCCATTGGATAATATTCATCCAAATTAAAAGTAATTACATTTTTAAAACTTAACCCTTCCTCCTCGTGCATTCTCACTAGTTCGTCATAAACCTTAATAGGTGAAGATCCAGTAGCCAAACCTAAAATACATTTTTTGTTTTGTGATTGTTTGTTCTTAATTAAATCGGCAATTTCTTTTGCAACTAAAATTGAAGCATCATTAGAGTTTTCAAAAATTACATTATGAATTTTTTCAAACCTAGTTTCTTCAAATTTTCCGGCCTCTTGATGGTTAATCGATTTTTTTGACATCTACAGTTAGTTTAAATTAGAAGTGCAAAACTAAAAATAAATTACAAAAGTATATTTAAAATTCGACCAACTACCCATATGTAGCTCTTAAATTTATTATTAATTAAATAATTACAATAGACTTGACTTGTTTAATTACTAAATGACATATTTTTTTACTTTTGTGATAAATTACACTAAGAATGTATAATGAATTATAAAATATGGGGTTCTCCATCTCATATGATAGGCGAAGAACTAAATCATATAAGTGTTTCCTTACTGAAAATTGGATTTCTCCCAATTTTAAAGAGTCAATAAAAATAGAACCAATATTTAATTTTGTAGAAAACCGAATATTTTTATTGATATTAAATTTACATCAGAACGTAAATACCAAAATATTATTAACAAATTAAAGAATCGTTACATACATAATTTTATAAAGTTTAAAGTTATATTCGAATATTATGTTAATAATTAACGTTAAATATTAATTGTAAAAAATAAAATAGTATTAAATAACTCTTATTTTTGCAAAATTAAATTATACATAAAATGACAAAAAAATCAATCTCTCACAAATTAATTTGCAAATTATTAATTTTTAGCTTGTTGACAATAACACTAGTATCTTGTGGTTCTAGACAAGATATAGTATATTTTCAAGATGCCGATATTGCTGCAATTAGCAGGCCTATTGAAAATTATAATGCCATTATAAAACCAGATGATGCTTTAACAATAACTGTTTCCTCACTAGACATAGAGCTTGCAAGGCCTTTTAATTTAAGTTCTATTTCTTATACTGATAATGATGGTGGTTTAGGTAGAACCACTTTACAAAGTTATTTGGTTGATGCAAATGGTAATATAGATTTTCCTGTATTAGGTACCTTAAAACTGACAGGACTGACACGAATTCAAGCTACAGCAATGATAAAGGACATGTTAAAAGATTATCTAAAAGATCCCATTGTCAATCTAAGAAACGTAAATTTTAAAGTATCAGTTTTAGGAGAAGTTAATAATCCTGGTCTTTTCACTGTCCAAAATGATAGAATAACTATTTTAGAAGCACTAGCACTTGCAGGTGACTTAACCATAAACGCAGAAAGAAAAAATGTTTTGGTTGTCAGAGAAGAAGGTAATAAAAAAACTTACAACAGGGTCAACCTTACATCAGAAGAGATTTTTAACTCTCCAATGTATTATTTAACACAAAACGATGTTATTTACGTTACCCCAAACAGTTCTAGAATAAAAGGCTCAAATGTAGGCCCTAGTACTAGTGCGACTTTAACTGCAATTTCAATATTAATTACTGCGGCAGCTCTAGTAGTAAGTATTACAAAATAAATAAAAATTATAAATGGAATTTGAAAAAATCAATAATGTTGCTGTTAATGATGATGCAGAAGAAAACAATTTAGATCTAAGAGAGCAAATTGAAAAATATTTAAGACATTGGAAATGGTTTGTATTGGCCGTTCTAGTTTCATTTATATATACTTATTTTAATTTAAACTTTAAAAGGCCGAGTTATCAAGCGATTTCAAAAATAAAAATTAAAGATGAAAAAAGTGGTGATAAATCTACACTGTCCGCTTTCCAAGATATGGGTATAATGAGTGCTACTAAAGATAACATAGATGATGAAATACAGGTATTAAAATCCAAAACTTTAGTAGGAGAGGTCGTCAAATCACTTAAACTTAACATCCAATATCATACCAACAAGAACGGTATAAGTAAATTTTTAGATGACAATCTGGGGTTTAATACTGAATTCTATGAAACAGAAAATTACGAGAACCCTCCATTGAACCTTAATTTTTTCATAAGTGATTCTACATTGTACAAAGTGGGTGCACAATTTTTAATTAAAGTAAATTCGGCAAATCAATATACGTTCAGTACAACCGACAAATCAGTTGTTAAAACCCAGTCTTTCGGTGAAAAAATCACCACCAACTTTGGAGATTTGATTATACTACCCAATGTTGATTTTCAAGAGCAAAATCTTATTAGCTCTAACATCTTGGTCAGTATAATTCCTGTAAAAAACTTGGCTAATGCCTATTTAGGTGGATTGGAAATAGAACCCATGGCACAATACTCAAACGTTTTAAGCCTTTCAATAGAAATTGACCACAAGAAGAAAGCTGAAGATTTTTTAGATGAGTTGGTAAAAAAGTATAACGAAAGAGCAATTCGGCTTAAAGAAGAACTTTCTGAGAAAACATCAGAATTTGTGAGCGAAAGACTACAGAAAATTTCAGTAGAATTGGCAGATGCTGATGAACAAGTGGAAGGGGTGAAGTCAAAGTACGGAGCATCTTCATCGGCTTCCAGTGCAGGTGTGAATATACAAGCAGCTAAACAAGTTGAGCAACTAAGAAATCAAACCAGTATTCAACTTGATCAAATAAAACAAGCAAAAGAATTTGTAGCAACTAAGAGTGATAATGCTTTTATACCTAATGTTGGTGTTAATGATCCCAATGTGACAAATAATGTAGAAAAATATAATCAATTGCTTGCTGAAAAACAAAGAATGCTAAAAAATTCTACTGAAAAAAACCCAACTGTAGTTAACTTGAGCGATCAAATAAAGTCTTTGGAAGAATCCATAAACCAAGGATTGCAAAATGTTGAGTCCTCTACAAAAATTGCTCTCGATAATTTCAATCAACAATATAGCGTTGCACAAGGGAGAATATATGCTGCACCTGTTCAAGAAACACAACTCAGAGATGTCTCTCGAAAACAACAAACTAAAGAGCAATTGTATTTATATTTATTACAAAAAAGGGAAGAAACTGCAATAACACTAGGTGTTGCGGATCCTAATGCAAAAATTATTGATAAGGCCGAGAGCTTGCCATATAAAACGGGGCCAAATAAAAAAATGGGTTTTTTGTTTGCTTTGCTCGCTGGTCTACTTATTCCATTCTCAATATTGTATTTAAGGGATATTCTTGATTCAAAAATACATACACGAGAGGATATTGAAAAAGTATTGAGCATTCCAATTATTGGTGATATCCCCAAATTAGATGGAAAAAAGCCAAGATATCTCATACAAAAAGATGATCATTCAAGCATAGCAGAGGCTTTCAGAATTTTACGTACTAATATTAGTTTTATATTACCAAACAGATCTAGTAAAACTCAAGGTAAGATAATTTTTGTAACTTCAACTATTGCTCACGAGGGCAAGTCTATGGTTTCTACGAATTTGGCAACGGCATTATCACATGCAGGAAAAAAAACATTAATACTGGGATTGGATATTAGGGCTCCAAAAATTGAGCCTTATCTGGGAGTAAGAAGTAAGCAAGGGGTTACTAATTATATTATTAATTCCGATCTTCTACCTGAAGATATTTTAGTTTCTGCCCCTGAGAATAAAAATTTAGATATTATTACCTCAGGTGACTTAGCTCCAAATCCAGCCGAATTGTTAATGAATGAAAGGGTCAAAGACCTCTTTGATTTTGCTAAAGAAAATTATGAATATGTTATTGTTGATACTGCTGCTTTTAGCATGGTTACGGACACATTGTTGTTAAGTAAATTTTCGGATGCATTTATTTATGTAATTAGGGCGAATTTCTTAGATAAGAGAATGTTAAAATATATAAACTTCTTACACAAAGAAAAAAGGTTACCCAATATGGCTTTATTACTTAATGGCTTGGATCATAAGAAATCCTATGGATATGGTTACGGATATGGATACGGATATGGCACTGGACTTGAAAAATCTAAAAAACCTTGGTGGAAATTTAGCTAGTTTCAAAGGAAAATATTTAGCTAAGAGAGGCGGGAAATTTAAATTTTCCGCCTCTCTTTATATTTTAACTCATCTATCAAATTTTCAAATCCTTATCATAAGGTATGGTAGATAATATATGCTGAATAGCATTTACTCTGGCTATAGTCTTTCTATTTGCCTTTATGACTTTAAATGGAATGCCACCATTTTCTGTATTTTTAAACATCATTTTTTTATACTTTGTATATACATCCCAAAGTTCTTGTGCTCTCTCATCTACCGATGTCATCTTCCAATGTTTTAAAGGGTCGCTTTTAATATCATCAAAACGTTCTGCCTGCTCTGATTTTGAAATAGACATATATATTTTTACCAAGATAATACCTGATTCTGTAATCATCCTTTCAAAATCATTAACTTGATTCATAAATATATTATATTCTTCTTCAGTGCAAAATCCATTTACTGGTTCAACAACTGCCCTATTGTACCAACTTCTATCAAAAAAAACGATTTGGCCTGCCCTAGGAAACTGATTTACATACCGTTGAAAATACCATTCAGTCTTTTCCTCTTCAGTTGGTTTTGGTAATGCAACTATTTTAATATGCCTAGGGTTGATACGTTCTGTAATCCTTCTAATTGCACCACCTTTACCAGCAGCATCTCTCCCTTCAAATACTACAATAATACGTTCCTTGTTTTCAATAGCCCAAGTTTGTAATTTAACCAGTTCTACCTGTAGTTTCTTTAATTTTTTTTCATAATTAATAAAACGTATTGCTTTAGCCAAATTATAAGGTTCTTTTGCCAACAAAACCCTTAGCCCCTTTTTAGTACTGAGTTTTTTTACATCTGTTTCTGTTAATTCATATTTTTCCATAAATTAATAATCAATTTGTTCTGCAGATCTATAATATCTCATAATAATATTAGGGTCTGGAAGTAATGTAGTTAAGGCTTTGTCTTTATTAGAATAGTTAAAATGAGAAAGTACGTAACGCATTGTCTCTAAACGTGCAACTTTTTTATCATTTGCTTTAACAATAATCCAAGGGCAATATGTTGTATGTGTGTTACTAAACATTTGTTCTTTGTAAAAAGTATATTTATCCCATAACTCTTGTCCTTTTTGATCTACAGGACTAAATTTCCATCTTTTTAAAGGAGTTTGTAATCTAGCGTCAAATCGTGCTTTTTGTTCTTCTTTAGATATAGAAAACCAAAACTTAATTATTTTCACACCGTCTTCATACAACATATGTTCAAATTCAGGTACTTGCAACATAAATTTTCTATACTGCTCGTCAGTACAAAAACCCATAACAGGTTCAACAACTGCCCTGTTGTACCAACTTCTATCAAAAAAAACGATTTCACCAGGGTTGGAAAGTTCTTTGATATATCTTTGAAAATACCATTGCCCTCGCTCAACCTCAGTTGGCTTGGTCAATGCTACCAAATTCATTGAACGCGGATTTAAATGCTCTGTAAACCGTCTAATATTTCCTCCTTTACCAGCGGCATCCCTACCTTCAAATATAACAACTACACGCTTATTATTCGTTGATATCCATTGTTGTAATTTAACTAACTCAATTTGAAGTTTTCTTAACTCATCTTCATACTTTAGCCTATTTAAAACTGCATCAATATTTTCGCCTTTTTGTTTGATTAAGGCTAAAAGTTCCTTGTTAGAGGATACACTTTCAAAATCTTCTTTTGTAAGCAATGCTTGAGTGTTGTTCATCTTTAATTACAATTTTGTTTTCTTCTGGTATCTACAATGTAAAATATCTTCCATTTTCCATTATCTTTAAACAATTGAAACGAATTTACACCACAGTGGCTGAATTTAGAATTCACGTAAAATTCATATGGCGTCCAAGCATTTGCCATACTTCCATCAACTTTAATACTAAAAGATATTATTTTTTCTTTAATTTTAGTAGTTTCAGGATTTATCGCTGCAATGTTTTTTAAAAAACTATCAAAATCAGCATTCTTCAATCCATAAGTTCCATTTTTAGATTTACCAATAGTCTGCATGATAACATGTTCAACAGTAGATTCTTTTATTTTAAGCGTATCGCTGGAATGCATACCATCAAAAAAAGCATTGATGACTTCTTTTATGTCGTCAACATCATTGGATTGGGCTGCAATAGAATGGAATGAAAATAACAATCCAATCAGAACGAAAAATATTCTTTTTAAGTTCAAGTTCATAATTATTTTTTAAAGTTAATTATTGTTTCACTTATAATAGAAATACAATCATTCAATTGATCTTCTGTCATAACTAATGGCGGAGCAAATCTGATTATATTTCCATGCGTAGGTTTTGCCAACAATCCATTTTCTTTTAAAGCTACACAAATATTCCAAGCGGTAGAGCTATCTTCACTATCATTGATTACAATGGCATTTAACAAGCCTTTACCTCTAACCAACCTTACCAAATCAGTCCTATCCATTAAATTCTGCATACCTTTTCTGAAAATTTCACCCAATCTAAAAGCATTTTCAGCAAGATTTTCTTCTTTTACAACTTCTAAAGCTGCTATGGCAACTGCACATGCTAATGGGTTACCCCCAAACGTAGAACCGTGATTACCTGGTCTTATAACTTCCATAATATGATTATCTGCCAACACTGCTGATACCGGAAAAACTCCACCAGAAATGGCTTTACCCAAAATCAACAGATCAGGTTTAATATTGTCATGATTTACAGCCAACAGTTTACCCGTTCGGGCAATTCCTGTTTGCACCTCATCAGCTACAAATAATACATTCCTTTCCTTACAAAGGGCATACGCTTCTTTTATATAATTTTCATCTGGCACATAAACACCTGCCTCCCCTTGAATAGGTTCTACTAAAAAAGCAGCGACATTGTCATCTCTTAAAACTTCTGACAATGCATCAAGATCATTATATCTAATTGAAACAATACCCGGTGTAAATGGTCCAAAATTTTCAGTAGCAACTGGATCATTAGAAGCAGAGATAATCGTTACCGTTCTTCCATGAAAATTGTTCTGACAAACTATTATTTTGGCCTTATTCGAAGGAATTCCTTTTTTCTCATAACCCCATTTTCTTGCAATCTTTATGGCAGTTTCTACAGCTTCAGCACCTGTATTCATTGGTAATACTTTGTCAAAACCAAAGTATTCTGTAACGTACTTTTCGTACTTGCCTAGTTTATCATTATAAAAGGCTCTAGAAGTTAATGTCAAAGCTTCCGCTTGCTCCTTTAAAGCATTTATAATTTTTGGGTGACAATGCCCTTGATTAACTGCCGAATATGCAGACAAGAAATCATAATATTTTTTACCTTCTACGTCCCAAACATAAACACCTTCGCCCCTATTAAGTACAACTGGTAAAGGATGATAATTTTGAGCCCCATGCTTATGCTCTAATTCAATTGCTTGTTGTGATGATATTTGTTCTTCTAAAACCATCTTTTATAAATTTAATATTAAAAAAATGTAATTCCTTCTTGAAGGAGAGAAATCATCCATTAAAATTATGCTGTTTTAGTTGGTCTAAACATAAAAAATAAACCGACCAATACCAAAGGAATACTCAACAATTGACCTGTATTAAGGTTTACATTGAATAAGGTTTCTATTCCTCCTTGCCATTCTTTGTAAAATTCAATTACAAATCTGAGCGACCAAAGCATCACCATAAAAACACCAAAAATATAGCCTAATTTTTCTTTTTTATCTGTTTTCCAATAGATATACCAAAGTATTAAGAAAGTAATTAGATAACCTATTGCTTCATATATCTGCGTAGGGTATCTATTAGGTACTTCTGCTAATGTTTCTTGAAAACGAGAACTATTTGCAATTAGGTCATAAGCTTTATTTACTTCTTTTGCCCCAGTAATAGCCATAGCTTTATATTCGCTAATGTCATTTCTAATGAATTTAAACCCAAAATCTGTTCCCGTAACTTTTCCTACTATTTCTGAATTGAATAAATTTCCTAATCTTATAAACATAGCACCTAAAGCGGTAGGAATTACCAACCTATCCAGCGTCCATAACAATGGTTTTTTTACTACTTTCTTACTGTAAAAAAACATAGCTATAATTATACCTATCGCAGCACCATGACTTGCTAAGCCTTGAAAGCCAGTATATTCAAATGGGTTTAGCCTGAAGGGCAAAAACACTTCCATTAAGGTGTAATCTTCTTCATAAAAAAGATAATGACCTATCCTCGCTCCTAAAAGCATGGCAATTACTGTGTAGATGAAAATAGAATCTAGTTTTTCTAAAGAAATATTATCTTTTATATAAATACGTTTCATCAATTGTAAACCAACTACAAACGCCAAAACATACATTAAACTATAATATTTAATAGGAAAAGAGCCTACTTTAAAAATATCAGGATTAAAATTCCAATCTACCGCGAGTGAAAAAATCATAAATTTAATTTTGACCGTAAATATAAGTATTGTAAGACAATTAAATGTTGAAAAAATTGAATGATTGAAAAATTCACAGTACTCAGCACGAAATTTGGTCCAAAATGTCAAATTTTAGGCGAAAATTTAAAATTCGTTTAGGGATTTTACATTAAAATGTTAATTATTTGTTAAAATAATACACTTAATGCAACATAACTAAAGTTAAAACGTCTTACTGATTCAAATTAAAAGCAAAAAATTATGAAAACTTTAAAATTAACATTAGAAAATACAAACGGTACTATTTGGAACAGGAAAAGACGTTACAGATAGTAGTACAAATTTGTAAAAAGCAAAAGGGATAAGTTCAATGTGAACTTATCCCTTTTTTTATGTTGCAAATTCGTTTTAGTAAGATCTTATACTACCCGACCCGCTCACTTTACTATTTGTTTTGGGGCTACCCTTATAAGTTACATCACCAGATCCTGAAACTTTGGCATCAAGTTGTTTTTTTGCGTGAACAGAAACATCTCCTGAACCTGCAATACGAACTGTAGCGTTGTCAGTAACCAAATTATTAGCATCCACATCACCGGATCCAGATATAGCACAGTCAAAATTTGTGGCGGTACCGCTCAAATCAATATCGCTAGAACCCGATAAGGCTGTTTTTAGCGAGTTTACCTTTAGTTTAAGTTCAATATCCCCCGCACCGGAAACGGCAATCTTAAAATCCGAAGCTTCGATAACTTCATTGGAAGTTATATCTCCCGAGCCAGATAGGGCAATTTCTTCAATATCTTTAAACGGAACGGTAATTACAGTTTTCTTTGTTGTTCTAACGTTTATTCCCTTTTTCCATTTGATTTTTAAATGTTCTCCTTTAACTTCGGTAATAATATATTCCATTAGGTTATCCTCGGCCTCTATGCTAAGTTTGCCCTCTGTCCCAGCTACTAATTTAACATCAAAAGAGCCAGATACTCCTATTTTATCATAATCTGATACTGTTCTAGTAGTGGTAGTAACATTACCGTTACCCTTTACTTTTTTCCATTGAGCATTTGACGGAATGCTAAATAATACAATTGCGAATAAGATGATTAATTTCTTCATTTTGTTTAGTTTTAAAATTTAGTTTTAGTAAAAAGTTACACTTCCGTAACCCGAATCTATTTTAATTATTGAGTTGGTGTTCGATTTTCCATAAGACCCTTGATAGGATTTAGAAGTCGATTTTACAACTTGACTGGTAAAATTTGTCATAGCATCATCACGTTTAAATCCTCCATATCTTAAGTTAATGTCAAAATTAAAACCTTTGTTTTTCGGCACTCCAATTTTTATTCCCGTATAGCTTCCATCAATGTCAACTAAACTAAACCCATCTAAAAGGTTTTCAATTCTAACGGAACCGTAGCCAGCATCTATCTTTGCAACGTTAGCAATAGTTCCCATTTTTAGTGATAGATAATCTCCATCGCCTTCTATACTCCCACCTTTTTCTATTTTTAGACTACCATAATCACAATTGTAATTCAATGTTTTTACATTTTCAAAAACTGTAGTCGTATAATCTGCATTTAAGTCAATATTTCCTGCTTCTTCTACAGTAAGTTTTGAATAGTCAGCATTTATAGAACCACCATTCATCAAACCAATAGTAGAGTTATTGGTGTAATCTATATTTATTTTGTTATTATTACTATGTAGGTCTCCAATAATAATTGAACCATAATCACAATTGATAGAACAGTCTCCCTTTGTTTCGTTCAGTGTAATGTTACCGTAGTCATTTCTTAAATCTGTATGATTGGTTACGGGCACTTTTACCTTGTAATTGATTTTATAATTTACTTTGCTGTTTTTGCCCCAACCCCAAGACCATGAAGATGATTTCTTTTCGATAACCGTTTTGGCTGAAACTTCACTTCTAGTGGCTTCAAATTCAACATCTATCATACTAAGACGCTTTGTAACCTTATCTACGTCATTACCACTAACAGTAATTTTTACTTCAATTTCAATGGTGTTACCATCCCAAGAGATAACATCTATGTTACCATACTTGTTATCAATTTTTAGTAAGGCATCTGCATTTACAGTATACTCTTTTTTAAGAGTTTTTGATTTTTCGTGTTTATGCCCATCAGTTGCATACGCTTGGATAGCAAACGGAATGCAAATTAAAAATAATAGTGTTTTACGTAATTGTGTCTTCATTTTTGATTGTTTTTAATTGTTCTATTTCATCTAATTGTTTCAATAAAAATTGTAATACATCTATACGTTGCTGAAAATTAGCAATCATTGCATAAATTACACGGTTATCTTTATTGTTGGTTTTAAGGTCAACTGTTAACTGTTGATAATCTTTTTCCAATAATTTAATTTGCTCCAGAGCATCATCAATAACTTGTGTGTTATCTTCATTGCGTTTTAAATCAATCTGTTTTAATTCTTGTTGAATTGTAGAAACAAAAAAGCTTTGCGTTTCTTCCATTTCAGGAGAAACTGCTGACAATTCTAAACCAGTTGATTCTGTTTTAAAATTTCCAAATCCAATACTAAAAACTAGTGCAAGTGATGCCGCTACAGCTATCCATTTCCAATTATTAGGATTCCATTTTGGCTTTTCATAAGTTTGTTTTCCAAGTCTTTCTTCAAACCTGCTAAAGTGTCCCATTTCAGGCTCTTCAGTATCAAACTGACCTTTAAGTTCTAAAAATTTTTGTTCTAATTTATCTTTCTTATCGTGCATAATCCGTCTTTAATAATTTTCTTAATTTATTTTTTGCTCTTGAAATTGTTGTTCTGGAATTCTGATTTGTAATATGCATAATTTCAGAAACTTCTTCATAATCATATCCTTCTATTAGGTTTAAAGTTAGAGCCACTCTATAATTATCTTTTAGTTGATTTATTCCTTTTATAATCACCTTAGGGTTTAAACCTTCATAATTGGCATCATCATTAGTATCTTCAGCTTGTTCTTTTACCGCTTCTAGAGGCACTTCCTGTACTCTATTATTTTTTCTTAATTGTGTTATACTTTTATTAATTACTATTCTTTTTAACCAGGCTCCAAAAGCAACTTCACCTTTAAAAGTGCTCAATTTTTCAAATGCAATCAGAAACGACTCTTGCATTACATCTTCAGCTTCAAAGCTATCTTTTAAGACCCTTACGGCTGCATTATACATTGCTTTGTAATACAACTTATAGATCTCGAATTGAGCACTTTGCTTTCCATTTTTGCACTCACGCAAAAGTTGGGTTATATGTTGATTATTATGTTGCAATGTATCGTTTCTGATTAAAAGACAAAGTACGTTTTAATTTGTTACAGTTTTGTTAAAAAAAGTTATTAAGATGATTGTTAATTGAGGTTTTTAGGGTTATTAATGTGGCGATTTAGGTATATTTGTTTGATATAAAATCTAAAAATGACATATCCATTTATACCTAAATCGAATAAAAAAATAAGCCCCGGTGATTATTGGGTTACAGAATTATCTAATAAATCATACGCAGTTGGAGTTGTTATCGATACACCACCAATAGATTTAAAATTAACTCGGGAAATTGTTATTGGACTATTAAACTGGAATGGTACTGAGCATCCCAAATTACAGGAATTATCTAACTTAAAGATTCTAAAGCAAGGACATGCACATATCAAAACCATTAACGAATATTCCAGTGGAATTTTAGGAAACCTTGACTTTATAAAAGCGAATATTGAACCAAAAATTTTAATTGGCTCTTATGGAGCAAACAATTCACAATGGAGCTTAATGAAAGGTTACAGAATTGTTGGAGAATATAAAAGATCTGATAGAGAAAAGTATAGTATAGTATCATATTGGGGCTACGATTATTTTAACGAGATAGCTGAAAATTTATTCGTATTAAAAAATAATGATTGGTTATAATAAGACCCGTATGCTATTAATATTTGCTTATTTATTAGTTTTTTTGGCAATTGTTTTTAGAACAATTTTTCTCCGCTGTGCAAAGTCCTCTAACTACGCACAATCTTAAACATCAAATCTTCCCCATTGGCACAACTATTGAAATATATAGGTTGGAAATACATTTTTAAATAATTAAGACTCTGATTTTTAGTTAATTAATTTCACTTTAAGAATGTATTATTTTATTGAAACTAACGTTTAATGTCATATTGACCTATATATACTTATGAGTAATCCAAAATTTTTAAATATTGACAGTTTGTCACTTCAACATATGCTTGACGAGGATTCTGAATTGATTCCGTTAATGACACCCGAAGATGAAGAGGAAATAAAAAATGAAGCCATACCAGAGGTATTGCCAATTTTAACCTTAAAAAATACAGTTCTGTTCCCAGGAGTGGTAATTCCTATTACCGCAGGTAGAGACCAATCTATAAAATTGATTAAAGAAGCCAATAAAGGCGATAAAACTATTGGTGTAGTAGCACAAAACAACGAATCGGTTGAAAACCCTACACGTAAAGATTTACATAGCATTGGTACCGTAGCTAGAATTTTACGTGTGCTGAAAATGCCTGATGGAAATACGATGGTGGTTATTCAGGGTAAAAAACGCTTTGAAGTAGGCGAATTTGTGCAAACCGAACCTTACATAAAAGCAACTGCTAAGGAGTTATTGGAAGAAATTCCCGATAAAACCGATACGGAATTCAATGCCATTATTGAGTCCATAAAAGATATTGCGTTAAAGATTATAAAGGAGAACCCCAATTTACCATCTGAAGCTTCTTTTGCCATAAAAAATATTCAAAGCAATTCGTTTTTAGTGAATTTTGTCTCCTCTAACATGAATTTAGGGGTTAAAGACAAACAAGCATTGCTTAATACCAATAGCTTAAAAAAGAGAGCTTTAGAAACCTTAAAAAAGATGGATGCTGAATTACAGCATCTTGAATTGAAAAATGTTATCCATTCTAAAGTCCGTGAGGATATGGACCAACAACAACGCGAATACTACTTACATCAGCAAATGAAAACCATTCAAGAAGAATTAGGTGGTGTTTCTTATGATGAGGAGTTGGAAGAAATGCGTAAAAAAGCGAAAAAGAAAAAATGGAGCAAAGAAGTTGCGGAAACTTTTGATAAAGAGCTAGGCAGATTAAAGCGTATGAACCCGCAAGTGGCGGAATATTCTGTACAACGTAATTATTTAGATTTGTTACTGGATTTGCCTTGGAACGAATTTTCTAAAGATAAATTCGATTTAAAACGTGCGGAAAAAATATTGGATAGAGGCCATTTTGGGCTCGAAAAAGTAAAAGAACGTATTATTGAGCACTTGGCGGTTTTAAAACTAAAAGGCGATATGAAATCACCCATTATTTGTTTGTATGGTCCTCCCGGAGTTGGTAAAACTTCTTTGGGTAAATCGGTTGCTGAATCTTTGGGCAGAAAATATGTAAGAATGTCGCTTGGTGGTTTACGTGACGAAGCTGAAATACGTGGTCATAGAAAAACCTACATAGGTGCTATGCCAGGTAGAATTATTCAAAGTTTGAAAAAAGCGGGTACTTCAAACCCTGTGTTTGTGTTGGATGAAATTGATAAATTATCGCATAGCCATAATGGTGATCCTTCATCTGCTATGTTAGAAGTACTTGACCCCGAGCAAAATAGTGCATTTTATGATAATTATTTAGAGGTAGGTTATGATCTTTCCAAAATTCTATTTATTGCCACAGCTAATAATTTGGGTAATATTCCTTGGGCACTACGTGATAGGATGGAAATTATAAATGTTACTGGATATATTATTGAAGAAAAAATTCAAATTGCCAAGAAGCATTTATTACCAAAACAATTAAAAGCACATGGATTAACTTCAAAAGATATAAAACTCGGAAAGGCTCAATTAGAAAAGATTATCGAAGGATACACCAGAGAATCTGGTGTTCGAACACTTGATAAAATGATAGCAAAAGTGGTACGTTATGCTGCAAAATCCATTGCTATGGAGCAGGAATATCAAGTTAAAATTAGTAATGATGATTTGATAAAAATATTAGGAGCGGCCAATTTAGAACGTAATAAATACGAAAGCAATAAAGTGCCAGGTGTGGTTACAGGTTTAGCATGGACGAGTGTTGGTGGAGACATTTTATTTATTGAATCCATTTTATCAAAAGGTAAAGGTAACCTAACCATCACAGGTAATTTAGGTAAGGTGATGAAAGAATCTGCCACTATCGCAATGGAATTTATCAAAGCAAATGCTGATGAATTTGGTATTAATATTGAAGATTTACAAACTAAAAATGTACATATTCACGTACCCGAAGGTGCTACTCCTAAAGATGGTCCGAGTGCTGGTATTACCATGTTAACATCGTTGGTATCTTCTTTTACAGGCAGAAAAGTAAAAGCCAAATTGGCAATGACGGGTGAAATGACATTACGTGGAAAAGTATTACCTGTTGGTGGTATTAAAGAGAAAATCTTAGCGGCCAAAAGAGCAAATATCAAAGAAATTATTTTGTGTAAAGACAATGAAAAAGACATAAATGAAATAAAAGAAGATTATTTAAAAGGTCTAAAATTTCATTTTGTTGAAACCATGAAAGAAGTTATTGATATTGCGTTGTTGAAACAGTAAGCAATCTCCCCTTTCTTCTGAAAAAATCAGGATTCATTCCCCTCTTTGCTCAAGAGGGGAGCTAGCAAACGATTATATTTTTTCTAAATACTCATAACTATTATATGAAGGCTCCTTCTCCCGAGACCTTGGGATAAAGGGAGGTGAATTTCAACTTTTTCAGTTGGAAGGCGGAGGGATTGCGTTTTTACTTATTATATTTGTAAAAACCCTTAGAAAATGGATTCCTTTTTACAATTCTTTGAGCATATGCCTTCATGGCAAAAATTAGTGTGGATTTTTGTTTGCTTATCATTCAGCTGGTTTTTAGAAGGTATTTACCCTTTAGTTAAACTAAACTATAAGAAGTGGAAGCACGCTGGTGTTAACTTTATCTTTTTAGCTACTAGCTTAACGATAAATGTATTGTTTGGGATTCTAACTGTCGGTGCTTTTGCTTACATTGGCACACATCAATTAGGACTTTTACATTCAGTTGATTTACCCATTTGGGCAGAATTACTCATTGCTATTCTTTTTTTAGATTTTGTGGCTCAATATGCAATACATTATTATTTGCACAAAGTAAAATGGATGTGGAAGTTTCACATGATCCACCATAGCGATACCAAAGTAGATGCGACCACAGGTACGCGGCATCATCCAGGAGATTATATTTTACGGGAAATAGCAGCTTTAATCGCCATCGTAATTATTGGAGCTCCTTTTGCTTTTTACGTAGTCTATAAAATCGTAACCATACTTTTCACCTATTTAACCCATGCCAATATAAATGTCCCCGTTTGGTTAGACAAGCCCTTAAGTTTTATTTTTATTACGCCCAATATACACAAGTTCCACCATCATTTTGAACGACCATGGACTGATACCAACTTTGGAAACATCTTTTCGTTTTGGGATAGAATTTTTGGCACTTTTGTGTATGACAATCCTAGTAAAGTGGTTTATGGACTTGATGTGCTGGATGATAAGCTAGACGAAAATGTGGGCTATCAATTTAAAGTGCCTTTTGATAAAAGGATTAAAACTGATTATTGATGAATATTTTAAATATCATAATTTCTAACATTACAGCAAAAACTATTTCTAGTTTATTCATTTTCATATTAATTGTCGGTTGTTCAACAACTAAAAAAGCTCAACTAGAACAAGATCAAAGTATTTATACGAAAAATTACAAAATACTAAAAGATAGCATTTTCATTATTACACCAGACATTGAAATTAAGGAAAAATCAAAAGGTTTATTTATCGAAAATCCAAAACAAAGAAAATTACTATCTGATTTTACAATCAAAACGATAAAATCAAAACTTCCAAATGCAAGGTATGTAAAAGTTCCATTTTTGTTTGAAGATTATTTGACCATCAATACTGTATTAGAGGGAGAAAAAAAATATAGGAGCAAACAAGCCCCAAAACAACTTTTATTTAATACAAAAAAACATTCAATTTTTATATCTATAAACGGTTATTATGGAGATATTAATGAAGGGCAACTAATGCTTTATCTAATTGACAACAATAATAAAACTTGGAAACTAATTAAAAGATATGAGTTTGATTACAGTCCATTAATTACTTCTAGAATAGAAAAAAGGATAATAAAGGTAATTGAAAAATTATAAAAAATAAATTACATCTTCCCTTTCTGCTCTTCTTCCTTTTCCAACTCCTTTTTATTAGGAAACGTCAATTCGCTACTGTTATAAGTAGTTCCATAAGTTAACGCAGCAGTATATACCTGATTAATAGCACTTAAAATTTCATCTTTTTGTAATTCTTTTAACGGATGTACATACACCGACCATAGTAAATCATCCGCTATGGCATAACGAGCATCTAAAGCGGTATGAAAATTGGCCTCCATCAATTTGAGCAACTCTATATGAGATAATTTTTTCTGCTCGGTAATGGGTGACATAATCCTTAGGCGATTGTTTGTACTGTCTGTGATACAGGCTAACATTCTACCTTTAATCATAAACTGCCAATTGCCTTCTTCGCCCCTAATACTATCAGAAACCACATAAATAATTTTTTCCAAATCACTATTGGTCATGTTTTGCGATTGTACCGAAAATGTAGATACAAAAAAGAACAGTACTAAAATTGCTATATTTTTCATCACTTTAATCGTTATTGAACTATTGGTCTGATATTAAAACGCATCCTTACTCATTTTACTATACCAATACCCATTTTTATTTTGAATGTGATATTTATCCGCAATAAATTATTATTTTTGACAAATCTTTTTGAACAATGCAATTTAAGCATCCAGAAATCCTTTACGCTTTATTTTTGCTGGTCATACCCATTTTAATCCACTTATTTCAACTACGTCGTTTTCAAAAAGTCCCTTTTACCAATGTTAAGTTTTTGAAAGAGGTTGAATTACAAACTCGAAAAAGTTCGAGACTTAAAAAGTTTTTGATTTTATGTACTAGGTTGCTTTTATTTGCAGCCTTAATTTTTGCATTTGCACGACCCTTTATCAGTGCTTCCAATATTAATAACCCTAAACATACCTCAATTTATTTGGATAATTCTTACTCCATGCAAGCTAAAGGCAATGAGGGTGAACTATTAAAAAGAGCAGTACAAGATATTATTGAAAGTACGCAAAATTTAGAGGCCATTAATTTATATACCAACAATGCTACTTATGAAAACCTTTCTGCTAAAGAACTACAAAATACATTATTAGAAATAGACTACTACCCTATTAAAATTGATCTATCCAATATTTTGTTTAAAATTAAAAACAATATAAAAAAGTCAAATACCTTAAATAATATATTTTTAATATCTGATTTTCAGAAATATACATCAGAAAATCAGATAGAAATTGATTCTACCAACACCTATTACATTGCCCAAATTTTACCTCAACAAACTTCCAACATTAGTATTGATAGTGTGTTTATTTCAGATCAGAATAATGAGTCAATACAACTATCCACTATCATAAAAAATTATGGTTTAGATCAAGAAAATGTTTCGGTTAGTTTATATAACAACGATTTGCTATCGGGAAAATCTACGGTAACCATTGCAAAAGACGAATCAGAAAAAATAAATTTCAATATCCCCAATACTGGAAAATTCAATGGCAAACTACAACTGGAAGACGAAAGTCTCACTTTTGATAATGAGTTGTATTTTGTTATCAATAAACCCGAAAAAATAAATGTAACCGCTATTGGCTCTGACAATGGATTTTTATCAAAAATTTATACCAATGACGAATTTAATTTTACATCAACAACAGTAAACGATTTAAATTACAATACGTTAAACAATCAACATTTACTGATATTGAATGAATTAGAGAATATACCCACAGTATTAAATAGCACTTTAAAAACATTTACCGATATTGGTGGTAGTTTGGCTATTATCCCTGCATTAAATGCAGATCTAAATTCTTATAATACATTGCTATCCTCATTAAAAATGGGAAGCTTACAAGGATTGTCCAAATCAGAACTGTCGGTTACTACCATTAAATTTTCACATCCTTTATTAAAAGGTGTATTTGAAAAACAAATCAAGAATTTTCAATATCCCAATGTAAAAAGTAGTTATATAGTTAATTTTAACAACACCTCTTCTATTGTTGATTTTGAAAATGGTAACCCATTTATCTCACAAACAAATACAGTTAAAGGGAAAGTGTATTGGCTTGCAGCATCAATAACTAATGAAAATTCAAGTTTTAAAAATTCACCTTTAATTGTGCCCATTTTTTATAATTTTGCATTGTACAGCCATAACACCTCACAGTTATATTATACTATTGGTAATTTGAATACTATTGAAGTCCCTATAGAATTGTCTAAAGATGAAGTTTTACATCTTGTTAATGATAAAGAAGATTATATCCCATTACAACAAATAAACCCAGACAAAGTAACTATTACTACAGAAACAAATCCTACGAAAAATGGGTTTACAAGAATTGCATATAACGAAAAGGCAATACAACAAATTGCTTTTAATTTTAACAGGTCGGAAAGTGATTTAAAAACCATAACTGTTGAAGAGTATTTTGGAAATGCACCAAACATCAATTTTACGTCAGATGTAAAAGATGCTTTTGTCAATATGTCAAACAACACAAAAATTACAAATTATTGGCAATGGTTTTTAATAGCATCCATACTGTTTTTAATAATTGAAATATTATTGCTTAAATTCCTTTAATTATGAACCTACTTATAAAATCCGCAAAAATAATTGACAGTAAAAGTCCGTATCATTTAAAAAAACGGGATGTTTTAATTGAAAAAGGAAAAATTGCCAATATTGCTTCTACAATAAAAAACCCAAATAAGATAAAGGAAATTAAATTAGAAAATCTCCATATTTCTACGGGATGGTTCGATACGAGCGTTTCTTTTGCGGAGCCTGGTTTTGAAGAACGTGAAACCATAGCAAACGGATTAAAAGTTGCCGCAAAAAGTGGCTTTACCGCTGTGGCAATGAATCCAAATACAAATCCTGTAATCGATAACAAATCTGCTGTTGAATTTTTAGTCAATAAAGCCAAAGGAAATGCTGTACAATTATTTCCGATAGCAAACCTAACTCAAAAAGCAGAAGGAAAAGAATTGGCAGAATTATTTGACATGTACAGTTCTGGTGCTATAGCCTTTGGCGATTATGACAAACCTGTAAACAATGCTAATTTGATGAAAATAGCACTACTTTACGCCCAAAATTTTGATGGATTGGTGTTGAGCTTTCCACAGGACAATTCATTGAGCAATAATGGCGTAGCCAATGAAGGTAAAGTTGCAACTAAGTTAGGTTTAAAAGGCAATCCCGCATTAGCGGAAGAACTACAAGTGGCTAGAGATTTATTTTTATTGGAATATGCAGGAGGCAAATTGCACATACCAACCATTTCCACAGCTAAATCTGTCAAACTAATTGCAGAAGCCAAGAAAAAAGGCTTGGATGTTACTTGCAGTGTAAGTTCACATCATTTGTTCTTAACGGATAACGAATTGAATGAATTCAACACCAATTATAAGGTATCTCCACCTTTAAGGGAAAGAAACGATGTAAATGGGCTAAAAAAAGGGGTTATTAACGGAACTATTGACATGATAACTTCCGATCATAATCCAATTGACATAGAAAACAAAAAAGTAGAATTTGAAAACGCAATGTCAGGAACTATTGGACTTGAGAGCCTTTTTGGGGCTATAAACACCCTTTTCCCCTTAGAAAAAACCATAGATTGTATAACAAATGTACCCAGAAAGCGTTTTAACATTGAAAATCCGACTATTGAGGAAGGTCAGGTGGCAAATATCACGCTTTTTAATCCAGATGTTGAGTACGAATTTACCGAAGAAGATATACTTTCAACATCAAAAAATTCAGCTTTTATAGGCAAAAAATTAAAAGGAAAAGCATATGGTGTTTTTGCCAATAACAAACTCGTAATCAATTAAAATCAATATATTTACAACCAATTAACTAAAACTAAAAATTATGGAACAAAACACAATCGACGAAGGTAAAACAATGGCAATTATTGCTTATATTACTGTAATAGGCACTATCATTGCCTGGTTTATGAACAAAGATAAGAACAATGCGTTTGCTGCATTTCATATTAAACAAGGATGGAAAGTATTTTTCTTTGGACTAGCACTATGGCTAGTATCATTTGTTTTAATTATGGTAACTCAAGTTGCTGCTATCGGTTATCTAGGTTACATTACTTGGATTTTTGTAATCTTAGGTATTATGAATGCAGCTGGTGGCAAAACACAACCACTGCCAGTTATAGGAACTATAGGGGGCTAATTAATTATTTATTTATTTAAAGTAAGAAAATGGAACAAAACACAATCGATGAAGGTAAAACAATGGCAATAATAGCCTATATTACGTTTATAGGTACAATTATAGCTTTTGTAATGAACAATGACAAGAAAAATGCATTCGCATCATTTCATATTAGACAAATGCTTGGCATTATTTTAATAGGTATAGCTTTAAATATAATTTTAAGGTTTTTACCTTTGGGTAGTATTGGATATTTAATAGGATTCTTACCTTTAATACTTATGGTTATGGGTGTAATTGGTGCATCTCAAGGCAAATTATCAAAAGTGCCTGTTTTAGGAGATCAATTCGAAGAATGGTTTAAAGGTATTGGATAAACCAAATTAAAATTAATATTTTTGAACCATCCCGAATACTCGGGATGGTTTTTTTATACAAATAAGTTAAAGTTTATGAATTTATCCTTAGAATATTTAGTCAGACAACCTAAAATTAATATTGAGAAACCACCCTTATTGATTATGCTACATGGCTATGGAAGTAACGAGCAAGACTTATTCTCGTTTGCCAATGAGTTGCCAGACAATTTATTAATTATAAGTGCTAGAGCTCCATTAGCTATGGCATATGATGGTCATGCTTGGTACACTATTCATTTTGATACTACGGATGGCAAATTTTCCGATACCGCTGAAGCTCTAAAATCAAGAGAGATAATTAGTACGTTTATTGATGAGATTCTAGAGAATTATGAAGTTGACCAAAAAAAAGTATTTTTATTGGGCTTCAGTCAAGGTACAATATTAAGCTACTCTGTTGCATTAAGTTATCCTGAAAAAGTGCAATATGTTGTAGGTTTAAGCGGTTATGTTAATAGTGAATTACTTCCTAAAAATTTAGACGCGGTAAACTATAAAAATTTAGAAGTTTACAGTTCTCATGGAACGGTAGATCAGGTTATTCCAGTAGAATGGGCAAGAAAAACCAAACCTTTTTTAGATACCTTAGGTATAAAAAATAGCTATGAGGAATATCAAGTGGGTCATGGCGTGGCTCCTCAAAATTTTTTAAGCTTAAAACAATGGATTGAAAACAGAATCTAATTTTTTATGCTTATTTTAGTAACCTATGTAAATTGAGATGAAAAAATTAGCCATATTACTATTCTTAACCTTGTCAATAACATCCTGTAAAAAATCAGAAGATGTAATTGAAAATCCAGAAGCAAAGACCATCACCTTTACCGTAATTGGAGATGTACCTTACGGTGATACTCAGCGTGATGGACTTATCAATTTAGTTGAAAAACATAATGCTCAAGATGCTTCTGAGTTTGTGGTTCATGTTGGTGATATAAAAAAAGGAGCAGATCCTTGCAATGAAGATGTCTTTATAGATGTCAGTACAATTTTAAAAAAGTTTACAAAACCTACATTTATAATTTTAGGTGACAACGAATATAACGATTGTGATAATCCAAATCAAGCCTTAGGCTTTTGGAATACTTATTTTTTACAATTCAATAAGAATTGGAATTTTACTCATACCGTGATAAACCAACCAAACAGATTGGAAAATTTCAACTGGATTCAAGATAAAGTGCTGTTTATAGGATTGAATATTGTTGGAAGTTCAGTACATGATGAAGACGAATGGCAAACACGCTTAACGGATAATGGCAACTGGGTAAAACAATTACTAGGAACTCATAAAAATACTATTGATGCCGCAGTACTATTTTCGCATGCCAATATGGTGGAAACTGGTCAAAAAAAGTTTGAGCCTTTTACGGATTTATTCAGAGCAGCAGCAGCAGATTTTAATAAACCAACATTAATTATAAACGGAGATGGACATTTTTGGATTAATAATAAACCTTGGCCAGAAAAAAATATTACTCGTATTCAAATTAATGGTGGTGTTGATGCACTTAAGGTCACCATAACCCCAGATTTAGAAAATCCTTTTTCATTTGACAATAATTTTTTAGATTAGTAGAACTCATTATTCATTTAATTAAAAACACAAGCTGAAAAATCTCACCAATTCTAAATTCGACACTATCATTATAGGTTCAGGTGTTGGTGGACTTTCTGCTGCAATTTGTTTGGCCAGAACAGGACAAAAAGTTTTGGTGTTAGAACAACATGATGTTCCCGGGGGTTGGTGTCATAGTTTTTACCTTAACGGATACCGCTTTACGCCTGGGGTACATTATGTGGGCTTGTTAGGTGAAGGAGAATCAACCCGTGAACTTTACGAAGGCCTTGGCATTGCCAATGATCTGGTTTTTTTCAGAATGAACCCAAAAGGTTTTGAGCACTGCTGGATTGGTGATGAACGATTTGATTATCCCTCAAGCCTTGAAGAGTTTAAAAATTTACTCTCACAAAAATTTCCAGAAGAAAAGAAGCAAATACATAAGTATTTGACTTTAGTTGAAAAAGTAACTACAGAACTACAACTTATCCCAAAACTCAAAGGTTTTTGGCAACATTTAACTGTACCGTACAGAACCAGACATATGGGAAAATATGCTCTTTTTAGCCTAAAAAGAGTAATAAATTGGCACATTAAAAATCCGCTATTACAAAAAATATTGAACATTCAATACGGCGATCATGGTTTACCACCATCAAAAGCACCCTTTCCATTACATTGTGCCGTTATGGGTCATTATTTTAATGGTGGTTATTATCCTATGGGTGGTGGTGGTTCCATTGTCAAAGCTATGACCAATAGTATTAAAAAATATGGGAGTCAAGTTAAAACAAAACAAAGCGTAAAATCTATTCTCCTTACAGGAACTAAAAAGAAAAAGGCGATTGGTGTTGAGCTAGAAAACGGAACACAACTGTTTGCGGACAGGGTTATTTCCAATGCCGATCCGGAAATTACATTTTTCAACTTAGTAGGCAAAGAAAATATAAGTACCAAACTTTTAAAAAAGCTGAACAAAACCAAATATTCCTGTACTTCTTTGATGTTGTTTTTGACCGTTGACATGGACGTGAAAAAAGCAGGTTTGGATTCTGGAAATATCTGGTTATTGCCCAATAGAGATATGGATGATTTGTATGAAGAAATGCAAAAAGTTGATATTTTAGAAGGTGATGAATTTCCTGGCCTTTTTATTAGTTGTACTACCCTAAAAGACCCAGCAAGTTTTGATGGTCGTTACCATACTATTGAAGCTATTACTTATATTAACCATAAAGCATTTGATCAATTTAAGAATGAAAAAAACCATGAAAGATCAACTAAATATCTAGCATTTAAAGAACGGTTAACAGAAAAAATAATAAATAGTTTAGTGAGAGTAGCCCCTGGCATTTCTGAAAATATTGTACATAAAGATTTAGGTACTCCTTTAACTAATGAGTATTATATAAACACTACAAAAGGAAGTGTTTATGGTACGGAAAAAAGTTTCAAGCAAATTGGTCCTTTTGCCTATAAGTCAGAAACTGAAATTGAAAACCTTTATTTATGTGGTGCCAGTGTTTTATCTCATGGTGTGGCTGGTGCCAGTTATTCAGGTGTTGAAACTGCTGCTAAAATTCTCGGATGCCAACAGGAAGATTTATTAAAAACTAATGAAAACCAAAACCTAAGAATATACGAAGCAGAAGACGATACCCATTACCCTGAATGGATGCAAAAGAAAATTGAGGTGAAAAAAGCGAGGCAAGAAGCAAAACAACAGTAATCCTATATTATACATTTAATCTCAATCCATCATAAGCTAAAAACACATTTTCTGGCAATTGCTTTTCAACTTCAGAATGAAAACCCAATTTGTGACTTATATGCGTTAAATATGCCTTTTTTGGTTGCAACTCTTCAATAAAATTAAGAGCATCTTCTAAATTCAAATGTGTTGGATGCGGTTCAGTTCTCAAAGCATTAACTACCAAAACGTCTAATTTTTTAAGCTTATTCTTTTCTGCATCTGAAATCGATTTAAGATCGGTTAGATATGCAAAGTTATCTATCCTATAACCAAATATGGGTAGTTTTCCATGTAAAAATTCAATAGGGACTATTTTTTTGTTAGCTAATATAAATTCCTTATTATCAACAACTTGAATACCAGCACTTGGTGCACCAGGATATCGATTTACTTTTGTGAAAATATAATAAAAACGTTGCTCTAAATTACCAATTATCCTTTCGGGTACGTAAAGTGGTACATCTCCCATTTTATGTGAAAATGCCCTAATATCGTCTAATCCTGCAGTATGGTCGGCATGCTCATGCGTAAATACAATTCCATCAATGCTATCAACCTGCTCTCTTAACATTTGCTGTCTAAAATCTGGGCCGCAATCAATCACATAACGATATTCATCCCATTCAATCATTATAGAGCTACGCAACCTTTTATCTTTTGGGTCATCTGACAAACAAACTGGATGATTACTCCCTATTATCGGTATTCCCTGTGAAGTGCCAGTACCTAAAAAAGTAACGTTCATATCAAATCTTTTTACAAAAATAACGTTTAAAATTTAACAAATTTAACGTATAGTTGTTACATTTGTAAAACTAAATAGCTAGAAATGTCAGTTACTTTAAAAGGTGATAAAGAAATTGCTAATATCCCTTCCATAAAAAGGAAATCTTTAAAGATAAATCTTAACGATAATATTTACGGAACGTTTGCTGAAATAGGTGCGGGACAAGAAACTGTACGTAATTTCTTCAGAGCTGGTGGTGCTTCCGGAACTATAGCAAAAGCTATGTCTGCTTATGACAAAGATTTCTCCGATGCCATTTATGGTATTGAACATGATAATAGATATGTAACTCAACCTCGCTTAAAAAGAATGTTAACTCACGAAATTGAGTTAATGGAAGATAGATTAAGTAGGTCTAAGCATCCTGAAAAATTATTCTTTTCTTATGCCAATACAGTTGCTACCATAGATTTTGCCAAAAAATTTAAAGGTCATGGATGGGTTGGTATAAAATTTCAGTTAGATCCTCTTGAAGATTATAATGAAATAGTACTACACATACGCTTTAAGCAAACTGATGCTCGTTTACAACAAGAAACCCTTGGTATATTAGGTGTAAATCTTATTTACGGAGCATTTTATATGAATGACAGACCAAAGGAATTGTTAAAATCTTTCTATGATCATTTGGATAAAGACCAAATTGAAATAGACATGATCAATTTTTCTGGACCACGTTTTATGTACGTGGATAATAGATTGATGAGTTTACAATTGGTGAAAAATGGAATGACAGATGCCGTAATGTTTGGCCCTGACGGAAATAATTTATTACCTGCTCAAGTTTTATACAAAAAAAATATTTTAGCATTACGTGGTAGCTTTAGACCAGTTACCAAAGTGAATATGGATATGTTTAAGAATGCTCAAGAAATGTTCTTGGACGAAAAAACCGTATCTGAAGAGAATGCTAAAATCATATTCGAAATTACCTTGGCAAATCTAAGAGCTGAAGGTGAAATAAATGAACGTGATTTTTTAGATAGAGCCGAATTGCTTTGTTCTTTGGGTCAGAATGTAATGATTACCAATTTTCAAGAATATTATAAATTAGTTGAATATTTTGCTCAGTTTACCAAAGCAAGAATGGCATTGGCAATGGGTGTGTACAATTTAGTTCAGATTTTTGATGAAAAATACTATCGTCATTTAAGTGGTGGAATTCTCGAAGCCTTTGGTAAATTATTCTTTAAAGATTTAAAAGTATATCTATACCCTTTAAAAGATCCTGATACAGGTGAGTTCATTACCAGCGAGACACTTAAAGTACATCCACGTATGAAAGAATTATACAAATTCTTTAAATACAATGGTAAAATGTTAGATATCAAGAACTTTAACCCTGATATATTGGATATTTTCTCAAGAGATGTTTTACAAATGATTGCAGACGGTAAAGAAGGTTGGGAAGATATGATTCCCGATGTTGTAGCAGATTTGATTAAAGATCACCGTTTATTTGGTTATTCTAGCAGAAAATTTGCTAAACATAATAACTAGAAAAACAATCTCTTTCTTCTCGTTTGGCTAAAAAAATCAATGAATCTAACCATTTATTAAATATTATTATTAAAAAAACTTTCGTAAATAAAATTCAAAAATAAAAGGATTATTATTATCGAAAATATCAAAATAGCGAGCTTTGCAAGCTGCTTTTTGTTTCTATTCATTTTAATTTTTCGGTTCATTTTTGTTGGTTTTTAGCTTAAAATTTGGGCTGCGTGATCCTTGGTTTTAACTTTGGTAATTATATTTTCTATTATTCCTTTTTCGTCAATAACAAAAGTAGTCCTATATATTCCATCAAATTCTCTTCCCATAAATTTTTTAGGCCCCCAAACTTTATAAGCATTAATTACTTCTTTATCTACATCAGCTAACAACGGAAAAGGCAATGAATTTTTAGTAACAAAGTTTCCTTGTTTTCTTTCGGTATCTGCACTAACACCCAATAAAGCAAAACCCTTTTCTTTTAAGTTTGAATAATTATCACGTAAGTTACAGACCTCGGCGGTACAACCAGGCGTACTAGCACGTGGGTAAAAAAATAGTATCAGTTTATTTCCTGAGTAATCCTCTAAATTTCTGGTTTCTCCTTCGTGGTCAGTAGCTTTAAAATCAGGTGCTCTCTCCCCTATTTTTAATGTCGTCATTATTATTATTTTTGTTTGAACAAATCTAATCAAAAAATGACGAAAAAAGAAAGTGTGGCTTTTGTGATAAAAACATTGGAAGAATTATATCCAAATCCACCGATACCCTTAACGCACAAAGATCCATATACATTATTAATTTCTGTGCTACTTTCTGCCCAAAGCACTGATAATAGGGTAAATACCATTACTCCACTGCTATTTGAAAAAGCTGACAATCCCTATGATATGATTAAATTAAGTGTAGATGAAATCAGGGAAATTATAAAACCCGTAGGACTTTCGCCGATGAAATCAAAAGGTATATATGGTCTATCACATATATTAATCGACAAACATAACGGAGAAGTTCCTCAAAATTTTGAAGATTTAGAAGCACTACCTGCTGTTGGACATAAAACAGCTTCAGTAGTAATGAGTCAAGCATTTAATACCCCATCTTTCCCGGTAGATACACATATCCATAGATTAATGTACAGATGGAATTTAAGTTCTGGGAAAAATGTAGTACAAACAGAAAAAGATGCAAAAAGACTGTTTCCGAAAGAATTGTGGAATACATTGCACTTACAAATTATATATTATGGTAGAGAATACTCGCCAGCAAGAGGGTGGGATTTAGAAAAAGATATTATAACAAAAAAAATAGGCAGAAAAAGTGTTCTTAATGCCTACTACAAAAAATAAAAAAAGGCTTGCAATTTCTTACAAGCCTTTTCTTTTAATTCAAATTAAACAAAATCTTTTTGTCTTCCTCATTTTTAACTACTTCAACAGATTTGGAGTAATTTAAAATAAATGAGATTGTACTTTCTTTGGGGGCGAATTGCTTATTCAGCAATTCTTCAGTGTAAATTTTCTTCATATATACTAAAATTAAGTGTTAGGGTTGAGTATATAACGAAGAAAAATTTACATTATTGTTAATTAGTTAAAACTATTTTATTTTTTTCAATAATTTTCCTCAAATTAATCAAAGCGTAACGCATTCTACCTAAGGCAGTATTGATGCTAACCCCAGTGTTTTCAGAGATTTCCTTAAAACTCATATCTCTGTAAATACGCATAATTAAAACTTCTTTTTGATCTTCAGGTAGCTCTTCAATTATCCGTCTTACATCAAAATGTATCTGATTTTTGATAATTTCTTTCTCAGCATTTAGCGAAGAATCGCTTAAAACAGAAAAAATATCGAATTCTTCAGTATTTTTGAATGAAGGCATTCTATTGCTTTTTCTAAAATGGTCAATAACCAAATTGTGCGAAATACGCATTACCCAAGGTAAAAATTTACCTTCCTCGTTATAGTTACCTAATTTTAAAGTTCTGATTACTTTGATAAAAGCATCTTGAAAAATATCTTCTGCGATATCTCTATCTAATACTTTTGAATAAATAAAACTGTAGATTTTTTGTTTGTGACGACCAACTAAAATTTCTAATGACCTTTCACTTCCATTAATGTAGTTCCTTACTAAGACGCTATCATCTAACTTTTGTTTTTGCATAATTCCCTTTTTGGTTAATGAAGCTATGAGACTTCGTTAATTAAATTTAAAAAGTAGAACTATACTATACGCGTTATTTTTTAGTTAAGGGGAAACTAGTTCCTGTTATTAATGTGTTCAAATAATCAAAGTGAACGGGGCAAATATAATGACAAACTTTTTAATAAAACAAACTTTTTTTAAAAATATTTTACAACGCACTATATTTTTTTTACAAAAATAAGTCACTATCTTTGTCGCTATTTCATATTTTAAAGGGCTTCCGTGAAGATAGATAACTTAGATCCAAAAGAGCAAATAATTATAAAAAAAGCTGCATTACACAACTTAAAAGATGTAAATGTGGCCATTCCAAGAAATAAATTAGTAGTAATTACTGGTTTGTCCGGATCCGGAAAATCGAGCTTGGCATTTGACACATTGTATGCAGAAGGGCAACGCAGATATGTAGAAAGTTTATCATCGTATGCAAGACAATTTTTGGGCAAACTGAACAAACCAAAAGTTGAATATATTAAAGGTATAGCTCCAGCTATTGCCATAGAACAAAAGGTAAATAGTACAAATCCGCGTTCAACAGTAGGTACATCTACCGAAATTTACGATTATCTAAAACTATTGTATGCTAGAATTGGCAGAACTTTTTCGCCCATTTCAGGTAATGAAGTCAAGAAAAATACAGTAACCGATGTTATTGACCATGTAAAAAAGTATAGTGAAGGGAGCAAACTGTTATTACTTGCACCTATATATATAGAAAAGGGCAGAACCTTAAAAAAGGTATTGCAAATTCTGGAACAGCAAGGATATGCCAGAATAAAAGTTGATAATGAAGTGGTGAGGATTAATGATTTTAAACCAAAAAATCAAAAAGAATTTCAACTAGTAGTAGACAGAATTATAGTAAAAGACGATGAGGATTTTTACAACCGCTTGGGCGATGCCATTGAAACCGCTTTTTTTGAAGGCAAAGGAGAATGTATTATTGAAGATTTATCTAACCATAAACAACACCTTTTTAACAATAAGTTTGAATTGGACGGGCTTTCCTTTTTAGAACCCAATACCCATTTGTTCAGCTTTAACAATCCTTACGGTGCTTGCCCAACTTGCGAAGGCTATGGAAATGTTATTGGTATTGATGCAGATTTGGTAATACCCAATACAGCCTTATCCATTTATGAAGATGCCATAGTTCCGTGGCGAACGGATTCGTTTTTGGAATACAAGGAAGCCTTAATCGATAATGCTTATAAGTTTGATTTTCCGATTCATAAGCCTTATTTTGAATTGACCGAAGACCAAAAACAATTGCTTTGGGACGGCAATAAATATTTTCACGGGCTCAATACTTTCTTTAAACATATAGAAGAAAAAACCTATAAAATCCAATATCGTGTAATGCTTTCGCGATATCGTGGTAAAACAAAATGTACTACATGCAATGGCAAAAGGTTGCGTGAAGAAACGTCTTATATAAAAATTGACAATACAACCATAATGGATCTAGTAAACTTACCAATTAATGAAGTATTGGATTTCTTTAAAGATTTAAAACTCTCCGAACACGATCAAAAAATAGCCAAACGTTTGTTAAAAGAAATTAATAATCGATTACAATTTTTATCGGATGTAGGGCTAAACTACCTAAGTTTAAACCGGGCATCAAATACCCTTTCTGGTGGAGAGAGTCAACGTATTAACTTAGCCACTTCATTAGGTAGCAGTTTAGTAGGTTCTATGTATATTTTGGATGAACCTAGTATTGGCTTACATTCCAAAGATACCGAACGTCTGATCAAAGTTTTGAAAGGGTTACGTGACCTAGGCAATACCGTTATTGTGGTAGAGCATGACGAAGATATTATGAAAGCGGCAGACCATATTATTGATATCGGCCCTGAAGCGGGTACTTTTGGTGGCGAATTAGTAGCTCAGGGTACTTATCAAGAAATCTTAAACTCGGATACCTTAACGGCAAGTTACCTTTCTGGGAAATTAAAAATTGAAGTTCCTAAAGAACGAAGAAAAGTTACGGATTTTATAAAAGTTATTGGTGCAAGGGAACATAATTTAAAGAACATTGATGTTGAATTCCCTTTAAACACCTTAACTATGGTTACAGGTGTTTCTGGTAGTGGTAAAAGTACATTGATAAAAAACATACTCTATCCCGCCTTACAGAAAAAATTGTTCAATTATGGTGAAAAGCCCGGACAGTTTACAAGCATAGAAGGCAATTTTTCTACCGTAAAAAGTGTAGAATTTATCGATCAGAACCCTATTGGACGATCAAGTCGGTCTAATCCTGTTACCTATATTAAGGTATATGATGATATTAGAGCATTATTTACTAAGCAAAAATTATCAAAAATAAGAGGCTATAAGGCCAAACATTTTTCCTTTAATGTGGATGGTGGCAGATGTGAAACCTGTAAAGGTGAAGGCGAAGTAACCATAGGTATGCAATTTATGGCTGATGTACATTTACCATGCGAAACCTGTAAAGGCAAACGTTTTAAAAAAGAAATTTTAGAAGTAAACTTTGAAAACAAATCCATTGCTGATGTATTGGAAATGACCATTGATGAAGCCACTGCATTTTTTAAACAGTATGAACAAAAAAAGATAGTTACCAAATTAAAACCGTTACAAGACGTTGGGTTGGGCTATGTACAATTGGGACAAGCTTCTTCTACCCTTTCGGGCGGTGAGGCACAACGGATAAAACTAGCTTCGTTCTTAGTAAAAGGGACGACAAAAGACAAAGTACTTTTTATCTTTGATGAACCTACTACAGGTTTGCACTTTCATGATATTAAAAAACTGTTGGCCTCTTTTAATGCCCTAATCGAAAAAGGACATACTATTGTGGTTATTGAACATAATATAGACTTAATAAAGTGTGCCGACTATATTATTGACCTTGGCAAAGATGGCGGAAAAACGGGTGGTAATTTGTTGTTTCAAGGCTTGCCCGAGGATTTGGTAAAAGTTAAGGAATCTTATACGGCTTATTATTTAAAAGAAAAGCTGAATTAAAATTCTAGAATTTTAATTCAGCTTTTCTTTATTTATATCTATTAGTAAATAACCGAATCAATCCAGGCATTAGCCTTTGAAACCCTAGCAAGTGCCATAACCGCAGTATATTTAATCTCTCTGTTCAATGCCCCAGAAACTATACCGACTAGAACAAATTCACCATTATCTTCCATAAATACGCCACCACCACTGTCTCCTTTTGACCCTCCAATTTCCAGATCAAGGGGAATAGGAGAACCAAAATGATTGAACTCATTATTCTCAGGGTTATCAAAATCGCATACCATAACACTAGTAGTGAATTCTCTATTTTCAAAAGAACCGCCAATTGCATCAACCACATTTTGTCCACCTAGTTTTTCTTGTTTTCTGGGATTGTCCATACCTACTTTTCCATTACCAATAAATCCATATCCAACTTTAGTAATTGTTTGTCCCAACTCTTTATCTCCGTAATATCGAATTGCCGGTTTTATGTCCAAAACGGGGTTTTCAAGTTCTATCAAGGCCATATCACACCCTATCCATTGGGTTTCTTGAGCATCTGGTTTTAATTCTGGGTGCCTAAATATTCTTTTTGTTTCATAAAAATGGTCACCAAATTTCCATACAGAAGAGTCCTGCACGAAGTGTGCTGCGGTTAACACCCATTTTGGGGCTATTAATACACCTACTGCGTAGTCATTACTTTCTTCAGATTCAGAATATCGACCAACACAATCAAACTCATCACGATTACCAACTTCTCTATATTTTTCAATAGCGACATCATGTCTGATAATTCCCATAAAATTTGAAGTACTAAAACTAAGTAGTATTAAACTAACTGTAACTATTAATAGAATGTTTACTTTTTTCATTTTTATATTTTTGTTTTGTTATAAATCGTTTTCTAATGTTTCAAGTTTTTCTATAGCCCAAGTATTTTTTGGTTCCAACTTCAAGCTTTTTTTATAATTTTCTATGGCAAGTTCTTTATTCCCTTTATCCAAATAAGTATCCGCAAGAATACTGAAACCGAAGAAAGATTCCGGAAATCTAGCTACTACTATTTTTAATAAATCAATAGCTTTATTATGATCTTTAGCATCTCTGTATTTAGATGCAGCGTCCATAATATATCGCTCCGAAAGTTTGTCCTGTAAACTTTCAGATTTAGTTAATGCGGCATCATATCCTTGCGTTTTGTAAATGGATACTAATTCTTCAGAGTTCAAATACATATCCGTTTCTGAGGTGGCACCGGCTAAGGTTTTTCTTATAAAACTCCTAACCTCAACCCAACCGTTTAATGCACTTCTATTAGATAAGGTTACCACAGTATAACCTTTATCTTTATAGACATCTAATTCTGCAGACACGCCATGTGCACCTCCGTTATGGCCATAGACTTCAGTATCATTAAAATTATTAAGACCAAATCCATAACCATAATTATTACCATAATCACTTGAGGTCATTAAAGCAAAGCTCTCTTCTGAAATAAGTGTATTGTTTTTTAGAGCTATTGAAAAATTAAACAAATCATTAGCGGTTGTATATCCACCACCAGCAGAACTTCCCTTCGCTCCTTTCATATAAGTACTCGTTTTCCAGACATTGTTTTCGCCTTTTTTAATATATCCTTCTGCGAGGTTATCTATAGATGAATCAGTCTCATAGTTATCTGTGTCATTCATATTAGTTGGAACGAAAATATGCTCTCTAACATAATTATAATAGTCTTTGTCAGATAGTTCTTCTATTATCAAACCAAGCACAACATAACCAGCATTACTATAACTAAATTGACTCCCCGGAGTAAACAATATGGAATCATCCTTAAAAAAATCAAAATAATCCTTTAATGACCTTACCGTGTGCTTCGCTTTAAACTCAAACTCGTCATTAAAAAAATCTGATAAGCCGGAGGTATGAGTTAATAGTTGATGAATCGTGACACTATCTCTCACCGTTTTATTAGGATAATTTGGAAGTATTTTACCCACGGTATCATCCAAATTTAATTTGTCTTGTTCTTTTAATTGCATTATAGCAACTGCAGTAAACATCTTACTCATAGAGGCGATACCAAATTTGGTTTCCATTTTATTCGGAACTTTATGAGCCAAGTTTGCATATCCATATGCTTTTTGAAATAGTATTTTGTTATCCTTTGCAATGAGAACCGTGCCACTATAACCATCGTTATTCGATATTTCTAAAAGCTTTTTTTCAATTTCCGTAACTTCATTGTTTACCAAGTTATTTTGATTTAGCTTACAACTAGTTACTATTAGTATTAAAATTATAAGAAGTGTATTTTTCATGATTAATGATTTTTAAAGTTAATTTGATGTTTTCCAATTTATTTGTGCACTTTTAATAAATTTGAGATTATAACTGAATATTATTTTTCAATTTGTTAATGTGATACTTCAAAGTTTGAAAAGGTTACAAATAATTAAATTTTTATTTTTTTGGAAATTCTGTAACCTTTTATGAAGTGGGCGTATCCTATTTGTAATAATTTAAACTTAAAATAAAAAATATGAACACACTAGGACCAGGAATAGTAATCACAGCATTACTTGCCGCAGCGGCTTTTACCATTTATTATCTTATTAAAACTAAGCACATAGAACGCATGGCGAAAATAGAAAGTGGTATGATAGATAAGGATTTTAAAGATTCAGGTAATATCCTTTTGAATTTAGCAATTCTCTTTTTTTCTTTAACAGCAGGAATTTTTGTATCCTATCTATTTTCTGCCAACACCAATATCCCTGATTATGTAACTATTCCAGGATTTCTATTATTTTTTGGTGGCATTGGGTTTCTTATTTCTTACCATGTAAATAAAAAGAAGAGCAATTGATTTCTGAATCGGACAAAGTCCACATAGATAAAATACTTTCAGGAGATAAAGATGCCTTTCGATATTTTATTAAGACCTATCAAGGAATGGCATTCTCCATAGCAATATCTATGGTTAAAAATGAATTCAATGCCAATGATGTGGTTCAAAATTCATTTATAAGAGCTTATAAAGGACTAGGTACTTATAGGTCAGATGCTAAATTTTCTACTTGGCTTTATAAAATAGTTGTGAATGAGGCTTTAAAATTTTTGAAAAAGAATAAAAGGTCTCAACAATTTATTACCTTTATGGATGACCCCATTGATTATTCAAGTAGATTCAATGAAGCCGTAAGTGATTTCGAACTTAATGATAAGAAAATGGAAATTCAGAAAACGATGAATTTAATGAAGCCCAAAGAAGCTCTGCTATTGAAATTACACTATTTACATGAAGAATCAATTATAGAAATAGAAAAAATTACTGGTTTTACAAAATCAAACATAAAAGTATTGCTTCATAGAGCAAGAAAAAGCTTTCTTGCCTTATCAATTGAACATAATAATTTTACAAAATGAATACAACAGAAAAGAACATTAAGAAGCTATTATTGAATACTGACGAATTGAAAGGCATTGATGTTAATCTAGAAGACAACATCATGAATAAAATAAATAGTCAAAAAGATTATAAAGCAATTTTAGTCAAGACCAAACGCAAAGCCAAAATAGGAATTTTTACAAGCTTGATACTTTTCGTCGTTTATGGAATTGTAACTTATATTGAGCTATTAGCGTCTAATAGCTATGGAGAAGCTAATTTAACAAACTTCTACCCTACTTTCTTTGCGTCCCTGGTTGTAATAGTGGTCTATATTGAAATTACATTTGGTGTTGTTGTATTCAGAAAGAGTTTATCCAACTAAAAACATCAATTATTCACTATTTTTACCTTTAAGAAATTTAAGGCATTTTTTTACTCCTTCTTTACTTGCTTACCGTCAATTACCGCTTGTATATTTTCTTTTGCTAAGACAAAATCTTCTTGAATTTCAACCGCTTTTTGAAAACTAGCTTTGGCCAGATCCATTTTATCTTGTTCAAATTCAATCAATCCTTTTAAGTTAGAAATGGCGGCCAATAATGCTACTTGCTGTTGGTAATTTTTGTTTACAGCATAGCTTACTTTTATCTCGCCGGTATCTTTTAATTCCTGTGCTTTTTGTATCGCTTTATAAGCCTCATCATATTTTTTCATAGCAAAATATAAGTTTGCCAATTTGTATGCATGGTAGTTATTATTAGACTTTACCGTTAATTTTGCATAAGATTGAGCAGCTTTATCAAAAGCTCCCATATTCTCTAAAGAAATGGCTTGCATTTCCAAAATTTCTTGTTTGTTACCATCTTTACTCAGTACATCAGCACAGACCATAAAACAGGAAGCAAACTTTCTATCATTAAAATATAAATAGGCTAAACTGTCTTTATATGTACTGTTATCACCCTCTTTGGCAATAATATCGTACATGCTTTTTTTGGCAACGTCAACATCAGCATAACGCAATGCTTGCTTTAACACCACTTTATCTAATGTGGTATCGGTAGTGTTCTGTGCATAAAAAGTAGCAACGGCTAAAAATGCACTTAGGGTAATGTAAAAATTTCTCATAGTTTACTTTTTTGAATGTTTGCAAATTTATTGAAATAAATCTTAATAAAATGCTAAAGTTTTGATAGTGGTTAGTCTATCGTCTTTAGTGGTTAGTTGGTAAATAAATAACAATTAACTAATAACTAAAAAAAGCTTCTCTTATCGAGAAGCTTTTTTCTGGGTGGAAGATGGGGCTCCCCGATAGTTATTCTCTGCGTCATTTCATTTACTTAAAAATATACATCGGGACAGGCTTCTCGCCCCTTACATTTTCCATTTTTCAAACTTCTGAAAAAAAAAAGAGCTGATTCTTTCAAATCAACTCTTGGGTGGAAGATGGGGCTCGAACCCACGACCCTCGGTACCACAAACCGATGCTCTAACCAACTGAGCTACAACCACCATTTACAATTTTGGTGCTCTAACCTCCCGATAGCTATCGGGATGAGCTACAATCACCATTTTAATTATATCGCCAACCTTGCAGGCTTAGCGGATGCAAATATAATCTATTTGCAGTAGTGTTCAAATAAAAATTAAAAAATTTGTAACTTTTTGGACAATTTAATCTACTAATTATATATCATAATAAAATTCATCAAAATGAAGCAAAAAATTTTATCATTTACAATATTCTGTTTGTTAATTAGCTGTGCAAAACCTACCAACAGTGATGAGTTTATAGAAAATGCAACCGGACGTTATTTATATGCTTCCGATCAAGTAGTAGAAGTATATTTTAGAGACAAAGTATTACTGATGACATGGAAAGGTATAAAAGATATTGAACCCATGAAATTAGATAATGATGTGTTTTTTGTAAAAGAAATGAACGAAAAAATAACATTTAAAACAGATCCTGATAATCAAGAACACTATTTGGTGTTGATACCAAAAGATGGTGAATCAGAAATACAATATAAATTTAAAAAATTAGAAAAAGACGAATTGACGCCTGGTGAATATCTAGATAAAAATGAATATGAAAAGGCCCTAAAAGGCTATTTGGCTATAAAAGAAAAAGATTCATTGGATCCTTCTATAAATGAACGAGAAATGAACAGATTGGGTTATTATCATCTACGTAATAATAATACTGAACAAGCTATAAATGTTTTAAAGATTAATGCAGCTTTACATCCTTATAGCGACAACGTGTATGACAGTTTAGGTGAGGCCTATTTTAAAAGTGGAGATACTATACAGGCTATTGTTAATTATAAAAAATCATTGGCTATTGATTCTGGAAATAGACGTGCTAGAAATGTTGTTGAGAGATTTGAAAAAAAAATCGATACTATAAATTAAATCAAATCATCTAATTTATGAACTGCCACATAACGTTCTGCTGTAAATCCTTCGCCATAATCCGTACCAATAAGCCTACCCAAATCTTTAGCTCTGTACTCTACACTTTCTAAAAAATTTTTAGTGGCAATTGGCGAAATGGGCTCATCACTGTCCGGATTATAAAATTGTGACTTGTATGCTTTTATGGCTTTTATTTTTTTATCAATAAATCCAGTAACGTCAACAACAAAATCCGGTTCATGATTCTTCCATTGTATATAATGATAAACATGTTTTGGACGCCATGCTTCTTGTGCCTTACCATCCAATTCTGTTTCTATCTTTCGCAATCCCGATAAAAAACAGGCATCACTTACCAATTTGCTTCCTTTTCCATGATCTATATGCCTATCATCTATGGCATTGCACAACACAATGTTGGGTTGGTATTTTCTGATGATTTTTATGACTTCTAATTGATATTTTTTATCATTTACAAAAAAAGCATCGGCAAAAGCAAGATTTTCACGGACTTTAACATTTAATATTTTAGCAGATTCAGACGCTTCTTTATCACGTATCTCGGCAGAACCTCTCGTTCCCAGTTCACCTCTAGTCAAGTCAAGAATCCCAACTTTTTTTCCCAACGAAATTTCTTTCACCAAGGTTGCTCCACAGCCTAATTCTACATCATCAGGGTGTGCCCCAATAGCAAGTATATCTAATTTCATAAACACCTATTTGAAGTCAAATATACTAAAGTATTTTTAACAAAATTTTAAATGGTTACATTAGCAGCTGCATCAATTTTAACATATTTTTGACATTTGATTGTTACGAATTGACTTAACTACTTATAAATCATGAGGAAACTTTTACTTTCAGCTATTGGTATTGCCATTATTGTGCTTGCTTTAGTTGTATCTTATTATATTGTTGAAAACAGTACAAAACCAAAACCTAAAGTAGAAAAAGTTGTCAAAACAGTTTTTAGTGAAGTTATAAAAAACACTACAGTACCAATTATTATTCCAGCTAATGGAACCTTGGTCGCAAAAAATAGATTAGAACTGTTTTCTGAAGTTCAAGGCGTTTTTCAAAGAAGTTCCAAAGATTTTAAAGCAGGTCAGACTTATAAAAAAGGGCAAACCCTAATAAGTATCAACTCAAGTGAATATTATGCTTCTGTACAATCTGCAAAAAGTAATCTTTACAATACTATTACCGCCATTATGCCCGATTTAAGATTGGATTACCCCTCTGTTTTTCCTGCATGGAATACCTATTTGAAAAATTTTGATATGACAAAAAGTGTAGCTCCCTTGCCCGAGACGACCGAAGAAAAAGTAAATTATTTTATTACAGGAAGAGGTATTATCACTGCCTTTTATAATGTTAAAAATTTAGAGCAACGCTTGTCCAAATACAGTATTCGTGCACCTTTTAACGGTGTCTTAACCGAGGCCTTAGTAACCAAAGGTACTTTGATTAGACCGAGTCAAAAACTTGGAGAATTTATAGATACCTCTGTTTACGAATTAGAATTATCTATTGGAAAAGCATTTAGCGATTTATTACAGATTGGTGAAAATGTCCAACTAAAAACACCCGAAGGCAATGCTACTTATACAGGCAAAGTAACACGTATCAACGGTAGGATAGATCAAGCAACACAAACAATAAAAGTATTTGTGGAAGTCCTTGGAAAGTCGCTAAAAGAAGGTATGTACTTAGAAGCTCAATTAGAAGCTAAAGAGGAGCAAAACGCTATAAAAATTTCTAGAAAATTATTAATTGATGAGTCGGAAATCTTTATTATAAGAGATAGTGTTTTAGATATAATTAAAGTTGACCCTGTTTACTTTTCGCCTAAAGAAGTGGTTGTTAAAGGAGTGCCTGATGGCACCAAGATTCTTTCAAAATCAGTTCCTGGAGCCTACGCAGGTATGTTGGTAAAAATATATGATGAATCTAACAATGAAACTGCAGAATAATTATGAGAAAAGTAATTAGCTATTTCATAAAATATGAAGTTGCAGTTAATGTAATTATCATAGCCTTTCTGATTTTTGGTGTGCTAGGAATGTTGCAATTAAAATCTTCGTTTTTTCCATTACAGGAAGCAGAAATTATATCTATAAATGTTGCTTACCCAGGTGCAGCTCCTCAAGAAATTGAAGAAGGGGTCGTCTTAAAAATCGAGGACAATCTTAAAGGTCTTATTGGTGTAGAACGCGTAACCTCTACCTCAAGAGAAAATGGAGGAAATATAACCGTTGAAATTGAAAGCAATCAAGATATCAATGATATGCTTGCCGAAGTTAAAAATGCGGTTGACCGTGTACCAAACTTCCCTACGGGCATGGAGCCCTTAGTAGTAGCCAAACAAGAACGGACACGCCAAACCATTGATTTTGCCATTAGCGGAGATAATATAGAGCTGGCAGCTCTAAAACAGATTGGCAGACAAATAGAAAACGATATCCGTACCATGGAAGGTATATCGCAAATCAATATTAGTGGATATCCTCAGGAAGAAATTGAAATTGCAGTACGAGAGAATGATTTGTTGGCCTATAATTTAACTTTTGCCGAAGTAGCAAGTGCGGTATCGCAAGCAAATATTTTAACTACTGGAGGAAACATAAAAACAGATGCAGAAGACTATTTAATTAGAGCTAGCAATAGGTCTTATTACGGAAATGAACTGAATAACTTAACGGTTAGAGCTAGAGAAGACGGTACTTTAGTGCGTTTACAAGATGTGGCAACAGTGAAAGACAGGTTTTCCGAAACACCTAATGCTTCTTATTTTAACGGAAATGTTGCCGTAAATGTTGAAATAACAAATACCAACAGTGAAGACCTCATGTCAACCGCTGAACAAGTAAATGCTTATATATCGGATTTCAATCAAAAACATACTGGAATTAAGATAGATGTGGTCAGCGACTCGTCAATTAGACTGGAACAACGTACACAGTTACTTTTAGAGAATGGTACTGTTGGTATACTGCTCGTACTTTTCTTTTTATCGTTTTTTCTAAATATACGATTGGCATTTTGGGTAGCTCTAGGTTTACCAATTGCGTTTTTAGGGATGTTTATTTTTGCCCCGTTATTTAATGTTACCATTAACGTATTATCACTTTTTGGGATGATTATCGTAATTGGTATTTTGGTTGATGATGCCATTGTAATTTCTGAAAATATTTATCAACATTACGAAAAAGGGAAACCACGGGTTCAAGCAGCCATTGATGGTACCATGGAAGTTATGCCTGCTATTTTATCTGCTATTATAACTACGGTGTTGGCATTTTCCACATTTTTGTTTCTTGAAGGAAGAATTGGTGCGTTTTTTAGTGAAGTGTCGGTCATCGTAATGCTTACACTTATTGTTTCACTAGTTGAGGCGTTGATAATTTTACCGGCACATATTGCACATTCCAAAGCATTGGTCAAACTTACCAAAACCGAAGAAGAAAAGAAAAAAGGAATTGCTAAATTCTTTCTTAAATTTCGAAAATTCAATGAATGGGGAGATCGTTTTATGAATTATTGTAGAGATAGGTTGTATAGTCCAGCATTGCGGTTTGCACTTCGGCAACGTTTTATTACGTTTTCTATTTTAATAGCTATAATGATTCTTACCGTTGGCTTTTTTAAGGCGGGAATCATAAGAAGTGCTTTTTTTCCAAATATTGCCAGCGATCGAATAAGTGTTAATCTACTCATGCCCGAAGGCACCAACCCTAAACTTACCGATTCTATTATTACTTTAGTGGAGACGGCTGCATGGAAAGTAAATGAAGAATATACTGAAAAACAAACTGGTAATACACAAGTAATAGAAAACATTATTAAGCGTGTGGGACCAGGAAATAATAAAGCAAGTTTAAGTATAAACTTACTACCTGGTGAAGCCCGCGATTTTAGTTCGCGAGAGATTAATAACTCTATAAGGGATGAAGTTGGAGAAGTATATGGCGTTGAACGTTTAAACTTTGGTTCTGGCGGAAATTTTGGTGGCAGTCCAGTTTCGGTATCTTTATTAGGAAACAATACGGAAGAATTAAAATTGGCCAAAGAGGAATTGAGAACGGTATTGGAAAACAATACCCTTTTAACGGATATTGCCGATACAGATCCTGAAGGCATAAAAGAAATCAATATCGAATTAAAGGAATCCGCTTATGCTCTTGGTCTTAATTTAAGAGAGGTAATGAGCCAAGTAAGAGCTGGATTTTTCGGGTTGCAAGCTCAGCGTTTTCAACGTGGCCAAGATGAAATTCGCGTTTGGGTGCGTTTTGATCGTTCAGATAGGGAATCTATTAATGACCTTGACGAAATGCGAATTGTAACACCATCTGGACAACGTGTACCCTTTGGCGAAATTGCGGACTATACCATCAAAAGAGGAGACGAAAGTATTAGCCATTTAAATGGTAGAAGGGAAATTCAAGTAAATGCCGATTTAAAAGACCCTAAAGGCAGTCCAACAGAAATAATGCAGGATATAAAGGATAATGTAATGCCTCAAATTAGTTCTAAATACCCCACGGTAAGTGCTTCTTATGAAGGACAAAATAGAGAAGCGAACAAATTGACCAATTCCGCGAAAATAGTTGTACCCGTAGTAATTTTCTTGATTTATATAGTCATAGCATTTACTTTTAGAAGTTACAGTCAGCCATTATTGCTCATTTTTATGATTCCTTTTAGCTTTATAGCTGTAGCTTGGGGGCATTGGTTTCATGATTTTCCCATTAACATATTATCGGCATTAGGTATTATTGCATTGATAGGTATTATGGTAAACGACGGTTTGGTACTCATAGGTAAATTCAACTCCTTTTTAAAAGCGGGAATGAAATTCGATGATGCACTTTATGAAGCGGGAAGGGTTAGATTTAGGGCAATCTTTTTAACTTCATTAACAACCATTGCGGGTATCGCACCATTATTATTAGAAAAAAGTCGTCAAGCTCAATTTTTAAAACCAATGGCAATTTCTATTGCTTATGGTATTGGCATAGCTACGGTATTGACCTTATTGATTTTGCCTTTATTATTGTCAATAACCAATAGTTTTAAAACGAACAGCAAATGGTTGGCCACTGGCGATAAAGTTGAAAAAGAAGAAGTAGAACGTGCCATAAAAGAACAAAAAATAGATGAACATTAAAATTTTATACGGCATAATATTATTAATTTCTTTGCCAATTACCGCACAACAATTGTTAACAAAACAAGAAGCCATAAGTGTAGCTCTTGATAATAATTATGGAATTAAAATAGCAGATAACAATTTAAAGATAGCCGAAAACAATAAGAGTATCTATAACTCAGGATATTTACCAACTTTAAGTGGAAATGCCGGGGCTACTTATAATTTGGATAAGACTTCAGCTACCTTTACCGACGGAAGGATTACAAACTTAAGCAGTGCTGAAAGTAGTAGATACAATGCTGCACTAAACTTAAATTATGTACTGTTTGACGGTTTAGGAAGGTATTATGATTATCAAAGTCTAAAAGAACAATACAACCTGTCGGAATTACAAGCTAGGCAAACCATTGAAAATACTGTTTTACAGTTATTTTCGGTGTATTATAATGTGGCAAAATTGACCGAAAACTATCATTTATTGCAGCAAAGCCTTGATATTTCTAAGGATAGGCTAGAGCGTGTACAATACCAGTTTGAATACGGACAAAACAACAAGTTAGCAGTGTTAAATGCTGAAGTTGATGTGAATAACGATAGTATTAATTTATTGAACAACAAACAACTGCTAATCAATGCCAAGCGTGATTTATATGTAGTATTGGGTAAAGATGAAACACCAAATTTTACCGTAGATACACTCGTCAATTTTTCCCTTGCCCCTAATAAGGAAGTATTGTTCGAAAAAGTTAAAACCAATAATGTAGTGTTACAACAATTGGAGAAAAATATTACCATTAGTGAATTTCAAATTAAAGCCAATAAATCTGGCTATTTGCCAACTTTGGGTTTAAACGGAACTTATGGGTGGAACAAAAACAACAACAATGCGGCATCATTTTTAACAACCTCTACCAATACAGGGTTGTCAGGTAGTTTAAGTCTTTCATGGAATGTTTTTGATGGGGGAAGAACAAAAACATTAGTAAATAATGCCAAAATAAATCTTGAAAACCAACAATTAATTAAGCAAGAAACAGAGCTTGATATTACCAGAACTTTTAATAATGCCTATGAAGACTATTTGAACAAACTATTTATATTACAAACACAGGAAAAAAACGTACAAACCAATACCAATAACTTTAACAGAACCCAAGAACGTTTTAAACTAGGGCAAGTAACCTCCATAGAATTTAGGCAAGCACAATTGAATCTTATCAATGCCAAAAATGCTAAAAATAGTGCGAAATATGATGCTAAATTGGCTGAGTTGCAAGTATTACAATTGAGTGGTGATTTGTTAGATACCGCTTTTTGAATATGCTAGAACACTTTTTTCAATGCCCTTGCTGTTGGGAAGAAATATCAATACTATTAGATAATTCAATCTCAAATACAACTTATATTGAAGATTGCGAAGTGTGCTGCCGACCAATCGAAATCAACATAAGTTTTGATTTCGAACAAAATTTAGAAAATTTTTCAGCAGTGTATATTGAGCAATAACTAATTATTACCCTTATATTCTTTTAAATAATTACCTCTTACAATCCTAGCGGTATTATGCTGACCTTCGTGATGCCAACCAGGAGGCATAATTATATAAAGCAACTTGTTTTTCAGTCCCGGTGCTTTAAAAACATCTTTGAACAATGCAACAATTTCGCCAAAATAAACATCGAAGAAATTGCCTGAGTCCATTTGGCGGGTAATACCATATTCAATATCAATGCTTTTATCTTCATCCTGAAACGTACCAAAAACTTTATCCCATATATTCAGTAAATTACAAAAATTGGTATCCATATACAACGGATTCCTTGCATGGTGCACCCTATGATGTGAAGGTGTTAGTATAATTTTGTTTAAAAAACCGAGCCTTCCATCTTTCAGCAAATTTTCACCAATATGAATAAAAGCACCGTACGTACCATCAACAAACATAATTAAAAACAACAATTCTGGTTGAATGCCCAACAGGATACAAATGGTAGTTCTGATGGTGTCCGCGTAAGGTGCTTCTAAAAAAAAGTGGGCATGTGTAACAGAAAGATTCATATTTTCAGGTGCATGATGTGTAGAATGCAAACACCAAAAAAGTCGTACTTTATGCCCTAAATAATGATATATAAAATGGGCAAACTCCCAAATTATATAACCATATATAAACCAATACCAAGTAAGACTTGTTTGAAAAGGGGCATATTTTTGAAAAAGTCCAATACATAAGGTTACCATTGCAATGGCTATGAACCTACCTACAAAACGGTTAAAAACATAAATCAAAAAATTAACCTTATACACCTTTGTCTGTGGTTTTTTATAAACCATGCCCAAGATGAACTCTAAAATAAGCAATAGCGGTATAATTGGGTAAACCAAAGAAACAATTCCGTCATAGGTTTTAAATGCACTATAATCTCCTGTTTGCAAAATATCCCAAGCTTGACTAATACCCAAAAAGCCAATAATTTCGTCAAATAGTGTTTGAAGTATTTCCATAACCAATTGTTAATTAGCTATAAATTTAAAAAAATATTATTCATTCAATAATTCTAACGTAACCAAATACGCACAATGATCTGAAGCCACGGTATCTTGAATTACTTTTGTCTCTAACACACGCCATCTGTTTTTGGGATAAAACATTATATAATCTATCTTTTTTATTGGTTTATCAGACGGATAGGTATTCTTAATATTATTTTTATCATATGAGGCAGTCCATATTTCTTCGAGAATATTTATTGGTGTACTATTGGGTTCAGCATTTAAATCTCCAGCCAAAATGGTTGGATAGCTATTTTTAGAAAACACTTCATTTATTTTTTTGACCTGTGCCAAACGATCTTTTTCGTCTTTTAAATGATCTAAATGTGTGCCAATAAACGAAACAGTATCTTTTGATTTGAGTACAGTTGTTATTTCTAACGCAGCCCTAGGTTCATGATCGTCATAAAAAGGCAAAGGCACATTTCTAGTACTTAAAAACGTAGTTTTAGACAACACTCCTTCACCATATTCGCCACCATCATATTCCATTGCTTTACCAAATATGGGACTCATTTTTGTTCTCCAACCTAATTCTGTAACTAAATCGTATTTTTTTGCCCTATTTGTTTTATTATCCACTTCTTGCAACGCCACAAAGTCGGGATTTGCCTCTATGATGGCATTGGCGATTACATCTAAATTAAATTCACCATTTGTGTTGGCTCCATGTAAGATATTAAATGACAGGACACGGACAATTTTTGTGCTGTCAATTTGGGATTGTGACCAGCCAAATGTTACTGTAAATAGTAAGACTAATAAAATTAAGGTTTTCTGTTTCATTTCTATTTTTCTTTTTTAGTTCCCAATAAATAGAGGACTACACCCGGTCCAGACTTTACTTTTCCAATTTCCCAATTAAACTTTTCATTTCCATCCAAACTTTTTACTATTTCATTCATCTCTTTTACAGAATAAGTTCTGAACGAAGATACAATTCCATCCCACAACACAAAAAGTGGTACAATAGGAATTAAATAAGTAAATATAATTCTTCCAATTTTAAAAGGGCGTATAAATGGCGTCGTAAAAAGTACACTCAGTGGTGAGAACACCATTGCCAAAATACTTGCTACACTTCTTTCTTGTGCTTCAAAAACTCCAATTTCACTATTAGAATCAATAGCATTTTGTAATATTTGGATTGCATCATTAGGTTTAAAATGATGTAAAGACAAGAATTGTGTGCGAAACCCTTTTAGTTCTTCAGGCACATTTCTTGCATCAACTGGCTTTGTTACATATTCAAAATTATCAGCCTTTATTTTAGTACGTTTAAAAGCTGGAATATTTGGATAAAAGTCAGTTAAAATTATCTTTAAATTTGGAATATCTTTTAATAATTCAGAGTTCAGCCAAATTAGACCTCCTCCACCCCCAGAGCCAAGGTCAATGATTTTATCGGTTTTACTTTTTTGCAACCCTTTTTTAAGTATCGGGATAATGGGTTTATAAAGTTTCGTTTTATTAGATAAAAATTGTAAAAAATCTGTTCCGTAATTTCTCAAAAAAGAAGGAAACCATTTTTGGTCTTCAAATTCAAATAGATGTATTCTTCCCATATTACTTTGATGTCTAATTTTTATTTCATCAAGTTACTTATTCTTACGTGATCGGATCTTAACTCTCTCATTATATTTTCCTTCTCCTTTTCATTATCATACTTTCTGGATTGAATGTGCTTGATAAATATGTCAACCTCAGCAAGTGCTTCATCATATAATTTCAATTTTTCATAAATTTTAATTCTTAAGCTTCTGGCCCAACCATTATTTTTGTCTAATTCAATGGCAAAACCAGCCAATTTTAAGGCGTCTGAGAAATTACGATCTTGAAAGAGTAAATATTCAGAAGCACCTGCGTAAATACGCGAGTCTTTGCTCTTTTTGGTAAGTAAATCCGTTTCGATAAGCTCTTCTATTTCACTATCAGTAGTTGTTTTTACATCAAAACTAAATTGAATATTTGCCCACGAAAAGAAAATTTTTGCATCATTTGGTAAAATTTCTATATCGAAATTCAATGCTTCATAAAATCGATCTGATTCATTGGGGATTACAATAAATCGAGCTACATCTTTTTTAGCATCATAATCATAACTTCCATATAGTGATGTGTCTGAATTTAAGATTATTGTCCATTCTTTCTGGTTTGGTATTGTAAAAAGTGAATAACTTCCCGCTTCAATTTTTTGTCCTCCAACGATTACACTTTTATCAAAACTTATTCTAGTGCATTTTCCTGCTCCAGTCCTCCAAACTTTATTCCAAGGAACTAAATGACCAAAAATTTGCCTCTTTCTGACTGATGGTCTTTCATAATCAATAGTAATAACTGTATTTCCTACTGTTTGAGAAATAGTACCATTTGGGCTTAATGATGGATAAGGGTAATCACTATCTTGGGCATTAACATAAAAAAATATTATTATTAAAATAAAAGTAAAAATGGTTTTTTTCATTGGTATTGATTTTTATTATTCTTCCCAAACTTATTATGAAAATTTATCTTAAAGTAATATCAATTGTAAAATTATGTCAAAAAAGTGTAAACATTTTTTTTCATGCTAATCTTTTAATCCCAATTCAATATCTTCAATAATATCCTTTATATCTTCAATACCCACAGAAAAACGCAATAAATTATCAGAAATACTTATTTCTTTTCGTTGTTCGGCCGTTAATAATCCGTGAGAGGTTAACGATGGTAATAAAATGGTAGACTCCACTCCTGCCAAACTCATACTAGGTTTAATTAGTTTCAACTTATTTTGAAAATCAACAGCATTATATTTTGACTTTAACTCAAAAGACAACATACCGCCAAAACCGTGCATTTGGTTTTTAGCGATAGCATGATTTGGATGTGATTTTAATCCAGGATAATAAACTCTTTCAATAGCATTATGGTTTTCTAGATATTCTGCAATGGTCTGTGCATTGGCATTGTGTCTATCAACACGTACGCCTAGTGTTTTAATGCTTCGCTCCAATAAATAAGCTATAAAATCGCTCAAATGACCACCTAAATTTTTAGCCTTGTTCCAAATTTTATCGATATTCTCTTGCGTAGAAGCTACAGCTCCGGCTGAAATATCGGAATGACCACCCAAGTATTTTGTGGCGGAATGAATAGAAATATCTATTCCCAATTCTAATGGTGTTTGATTAATGGGCGAAGCAAAGGTGTTATCGATCATCGTCAATACATCGTGTCTTTTAGCAACGTTGGCAACGGCTTCAATATCAGTAATACTCAGTAGTGGGTTTGAGGGCGTTTCTATATAAATTACTTTGGTATTTGATTTTAGTTGCTCTTCAAAATGTTGAGCTTCTATTCCTTTAGTAAAAGAATATTCGATACCCATTTTATCAAATTCTTCAACAATTAAGTTAAAAGTACCTCCATATATTTCATTTTGCAATACCACGTGGTCTCCGTGATTTAGAAAAGCAAATAAGGTTGTACTAATTGCTGCCATACCCGACCCAAAAAGCAAACCGGCTTCGGCATTTTCTAACGCCGCAATTTTACTAGCAACCGCTTGTTGATTTGGTGTGTTAAAATATCTAGGATAACGTTTGGAATCCACATCCATAAAGGGATAAGAAGTGGTCATATAAATCGGGGAAATCGCTCCGCCAAACTGCTTATCTTTTACTTCGCCTGTATGTGTGCAAATGGTATTTACGCCGTGTTTTTTGGTTTTCATTGTTATAAATTAAAATTAGTGTAATTTACGAAAGTAATTTATACAACTGTACTCTTCCACTTTCCTTTTTTGAACAAAACAACACCAATAATGGCAATCAAAGCTTCTGCCAACACTATTGCTAAAAATACACCCATAGGTCCAAAATCTAATGTGATTGCCATGAGGTAGGCAAAGGGCAATTGAAACAACCAAAAGCACACAAAATTAATATAAGTTGGTGTTTTGGTATCTCCAGCACCATTAAAGGATTGAATAACCACCATTCCATAGGCATAGAAAACATATCCCGCTGCTACAACCTGCAAACACAATGCTCCATATTTTATAACTTCCGATTCATCACTAAACCATTGTAGAATTTCATGTGCAAATACCAAATAGACAAAAGATACAATTACCATAAAAATAGCATTGTATTTTCCTGTTTTCCAAACTGATTTTTCAGCTCGGTCGGGCTTTTTAGCTCCCAAATTTTGTCCAACTAGCGTTGCTGCCGCGTTGCTCATCCCCCAAGAAGGCATAAAGGTGAACATCATTACACGAATGGCAATAGTATAGCCCGCCAAGACTTCACTACCAAACTCGGATATAATACGTACTAAAAATACCCAACTGGAGGTTCCAATTAAAAACTGACCTATACCGCCCAGAGAAACTCTCATTAAGTTTAACATAATTGCCCATCGTAGTACAATGTCTTTGACCCTAATTTTCAATTTTCCCCAACCATAAAAAAGTATAAATAGTTGGAATACAACGGCTGTGCCTCTACCAATGGTAGTAGCGATTGCGGCACCTTCAACTCCATATGCGGGAACGGGACCAAAACCAAAAATAAAAATAGGATCCAAAATTATGTTTAATCCGTTAGATAATACCAATGTCCACATAGCGATAGATGCATTACCAGCACCCCTAAAAATTGCATTAATCAAAAACAATAACATGATGGTAATATTACCACCCATTAAAATTTGCGTATATCCATAACCTTCGGCTATCAAATCAGGTTCGGCCCCCATTAATGCTAATATTTCTTTAGGATAAACCACTCCGATGATTCCAATAACAATAGCTACGAGAATTCCAAGGATAATAACTTGTATCGCAGCTTGATTTGCTCCTATAACATCCTTTTCCCCTATTCTACGTGCTACCACGGCCGTTGCTGCCATACTCAAACCGATTGCGACAGCATAAACCAATGTAATTACCGATTCGGTCAATCCAATAGTAGCAACGGCATTTACACTAACTTGAGATACAAATATGATGTCAACCAAAGCAAAGATAGATTCCATGAGCATTTCCAAGATCATGGGAATGGAAAGCATAAATATTGCTTTTCTGATACTACCGCTTGTAAAGTCCTGCTCTTTGCTAGAAAGCGATTGTTTAAAATAAAAAAATAATTTTTTGAATGAAGGTATTGTTGATGTTGGCATGTTGTTTCGTTTAAATAGATATTAATGAGATAAGAAGAAGTTCTGTCTCTCCCAATAGCTATCGGGATAAAAAGGTCAATAAATTCTTATCGACTAATCTGGAAAGTCTATTTAAATAATCATAAGAATGCAAATGTGCAAAAAAAATTGAGATTAGTTTAACTTCTTTCTTCAAAAGGTAAAATGATTCCTTTTTCTAAATAATCCTTTAAACCGTTAAGCAACATTGCCCAACAAAATGAAGATATGCGAAAATGCGAATTACACTCCTGCCAACCTGTGTGAGAAAAGCTAAGCAGGGTTTTATCGTTTTTTTCTTTTAAATCGAACCCAAAGGTTGTAGAATTCCAATCTGAATCAGACTTTGTCATTTCAATATGGAAACTTTTATTTGGGATTAATTTGCTCACTTTTCCGTACCAATCATATTCGGACGTAAAGTAAAAATTACATTCATTACCAATTTCAGGAATTCCCTGACATTTTAAAGGCCACCAATTGATTAAATGTTCTGGCTCTGATACCGCCTCAAACACTTTTTCAATGGGAGTTTTTATAGTCAGGTCGTGGTAAATACCATAACTTTTATCTGAATTTGATTTGGTTGTGTTCATAAAAATAGTTTAACATCAGTTAAAACTTAACATATTCTTTGCTTCTCCCGATAGTAATCGAGATTCACTCTGAATGACAAACAAATTCCCTTCCCTTTGGGAAGGGCTAGGGATGGGCTTACCCTTTTATCCAATTCACAATAACATCATCTGTTGGCAATGTTTTTGGGGAAATAACTTTAACAACATGACCGCTTTCGTCAATCAGGTATTTTTGGAAATTCCATGATACTTCTGAGTCTTCCAGTCCATTTTTTTCTTTTTGCGTTAAAAATTGATACACTGGATGCATATCATCGCCCTTTACAGAAATTTTTGACATCATCGGAAAAGACACGCCATAGTTTTGTTGGCAAAACTCTGCAATTTCAGAATTTGTGCCAGGTTCTTGTTTCCCAAAGTTATTTGCAGGAAAACCTACAATGGTAAAATTATCGTCTTTATAGGTTTCGTACAATTTTTGCAAGTGTTTGTACTGTGGCGTTAACCCACATTTGGAAGCGGTATTGACGACCAATATTTTTTTACCCTTTAGAGAAGAAAAATCAAAATCATCTTCTGTTAAGGTTTTTACTTTAAATTGATAAATATCTTCCATTTCTTGTTGGTTTACAGCCATTGCCGTATGGTCGGCAACAGAATCTTTTTCCGAATTATTTTCTTCTACGTCTTTTTTGGTGTCTTTACAACTTATCAGCATTAAAACTGATAATACTATTGCTAAATTTTTCATCCTTTAATTTTTTTTGATTTTTTATAGTGCTTTTTAAATTTGACATAGGCTAAAATACTGATTATTGCGGAAACGATCAACCAGCCCCATATTTCTTTAGGTATAGGTGCTGCATCACCCACCGCATAAGAGTGCAATCCTGACAGTAAATGATTTACTCCTAAATAGGTCATTAAAATAGAGGCAAACGAAAATACAGCTACCATATTAAAAGTAAAACGGCTTCTTAAGCCTGGCACTAAACGCATATGCAGCACAAATGCATAGACCATAATACTTACCAAGGCCCAAGTTTCCTTAGGATCCCAGCCCCAATAACGGCCCCAACTTTCGTTGGCCCACATACCACCCAAAAAGTTTCCAATAGTTAGCATTACCAATCCAATGGTCAAAGACATTTCATTGATAACTGTAATTTCTTTTATGGCCAAATCAAGTTTAGGTTTATTCTTTTTTGTGGTTACGGCAAATAAAATAAGTGCCAATAACCCTAATACCATTCCAATTGTTAAAGGCCCGTAACTACCCACAATAATCGCCACATGAATCATCAACCAATAAGAATCCAATACAGGTACTAATGTGCCAATAGACGGATCCATCCAATTCCAATGGGCAATCATTAAAATCATAGAAACTACAAAAGTAGTTGCCGCAACAGTTAATGCGGATTTTTTACCGAATAACAACCCGAAAAGCATGGTTGCCCAAGCTACGTATATCATAGATTCGTAACCATTACTCCAAGGTGCATGCCCAGAGATATACCAACGTACACCCAAACCAATAGTGTGGTAAATAAATAAGGCTGCAATAATAATTATACCCGCTTTTACCAACTTATTAACTAGTTTTGAGCTATTAAAAATTTGCACAATCACTACAATAAATAAGAACAATGCTGCATACATATAATACATATACAAACTTTTAAAAATATCGTATTTATTGTAAAATAGCTCTAATTCAATTTTTCTATCCGAGGGCATCACGGCTCCACCAAACTTGTGTTGGTATTTATGAATGCTTTCTAAAAATTCATCGGCTTTAGAATAATCTCCTTCGGTCGTTGCTAGTTTTAAACCATTGGCATATAATGGAATAACATTGGCAACATATAATGAGTCCGTTCCTTTAAATCCTGCTAGTTTATGCTCTACATAAGAGAACCACTTGTTATTTTCATCGCCTTGTAAAGGAAAAAATTTAAAAATACTACTATTTATGATGGCCTGAAACAATAAAGTAACCCTACCATCTATATTCAGAACGCTTTCTTCAAATTTATTTTTAATCTTCTTTTTATAGGCCTTTTCAACTTCATCTCGCAATTTATATTCACCCTTATTCGTAAACATATCTGATAATCGCAAATATTCCTGATCTTCTGGAACACCTAATAATCCACGAACCCTAGTATTTGCAGGCTTCACATAAATAAATGGAACGGACATCCAAATTCTAGGGTTGGTAACCATAGATACCGCAACTTGATTTGCATCTAAACCGTTATACTCATCTTTCTTGCTAACCTTACGCAACAATTCAGAGGTAAAAGTATTAACGGGCTTCATTCTACCATTTTGATCTTGAATGACCAAACTACCAAAGCGTTCAGCATGTTCAACCGAAACTGCTTGTGCGGTTAAAATAGAATCTATTTTTTCTTTAGAAAGCACATGGTTATTGTGATCGTTTTGAGCAAAAGCAATTCCACTAAAAAGCAAAACCAATACAGTAAGGGCCGCTTTTTTCTTTTTAATTTTATTCAACGCTCTACGTAAATCTGCAAAACGCGTAGTTTTAGAAAACAAAATCATTATTAAGCCAGTATATAGAAATGAGTACCCTATATAAGTAACCCATGTACCCACCGAATCATAATTTACAGATAAGTGTGTCTCTTCATATTCATCAGTAATCCTATAACTTGACTGAAAAAATTTGAACCCTTTATGGATTAAAATATTATTCATGAAAATTCTGAAATCGAAGTTTTCGCCATTATCCATTACAGTCACTTCACTAGCATACGATTTTGGACTGTTTGAACCAGGATATCTATCCAATTGAAAATCGTTCAGTTTAATAGAAAAAGGCAATTGCAATTGATTGGCTCCGTATGAAATTCTAAAATTCAACCCATCCATGTTGAACATTTCAGGCGGCGTTGCAGCAAATTTATACCCATATAAATCAACAATTTTTTTATCGTTTTCAGTAACCACTTCAACAGTTAGTTTATCGGCGGGATGTGCCTCTTTGTCATCAGAAGAAACTTCAACCAACTTACCTTTTATTCCTGGAGTTGGTACCACAAATTGAAGGCCAATAATATTATGCAAGGCTCTTAAATTAAAAGTTTGTACAGAATCTTTTACAATATTGCCTTTGGCCTGTGTGGCCATGACCATATAATCTCCAGCAAATGGTGATTGAATTTTTAAAGTATCATTCTCTGTAAAGATATTTACTGCACCTTCGGTTTTATTTTCAAAAGCCACCAAAGCATTATGTATATTGGCTACTTCTCCTTTTTTGATGTAGTGGTCATGCCTTTCGCCTCCACCCGATTCTACAAAATGTAAAAATTCTTCACCTGAGGCATCTTTCTCAAACTTTTCGTAAGCATTTGGCAAATAGCTTACGTAATTTACGGTTACAGGTTTATCTCTAAAATCAGCTTTTAATGAAAAATCATTACCCCCTCTTAAAAAATTAAAAAACCTTGAGACCAACGGTATAAATCTGGTTTCTGACCCAATTTCAGGTGCAAAATAATATAGTTTATGTAACTCCCTTGCTTCTTTATTATCATCTACATGCACATTTAATGTTGTCTTTTCTGACAGCATTAAATTCGTAGTCTCACCTTCTTGTATTGGCATTATTGCTTCATAACTTATATACCTTGTAATACCAGCACCAATCAAAATTAAAATGAAGGCTAAGTGAAACATTAAAACTGAAATTTTCTCTTTACGTAGTAATCTATATCTAAAAATATTACCAATAAAATTAACTACAAAAATGAGCATTATAAGTTCAAACCACCAAGTATTATATACCAGTGCTTTTGAAGCTTGTGTTCCATAGTCGTTTTCAATAAAAGTGGCAATACCCATAGCGGCACCAAATACGATAAACAAAATTGCGGTAAGACGTGTAGAGAAGAGAATATTATATAATTTTTTCATACGGATATAAGATGCAAATAAACTCGTGCGAAGATACTTAATTTTGTGTTGAAATCACTACTTTTAACGTTTTATTGTTAACCTTAAATCTTGCAAAATTAAATTATGATTTCAGTTGTTATTCTTGGGTCGGGCAATGTTGCAAACCACCTAACCAAGGTTTTTTACAAGGCAGATGGAATTCATTTACAACAAGTCTATGCCCGCAATAAATCATCATTAAATTTACTTAACACTGAAATTGAAACAACTGATAATTTATCAAAATTAGCTGATGCAGATGTTTATATCATTGCTATTTCTGACGATTCCATTTCAGAATTTTCCGCTCAACTTAATTTGAAAAATAAGTTAGTAGTACACACATCGGGCAGTGCATCTATAAGTGCATTAAAAGCAACAGCAAATAAAGGTGTTTTCTACCCTGTGCAAACCTTTTCCGTACTCCACAATGTTGATTTTAGTGAAGTCCCTGTTTGTATAGAAACTGAAAACAATGATGATTTGTTATTGTTGGAAAAAGTTGCTAGCTCAATTACAAAGCATGTGTATTTTATTGACTCAGCACAGCGGAAGTATTTACATATTTCGGCAGTTTTCATCAATAATTTCGTTAATCATATTTATAAAGCTGGTTATGATATTTGTGCCAAAAATTCAATACCCTTTCAAATTTTACATCCATTGATTATTGAAACCGCTGAAAAAATTACACATATAAATCCAAGTTCTGTGCAAACGGGTCCTGCAAAAAGAGGCGATAAAAAAACCATAAATAAACATCTTAAATTATTGGATGGTAAAGAAAAAGAAATTTATGACTTATTAACCCAATCTATACAAAAAACTTATGGAAAAAAGCTATAAAGAATTGATGCCCCAGATTACCACTTTTATTTTTGATGTGGACGGTGTTTTAACAGATGGGAAAGTGACAATATTCCCTGATGGGCAACTTATTAGATCCATGAACATTAAAGATGGATATGCCTTAAAAACTGCAGTGGAAAATGGTTATAACGTATGTATAATTTCTGGAGGAACCAATGAAGCCGTTAAATCGCGATTAAGAGGATTAGGAATTACCAATATTTATTTAGGAGCACATCATAAAGTGGATCAATTAGAAGAATATTTAGATATTTACAATATTAAGCCAGAAAATGTATTATATATGGGCGATGATATTCCTGATTATCCCGTTATGGAAATGATAGGTTTACCAACATGCCCAAAAGATGCCGTACAAGAAATTCAGAATATTTCGTTGTATATATCACAAAAAAAGGGCGGAAATGGATGTGTTAGAGACGTTATTGAACAAGTGATGAAGGTGCAGGATAAATGGAACATAAATTTTGATGCTAAGCTAGATTAGCTAAATATGACCACAGAAGAGAAATTATTGAAAATCCCGATAATAGGTTGGTTCGTTACACTTTTTAAAAAGATTAAAGTTCTAGGTTTAGAAGGCATGTCTTTATACAATGTGTTAGAAATGTATGCTTTAGGAATTGTAAGAGGTGCATTAACAGCCAGAGCTGGCGGTATTGCTTTTAGTTTTTTTATGGCATTGTTCCCTTTTGCCCTATTTATTTTAACACTTATTCCGTATATCTCTATTGAAGGGTTTCAAGAAGGGTTTGTAGATTTTATCCATCAAGCATTACCACCACAGACTTTTGAAGCGGTTGACTCCGTTCTAAAAGATATTACCAATAATAAATATGGAGGGTTGCTTTCTTTTGGATTTATTTTTTCTATAATTTTAATGACCAACGGTGTTAATGCCCTTTTTGGCGGATTTGAATATAGCTATCACAAATTACAAACTCGTTCCATAATAAGACAGTTTTTAGTTTCAATGGCCATATCTATTATATTGGCATTATTGTTGTTTGTTACAGTAGCAGTAATTATTTACTTTGAAATTGCAATTAGCAACTTTAAAGAAAAAGGATATGTTTCTGATGATTTATTTTGGATAGACATGGGCAGATATGTTATAGTACTGGCCATGATACTGATAACGGTGGCACTATTCTATTTTTTTGGCACCAAAGAAGGAAGACAAGTTTCTTTCTTTTCTCCAGGTGCTATTTTAACCACCTTATTATTGCTGCTAAATTTTAAAATTTTTGGTATATATGTGCGTAAATTTGCCCAGTATAACGAACTCTATGGAGCGGTTGGAACAGTTTTAGTTTTAATGTTGTTTATATGGCTGAACTCCATTATACTCTTACTGGGTTTTGAACTAAACGCCGCTATTATCGGACTAAAAAGGAATATTAAAGCCAAAAACAGTATTGAGAATTAAATGAGAAAAATAGCCTACATAATAGTTTTAGTTTTAATCTGTTCTGTAACCTTAACTGCACAAAACAAAAAGTCAATTGATTTGAATTGGCAAACTGATTTTGAAAAAGCAAAAGAGTTGGCTACTTCAGAAGACAAGCATATACTCATTTATTTTACTGGATATGACAGGACAGATTCTTGTCAAATGTTAAATGAGGATTTTTTCTATACGGAAAAATTTCAAAAAATAGCAAAAGAACATTTGATATTGGTTAGGGTAAACGAACCTATGAGAGAAGATGCTATTTCTGACCAACAGAAAAAAAAGAACGCTATTTTAAGCAAACAGTATCATCAAAAAGTACACCCAACAGTTGTTTTAGCTGACGCTGAAGGAAAGTTAATTGGAATGATTGAAAGTTACAATTATTTACGTGATACCAGTAAACATTATGGGTTGTTGGAAAAGGTTGTTGAGGAATAAAATCAGAAAAGAGGTTTATATGGGTTTTCTTTCCTAACGAAAGTGACTTATTCATTAATTTTAATTTCCCCTTTCATTTTTGGTATTATAAAGCTAAATAAGGAAATATATCCAAATCTGAAATCCTAATACCCATATCCAAACTCAATCATTTCATATTTAAACTTCTACTTAAGTATTTTTAAACCATAAAAAAACCGTCCTAATTGCTCAGGACGGTTTAAATATTATAAGATGTTAATGATTACTTTTTCTTAGCATCCATTTTATCTTTTAAATCAGCTAACGCAGAAATGTCTCCTAACGTAGCTTTTTCTACATTATCCTCCATTTTCTTTTTAGTTGCTCTTACTGTTTTCGCTTCTTGAGCTTTAAAGATAGACGTGTGAGACACTACCAATCTTCTATACTCTTTATTGAACTCTAACACTTTAAAATCAACCTTATCACCTTTGGCTATTTTAGAACCATCTTCTTTTTCCATATGACGTTGTGGCACAAAAGCCTCAACTCCATCATCTCCAAAAGAAACCAACGCACCTTTATCGGTAACCGAAGTTACTTCACCAGGGTGAACTGAATCAATTTGAAACTTATCTTCATAAGCATCCCAAGGATTTTCAGTAGTTTGTTTATGGCCTAAGTTTAATTTACGTCCTTCTACATCTAATTCCAATACTTCAACAGCCAATTGGTCTCCAACTTTCACAAAATCTGATGGATGTTTAACTTTGGTTGTCCAAGACAGATCAGAAATATAAACCAATCCGTCAATACCTTCTTCTAACTCAACAAACACACCAAAATTAGTGTAATTTCTAACTGTACCCGTGTGCTGAGATCCAACAGGGTATTTAGAAGTTACGTCCGTCCAAGGATCTGGATGTAACTGCTTCATCCCTAAAGACATTTTACGCTCTTCTCTATCCAAGGTTAAAATAACTGCTTCAACCTCATCACCTACATTTACAAAATCTTGTGCTGAACGTAAATGTGTTGACCATGACATTTCAGATACGTGAATCAACCCTTCAACGCCTTGGCTTACTTCGATAAACGCACCATAATCAGCAATTATAGCAACTTTACCTTTTACTTTGTCACCAACTTTAAGTTCGTTATCCAACGCTTCCCAAGGGTGTTTCTGTAATTGTTTTAATCCTAATTGAATTCTAGATTTATTATCGTCAAAATCAAGGATAACCACATTTATTTTCTCATCTAGCTCCAATACCTCACTTGGGTGATTGATTCTACTCCAAGATAAGTCGGTAATATGCACTAATCCGTCAACACCACCTAAATCGACAAACACACCATAAGAAGTAATGTTTTTAACAATACCTTCTAGTACTTGTCCTTTTTCTAATTGACCTATGATTTCTTTTTTCTGTTCTGCAAGATCAGCTTCAATCAATGCTTTATGAGAAACTACAACGTTTTTAAATTCGTGATTTACTTTAACCACTTTAAATTCCATTGTTTTATCTACATACTGGTCGTAATCTCTTATCGGCTTCACATCAATTTGAGAACCTGGTAAAAATGCTTCTATTCCAAAAACATCTACAATCATACCACCCTTAGTTCTGCATTTTATATAACCAGTAACCACTTCTTGAGTTTCATGTGCAGTATTAACACGTTCCCAAGCTTTAATTACTCTAGCTTTTTTGTGCGATAACACCAGTTGTCCGGTGCTATCTTCACGCTTGTCAACCAATACCTCTACAGTATCACCAACTGCTAAACTTGGATTGTATCTAAATTCGTTTAAAGATATTACACCTTCAGATTTTGAATTAATATCGATAATAGCCTCTCTATCAGTTAATCTGATAACTTCACCATCAATAACTTGACGCTCCTCAACAAAACCAACAGTTCCTTTAAGGGCTTCGTCAAATTCTTCTAACTTCTTATCATCGACTGCCTCAATACCTTCTTCGTATTTATGCCAATCGAAATTGTCTAAAAACTCTTGCGTATTTTTTGGAGCAGGCTCAGCTTCTTTTTCTTCTTCAACTTCGGCAACAACTTCTTTTTCTTCTTTAGCAGAAACTTCTTCTACAACTTCTTCTTTCTTTTCTTCCTTTTTCGGAGCTTCTTTCTTCTCTGCTTTTGGAGTCTCTTTTGCTACTTCCTCCTCTTTCTTTTCAGCTTTTGGAGCTTCTTTTTCCTCTTCTTTAGTATCTTCGGCATAAACAGCTTGTGCTCCTAATTCTTCAACCAAAATGGTATAGAAAATTGCTCTGTACTTATTTCTGTTTGAAGAACCAATAATTTCAATAGCTTTTTTGATAGCTTCATCCAATTTTTCAGAATTTTCTAATCCTAATTTTTTGATTAAAAAATTCTTCTTTACAGTCTCTAATTCCTTCGAATCAGAACTTGATACTTTTTCAGCATCTGTTTTGTAAATTGATGGACCTAATCCTTTGGTTACACTTGCTAATAAATCAGTATCTAGTTTTAATCCTAATTTGTTAACCTCTTCGGTGTATTGGTCAATTTTTTCTTGTAGTTTAGACATGTGGTCTAATTGAGTTTGTATTTTATTGAAATTCAGATTATTAACGATAATTTCAATAAAAGAGTTTATATTATTTTTTTCTTTAAAATCCCTTTCTAAATCTGTACTCGTAAAAAGGAGTGCAAAAGTATTGATTTTTTCTTAATCTAACAATAAGAAAGTCAAATAAATATGAGTGATATGTAAAGGATTTAGCCAACAATTGCCCAAATTAATTAATTTACAAATTTTTTATACTAATTTCTATGACAAATATCATTGTATAATTATAGTTTGATTTCTAAATTTATGGACATAATTTTTAAGTCAAACTGTCATGAGAAATATACTTTATGCTACTGATTATTCAAAAAATTCCATTACCGCGTTAAAATACGCTTATCAATTAAGTACTAAAATTAATGCCCAGTTGACGGTAATTCATGTATTTCATTATCCAACCACATTAATTGATATGGTTAGTAATGCTGAACCCAACTTTGGTGTAAACTATTACAAAAAACACACCTCAAAATTACAGCAATTCTGTAATGATTATTTAGGTTATGAACTGAAAAATGTAAACGTAGAAGCCATTGAAAATAATTCAGTACTAAATGCCATTATTACAAAGGCTAAAGAATTAGATCCATTATTTATAGTAGTTGGGACTAAAGGTCAAAGTTCATTAAAAGATTTAATTATGGGTAATACCACAAAAAATTTGATTGAAAATGGTTTATTTCCAGTGCTATCTATACCTAACAAAAAAAGAATCTCAAGTTTTAAAACAATTGTTTATGCTACTGCCTTTGAAGAAGATGATATAAATGCAATTTGCAAATTAGCAGAAATTGCTAAACCTCTAAACGCTGAAATAAAAGTAGTACACGTCTCTTCGGAAAAAGATTATTCTGGTAAGGTTCAAATGGAATGGTTTAAAGAAATGTTAAACAATAAAATAGATTATAAAAATATAAGTTTTGACATTGATATTTCAAATGATATTTTTAATTCACTAAGGTTATACGCAGATAATACTGAAGCAGATTTAATTGCAATGTTAGACCGTAAAAAAGGCGGATTTCTTAAAAATCTTTTGAATAAAGATACGGTACAAAAAATGAATGATTACGGAAAATATCCGCTTATCAGTTTTAACGTAAGTAATTGCTTAAAGTTAAACTTTTATTGATACACAAACAATTAGCCGATATATATCATTTGATTTACGAATCTATTATGGTTATTTTATAGTATCGAAAAAAATAAGACATCATGAAAAATATACTCTTACCTACCGACTTTTCTGAAAACTCTAAAAACGCTATAAATTATGCGTTAGAACTGTTTAAAGACTCTACTTGCACTTTTTACATTTTAAACACATATACACCGGTTATATATAATTATGACTACCAGATGAATACTGGTGGATATTTAGGCGATGTAGTTGATGTGATAAGAAATAATTCACAAGAAAATCTTGAGGAGCTAAAAAAATCCATAAAAGAAAAAAACAAAAACCCTAAACACCAGTTTGAATTAATCTCGTCTTTTAGCACACTAACTGATGAAATAGATTTATTGGTTGCCAAGTACAATATAGATTTAATAATTATGGGTACAAAAGGAGCATCAGGTGTCAAAGAAGTTTTATTTGGCACAAATACCATTCATACTATCAAAAAGGTAAAATGCCCAGTTTTGGCAATACCTGATGGCTTTTTCTTTGAACAACCAAAAGATATTCTTTTCCCGACAGATTATAAGATTGATTTTACGCCTGGGCATATAGACATTCTTGACACAATAAGTAGCCTCTTTAATTCTAAAGTTCACATACTACATGTCTCATCAAACAGAGCATTAAATGAAACAGAAAATACTCATAAAGAGAAATTAAATAATTTATTAAGTGACACAAACAAGGAATTTTATAATGTTAAAGATCAGGAAATTACACAAGCCATAAACGAGTTTCAAAAAACTACATACGTACACTTGTTAATGATGATAAAAAACAAACACACGTTTTTAGAAAACCTGTTCTTTAAAAAAGTGATTCATCAAATCGGATTCCATCTAACAATACCCTTTTTAGTAGTGCCCTCAGAATTTTAAAGTAATTTATATGAAAAATATCTTAATACCTACCGATTTTTCTGATAATGCTTGGGATGCTTTGCTTTATGCTATAAGACTATACGATAACGTTCCCTCCCGCTTTTATATATTAAATACCTTCCAGATTGGTACTTCAAGGACAACTAATAGAATGTCTAGTAAAAGAGGTACAAAACTTTTTCGTGTACTTCAAGAAGAATCTGAAAAAGGATTACAAAAAATTCAAAATTATTTGAATGAAAATTTATTAAATGACAATCATGAATATAAGACCCTATCGAAAACAGGTGATTTATATATTAATTTAAAGCAAATAGTCTCTCAAAATAACATTGATATAATTATAATGGGAACCACTGGTGCTACCGGTGCTAAAGAGATATTTATGGGAAGTAATGCTGTCAAAGTAATCAACAATATTGACCTTTGTCCAGTATTGACTGTACCTAAAAATTATGACTTTAATGAATTGAAAAATATTGCTTTTGCTACAGATTTAAAAAAGAAATTCAGTGCTTTGGAACTATCTAGTTTAATCGAATTACAAACTATTTATCAGTGTGAAATTAGTATTTTACACGTAAAAGAATATGATAATTTAGATGAAAATCAGCTCATAGAATTGGCACATATAAAATCGCTATTCCACAATGAATCATTAACCCATTATAAAGAAATAGGTCTAAATGGTAATGTTGCCAAAACAATCATTGAATTTAGCGAAAAACACAATGTTGATTTAGTTTGTTTAGTAAATCACGAAAAAAAATTCTTGCAAAAATTAATGCAAGAAGCCGTGGTTAAAAAAGTTAATTTCAGAAGTGAAATACCAATATTGACTATACCAATGTGATTTTAAAAATTGAACAATATAAACTCTAGCAGAGGACTAATTTATTTGGTAACAAGATACTACGTTCTTCGTTTTCTACCAGTAATTTCAATATCTTTAACTTGATACACAATAGGCGTTTTTCCTTGATAGGCTTTGCTCGAAAATTCGTTGATGAAATCCATTTTTTTATGTTCTTTTATCCTGATTAGTTCTTTTACACCTCTGGAAAAATCGTGAAGCTTAGCTTTAGAATTAATCCCTTCCAATTCATTAAACCTCCCGTGTACTAAAACTGAATTCCAATCATTTACAGACCTTATTTCAGTAACTAACATTGATACCCAATAATAGTTTCGCATCGCTTTTATTTTATGACCATCGGCCGAGTAAAAAAGTAAATTATTACTATTTCTATCAAAAAAATAAGTAACAGGTACTACATAAGGAGTGTTTTGTGCTATATATGACAAATAACCTATATAGTTATTCTCTAGAATAATAATTGATTCTTTTGTGCCTATTTTTTTTATCATAACCTTTTTTTAAAATTCTTATAAGAACAGTATAGGAGCTTTACTTATGTAAGTTATTTTTGGCGTTGAAGAAGAAGAAAAAATTCTCTCAAAAAATGATTTTATATGTACAACTTTCGCAACTAAATCAATCTTGTTTTCCTTAACAAAATTCTCAATCGTATTTTCAATACGGTCACCCCCTACTTCAAAATAATTTGGTTTTACGCTCTTAAACCAATCGTTACTATTTTTGTTCTTTTTATTTATCGACAATACATATAACTGGGAGTTATATTTTTCTATTAAGTAATTTAATGGTAAAGAAATATTGCTGGCAATTGTACTATCAGTTTCATTAATGAATAAAATTTTATCAGGGATATTAAACTCGTAATTTTCTGGAACGACCAAAATAGGTAAGTCAATAATTCTGACGACCTGAATGGTGTTAGAACCAAAAACTACTTCTTTTACTCCTGAGATACCGTTTGTTCCCATAACAACAAAGTCAATATTTTTTATTTCAATTACCTGTTTTACAGCACTTATAAAACTATCATAATCACATATTCCTTCAAAATAAAAATCTTCTTTATCATACCTCTTTGCTAAATTTTTAACTAAAATATTTATTTGTTCTTTGGGGTTTTTAATAACTGAATCATAAACAGATTTTTTTGGAGTCATTATTAAATCGCTTGTAATGTATCGCGATGCTTTTTGAACATTTAACACATAAAAATTCGTAGCTTCTCCTTTTAACAACTGCGTGGCATATTCAATAGCATTATTAGCATTTTCAGAAAAATCGGTAAGTAAAAGTATATTTTGCATTGCTACTAGCTTTCTTTTATAAAGATACAAAGTACGTGGGATAGAAATATGACAAATGTCATTGTATTGATAATTTAACAGTTCTACTTTTGGAAATTGAAAATAAACGATATCCATGTCAACATCAACATTAATTCAAAAGTATAATGTACCTGGACCCAGATACACTAGTTATCCAACGGTACCCTATTGGGAAGAACAGAGTATTGATGCAAATAAGTGGATACAAACCGTAAAAAATTCTTTTTCTGAAAGTAATTCTTCAAAAGGAATAAGTATATATGTTCATCTACCCTTTTGTGAGAGTTTGTGTACATTTTGTGCTTGCCATAAATACATTACCAAAAGGCATGAGGTAGAAGTGCCTTATATTAATACTTTATTGAAGGAATGGGAAATTTATTTGCAACAATTTGAAAAAAAACCAATACTTAGAGAACTACATCTGGGTGGAGGTACACCTACATTTTTTAAAGTTGAAAATCTAGAATATTTCATCAAATCTATTTTAAACACTGTTGATTTGCACAATGATTTTGAATTTAGCTTTGAAGGACATCCGAATAACACAACTCAAGAGCATTTGCAAACACTCTATAATTTAGGTTTCACAAGAGTTAGTTTTGGCGTACAAGATTATTCGGATAAAGTGCAGAAAGCAATTAATAGAGTACAACCCTTTGAAAACGTAAAAAATGTTACCGAATGGGCCAGAGATATTGGCTATACCTCCGTTGGTCATGATTTGATTTTTGGTTTGCCCTTCCAAACCATAAGCGATGTTATCGATACCATAAAAAAGACAATGGTATTTAAGCCCGAAAGAATTTCATTTTACAGTTATGCCCACGTACCATGGGTCAAAGGCGTTGGGCAGAGAGGTTTCAAAGATTCAGACATTCCAAAAGGTGACGAGAAAAGAAAATTATACGAAATAGGTAAATATATGCTGCTCCGTTTAGGGTATGTAGAAACAGGTATGGATCATTTTGCACTACCATCAGACACACTTTACAAAGCTTTTAATAATGCCGATATGCACAGAAATTTTATGGGATATACCACAAATCCTACACAATTGATGATTGGCTTAGGCATGTCTGCCATTAGCGATTCTTGGTACAGTTTTGCACAGAACAAAAAATCGCTCAAAGGTTATCAAGAGCAAATAGAAAAAGGTGAAATTCCGTTGTTAAAAGGTCACTTATTAACTGAAGAAGATTTAATTATCAGGCAACATATTTTAAATATTATGTGTCATTTTAAAACCTCTTGGAAAAACGATAGTTTAAAATTTAAAGCTTTACCAGAAACGCTAAATCGTTTACAAGAACTAGAAAAAGACGGACTTGTGGTTGTTGTAGACAACGAACTTATTGTACCTAAAAAAGCGAGAGCTTTTGTAAGAAATATTTGCATGGCTTTTGATTTGAGAATGGTAAGAAATAAGCCTGAAACACAACTGTTTTCGATGACAGTATAATCTTATTAATGGCTAATTTCAAAAAAGATGTGTTCTACCCTGGTCTATTTCTTTAGCAAAATTTGCTATGCTTTTATTTGATAATTCATCTATTAATTGTTTTCTTAATGGATATATTAAATGATGTACTGGACAGGGATTCTCGTCACCACATTCTGGCAAACCTAATGAACATGCATTGAACTTTTCCAAACCGTCAATAACATCAACAATTGTTATTAAAGGGTACCCTCTATTTACATCAGTTAGGTAAAAACCACCACTTCTTCCCTTAGTCGAAGAAATTATATTTCGTTTGGTAAGCTGTTGTAATGTCTTCGCTAAAAAAGGAGCTGGTATATTAATAACATCCGCAATTGATTTTGGGCTATATTTTTTTTCCTCGCTAGAATTAGCAGATAAAAACAGGACAGCTCTAATGGCGTATGTACTTGATTTTGATAACATTTTTTATTATGTTTGCATCGCTTTAATAAAAAAGATAAAAATATCTTTTTATATGACAAATATCATATTCTTTAAAGAACAGCAGTACTAATTTTGTACCAAATATAAATCAACAAATATGAAATCAAAAATTTTAATGTCAATTTTACTCTTAGCCATTGTTTTTTCATGTAAAAAGGAAACTAAGACAAATAATGAATCAAGCACAACAACTGAAGAAACTTCAGCACAACCAACAGAGAATAAAGGTCAAGCATCGGTAACGGATGATGTGTCTGCGGCTAATGCCTTACAGGTAGCAAAATCTTTACCTGATTTTACAACGTTGGTTACAGCTATTGAAGCTGCAGGTGTTGAAAACGCAGTGGTAAATGTTGGACCATTAACCATTTTCGCTCCAACAAACGAAGCTTTTGGAAAATTGCCAGAAGGCACTGTAGAAACATTGGTTAAACCTGAAAACAAAGGGAAGCTAGCATTTATTTTAACAAATCATGTTGCACCTGCCAACTATCCTGATACACAATTAGAGAAAGAAGCTAAAAAAGGTCGGAAATTATATATGGCTTCTGGTGAGTACCTAGAGGTAGTTAAAAAAGAAGATGGACTTTATGTTGGCGGTACCAAAATTTTAAAAACGGTACAGGTAAGTAATGGATGGATACATGTTGTTGGCGATGTAATTGTGCCAGCTGAAAAGTAAGTAGTGTTCAATGCTCAAAATAATCAATTGAAACAAATAATAATCAAAACTAAAATAATGAAAAAAGTAATTTTAAGTGTATTGGTATTGTCCCTCACGTTATTTGTGAGTTGTGGTGATAAAGCCAAAAAGGATAGTTCTGAAAAAGAGAAAGTAAAAGAGGAAGTCGTTGAAGAGGTGGCAGAAGTTGATCCAATGCAAAATAAAGGAATTGGACCAATTAAAAGTGTAACCCTTGCCGCTGAAGTTGATAAAGATTTAGCAGCAAAAGGTAAAGAGGTGTATGATCAAATGTGTTCTGCTTGTCATAAAACCGATAAGAAATTTATTGGCCCAGCACCTAAGGATATTTTAGAAAGACGTACACCAGAGTGGGTAATGAATATGATACTGAATCCTGACGAAATGGTAAAAAAAGATCCAATAGCTAAAGCATTATTAGCAGAATATTTATCGCCAATGTCTAATCAGAATTTGACTGAAGAGCAAGCTAGAGCCATTTTAGAATATTTTAGAACTTTATAATAAATCAAACTTTAAATAATAAACTAATGAAAACAACTTTTAAATCAATAGTGCTATTATTATCTGCTACTTTTATATTAAGTGGTTGTGGTAATAACAATAGCAAGTCAGCTGGAAACGACGGTGCTTTAAGAAGCAGTAAAGCTGAAAAAGTATATGTAGCACCAGGCGAGCATGATTCGCATTATGCTTTTATCTCTGGAGGTTATAGTGGTAACGTAACGGTTTACGGCTTACCTTCTGGTAGATTGTTTAAAGAAATCCCTGTTTTTTCTCAATTCCCAACTTCGGGTTATGGATATTCTGAAGAAACGAAACCAATGTTAAACACTTCTTTTGGAGAAATTCCTTGGGATGATGCCCATCACCCAGATATTTCTCAGACAAATGGAGTATTAGACGGACGTTGGATTTTTATCAATGGTAACAACACACCACGTATTGCAAGAATTAGTCTTAAAACTTTTGAGACTGAAGAAATTATTGAAGTACCAAATAGTGCAGGTAACCATAGTTCTTCATTCATTACCGAAAATACGGAGTATGTTGTTGCTGGTACACGTTTTTCAGTTCCCGTACCTCAAAAGGACATGCCCATAGCTGAATATAAAGGAAACTTTAAAGGAGCTTTATCATTTATTAAGGTTGATCCTGAAACAGGTAGAATGGGTATTAAATTCCAAATAATGATGCCTGGTTTCAACTATGACCTTTCGCATCCTGGTAGAGATAAATCTCACGGATGGTTCTTTTTTACTACGTACAATACTGAAGAAGCAAACTCATTGTTAGAAGTAAACGCATCACAAAATGATAAAGATTTTATTGCAGCTATTAACTGGAAAAAAATTGAAGAATATGTAGATAATGGTGGTGGTACCAAAATGCCAGCAAATTATGCACATAACGTTTATGATGAGCATACGCATACGGCTACATCAACTATGAAAAAAGAAGTATTAACCGTAAATCCAGCAGATATACCTGGTGCTATTTATTTATTGCCAACACCAAAATCTCCCCATGGTTGTGATGTTGACCCAACGGGAGAGTATATTATTGGTAATGGTAAATTATCAGCTGATTTAACTATACATTCTTTCACAAAAATGTTAGACGCTATTGAAAACAAAAAATTTGATGGTGACGCTTATGGAATTCCAATTTTAAACTATGAAGATGTATTAGCTGGTGCTGTAAAATCTGGTGGTTTAGGCCCTTTACATACCGAGTTTGATGACAAAGGCAATGCCTACACAACTTTCTTTATCTCTTCAGAGGTAGTAAAATGGAAAGTAGGTACTTGGGAAGTAATAGATAGAAAACCAACGTATTATTCAGTAGGTCACTTAACAATTCCTGGAGGTAACTCTAGAAAACCTTTTGGTAAATACATGTTCGCAATGAACAAAATTACTAAAGATCGTTATTTACCAACTGGGCCAGAATTAGAACACTCAGCACAATTATATGACATTAGCGGTGATAAAATGGAATTACTTTTAGATTTTCCAACACATGGAGAACCTCACTATGCAGCTGCAATTCCAGCAGATATTGTTAAAGGTAATTCTCAAAAAATATACAGATTAGATGAGAACAAACACCCATATGCTGTTACAAATCAAGCAGATGCTAAAGTTACACGTAACGGAAACGAAGTTCATATTTCTATGTCTATGATAAGAAGTCACTTTACACCTGATAATATTGAAGGTATAAAAGTTGGTGACAAAGTATATTTCCATATTACAAACTTAGAGCAAGATTTTGATGTGCCTCATGGATTTGCTATGATTGGTCAAAACACATCTGAGTTATTGATTATGCCAGGACAAACTAAAACTTCAGTATGGGAACCAAAACAGGTAGGTGTTTGGCCATTCTATTGTACAGATTTCTGTTCTGCATTACACCAAGAAATGCAAGGTTATATTAGAGTATCACCGAAAAATTCTAATATAGAATTATCTTGGACTTTGGACGGTGAATAATTGATTATTTTAGTTTGAAAAGGCTGTATTGAAAATTTCAATCCTTTAGTTTCGTACAGCCTTTTTGTTTTACTTCAACTGGAATTATTTGAATTAATTCCTTCTCCTAGTAAGAGATAAAATTAGAAAAAAATGAAAAAGGCAGGTATTATTATGATTATCGGCTCTTTATTACTATTGGGTCTATTCAAATTCCCTTTGTGGAATATTATGTTAGGAGCTCCTCAATATCCTGAACCTTTAGGTTTAGATATTTATATTAACGGCATACAAGGTGCCTCTGAATTTGATTTACAAAATATTGATGGTTTGAACCACTACATTGGTATGAAAACCCTTCCAAAACCAGAAGATATGTGGGAGTTCTCCATTTTTCCGAAAGTAATTGGTGGTATGGTTGCCATAGGTGTATTAATAGGCATTTTAGGGTTTATAGGTAAAGTTTCCTATAAATGGTTTATTGGTTGGTTTATCTTAATGTCCATTTTGGGTATTTTAGGTATGTATGATTTTCATTTATGGTTAATAGATTATGGAAGTAATTTAGACCCAAAAGCTATTTTAAAATTAGTAGATGAGCAGGGGAACCCCATGAAATATGACCCACCACTTATCGGACATAAAATATTATTGAATTTTGATGCCTTTTCATATCCGCATACGGGTGCTTATATGATGTTTGTAGGAATGATGCTTACCATTGTAGCATTTTTTGTTGGTAAAAAAGAATATAAAAAATCATGAAGAAGTTAATTGTACTTTTTTTTATGACCTCTTTAGTATTTGCGTGTTCCATCGAACCATCAAAAATTGAATATGGTAAAGATGCCTGTCATTTTTGTAAAATGGCTATTGTTGAGAAAACACATGCCACTCAAATAGTAACCAAAAAAGGAAAACCCTTTAAGTATGATGCCATTGAGTGCATGGTAAATGATTTACTTAAAAGAGATATTAACGAAATAGAATTGTTTTTAGTTACGGACTACCTAAAGCCTGCAACATTAATTGATGCAAAAACAGCAACTTATTTAATCAGTCCTACCATTCAAAGTCCAATGGGAGCAAATTTATCAGCATTTGCTGCAAAAGAGGATGCTCAAAAATTTGTTAAAACAGATATTGATAAATTATACAATTGGGCAAAAATTCAGAAAGTAAATTTTAAAGAATAAACTAACTCAAATTAGCTAAAGCTGTCTTATGTTTAATTCTAATCTAGGGCAGCTTTTTTACGTAAATAACAATTATGAATAAAAATATAATCTTAGAAACAGAAATAAAAGGCTTAAAAGCCTCAAAAATATTTACTACTGACAGTACGGAAACATTATTAATAACCTTAGAAAAAGACAAGCTCTTTCCTACACATACTTCGCCCAAAACAACATTATTGGTTGTTTTAAAAGGTAAAATTGATTTCCATATTGAAAATAAAACCATTATTTTAGCAAAACATCAAACTTATACCTTTGAAAAGAATGTTGAACATCAAGTTACAGCTCATAAGGATTCTAAATTTTTGATTATTAGATAATAAAATGCTAAGGGTTACTTTTCAACTTTTATTTTTTTTCTGTGTTATTTCTAGTGGTTATTCTCAATCCATTGAAGTATGTACTACTTGCGAAGTAAAAACGCTAACTGAGGCCATCGCTAAGTCAAAATCACATGATAAGATAATTGTACAAAACGGCACGTATTTAGAAAGCGATATTATTATTGATAAACCATTACAAATAATTGGAAAAAACAACCCAATTGTTAATGGTGAAAAAAAAGGCTATGTTTTTATTATAAAATCGGATAGTGTTTCTATTACAGGGTTAACTGTCAAAAACCCTGGACAAAGCTATACTAAAGACTATGCTGCAATTTATATTTCTAAAAGCAATAACTTTTTATTTGAAAATAACACATTAGAAAATGTATTTTTTGGATTTTTATTAGAGAAATCACATCATGGTAAACTTATTGGCAACCATGTTTCTAGTAACGCTGTTGACCAATCTTCTTCTGGAAATGGCATCCATTTATGGAATTGTTCAAATATGCGTATTGAAGACAATGAAGTAAATGATTTACGAGATGGTATTTATTTAGAATTTACAAAAAAGAGTAAGGTCATTAATAATAGAAGTCATAATAATATGCGTTATGGTCTGCATTTTATGTTTTCTAACGAGAATGAGTATCATGATAATATATTCAGAAATAACGGTGCTGGAGTAGCCGTAATGTTTTCCAAATTTATAAAGATGACTGGGAATACATTTAAGAAAAATTGGGGTACTGCCTCTTACGGGTTATTATTAAAAGAAATTTACGATGCTGAAATTGAAAATAATACTTTTGAGGAAAATACCATTGGTATTAATGTTGAAGGGTCTACAAGAATCAATTATTTTAAAAATAATTTTATCAGTAACGGATGGTCCGTTAAAATTGCGGGAGCATGTTATACCAATATCTTTAAAGAAAATAATTTTTTAAATAATTCTTTTGATATTTCTTATAACAGCAAGATGAACGACAACAAATTTGATAATAACTATTGGAGTTCTTATACAGGTTATGACCTGGACAAAAACGGTATTGGCGACATTCCTTACCGACCCGTAAAATTGTTTTCTTACATTGTTAACAAAACTCCTGAAACCATTATATTATTGAGAAGCCTATTTGTAGATATTATTAATTTTTCAGAAAAAGTATCGCCAGTTTTTACACCCAACGAATTGGTAGACAATACCCCATTAATGAAACCCTTTAAATGATTGAAGTACAGAACATATATAAAAAATTCGGAAAAGTTGAAGTCTTAAAAGGTTTGGATTTATCCATTAACGCTAATACCTCTGAAGGAGGTATTTTTGCAATTCTTGGCCCAAATGGATCAGGTAAAACTACACTTATAAAAAGTATATTAGGGATGGTGATTCCTAATAAAGGAGAAATAAAAATTAAGGACAAAAGTGTTTTAAAAAAACATCAGTACCGAAACAACATCAATTACCTACCACAAATAGCAAACTTCCCAAGCAATTTAAGTGTAAAAGAATTGATAAAAATGGTTAAAAACTTAAGGCCAAAACCAGCTGAAGATCAGGACTTGATTAATTTATTTGGCTTAGAACCTTTTTTGGACAAAAAATTAGGCAACCTATCTGGTGGCACCAAGCAAAAAGTAAACATTCTGCTGACTTTTATGTTTGATAGTGAGTTGATTATTTTAGACGAACCAACCACAGGTTTAGATCCTATTTCGTTACTTAATCTTAAAAAAATAATTTTAACTGAAAAGAAAAAGGGTAAAACTATTTTAATCACCTCTCACATTATGAGCTTTGTAGAAGAAATGGCTGATGAGATAGTGTTCTTATTAGATGGAAAAATATATTTTAAAGGAACGCTAACTGCCATAAAAGAGCAAACAGACCAAACCGATTTAGAACATGCCATTGCGGCAATTTTAACCAAAGAAAATGCTTAAAATATTAAAATACAGTTTTTACGATCTTATGCGTAGCAGTTGGAGCTACGTGTATTTTGCATTTTACCTAGCTTTGGGTTTTGTACTCTTGTTTCTAAACAACGACGTATCAAAAGCAGTCATTACTTTAATGAATATTATTGTGGTACTTACACCATTGATAGGTACCATTTTTGGGGTTATGTACTATTATAATTCTCGCGAATTTACAGAACTGCTCTTGGCACAACCGTTAAAAAGATCAACTATTTTTATCGGTCAATATTTAGGTGTGGCTATATCGTTATCTTTAAGTTTGGTAATTGGGTTGGGAATTCCGTTTTTGGCTTATGGTATTTTGCAATCCTCTGATATTTTTAATTTTGCTTCCCTCCTACTTGTTGGTGCTTTTTTGACCTTTATTTTTGTAGCATTGGCTTTTAATATTGCCCTATCTAATGAAAACAAAATCAAAGGCTTTGGCTATGCCATTTTGGTTTGGCTATTCCTAGCAGTAATTTATGATGGCTTGTTTTTGATTTCGTTAGTAATGTTGCAAGAATATCCGCTAGATAAATTTTCGTTGGTTACAACCATGCTTAATCCTATAGATTTATCACGTATTTTAATTTTATTAAAATTAGATATTTCCGCCCTACTTGGTTATACAGGTGCCGTTTTTCAAAAATTCTTCGGCACAAGTATAGGTATGATTATTTCCTTTTTTGTACTTTCACTTTGGGTTGTATTACCTGTATTACGTATCGTGTACAAATCAAAAAGAAAAGATTTTTAACTTTTCTTTAACTTTTATACCATGGATACTTTTTTTTTGTAACTTCGTCAATATAAAGATAAAAACATCTTTTTATTTTATAATCTATTAAATCAACTATTATGTTATCAAAAAAACAAGCACGTGCTTTTTTTCTTGGTGGAACAGTAGTTACATTCCTTGTTTTCATCGGATTAACTATTTTTTCTTTCAGTAAAGCACAAGATCAAAGTAACTACGGAGCAATTACTGAAGAAGTAGTTCGTGGAAAAGCCATATGGGAAGCCAATAATTGCATGGGCTGCCATACTATTTTAGGAGAAGGAGCTTATTATGCCCCAGAATTAACAAAGGTTATTGACCGAAGAGGGGAAGGCTATATTAAAGCCATATTAATGTCACCCGTTGCTTGGCAACCTAACGGGAGGAAGATGGTGGCCTATGGGTTTTCTGAAAAAGAGGCAGAAGACTTAATTGCCTTTTTTGATTGGATTGATGACATAGACCTAAATGGTTTTGAACGAGTAGTATCTCCGCTAGCGAAAGATAAAATTAACAACTAACTAAAACATTATGAAATACAAATCGCAAAAAGTAGCCTATTGGTTTTTCGCATTATCGATGCTATTATTAGTATTACAAATTACCTACGGGTTTATTATGGGTTTTGCCAGAATCGGTATGGATGGCTTACATGAATTTATTCCTTTTAACACAGCAAGAGCAGTTCATACAAATTTATTAGTAGTATGGTTGTTGTCAGGTTTCATGGGTGCTGCCTATTATATAATACCAGAAGAAGCACAACGAGAATTGGTCAATGTAAAATTGGCTTATGTACAGTTAATTAGTTTAGCAGTAGTTGGAGTTATTGCTATTATAGGATATCATTTTAACTATTGGGAAGGAAGAAAGTTTTTAGAAATACCCAGACCATTAGATTACCTTGTTGTTGTAAATGTTCTACTATTTTTAGGCCTTATACTAACTACATTATTTAAAGGTAAAAGAAAAACAACCACTGCTTTGGTACTGTCTATGGGGCTTTTATTTGCTGCCCTACTCTACTTACCGGGTATGTTACCATTTGATAGTCAAGTAATGGATTCTTTTTTCAGATGGTGGGTAGTTCACTTATGGGTAGAAGGAGTTTGGGAATTAATTATGGGTGGTATTTTATCATTTTTATTAATCAAATTAACTGGTGTTGATAGAGAGGTTATTGAAAAATGGCTTTATGTAATTGTTGGGCTGACTTTTCTTTCTGGCGTATTAGGTACAGGTCACCATTATTATTATATAGGAGTTAACAAAATTTGGTTAATTGTTGGTGGCATTTTTTCAGCATTAGAACCATTGGCTTTCTTAGCAATGGCTTTATTTGCTGTAAATATGTATAGAAAAGGTGAGAAAAAACATCCAAATACACTGGCTTTATATTGGACCTTAGGTTCAGCCATAGTATCATTTGTTGGTGCAGGTTTATTAGGATTTGCTCATACTTTGCCACAAACAAACCTCTATACTCATGGAACTTTAGTAACCGCAATGCATGGGCATTTAGCATTTTGGGGAGCTTATGCAATGATTGTACTGGCTATTATAAGTTATGCATTACCTAATTTAACAGGTAGAAAATTATATGAAAGCACGAGAGGTAGAGCTGCTTTTTGGCTTTCAAACATTGGCATGATTGGTATGACTATAGCTTTTGGGGTCGCTGGTGTTGCTCAAGTTTACTTAGAACGAAAAATGAAAATGGAATTTATGGAAGTACAAAATGAGATTAGTATTCATTTTGTAGTATTAATACTTTGTGCTTCACTTTTTACTTTCGGAATAGTACTTTATATAATTGACTTCTATAAGCATGGTAAACCTAACGATGAAGCGTTAGAAATAGAAGCTAATTAACAATTTTTTTGGTTAATTTTAAAAAATTCTGAAGCGTATGATTGATTTAAAATATAATCATTGCTTCGGAATTTTTTTAAAACAGAAAATGAATGATTGAAAAAAAACCATATTATCATCAAATAGGAAAAGAAGTAGAGGTTTTTGAACATTCCTATAAAAATAAAATACCTTTTCTATTAAAAGGGCCAACAGGAACAGGTAAATCCAGATTTATCGAGTATATGGCACACAAATTAGAAAAGAAACTAATTACAATAGCCTGTCACGAAGAAACTTCTTCAACCGATTTAATAGGTCGTTACATCATAAAAGGAGCTGAAACCATTTGGTTAGATGGCCCTTTGACTACAGCCGTCAAAGAAGGTGCGATTATTTATTTAGATGAAATTGTAGAGGCACGTCCAGATGTTATTGTATCAATACACTCACTAACCGATCACAGAAGAGAATTATTTATAGATAAGTTAGGAACTACTATTAAAGCTCATGAAGATTTTATCCTAGTCGCTTCTTTTAATCCCGGATATCAACGTGGTTTTAAAGAATTGAAACCATCTACCCGTCAGCGTTTTATTGCCATGTCTTTTGATTATCCTGAGGCTAAAACAGAACAAGAAATTTTGGTCAATGAAACCCAAGTTGATCAAAGTATTGCTAAAAAATTAGTGAATATTGCCAATAAGATTAGGAATTTGACAGAACTCGGTTTAACAGAAACTGTATCAACAAGATTATTGGTAGATGCAGGAAAACTAATCAAAAGTGGTTTGCCAAAAAGGCTATCAGTAAAAGTAGCCATAGTAGAACCACTAACAGATGATAATGAAATTATTGACGCCTTAACGGATTTATGTAATTTAATGATTTAATTATTAAAATACGATGTTCGAATTTGAACCTGATGAGTACCTGTTTACCAAATTTGCATTCTACTTTAAACGTCGCAAGCGTAAAAAAGAAGAAAGCATGGCCAATGCCGTTAATTTAAGTGATATAAAACCTAAGTTGACCATTTTTGCAAGAGCTATTACAGGTGAATCTATTGAAATTTTTGAAGCCGAAAGAGAAGGCGGTTATAAAAATAACAATTTTTTTATTCCATCAAGATTCTCAGATTTCTCTAATTATGAAGAAAATGTTTCCTTCTATTTATTCAGAGTATTGTACTTGTCCATTCAAAAAAATTTAGGTTTAAACTGGAATAATAGTCAAGAATATGATTTACAAACATCACAACAAAAAGCGGTTGAAAGTGCTCAAAAAGTTCTGGATCAACTCTTTGAACAATTTCCTATAACAGAAAAATATCACCAACAATTCATTCAATTTTATCAAAAAAAAGCAAAAGATAAAAACAAAGTAGATTATTCATTCATTTATGGAAAATGGATGCGGAACAATACCGAAATATCAAATGGAGATATATTAAAAAACTTTTCCGACAAGACAAAAAAAGCTAATGAAGAAAATACTGAAACCATCTTAAAAGCCAATGCTGTAGAAGAAATTATTTCTGTACAAGTTGATCTCAAACAACAAGAAGATGCTGTTTTGCAACACCAATTCGAAAAAGTGGAAACTGCTGAAGAGTTTGGAGGTAACTTTCGTGATTTTGATGGTGACGACGACTTAGACGACCATAGTAATGCCCTAGATGAAATTAACATGAAATATACTGTGCGAGTTGATGATACTGCACATTCTGTATATCAAGCTGAATTTACAGAAAATACAACTGTTAATGAAAGTGCCGAAGCAGAAACCAATGCATATTTTATAAATTATGACGAATGGGACTATACCAAAAGAAAATACAAAGAGAACTTCTGTAAAATATATCCTAAATCTATCCTAGAGAAAGATGTTGCCTATTATAAAAAAACAATTGCTGAAAATAATTCTACATTAATGGGGTTACGAAAAATGTTAACCACCGTTAACAACAAATACCAACAACAACGCAGACAGACCGAAGGTGATTCTTTTGACTTAGACGCCATAACCGATTTGTTTGTTGATATAAATTCTGGTCATACACCCTCTGAAAACATCTATTTATCAAAACGAAAAAAAGAAAAAGACTTATCCATTTTATTATTACTGGACATCAGTTTATCCAGTGATGGTTATGCTGCAGGCAACAGAGTAATTGATGTAGAAAAGCAAGTATCAATTTTATTTGGTGAAATTTTAAATGAATTTAATATCGATTTTTCGATAGATTGTTTTTATTCCAAAACCAGAAACCATGCTAGTTATTTAACCCTAAAAGGTTTTGATGAAGACTGGCATAAAGCCAAGTTCAAGGTAGGTGCTGTGGAGCCAAGTGGTTATACAAGAATTGGAGTAGCCTTACGTCATTCTGGTGCTTTACTTGATAAACGGAATACCAAAAACAAGTGGGTAATACTTATTTCTGACGGTAAACCTAATGATTATGACAAATATGAAGGGAAGTATGGTATTAATGACGTAAAACAGGCCTTACGTGAACTCAATCAAAGACGAATCAATTCTTATGCCTTGGCCATAGAAGCTCAAGCAAAATATTATTTACCACAAATGTTTGGGCAAAATCATTATCAAATTCTTACTACTCCTGTCGAATTACTAGAATCTTTGGTAAAATTATATGAAAAAATAAAACACCAAAGCTAAAATGGGGTCTGGACAAATTGATTATAAAAATGTTTATTATCCACCCGGAGGTATCTTAATGTGGCTACTTATTTTTTTAGAACTATTTACCTTCGGTGCCGTCTTAATTGCATTAGTAATCAGCAGCAAAGAGAATCCAGAAGTTTATCATCAATCGAGATTACATCTTAACACTACATTTGGAACAATTAATACTATATTTTTATTGGTAAGCGGATTTTTTATGGCAACTACGGTTCATTTGTTTAAGGCTAATAATATCTCAAAAACGTTATTCTATTTAAAACTGACCATGTTGGGCGGTCTTTTATTTTTAATACTAAAAGGCATAGAGTACTATTTAAAAATACAAAGCGGTTTTACCATGGGTTATGATTCCTTTTTTACCTATTACTGGTTGTTAACTGGTTTTCATGTTATTCATGTAATTGTTGGTTTGGTAATTTTACTATTTATGTTTTATGGTATTAAAAAATTAAATAAACAAACCAAACTTGAAGATTTAGAAGCTAGTGCAGCATTCTGGCACATGTGTGATTTAATTTGGTTGCTGCTCTTTCCAACTCTTTATTTGATTTTATAATTATGGAGAAAAAAAATATCTTTACATTAGGTTTTCTTATTCTATTGACCTTATTAACAGCATTTTTCTCTAACAATAATAGCAACCTTTTTTATATTGCAACTATCATTTTAGTATTGTCAACTATTAAGTTTTTGTTAGTAGCTTTTAATTTTATGGAATTGGCAAAAGCAAATATCTTTTGGAAAGTTATACTGGGTGTATTTTTAGCTTTTTTTATGATAATAATTTCAATAGTCAATTTTCATCAATAAACTCTATTAAAATTTCGACAAAACAGATGTGATTTTAGCCTTAAAGAGTTACTAATTATTACCTATCTCTTATTGCTTTTTAATAAATTTGTAATATTCATCATTTTCGTTGAAAACAATTAAAATAGTGAGCAAATAATGCATAAAAATATACTAAACACCAAAGATCTGCCTTTAACCTTATCAAAAGAAGAAATGCAGCAATATGGCTATAAAATAGTTGATTTATTAGCCTCTCATTTTGAGAATTTGAATTCAGAAAAATTAGTAAGTTTAGCTGACAGAAAACAAATGGATGCTATATTTCAGCAACCCATTCCAACAGAACCTAACTCACCTAACGATGTACTACAAGATGTTATTGAAAATGTATTGACAAATGTAGATTTTCTTACACATCCAAAATTTTATTCGTTTGTGCCAAGCCCTAGTAATTTTATTAGTGCCATGGCAGATGCCATTGCATCGGGATTTAATATTTTCTCAGGTGGATGGTCAACTTCTCCAGCTGCAGCTGAATTAGAAATTGTGGTTATTAACTGGCTCTTAGAAATGTTTGAGTTCCCTATCCAAGAAGGTGGTGGTATTTTAACCAGTGGTGGGTCTATGGCAAATTTAACTGCCCTAACAACAGCAAGACGCATAAAATGTAAAGATGATTATTCTAAAGGGATAATTTATTTATCAGATCAAGCTCATTCCTCAAATATAAAAGCCATAAGAGTATTGGGTTTTAAAAAGCGTCAAGTACGGATAATTCCCACAGACATAGAATTTAAGATGTCTTTAAACAAGCTAAAAAATGTTATTGCAAAAGATAAGTTAGAAGGCTACCAACCTTTTTGTGTAGTTGCCTCAGCGGGAACAACAAATACAGGAACGGTTGATCCTTTAGAGGAAATTGCAGCTATTTGCAGCAAAGAAAATTTATGGATGCACGTTGATGGTGCTTATGGCGGAGCGGCCATTTTATCCGATAGAGGAAAAAACTATTTAAAAGGTATTGAAAAAGCAGATTCCCTAACGGTTGATCCCCATAAGTGGTTTTTTCAACCTTATGAAATTGGTTGTTTATTGGTGAAAAATCACAAATGGTTAAGCAAAACCTTTAGTGAAAAACCTGTTTATTTAAGGGACATTGAAGGAAACGAATCTGAAATCAATTTTTATGACCACGGCATTCAGCTCACCCGTGGTTTCAGAGCCTTAAAACTGTATATGTCTATCAAAACATTTGGCCTTAATGCCTTTAAAGAAGCTGTACAATCTGGAATTTCACTAACCGAAAATGTAGAGGAACTATTGCGAAAGAGTCCAAAATGGGAAGTAGTTTCACCAGCTACTTTAGCAATTATCAATTTCAGATACAATCCGATAAAGCATAATTTGACTGAAAAAGAACTGGATAAAATAAACCAATATATCTCAAAACAAATTATAACTTCTAGAAGTGCGGTATTGGTTACTACTATTTTGCAAGATCAAGTAGTAATTAGAATGTGCTTAATAAACCCAAGAACCACATTAGACGACATAAAAAGCACCTTGGCATTATGTGAAAAATTTGCGGCTTCATATTTAAAGAAAAATGAAAACAAATAAATTTTTAATATTACTTTTAGTTATTGCAATTGGCTGTACAAAAAAAACAGTACAAATTCCTGTACTTAACGTAGCAGGAATTCAAGATACTATTTACGACAATTCTCAAATTTGGATTTTTTTGGAAGTCAAAGATAGCGACACTTTAGCTACCTTAAACCGAAAAAACAGTATTGCCACTACCAATTGGATCTACAATATTGATAAAAACCTACCGATGCGTTTGGTTGTACCTCATTTACAAAAATTAATAGAAAAAAGAGAGCAACCAACTATGCATCCTAAGGATGAAGATGATTTTAATTATTTCTCTTATGTAGATTCCAAATCTAATTTACTCTCAATGGTACAATTTGATGTTATTTATTTTACGGACAAACCTTTTACTACTGCTCAATTTAAAAATGATACGCTTGCTAAACATATTGTTATAGATTACAAAAACAACCGACTCCTTATAAACGATAGCCTAATACTACAAAACGAATTGAATAACTATCTGGATGACCTACCCGTAGAAAAAAAAATAAATTTGCATTTGAATTTTGACAAGAATATAAAATATCAAAATTATTTAGAGTTAAAGGCACAATTACAGAATGTAAAGCATATTGCGTTGGACACTACCGAATATGTAAACTAAAAATAGTTATATTTATAGGCATTAAGTATATAAATACAATTGTTGTAACCAATATGAAAAAAACTGTAACAAAAAGAAAATGGAGGATTAATTTGGTTGTTTCTTACCAAAATCAAAAAATTGCTGAAATTAACAGAAATAGTGTTTCTGGATTTTTAAAAAACTTATCCTCGATTTACAAGCTTGACTATGCAATCTCTGAAAATCATCAATTCAATTATGATAAAGAATTTGAAATTGAGCATAGTAAAACAAAATGTGATATTTTCTACTTTCGCTCAAATAAAAATACTCGGATTAATGTAAAGGAATTGAGAACGACAATAAACAGTTTGTTTCCTTACACTTATGGAGCTTATTATGATAGAGTGGAATTTTTCACGCAAATGACAAAGGCTTTAAAGAAATTTCCTTTTCCAAAAGACTATTATAGACCTTTAAAATATCCTTATGTGGAGTTTTACAATGGTTCTGAAATGAAGCTGATGGTGCCACATGAAGAAATGATGAAAGTTATTGAAAAGGAGCAGGATTTTACAATGAATTAAAAAATACTGGTTACAACAATTGTTAATACAAGACCATTAGCACCAATTTAAAATCACAAAAAATGAAAGTTACAACTAAAAAAAATGAACAAGTTGCTAATATGGTTTTTGCATCTATTTATCCCCATTACTGGAATAGATTGGAAAAACATGGTAGAACAAAAGAAGAATTTCATCAAGTAATAGAATGGTTTACTGGTTTTGATGAAACTAAATTACAGTCACTTATTGATGAAAAAGCAACGTTTAGAACGTTTTTTGAGGAAGCTAAAATCCATCCTAATGCACACCTAATTAAAGGTGTTGTTTGTGGGTATCGCATTGAAGAAATTGAAGATGAATTCGAATTGTATAAACAATGCAGACAAATGGAAAAGCTTATTGATGAATTGGCAAGAGGTCGTAAAATGGAGAAAATAGTAAGAGAAGCTTAGTCAATTAAAAAATCACTCACAAACCTCAGTAGTGTTAGTAACTTGTAATTTGACATCAGAAGGTGAAACGTAAGGGATTCCTAAGCCTAAACCTCGAAGAATAAATAACAAACCAATAATAACGACAAATACAGGAATTGCTTTTTGAATTTTAGTTCTAAGCGTTCCTTTTAAAAAATTTCCCGTCAATACAGCCGCACTCATCATGGGTACGGTACCCAGTCCGAACAAAGACATATAGATTGCCCCTTCAAATGCTCCTGAAGCGGCAATAGAACCCACCAAAGCCATATAAACCAGTCCACAAGGTAAAAAACCGTTAAAAAAACCAATAGTAAAAAAAGTACTATTGGTACGCTTTTTTAAATAATATCCCAATTTAGATTTTACATAAGATATGCCCTTATATATTGGTTTAGAAAAATTGTGTTTGTTAAAAACATGTACGGGAATCAATACCATAGCAATCATTAACACACCTATTAGGATAGATAAACGTTGCTGAAAACCCGCTAAATACAAACCTCTACCAACCAAACCAAAGACAAGACCAATCAGCGAGTAAGTAAATAATCGTCCAAAATGATAGAGCATGGTCTGGAATACCATTTTAGATTTACTGGTTCTATCCACGGGTAAAGCAAATGCAATTGGCCCGCACATACCTATGCAATGAAAACTACCTAATAAGCCAAGTATAAATGCAGTATAAAGCATATTTAAACCTAATAAAATATATCCTTTTTAAATAAATATTCCTCATCCTCAAATTTCCAATCAATTTTAATATTCCATCTACCGTTAATTAGTTTATCATCTTCAATCAACATCGTATTTTCATTTAAAACAATTTCTCTTTTAAAATCAATTCTTTTATCGGATGGTCTTTGAAAATAAATGGTTCCTTTTATTTTTTCAAGATCCATAGTGTCGGGAAAAGTAACTAACATGCCCCTACCCGCCTTCTCAACTTTTACATTTTGAGAAAGCTTACTGGCATTGTTCATTTTATCAATTTCTTGTTGATAGTATAATTCATCTTTATAATAATCTTCTGAAACCAAATGATGTTCTAATGTATCGTCTGCTAAACTTCTATAGACAAACTGTAATATAAAAATCATAAATGCCGCCATAACGATTACCATTGCCCATCCCCAGTTTATTTTAATTCGCATAATTTCTAATTTATTTTCATTGGTCCCATAAAATTGGTCGATGTAGTCTCAATCAATTCTCCATCTGCATAAATACCTATTTTTAGCTTTTCCTTAGCTGATTCTAAATCTTTTTTATCGATGTCAATGAATAAGGTTCCTTCTGTTAAATCGCCTTTAGGTACATGGCTTGTACCACCGACAATTCTGACTTCTCCAGCATGTGAAATCAGTTTAATCTCAACGTTATCCAGATTTTTCACGGTTTTGTTTATCAACTTAAAAGTGTAAATGTTACTAACCGCTGTTTCAGTACTGGTAAACGTTTGCCCCGGCAACCTCAAAATTGTGGCTTCAATATCTGATCTTAAAAACAGTAATGTTATCAATACTGCAACTAAGATAGTCAAAACGGCAGAATAGGCTTTTATTCTTGCATTGAATTTAAACTTTTCTCCTTGCGTAATGTTATCTTCTGAAGCATAACGAATTAAGCCTGGCTCAAAGCCTGTTTTGGTCATAATCTCATCACAAGCATCAATACATGCCGTGCAGTTTACACATTCTAATTGTGTACCGTTTCTAATATCAATTCCTGTGGGACAAACCACTACACATTGATTACAATCTATGCAATCACCATGACCCATTTCCGTTCTATCTTCATTTTTTCTGAATTTCTTTCTACCATTTTCATTTTCGCCTCTTTTATGGTCATAAGCAACCACTATTGATTTTCTGTCTAATAAAACCCCTTGTAACCTACCATAAGGGCAAACAATAATGCATACCTGCTCTCTAAACCAAGCAAACACAAAGAAAAATACCAAGGTAAAAACCAATAGTTTAATCAACGTTCCAATATGATCCAATGGATTGCCTGTAATATATTCCAGCAGCACATCACTACCTATAAAATAGGCCAAGAAAACATTGGCGATAATAAAAGAAATCAAGAAAAAGATAGTCCATTTAATCGCTTTCTTACGTATTTTCTCAGCTGTCCAAGGTTGTTTGTTTAGTCTTATCTGTTTACCTCTGTCTCCTTCTATCCAATATTCAATTTTACGAAATACCATTTCCATAAAAATAGTTTGTGGGCAAACCCAGCCACAAAATATTCTACCAAAAATTACAGTAAATAAAATAACAAAGACAATACCCACTAACATGGATAGTACTAGTAAATAAAAATCTTGAGGCCAAAAGGGTTGTCCAAATATATTGTATTTACCTTCTAATATGTTAAATAATAAAAACTGATTTCCGTTAATTTTAATAAATGGAGAAATTATCAATACAGCAAGTAAAAACCAACTTAAATAAGTTCTGTAATTAGTAAACTTACCTGATGGCTTTTTAGGAAAAATATAGTTACGCTTACCATCTTTAGTAATTGTGCCTATGGAATCTCTAAAATTTTCTTGTTCTTCTACTGCCATTGAAATAACTATAAAAAATACTTCTATTTAAACTACAAAGTTAAATTTAATAAATGAACATGAACGAAACATTTATCACATAACTATTAGCGTAAATAGAAGTATTAAAGCCGAACTAAAAAGTTCTAAAAAATTGAGTTAGCATTTTTTACTTATCTCCTTCTTTCCAAATTTCTCCTTCTGGATCTTTAGGATTAGCTGGTGTTGTACCTTGCATAGACAAAATATAACTTGCCAGTTGTTGTCTCTCCTCTAAACTAATCGTTGACTCCCAAGCAATCATACCTTTACCGGGTCTACCCCCTTTTGCAAGCGTATTCATAATACCTTGAAAATCGCCATCTAAAATCCAATACTCATCCGTTAAATTTGGACCTATACTACCACCAAGATCATCTAAATGACATGCTGTACATGTTTTTGAAGCAAACAATTCTTTTCCTTTTTGAATACTAGCAGCATCAGTCAATGCCACTAAATTGGCAGCATCATATAATTCGGGATTATCTTTTTTATACTGAGCAACGGCAGCATCACCTTCAGCAACAGCACGTTCAAACTCGGCATGCTGATCATATCTGTCGGTAAAAAATACCATAATATAATAGAATATACCTACTGCAATGGTAATATAAAAACCGGCCAACCACCAAGGTGGCAATACATTATCTAATTCTTTAATACCGTCATAATCATGATCGGTCATAATATCTTCCTCATTTTCAATTGGCCTAGCTCCTGTTAATTTGCTCCAAAAAGATTTTTCTTTATTACTCATAATCGTTTATGTTTTCGTCCTCTTCAAGAGGTAAATTACTAATGTTTTCGATACTCTTTTTTGGAATTCTCATCACATGAATTAACATGGTAATAAAAACCGCAAAAAATAATAGTAATGATATGATGGGATATATTTCCACATCGTTCATTGAATCTAAATGGTGTTTAATATATTTTAACATCTTAATTAGTTTTGAGCGGTTTCACCTTTTTTAATATCCGTACCTAAACGCTGTAAATAAGCAATTAAGGCCACAATCTCTTTATCCTGCATATTACTATCACCATAGTTTTTAACATACTCAGGGTCTTGTCTTAAGTTCTTTTCAACTTGTTCTGCCTGATTTCTCAATAAAAACAATCCTTTATCCACTTCAGATTGTGTATACGGCACACCTAATTTAACCATAGCTTCCATTTTACCTTGAGTATTTGAAGTATTCAAGTCATTTGTAAATAACCAAGTATATTTAGGCATAATTGAACCCGGAGATGTTGAACTAGGATCTAACATATGATTGAAATGCCAGTTATCATTATACTTACCTCCTATTCTATGCACATCAGGACCCGTTCTACGTGAACCCCAAAGGAATGGAAAGTCATAAACAAACTCACCCGCCTTAGAATATTCTCCATAACGTTCTACTTCTGAACGAAATGGCCTAATCATCTGCGAATGACAGTTATTACAACCTTCTCTAATATAAATATCTCTACCTTCCAACTCTAATGGAGTATAAGGTTTGACACTCGTAATTTTTGGGATATTTGAGTCTACAGTTAATAAAGGTACTATCTCTACAGCTCCACCAATAACAATAGCTACTGTTGTTAACACTGTAAATAAAATTGTTTTTCTTTCTAACCAAGAATGTACTTTTTCACCAGCCATTCTTCTACCAGTTATTTTTTTCAATGGTACTGCTTCGGCTAATTCATCTTCTACTTTAGAGCCTGCTTTAGCCGTTTTTATAATGTTATATGCTAACAAAATAAAACCAACTAAATACAATGTACCTCCAAAAGCACGCATGGCATACATTGGCAAAATCTGTGTTACAGTCTCTAAGAAGTTACCATAAACCAACGTTCCATCGGGGTTAAATTGTTTCCACATAGAGGCTTGCGTAAACCCTGCTACGTATAAAGGTATGGCATAAAACAAAATACCTAAGGTTCCAATCCAAAAATGGATGTTAGCCAGTTTTTTTGAGTAGAGTTCAGTTTTCCACAAACGTCCAGCCAACCAATAAATAATACCAGCAGCCATAAATCCGTTCCAAGCTAATGCACCAACGTGTACGTGAGCTACAATCCAATCCGTATAATGCCCAATGGCGTTTAAGTTTTTAAAGGATAACAATGGTCCTTCAAAAGTAGCCATACCATAACCTGTAATTGCAACAACAAAAAACTTCAACACTGGACTTTCTCTAACTTTATCCCAAGCACCGCGTAAGGTTAATAAACCGTTTATCATACCACCCCATGATGGGAAAATTAGCATAACAGAAAACACAGTACCTAAATTTTGAGCCCAACCAGGTAATGCTGTATACAATAAATGGTGAGGGCCTGCCCAGATATAGATAAAAATTAATGACCAAAAGTGAACTATAGATAGTCTGTAAGAATAGACAGGTCTATTTGCCGCCTTAGGCACAAAATAATACATAAGACCCAATACTGGTGTTGTTAAGAAGAAGGCAACCGCATTATGTCCATACCACCATTGTACTAATGCATCTTGCACTCCTGCATAAATCGAATAGCTCTTAAAAGCACTTACCGGTAATTCTAAGTTATTAAAAATATGCAACACGGCAATTGTAACCAAAGATGCTAAATAGAACCAAATGGCAACATAGATATGGCGTTGGCGTCTTTTGAGAATGGTACCAATCATATTAATACCCATTATTACCCAAACAATAGTTATGGCAATATCTATAGGCCATTCTAACTCAGCATATTCTTTTGAAGAAGTTATACCTAATGGCAAGGTAATGGCGGCAGCGACGATTATTAATTGCCATCCCCAAAAATGTATTTTGCTTAATGCATCGCTGAACATACGTGTTTTTAACAAACGCTGCATAGAATAATACATACCCATAAAAATACTATTTCCCACAAAAGCAAAAATCACGGCGTTTGTGTGTAACGGTCTTAAACGACCAAAACTAAGCCATGAAATGCCTTCCATATAATTTGGGAAGATAAAAAGAAGAGCAACCAGCAAACCTACCAGCATACCCACAATTCCCCAAAGTACTGTTGCGATGAGGAACATCTTTACAATTTTGTTGTCGTAATAAAATTGTTCTTTTTCCATTGTTACTTATTGATTTTGATTAATTGATTTTGATTTTTTAGTTTTTGAAGCTTTGTCTACAAATTCATCTTCAAACAACATTCTAACTGAAGGTGTATATACATCGTCATACTGTCCTGATTTAACGGATTTAATAAAAAGTATAAAAAAAACTACAGCGATAACAATACTAACTGCAATCATTAAAAAGATAATATCCATAGAAAAAAATTACACACAAAGAAAGTGAGATTTGTAAATTAAAAATATGACATTTATCATATTTGTAATAAAAAGTAAAGTTATAAAATTATCTTTTACTTGACAATAAATTTGTGCTAATTGTAACAAAAATAACTATACTAATTGAGCTTAAAGGCATTAAAATAGCAGCTACTATAGGCGATAAATTGCCTGAAACAGCAAATAACATCCCAATAAAATTGTAGAGTATTGAAATTACAAAGCTCATTTTTATTACCTTAAGTGTTTGTTTAGATAGCTTTAAAAGTTTAGGCAGAAAGTTAAATTTTGAAGCATCAAGAATACCATCAGAAGCTGGTGAAAAAACATTAATATCTTCAGCTACAACCAAACCAACATTACTCTGTGCTAAAGCCCCTGCATCATTTAAACCGTCGCCAATCATTAAAACATTTTTGCCTGAATCTTGTAAGTGTTTTATGTATTCTAATTTATCTGCTGGTTTTTTATTGAATATTAAGTCCGTATTTTTTGGAAGCATTGTTTCTAATTGCATTTTTTCGCCATCATTGTCTCCAGATAAAATTCCCAGCTGATAGTCGTTTTTTAATTCATCAAAAATAGTAGTCAGTCCGCTTCGATACGAATTTTCAAAGATATATTTTCCTTTAACTGCTTCGTTTATATTGATGTAAGACTGTGTTTGTAAAATATGTTCAGTCTTGGCATTTACAAATTGAGCCGAACCGATTTTAATAATTAAATCATTAACTTTTCCTTCAATTCCTTTTCCCAACACTTCTTTAAAGTCCGATACTTCTAAAATGTTTTCTTCATCAATTTTATCATATAACATTCTGCTTAATGGATGATTTGAAGCTCTTAATACACTTTTAATAGCAATAGTTTCATCAACCAAAAGTGGCGTACCTTGATAAGAAATTTTGGATTTGTTATTGGTAATTGTTCCTGTTTTATCAAAAATTAGGGTATCTACTTTAGAGAGATTCTCAATAACATCCGTATTTTTTAAGTACACTTTCTTTCTTCCTAAAATTCGTAGCATATTTCCCAAAGCAAATGGTGCAGATAGTGCCAATGCACACGGACAAGCAACTATTAATACCGCTGTAACTACATTAGCAACCATTTTTACATCTACAAAATACCAATACAAGCCTGCTAAAAAGGCAATCATTAGAACAATGATAGTAAATCGTTTGCTTATAGAATCTGTTACATTTTTTATACCACTGATTTTGGTATTGTTAAACACATCATTGCTCCAAAGCTGAGTCAAATAACTTTGTGAAACCGTTTGTAAAATTTCCATTTCAATAGCCCCTGAAAGTTGTTTGCCACCAGCAAAAAGTTTATCACCTGATTTTTTTGTGACGGGCAAAGACTCACCAGTAACAAAACTATAGTCAATTTGAGCATTACCAGCAATTAAAATCCCATCAGCGGGTATTAATTCTTTATCTCTAATCAATAGCCTATCCCCTTTTTTAACATCGTAAATAGCAATATTTTTTTCAGTTTTATCATTGTTTATTTTTGTAACCGCTACAGGAAAATACGATTTGTAATCACGTTCAAAAGATAAAAAACTATACGTTTGTTGTTGAAATATTTTACCGAGCAGCAGAAAGAAAACAAATCCAGCCAAGCTATCAAAATAGCCTTGACCCAAATTAAAAAATATTTCATAAGAACTACGTAAAAACAGCACAATAATACCTAAAACAATAGGTACATCTATATTCAGGATTTTGTGCTTTAGCCCTTTGTAGGCTGAAATAAAATATTCTGTGGCTGAATAAAATACCACAGGCAAAATCATTATAAAAATTAACAATCTGAAAAGTGGTTTGTAACGCTCTAGCCAATACTCATCAGATTGAAAGTACTCTGGAAAGGATAATAACATGATATTACCAAAAGCAAAACCGGTAACGCCTAATTTGTAGATTAACGAGCGGTCAATTTTACGTTTACTCACTGTTGCATCTTCAAGGCTAATCAATGGTTCATAACCAATAGAACTTAATAATTCTACTATTTGTCTCAAAGAGGTAGTTGAATTATTAAAAGTAATTCTAACTTCTTTTTTAGGAAAATTAACCTGTGAAGAATTAATTGATGGAAGCAACTTATTCAAATTTTCTAATATCCAAATACAAGAACTACAATGTACATGTGGTATATAAAAGGTTATGACACTTGTTTCACCATCTTTAAAATCATACAATTTTTCTATAATGTTGTCATCATCCAGATAATTGTATTTACCTTTTATATCTTCAGGTATTTTACCTGGTGCGTTTTCTAGATCGTAATAGCAGGTTAAATCATTATCGCTAAAAATCTCGTAAACTGTTTTACATCCGTTACAGCAAAAACTCTTAGCATCGTAAACTACTGGTTTAGAGCCATTATCATTACCACAGTGAAAACACTTTTCTTTTGGCATTTCTAATTCTGTTAACTTACAAATATCAAGTGCAAACTTAGACAAGTCTATGATAAATGTCACAAAATTTCGGTATATTTGTTTTCAAATTCTACTATATCTAAATGAGTAAGTGCCAACAATGTCTTATTAGAGAATTTAACTCACTAAAGTCGTTATCTGCAGATGAGCTGAAAACAATGTCTGAAGAAAAGGACGTTTTAGCTTTTAAAAAAGGTGATGTTATTTTTGAAGAAGGCAATACTATAAATGGTGTGTATTGTGTAAAACATGGTATTTGTAAGTTATCTAAATTAAATGCTAACGGGAAAGAACAAATAGTCAGATTTATAAAGGGTGGCGATATGCTGGGCTACCGTTCGGTTTTAAGTGAAGAGCCTGTAACCCTAACAGTTACCGCATTAAAAGATATGGAAGCTTGTTTTATACCTAAAAGAGAGATATTAGATGCCATCAAAGAAAATCCAAAATTTTCATTAGACATGATGAAAACAGTTTGTCACGACTTACGTGATGCAAATATGTCTCTTTCTAATATGGCTCAAAAAAACGTAAAGGAACGATTGGCGGATATGCTTATTTTCTTAAAAGAAACTTTTGATGAGGACGAAGATGGTTATTTGGATATTATATTGACTAGAGAAGAAATATCAAGTGTTATAGGTACTGCAACAGAATCTGCCATCAGATTACTCTCCGAATTTAAAAAGAAAGGATTTATCGCTTTAGATGGTAAAAAAGTAAAAATTTTAGATGAAGTCGGATTGTTAAGATTGTCTCAGGGGTTTTAATTAGTGGTTAGTGGAAAATAAATATTTTCAACTTTTAATGGATTCGATTAACAGAAAATTAAAATTATGAATGAGGTAAGGTTTACATTTGAAGAATGATGATCAGACTTAAAAAATAGTTGTTGTAAAAACCAATCACTAAACTCTACCCTCTAATTACTCATTTTCCACCTCTCAATAATTTCCTCCACATGATTAATTGTCTTTTTTGTCCAATCCAATCTTTTTTCATCTTTTTCTTCTTCCGATAATTGCCAATCTATTTCAGACACTCTTAATCGTTGTGTTATTGATTGTAGTATAATGGCAGCAGCCACCGAAATATTAAGGCTTTCCGTAAAACCGTACATTGGAATTTTTAAATAGCCATCAGCTTCATCTAAAATATAATCTGAAACTCCCTCTTTTTCTACCCCAAAAACAAAAGCAGATTTTTTAGAAATATCAAAATCGGGCAATAGGCAGTCCCGATAGCCATCCAGATCGCTATGCGGTGTTGTTGCAATAATCTGATAACCATTTTTTCGCAGTGTTTTTATACAGTTTTCCGTATTGTTTTCCTGTTGATTATACTCATGAAAATCTATCCATTTTTGAGCTCCTTTTGCCACTTGGTTAGATACATAACTGTTGTATTTATTTTCAATAATATGGATATCTTGAATACCAAAAATATCACAACTACGCACAACGGCACTTGTATTATGCTTTTGGTAAATATCTTCTAAAACCACTGTAAAATGACGGGTTCTATCTTTTAAAATTTTCTCAAAGAGGGTTTTTCGGTTATCCGTAATCAAGTCTTGTAAATAAGCTAACAATTGTTTATCAACCATATTTTTTTGTTCTTGTAAATAAGTTTTAAATTTAAGGCAAATTATCAAAATAGTATAAAAGCAGAACATAAATAAATCTGGAGGTAGCGATTAAAAAATTCCTCGTACCTCAGAATGACAATTTTAAAAATGAAGAAAATAGTTGTGTTGACCGGAGCGGGAATGAGTGCTGAAAGTGGAATTAATACTTTTAGGGATGCAGATGGTCTTTGGGAAGGACATGATGTTATAGAAGTGGCATCTCCTGAAGGTTTTAGAAAAAATCCTGAATTGGTATTGGATTTTTACAACCAACGAAGACGGCAACTGTTTACGGTAAAACCTAACGCTGCACACAATGCTTTGGCTGATTTAGAACAGCAATATAATGTTACCATTATAACTCAAAATGTGGATGATTTACATGAGCGTGCAGGTAGTACTGATATAATTCATTTACATGGAGAATTACTAAAAGCTAGAAGTATAGAAAATGACACTATAGTTTATGACTGTACGGATGATATTTACATTGGTGATTTATGTCCAAAAGGCACACAGTTAAGACCCCATATTGTTTGGTTTGGCGAAGCTGTACCTATGTTAGAAAAAGCTGCGGAAATTACTATACTAGCCGATGTTTTAATTATTATTGGCACTTCCATGCAGGTATATCCCGCAGCGAGTTTAATTAATTATGCAAAGCCAGGAATTCCAATCTATTTTATTGACCCAAAACCTGCTGTAAATGCTAATGATTTTGAGAACCTAACAGTTATTGCAAAAAAAGCTACCGTGGGCGTTCAACACCTTATTGAAAATTATTTGTAAATGAACCTATCTACTTTCACATCTGTTCTAGAAAACGACAAAGAAAGATTAAAGTATCGTGATGAACTTGTATTGGCTACGTTAAATAATCCACAATATATTGAAGTTCTTTTAACAAACATGGAAGCTATTGAAGATGAAAATTCGAATTTTTCGTCACGCACTTTAGAATTGGCTTGTAAAGAAAAATTAGGGCTTATTATTCCTTATTTGGATAAATTCTGTGAATTATTGCCCAAGGTAAAGCAAGGTGCGGTAATTAGAGCTTGTGCTAAAATATGTGAATTATTAATTGTTAATTATTTTAATAATCATCCCACCGTATTGAAGGAAAACCATCTCGAAAAAATTATAGAAGCAGGTTTTGATTGGATGATTACCAATCAAAAAACAGCTGTAAAAGCATATACAATGCAGATCCTCTATTTATTAGGCACAAAATACGATTGGATTCACCCAGAGTTGGTATTGAATATAGAAAAGGATATTCCCACAGCAACAATTGGTTACGTAAACCGAGGTAGAAAAGTGATTAAAGCCATTGAGACCAAAACAAAATTGAAACTATGATTGCTAGGATATCAATTTATATAGCCCATCATATAATTTACCATCTGCAATTACACTTCCTTTTTGTATTAAATCAAAAATTTCGGCATTTCTATCCTTCTCATACTTTTTTACCCCTTTATAAAAAGTAATTGATCCGTCTCTGGTATTATCGATAAACCATTTATAATCATCATCATTAAAAAAACTAAAATCCGTTTTATTTATTTGAACCACAATTCTAGAAATCTCTTTTTCCTCACACCTAAATAAATTGATACTTTTTTCAGAAAAGTGCTCTAAATAATTCGTTTTGTTCAAAACATCGTCCCAAACCATATCACTAAACAAATTCAATTCTTGTTCGGCAACTTTAGGTTTATCTTTTTTTATGGCATTCCATTCTTTTACATCAATCTGCTGACTTGCTAAAAACTGAGCAAATTCTTTATGCAATGCTTCAAATTGTTCTCTTGTTAATTGTTTGTACTTCATTCTTAATCATTATTCAATCTAACTAACCTACAAAATTAAAAAAACCGCTCATAAAAATGAGCGGTTTTAACTTTAAGTTGAGTTTGTATTATTTTGCTTCCGCAACTACGTCAAAAGGAAAATCTACAATTACCTCTCTATGTAAACGAATTTTAGCATTATAAGTACCTAATCTTTTTACTAAACCACCAAGTACAGTAATGTATTTTCTATCTATTTCTACACCAGCTTTGTTAATTGCATCAGCAACATCAGCATTACTTACAGAACCAAAAAGCTTATCGCCAGCACCTACTTTTGCAGGTATCTTAATTTCCAGTTCTTGTAATTTTTTAGCTGAAGACTCAGCATCTTTTATAACACTAGCTTCTTTGTAAGCTCTTTGTTTTAATGTTTCAGCTAATACTTTCTTAGCAGAAGGCGTAGCTAACATTGCATATCCTTGTGGAATTAAAAAATTGCGACCATAACCGTTCTTTACAGTTACCACATCGTCTGTAAATCCTAAATTAGCTACGTCTTGTTTTAATATAAGTTCCATAATAGTTCTTAATTTAGATTATTTTAACATATCACCTACATAAGGCAATAATGCCAAATGACGTGCTCTTTTAATTGCTTGCGATACTTTACGTTGGTATTTTAACGAAGTACCTGTTAAACGACGTGGTAAAATTTTACCTTGTTCATTTACCAAATACATTAAAAAATCTGCATCCTTATAATCTATATATTTAATACCGTTTTTCTTAAAACGACAATATTTTACCTTCTGTTTCGTATCAATATCTAACGGTGTTAAATATCTGATTTCGGCTTTGTTTCCGCCTTTTGCTTGTTGTTCTATTGTTGATGACATAACTTAGTTTTTAGCAGCTTTATTACGTTCTTTTCTTTTTACAGCCCATTCAGCAGCATGCTTATCTAACTTAACGGTTAAATAACGCATAATACTATCGTCTCTTCTAAACTCTAGTTCAAAAGGGCTAATAATCTCCCCGGCAACCTTATACTCAAATAAGTGATAAAATCCGGTTTTTTTCTTTTGGATTGGGTATGCTAATTTCTTTAAGCCCCAATCTTCTTTGTGGATCATTTCGGCACCTTTAGAAACCAAGTAGTCGTCAAACTTCTTTACTGTTTCCTTTACCTGAACATCAGATAAAACGGGATTCAAAATGAAAACAGTTTCGTAATGATTCATAATTAATTGTTTTGTGTTTATTTTTAAGCGTGCAAATATACGTATTTTCATTAGAATCAAAAGCTTAAAACAATTAAAAATTAAATAATTTAATTACTTTTGAGAATGACATTTGTACAATCTATGGAAATTCCAGAAATACCCAACTTAATCCATTACGCTATTCCGTTTTTTGCAATTACCTTGTTTATAGAAGTTATTGTTGATGCTCGTGAAAAATCAAATAGCTATGAAACTAAAGATGCCATCACTTCCATTACTATGGGATTGGGAAATGTTTTTTTAGGACTGTTCAGTAAAGTGTTAGTTTTTGCTGCCTTTATATTTATTTACAACAATTTTAGATTATTTACCATTCCGTTTACATGGTGGGCGTGGGTATTAATTTTATTTACCGAGGATTTTTCCTATTATTGGATGCACCGTGTAAGTCATACCAATCGTTTCTTTTGGGCAAGCCACGTGATACACCATTCCTCTCAACGCTATAATTTAAGTACAGCACTAAGACAATCTTGGACAGGCGGATTTATGACCTTTGTTTTTTGGATGTGGTTACCCTTACTCGGGTTTCATCCCGTGATGATCTTAGCTCAAATGTCTATTAGCCTAATTTATCAATATTGGATACATACCGAACTCATTAAAAAAATGCCCAATTGGTTTGAGGCTGTTTTTAATACACCTTCGCACCATAGGGTACACCATGCTACCAATCCACAATATTTGGATAGAAACCATGCTGGAATTTTTATTATTTGGGATAAATTATTTGGTACTTACGAGCCCGAAATTGAAAAACCAATTTACGGATTGGTAAAAAATATCAGCTCCTTTAACCCATTATATGTAGCATTTCACGAATGGATCAGTCTATTTAAAGATGTGTTTACTTCTAAGACTTCGTTAAGAAAGCGAATTAATTACTTAATAAAGCCACCAGGATGGAGGCATGATGATGAAGGTGTTATTTCATCTGATTTGAGGAAGGAGTGGGAAAAATCAAATTCTAAAAGTTAAAATTTGACTTTCTCGATAAAAAAGATAACCTTTGAGTGGATGGTTACACTATCAAACATTATTTATCTTGTAACAAGATAAAATTAGTAAAACAAAAATCATTTATACATGGAAAGAAGACAGTTTATCGGAGTAATAGGTAGCTCAAGCCTATTCATCCTAGCTGGAGGAGTAACTTCGTGCAATACTACAAAAACAGAAGAGTTTGTTTTTTTAGAAGCTGAACAGTTTGCTGAACATGGCGGATGGGATTTAGACCAACAAGTAATGGATCAAATGGGCTCTCCTTATTTACTTGCACATGGCTTGGGTATTCCTGTTAAAGATGCAAAAACTGAAGTAGAATTTCCTTCACCTGGAAAGTATCGTGTTTGGGTTCGCACACGTGATTGGGTAGCTCCGTGGAAAGCTCCTGGTGCACCTGGAAAATTTCAAGTCCTAATAAATGATAAACCCTTAAATGAAACATTTGGCACCAAAGGAGCTGAATGGCATTGGCATAAAGGTGATGTAATTGAAGTGGATAAACAGACAAGTGTTGCCTTGCACGATTTAACCGGATTTGAGGGAAGATGTGATTCCATCCTCTTTTGTAAAGACTTAGATTTTGAACCCACAAATGATATTGAAGCTTTAACTAAATTCAGAAGGAATTTATTAGGGTTAAATGAAGAACCCAAAGATGGGGGTAGTTTTGACTTTGCAGTTATAGGTGGTGGTTTTGCAGGTACATGTGCGGCATTATCGGCTGCACGAAATGGATTAAATGTTGTATTAATACAAGACCGACCTGTATTGGGAGGTAATGGCAGTTCTGAGGTTCGTGTTTGGCCAGAAGGGAAAACAAAACAAGAGCCTTTCCCTCATATAGGAGATATTGTTGAAGAAATAGCTCCCAAATTCGCAGAACCAAAATACGGATCAAGAAATGCAATAAATGGAGCATCATACAACGATGCTTTAAAACTAAAAATAGTAAATGAAGAACCCCGAATAACGTTGTTATTAGAAGAACGTAGCATAAAAACAGAACATGATAATGGAAAAATTAACGCGGTAATCATTCAGAATACTAGAACAGGAATACGAAAACGTATAAAAGCAAATTACTTTGCAGATTGTACTGGAGATGCTGTGATAGGTCATTTAGCTGGTGCTGATTATGAAATTGCCAGTTCAGGAATTATGGGAATGTCTAATTTGTGGAACGTTCTTGATGCTTCAGATAAAGAAGAAGTGCTTAAATGTGAGTGTAAAGACAAGGCGGCTCTTACACTGTCTTGTGAAATTGGAGAAGTTGAACAACCATTTCCTCGCTGTCCTTGGGCAATTGATTTAAGTGATAAACCATTCCCTGGTAGAAAAAATTATAAAGGGCAATGGGGTTCAGAAGATCCTTTAGGTAATTTAGGCGGATGGTTTTGGGAAAGTGGTTTTGATAAAAATCCAATTACCGATATAGAAAAAATAAGAGACCTTAACTTTAGAGCAATGTATGGTGCATGGGACGCATTAAAAAATGTGGACAAACTTTATCCAAATCACCGATTGGGTTGGTGTGCTTTTATTGCAGGGAAACGAGAATCACGAAGACTTTTAGGTGATGTTATACTTGATGCCGACGACTTTAGAGAGCAGAAAGAATATGATGACCCAGCATTTCCTTGTTCTTGGCATATCGACATTCACAATCCACATGAAAGTTTTGATGATGATTTGAAAGGACAAGAATTTATTTCTAAAGCAACTACTGGAAAAGAATATATATATGAAGGTACGTATTGGGCTCCATATAGAACCTTATATAGTAGAAATATAAGCAACTTGTTTATGGCTGGTAGAGATATTAGCGTCACAAAGGAAGGTCTAGGGCCTATCCGTGTAATGCGTACCTGTGGCATGATGGGTGAGGTAGTAGGTAAAGCTGCTTCAATATGTGTTAAACACAAAGCTTCTCCAAGAGAGGTTTATGATAAACATCTCGACAAATTAAAAACACTGATGCATAAACCGGGTAGGGAACGTGTATGAATTGATAACTATTAAATTAAAACTTGATTTTATCAATAAAAAAGATAACCTTGCAATTACTTTTTTTAAAAATCAAAGTGCTATAAATAAAGTTGGAAACCAAATTAGAATGACCAAAAAAAGCACATATAAAGAATTAAAACCTTCATCTGAATTGCAGGAATTTGTTCATTCCTTCTGGATGCACAAAAATAACTCTGATAAATATGTACCTGCAACTATATCTCCTGATAGTTTTTTTAAGATAATTTTTATTGTTAGCAATTCCGAAATTATAAATTATTTTATGACGGGGCTTTGGACAGAACAAAAAGATTTTTCCTTTCCTCCAAATGCAACCGTGTACGGATGTAGATTGAAGCTGTTAGCTCCTGAATTTTTATTGGGAAATGAGATTGCATCTATCCGAAATAAGTTGAAACAACTTAATTTGTCTTACCTAAATATTGAAAATTTTAATCTTTCAGAATTCGAAACCGCAGTAAAACAATGGGAGGTTGAACTACTAAAAACAAAACCTGAAAAAGCGATTCCGGGAAATAAAATAAGGTTGTCTCAATTACTTTACAAAGTAAATGGTGGCATTTCCGTATCTGAAGTTTCCGAACAAATATATTGGGCAAGTCGTCAAATAAACAGGTATCTTAACAAGTACCTTGGGGTATCATTAAAAACTTACCTTAGTATACAAAGGTGTTATGATTCTTACATTCATATAAGAGAGGGAAGGCTTTACCCCGAAAAAAATTATTATGATCAAGCACATTTTATCAGAGAGGTGAAAAAACATACTGGAAAAACTCCTAGAGTTCTAAACGAACTTCAAAACGACCAATTTATACAATTAAAAAATATACAGAAGAAATAGTTTTGTCAAAAAATTATTTCTAATGAAACAATCAATACTTTATTTAGCATTATGTTTTCTTATCATAAGTTGTGGGAAAGAAACCAAAAAAGAACAAACTGAAGAAAAATCTAAATCAGAAACAACCTCAATTAAATCTTCTGAATTTGGTAAAACCAATTATGCCATTGTTTGGAATTGGGCAACAAAAGATACTCAATTGGTGTCTGATAATTCGGTTCAGATATCAAGTGAACTTACAGATTTATGGAAAAAAGACGTAGTAGAAAATATCTATTACAATAGTGAAGGAACTTCTGACAAACTAGCCAATTTCCCTAATATTTCATTCCTCTTAAATGCACAATCCGAACAAGAAGCCAAAACAATTTTAAACAAATTGACGGTAGTGGAAAAAGGGATTGCCAAATATACTGTTCATAAAGTTGGCACCAAATGGTTAGGTAGAAACAAAGAAGCCATAGACAAAAATGGATTAAAAAAATCATGGGCGGCGGTTTGGTCAACACGTGTTGATCATAATTCTGAATCTAGTAAAGAAGAAGTAAGACAAAATGCAAAAGAGCAATCAGATGCGGTTATAAGTCTGTGGAATAAGGGATTGGTAGAGAATGTATATTTTGATATAACCGGCATAGAAAAAAGAAACGATATTACAGATTTTGTGCTTTACGTTAATGCGGACACCGAGCGAGAAGCCCAAGAAATCCTTAACAACCTACCCTTCTCTAAGAAAAATATTGCACACTACCAACTATTTCCTGTTGGTATATTTTGGATGGGTAATGCTACTGAAAATTAATCTATAAATAATCCAACCTTATGAGAATTTTAAAGCAGGAAATCTACTTTCCTATTATTATTTTAATACACTTTCTTTTCTGGGGTATAGACTTATACTTTTATAAAGGTTCATTTATGGAGGTTTCTTCTGATACTTTATTATTTGGAGAAATGAACAACCAATCATGGAAAAACGTTCATCGCATTTTAGGTGAAGTATTTTCGTCCTGGGTTGTCACCGTTTTTGCTTTTAATTTTTTAATGGCAACACGGGCCAAATGGGTTGAAAAAATATTTGGTGGTTTAGATAAAATGTACCTTATCCATAGAAGATCAGGAGTAATCGCTGTAGTATTACTTCTACTCCATTTTATTGTTGTGCCAAGAGATTTAGTTGAATTTAACCCGGGAAAACCATTAGGTTTTTATGCCTTAGTACTTATTTTATTGGGTGTTATTATTTCAGCAGCACCGCCATTAAAAAAGAAAATTCCATATCACAAATGGATAAACATTCATAAACTTATGGGTATTTTCTATGTAATGGCTGTACTTCATGGTTTAATGGTAAAAAGTTTAATAAAAGAATTGCCCATTACACGAATATACGTATTTGGAATGGCATTTTTAGGCGTTGCAGCTTGGTTCTACAGAGCTTTTTTATTCAGGTTTTTTAATAAAAAATTAGAATATGAAATTACCGAAGTAAAAGATAAAAATTTCGGAATTACAGAAATCAGCATGAAACCAATCTCTAAAAGTTTAAATTATTTAGCAGGTCAATTCGCGTTTTTCAATTTTCCTAATATAAGTAAAAAGGAACAACATCCTTTCACGCTAAGCAGTCATCCGTACAGTAAAAATTTGCGAATTACCGTCAAAGGTTTAGGAGATCATACAAACAACCTAAACACAAAACTAAATGTTGGTGAAACTGCATTTGTTGAAGGTCCTTATGGGCATTTTTCATCAAGTTATATCAAAGAAAAAGAACAAATTTGGATTGCCGGTGGAATAGGAATAACGCCATTTCTTTCACTGGCTAAAGATATGTACGCAAATAAAGTAAATTTATTTTGGTGTGTAAATGATACTCATGAAGCGGTTTATGCTGATGAATTACATTCCTTATCAAATGACAATCCCAATTTTAATGTCACTATCTGGCCATCGAAAAAAATGGGACACTTAACCATTGAACAATTAGGGATTTCTGACTTTAAAGACAAAGGCTACCTGATATGTGGACCAAGCAACCTAAAGAAAAGTATGATAAAACAATTAAACAAAAAAGGAGTGGGCAACGAAGCCATTTATGATGAAGAATTTGCATTCAGATAAACAATAACTTTAAAACAAATAAAAAATGACAACATTTAATCCAAAACTACAAGCAGTTATTTCAATCAGAAATTTAGTAAAAGGAATCTCCAGCGAATGGATCCAATTGACAAAAGCCGGTGCTGAAGTTGATAGTTTGGTAGATAACACATTAGAAATAATTTCAACAGTTAATAACGAAGAACTAGCGAATAAATGGGAATTAGAATTAGATCGATATTCCAGAAATGTTAACTCTTTACAAGGCATTATGTCTAAAGTACGCAATAAAATAAAGGCCAAAGACCCTAGTGCATTAACAGAAATATGGAATGACCATAAACAATATGCCACTGCCTTACAAAATAATTTAAACACACTCTATAACCTTGGAATAAAATTTTTACCCGAAACAAAAATATCAGAATGGAATACTGTTTGGGACGACATATTCTCACAGTTCAATGGTGTAAGAGATGTTGCAGGGGGTTGCAGTTTACAATTAGAAATGATCGAAAACTATGCTCCAGATGAGATAGATGAATTAACCGATACTATACTTAAACATATACCAACTAAGTATTCAAGTGAAGAAGCAGCACAATATGAAAAAGAGTACGTGGAAGCCTATGAGCAGTTAAAAAAAGAAGCATCCCAAAAGAAAAATTTATGGGATAAGTTTCTGGATATTTTAGCTGGTGGAAATCAACAAACACCAGCTCAAATGGTCATGATGCAAAGGTGGGTAAATGGTGAAAAAGGAGATTAATAATATTAATTAAAAACGAAAAATAATGAATAAATCAATCAACTTAACTCTGAGTGGAATCTGCTTACTAATAGCAGGGGTATTAATAATAGCTTCTAAAAGTATAGGCGTATCACTAACAAAAATATTAGTTCCACTTTCCTTTATAGCCTGTGGGGTATTTTCATATTTGTTTTCGCAAGCAAATAAACAACATAAAATAGCCTACTCTTATCATTTAATGCAAAGTATTGGTTTAGTACTTTTTGGTCTTTTAATTGCTTTTTCACCAAATTCTTTACAAAGTTTTTTAATGTACATATGCTTTTTTCTTATGCTCTATGGTCTTCTTGAAATATTATTTGGTTTTTCAGCACTTAATACTCGTTTCAAAATAAATTGGAGTATGCTTATCACGAGGTTTATAACAGGTTTTTTAAGTATGATAGGTAGTGTTTATCTTCTTTTAACCATGATGGATGATGAAATAAAAGGGGTGAAAATTGCTGGAGTTTTGACCATTCTAGGAGGCTTATCATTCGTTTGGTTTGCTCAAAAAGTAAAAAATTTACAACAGGAATCTTAAAGCTCTAAATGATGAATGACCTAACCAAAAAATTCAGTACAGGAACAATTATCATCCACTGGCTGACTGCCATATTAATTCTATTATTATTCCCACTCGGCAAATATATGGCAGGACTTAACCCTTCTGAAAAAATGGGAATGATAAAAGTCCATGCTGTCCTTGGGATTGTAGTGTTTGTTCTTACAATAATTAGAAGCTATTTATTCTTTAAATCTCCTCGTCCAAAAGATTTAAAAACAGGATCAAAATTTAATGATAAATTAGCTGTTTGGATACACAATGCCTTTTATTTTTTATTATTTGGAATCGCTATATCAGGAATCGCCACTATGATTTTAGGAGGGTATGGAGAAGCCCTGAGTCAAGGGAATAGTGATTTGATAAAAACACTTGAAGAAATCCCTCCTCTAAAAGGACATGGAGTAATGGCTTTAGTAATGATGATTTTATTGGTTTTACATGTAATTGGTGTGTTAAAACATTACATTTTAACTAAAGAGAATACATTAAAAAGAATCTTTTAGCTTTTTAAATTTTTAAAACTAGATTAAAACAATGTCTACGAAGAAAATACTAGGTTTTGTTCAAGAAGTAGGTACTATTATGTATGTGGGTGGTATACTCTCACATATTGTTATTGGCATATTGTTTACTGAATCAAGCCCAGAAACTACCTATACCGTTTATCAATACAAAGAGCAAAGTGCTTACATATTGATTTTACCCGGACTGGCATTAAAGATTATTTCCGATATCATTTTATACTTCACAAATAAGGTGAAACCCAATTGGCTAAAATGGAAATTTTTAATGATGCTTATTTTATCTATAAATGCATTTGTTTTTTTGGTTCCAATGATGCCAGATTTGGTAAAATTAGCACAAGAGTCTATTTCTAATGGAGTTTTAAGTCAAGAATTTATTGATAAAGAACATACCGAACAACTAGTTGGCCAATCAAATATCATACCCTTACTCGCCGAAATATTCTTAGGTTCCTTTAAACCAAAATTGGGTAAAGAAAGAAGAAGCTAGCCAACCTAATATTACTAATAAAGCAATTAGTGTACTATTCTTCCAATTTATGAAAAAAATAGGCAAATAAATTCCCAAAAAGTAAAATTTGACTTTCTTATAAATTTTAACGACCTTGGGCTAGGTATAAGTTTTCTTATCATACATCACCAAAATTAAACACTATATACCCAATAACATATGTACACTAAAAAAGTTTTTAAAGCTACAGACATGCTTAAATGGACTCGTTATGAGACCATTTTATTTTTTATTATTATTACCGTTATAGTAGGATTATACTATTTTTTTGAGTTAAATTGGTTAAAATTTCCGTGGACACCTTTGGCGTTAATTGGTACCGCTGTTGCTTTTGTAATCGGATTTCAAAATAATTCGGCTTATGGCCGAATTTGGGAAGCAAGAAAAATTTGGGGAGGTATTGTCAATACTTCTAGAACATTCGGTATGTTTTTGCAAGACATGGTAACTAATGAATATGCTTCTGTAAAATTGACAAAGGAAGAATTACATCACGAAATTAAAACATTAACCTATAGGCATATTGCATGGATGACCGCATTACGCCATTCCATGAGAGTTTCACAACCTTGGGAAACAGTAATGCACGAAAAAACCAATAAAGAATGGAGCAAAATGATACATCCTCCGGAATGGGATACAACAATTGAAGAAGATTTAAAACCCTATCTTTCAGAACAAGATATGGAGTACGTTTTAGATAAAAATAATAAGCAAACTGCTTTATTGTATTTGCAATCTCATCATCTTAAGAGGTTAAAAGAGAGTGGAGTTGTTTGGGAATTTTCCTTTTTGCAACTAGAAGGTGTGTTGGAAGAATTATTTACGCTACAAGGTAAATCAGAACGAATTAAAAACTTTCCTTACCCTCGAAGTTTTGCTACTCTTAACCACTATTTTATGTGGATATTTATTTTGCTTTTACCATTGGCAATTGTTCCTCAATTTGCCGAAATTGGTAAAGAAATAGTACAAAACCACCCAATAACTGGAGGTTTATTTGTTTGGCTGTCTATTCCTTTTTATATGGCAGTAGCATGGATTTTTCATACAATGGAAAGAATTGGCAGGACAGGCGAAAATCCATTTGAAGGTTCTGCAAACGATGTTCCAATTTCAACTATTGCAAGGGGAATTGAGATTGATTTACGACAAAATTTAGGTGAATTAAAAGATGAAATCCCCGAACAGTTTCCTGTTATCTATGATACTCAGATGTAAAATTAAACCCTTCAAGAAAAAAGATAATGGTTAAAAGAAATTTTAGTTACGTACTTGTTTTAATACTGAGCACTATAACTTTTTTATCTTGCGAGTCCAGTTCTAATTTAACAAAATCAACAATAACTAGAAATTCAAAAGCTTCCCTAGAGAAACCGTATGTAATATTAATCTCACTTGATGGTTTCCGTTGGGATTATGTTAGCAACTACAAGCCTCCGCACCTCAATAATTTTATAGAAAATGGCGTACAAGCTGCATCGTTAATTTCAGCGTTTCCCTCTAAAACATTTCCAAATCATTATACCATTGCCACAGGAATGTATCCTGATAAGCACGGCATAATTGGCAATTCCTTTTATAGTCACAAAAAGGACAAAATCTATAAATTAGGAAATCGTGAAACGGTTGAAGATGGCTCTTTTTATGGAGGAAATCCCATTTGGATTCAAGCAGACAAAGCTAGCATGGTATCGGCCAGTTATTTCTTTGTGGGTTCAGAAGCCAACATTCAAGGCTTATATCCAACATATTATCATAGATATGATGGAAGCGTTAAAAATGAGGTTCGTGTTGCCGAAGCCCTTAAATGGCTAGATTTACCTGAAAAAGAAAGACCACATATAATTACCATGTATTTTTCCGATATGGATGATGTCGGACATCGTTACGGTCCAAATAACGATACCGAATTAAAAAAAGTATTGTTCGATTTAGACAAAAATCTAGGAACGTTGTTTAAAGGTGTGGCTGCAACAGCATTGCCCGTAAACATTATAATCGTCTCAGATCATGGCATGACAGAACTATCAACCAAAAATTATATTCCTATTGAAGACATTCGAAATGACGACTTATTTACGGCAATAGATAATGGTGCAATTATAAACTTACACCCTAAAGAAGGTGTTAAAACAGAAACTATACTAGAATACTTAAAACCTAAAGAAGATAATTTTAAAGTTTATAAAACCGAAAATACACCAGGTTTTGAATATACTCCCCAAAACCAAGATTGGGGTGCTGTCCAAATACTGCCAGATTATGGATATTATTTTTCGTCGCGTCAACGCATAGACAATATATTAAACAGTCCTGTTAAAACCGTTGGTGTACATGGCTATAACCCTAAACATAAAGACATGGATGGTATATTTTATGCAAACGGCCCCGCTTTCAAGAAAGGGTATGTTACGGCATCCTTAAAAAATATTCATATTTATCCTTTAATCTGTACTATTTTAGGTCTTGAAATCCCCAATAATATTGATGGAGATTTAAATAAAATAAAAAGTGTGCTAAAAACTAATAATTAACAATTACTTGAAACTATTTACGCACATGCAAAAAAGATTGATTCTAGTTCTAACAGTACTTTTTTTTAATCAATATATCTCTTTTGGACAAAGTGAAGAAAAATTGATTGACAAAATAAATACCATTTTGCAAAATGAGATTGACCAAGGTCATATTCCTGGAGCGGTAATCTTTATAAAACAAGGCGACAATGAGCTATACAAAAATGCCTTTGGTTATGCCCATCTGTACAAGTACGGAAACCAACGATTGCAAAAACCTGAAAAAACTACGGTAAATTATTTGTACGATATTGCCTCGTTAACCAAAGTTATTGGTACCACAACCGCAATAATGCTTTTGGTGGACAAGGGTTTAATAACTGCAGATGATAAGGTATCCAACTACATCAAAGCATTTGATACTCCAGAAAAAAAAGACATTACCATCAGGCATTTACTAACACATACTTCAGGACTTTACGAATGGTATCCGTTCTATTATTATTCCGACAATAGAGAAGACACCTATAAAATTATAGGGAAACTTCCTTTAAAATATGTTATTGGTAGTGGCAGACATTATAGTGATTTGGGTTTTATGCTCTTGGGGCAAATTATTGAAACGGTATCCGAACATCCGTTGGATGAATTTATGCAACAGCATATTTTTAAACAGTTGGAAATGGAACATACCCTATTTAATCCGTTGGAAAAGAAAAAAGATTATAAAATTGCCGCTACCTCTCACGGAAATCCCTTTGAAACGCGAATGGTAACCGATGCTTCGCTTGGGTTTAAACCGGACAGTCTTAATCCGACCCAATGGAATGGCTGGCGGCACTATACCCTAAAAGGCGAGGTAAACGACGGAAATACATGGTATGCCAATGAAGGTGTTTCAGGTCATGCAGGTCTGTTTTCTAGCGTTGGCGATTTACAAAAACTTATTGATGTGTTAAAACACAATGGAAAAACACAGTATGGACAATTTATAACCAAAAAAACCATAAACCAATTTTTAACCCAAGATGAATTCAAAAACGGATTGGGTTGGGTAATGAATAACAACAGTGCCATACTAAAAAGTGCACCCAAAGGCAGTTTCGGACATACAGGCTTTACTGGAACTAGCATTGCGGTAGTGCCTAAATACAATATTTCCGTAATTTTATTGATTAATAGGCAGAATATGGGATTGTTAAAAACCAAAAGCTATTATAATTTGAATCCAGTAAGAGAAAAGGTTTTTAGGGCGGTGATGAAGTATTGTGAAACTGAACATTTGGATAAAAGAATCACTAAGTTTGAAGAGGTTCTAGGTAAAACAAATAGTAAAACTCTAACCTTTTTAGTGCGTGATTTTGAGAATAATTATTTGAAAAGCAATTACCCAAATTCTTCAATCCAAGAAGCATATAAAGAATACCTGTCCGATATTAAACAAGGAAACTCAAATTATGCTCACAACACCACTAAAGAGGCTCAAGTAAAATTCAAAAATAGTCAATTAAGAAAAGACCTTTATTATGTCCCAGATTCTATATGGATTGAAGGAGATGTAGTAAAAGAAAAAGTTTTGTTTTGGAATAATGTAGACAAACCCTATTACAGTGTTAACGAAAGTTATATTATGAAAACAAGAATGCATTTAACAAATGATTCCATTATAAAATATCGACTTAAAAATTTAAATAGATTTAGAATATATGGAAAATATATGAATGCACTAAGGGCTATCAAAAATAAAGACCAAATGGTTAAACATTATGTGCAAGATAAAGAAGCGTTTGGTTTTATTTCCCATAAAATATTGGCAGAATGGTTTTTAGAATTAAAACTTGATTATAATGATTATATATATAAACGGATCATTATTTTGGAATTTGCTTATTAGATTTCATTTGATTTTAACATTGCTTATCAATTACGATATCCAATGTTAAGTTCTAAATAGCTTATTCAAATTAAACCATATTGTTCAAAACCAATTCATAATACAAGCGAAGAAGATAATGCTAAAATCTAAGGCTATAAAGATAAAATATTGTAATTTTCCTATCGATACACCAAGACTTCAATTTGATACAACTTCTTTTGATAAAATCTGAACTAACTTCTTTTAGCGTGCCTTACATACCAATTGTTTACAGAAATAAAATAGGAGTCAAAATGTTTGTTATTAATATAGTGCTGTTCTTATTTTTGAGTATACAAGGACTAATAGCTCAAGATACTTGGGCTAAAGTTTTACCTGGTATCGGTTCGTTTTCTTCACCCAGAATTACCGATTTGAATAACGACAAGGTTGGTGACATTATTCTTGGTGCGGGTCGTAAAGAATTTCAAGCCTGTGATTCTGCCGTGGTTGCTCTTGATGGCAAAACAGGCGAACTGTTATGGAAAGTTACTGCAAAAGATCAAATTTTTGGGTCAGCTGCACTTCACGATATTACCAACGATGGAGTTTTAGATGTATTAATAAATGGGCGTTCCGCGGAACTGATTGCCATTAATGGACAAACAGGAAAGGTAATATGGCGGTTTGTTAAACCCAAAGGTGAAGAAAAAAAATGGTTCAATTTTTACAATCCACAATTTATTGCAGATCAAAATAACGACGGACAAAAAGATATTTTGATTTCCAACGGAGGCGATGTACTTGCCGAACCAAACGACCCCAACAGACCGACTGGACATTTGGTAATTTTAAATAGTAAAACAGGAGCGGTTATCAGTAAGGCACCAATGCCCGATGGTGGCGAAACCTATATGTCTGTTTCTGTGCTTCCACACAAATCTGAAACCTTTAAAAATGTAATATTTGGAACTGGAGGCGAAACCATCGGAGGAAACCTTTATGTAGCCTCAATAGCTGAAATTAAATCTGGTGATCTATCTAAATCCGTTAAACTAGCAACTAGTGAAAAGAAAGGGTTTGTTGGTCCTGGTGCTTGGGTAGATATTAATGAAGATGGCCATCACGACATTGTTGCCAATTCGGTAAATGGGCGATTATTAGCATTTGACGGTATTACACATGAATCCATTTGGACGGTTACCGTAACTGATACAGAAGCCTATGGATCTGTTGCCATAGGTTATTTTAATGGAGATAACATTCCCGATTTTTTTGTTTCGTATGCTCAAGGCGTTTGGCCAGAACTGGGGTGGTCTAAACAGATAATGGTAAACGGTAAAAATGGAAAAATAGAGTTTGAAGATACCTTGGGTTTTTATCAAATGAGCTCTCCAGTAGCTATAGATTTAACTGGAGATGGAAAAGATGAAGCCCTATTGCCAATGAACTATCAAGTGAAAAACGAATATCATATGAAATTTTTTCATAATAATATTATGGCAATAGAATTTACCGAAAAAGTAACCGCCCCACTAGATTTGCAATACGAAGGCAATAACCTATCGTCAACTCCTTGGATTGGTGACTTAGACGGTAACGGTTTTCTAGATATTGTTTACCTACACGGTACTAACGTAAAAAAGACCTATACCTTCGATGGCATACGAATAAACAGGATTGACACCAAATTTCCAGTAACAGGAAAAATTCGATGGGGTTCTTATATGGGTAGTGATTATAATGGGGTGTTTACGAAGTAAATAAAACTTGACTTTCTTAATTTTTTTAACGACCTTCGATTAACATTATATATAAATCATTAAAACGAATTCATATACATTCGTTAGTGCCAATAATAGATAAAATTCAAAATCAGAGATAATGACACAACAATCAGAGATTACTCTTAACCAAAGAATATAAGAACTTCCAATCTTTGTAAGAAATTAATCTATTAAAATAAACAGAAATCATGAGTAAAATAGTATTTATCACAGGAGCAAGCTCGGGAATTGGTTATGCCACAGCAGCGTATTTATTAGGCAAAGGCTTTAAAGTGTATGCGGGAGCCAGAAGAGTAGAAAAAATGAAGCCCTTAGAAGAAAAAGGTGCAACCATTTTTGAATTGGACGTGAGAAAACAAGAAAGTATTGACCAAGCATTTAATACCATTATGGAGAATGAAGGGCACATTGATGTCGTTTTTGCCAATGCAGGTTATGGTGTGCAAGGCTGTTTCGAAACAGTGGATATTGAAGATGCTAAAGCAGAATTTGAAACCAACGTATTTGGGCTAGCACGTACTTTTAAAACCGTATTACCACAGATGCGAAAGCAAAAATCTGGTAAACTAATCGCCTGTTCTTCTATTGTGGGTACGGTCTCTGTACCAGGAATGCCATGGTATCCTGCATCAAAACATGCCGTAGAAGGTTTGTGCGATGGTTTAAGAATGGAGGTAAAAGATTTTGGAATTGATGTGGTAAAAATTCAACCTGGGTATATCAAAACAGAATTTGCTGATATTGCTTTTACCTATTTAGATAAAGCCATTGCCTCTGACCCAGATGGTGCTTATCACGAAAATATGGAGAATTTTAAGTATAATTTTGACAAAGCATTAAATGAATCTGGAGCAGACCCAATAACGATTGCCAAAGCGGTTTATGATGCCATTGAAAGCAAAAAACCAAAAAGAGCTTATCGAGTAAATAGCGATGCCAAGCAAACTCACCTCTTGCATTCTACTTTTGGAGATGCAGCTATTGATAAAATTATGCCGATGATGTTTTTCAAAAAACATTAAACCTTTGACTATGATTAGTGCATTTGAAACTTATATATCAGCCCAAAAAACAGTAGGACTACATTTTATTTTGTTAGGAATTAGCTTGCTTCTTACAGCAATTATTGCGCAAATTATTGGAAGTTCTGCACTTGCAAATGGAATAAAAACAGGTACATTGATTTGTGGTTTTATGATGATTGCTTCTGGTATTGGGTATCGGATAACGGAAAGTAAATTACTTGAAAAACAGACCCAGTTATTTCAAAAAGAAGAAGTTAGTTTTCAGAAAATAGAAACCGAAAGAATGGCAAAAGTCATCAAGGAATATCCTATTTACCAAATGGTTTCTATAGCTTTTATTATTGCTACATTACTATTTATTTATTTCATCAAAAATCCATATTGGCAAGGCATTTCCTATGCCATCATTATTATGTTTGTTGGTTTTATGATTATAGAAGCCTTCTCTCAGCATTCCATTAATGCTTATTTTGAAAACTTGAAGAATTAGTATGATGACAGCTGGAAATATCTTATCGATTGATGACATTAGCCAATTAAACAGCATACTTAATCAAGGAAAACCAAAACACCCTTTGATAAGTGTGGTTGATTTTTCTAAAGTAGATTTTCATCAACCAGACATACCTGAAAAGATAAAATGTAAAACTGCATTTTACTGCATTTTATCCAAAACACTTAAAGCAGATAGCCTGCAATATGGCAGGCAACATTATGATTTTCACGAAGGAAGTTTGTTTTTCATTGCACCCAATCAGATTACAAGCCTTGAAAAAGCAGATTATGCATTGGGCTGGGGATTGTATTTTCATCCTGACTTGATTAAAGGAACCTCTCTTGACCAGCGGATAAAAAATTATACATACTTTAAATATGATCTAAATGAAGCGTTGCATATATCCGAAGAAGAAAAAACAACCCTTACTCGAGTTGTCCATGAAATCGAATCAGAAATCAACCGACCTGTTGACAAGCACAGCAAGCCGGTAATTGTTTCCGGAATAGAACTTATGCTTAACCATTGTATGCGTTTTTACGACCGACAGTTCATTACCCGATCAGCAGCTAGCAAAGATGCCATAGCTGCAGTAGAGGACTTTTTATTGTCTTACATTGATTCTGACCAATGTCGCGAAAATGGATTGCCAACTGTTGTACAATGTGCCGAAGTTGCTAACCTTTCTAAAAATTATCTTTCCGATTTATTAAAAAAAGAAACAGGAAAAAGTACACAGGATCATATCCATTATTTTTTAATAGAACAAGCCAAATCAAAGTTATTGGGTTGCAATCACTCAGTTAGTGAAATAGCTTATGAATTGGGCTTTGAATATCCTCAGTATTTCAGCAAACTGTTTAAGAGGAAAGTAGGTATGAGTCCATTAGAGTATAGAGATTTGAATTAAGTAAAAATACTGGCACTAACAATGTTTATGAAAAAATAGGCGAAACAGCAATAAAATCAAAGACTTTAGTTCGTGTCAAACTTTGTGCTTAACTGAAAGTCAAGACATCAAAATCGCCTACTTTTCATATACTAAGCGTTAATCGAATTCTCTAATAACAATCCACATCCACATTAAAACGTATCGATCTAAAATCCGCTATGGACTGAAAGCTGTTTTTAATTTTTTGAATGACCGCTTTTGATAAGTTTATGGATTTATCTTGTGGCAATTTTATTAAAATGGTTTTGATATGCTGGTTTCGGATTCTTGAAACTGCGGGACTTGTAGGTCCTAAAATATTGGTTCCAAAAGTATTGTATAGTGATTTATACAACCAATCTGCACCTGAATTTACTTTTATATAATCTTTGTGCTTTAAGGTTATTTTTATCATTCGCAACAACGGTGGATAGTTGTATTGATGGCGTTCGTACAACTGTTCTTTATACATTGTTGCATAATCATTGGTCGTAACTTGTTGCAATATCTGATGGTACGGATTAAAGGTTTGTATGGCTACTTTCCCTCTTTTTTTGGCACGCCCAGCCCTACCTGATACTTGTACCAATAATTGAAAACTTTTTTCATGTGCTCTAAAATCAGGAAAGTTGAGCAAATTATCTGCATTTAGTACACCAACTAATGATACGTTATCGAAATCTAAACCTTTGGATAACATTTGCGTACCGACCAAAATATCAATTTCACGAGACTGGAAAGCATCGATAATTTTATGATAACCGTATTTGCCACGTGTGGTGTCCAAATCCATTCTGCCTATTGTATGATTTGGAAATAGTTCTTGTAATTCCAATTCAATCTGCTCAGTACCAAACCCTTTAGTATCTAAAGTTGGACTACCACAAGCCTGGCAGGTGCTAGGCATATTTCGATTATAACCACAGTAGTGGCATTGTAATTCGCCCTTAAATTTGTGATAGGTTAAACTCACATCACAATTAGGGCATTGTGGCGAGACACCGCAGGTTTTACATTCCACTATGGGTGAATAGCCACGTCGATTTTGGAAAAGAATGACTTGTTCTTTTTCGTCTAAGGCTTCATTGATCAATAGCATGAGTTGCTCTGAAAAATGACCCGTCATTCGCTTTTTACGGTAGCCTTCTTTGATGTCAACCAACTCAATTTCGGGCAAGAGGACATTACCAAAACGTCTATCAAGCGTTACCAATCCGTACTTTTTTTGTTGGGCGTTATAATAACTCTCTAAAGACGGCGTGGCACTTCCTAACAATACTTTTGAATTGTGCAAATTTGCCAATACAATAGCGGCATCTCTTGCATGGTAACGTGGTGCGGGGTCAAATTGTTTGTACGAGGTTTCGTGTTCTTCATCAACAATAATTAATTCTAACTCAGAAAACGGCAAAAAAACTGATGATCTGGCTCCTAAAATCAGTTGTGCTTTATTGGAATTGTTTAAAATATTGTTCCACACCTCTACCCTTTCGTTTAAGGAATATTTGGAATGAAACACCGCAATCTTGTTCCCAAAATATTTTTGAAGTCGGCTGATGAGTTGTGTAGTCAATGCAATTTCAGGAACCAAATACAGTACTTGTTTCCCTTTTTTCAGCACCTCATCAATTAGCTTTACATAGATTTCCGTTTTGCCGCTAGACGTGATACCATGTAATAACACTACATCATTTATCTTGAAATTAGCAGTTAAGTCATTGTACGCATCTTCTTGAAAATCAGATAGTCTTTTAAATTTTTCGGTAGCTTCCTTAAAATTGACCCGATCCGTTTGAATAGTATAAATTTCAAAAATATTCTTCTCAACTAACCCTTTTATAACTGCTGATGATACATTGCTAACTTCTTTGAGTTGTTTCTGTTTTATTGGCTTTTTGGTAGCACCATATAACGAAAAATAAGCCATTACCGCATTACGTTGTTGCTTGGCACGGCTTAATTCCTCCAATAATTTACTTAGTTCTTCCTGATTGTTAAACCGTTCATTTAAACGAATGTATTTTATTAGTTTTGGTTTATACTGTTCAATTATTTCCTCACGCAAAACAATAGCATTCTTCTTTAATAAATCGTTTAAAATGGGTAAAACTCGCTTTTTATCTAAAATTGAACTGATTTTCTGAATAGGCAATACCTTTTGATGCTCTAGGGCTTCAAGAATTAAAAACTCATCATCTGATAAAAGTTCGTTTTCAATAAATTTTTTATTTTTTAGAACCTGTGTTTCACTTTCCAATAAAAATGTAGAAGGTATTGCCGAACGCAATACTTCGCCCAATGAGCACATATAATAATTGGCCAGCCATTGCCAATGCTTTAACTGTATTTTAGTGATAATTGGCCTCTCATCCAAAATTTGAAATATATCCTTGGCTTCATAAGCGGTCGGCGTAACTTGATGAATTTCAGCCACAATAGCAGTATATATTTTGGACTTCCCGAAAGGTACTGCAACACGCATACCCTCTTGTAAAAAATTTTTTTCAGCTTCTGTAATTCGATACGTGAATAATTGCTGTAAAGGAATGGGTAATATAACGTTGATAAAATAGTTCAAATGTTTTTACTGTAAAGTTTAAAAAATATTATGCTTCTTAAGCCCTTATTTTAAAGGAGTTTCGAAGGAATACACAAATATATAAAATTAGTAATTCGGTTTTTGGCACGTCGTTTGTAAAAGTAACAATAATAGTGTTAACCAAAACCTATTTATTAATAACCTTTAACACTTTTAATTATGAAAAAAATAGCATTAGTACTCGTAACCATCATCTCACTCGGCCTTAGTCCGCAACTTTTTGCCAATGTTGATAATCATCAACCGGTAAAAAAATATAGATATGACAATAATAAAACATTCACTTTTGTTGAAGACGGTATTACATTTTCTATATTTAAAAACGGAGAATTTGATTTTTATATCAATCCCAGACGTGGCATGCACGTTGGTGTTGATTTAGATGAGGTAAGTATTAGCTATAATTCAGGTTATAATTATGACCCATATGTACAGTATGACGATTATGGTGCTATCATTCAAATTGAAAACACGCCCATCTATTACGATTCTTATGGAAGAATAATCAGAGCCGGTGATGTTAAAATAAGATACCGTTCTAATAGAGTAAACCGTATTGGAAGTTTAAACATTTATTATAACAATTACGGTCATTATTCATACCATAGAGGTTATGTAAACATTTATAACAGACACCATGTGTTTCACCCATACCATAACTTTTTTGTACTACCTATTTTTAACAGATGTATAGTAAGTTATAGACCTTACAGAAATAGATATAGACCAACACGTTACAACTATTATTATGGAAAAAAATTCCACAAAAGGAATTCCCGTAGAAACTATGCTAAAAAAAGGAGCTTTAAAAGCATTGATAAAAGGGTAAGAACGCGTAGTAGTGTTGCTAGATCAAATAAAGGAGTTAGCAGAAGAAACACAAGTGCAAACAATACAAGAAGAAAAGCAATTCAACGTAATACTTCTGCAAGAAATAATAGAAATATTACAAGTACAAAAAGAGTAGTTGGTAAAACACCTAAGAGAACAGTACAAAGAAGAACGGTTTCTACAAACTCTCGTATAAAGCAACCTAGAAAAGTTGTTAAAAGAAGAACTGTAAAGTCGCCTTCAAATAAAGTTATAAAAACGAGAACAAGAAGTACTGTGCAAAATAGAGTTGACAGAAAGCCGGTACAACGTACCGTACGAACTCAAACAAGAAAAACACCTCAAAGAAGTGTTTCTAAAAGAACTGTTTCAACAAGAAATAGGTCTTCAGTACAACGAACAGAAAGAAAACCTGTGCAAAGAACTGTAAGAACACAGACTAGAAAAGCTCCTAAAAGAAGCGTTTCAAACAGAAGTTCATCAGTTAGAAGCAGAAGTACTGTTCAGAGAAGTTCAAGAAACAGCTCTGTAAAAAGAACTCCTTCTAAAAGAAGAGCACAGTAAAATACAAAAAGGGAAAGTAGATGAAGAAAAAAGGCTCACCATTGTGGTGAGCCTTTTTTATATTACTCTAGTAAAATTTTTATCAATTGTCCAAATCTTCTGAGGAAATATCATCAATTGGTTCATCACCAACGTTTAAATCCAAACCTTCATCACCAATACCAGCGTCATTAATTATATCGTTTTCCTCATCATCACTTGTATCAATGTGATTTTCCATAGATTGTTCTAATCGAACACTAACTTTAACCAAATAGATTGTATCTTCGGTTCTTACCTCAACAGCTTCAACGGTTTCGCCAGCAGCATTTTGAAATACCACTATGTCTGAATCATTATAACCATCAGGAAATTTCTCAACTAACATGTTTAAAATGTCATCCGTTAGTTTTTTAAAATTTACAATTACTCTTTTCATTTGATAATTTAATTATTTTATAAATTAAAATTGCAAAAAACAGAACTCATATCATACATGATACATAACAAATGTAGAAAAAAAATGAAATAGCAAATACAAAAAATAAAATTTTTAGAATTATTTATTTATTAGCTTGTTTTTAAAAACGAACATTAAAATAATGGGTATGGCAAGAATAATCGTCATCGTTTTATTGTGTACAAAAACCTGAGGATATAGAGCCAAGGTCAGTACAAAACCACCGATGGCTCCACCCAAGTGAGCACTGTGACCAATATTGCCCAATTGTTTTTTCATACCGTACATGGAATACAGTAAATATCCCACACCAAAAACATAACCTGGAATATCGAAAAACGGAAAGAAAATAAAAGTTAGCTTCATACCGGGATTTAACATGATACCCGCATAGATAATACCCATAACCGCTCCAGATGCACCTACGGCACTGTAATAAGGATCTTTTTTGTGAAAACTCAATGCCAGAGTACTTCCAGCTAAGAGGCTCCCCAAATAAATAATTACAAATTTAAAAATACCTAAATGGGCTATTACCGGATCGGCAAAAAGATATAATGCAAACATATTAAAAAACAGATGAGCATGATCTACATGCAAAAAACCTGACGTAAACATTCGGATTTGCTCACCGTTTAAAATGGGCCCAATTTGAAATTTATAACGCTCAAAAAATAGCCTGTCAGAAAAACCTTTTAAAGAAACTAAAACATTTATAACTATTAATGCAACTACCGCATGATTCATTTGTAATCAATATTTGTCCAAAGATAAAATTATATGCCGATATTTGCCACAGGTTAATCTTAATATTTTACCGTGCAATTTTTAAGTTATATCATTGTATATCCTTTTATATGGCTATTGTCTATATTGCCATTTAGAATTTTACATTTTATTTCAGATGGCTTTTACTATTTGCTTTACTATGTAGTAGGTTATCGAAAAAAAGTGGTTTTTAACAATATAAAGTTGGCATTTCCCGAAAAATCGGATAAAGAAATTTCGCATATTGCTAAAAAGTCTTATAGACATTTTATTGATGTGTTCGTAGAGATTATAAAACTGTTTACCATTTCAAAAAAACAGTTGGTAAAAAGGTACAAAATTGGCAATATAGATATTCTTAAAAACCTTGAAAATCAAAGCAGAAGCAGTATATTAATGGGTGGGCATTATGCCAATTGGGAATGGATATTTCTATTAAACACCAAATTAAAATATAATGGATATGCCATTTATAAAAAGATAAAGAACAAGTACTTTGATAAAAAAATAAGGGAAACCAGAGGGCGTTTTAATACAAACTTGGTCAGTACAAAAAATACTTTTTCCGTAATCACTAAAAATAAAAAGGAAAACATTCTATCGCTTTATGGGTTTTTGGGCGATCAATCACCACGTGTAGGAAAAACGCATTATTGGTCACATTTTTTGGGTGTTGATAATTTACCTATCCATACAGGTGCAGAATTGTTGGCAAAAAAGCATGATTTGCCTGTAGTTTTTTTTAAAACAAAAAGAATAAAACGTGGGTATTATGAAGTCAATTTTGAATTGATTACCGACAACCCAAAATCATTTAAAGATTATGACATCACTGATATTTATCTGCGAAAAGTAGAAGAACAAGTAAAAGAAGCCCCAGAGTTTTATTTTTGGACACATAATCGATTTAAGCATCAGGGGAAGAATTTGGGAAAGTAAGTCTGCAGTGGGCAGAAACAAAAAAACGAGACTTGTATTAAACCTCAAACCATTTTTCCACCAACTGTTTTTCAAATTGGTCATTGCCAATAAATTCAAATTCGTTGGATATGGCATTGTATTTATAATCGTTTTTCCATTCCTTAAAATTCTGACAAAGTTCTTTTATGCTTTTACAAACATAATCAACCTCTTTATCAGTAATAGTTGGGTGTATGGACATTCTGATCCACCCTGGGCGGTCAATTAAACAACCTTCATCAACAATTTTATGTCTATATTCTTCAGAAGTTAATAAATCAATATTGAGTAAAATATGTCCGTAAGTACCTGCACAAGAACAGCCTCCTCTAGTCTGGATTCCAAACCTATCGTTCAATAGTTTAACACCCAAATTATAATGTAACTCGTCAATATAAAAGGAGAAAATCCCTAACCTATCTTCATGTTCCTCCGCCAATAAATGTAAATTTTCAATATTTTTTAATTCTGCAAAAACTATTTCATTGATTTCATGTTCACGAGCCAGAATTTTTTCAGAACTCATCTGCTCTTTTAATTGAATTGCCAGAGCAATTTTTATAGTTTGCAAAAAACCAGGAGTACCGCCATCTTCACGTAGCTCTATATCTTCGATATACCTATGGTCTCCCCACGGATTAGTATAGGTAACCGTTCCCCCACCGGGATTGTCGGGTACGGTATTTTTATACAATTCATCACAAAAAATTAATACCCCAGATGTGCCTGGGCCACCTAAAAATTTATGCGGAGAAAACAAAACAGCATCCAACTTCTCTTCTGGGTCTTCTGGATGCATATTGATAGGGACATAAGGAGCAGAACAGGCAAAATCGACAAAACAATAACCGTTATAAGCATGGATAATCTTAGCCATTTTATGGTAATCCGTTCTGATACCCGTAACATTAGAGCATGCAGTAATGGATGCAATTTTTGTCTTTCTATCTTTATATTGCTCTAATAACTTTTTAAAACTGTCAAAACATACCAATCCTGTTTCTTGACAAGGAATTACTTCCACATCAGCAATGGTTTCTAACCACGAAGTATGGTTAGAATGATGTTCCATGTGGGTGATAAAAACAATGGGTTTCAAATCCTCAGGAACGTTAGTAAAGTCCCGCATACTCTCTGGAATACGCAATCCTAAAATACGCTGGAATTTATTGATAACACCTGTCATCCCTGTACCCGAAGTAATCAAACAATCACTGTCTTTAGCGTTAACATGTTTTTTGATGATTTCCCTAGCTTTATGGTACGCATGGGTCATTGCAGAGCCGGTAATTGAAGTTTCCGTATGGGTATTGGCCACGTAAGGACCAAAATCGTTCATTAATTTTTCTTCTATAGGTCTATATAATCTTCCACTTGCTGTCCAGTCGGTATAAATAACTTTTTTTTTGCCGTAAGGGGATTCGAAATACTGATCAACACCAATAATGTTTTCTCTGAATTGTTGAAAGTAAAACTCTAAAGAAGATTTGTTTTCCATTGTAAATTAAATTCCTGCAATAGCAGCTATTTCATCCATTATTTTTTTTGCCAGTGCATCTGCACCGACCTGAGAACCACTTTCCGTATAAATTCTTATGATCGGTTCAGTATTTGACTTTCTAAGGTGTACCCATTCTTCTGTAAAATCTATTTTTACGCCATCGATTGTATTTACCTCTTCTTTTTTGTAGTTGTCCGCCATTTGAGCTAAAATTGCATCAACATCTAATTGAGGCGTAAGCTGTATTTTATTTTTACTCATAAAGTAGCTAGGATAGCTTTCTCGCAAGGCCTTACAACTCATGTCTAATTTTGCCAAATGCGATAAAAACAAAGCCACACCTACCAAAGAATCCCTTCCATAATGCGATGCAGGATAAATAATTCCGCCATTACCTTCACCACCTATAACGGCGTTCGTTTTTTTCATTAATTCCACTACGTTTACCTCGCCCACAGCACTTGCTTTATACATTCCTCCGTGTTTTTCGGTAACATCTCGTAAGGCTCTTGAAGATGATAAATTGGATACCGTATTTCCTTTTTGCTGTGCCAATACATAATCTGCACAGGCTACCAGAGTATATTCTTCTCCAAACATAGAACCATCTTCGCAAACCAAAGCTAATCTATCTACATCTGGATCGACAACAATGCCCAGATCCGCCTTTTCTTTGACAACTAATTCGGAAATATCAGTTAAATGTTCCGCCAAAGGTTCAGGATTGTGTGGAAAGTGTCCGTTAGGTTCACAATACAATTTTATACATTCTACCCCAAGTTTTTCCAATAAATTGGGAATAACGATTCCACCAGTAGAATTTACAGCATCAACAACCACTTTAAAATTGGCATTTTTTATCGCTTCTACATCAACAAAATCCAATTTTAGAACTTCTTCAATGTGCTTATCCATATAACCGGGTAATTTGGTGTAAGAACCTAAATCATCTACTTCGGCAAAGGTATAATCGTCTGATTCTGCAATCTCTAAAATCTCGGCACCATCAGCTCCATTTAAAAACTCGCCTTTCTCGTTTAATAATTTTAAAGCATTCCATTGTTTTGGATTGTGGGAAGCCGTTAAAATAATACCTCCATTTGCTTTTTCAAGTGGAACAGCAATTTCAACGGTTGGCGTTGTAGATAAACCCAAGTCAATTACGTTGATTCCCATTCCTACTAAGGTATTAGCTACTAAACTACTTACCATTTTGCCAGAAATACGGGCATCTCTGCCGACAACTACCGTTAAATTTTTTGAATTATTATTTCTTTTAATTAGCCAACTACCGTAAGATGCCGCAAACTTTACAGCATCAACTGGGGTTAAATTATCATTTACATTACCACCAATAGTTCCTCTAATTCCTGAAATTGATTTTATTAAACTCACAAGCTATTTTTTTGATTTTGACAAAGATAAAGAAAAAGGTACGAGGTTGGAAATACGAGGTACAAAGTTTTTTAAAAGGGTTGAAACCTGAACTATAAATTTATTTTCGATTTAGTTTAATAACACCATTTAAAACCACGGTAACCAATATTAACAATGCTCCGTAATAGAAATTTGTAGTCATTATTTCTTTTTCTTTAAAAATAATGATGGCTAAAATAATTCCGTAAATAGGTTCTAAATTAATGGTAAGCATCATGGTAAAAGGGCTTACACTTTTTAACACTTGATTGGATGCTGCAAAGGCATAGGCAGTACAAACAGATGCCAATAAAATCAAATAGAACCAATCCATTTTTGACAACACAAAGAAGTCAACAGTAAAAGTGCCGTTAAAGAGCATGACAACACCAATAAAAAGCGAAGCAAAAAGTAGTTCATAAAAAGAAATGACCGTAGCCGAACTGTTTTTTATCAGATTCGCATTTAAAATAGAAAAACAAGCAGATAAAAACGCTGAAATCAAAGCTACCACTATACCTATAAAATGCTGTCCTTCAGCATTAAAAATAATTACCAAACCAACTATTGCCAATAATGAAAACAACAGCTCATAAGGAATTAATTTTTTTCGAAATACTGTCCATTGTATTAAAGTAACAAACAAAGCACCCGTTGACATTGCAGCAAGAGCAATGGAAATGGTTGAAATTTTAATGGCATAAAAAAATGTAATCCAGTGTACAGCAATAAAAACACCACCTAAAATATACCTCAATAGAACATTAAACGGTACGTTTACTTTAACTCTCCTAATCAGAATAAAAGTATATAAAAAAAGTGTAGCTAATGTAACTCTGTACCATACCAAAGGAATAGCATCAATACTTATTAATGCACCAAGTATAGCGGTAAAACCCCAAATAAAAATAATAAAGTGGAGGTGAAAATAGTTTTTGGTTCTAGCATTCATTACTGCTTAGCCTTAAAGTAAAGATATACGGCAATAATTCCGAATAAGACATTGGGTATCCAAACCATATATATTGGATTATATGCCGCAGAGGCACCCAATACTTCGGTTACTTTCATAAAAAACACATACAAAAACATTAAACTAACACCAACTGCAAGGTTAATACCAATACCACCTCTTCTTTTTCTAGAAGCCAAGGAAACAGCGATAACGGTCAATATTAACGAAGAAACGGGCAACGTTGTTCTCGAGTATAGCTCTACTTTATATTTGTTCAAATTTTTAACACCCCTATTTTCTGATTCTTTTATATGTCGATACAATTCGGGCGAATCCATTTCAATTGCCAAATAATCTACATATAGCAAATCTTTAGGTAAAAAATTAAAAACCGTGTCCAGTTTTCTACCAGATTCTATACGATCATTTTTTTCTCCCACCCAACGTTTAGTATAGTCAGAAAGAGTATAAACACTATCTTTTTTATTCCAACTGATTCTTTTTCCAGTCAAGATATATTTTAGGTCTAATCCATCAAAATGCTGATATGAAAAACCAAAACCTGTATTTCTAGTTAAACCAAAATTCTTAAAATATACTATATCATTTTCTGTTAATTGCAAATTCACTTCATTTACATAGGTCTTTGTCTTTTTCACTCTACGTAAATAGGCTTCATCAAAAGCTTCTAGGGTTTTATTAGACTTATTCAACAAAAAATGATTGGCTGTTAACGATAGTAAACCTAGCAACAACGCACCTAACAAATATGGCTTTAAAAAACGCTTATACGGAATTCCGGCACTATGTATAGCAACAATTTCTGTATTGGAAGCTAATTTTGAAGTAAATAATATTGTTGAAATAAATAATGCCAATGGCATAAAAGTATTGCCATAATTGAAAATAAAGGGGATGTAATAATTACTAACTATTTCTCCTACGCCTAAATTGGCATGGTCAGAAAACTTACTATACTTTTCTGAAATATCAATAGCTACGGTAATAGGAATCAATATTAACAGCGTAAAAATAAAAGTAGTAAAGTACTTTTTTAATATGTATTTATCAAGGATTTTCAATACCTATAGTCTTTTGTCCATTTGTTTTACCATAGTGTTTTTCCAACTGGTAAAATCTCCTGCTAAGATATGCTTTCTAGCTTCACGAACCAACCACATATAAAATCCTAAATTGTGAATGGTGGCAATTTGCTTTGCCAAATATTCTTTGGCCACAAACAAATGACGTAAATAGGCTTTTGAATATTGCGTATCTACGTAAGTTATATTCATTTCATCAATGGGAGAAAAATCATCTTCCCATTTTTTATTTTTGATGTTGATAGTGCCATGGGCAGTGAATAACATACCGTTTCTGGCGTTTCTGGTTGGCATAACACAATCGAACATGTCAACACCCAACGCAATATTTTCCAAAATGTTAATTGGAGTACCCACACCCATTAAATAGCGAGGTTTATCTTCAGGTAATACACTACAAACAATATCTGTCATCTCATACATTTCTTCAGCTGGCTCACCAACCGAAAGCCCACCAATAGCATTACCTTCCGCTCCTACCGAGGCAATATACTCTGCCGATTGCTTACGTAAGTCTTTATAGGTGCTCCCTTGAACAATGGGAAAAAACGTTTGTTTAAAATCATAGATTTCAGGTGTTTTTTCTAAATGATTTATACATCGTTTTAACCAACGATGTGTCATGTGCATGGAATTTTTAGCATAAGTATATTCGCATGGATAAGGTGTACATTCATCAAAAGCCATAATAATATCGGCACCTATACTCCGCTGGATATCCATAGAAGATTCTGGTGAAAAAAAGTGGGTAGAACCATCTATATGCGATTTGAACTTTACCCCTTCTTCATTAATTTTATTATTACCAGAAAGTGAATACACTTGGTACCCTCCGCTGTCTGTCAAAATTGGACGGTCCCAATTCATAAATTTATGAAGACCGCCTACTTTTTCTAAAATTTCTGTTTTGGGGCGTAAATACAAGTGATAGGTATTTCCAAGAATAATATCTGCATTAATATCATTTTTTAATTCTTGTTGATGAACACCTTTAACAGATGCCACAGTGCCCACCGGCATAAAAATTGGGGTTTCAATTTTACCATGATCGGTAGTAATTGTTCCTGTTCTGGCTTTACTGGTTGCATCTTTGGTGTGCAGTTCAAAATTCATGAGCTCTTATACGTTAAATCTGAAGTGCATTACATCACCATCTTGAACAATATAGTCTTTTCCTTCTACTGATAACTTACCTGCTTCTTTTACTTTTGCCTCACTACCATAGTTAACAAAATCGTCATATTTCATAACTTCTGCACGGATGAATCCTTTTTCAAAATCGGTATGGATTACACCTGCTGCTTGTGGAGCTGTACTGCCTATTAAAATTGTCCACGCTCTAACTTCTTTTACGCCTGCGGTAAAATAAGTCTCTAAATTCAACAATTTATAGGCGGCTCTAATTAATTTTGACGCTCCAGCTTCATCTAAACCTAAATCATCTAAAAATAGTTGTCGCTCTTCATAAGTATCTAATTCGGTAATGTCAGCTTCTGTGGCAACTGCCAAAATTATTACTTCTGCATCCTCATTTGTAATTGCCTTTTTTACAGTATCTACATATGCATTACCATCCTTAGCAGATGCTTCATCTACGTTACATACATACAAAATGGGTTTATCGGTCAATAATTGTAATGGTTTTATAAACTCCTCGCGTTCGTCTTTTGTCAATTCAATGGCACGAACAGAAATAGCACTTTCCAACCCTTGTTTTACTTTGTTTAAGGCTACTTCTTCCTTTTGTGCTTCTTTATTTCCAGTTTTTGCAGTACGCTTTACTTTTTCAAGTTTCTTATCAACCGTTTCAAGATCTTTTAATTGTAATTCTAAATCAATTGTTTCTTTATCTCGTATAGGATCTACTGTAGTATCTACGTGAACTATATTATCATTATCGAAACAACGCAACACGTGAATAATAGCATCAGTTTCTCTGATATTTCCTAAGAATTGATTACCTAATCCTTCGCCTTTGCTAGCTCCTCTAACCAATCCCGCAATATCAACAATTTCAACAGTTGCAGGTATTACACGCTCAGGATTTACGAGTTCTTCTAGTTTCCCCAAGCGTTGATCTGGAACGTTTACCACACCAATATTAGGTTCTATAGTACAAAACGGAAAGTTTGCACTCTGTGCTTTAGCATTTGATAAACAATTAAACAAAGTGGATTTACCAACATTAGGAAGCCCTACAATACCTGCCTTCATATTAAATTAATTTTTTATTTGCGAATGCAAATGTAGTTAATTAGAAATTTAGAATAATAAAGGTTTTGATAAAATGATGAATCATTATTTTCTAATGATTTCTGAGATTAAATGCCCTTGATTTGAAAACCCTTGAATAGAAAATAAATAACCTTCTAGTTTTTTATTTTGTAAAATTTTAAATCCTATTTCACCAAAAGCGTTTGGAATTAGATTCGTTTTCCAGTCAACTTCTATCCAATTTAAAGTCTTATCGGTAGTTTCATAATCATATCTTGGAGTGTAGTACCTTTTTTCTTTATCATACCCTTCTTTAAAAACATATTCGTCATACAGTAGTACAATATTTTTTTTGTAATTATCTGTAGTAAAAACTTGGTACGATCGATAACCTCGTCGCGACGAAACAAAAATACTTTCAACATCGTCCATTTCTATTAAAACGCCAGGAAGTTCTTCAGAACTAATGCGTTCGCCATCAATAGACAAAGAGGCCTCTTTAGTTCCACTAACTTGCAAGTAGTTTTCTACACCTCGCCAATTTACTAAGCTTACCCCCTCATTCATTCTTAAATAAGACATAAGGTCACTGTTATATTTTGTATAGTGGTTAGGTAGTTCTAAATCATAATATTGACCGATGCCAAAAACTACAGATTTGTATTTTTTAATTAGCTTTTGTCTTTTATAATAACGATCACTTCTCCTTTTTCCTACAACTGTAACCTCATCTAATTGTGTTGAATTTGAATAAAATAACTCTTTCCAAGAACTATTATTTTGAACTTCTTTTTCTTGTTTAGTACTAAAATGTTTGGGTATAAAATCAACTGGTGTATTGAGTTTGATAGTATCGAACTTAAGTTTTTTAGGCTTAATTATATTATTTATGGTATCAATAAAAGAAACCTTAACAGAGTCTCCCTTATAAACAAGAAGTTTTTTAAAACTAAAGTCATTTTTCTTGTTTAAAGAAATTTTATCAATTAACAAATCATCTTTAGTAATTAAAGCTAATTCATCCGAGAGTAATGGTGAAACTGTACCATTTAGTTCAAACCCAAGCTCAAAGTCATATTTATAGCTTGGAATAAAATTTTCTATCATTTCATCTAAAGAATATGTTGTCCAGCCCTGTGTTAACAACAATAAATCTAAATGAGTTGCCCTTTCCGTATTGTTTTTGTTAAAATAGTAAGCGGGATTTTCAACATATCCCTTTACATATGGAGTTAACAAAAAAGCACTTTTAATATTGGTTGTTTGGTTATGACTCAAAGAATTTATAGGTAATACCGATATACTAATATTTGATTCTATAGGTTTACTAGAATTAGTATCAGAAATTTTTAAACTATATTTTATTGAATCCTTTTCAACACCACTTTCTTTTAAAGAAAAAGAAACATTATTATCTTCCCTTTCAATATAAAATTTTCGTTCAATAATTGGTTCACTATTTTCAAATAAAGTAACTGTATTAACTCCATTTAAAAAAAACTTCTTATTAATTTTTATGTTAACATTTGTGGAATCTATTCTAGAAATTTGTAAATTATCTATAATTCTATTTCTTTGATGAAATAACAAATTATAATTGCGTTTGTGCAATTCCTTAATAGAATTATGATTTGTTTTTAAGGAAAAATTGACAAAGTCTTCCTCCTTTTTGGTAACATTTAAATGCAACCCCTCACGCTTAGGTAAAGGAACATCAACCTTTATTAGCGTATCATTTATGTTAATCAGTGCTTTGTATTTCTCTTTTGGCTTATAAAAAAAACTACATTTTGTCATGCCTAAATGCTCGCTTTTAAAATTAACTACTTCTTCATTTTTAGAGTTAATTATAGTGCCAGAATATTCAAACCCTTTTCCGTTAATTAATGATTTTATGCCTATCACATTTTCAACATCTTCTAATAGGTAGCCTCCTTCGGGTAAAATTTGAATATCGTAGTTATTTTTAGTTTCAATCTCTCTGTCAGGAATATCGCTTAAAATATTTATTTCTTTAACAAACATATTATCGTCTCCAAAATTCCGCATATAATTGGTATAGGCTTGGATGTAATATTTACCTGAATTTAGCGTGTCATTTAATTTAAACTGCCCTTTACCAGTGCCTCTATAAATAAGGACATCTTTATTTTGAACAACTTTCCCATTGGAATCCAATAAGTTTACATAAAGACGTGTTGTTTTAAATGATGGTTTATTATCTAGACCTCCTACATAGGCTTTAAACCAAATATAATCATTAGTAAAATAGGAAGTTTTATTAGTATCAATAAATACTTTTTCAAAAAATAATTGATTTTTTTGCAATGGGGCAATTACTTTATCCGCAAATTTATCTTGAGCAGAAGCAGACAGAATTGCCAAATAAATTGAGATTTGAATAACTATTTTCACTTTTTAATCTAAAAATCGGTATTCAAAATTAAAGCAAAAAAAAATCTTAAGCTAAAAAACTTAAGATTCAATTATTTTATATCTTTATTTAATTAATTTTATTCTGGGTGCATAAAACGTTGCTTTTCTAGCAGAGTTTCTTCACTCTCTACATGATCCTCATCGGGAACACAGCAGTCAACCGGACATACGGCAGCACATTGAGGCTCATCATGAAACCCCTTACACTCGGTACATTTGTCAGGTACAATAAAATATATCTCGTCACTTACAGGTTCTTGGTCCTCTTCGGCATTTACTTTTTTCCCGTTAGGTAAAACCACCTCTCCATTAAGTAAAGTACCATCTTTATAACGCCAGTCTTCGGCACCTTCGTAAATTGCAGTATTTGGGCACTCGGGCTCACATGCTCCACAATTTATACATTCATCAGTTATTATAATCGCCATTTGTTTTTTTCCTTTAAATTTGCCGTGCAAATATATGAAATTCTAAAACGATAAAAAACTGTTGATGGTATTAGAAAAAAGGATAAATGCTTTTGCGGAATTAGGAAAATTTCTAGGTCAATTTTGTGAATCTGCTATTGAAAAGAAAGATAATGTACTACTGAACGATTTATTCTATGATGCAGTTAAGCTACAAATAAATCGTGCTTCGGAATTTAACAGTTGGTTTACTAAGGAAAATGTGCTTTTTGCCATTGAAAGCTGGACTAAATTACTGAATAAGAAAACGTTGACCGAGTGGACTTCTTCTTATAATTTAGAGAATAACAACCCTAAAACTGTAGCTGTGATTATGGCTGGTAACATTCCACTAGTTGGTTTTCATGATTTTTTATCGGTATTGATTTCTGGTAATAACATTCTTATCAAACAATCTTCTAACGATAAGCATCTTTTACCATTACTTGCAAAATACTTAGAATATGTTGAACCCGAATTTAAAGGAAAAATAGATTTTACCGAGGGGAAATTAACCAATTTTGATGCGACCATCGCTACTGGAAGCAACAATACAGCAAGGTATTTTGAATACTATTTCGGCAACAAACCTCATATTATCAGAAATAATAGAAATAGCGTTGCGGTTCTCACGGGAAATGAAAATCCTGAGGACTTAAAAGGTATTGGTGAAGATATTTTCAGGTATTTTGGATTGGGATGCCGAAGTGTGTCAAAGTTATTTGTGCCAAAAGGTTATAACTTCGACCTCTTTTTTAATGCTATTTACGATTATCATGACATTATAAACTACAAGAAGTACGAAAACAATTACGATTACAACAAAGCCGTCTATTTAATGAGCGAGTTTGACATCTTAGAAAACGGTTTTTTTATGATAAAGGAAGATGCCAGTTACTCCTCACCTATTGCCACCGCTTTTTATGAATATTATGATGATTTGGATTCTTTAAACTCAAAATTCAATGTAGATAAAGAGTATATACAATGTGTGGTGAGCAACGCCTTAGAAAACACCGTTAATTTTGGTGAAACGCAGCAGCCCAATTTATCCGATTATGCAGATGGGGTGGATACGTTGAAGTTTTTAACCGACTTATAATATAAAATATGGATTTTCAAGAATTATCAACTTCAATTAAGGCAACACTTTACGACAGAGCTTCTAAACCCTTTACCGGGACTTTAATCTTATCTTGGTTCTATTTTAATTGGGAGATTATTGCAACTCTCTTCTGGGTAAGTGAAAAATCTTTAGGAGAGCAAAATAGAATAAAATATATACAAGAAAACTATATTAATTTAAGTGAAAATATTCTATTCCCTTTTCTATTAACTATTGCTTTAATTATTGTAATGCCTCTTTTTAACTTAGGAGCATTAAAGGTAAAGAACTTTTTTAAAAAAGTTGAATTTGAAAGAATAACTAAAATTACGCCTGTTAACGCTAAAAAGCATGCAGATTTATTAGACCGACTAAGTAAACAAGAGTTAGGTTTCAACAATCAATTGACCTCTTTAAATGATACAATAGACGACCTGACCGAATCACTAAAAAATTCCAATGAAAATTACACATCTACTAATCAAAGACTTTCGACTACATCAAAACATTTAAATATAACTAGGTTAGAGTTAGAAAAATTAAAAGTCACTAACGACAAAATATTGGTTGAGAAAGGGAAAATTGAGTACGCCTTTAAAGACCTTATTGCGATAGCTGAATTATATAAAAAGGATTTTGGTCTGTTGAGAAAAAATGAGACAGAATTAAAACAAATTGCTAGAGATTTTTATACCGGAGAATTGGACATTAAAAAAATATCGATTGACTTATATGAAAGATACGTTGAGTAATTGGTATTTATTTCCCTTCCCTTCGGGAAGGATAGGATGGCTTCCTACTCAAAATCCGTTTCCAACTTTATATAGTCCAAAAACTCGCGTTTTGTAGCTTCTTCCTTAAATTTCCCACCAAATTCAGAAGTAACCGTGCTACTGTCTATATCTCTTATGCCACGAGAGTTTACACATAAATGTTTGGCGTCTATAACGCAGGCAACATCTTCAGTGTCCAGAGCTTTTTGTAGTTCTTGTACTATTTGCATGGTCAAGCGTTCCTGTACTTGTGGACGTTTAGCAAAATAATCGACAATACGATTCATCTTCGATAAGCCAATTACATTTCCACTTGAAATATAAGCAATATGAGCCTTACCAACTATCGGTAATAAGTGATGTTCGCAGGTAGAATACACAGTAATATTTTTTTCCACCAACATTTCACCATATTTATAATTATTATCGAAAGTAGAAGGTTTAGGTTTGTTATTGGGATTCAATCCACCAAAAATTTCTTGTACAAACATTTTGGCTACACGGCGTGGTGTACCTTTTAAACTGTCGTCTGTCAAATCCATACCCAATGTATGTAAAATATGAGCCATGTCCTCTTCAATGGCCAATATTTTATCAGCATCTGAAAGTTCAAAAGCATCTTTACGCAAAGGTGTTTTTGCCGATGATGACATGTGATTATCACCTATTTCCTCTCCCATAGTTTCGGGATTTATTTTTCCATTTTTTCCTTCAAACATGTTCTTATTTTTATGCAAAATTACGAATTGTTTACCGTTTTGAGCAAGGTTTCAAAATTACAAGAAACCTGATCTCCGGTTTTCATATTTTTTAATGTAAACGTTTTCTCCTTCAATTCAGATTCACCTGCCAACACTACATAGTCTATATCTCGTTTATTGGCATAGTTCATTTGCTTTTTTAGTTTTGAATCATCAGGATATAATTCTGACTTTACCCCATTTTCTCGTAACTTTTTAATTGCTTCTAAACAATAAAAAGCCTCTTTTTCTCCAAAATTAATAAACAACACCTTTGGTTTTGGCAATTCCACTTTTTGGAACAAGCCCAATTCCTCCAATACCAAGTAAATTCTATCCAAACCGAACGAAATACCGATTCCGCTTACGTCTTTTAATCCAAAAATTCCAGTAAGGTCGTCATATCTACCTCCACCTCCAATAGAACCCATTTTTACTTTATCGGCTTCTACCTCAAAAATAGCTCCAGTATAATAATTTAATCCACGTGCTAAGGTTACATCTAATGTTAAGCTACTTGCGTTTAATCCAAGTTTCTTAACATTATCAATTACAAATTCCAACTCTTTAACACCTTGCAATCCTTGGTCGGAATCTTTTAAAATAACTTTCAATTCTTTTACCATAGAATCTTTATCTCCTTCCAATTCCAACAATGGTTCTACTTTTTGAATAGCTTCTTCTGCAATTCCTTTATCTAACATTTCTTTTACAACACCTTCTTTTCCAATTTTATCTAACTTATCTAAGGCGACCGTAAAATCTATCAATTTATCAGAAGCACCAATAACTTCGGCAATACCTGAAAGTATTTTTCTGTTGTTGATTTTTATGGAGGTGTTTTTTAATCCGAGTTTGGTAAAAATGTCATCATACAATTGGACAAATTCCACTTCTTGCCATAAAGATTTACTACCTACTACATCCGCATCACATTGATAAAACTCTCTAAACCTACCTTTTTGTGGCCTATCCGCACGCCAAACAGGTTGCATTTGGTAGCGTTTAAACGGAAATTCAATTTCGTTTTGGTGTTGCACCACGTAACGTGCAAAAGGTACAGTAAGATCGTAACGGAGTGCTTTTTCAGAGATATACTTTGTAATTCTATTAGAATTATTACCTAATGACCAAATACCAAAAGCCTCCAACCCTTTCTTTAAAGTAAACTCTGCTAAATCATTTATATAATCTAAATCTTTTAAATCACAATTATTTTTGAATTTTGAAAAATCAGAAAAATTATTTTCCATAGTAATTATTGCAGATTTGAAAAATCTTCCATCAATTACATCAAGATTATTTATATCTCTTGCAAAACTATCGCTAACCTCATTTAAAATTTGTTCTCGGAAACTTTCATTTTTATTATAAAAAGTTTCAACTAAATCTTCTGATTTAATTGTTGCGTTAGTAATAAATTCAAAGAAAAAATTTGAAAAAGACTTACCTACCTCATGACTAAATTTTCCAAAATAGTCTCCTGAATCTAATATTTTAAAAATCAATCGGTCACCTTCTTCGCCATATTTTCCCATTAAGGTAGATGAATTTTCAAAACTCGGAGTTTCAATAGGTTGAAATCCGTAATTTTCAAATGCTTCTTTTATCACATTGAAAATATAGTTGCGTTGTGCAACTTCAGTTGGTGAAAAATCTCTTGTTCCTTTGGGTATGCTTGGTTTTTGTGCCATTAAATCTGCTAATAAGCTGCAAATATCTGAAATTAATAAACTTTACAACCTATCTAACTCAGATTTTTCCTCAAAAGTCAATTTTACCTCTTCCTTAAATTTTTCTTTTTTTGGAAATTTTAAATACATTACCACAATCAATAGCATTGCAATCAATAAAAAAGTAATGTTATTGGTAAGATAAGTTGCCACAACAGCTAATAATGCAGGGCCTTCTAAACACGCTCCTTTTGCCAATGTAGCCGTTTGATATTGAGTTAATTTTGAGTTCAGGGAGTCGTTTGGTGAGATTTTATTGGTAAAAGATTGGTATAAAAAATTACTCAAAAAAACACCTCCAACTGCCGCTATGGGAACAATTATCGTAAAAATATCCTCAAAATTTAAAGCATAATTTGGATTCTCTACCATAACAAATACAACAATAGTAAATACAGTTATTCCAAGTATTAATGCTCCGTAAATAATTTGTATGGTTTTAAAAATACCTTGTTGGTTTGTGTTGTTATCCATCTATTTGTTTTCTAGGTTTAAACCACTTAAATACTTTAAATAGTAGCCATAGTATTATTATTACAAAAATAATAGCCAATACTGGAGCGACAAATGCCAAAATTGCCATTATTATAGAAGTGCCTGATTCAACAGTAGAAACAATGGGGTTTGCCACACCGCCTGTTGTTGCCGTTGATGTTAATCTTGCTGTACTTGTAGATGTTTTTATAGCCGTTGCGGTACCTCCGCCAGCAATAATGGCCAATGACCACGTTATTATTGGGTCTAAATCTGCTGCAGTTGACAACATTACCGCGGTACCAGCAATGGCTGCTAAAGGCACTGCTATGGTATCTAATAAATTATCTAACCAAGGGATTAAATACGCACCTATTTCAACAATGGTTGCAATACCAAGGGTAATCATGGCTGCAGAACTACCTATCCATTCCCAATTGTCATTTAAGGGAATAATCTGATAATAGGAAGCCAAGCTCAATGCGAAGAGTGGGACAAATATTCGAAACCCTACGGATGCGGCTAGGCCAATACCTAATAAAATACTAAAAACTGTTTCGGGCATTTATATTAAAATTTAATGATTACAAAGATACTTACAATTTTTTTGCCAAAATTGCAACGGGGATTTTTCCCCTTTTTGCATTAGGATTTTTCCCCAATCTAAGTAATATCCTTTTCTGTTCGTAAGCATTGACTTATTTTTGAGTACAAACAAATTGCTATGATACGTTCACGCCACAACTTCAACAAAAAAGAAGATTCAAAACCTTTTGGTCCACAATTTTGGGATAAAGTTGTAAAAACATTATTCATTGCTGGGGTATCATTAATATTGATAATGATTGTATTAAAATGGTTTGAATTTATACCTTAAAAAAAAGGCTTTGCAAATAAGGTTATAATTAGTGTATTTCCCTAAATTGTTTCACAATTTAGGGTTTGCAAAGCCATAATTCTAAAATCATCTTCCCAAACTTCTTATCTTTAATTTTTTAATCCCCTAATATCTCAATAACTTAGCGGTCAAATAACCATAAGTATGAAATGAGCCATGACAATTCTTGATACACACTGAGATGGCTATTGGCAAATTACATCTGACCTAATTAATAACAATAAAAATAACAGATGAAAATATATACAAAAACGGGCGATAAAGGGCAAACTTCACTTTACGGAGGCACAAGAGTACCGAAATATCATTTACGTATTGAAGCTTACGGAACGGTAGATGAACTCAACTCGCATATAGGCTTACTAAAAGATCAAAAAATATCAAACGAAACTGCAAAGACATTACTAAAAGTTCAAAATGAATTATTTACCCTTGGAGCCATGTTAGCGACTCCACCAGAAAAAGAAACCTTAAAAAGTGGAAAAGAGCGATTGAACATTCCCAAAATTTCGGAATCGGAAATTAATTATTTAGAATCTGAAATTGACGTTATGCAACAAACGTTGCCACAGATGACTCATTTTGTATTACCGGGTGGGCATCAAACTGTGTCATTCTGTCATATTGCCCGCTGTATTTGCCGCCGTGCAGAGCGTTTAGCAGTACATTTAAATGATAATGAGCCCATAAATGAGTTGATAATAATCTACCTAAATAGACTATCTGACTACCTTTTTGTATTGGCACGGAAATTGACTTATGACAATCAAGTTGAGGAAATACCTTGGCTTCCGAGTAAAAATTAGTAGTAAAAGACGTTCTTTTTAATAATTTGAAAAATAATACATAAAAAACTTGCTTTTTTGCTTAAAAAAATTACTTTTGCAAAATATTAAAAATTTATATTACCATTATGTATTGGACTTTAGAATTGGCATCTTATTTAAGTGATGCTCCCTGGCCAGCCACCAAAGACGAATTAGTTGATTATGCGATTAGAACTGGTGCACCGCTTGAAGTTGTTGAAAACTTGCAAGCTATTGAAGACGAAGACGATTCGTATGAGTCTATTCAAGAAATTTGGTCGGACTACCCAACGGATGAAGATTTCCTTTGGAACGAAGATGAATATTAACAAATCTAAAGTCTCATTTCGAGGCTTTTTTTTTGGTTTCTAATTTCCTTTTTTTATCTAAAAATTAACGAACCACAAAACACAGATTCTTATATTTGTGTATTGGTAAAACTAAGAGTGAAATCACATTAAATATTGACCTAGATCAATATTAAAATAAAAAATATATGAGTATTTTAAATTCAGTCCTTAAAGTCTTTGTGGGCGATAAAAACAAAAAAGATTTAAAGCAATTACAGCCCATAGTTGATGGTGTAAGAGCTTTTGACAGTCAAATGGAACAACTTTCTATTGACGAATTACGTGGAAAAACAGCAGAATTTAAAGAGAAAATTAAGGAAGCTAGAAAATCTTTTGATGATAAAATAACCGAACTAACAACTGAACTTGAAACGGCTAACATCGATCGTAAAGAAGAAGTCTATAAAGAAATCGATTTACTAAAAGAAGATGCGTATCAAGCATCAGAAAATGTTTTAAAAGAATTACAATCAGAAGCTTTTGCCGTAGTAAAAGAAACCGCAAAACGATTTGTAAACAACACCGAACTTAAAGTAAAAGCCACTCCTTTTGACCGTGAAATCTCTGCAGACAGTGATTATGTAACACTTGAAAATGACCATGCTATTTGGAAAAATTCTTGGGATGCCGCGGGCAAGCCCATTACTTGGGATATGATTCATTATGATGTGCAATTAATTGGTGGTTCAGTATTACATCAAGGTAAAATTGCCGAGATGATGACTGGTGAAGGTAAAACTCTAGTAGCCACATTGCCAATTTATCTTAATGCCTTAACGGGCAATGGTGTTCACGTGGTTACCGTTAATGATTATTTAGCAAAACGTGATGCCGCTTGGATGGGGCCGATTTTTGAATTTCATGGCTTGAGCATTGATTGTATAGATTATCACCAACCGAATTCAGATGCCAGAAGAAAGGCATACAATGCAGATATTACCTATGGAACCAATAACGAATTTGGTTTTGATTATTTGCGTGATAATATGGCACATGCTCCAAAAGATTTGGTTCAACGCCCTCATAATTATGCCATTATAGATGAGGTGGATTCTGTTTTAATTGATGATGCTCGTACACCTTTAATCATTTCGGGTGCCACGCCTCAAGGAGATAGACATGAATTTAACGAGTTAAAACCTAAGGTTAGTGATATCGTAAATAAACAACGTACATTTTTAACGGGTGTGTTGGCTGATGCCAAGAAAATGATTGCTGAAGGTAATGAAAAAGAAGGTGCTTTTCATTTATTAAGAGTTTTTAGAGGGTTACCAAAGAATAAGGCATTAATTAAGTTCTTAAGTCAGGAAGGAATAAAACAGTTATTACAAAAAACTGAAAATTTCTATATGCAAGATAACAATCGAGAAATGCCTAAAATTGATGAGGCATTATGGTTTGTAATTGACGAAAAGAATAATTCTATTGAGTTAACTGATAAAGGTATTGAACACCTATCGGGTACTAAAGATAAAGAGGATAATTTCTTTTTATTACCAGACCTTAGTATAGAAATTGCTAGAATTGAAGAAGAAAATGAAACTCCAGAAGATGTAGCCAAGGGCAAAGAGGAATTATTTCGTGATTTTAGTATAAAAAGTGAGCGTATCCATACTTTAAACCAATTATTGAAAGCGTATACTCTATTTGAAAAAGATGTCGAGTATGTTATTATGGATAACAAAATTAAAATTGTAGATGAGCAAACGGGTCGTGTAATGGATGGCAGACGTTATTCTGACGGATTACACCAAGCACTTGAAGCAAAGGAAAATGTAAAAATTGAAGATGCAACGCAGACTTATGCTACCGTTACCTTACAAAACTATTTTAGAATGTATAACAAGCTTTCGGGTATGACAGGTACTGCCGTTACCGAAGCTGGCGAATTTTGGGAAATCTACAAATTGGATGTGGTTGAAATTCCGACCAATAAGCCTTTACTCCGTAAAGATAAAGAGGATTTAATCTATAAAACCAAACGAGAAAAGTACAATGCCGTAATTGATGAAATAGTACGATTGGTCGAAGAAAAAAGGCCTGTTTTGGTAGGTACAACATCAGTTGAAATTTCTGAATTATTAGGTAGAATGCTGACCATCAGGAAAATACCACACAACGTATTAAATGCAAAACTCCATAAAAAAGAAGCCGATATTGTTGCTGAGGCTGGTAATCCTGGAGTGGTGACCATAGCTACGAATATGGCGGGTCGTGGTACTGATATTAAATTGTCTGACGAAGTAAAAGAGGCAGGTGGTTTGGCTATTGTGGGTACGGAACGTCACGATTCTCGTCGTGTAGATAGACAGTTACGTGGTCGTGCTGGTCGTCAAGGAGATCCAGGGTCTTCACAGTTTTATGTTTCTTTAGAGGATAACCTGATGCGATTATTTGGCTCGGAACGTGTAGCCAAGATGATGGATAGAATGGGTCTAAAAGAAGGCGAAATGATTCAGCATTCAATGATTTCTAAATCTATTGAAAGAGCTCAGAAAAAAGTAGAAGAAAATAACTTTGGGATAAGAAAAAGATTGTTAGAGTATGATGATATTATGAACTCGCAACGTGAAGTGGTTTATAAACGTCGTCGTCATGCCCTTTACGGGGAACGTTTACAAGTGGATATTGTAAATATGGTTTATGATACGTGTGAGGCTATTGTGATGGACAACAAACCAAGCAACGATTATTCTAATTTTGAATTTGAATTGATTCGTTTCTCATCAAGCTCATCCCCATTTACAAAAGAAGAATTTGAAAATAAATCTGAACAAGATCTAATAGACGAACTGTTTAGAATTGTATATAAAAATTATCAAAATAAAATAGAACGTAATGCCGAAGCTGTTTTTCCTGTAATTAAAGATGTTTACGAAAAACAAGGTAATCAATATGAGCGTATAGCTGTTCCATTTACCGACGGCGTAAAAACGCTAAATGTGGTAACTAACCTTAAAGACGCCTACGAGTCTCAAGGTAAAGGTCTGGTGGCCGATTTTGAAAAAAATATTTCATTGGCTATTATTGACGAAACTTGGAAAGATCACTTACGTCAAATGGACGAGTTAAAACAGTCAGTTCAGAATGCTACTTATGAGCAGAAAGATCCATTATTGATTTATAAGTTTGAAGCTTTTGAGTTGTTCAAAAAAATGTTGACCAAAGTAAATAAGGAAGTATTATCCTTCTTATTTAAAGGAGAGTTACCAAATCAAAATGCTCAGCAAATATCTCAGGCCAGAGAACAAAAAAGAGAAAAAGTTCAGGTTAGCAAAGCTGATTTTAATAGTCCTACGCAAGAAACTAGTACCAATCAAACGCAAGAGCAACAAGTTACTGAAACTATTGTGCGTACCGAACGTAAAATTGGTAGAAACGAACGTGTTACTATTAAACATGTAATGAATGGCGAAAGTAAAGAAGTAAAGTACAAACAAGCTATTCCGTTAATCGAAAAAGGCGAATGGGTATTGGTAGAAAGTTAGAAAATTAGAAAATTAATAAGGCTTTTTATTAAGTTGGCTTTTATTTGTACTATATTAGCTTACTCGAAATTGACCCCATTGTTTTATGAAAAGTGCTAAAATTTTCTGTAGTATATTTATTTTTATTGTTGGTAGCAATACAATTCTTTTAGCACAAAACAATCTTGAAGAAAAAAATTACTACAAATGGTTTGATAAAAGTATAGGCCAAGAGAATACTGCTCTGTTTAATGGAGAACTTTATACAAAATCTTACAGAACTCAAGATAAAAATCATAACTTTCTTCTAACTAACGACTTTGTTACAGGAACGGTTGAGTTTGACAATCAAAAATATTATGACATCTTACTCAAATATGATATTTTCAATGATGAACTAGTTGCTAAACTAAAAAGCTCATTTAACAGTAACAGCAATATTCAGTTAAATAAAGCTTTTGTTGAAGGCTTTACTATCCACAACAAAAAATTTAAATTTATAAATAGTGTAACGGAAGCGGTTATACTAAAAGGGTTCTACGAAGTTGCGTATAGTAGCAGTATGTTATCGTTATATACTAAACATCACAAGTTAAAAGCAAATTATATAATAGATGATCTTATTTACAGTAAATTTTCAAAACGCGACAAAAATATTCTTTTATATAAAAATAGTTTTTATGAAATTAAAAACAAAAAAGAGTTGAGAAAAATATTTCCTAATCTAAACAGAGAAATCAATACTATTTATAAAAATAATAAACGCTTAAAAAAAATAGACAATAACGCCTTTATAAAAACAGTAATACAAAAAATTGAACAACATCTTTAAAAATAATCAATGAAAAAAATTGTATCTATTGTTTTAATTTTAAGTCTACACTTTGTTTCTGCACAAAATGCTACTGAAAAAATTACTATTGACTACGGTAATACCAGCATTAAAGATGTGTTAAAGAGAATTGAAGAAAAAACCAATTACAAATTTTATTATATTGACAATTGGTTTAATGATAACTATAGAATTTCTGGACAATACAACGAAACTAAACTCTCTACCATTTTAGATGATATTTTTGAACAAACATTAATAAACTATTATATAACAAAAGATAATAGAATAATTCTTACTCAAAACAATGTTATATATGACAAGCTTCCAAGTGTCTTTTTTGAAAAAGACAAAAATGAAGTTTTAGAGGAAATCGAAAATAAAAAACCGGTTTTTATTACTCAAAATAAAGCTCAAGCTAGAAGGCAAATAAAAACGATTAGAATTGGTAAAGAAAATAAGAATTCAGGTCTGAAAAAATTTACGCTCAGGGGTAAAGTTGTACATGCAGAGTCTAAACAACCTATACCAAACTTGGTCTTAAGCGTGCCAAGTAAAAAAATAAATTCGTTAACGGATATCGATGGAAACTATACTATAGAACTGCCAATGGGTGTCAATAATTTAGTATTAAAATCATTAGGAATGCTTGATATTAATGCTAAGGTAATTATATACAATAATGGAGTTTACAACTTTAGTATGGCTGACAATCCTGAAATGTTGAATGAAATAATTATTGACGTAAATAGAGATAAAAATATAAAGGAATCGATTACAGGTATTACAAAGATTCAAATTGAGAATGTAAAAACCGTTCCCTTGGTTCTTGGTGAGAGAGATGTTTTGAAAATAGCAACAACACTACCTGGAATTTCAACTGCTGGTGAAGCTGCAGCTGGTTATAATGTAAGAGGTGGTAGAACCGATCAAAATCTAATTCTTTTAGATGATGGTGTAATTTATAACCCTACTCATTTTTTTGGTATTTTTTCTGCTCTAAACCCTTATACAACGGGTGATTTAGAAATATATAAAGGAAATATTCCCGCTAAATTTGGGGGCAGATTATCTTCAGTTTTTGACATATCAACAAAAAAAGGGAGTACTGAAAAATTTAAGGGCGAAGGTTCAATTGGGCCCGTTACTGGTAATTTAACCTTTGAAATTCCAATTGTAAAAGATAAATCATCACTAATTGTAGGTGCAAGAGCCACTTATTCTGATTGGCTATTAAAAGCAACCAATGAAAAAAAACTGGAAAACAGCAAAGCTTCATTTTATGATGCAATTCTAAAATACACACATCAGTTCAATGAGAATAATGATTTTTCTGCAACTGCATATTACAGTGACGATAAATTCAGTATTGCATCAGACTCTCTTTACGGCTATAACAATACTTTAGTATCTATGCGGTGGAATCATAGATTTAATGATAAAAATAAAGCAAGTCTTATTTTGGCACATAGTAATTATGATTTTGATATTAATTATGACAATAATAACGGTAATAGCAATTTTAATTTTGCTTATAATGTCAAAGAAACTGAGCTAAAGCTATTACTATCATATAAACCAAATAATAAGCACACCTTAGACTATGGAATCTCTGGTAAACTTTACAACAACAGTCCTGGTAAAAAAACACCAAGAGGAAATAGCTCTATTGTTGAGACTACTTCCGTAGACAAAGAGCGTGCCCTTGAGTCGGCATTATTCATTTCCGATAATTTTGAAATTAGTGAAAATTTATCTCTAAACGCTGGTTTAAGATATTCTTATTATGCTTTTTTGGGAGAAGCAAATCAAACAGTTTATGCTGATAATTTACCAATAAACGAAGAAACAGCAATTAACACCTTAAGCTTTGGTAAAAATGAAGTAGTAAAAAATTATGGAGGTCCTGAAATCAGACTTTCGGCAAGATATTCTTTAAATCCTAGTTTTTCAGTAAAGGCGAGTTATAATAATAATTATCAATTTATCCACACATTGTCTAACAATACAACTGCCTCTCCAACTGATACTTGGAAACTTTCTGACTATAACATTAAGCCTCAAAAAGCTCAACAATTTGCCTTAGGACTATATAAAAACATTGACGGAAACACTTATGAATTAAGTTTGGAATCTTATTATAAAAAACTAAAAAACACATTAGATTATAAGGTTGGAGCAGAATTGCTATTAAACAATTCCATAGAAACGGAAATATTGCAAGGGGATGGAAAAGCTTATGGTTTAGAGTTTTTAGTCAAAAAAAACAAAGGAAAATTAAATGGATGGATTGGTTATACGTATTCAAAATCACAAGTAAAATTAGATAGCGAGTTTAGTGAAAATCGTGTAAACAATGGTATGTATTTTGACTCAAACTATGATAAACCACATGATTTTAGCCTTGTCGCAAATTATAAACTAACAAAGCGTTTTAGTTTTTCTGCAAATTTTGTTTATCAAACCGGAAGACCTGTTACCTACCCAATAGGTAAATACGAGTATGAAGGTGAACAATATGTGTTTTACAGTGAAAGAAACAAATTTAGAGTGCCAGATTACTACCGATTAGATTTAGGTATTAACATAGAAGGTAATCATAAAATAAAAAAACTGGCACACAGCTTTTGGAACATTTCCGTTTATAATGTCTTGGGTAGAAACAATCCTTTTTCTGTGTTTTTTGTTACGGATAATGGAAATGTCAAAGGGTATAAAAGTTCAATTTTTTCTGTTCCAGTTCCTACAATTACTTATAATTTTAAATTTTAAGATGCGATACTATTAGATGAAAAAGATAAAAATACATATCATAGTATTACTTTTAACTCTAGGGTTTTTAACTAATTCGTGTATAGAATCATTTGATGTACAAACACTAGGGTTTGAAGATGCACTTGTTGTTGAAGCTTTGATTACCAATGAATTTAAAACGCATCAAATTAAACTTTCCAATTCTTTTAAATTTGAAGAGTTTACACCACCCCCAGAAACCAATGCAGTTATATACATAGCTGATGACATAGGTGGTAGAATAGATTTTACAGAAACTTTTGAGGCAGGTGTATATAGTTCTGATATTCCTTTTGCGGCTGAAGCTGGAAAAGAATATCAATTGTTCATAACAACATCTGATAATAAATCATATGAGTCAAAAGCGGTAACGTTAACCAATATAACGCAAATTGACAAAGTATATGCCGAACGAGATACAAATAATTTAAACGAAGATGGTGTGTCAATTTTTGTAGATAGCTATGATGCCACTGGTAATTCTAGGTACTATAGGTATGAATACGAAGAAACTTATAAAATTGTGGCACCCAGATGGTCACCTGTCGATTTAGTTATTGTAACTGGACCTCCATACGAATATCCGGTTTCATTTGATTATGTTAGTAAAACTACTGAGCAAAAAACATGTTATAATACAAAATTTTCAAATGGAATTGTAATTACTGAAACTACTGATTTGGCTGAGGACAAAGTAGAAAAGTTTAATGTACGATTTCTTAAAAGTATCAATCCAGTTATTTCACATCGTTACAGTATATTGGTAAAACAATATGTACAATCAATCGATGCTTACACTTATTATCAAACGCTTAAAAAACTGTCTTCTTCTCAAAATGGTATAACTCAAAACCAACCAGGGTTTATAGAAGGTAATATACGTTCTTCAACTGGGTCTGATGAAAAAGTTATAGGAATTTTTGAAGTTTCTTCCGTTTCTGAAAAAAGAATGTTTTTTAATTATAAAGACTTATTTGAGGGAGAAGCATTGCCCCCTTATTTCACATTGTGCGAAATAACCACGCCTTCAATTGAACCTGATGAGAATGTAGGACCTCAATTACCTGGGCTTCTTTATGGTGGAGAAGTAAAATATTATGATTTGAATGGTAGTTATCCTGAACAAGATGATGTGTCTATTGGTCCATTTAATATGGTACCCACCTCCTGTGGAGATTGTACAAGACTAGGAACAAATGTTAAACCAGATTTTTGGTATGAATAAATATATTTACATAATTTTATTTTTTTTGTGCGTATGCTCTAACAAATTAATTGCTCAAAATAGCACTGACTCTACAATACCTCAAGAAAATGTTTTTATACATTTTAACACTAGCTTTTTAGTTACTGGTGAGAGTATTTATTATAAGCTATACTGCTTAAATACTAAAACTGAAAAATTAAGTACGCTAAGCAAAATAGCCTATGTTGAGCTAATAGACAAAGATTTAAAATCCGTTTTTAAACATAAAATCAGATTGAAGAATGGTACTGGTTTTGGAGATTTTTTTATCCCAACTTCCATTTCATCAGGTAACTATAAACTGATAGCATATACGCAATGGATGCGTAATTGGACTGATAATTATTTTCAAAATGACATTAGTATTGTCAATCCATTTGAAGAAAACCAATCGGATATCCTTGTTAAAAATGATTCAACTTATATACCAAAGAGTAAAATAATCAATCCAATAAAGACCGTTGCAAAACAAAAAGTTGCAGCTAATGGTTTATCATTATCCATTGAAAAAAAGAACTTTGGTAAAAGGGAAAAAGTTGTACTGAATATTCTAAACTCTGATTTGGAAAATTCTTCTGGAGATTATTCTATTTCGGTAAACAAGCTCGACTCCATCACAATCCCTGAGATGGCTTCCTCAATCAATTATAAGAAACTATTTGAACAGACAAAGCTTAAAAGTACAACATTTTTACCCGAATTAAGAGGTGAATTAATTAGCGGAAAGGTTCTGGATTCTAATAAAAAACCTATACAAAATAGTAAAGTGGCAATATCTATCCCAGGAAAAAACTTTTTATTCAAAGTTGCCACAACTAATAATAAAGGCTCTTTTTATACCTATCTTAATGATTCTTATGAAAATGATAATGCAATCTTTCAAGTTTTAGATAATAGAACAAATGAAAATCAACATATACTTGTGGATAGCATTACAAATATGGATTTAAAAAATTTGCATTTTACAGATTTTAGTATTTCACAAGATATGCAAAGCATAATACTTAACCGTAGTATTCAGAGTCAAATTGAAAATTCATACGCTACCATTAAATTAAATGTTGAAGACAGTATTTTACCTATAAAACCATTCTACGAATCTAAAATTTTCAAAACTTATACTTTGGACGATTACACTCGATTTCCTACAGTAAAAGAAACAGTAGTAGAGATTATGCCTGAAGTATTTACAAAAACGCGTAAAAATAAAAGTACATTACATGTATTGGTTTACTTAGATCAAGTAAATTCCGAAACACTACCTATGATAATTATTGATGGTGTATTAGTGCAAAATCATGAAGAATTATTAGCATACAATGCCAATAGTATTGACAAAATACATGTTGTTAAATCTCAATACTTATATGGAACTCAAATATACGAGGGCATTATTGCTATTGAAACAAAAAGTGGGAATTATACTACTTCTGCACAGGGCAATTTTATTAAATACGTAAATCTATTTAAACCCCTACCCAAAAAAACGTATTATAAACAAGTTTATGAAAACGATTTAAAATTTGACAGAATACCAGATTACAGAAATTTATTACTTTGGCGTCCAAATTTAACTTTATATGAAAAAGATAATGAATTATCCTTTTACTCCTCTGATGTGCCAGGGTATTATCAAATAAGGTTAGAAGGATTTAATAAAAAGGGGCTGCCTGTTAGTTTGCAGGAAATTATAAAAGTCAACTAATCTTTATTAATTTTATTACATCAAGCTCAACAAATTTTGGATAGCTGACTATTAATTACTAAGTCTAGGGTTAATTTAGAAGGTTATCATAAAGTGATGATGAAATTTATTAAATGAAAAAATTAAAAATACATATAATTATATTGTTTTTTACCCTAGGGTTTTCAACTAATTCATGCATAGACCCATTTGATGTACAGACTTTAGGATTTGAAGATGCCCTTGTTGTAGAGGCTTTGATTACTAACGAATTTAAAACGCATCAAATTAAGCTTTCTAACTCTTTTAAGTTTGAAGATTTTGTGCCGCCGCCAGAAAGCAATGCCGTTGTATATATCACTGATGACAAAGGTGGTAGAATAGATTTTACTGAAACTTTTGAGGCTGGTGTATATAGTTCTGATATTCCATTTGCAGCTGAATTAGGAAAGATGTATCAATTGTTTATAACCACCTCTAATAATAAATCTTACGAGTCTAAAGCCATACCGATGACCAACATAGGTAAAATCGAAAAGGTATATGCAGAACGTGGAACTAATAATTTAAACGAAGATGGTGTGGCTATTTTTGTAGATAGCTACGACGAAACGGGAAATTCTAGGTACTATAGGTATGAATATGAAGAAACATATAAAATTATAGCACCCTTCTGGACTTTTCAAGATTTAATTATAGAATCTGCCGTGCCGCCTTATGAATTAAGGCTTGAAAATAAAACAACTGAACAAAGAATCTGTTATAAAACTGAATTTTCAAATGGAATCAATTTAACTGAAACCACTGATTTATTAGAAGATAGAGTAGAAAAATTTGAAATAAGATTTATTAAAGGTATTAACCCTATTATATCACGTCGTTACAGTATATTGGTAAAACAATATGTACAATCAATCGATGCTTATACCTATTATAAAACACTTAAAAAATTATCTTCTTCGCAAAATGGTTTAGCTCAAAACCAACCAGGGTTTATCGAAGGTAACATACGTCCCTCGTTTAATACTGATGAAAAAGTTATTGGAATTTTTGAAGTCTCTTCTGTTTCTGAAAAAAGAATGTTCTTTAATTATAAAGACTTGTATCCAGATGAAGCTTTACCTCCGTATTTTTCATTATGTGAACAAAACTCACCTGCCCTTCGTGATCCAGATGGTGGACCGTCAGATTTGATTACTGACCTCCAAAACGGTTTTAAGTATTATACTGACAATAATCCTCTTAGTAATAATCCATATGTACTTGTCCCTCCGGCTTGTGGAGATTGCACGAGGCTAGGATCAAACATTAAACCAGATTTTTGGTATGAATAAATCTATTTAATATTCCGAGTATTGTTTACAATAAATGAATTTATCAAAATTTCATTGATTTTAATGTAGCTCTTCTATTGATTTTTTTAGTATCAGTGTCAATGAATTTCTCAACAGTGTAAACTTCTCTAGGTATTTCAAATTTTTTTATAAAAGGTAAACTTAAAATTTGAGTCTTTAAATATTCTGTTTTGTTATCCCCTTCAATAATTAACACTAATTTTTCTCCAAGCAATTCATCAGGAATTCCAGCCACAAAAAATCGACTATCGATAATTTTGGATAATTTCTCTTCAATTTGTTCTGTAATCAATTTTACACCAGCAGAATTTATGACATTATCTACTCGCCCTAACCACTCAAATTCAGTATCAGAAATAATTTTAACCAAGTCGTTAGTAATTACCTTTTCATCGGAAATGTTTGGGGCATTAATGATCAAACAACCTCTTGAATCCGTTGAAATCTGAATGTTCGGGAGGGTTTTATAATGAGGTACTGAAACAAGTTCAGCATGACGAAAACTGTTCAAAGGTTTAACAGCTATATGCGTAATGGTTTCTGTCATTCCGTAAGTAGCGAATATTTCTGTTTTTTCTGATTGTATTTTTTTCAAAAGACTTTTATCAACTGCTCCACCACCAATAATTAGCTTTTTTATTTTGTGTAATTTTTCCAAAGAATTTTGTACCTGCATTGGCACCATAGCACAAAAATCATAATCTTTATCAATACTAAATAACGGATTTGAACTAACCTCTACAATGTCTAAATGCCAACCCAGGGTCAGAGCCCTTACCAGCATCATTTTTCCAGCAATATAACCTACTGAAAGACATAATAATGCTGTTGTCTTTTCAGGCAAAATAAAAAAAGTACCAGTGGCTTTGGCACTATTTATCATATACTCTTTTCTAAGTTTAATGATTTTTGGTCTCCCAGTTGATCCTGAAGTTTGAACATCAATTGTCAACTCTTTACTAAACCATACCTCTAAAAAAGAATATATAGAAGATGAAGTAGTCTTGGAATAGTCAATGAGTTCTTGCTCTGAAACAAACGAATTTCCGTTTAGCTTAAAGTTTTTGTTAAAATTATTAGTGTTCATCGGCAATTAAAGTAGGTTCTTCAACCCTTCCCATCAATTTTTCTTTCCAATTTTTCCAGCCATATTTTTTTGAAAAAATGAATGTTAGAATAGGAAAAAATATAAATACTGGAATAATAATATCAAATCCCGCAGATGGTTCGGAGACATCTCTTAAAATGGAATCTGTCTGAAAGGCTGTCCAATCTGTGGTAACTAAAAGTGCTGTAACCAAATTATTTGAAGCATGGAAGCCCAATGCTAGCTCTAAACCTTCATCCATAAGTGTAATAATTCCCAAAAACAAACCTGTACCAATATAATATACCATCAATATTAATCCTAATTTTTCTACCTCAGGGTTAGCCATATGCATTAAACCAAAAGTAACAGAGGTAAATATTAAAGGAAACCATCTATTTTTAACCAATACACCTAATCCTTGCATTAAATATCCGCGAAAAAAATACTCTTCAAAACTGGTTTGAATTGGAATTAGCACAATAGATAACAATGCAAGAATGATAAATTTATTAAGATTAAAATTCCAAATAAAATCCTCTGGAACAGTAAAATAAGCATATACAACAACAACAATAGTTATGATTGCCCATAAAGAGAATGCAAAAAAAATACGTTTTATATCAACCTTATCTCTTGAAGTTGTTAAAGATTTTATTGGTTGTCTATGCACGAATCTTACCCAAAAAAACAATCCTGCAAGAAATATTACGAATATAATTAAACTTTCAAAAAAAACTCTATTTGATCCTTTGGCTAATATTTCCTGACGCATCATCTCTCCCATATCTAAATCTAAAATAGCAATTGCTATACTATTCAAAGCAAAAATTCCAAAAAGCCCCAAAGTAGGTAATAAATACTTCCAAAAGTTGGGCTGACCTTTATAAGCTTGTTGAATAAAGTTCATCTTATATATTTAAATTCAAAAATAAGTTTTAAAAACCAAACTGCCATTTTAATTTTGGATTATAATGTAGCTTGCCATTTTTAACATCTAAAGGTGAATCAAAATTATTGGTAAACAAACCACCCGTACCCAAACCTTGTGGCATTATATTTTTTAAACTATAGGTAAATTGAGCAATGGCATTTAACCCAATATTACTTTCTAGAGCAGAAGTAACCCACCATAGTACATTGTGTTGTTTTGCTATTTCAATCCATTGGTTGCTACCTTGAATTCCACCTATTAAACTTGGTTTTAGAATAATATATTGGGGCTTAATAGTGTCTATCAGTTTTTGTTTTTCTTCTTTTTTGAAGACACCTATTAATTCTTCATCAAGAGCAATGGGCAAGGGTGTTTTTTCGCACAACAAAGCCATTTCTTGCCATTGCCCCGCCTTAATGGGCTGTTCAATAGAATGCAAATTGTAATCTGATAATCGTTTTAGTTTTTCTAAAACATTCTTTGGAGTAAACGCTCCGTTGGCATCCACACGGATTTCTATTTCATTTGAAGAAAATTCTTTTCGAATGGATTTTAAGATTTCAATTTCAGCTTCAAAATCAATAGCCCCAATTTTTAGCTTTAAAGTGGTGAATCCTGATGCCAATTTTTCTTTAATCTGCTGTTTCATAAAATCAGCCGTGCCCATCCATATCAATCCATTTATAGGTATGGCATCTTTACCTTCAGTAAAAATAGAGGGAAACAGTATAAATTTATCTTTGCTCTTTAAGGATAATAAGGCTTGTTCCAATCCAAATTGGATTGAGGGAAATTCTGATAACTCATTTAATAAAAAATCTGTTTCTAGGTTGATACTATCACAAAGCCATTGTAGCTTTTTTTCATAATCTGGTCTGTCATCAGCACTTAAGCCTTTAAAAAGTCCACACTCTCCTACTCCGCTGTTTCCATTTTCAGAAAGCATTAAAAAATACGTTTCTTTAGTGCGTAACACACCACGTGAAGTTCCTCCGGGTTGTTTAAAATTAAGACTATACTTTTTATACGTTGCTTTCATTTACCTATCAGAAAACAACAAATATATACTATTTTTGCAAGGCAATTGCCCTCGTAGTTCAACGGATAGAATAGAAGTTTCCTAAACTTTAGATCCAAGTTCGATTCTTGGCGAGGGTACTATTTTTGTGAATGCAACGCCACTCTATTGCCTTCCGTGTCTAAAAACAATCCCATATAACCATGTTCTTCAGAAATTTGGGTTTTAGCTTGTAAAACCGTACCTCCTGCATTTTCAATTCTGCCCAGTTCATTAGCTAAATCATCACAATTGAGATATACCAATGTGCCATCTGTTGATGGTTTATAATTTTCTTCACTTTGTATTAAAGACCCTGGGGCTCCGTTTGCATCAGGAGAAAATGGAAACCAACCCATTTCTATGCCACCGAAATTTTGTTTGGCTATTTCTACTTGAAATACCGCATTATAAAACGTAATGGCTCTATCCATATTAGAAACCGGAATTTCGAACCAACCTGCTGTAACTGTTTTCATAAATTATTTATTTTCTAAAGTTGTTTTTAATTTGGCTAATCCATGTTCAAAATCTCCCCCAATTGCTTTCTCCATGTTCATAAATAACATCATTATGCTCATTGGGAATTTGTTATTTCCTGAAAAGCCCCAAGTCACCTCTGTTCCTCCATCTGCATCAGCGACTCTCATGTAAGCATCAGATTGCGACTTAAAAGGTTTTAAAAAACGTAATTGTGTTCTCATCTCCTTATTCTCATCAATACCGGTTATTTCTTGTTCGCCACTACCCACTTGTTTATGGTCGCTTTCCCATGCTGATATAAAACCCACTTCACCATCAGTCCCTGAAAATGTTTTTTTCATATTTGGATCTCTTTCTGCCCAAGGTGACCAATCTTCTTGGTTTTTTAAAAATTTTAAATAGTTAAAAACTTCTGAAAGCGATTTACTAATCACAATACTTCTGTTAACTTCATAAGTTTTAGGGGCAATCATTCCTAAAATAATTATTAGTAGAACAATACCCAATAGAATATACAATAAAGTACTCATAGTTAATTAGTTTTAAGTTAGTTGGGTAAAGTTATAAAAAAATAATTAATAGTGGTAAACCCCTATAATTTAATACTCTTACCTATATCCAAAAGAATGAGTTCTTTACTGCGACTTGAAAACTTTTTTATGGCTTCTTTATGATTGATTTTTATATAGCCAAAAGTATCAAAATGACAACCTAAAACTTTATCACATTCCACAAAGTCAGAAGCTATTATTGCACTTTCAATACCCATGGTAAAATTATCACCTACAGGTAAAACAGCTAAATCCAACTCACCTATAACCATCGGAATGAGTTTCATATCATACGTTAATGCCGTATCACCAGCAATATAAACTTTATGGTGAGATGTTTCCAATACAAACCCTGCAGGATTACCACCGTAGCTACCATCGGGAAAAGAACTGGTATGTATAGCGTTGACCATATGCAGTTTGCCAAATTCAAATTGCCATGTACCGCCATGATTCATAGGGTGGCCTTTAATGCCTTTAGCTTCAAAATGGTTTACTATTTCAAAATTTGAAACGATACTAGCACCCGTATTTTTTGCAATAGCTTCAACATCCAAAATATGATCGCCATGAGCATGAGTCAATAAAATGTAATCAGCTTCCAACTTGTTTATTTCTATATGCTTCGCTAATTCATTACCTGTAATAAATGGATCTACTATTATTACTTTTCCATGAGCTTCAATTTGCAAAGAAGCATGACCGAGATAGGTTATTTTCATTATAAAAAGGTTTTAAGGTATTATTTGCAATTTACAAAAACTTAGATATTAATTACAAAACATAGGATACATTCAGAAATACGTTTCTTCCCATTCTTGGTATATTTTTCCAATCCGTATAAGTAGAATAATTACGGTCAAATAAATTTTGTACACCTGCTTTTACATACAAAGTCTGTCCTCCAAAATAAAAATTATAGGATGCATTTGCATTGAATATTGTATATGCAGATGTGCTATCTTCTCCGTAATAAGCACTAAAATTATGTTGCTTGTCAGCTCCGTTCATGCTTATTTCTGTTTGAAATGTATTCTTTTTATAAGTTATTGAAGTGCCATACGTAATCGGACTTATTAAAGGCAAGTTATCTCCATTATTATCCCTACCTAAATTATAGCCCAAAGAACCATCCATTTTTATAGCGTTGGTAAAACGATATACCATACTTAAATTACTATTGAAAATTGTAGCATTTTCAATATTTTCATAAATTCTGACACCATCTGCACCAATAGTCATTTTATCAATGTCTGGAGCAATTCTCCCTATGATATAATCTGTTAGGTAAAAAAATGAGATGTCGGTTCCAATTTTAAATTGGTTGATTTTAGATTCAGCCCCTAAATTTAATTCTATAGATTTTTCATTTTTTAAATAAGGGTTTCCTATATAATCATAATTGTCAAAACTGTTATATAGATAAAAACCGTATGCCTCGGTAACCGAAGGTGCTCTTTGGCCATAACCAGCACCAATGGAAACTTCTAACTTTTTAAATTTTAAATTGTATTCCGATGAAAAGTTCATCAAAAACCGCGACTTATTGTCTTTTAGATCAGGATAAAAAATCCGCAAACTATTCAATCCAAAATCATCGGAAATAGAAGCATTTTGAAATCCCGCTCTGGCGGATACTTTTACATTACGGTTCTCATTTAAGATGATTTTATCTTCGCCATAAATACCAGAATACAACGTTCTTACATCTGGCCATGTGAGCATAAACATTACATTCTCAGTGGGATCGTTAGGATACATAGTCATTTCTGCCAATGATTTGTTATAATATCCATTTACATTAAAAAGCAAATTGTGTTTCGATTTTGCAGCTTTAATCTTTGAATAAAACCCATACGTATCGCTCCATCCCGGCATGTCCATATGAATAGGAACATCTGGTCTTTTGGTATCGTCCATTACGTGCGTTATCGTATTATAGTATAACTTTGTTTCCCATTTATTTACAATAGAACTTATATTTTTTTGCTCAAAGCTCACCGATGCAATCAAAGCTTTTGCTAAAGAAACATCCATGGTTAACGCTGGATAACCCACATCATTTGCTTTATCAAAAATAAAACTTCCTGTAATGGCACTATTTTTACCTAATTTAACTCCTGCAACCGTTGAAACATTAAATTTTTCGTACTGTGAAAAAGGCACCTCGTCTCCACCACCAGCTACATAATTCTCAGCCTTTCTATAAATAGCATCTACGTTAAACATTAATTTCTCATCTGCATAATTAAATTCCGAACTGATTATCTGGGCATTAGAATTCGATTCTGAACCTAAATCTATACCCACGTTCAACTCTTCTTTTTCAAAACTGCTTTTCTGTAATTTTAGGTCAATACCACCGCCAATAGTCGCTCCATTTTCAGTTCCTGATTGGCCAGAGTTTACATGCACTTCTGATAAGTTGGAAATATCTACATAAGAAGTGATCGGATCCATTTTATCAGTACAAGCTCCAAAGATTTGCATGCCGTCTATAGTTACCGACAAACGATCAGAAACCATGTTGTTCATTGCAGGTTCCCAAGCATAATTTCCTCTTTTTATCATTGATATTCTATTCGATTTTTCTAAATAATTATCAATACTGGAAAGTGGTTTTTCTTGTTTTCTATTGTTCAATCCTAGTTTTCCTATTACAATTACTTCGTCAAGCTTAACAGGTAAAATGGAATCTACTTCTGTTTTTTGTGCAGTTAATTGTAATACACTGCAAACTAAAAAACTTACTATTACTACTATATTTTTCATCTACTTTGATTTAATAACTAGCAATAATTGTCAAACCGACCTGACTAATCGGTTTGACAATCTAAATATGCTATTTTTAAAATTCTAGCTCCAAAAACAAACTACTGCTTTCGTTTTCATCGGTAACTTCTTCACCTTTAAGCATTTCACTATTATTATTAACCAACATTAAATTGAGTTTCCAATAGCCTGTCATGGTCAGAGACAATTTCCCTTTATACATTTTTGAAGCAGCATCATAGGTTAAATCTTCATTATTTGGTGAAGAATGATTGCCCATACTTGGCATACGTGGGTCTAGCATTAATTTATAATTGGTAACTTCAGGAAAAGTCATCATATTTTCCATCTTATAAATACCAGCAACAATATCATTTACTTTTACTTCTGGATTTTTTGGTGCTACTAAAGCCACAACATACCTTGCACCATCAGTACCCATAAATGATGCTACTACTTTTTTCTCTGTCGCTGGAACTGTGATACCCGCTTTTGCTTCATATTCTGAACCATCAATAGTATAATTAAAGGTCAGATCCCATTTCTCATCAGCATTTTCAGCCATTTGGAAAATGATGAACCCATTGTAAAGCGTTTCTTTATCAGCCATTTTAGTTATTGATGACTTAGGACAAGAGTGCATCATACTCGTCATGTGCATCATCGGTTTCCAATTAATACTCGCATTTTGTATGTACGCTTTACTGTTTTTATTCATAATTCTTAACGTTATATCGTTATAACCTTGCATTAATTTTCCGCTTTCCGTAAAAAGCTCAATAGTATGTATATTGTTTGAGATTTCTTGCACTTTTGTCAATCCTTCAATTTCATTTATCGGTTCTATAGGATCATCATCACTAGTACAAGAAATGGTAACTACTAATAGTATTGGTATTATATATTTTAAGAGTTGCATTTTATTTATTTTTTAGTTTTAAGAATACGGATTTTGCCCTGCCGAAAAAACAACAAGCAAGCGTAATGGTATTCAATCTTTTTTTGAAATAGTTTATGAGTATTGCAAATACATTAATGCAATAAAAGCGGGAATATTTAAACTAAAAAATCGGGAGGTTGAAAAACAGAGGTGATATAATCTTTTGTTTTGCCTATCTTATTTAAAAAAGAATTCAAGTTTTTTGGATATTCATAAAGCTTGAATTTTTGGTTATCGATTTTAAGATAAGTAATCGGAAATTTGTCAAAATCTATAACAGGTAAAGCGGGTTGCTCATCTTTTGAGTCAATTGGAATAGTTTTTTTGATTTCTTTGGCAAGTTGACATTTTCCATTACATTGCAGCTCAGGTTCTTCCTTATTGACACATAGCACTTTGGCTATATAATCATAGTTCAGATTATATTCAATTACTGGTACAATTGGCCTTAACAAAGCTCCAACATACAAAAAGATAAAAAGATATGTGTATATTATTTTCACCTATTTCTTTTAACACCACAAAATTAAGCAGGTTGAAAAAGGGATAAAATGACTTTTATCATAAAATTTGTCCCAAGCCAAAAAGGATAGCAAACAAAAAAGTACTCAAGGCGAGTTTTTTAAGTTCAGGGTCTAATTTAGCAGTATCTGTATTCTTGTAAACCGTATTCAGGTGAATAAAAATAGGTATAAAGGCAATAATAAATAAAAATTGTTTTGGAGAATTATAATGAAATGAAGTATATAACAGTGCGAGTAAAAATGCTGCAATCAATAAATAATAGTGATAATATTTTGCAAACTCCTCTCCTATCTTAACCACGAGTGTTCGTTTGTTTGCTTTTTCATCTGATACTCTATCACGAAGGTTATTTAAATTCAATACACCAACGCTTAACAAGCCAATAGAAGTTGCTGGGAGAAAAACAGTCCAAGTGAATTGCTTTGTATATAAAAAATAACTACCTGCTACACTTAGCCAGCCAAAAAATAGAAAAACAAAAACATCTCCAAATCCACTATAACCATAGGCTTTTTTACCCATAGTATATTTAATGGCTGCAGCTATACTTGCCAAACCCAATAGTAGAAATAGCAAAAAATAGTTAAGATTTTCTTTTCCGAATGCTAAATAAAGTAAAATTACTGCTACCAAAAAAGTAATGACTCCAGTAAATTTTATAGCGTTAAGCATTTCATTTGGTGAAATTACACCACTCTGCAATGCTCTTTCTGGACCGATTCTATCTAAATTATCAGTGCCTTTTACACCATCTCCATAATCATTAGCAAAATTAGATAATACTTGAAACCCAATTGTAGTTAATAGTGCCAGAATACAAATTACCCAATTAAAACACCCACTAGAATATGCCAAAAAACTACCTAGCAATATTCCAGATACAGACAAAGGTAAGGTACGCAAACGAGCGGCTTTTATAAAAGCTTTAGTTTTAGTTTTAGAAATCAAGGTTTTAGATTTTCTTTTTGTAGTTTTCAATAATAAAAAACAAAATTTTGTTCTCTACTTATTTTAGATACTGAGTTTCTTCACTTAATTCCAAAGCTTCTCTGATATTGACAGGATCACCATAAGACTGAGCTATAATAAAACAATCGGCAAAACCTAATCTTCTTAAATCTTCTTTTAGGACCAAAGCTTCTGCATAGGTAACAAAATTACCAATGGCATATTTGTTTAAGCCACCCTCTTCGAACTCTTTCATATGAGCTAAATCATCCGAAAACAACTTTGCTTTGAAATTGGTAAACGCACCAATTTGTATACTGTAAACTATAGTTTCCCCCACTATACCTTGGGCATTTCTTTTTACCTCAATTGCCACTTTTTTAGCCTCCCTCAATTGATGTAATGTATCATTGTTAATTATAGATAAATTGTTTTTTATTAAATATTTATTATCGATTTTATCGGATTTAGGTAAAAATGACCACAAGAATAGTATTAACGTCAAAAGACCAAAAATGCCTAAAATAATTCTGTGTTTTCTTAAAATAGAGTTATTTTCTTCCTCCTCTTTGAGTAGTTTATTTAATTTATTTATGGTTTGGTTGGCCTTATCTACCTCCTCATAAATATTAACTAAATTTTTATCTTTAATATATGGCATACTATGGTATATTTTTAATTATAGATCTTGGGCATTTGCAATAAGTTCTACAATATCCAATACTTTTATATCGTTTTCTTTCTCTTTATTTTTAACTCCATCGGTCATCATGGTATTACAAAAAGGGCATCCAGTTGCAATAATATCTGGTTTTATTTCCAACGCTTCTTCTGTTCGTTCAACATTAATGTCTTTATTTCCTTTTTCGGGTTCTTTAAACATTTGAGCTCCACCAGCTCCACAACACAAACCATTACGCTTGCATCGTTTCATCTCAACCAATTCAACTTCTAACTTTTTAATAAGTTCTCTTGGGGCTTCATAAACATCATTTGCCCTACCCAAATAACACGGATCATGAAAAGTAATACGTTTTCCTTTATATGAACCACCTTCTATTGTGAGCTTACCTTCGTTTAATAACGATTTTAAAAATTGAGTATGGTGCATTACTTCGTAATTGCCACCCAATTGAGGATATTCATTTTTAATGGTATTAAAGCAATGCGGACACGCGGTTACTACCTTTTTGATTTCATAAGCGTTCATAACCTCAATATTGGTCATGGCTTGCATCTGGAAAAGAAACTCGTTTCCTGCACGTTTAGCAGGATCACCAGTACAACCTTCTTCAGTACCTAGCACAGCAAAATTAACTTCAGCCTTGTTTAATATTTTAACAAAAGCTTTGGTTATTTTTTTTGCTTTATCATCAAAACTACCAGCACAACCTACCCAAAATAAAACTTCGGGTTGTTTGCCTTGAGCTGTCAGTTCAGCCATGGTAGGTACATTCATAATTATGAATTTAGAGTTACTTAAATTATTCTTTTAATACTACAAGGTTACTTAATGTTTACCGTCGTCAAATACTTGAATGGTAACTTCTTTTTCTATTAAGTCTGTAAATTTACCTCTATATCGTGTTGCTTTAACCAAATGATTATCAATCCAATGGTAATTACCACCTCTTGGTTTGCCCATTAATAAACTATGGTATTTAAAACCATTAGCAGCTAACCATCTTTCCGTGTAATCTCTATGCTCTTCTGTTCTTGATGTGAAAAAACAGATAATATGACCCTCGTCATACCATCTATTCAATGTGTCTAACGCATCAGGATATACCTCGGCAGTAAGCATACGTTCAGGTTCTTCATTCGGTATGTCATCACAAACAGTCCCATCTATATCAATAAGGTAATTTTTAACTCCCTTTGGTAATTCAGGGCTTAACAAATTGCCTTCTTTGTCTCTTAATTCGTGTAGTTCTTTGTCAAATTTACTCTTCATTTTTCCAGTTTAATCTATCTAATTGGTTATACTGCCATGGTGCAGCGTTATTTTCTATATTGGTCATCATCATATTCAATTCTTGAGGTGCAGCTGATTTTTCCATTACTAAAAATCGTCGCATATCCATAATTATGGATAAAGGATCTATATTTACAGGGCATTCCTCTACACATGCATTACAACTAGTACATGCCCACAATTCTTCATTAGAAATTGTAGTAAATAAATTCTTATCGTCTGATTTAAACTCACCATTTACATCAATATTTTTCCCTACTTCTTCTGCTCTATCTCTCGTTTTCATCATAATCGCTCTTGGCGATAACTCTTTCCCTGTAATATTAGCAGGACAAACAGATGTACATCTACCACATTCAGTACACGTATAAGCATTCATTAATTGTACCCAATTCAAATCAAAAACATCTTCAGCTCCGAATTTTTCTGGCATACTATCGGTATCACTTTCGGCAGGAGCAGCATAAGGATCTGCACTCGGATCTAACATCATTTTAACCTCGTCTGTAACCGATTGTAAGTTATCAAATTTTCCTAAAGGATTCAAATTTGCGTAGTACGTATTTGGAAAAGCCAATAGAATATGTAAATGCTTAGAATAATATAGATAATTTAAGAACACCAAAATACCCGCTATATGCAACCACCAAGCAGTTCGCTCAATAATATGAAGCGTTTCTGGATTGATGCCGCTAAACCAAGGTGCTATAAATTGACTAATTGTATTACCCGAATTGGCTTGTTGAAAAGTTGTATCTGTAGCATTCATGATTAAAAACAGAACCATTAATACCATTTCGAAATACAAAATGTACAAGGCATCGTTTTTAGGGAAGCCTTTCATTTCTTTATTCCAGAATCTGGGAATACGAAGTACCATTCTGCGAATCCAAAAAATAATAACCGAAATCAAAACCAGAACAGCTAAAACCTCAAAACTTCCAATTAAAAAACCATAAAAACCGCCTAAAAAGGACAACACTCTGTGCGTACCGAAAAGTCCATCAATAATAATTTCTAATACTTCTATATTGATGATGATAAAACCAACATAAACTATAACATGAAGTAAACCCGATATAGGGCGTCTGACCATTTTAGATTGCCCTAAGGCAATATTTATCATATTCTTTAGGCGTAAACTTGGATTATCTGTCCTATCAACAGCTTTACCTAATTTAATATTACGAATTAGTTTCTTTATGTTTTTAGTAAAAAAACCAATCCCAATAATTAATAAAATGGCAAATAATATGTTAGGGATGTATTGCACTTAGGTGGTAATGTTGTTTTATATAATTCAGTTTTTTGGTTAAAATGTCAAAAAAACAAGTGCAAAAGTTCAATAACATTGGTATCTTAAAACACCAAATTTTAAGATTAATGTACTGAATATCAATATTTTAAATATTGATTGCTCATGTATTCAACACAAAGTAAAACTAACGAATAATATTTATGATATTTGGTTTACAACCAATTAGTTATTAACCATACGTTAATAACTTTTGAGATAAAAAAATTGAAGTATCTATTAAGTAAAAAAATGGACAAGCTTTTTTAATCGAAAAAAATAGAAGTAAAACTTATTGCTCTTTAATTTCCTCTTCTTCCGGTTTGTATGCCTTCGCTTTTTTTCCAAATAATGAAAAATGAACAAATCGTTTTGGGTTTACTTTTAATTCGTATAGCAATTCTTCCATTTCTTTTGAAGCTGCTTCAAGGTTGTCATATAACCCTTCGTCTTTTAACAATTTACCGATAGTTCCATCTCCTTCTTCAATAGTGGCTAAGATGCCATTAAATTTGTCAATTGTACCTTGTAATCTTTGAACGGTTTGTTTTATTTGGGATTGATTCAACGAATCTGTCAAACTAACCAAGTTGTGCGAAGCCGTTGTAGCATTTGTCAAAATAGAATCAACTTTCCCATTTTCCGCCAGCATACTATTTAATGACTTCGAAGCTGATTTAAAGGTAGATAATGTGGTATTTAATGAAGCAATAGCTTCTCTTAAATTACCTTGTGTTTTTTGATCAAATATTGCATTAAAGCCAACCAACAATGTGTCTGTATTGGTTAAAAAACTGGTAACTTTAGATTGTAATGGTGCAATTTGATCGTTAATTGCTCCTAAAATACCCATTTCAATCTTTCCGTTTAAGGTATCACCAGAAACTGCATTATTACCATCAAAAGCTGGAAGAATTTTTATAGACTTGCCGCTTATAAAATCTGGACTATAAATTTCGGCAATACTATTTTTAGTAAATTTAAAATCGTTCTCCAGAGAAAAATTTACAACAAGTACACCTACTTTTTTAGGGTGAAAAAAAATTTTGTTAACCACACCCACTTTTAAACCATTAATGGTTACGGGTGCTGACACAGAAAGTCCTTGAACGTTTTCATATTCTACATAAAAATTTCTACCCGACTCAAAAAGGTTAGATCCTTTTATAAAATTAAAACCCCAAATAAAAACTGCAATGGTTAGTACTGCAATAATTCCCGTTTTTAATTCTCTAGAGATTTTTGCCATAAGTTATTTAATAAGTAGCAATATTACTAATTATTTCCGTGAGTAGAAAGTTAAGTTTTAAATCTGTTAATTACTTTGAAGTTAGTGCATCTTTTACCGAAATCTTTTTTTCGTTTTTAAAGGCTACAACAAAAGCCCCTTTATATCCTTTAGATTTTGCTTCTTTTTGAAATTCTTTTACCTTATTGTAATCAGAAGTTTTACCATAGTAGTATTTATGGTGGGCACCTACCCTAACACGTTCAATTCCTTTTAAGCCTTTAAAGTTATACGACGCAGTTTTTAATTTTTTTGTACTTGACGCAATTTGTACTTTAAAGTCTACACCTTTAACAATTCTGGTTTTTGGTTTAATGTCCTTTTTTGGTTTCTCTTTGGGTTTAACATCAACTACCACATTTGCATCATACTGTTTTTTATACGTTTTAATGGCTTTGTATATTGACTTTGCCATTTCTTGCTGTCCTTTTTTAGAGTTCAGGTAAGCTCCTTCCGTTTTATTGGTTAAAAAACCTGTTTCAACTAAAACGCTTGGCATAAATGTATTTCTAAGTACCAAAAAACCCGCTTGCTTTACCAATCTATCTTTTCGTTTTAAATCACTAACCATATTAGACTGAATTAAACTTGCTAAAGCCAAACTCTGATCTAAATATTCTTCTTGCATTAACGTTAATCCGATAACAGATTCTGGTGAATTAGGGTCAAAACCGCCATAATTTTCCTTGTAATTGTCTTCCAATAAAATTACGGAGTTCTCTTTTTTTGCTATTTCAAAATTCCTGTCATTTTCGTGCAGACCCAATACAAATGTACCAGCACCATGAACACTTGATTTGCCAAAAGCATCACAATGTATGGAAACAAACAAATCTGCTTTTGATTTTTGTGCTATTGCTCCTCTTTCGTGCAATTCAATAAAAGTATCATCATCACGTGTATATATTACTTCAATACTTTTATCGGCTTCCAATAATTTACCGACCTCTAACGCAATTTTTAATACAATATCCTTTTCAAAATAGCCGTTTCCTAAATTTCCTGGGTCAGTTCCACCATGTCCAGCATCAATAACCACTTTAAATTTCTCTTGAGCAAAGCCCGTGTAGGATTGAAAACTTATAACTAGGACAACTAATAAAAAAATATACTTTTTTAGTATTATTTTAAACAACATAGCACTTTTAAAATATTAATTATTAACTATTCTTTAGCAAAAAGGGCTTAAAAAATATATGTAAGTTTGTAGTTTCAAAAACTAAGCCAAATTTAACGTTTACAAAAATACTATTTATAGCATTGCAATCAAATTTTAAGTATATAGTTTTTGTTTTCCTTTTTTTAGGAATAGGTTGCCTATCTATAAATGCACAAAACACTAATCAAAAAAGAGATTCGCTTGAACCGGTCAAAAATAAAATTATCGGTTTAAAAGGTTTTTCTTTTAGTGATACCATTCAACTTCCTGATGCTGCTTCGCTAAAGCCGATTGATACTACAAGAATAGATTCTTTTAAATCTAAAGAATATTTAGATGATAAAATTCTAAAAAAGGCTACAGATTATATTAAAAACGATTTTGTAAATAAAAAGGCCATTTTATACAACGAAGCCGAAATTTTTTATCAGGATATTGAATTAAAAGCAGGTAAAATTACTATTGATTATGAAAAAAATCTGGCTTATGCCAAAGGGATTATTGATAGTACTGGTGCATATATTCAAAAACCGCAATTTAGACAAGCTGATCAAGAAAGTGAACAAGACTCTTTGGTTTATAATTTTAAGAATGAAAAAGCCATAATCTACAACACCAAAACGGTTCAAGAAGGTGTAATAGTAAGGGGCGAAATTACCAAACGCGAAAACGATTCCGTATTTTATTTAGATAGAGCCCATTTTACCACTTCTACTAAAGAAAAACCAGATTACGAAATTGTTACCCGAAATATTAAACTAGTTCCCGGTAAAAAGATTGTAGGTGGGCTATCACAACTGAAATTAGCAGATGTACCTACACCAGCCGTTTTACCCTTCTTTTATGTACCTTTGAATAAAGAAAAATCAGTATCAGGTTTTTTAATTCCAACATGGGGCGAGAACAACAATCAAGGTTTCTTTTTGCAAAATGGTGGTTATTATTTTGCCATTAACGATTATGTAGATTTAGCCGTATTAGGAGATGTTTATACCAATGGTAGTTGGGGAATGCGATTTGAGTCTAATTATGCTGTCCGATATCGATTTTCGGGAAATTTTAGCTTGCGTTTTGAAAATTTAATTACCGGACAACGCGGATTTAGTAATTTTAATAAACGGAATAATTTTTATTTAAGATGGGCACATAGCCCAGCACAGCAAGCCTCTCCTAATTCTCGTTTTTCCGTTTCTGTTAATTTAGGTAGTAGTCAATATTTTAGGGAGTCTTTAAACGAATTTAATATAGGACAAAGTGTAACCAATACCTTTAACTCCTCTATAAATTATTATAAAAAGTTTGTAGGCACACCATTCAACATGAACATTGGCTTAAGCCATAGCCAAAATACCAATACTGAAAAAATTGAAATGACCTTGCCTTCTTTACAGATAGGTATGGACAGAATTTATCCTTTTGCTCCTAAGTCTGGAGCTAAAAAGAATCCCATTCAAAGCATTGGTTTAAGCTATAATTTTGATGCTCAAAATAGAATTTCAACTGACGATGATAAATTTTTGAAACCAGGTATGTTTAAAGATGCCCGTTCTGGTGCAAAACACACTATTTCTGCCAGTACTAATATGAAAGCGTTAAAATACATAACGTTATCTCCTTCTGTAAACTACAACGAAGTTTGGTATTTAAAAACGGTTGAACAGCGTTATAATGAAGGTCTTGATGTAATTGAGCGGGACACCATAAACAAGTTTGATTCTTTTCGTACCTATTCTGGTGGCGTTTCGGCTTCTACAACACTTTATGGAATGTTCAATTTTAAAAAGGGAAGGCTACAAGCTATTCGTCATGTAATGCGTCCTTCGGTTTCTTTTAATTACCGACCTGATTTTAGTTATTTCTATGATGAAGTACAACAGAGTGAAGATCCTGACGATTTAAGAGAGTACAGCCGTTTTGAAGGCGGCATCTATGGTTCGCCCTCAAGGGGATTATCCAGCAGCATCGGCCTAAGCCTTAACAATACTTTTGAAGCAAAAGTAATGTCAAAAGATTCCACAGCAACAGAACCTGAAAAGATTAAATTATTGAATAATTTGAATTTCTCCACAAGTTATAATATTGCTGCCGATTCTTTAAATTGGAGCCCAGTTAGAATGAGTGCAGGAACCACAATATTAGATAATAAACTAAGTTTAAATGCAAGTGCGACATTAGACCCTTACGCACTAAGTGCAAGCGGTAGAAGAATCAATACCTATAATGTAGACAACGGCGGCAGTTTGTTTAGGCTTACGCAAGCCAATATGTCTGCGAGTTATTCTATATCAAGTGATATTTTTGCAAAAAAGGACCCTGATGCTGAGAAAAACAACAATTCTGGTCGTCAAGAAGGAGATGAGGATAGTCTTTTTGGCAGTGATTTAACTACCCGAAATACACGAGACGATCAAGAAGAGAGCAAAACAAAAGTAGCCAAACTTTACGGAGCAACTTTACCTTGGAAATTAAGTTTACGTTATAACGTAGGCTATTCTAATTCACGTAGGCAGAATGATATTTCAAGTAATTCACTTCAATTTTCAGGCAATATAGAGTTAACACCCAAATGGAGTGTTGGACTTTCTTCTGGTTACGACTTTAAAAATAAAGGAATCACCTTTACTAACCTCAGCTTTGAACGTGATTTGGACAGTTGGCGTATGAGCTTTAATTGGGTCCCTTTTGGCAATAGCACAACCTACTATTTCTTTATTGGTATAAAATCTTCTGTGCTTAGTGATATTAAATACGACAAACGTAAAGTGCCAGACAGGAGGTTGTTTTGATTTGTTTCAAAACCAACACTCAAAATTTGGTTTTCATAAAAAATTTAGCGAACTTAGACGGATTACTCTGCAAACTATAGTAAGTTAAAAAACAGAACCATGCAAAAAGTAATTTTTTACCAATTTTCTATTAAACCAAATGTACTTTCTAATTTTTTACTAGTATTCTTTTTTATCATATTTTCTTCCTTTTCGAAACAGAATAGCAACAACTATCCAAAAGAAAAAATATACATTCAATTTGATAAACCCAACTATTATGTAGGTGAAGATATCTGGTTTAAAACATATCTAATTAATGCTGAAACACATACTCCTCAAACGTTAAGTAATGTAGTTTATGTAGAGTTAATAAATCCAAGTAATGAGATATTAGAAACTAAAACTATTAAAATTACAGATGGTGGTGGCCGTGGGAATTTTGAATTATCACCCAACTTAATAACTGGTGAATATACTGTTAGGGCCTATACTAACTTTATGCGGAATTTCAATTCTGCCTATTTTTTTAGAAAAAAAATATACATAAAAGCACTAAATCCTGATGGAACAATCAATAAAGTGCCAGGTACTAATGTGGTAGATATGTCAAAACCCGATATACAATTTTTTCCTGAAGGGGGTGATTTAGTAAATGGCTTTTTAAATAGAGTAGGATTTAAAGCCATTGACATAAATGGAGAAGGTATTGATATTGAAGGAACGATTACAGATAATACTGGGAAGAGAATATTGAAATTAAATTCGGCTAAGTTCGGAATGGGTATGTTTGAATTTGTACCTAAACAAGATAATTCCTATAAACTAAACATTGTCCACCAAGGGACTGAACTAGTTTACAACCTTCCCAATGCTATAAACCATGGTGTAGTCATGCAAATAACCGAACATGAAAACGACTTTAGAGTTACGTTGCAGTCTTCGTTAAATTATGGATTAAATAATTTTAGTTTTATAGGCACGCAAAGAAATGGAGTTGTTTTTAGGGCTGAATTGGCAGGTAGTAAAAACAATGCGGCCATTAAAGTGCCTAAAAGCAGTCTAGAACAGGGGATAGTTCAATTTACACTATTTGATAATAAGAAACCATTATGTGAACGGTTGTCGTTTTATGAAACGGACAAGGCCAATGTTGCTATAAATGTTAAACCTTCTAAGCAAGAATATGGAAAACGAGAATTAGTGGAATTAGAAATCTATTTAGACTCTATACAACAACCCAAAACGCTAACCAACATGTCAATAGCGGTTACAGATATGTCGGCCGTAGAAACAAATCCGTACGGATTAGACATAAAATCACAGCTTTTGCTTAGCTCAGAGCTTAAAGGTAACATTGAACAACCTGGTTATTATTTTTATTCGGATGACCTCAAAAGGAAAAAAAATCTAGATATATTGATGATGACTCAAGGGTGGAGAAAATTTATAATTAATGATACGTTAAGCAAACCGTCAAAACCAACCTTTCTCGCTGAAACTGGTATTAATTTAAGTGGACAAGTCAAAAAGTTTTTCAATCATAAAAAATCAGCTACTGCTGAAGTTTCACTTACGTACAAGAATAGTGAAGAATTTGTACATGAAACAGTGGTGACCGACCTCAATGGAAAGTTTGTTTTTAGTAACTTAAATTTTTTAGATTCAACTGCTATTATTATACAAGCAAAAAAAATACAAAATACAAAACAAACAAAAAGAGCCAAAAGTCCAGCTATGAATTTTCACATAGAAATGGATTCGTTTATGGCTCCAAAAATTACTTTAAAACAAAAACAGCATATAGAAGGTTTTTCAAAAAAAGCGGAGAAAATAACTAACAAAATTATAGCTACAGAGTATCTTGAAGCATTATATAAAATGCAAAAAGACAGAGTTAAATTAGATGAAGTAGTTCTTGAAGCAGAGGTCTTTGATAGAAATAGCTACTTTAATAAGAAACGAACAGAATTATTAAAAAACCCATCATATACTGTAGATGTAAAGGATATAAAAGGAGTGCCACCCAATAATTGGCTTACAGCACTTATCGGTAGAGTGCCTGGATATAGATCGGATGGCACCTTAAGAGGATCCAGTTCACTGGCAAATAATAAGCCTCTGTACCTTTTAGATGGCTATCCTGTGGATGATATTGAAAATTTTGCTTTTTCTGATATTGATTTTATTGATATATTAGTTGGTCCTAGAACTGTAATATTTGGGTTACGAGGAGGCAATGGCGTAATAGCCGTGTATACTAAAGATGGTTCCGAACCATCAAATACTAATGAAAGCTATAAAAAAAGGGGTATTGTTAGTTTTGAGAACCCAGGGTATACTTCAAAAAAATTCTATGAACCAGTTTATAAAACCCAACAAAAGGAAGATGCTAAATTTGATTATCGGCCAACTATATATTGGAATCCTACAATTAGATTAGACGAACACAATAAAACTAGTATTTCTTTTTATACCTCAGATGCAATATCACCATATCGGGTAGTGTTAGAAGGAATTTCAATGGATGGTAAATTAATAAAAGTTGAAAGTACTTTAAATTTACCAGCAAATTGAGTTAACTTACAACTCTATTCATAATTTATGATTGGGGTTAAACAGGCAAATATTTAGTTTTAAATTGTAAGCATTACCATCTAAATCGCTTAAGAAGCGTATTTACAAAAGCCTATCTCTTATCACTTATTATATAAACTTTTCTACTAAGAATAGATTTGAGCTGAAGCTATTCTCCACGCTGTGTTTTGAAAGCAGTAATGGTTGGACAAATTAACTTGGTTAGAATAATCGTGGTTATTATAACCACAATATTCGATTCAATTTTGAATACACGTTTTAATAAAAACCAAATTAAAGTAAAAACAATTAGAGAAAGTATAACATTCAATAAAACCGCTATTATTTGTTTATTCATTGTTTTTTCTTGTTACATCTAAAATCTATTTAACAACACCCTTCCTTAACCGTTCTGTAAACGTCTTCGTATTGAGGCAATATTTTATCAATGGTAAAACGTTTTGCAAATTGATACGCATTGTTTTTAAATTCACCTAACCGCTTATCATCTTCTAAAAGGTAAATGGCATTTTTAGCCATAGCTTCAGTATCACCAACATTATTTAAAAAACCTGTCTTGCCATCTATATTTACTTCTGGTAACCCTCCAGAATTTGAAGAAATTACTGGTGTTTTAGCTGCCATAGCCTCTAATGCCGCTAAACCAAAACTCTCTGTTTGAGATGGTAATAAAAATAAATCCGTCAGGCACAATATTTTTGCTAACTCTACACTGTTACCCAAAAATTTAACATGATCAGCAATACCTAACTCCATTACTTTTTTTTCAGCACTATCCCGTTCAGGACCATCACCAACCATTAATAATTGTGATTTAACTTTTTGCTGCGTTTTGTAAAAAACTTCAATAACATCTTGTATCCTTTTTACAGGTCTAAAATTACTGATATGGGTAATAATACGTTCGTCCTCATTTGCTAGGTTACCTCTTAAACAAGGTTCTTTTTCCAAGGCATCGTATTTTTCAAAATCAATAAAATTATAAATTACCTTAATGTCCTTCTTAATATTGAATAATCGTAAGGTATCCTTTTTTAAACTCTCAGAAACCACAGTTACTGCATCAGAATTATTAATACTAAATTCAACCGCTTTTTTATAATTAGGATGACTTCCGACAAGAGTGATATCCGTTCCGTGAAGGGTGGTTACAAAAGGAATATCAATGCCGTCAGCTTTTAACATTTGTTTTGCCATATAGGCGGCATACGCATGTGGTATGGCATAGTGTACGTGCAATAATTCAATACCATGTAGCTTTACCATAGCTACCAATTTGCTGGACAAAGCCAATTCGTAAGGTTGATAATGAAACAGCGGATATTCTTCTACAAACACTTCGTGAAAATGAATATTACTAGACAATGCATTTAACCGAACAGGTTGATTATAAGTAATAAAATGGACTTCATGTCCCTTTTTAGCCAATGCTATACCTAACTCGGTTGCCACTACTCCACTACCTCCGTAGGTAGGGTAACACACTATGCCTATTTTCATAAAATCTATTTATTTCTTAAGTCGAAGACGTTTTCGAATTCTTTCAGAATAATTAATTGTAATTTTGAATTAATTTCTTTGTAAAACTAAAAATTTTAATGGACTTCAACTCCTTTTTAACACAAATAAATAAACTACAGAAAATGCCTTTAGGTGGACAGGAATCACAATTTAAAATGGCTCCTGAATTAAGAAAACAATTCTCGTTAAAAGACATTAAAGATAAAAACCCAAGAGAATCAGCAGTATTAGCTTTATTCTATCCTGATAGTAATTATAGCACTAGAGTTTTAATGACAGAAAGATCGAATTATAAAGGGGTACATTCCGCTCAAATCAGTTTTCCAGGAGGTAAGAAAGATAAAAATGATAGGGGTTTAATCTACACTGCCTTAAGAGAAACCGAAGAAGAAGTTGGTGTTGATAAAGATAACGTTACGGTTATAAGAGAATTATCAAAAACCTATATACCTCCAAGCAATTTTTGGGTATATCCTTTTGTAGGTTATACAGACAAAACTCCCTATTTTATAAAAAATTACGAAGTAGAATCTATAATTGAGGTTTTAGTAAGCGACTTAATTGATGACAACTCTTTAAGTACAAAAAATTTGACTACATCTTATATGAAAAATATAGACGTACCTTGCTTTAAACTAAATGGTTACATAGTTTGGGGAGCAACCGCGATGATTTTGAGCGAGATTAAAGATTTGGTTAAATGTATTAATTCGTAATTTCTTTTGTAAATTTGATTTTCAACAGCCTATGGAATCTTAATGAAATACAATAGTCAAAATTTTGATTACAAAAGAAATGTTAATAATTGTATTCCATCTGTCCTTTAAAAAATAATAACAATTAACAGATGAAATTATACAAACAAGATCCTTTTGGTAATGCTTTATTTCTAAAAAAGTTCTTGATACGAATACTTGGATTAATATCTCACGGACGTTATCAGGGTTTCAATAAACTAGAAATTGAAGGTTCAGAAATTCTTCGAAATTTACCCGATAAAAATGTTTTATTTGTTTCCAACCATCAAACTTATTTTGCAGATGTAGCGGCTATGCTACATGTTTTCAATGCCTCGCTAAGCGGCAGAGATGACTCCATTAAAAATGTCGGATATATTTGGCAACCCAAATTAAACATCTATTATGTTGCCGCATTAGAGACCATGAAGTCTGGTATCTTACCAAAAATATTTGCTTATACAGGTTCAATTTCCATAGAACGTACATGGAGAAGTAAAGGAAAAGATGTTAAACGACAGGTAAAAATGTCGGACATTAGCAATATTGAAAAAGCCCTTAACGATGGTTGGGTAATTACGTTTCCACAAGGCACCACAACGCCTTTTAAACCGATAAGACGGGGCACAGCTTTTATCATAAAAGAAGCCAAACCTATTGTTATACCTATTGTTATTGACGGATTTAGAAGAGCTTATGACAAAACGGGCTTACAACTTAAAAAACGAAACATTTTACAATCTATGGTGATAAAGCCACCAATGGAAATTAATTACGAAAACGATACTATTGCAGAAATTGTTGAAAAATTAGAGTATGCTATTGAGCAACATCCTTCGTTTTTAAAAGTACTGACACCAGAGGAATACGCCAAACAAGAAGCCGAACTCGATAAAAAAAGAAAATTTTGGAAATCATCTTAATGCACTTTACAAAATAAAAAGTTTCGGATTTACTAAAAACCCGAAACTTCAATTGTAAATCTAGTAAAATCTTATAGATTTTACTATTTTAATTTAACGCTGCATACAGCTACTGAAGACTGAATTATCCCAACCAAGCCTTAAACATCCAAACCGTTTTTTCTTGTTCGGAGATAAAGTCGCTCATCATAGCGTTGGTACCCTCATCGTCGGCCTCGGCGGATTTATCTAAAATAGCACGCTCAATAGCAATTAACTCTTTTAGAGATTTTACTGTCAGCTTAACCGCTTCGGTATCGTTGGAAATATCTTTCCCAACCGGTACATTGGCGGTATTTGAATAATCTTCAAAAGTGTGTAAGGGTGTACCCTCCAAAGTTAAAATACGTTCGGCAATTTCGTCGATCTTAACTTGCGAATCGTTGTACAATTCTTCAAATTTTTCGTGCAATTGAAAGAAGTTCTTCCCTTTAATGTTCCAATGCAATCCTCTCAAGTTTTGATAATATACTTGGTAATTGGCAAGTAACTCATTTAAATCGGTTGTCAATTTGTTTATTTTCGTTTCGTTTAATCCTAATACCGTTGTTTCCATAACTATATGTTTCAAATTTATTTATAATCCAATTTTAAGAAGCTAACTATTAACTACTTAACTCAATACAAATTTATCTTAACTTAATTACTATTTACTATAATTATGATTGATAGTTTTTATATTTTTATAGCCAAAATTTATACATATTATAAAGTAATTAGAAATGACTATTACTCAACTTACCTACGTGCTTGCCGTGGCGGAATATAAAAATTTTACTTTGGCTTCTGAAAAATGTTTTGTTACTCAACCGACATTAAGTATGCAAATACAAAAATTGGAAGAGGAACTTGACGTAACTATTTTCAATCGTAAAAAGAAACCCATTGCATTAACCCCTATTGGCGAAAAAATAATTGAACAGGCCAAAGTTATTGTTAATGAGAGTAATAGAATAAATGATATAGTAGATCAACAAAAAGGGTTTATTGGAGGTGAGTTTAAATTGGGAATAATACCAACGGTAATGCCTTCACTATTACCTCTATTTTTAAAAACATTCATAAAAAAATATCCTAAAATTAATTTAATAATCGAAGAGTTAACCACTGAAGATATTATTAAAAAGTTAGTTGACGGTCATTTAGACGCTGGTATTGCGGCCACCCCTTTGGAAATTAATGTTATAAAGGAACGTCCGTTATATTATGAACCTTTTGTGGGTTTTTTGAATGATAATCATAGGCTTTTTAATGCAGATGAATTATCCGTAGAAGATTTAGAAATTGATGATATTTTGTTATTAGAAGATGGTCATTGCTTTAAGGATAACATTCTTAATTTGTGCAATAGTTTAAAAAAAGAGGACCCACATCATTTTAGGTTAGAAAGTGGTAGTTTCGATACCTTAATAAAATTGACCAAAGAAGGTATGGGTATGACACTACTGCCCTATTTACAAACACATGATTTAAAAGAAAAAGATAAAAAACTAGTAAGGTCATTTAAAAACCCAACGCCTTCAAGAGAAATAAGTATCATTTACCATAAGTCACAACTAAAAATTCAATTAATTGATGCCTTAAAAGAAGTAATTGATGGTATAATTAGGGGTGTAATAGCCTTTAGCGATGTTAAAATAATTAGTCCGCTTAAAAAATAAAGAGAAATTTACACTACTCTTTTGGGTTGACTATTTTAACATACTCATAAAGTTCAGGCCTGTTAAGCGTAAACTCTTGAAGCCAAATTTTTAATTCATTAATCTCGTAAGGCAATAATCTGTTTAACGCTTTTTCCAATTCTTTACAAAATAACTCAACATTAAAACTTACTTTTTTTAAGACCGTTTTAGTGTATTCGAATATTGCTCTAGCCATGTTGGTAATGGGTTTAAATTGGTCGACGTACCTTAAGGGTAGATCGTTAAATTTTCAACGCTAAAGTTAAAGAATTATTCTATACAATACTGTTAAAATTTTTCTTAAAAATTTTAACTTACTGAATAACAGAGCTTATAATTTACCAATTTTGGCTAAAAGTGATTCTCCTCTAGTCTGTAGTTCAGTTTTCACTGCTTTAAAATGTGCCTTTTTATTCTCTACATCTTTAGTGTTTATTTTTACAATAAGTTCATCAAAAGTAGCGATAGCTTCATCTATAATTTTTTCAGCTTTATCAGCTTTTTTTGCATCATCTTGTTGCAATTGCCAAACATAACACTCTTCAATAATATCCGATAAAACGTAATTTACATCTTTCTTTAAATTCTTTACACTTGCCATTTTTTATTTTTTTATAGTCCACAAATTTAAGCTAAAAACCAATAACAATTACCTTAAAACTTATTTAATAAATACTTCAAGAAGTTCAGCCTTTTGTTCAGATTTTAATACAAAATTAGTTAAACAAGCGGGCATCAAAATGGTTTGTCCTTTATTTAGCAGCACTTCTTCACCATCATTATAGACAACAGTAGCCATACCATCTACAGCCATATAAATTACAAAAGAATCTTTATCTGAATTATCAACAGTTAAAGTTCCATCCAAATCAATAATATTAGTAGTAAAATACTGACAATCAACTACATTTACACTTTTATTAAGCTCAGATTTATAATCTGTTGTATAATTATCAATCGCTTTATAATCAATGGCATCTAAGGCTAGCTCGGTATGTAGTTCCCTTCCGTTACCTTGGTCATCCTTTCTGTCCCAATCATAAATGCGGTAGGTAACATCACTGGTTTGTTGGATTTCAGCCAATAAAACACCTGCACCAATTGCATGTATTCTTCCTGTAGGAATAAAATACACATCACCTTTTTTAACTTTATCAACATTTAAAATCTCTAACAATGATTTATTTTTCAAATATTTCAAATATTCTTCTTTGTTAGAATCTTTTTTAAAGCCTACAATTAAATTTGAACCTTCATCTGCTTGCATCACATACCACATTTCGGTTTTCCCGAACGAATCATGGCGTTTTTTGGCCAAATCGTCATGTGGATGCAACTGAATACTCAATGCTTCTTTAGCATCAATGAATTTTATTAATAACGGAAACTTTTTTCCAAACCTATCATATACTTTCTTTCCAAGTAACGAGCCTCTATATTCATCAATCAGAAACTCTAACGATTTACCCTTATATTTTCCATTGGCAATTACCGAAACGTCACCTTTTACATCAGAGAGTTCCCAGCTTTCACCTATATTATCTTTTTGAGTATTTTTATTTAAAACGGTACTCAATTTATTACCTCCCCAAATTCTTTCTTTTAAAATCGGTTCAAATTTTAATGGATAATTTATGCTCATTTTACTGTTCCTTTAGTTTTGTTAATGTTTCCGTAATATGCTTTTCAGCCCCGAACTGGCTGTTAAAAGTATGGATTACTGTTCCCTCTTTATTAATTACATAGGTAACACGCCCGGGAATCAGTCCTAACATACTTTGGGGTACTCCGAATAGTTTTCTGACCTTATTTTCGGTGTCTGCCAATAGTGTAAAAGGCAAGTTATACTTTTTGGCAAAGTTTTTATGAGATGCTACATCATCTGCACTGATACCAATAACTTTAACATCTAAATCGGTAAACGCTTCAAATTCATCACGGAATTTACAGGCTTGCTTTGTGCAGCCCGGGGTATCGTCTTTAGGATAAAAATAAATAACCATTGCATTTTTTCCGATAAAATCGGTACTGTTGACTAGCTGATTATCTTGGTCTTTTAAAGAAAATTTAGGAACGGAATCACCTATTTTTAGCTTCATTTTTTGAGGATATATATATTGAATCACAAACAAGAGCAATACTATAAAAACAATGCCTGCAATTATCTTTTTTAACATACCACAAATATCGTTATTTTAAGCTAAAACATAAAATTTGTTTATTTTTGATTATGAAAAATTTTATAAGAAATCTACCAAAAGCGGAACTCCATTTACATATTGAAGGTACTTTAGAGCCTGAGTTGCTATTCTCTTTAGCAGAAAGAAATAATATTAAATTAAAATACGATTCCATCGAACAGTTAAAATCCGCTTATGAATTTGATTGCTTACAAGATTTTTTAGATATATATTATCAAGGAGCTTCAGTTTTAACTACTGAACAAGATTTTTATGATCTCACGTACAGCTATCTTCAAAAATGTGCTGAACAAAACATCAGGCATACCGAGATTATGTTCGATCCGCAGACACACACCGAACGTGGCATTGCTTTTGAAACGGTAGTCAATGGTATTTCTAGAGCCTGCAATGATGCTAAAGAAAATTTAAACATATCTTCTCTATTGATTATGAGCTATTTGCGACATTTATCAGAAGAAGAAGCATTTACAACCTTGAAAAAATCGTTACCTTTTAAGCATCTTATCATTGCCGTGGGATTGGACTCTTCTGAAAAAGGAAATCCGCCTTCAAAATTTAAACGTGTGTTCGAAGCTTCCATAAAGGAAGGCTATATTCCCCTTGCCCATGCAGGAGAAGAAGGTCCTCCAGAATATATTTGGGAAGCTCTAGATATCTTAAAAATTAAACGGATAGATCATGGTAATAATTGTTTGGAAGATGAACTGTTGATTAAAGAAATCATTAAACGTGATTTAGTTCTAACCGTTTGCCCTCTTTCCAACACAGCATTACAAGTAGTTGATGATTTGAAAAACCATCCACTTAAAAAAATGATGGATTTGGGATTAAAAGTAACCGTTAATTCTGACGATCCAGCCTATTTTGGTGGACAGCTCAACCAAAATTTTATTGAAATCCAAAAAGCACTTAATTTGAACAAAGCCGATCTTTATGAATTGGCAAAAAATTCTTTTCAATATTCTTTATTGGACAATGAAACCAAACAAAAACACATTAACGAATTAGACAATTACTATGCAGATTAACGATAAATCAGGAATTACAGAATACATGGCATCATCAAAACGGTATGATGCTATGCAGTACAATAGATGTGGGAAAAGTGGATTGTTATTACCTGCTATTTCTTTGGGTTTGTGGCATAATTTCGGTGGCATTGACAGTATGTTCAATGCTCGAAACATATTACGCACCGCTTTCGATTTAGGAATTACTCATTTTGATTTAGCCAATAATTATGGGCCACCATTTGGGTCAGCAGAAGAAACTTTTGGGCAAATTTTAAAGAAAGACTTCAATCAATACAGAGACGAACTCATTATCAGTACCAAAGCAGGTTATGATATGTGGCCTGGACCTTACGGAGATTTAGGTTCAAGAAAGTATTTAATTGCCAGTCTAGATCAAAGTCTAAAAAGAATGGGCTTAGATTATGTTGATATTTTTTACCATCATAGACCTGACGCAGACACTCCGTTGGAAGAGACCATGATTGCCTTGTCGGATATTGTCCGCCAAGGAAAAGCATTATATGTAAGTATTTCAAATTATGAACCTAAAGAAACGGCTGAGGCTGCAAAAATCCTAAAAGAATTAAAAGTTCCTTTTGTGTTACACCAAGCCAGATATTCACTATTTGACAGATGGGTCGAAAACGGTTTGTTAGATACATTGGAAAATATTGGAGTGGGTTGTATTGCTTTTTCGCCTTTAGCTCAAGGTATGTTAACTGATAAATACTTAAATGGTATCCCGAAAGATTCAAGAGCAGGAAAAAGTCAAACGTATTTAGATGCTAATCAGGTCGCATCAAATTTGAATAAAATTCAAGAATTAAATAAAATAGCTGAAAAACGTGGACAAAAACTATCGCAAATGGCTATTGCGTGGCTACTGGCTCAACAAAATATTACTTCAGTTTTGGTCGGTGCAAGTTCATCGAATCAGTTAAAAGAAAATGTTAAAGCACTTGATAATATAACATTTTCTAATGAAGAACTAAAGTCAATTGACGATGTTTTGCAATCTTAGTCGGTACTAATTCCCTTCCCATTGGGAAGGGTTAGGGATGGGCTTTTATTCATGATGGTAAGGCTCATTTTTTAAAATGGTAAACGCCCTGTATAGTTGTTCTACCATAAACAATCGAATCATTTGATGCGAAAATGTCATTTTTGACAAGGCAATTTTACCTTGTGCTTTTTGATATACGGCATCTGAAAATCCATAGGGGCCACCAATAACAAAGACCAATTGTTTAATACCAGAATTCATTTTCTTTTGCAAAAACGTTGAAAACTGAATGGATCTAAATTCTTGTCCTTTTTCGTCTAACAGAACAAGTTGATCCACTGGAGATATACGCTGTAAAATCAATTCTCCTTCCTTTTCTTTTTGCTGATTTTCAGTCAGGTTTTTTGTTTTTTTTAAATCAGGGATAATTTCTAACTCAAAATTAATATAATACTTTAACCGCTTTTGGTAAATCGCAATCAATGAAATTAAATTTTTATCATCCGTTTTTCCAATGGCTAACAGTTTTATTTTCATGAAGTAAATATAAAACTTATTTTTGCTATAAATTCCAACACATGATAAGCAAACAACAATTTGAGAAGGAACTTGAACTAATAATAAAAAATGCCATTAGAGAAGATGTAGGCGATGGCGACCATAGCTCATTGGCCTGTATTCCGGAGACTGCTAAAGGAAGGGCAAAACTGTTGGTAAAAGATGAGGGTATAATTGCTGGGGTTGAATTTGCTAAACTAGTTTTTAAATACGTTGATGCTAATTTAAAAGTTGAAACGTTAATTGAAGATGGAAGCCTGGTCAAATATGGAGATATTGTCTTTTATGTTGAAGGTTCTTCGCAATCCATTTTAAAAGCAGAACGTTTGGTATTAAATGCCATGCAACGGATGAGTGCTATTGCTACAAAAACAAAATCCTTTGCCGATTTGTTAGAAGGCACAAAAACAAAAATTTTAGATACCCGAAAAACCACTCCGGGCATTAGAGCCCTTGAAAAATGGGCAGTAAAAATTGGTGGTGGCGAAAATCACCGTTTTGCTTTGTATGATATGATAATGCTTAAAGATAACCATATTGATTTTGCCGGAGGACTTACCAAAGCTATTGATAAAACTGTACAGTATTTAAAAGACACGAATCGTGATTTAAAAATTATAGTTGAAGCCAGAAATCTACAAGAAATTGAAGAAATTTTACAGTCAGATGGCGTGTACAGAATTTTAATTGACAATTTTAATTATGAAGACACCCGAAAAGCTGTAGAACTAATTGGCGATAAGTGTCTGACTGAATCTTCTGGTGGTATTAATGAAAACACCTTACGTAACTATGCAGAATGTGGTGTTGATTATATTTCATCGGGTGCATTAACACACTCTGTTTATAATATGGATTTGAGTTTAAAGGCGGTTTAAAAGATGTTAGACTTTGTAAATATATGATACAACGAATATAACAAATGTTAAAAACAGAAAATCATACTAAATCACTAAAAAATTATAAGTTTATAGACTTATTTGCTGGGATTGGCGGTTTTCATTATGCTTTAAAATCTTTTGAGGCTCAATGTATTTTTGCTTCTGAAATTGATAGTAAAGCAGCAGAAGTATATTATCAAAATCACCATTTAAAGCCAAAAGGGGATATTACAAAAATTGACGAAAAAGAAATTCCTAAACATGATATTTTATGTGCTGGTTTTCCTTGTCAAGCATTTTCAATATCGGGCAAGCAAAAAGGGTTTGAAGATACCAGGGGTACTTTGTTTTTTGAAATAGCCAGAATTATTGATTTTCGCAAACCAAAAATACTATTGCTTGAGAATGTCAAAAATTTTGTAAGACATGACAACGGACAAACATTAAAAACAGTGGTAAATACTTTAGAAAATTTAAACTATAAGGTTTTTTATAAAGTTTTAAATACCAGTAATTTCGGGTTACCACAAAACCGAGAAAGGGTATATATCGTCGGATTCAACAATAGTCATTTTCAACATTTAAAATTCGATTTTCCTAACGGAAAAATAACTTCTGCCTTAGAAGACATCTTGGAAAAAAACCCCAAAGATGGAAAAGTTATTGAACGTGATGATATTTCTTTTTACAAAGAATATAGTCCCGTAGAGAATATTTTTGGAACAATTGAAATCCCAAACAGGCCTATGCAAATCGGCAAAGTAAACAAAGGCGGTCAGGGAGAGAGAATTTATGACCCGAGAGGTCATGCTATTACACTTTCTGCACAAGGTGGTGGCGTTGGATCTAAAACAGGGTTGTATAAAATAGAAAATGAAATTAGGAAATTATCTCCTAGAGAATGTGCAAGATTACAAGGGTTTCCAGAACATTTTATACTACCAAATAGTATTCCTGAAGCCCAAAAACAATTTGGAAATAGTGTATCTATCAATGTATTGCAATTTATTTTAAAAGAAATAACTAAAACCATATCAAAAAATGACGGAAGACCAACAATTGGGCTCACAAACGGCAAAAAACGGATTCAAGAACGAGAAAGATATAGTTCAGAAATTCAACAATTGGCAAAGTGATGTTGAAGCAAAAAAATGGTTGGCACTAATGGAATACAAGGTTGAGGAAATTGAGTATGTAAAAGCAATAATTTTGTCTAGATACAAAGCAGATATTCAAATACAAATAACTATTAAGTTAAAAGAAGCAATTGCTGCCGAAAACATCCAAGTAAAGTTGGTTAGCAACTTGAAAGGTTTTAATCAAATTGATAAAAGATGGGTTGATAAGTATATTGAAATGTGGGAAATGCCAAATGACGTTTCAGAATTACTTAAACAATACACTGGTGAAATTTCACCTCTTATTAATAATCCTAAAGACACTAGAAGAACTTTTGCGAACGAATTCAGCAAAGAAAATCAGAAAATAATATTGGATTGGTTAAACAACAATAAATCTTTAATTGTGAGTGATATACTTAAAGGAAGAGGCAAGTTTTCTGCAGAATGGATGTTGGTTGCACAAAAAATAGACAATTCTGCCAGATGGATTTTAAAGCCAATGAATTATTGTCTAAACTTTTTTGGTAATGGTGAAGTAGAAATAACACAAAGAGGAAACTTTAAAATTGGGAGAATTACAATGCAAAGAAAAGGTGGCGACGGCGGAAGAAAAACAGCACAAATGTTACAATTCAAAATAAATCCTGCTGAATTGTTCAATAATTAGAATTAGATTTTCTGAAAACTGTCACTCTGCCAACTGAACACTACCAACTTACTTAGCATTCTCCTTTAACATCGGTACAAACCTAAACTCACCAAACTCATGTTTTTCAAATTCTTTTTCGCCTTTTCGTATAAATAGCGTCATAACTTGTACTTCATCACCAACTGGAATGACCAACCTACCTCCTATTTTTAGTTGACTTAATAAAGGTTTTGGTACAAAAGGAGCCCCAGCGGTAACAATAATTTTATCAAAAGGAGCATACTCTGGCCAGCCTTTATAACCGTCGCCATAATTAAGTTTTTTGGCAACATAACCTACTTTTGGTAAGAATTTTTTTGTTTTTTCAAACAATTCTTTTTGACGTTCAATACTATATACTTCAGCTTTCAATTTTACTAAAACTGCCGTTTGGTAACCTGAACCTGTACCAATTTCTAACACTTTATCATTAGGTTCAATTTCTAGTAACTCCGTTTGAAAGGCAACAGTATAAGGCTGAGAAATGGTTTGGTCTGCAGCAATAGGGAATGCTTTATCTTGGTAGGCAAAATCGATGAAACCAGAGTCCATAAACAAATGTCTAGGGATTTCGGAAATAGCATCAAGCACTTTTCTATCTTTAATCCCTTTGCTCTTTATCGTCTTAACCAGTTGGTTACGAAGACCTTTATGCTTATTATTATCTTGCCTCATAATTTTACCAAAGTAAATAAATATTCTTGTAAAAAAACAATTAAAAAAGTGTTATTTACTACCTTTGTTTAAAATCTTAATTTATGCTTAAAGTTGGTGTATTGGGTGCGGGACATCTAGGGAAAATTCATTTAAAATTGTTGCAGCAATCTCAAAAATACGAATTGGTTGGGTTTTACGATGCGGATAAAGAAAATGCAAAAATAGTTTCAGATGAATTTGGGTACAAATATTTTCCAACCGTTACTGAATTAATTGACGCCGTAGAAGTTGTAAATATAGTAACACCTACACTTTCCCATTTTAATTGTGCAGAAGAAGCCATCACTAAAGGAAAACATATTTTTATAGAGAAACCTATAACACATTCGGTTACCGAGGCTGAAGCCATTAGAACCTTAGCGAGTAAATATCATGTAAAAGGTCAAGTGGGACATGTAGAGCGTTTTAATCCTGCTTTTACAGCTGTAAAGGAGAGTATTAATAACCCAATGTTCATTGAAGCACATCGCTTGGCTGAATTTAACCCACGAGGAACAGATGTGCCCGTAGTTTTAGATTTAATGATACATGATATTGACATCATATTAAGTGTAATAGATTCGGAGGTAAAAGATGTACATGCTAGCGGAGTTGCTGTAATTAGTGACACCCCAGATATTGCCAATGCCCGTATAGAATTTGAAAATGGTTGTGTTGCCAACTTAACTGCGAGTAGAATTTCTTTAAAGAATATGCGTAAATCACGATTTTTTCAAAAGGATGCCTATATCTCTGTTGACTTTTTAGAAAAGAAAAGTGAAGTCGTAAAAATGAAAGATGTTCCTGAAAATCCAGACGAATTTGCCATGATATTGCAGAATGCCGAGGGTGTAAAAAAACAAATCTATTTTGAAAACCCTGACGTTGAACCAAATAACGCCATTTTAGATGAACTGGAAACTTTTGCAGATGCTATAGAAAATGACACGAGACCAGTTGTAAGTTTAGGACAAGGTGCAAAAGCACTAAGAGTGGCACAACAAATAATAGATTGTTTTAAATAATATTTTCAGAAAAATACAAACATGAAAAACATTGCAGTTATAGGTGCCGGAACTATGGGTAACGGCATTGCACATACTTTTGCACAATTTGGTTATCAAGTCAATTTGATTGATGTATCTCAAATATCTCTTGATAAAGGCGTAGCCACTATTACAAGAAATTTGGATAGAATGGTCGCTAAAGAGAAAATTAGTCAAAATGATAAGCAACAGACATTAAAAAATATTAAAACTTTTACTTTGTTAAAAGATGGTGTAGAAAACTGTGATTTAGTCATTGAAGCTGCCACTGAAAATGTAGATTTAAAACTTAATATTTTTAAAGAACTAGATGAAAACTGTGGTGCTAAAGCTATTTTAGCAACCAACACTTCGTCAATTTCCATTACCAAAATTGCTGCAGCAACCCAAAGACCAGACAATGTTATTGGAATGCACTTTATGAATCCTGTGCCTATTATGAAATTGGTAGAGGTCATTCGAGGGTATTCCACTTCAGATGAAGTGACAGATGCTATAATGCAACTTTCAGAAAAATTAAATAAAGTTCCAGTTGAAGTTAATGACTATCCAGGGTTTATAGCCAATCGTATTTTAATGCCAATGCTGAATGAGGCGATCTATTCATTATATGAAGGTGTAGCAGGTGTTTATGAAATTGATACCGTAATGAAATTGGGTATGGCTCATCCAATGGGACCTTTACAATTAGCAGATTTTATAGGTTTAGATGTGTGTTTATCAATTCTAAAAGTACTTCACAACGGGTTTGGAAATCCGAAATATGCACCTTGCCCTCTTCTGGTAAATATGGTTACTGCAGGTAAATTAGGGGTAAAATCTGGTGAAGGTTTTTACGATTATGCTGAAAGCAGAAAAGCTGAACAAATTGCTAAATGTTTTAAATAATGTCTTTATTATTTTTATAATTCAATTTTTTTTCCTAATCTTGGTAAGTCTTAACTTACTAAGACCTGTTAAAGCTAAGCACAACCAATGGTGTAAATACATGCTTTTGAACTTCACTTAGAGGTTTTAATACTTCTTCGATACTTTTTACATATTTACTTAACCTTTTCTAACAAACTAAATTTAAAAAAATGAAAAAATTACATCGTACATACTCGCTATTATCAGTGATTATGTTTTTTACTGTTATTGCAAATGTTTATGCTCAAAGAGTCTCTGACTTAGATCAAATACAGAAAAAAGAAAACTCTGACTTCTTTCTTGAAGCTTCTTTAAATATTGTTGACTCAGAGAATTACACCAAAAGGCTAACCCCATTTGCTACTAAAGCTTTTTATTCTAAAAAAGACAAAAATAAAGTTTTAATCTTTAAATTGGATGAAACAGGAACGAAGATAGCCTCAATTGAAGACCCAAACAATCATTTTTCTGAAGACTTTTTGAATAAATTAATATCCACAACTAACAGTATGGCCGCTGGATGTGGTTGTGCTTTTTGGGATTTATGGTGTCTCGCAGAATGTGCTTTATGTAAAGCATTATCTCCTGTAGGAGAAGAAGATTTTTGCTAACATTCGACATTCAATAATATTCCTATTTTCAGGTTCAAAAAAACTACTTTCAATTATAAGAAAGCCCAATCTTAAAAGATTGGGCTTTTTGTTAACTAAAACCATTTGAGTTAGCGTTTAGTTATTTTCATTTTCATCTAGTTTTTTAGAGACTTTGTTCCAAACCTTGATATCATCATCCTTTGTAATTCCACTTAATATCTCAACATTAATTCCATCGGAAATACCAATTTCAATATCTTTTCTTTCATAAGTATCTTCACCTGTTTTTATTTCCACAAAAGGTTTTTCGGTCTTTCTGTCAAATTGCAATAACGCTTCTTTTATAGACAATACACTATCTTTTTTCTCTAAAACTATATCGGCATTTGCACTATAACCGGCCCTTACAAAATAATCGTCATCTAAGGATACATCTGCTTTAATTTTAAATTGAACCGCACCATTCTCTTCAGTACCTTTAGGTGCTATAAAAGTTAATTTTGCTGGAAATTTCTTTTTATCTATTGCTCCCAAAACCACATTGATATCTGTATCTTCCTTAAGTTTACCTACCTGAGCTTCGTCCACTTGACCTTCAAAAATCATTTTATTCATATCTGCTATAAAAGCAATGGTAGTACCCGCATTAAAATTATTACTTTCAATTACTTGATAGCCTTCTTTTACTGGAATTTCTAATATCATACCTGAAGTGGTAGCCCTAATATTTGTATTGGCAGCACCACCGGAACCTGCAAAACCTTTTCTTATAATTTGATAGTCATTTTGGGCATTTTGCAAATCTTGCTTAGCTTGGTTATACGCCAATTCAATAGTTTCAAATTCAGACCTTGAAATCACACCTTTATCATATAATTCTTTATTTCTGTCATACGAAATTTTTGAATTGTTCAATTGAATCTGAATACTGCTAATTCTACCTCGGGCATTACTTAATGATTGTTCATTAGGTACAACTCTTACCTTAGCGATAAGATCTCCCTTTTTAATTTTAGCTCCTTCTTCGACAAAAATTTTGTCTATAATACCCGAAATTTGAGGTTTTATTTCTACTTCTTCCAAAGGAACAACTTTACCAGTGGCAACAGCCTTTTTCTCTATGTTGGCTTTAAAAGGTTTTTCGGTTTCATAATCGGTAGTTGGTTTACTGTTCATCTTACCGAACCATATTAACACCGCTACAAATGCTAAAGCAATTACACCAAATATTATTTTTTTCTTCATTTTAAATTTATTTTCAGTTGATTGATTTTATTTTTTATAATATTATCTTATTCTTCTCTTAAGGCTTCAATTGGTCTTATACTTACTGCTCTTTGGGCAGGTATTAATCCTATTAATGTCCCCAAGATTATCAATGTAGAAACAGCAATTAAAATAACGGGAATATCTACCGTTGGATTAACCAACGTTGCATCATCACCTTGACCAAAAGCGGCATTTATTACCATTAAAATAAGTCCCCCAAAAATAATCCCTAATGCACCTGCAATCGTAGTTAAAAAAACAGATTCTAAAACAATTTGCCTTCTAATTTCAGCAGGTTTAGCTCCTAATGCCCTTCTAATTCCTATTTCATTAGTACGCTCTTTAACTGTAATTAATAAAATATTACCTATAGCGAAAACTCCAGCAATTAAGGTGGCAATACCTACAAACCATGTCAAGAATTGCATACCCGTTAAAAATCCAGTAACTTTTGCTATCTGATCTCCCAAATTAAAGCTCCCGAATGCTCTGACATCATTAGGGTGGATATCGTGTAAATTTCTTAACATTAATTTAATATCTTCTTCCATTTGCCTAATTTCATATCCTTCATTAGCCGTTACCATTAACCACCCAATATTATCAGCTTGATTGTATATTTGTTGAAAAGTTGTAAATGGAATATGAATACCTCCTTGAGGTCCACCCATTTGGATCTTATTTTTATATAAACCTACAATTTGATAGCTAATTTCATTGATTATAATATATTCACCAATCGGATTTACACCTTTATCAAATAATTGTTTATAAGTATCATTTTCAATTACACATACTTTTTTATTATTTTCAATATCATTATCATTAATAAATCTACCAAAAACCATATGCTTTTTTTGTAATAAATCTAATAAGGGATAATCGCCAAAAACTCCAGAGTTTAGTGTTTTTGTACCATTAACAATTAAAGCTTGTGTAATGTTTCTGGGTAAAATATATTCAATTCCTTTTACTTCAGACTTGATTTTATCTACATCTGCACGTTTTAATTGTACTCTTTTACCCTCTTGAAACCCTTTAAAAGGTATGCTAGTGCTTTGCCCCCAAATAAATACGCTGTTGGTAGCAAAATTTCCAAATAATTTATCAAAATTATTACCCATACCTCTAGCTGCACCCAACAAAACTACCAATAGGAAAATACCCCACATTACGCCAATGATGGTAATTCCAGTACGTAATTTATTCTTACGAATACTACCGTAAATTTCTTGCCATGTATCTCTGTCAAATAAAAACTTCATTATCAATTATCGTTTAATGCTTCTATTGGTTTTATCCTTGCTGCCCTTTTTGCGGGTAAATATCCTGCAATGGTACCAGCAATAACCAACATTATTGTGGCACCAATTACCACACCTATATTTACACTTGGGTCTTTGATAAAGTATTCTTCAAGGCTAGTACCCAATGCTCTCAAAACACCAGTTCCTATCAATAACCCAACATATCCTGCCAAAGCGGTAATAAAAACAGACTCTAACATTATCATACCAATAATAGAACTTGGAGTTGCACCTAAGGCTTTTCTAATCCCTAATTCTTTTGTACGCTCTTTTACAATATATACCATTATATTACTAATACCTATAATACCTGCTATAAGTGTCCCTATCCCAATAAAAAGTATTATTAAATTTAAAACTAACATAAAATTAGATGTATTCTTATTACCTTCTGCATAATTAAATACTCTAATTGCTCTCTGATCATCAGGTGCTACGTCATGCCTGTCTTTCAAAGCTTTAGTTAGACTATAACCAAAAGAAATAGCCTGATCAACATTTAATTTCGGGTTATATGTTAACCCAATATCACCTATTTCATCAGTATTTCCGTACAATCTTTGTACAGTTGTAAAAGGGGCATAAATATATCTTTCATCATTAGACCCGCCAGCGTCAGAAAAAGTACCAATAACTTTATAAGAAATACCTCCTAAATTAATCTCTTTACCTAAAGCACTTAATTGCCCAAACAAATCTTTTTCAACTAACCTGCCTATGGCTATAACTTTTTTTCGCTGCTGTAAGTCCAACATAGTTAAAAATCTACCGCTTTCAACTACTGCAGATTCCAACTGTTGATAACTTGGATAGATTGCTCTTAAAGAGTAACTGTTTTGTTCTCCTTTATAAACTGCTTGCACTTGGCGTTGAATTCTTGGGCTAATTGTATTGACTTTATCTTCAAACTTATCTAAAATAAAATCTATATCATTATTTTCTAACTGAATTTGCCTACCACTTTGTAGTCCTTTATGAGGTTTAGTAGTTCTATTTGCCCAAATGTATATAGATTGCATGGAATCACCTGCAAATTGCTCTTCAAAAGTGTTCTTTAAACCGTTACCTATTCCAAATAGTATGGTAAATAACAATATTGCAAAAGCAATAGTAAAGCCCGAAAGGACTGTCCTCAGTTTATTTTTACCAATAGATTGAAATATTTCTCGCCAACGATCTAAGTCAAACATAATTAAGCTTTTACTTTTTTGTTAACTTTTTCGTCACTTATAATTATACCATCTTTTAGTCTAACTATACGTTTTGTCTGTTCGGCTACTTCTTCTTCGTGTGTAATTACAAAAACAGTCATACCTTCATCGTTAATGTCTTTTAATAAATCCATTACTGAGTCTGTTGTAGTAGAATCTAAAGCTCCTGTTGGCTCATCAGCAAGAATCACCTTAGGTTTTGTAACTAGAGCTCTAGCTATAGCAACCCTTTGCTTTTGCCCACCAGATAGTTCACTCGGTAAATGATTAGCCCATGCACCCAGTTCAACTTTTTCTAGATATTCCATTGCTGTTTTCTGACGTTCTTTTCTGCCTACCCCTGCATAATATAAAGGCATAGAAACATTTTCTAAGGCTGTCTTATAGTTAATTAAATTAAAAGATTGAAACACAAAACCTAAAAATTTATTACGTAGTACAGCCGCCTTCTTTTCATTCAACTTTTCTATCAATTCTCCATTTAGAAAATACTCTCCTTCATCATGAGTGTCTAGTAAACCAACTATGTTCAATAATGTTGATTTTCCCGAACCTGAAGAGCCCATTATCGAAACAAACTCTCCTTCTTTTATAGTTAAATCCAATCCTTTTAAAACATGAAGAGATTCTTTACCCATTGGGTAAGATTTGTGAAGATTTTTAATTTCAATCATTTGGTTAATTTTATTACTAAATTAAGAATTGGGCTGTTGAGACTATCCTAATATTATGTTAAAAGACGAATCAGAATTCATTTTGTAACTTTACTTGATGATAAATTTAGAAAATAAATCAATTATTTTATTTGACGGCGTCTGCAACCTTTGTAACGGGGCAGTTCAATTTATCATTAAACGCGACAAAAGTAAGCATTTTTTATTCGCTTCTTTACAATCTGACGCCGCCCAAGATATTTTGTTACACTTTAATCAAAAAAATTCTGATTTTGATTCGATTATTTTAATAGACAAAGGTGAAATTTATAAAAAATCGACCGCTATTCTAAAGATTACTAGGCACTTAAATGGATTTTGGAAATATAACTATGCACTAATCATAATCCCGAAATTTATTAGGGATTTTTTCTATTCAATTATCGCTCAGAACAGGTATAATTGGTTTGGTAAAAAGGAGAGTTGTATTCTACCTACAAAAGATCTAAAAATGAGATTTTTAGATTAGTTTAGATTTAGTGCGTTCTATTTTTCAACGGGTAACTCGTGTAAACTCCCCCACTCTGTCCATGAACCATCATAAACAGATATACTTTTAAATCCCGCTACTTCTGCACCTAAGGCCAAAATACAAGCGGTTATGCCCGAACCACAAGAAAACACAAGCTCTGATTCTTCTGAAATAAGTGTATTGAATTTTTGAGACAAAACTGGTTCAGACACCATTTTTCCCTTTTCAAGAAGTTCGGTGTAAGGTAAATTCTTAGAATTAGGAATGTGACCACTTCTTAAGCCTTCTCGTGGTTCTGGTCTTTCACCTTTAAATCTATCTGCAGAACGAGCATCCAATATGAGTTTATCTTTATCAGAAATAGCATCTAAAACGTTATCGTAATTATAAATAGATTTCGACTGATAATTGACCTTGAAATTACCTAATTCACCATTAAATTTATTAATTTTTTCGGTGGGATAATTATTGCTTTTCCATTCAGGCAATCCGCCATCCAATACTGCAACGTTAACATGACCCATGGTTTTAAATAACCACCAAGCACGTGGACTGGAATAAATGCCGTGCCTATCATAGACTACAATGGCAGAGTCTATATTTACACCTAATTTTTGGACTTCTTTTTGAAAAATTTCTGGACTTACCAAGGTATTCGGAAACTGAGCCTCTTTGTATGAAAAGACATTCTTAATATCAAAAAATCGGGAGTTCTTTATACCAAATTCTTGATTCAAATCTACCGTAGTTTGTCCAACTTTTGGGATAGTAGCATCTAAAACAATAAGATTTGGTGCATTGCGGTTTTCAAAAAGCCACTGAGAAGAAACAAGAGGCCTTGTTATTCTTAATTTGTTCATAATTTAAAAGGTATTATGGACACAAATATTTTGATCAATCTCTATTTCTTAGGATAGTCATCATCCCATTCTTTTACTTTAGGATCACCCAATTTGTCTACAGATTTTGCCACCACCATAGAAACTGTTGCATCACCGGTAACATTTACAATAGTTCTGCACATATCTAATGGTCGGTCAACCGCAAAAATTAATGCCAGTCCAGCTTCTGGAATTCCAGCTTGAGCCAAAACAATAACCAACATTACCATACCTGCTCCTGGCACAGCTGCACTCCCAATAGAGGCTAAAGTAGCGGTAGCTACAATACCTAATTGCGTAGCAAAATCTAGATCCATACCAAATGCTTGAGCAATAAAAACTGCTGCTACTGCTTGATATAAACTAGTACCATCCATATTTATAGTGGCTCCAATTGGTAGCACAAAACTAGCAACCTCTTCTTCAACACCAATATGTTCGGTAACACGCTCCATGGTAACCGGTAATGTAGCAGCACTAGAACTTGTAGAAAATGCTAATAATTGGGCTGGTGCCATATTTTCCATAAAAGATTTCGGACTTCTTTTAGTGTAGGAAAACATTATAAGATTGTAAACAATTATCATCAATGTTAAACCTATTAAAACAGTAATTGCATACCACCCCAATGCCTTAAACAGATCTAAACTAGGCGATTCTACCACCAGAGCCGCTAACAATGCAAACACCCCATAAGGTGCTGCAAGCATAATAATATCAATCATTTTTAGAATAACTTCATTGAAGCCATCAAAGAATTTTTTAACTGGGTCCGCTGTGGCTTCAGGTATTAAAATCAGTCCTATACCAAAAAAGATAGCAAAAAAGATAACCTGTAACATACTGCCATTGTCAGTAGCCGCTTTAAAAATATTAGAAGGTATTAAATCTTCAAGAGCTTGTAAAGGACCGCTTTCTCTTTGCTTTTGAGCGTTTTCTTGTACCTTAGCAGCATCACCGCTATAATTTTCAACCATTTCAACTCGGGTTTCTTCGGTAATAGAACTTCCCGGTTTTATTACATTAACCAAAAGTAATCCGATAGAAACCGCAATAACAGTCGTTACCAAATAAATAGCTATAGTTCTACCTCCCATTTTTGAAAGTTTGGAGATATCTTTAAGGTCAGATACACCTTTAATTAAAGAACCCAATATTAATGGCACTGCAATTAATTTTAAGGAATTAATAAACATGGTACCAAAAGGTTTTATCCAATCTTGTACAATTTCTTTACCTCCATCAAAATTTGACATTAACCATCCAAAAAGTACACCAACAAACATTCCTATCAATATCTGCCAATGTAAGGCTACTTTTTTCATAAGTTTTGGGTTTAAAATTTTCTGAAAGATATAAAAAAGATATTAAATTAAGTACAAACCTAAAATTAGCATTTCGAAGCAGATCATTTGGATGAAACAAATTGACTTTATGGCATGAAATATGATTATAAATTGTATATTGTAAAACAATTTATTTTAATAACCAATTAAACAGAGAAATGGCAAATTTATTAGATTTATTAAACAGTGATTTGGGTAAAACTTTAATCAATGGTACAAGTCAGCAAATTGGTGCTGATAAAAACACAACAGCTTCCGCATTGAGTGCTGCATTACCTTTAATCTTAGGAGCAATGAAAAACAATGCTAAAACTCCTGAAGGAGCATCAGGATTATTAAATGCTCTAGGAAATGAAAAACACAGTGGTGGTATCTTAGACAATCTAGGTAGTATTTTAGGTGGTGGTGGAATTGATGATGATGTCTTGAGTGATGGTGCTGGAATTTTAGGTCACGTTTTTGGAGGAAAAGAACAAAACGTAGCTGGTGCCGTTAGTAAGTCTAGCGGTTTAGATATGGGTTCTGCAATGCAAATTTTAAAAGTTGCTGCTCCTTTTATAATGGGTGCACTTGGTAAACAAAAACGTCAACAAGGTGTTACTAGCACAAGCGGCTTAGGAGATTTGCTTGGAGGAATGCTTGGAGGTGATGGACAAAACGAACAAAGCATGGTTGAGCGTTTATTAGATTCAGACGGTGACGGAAGTATTATTGACGATGTTGCTGGAATGATTTTGGGAAGTGGGAATAAAAAAAGTGGTGGAATAGGCAGCATATTAGGGGGATTATTTAAATAAACACTTCTTCTAAATATAATCAAAAGCTGAGTTAAAACTCAGCTTTTTTTATATGTTAAATTTATCCTTTTATGAATTTTTAACCATTAAATTTGCAAAAATGTTTGATGCAAATTTAATCAATGTTTAAAAAATTAAAAAAGCGTTGGGGTATCACTTCCAATTTACAAGTGATAATAATTCTTATTGTATTTTCAATAACAGGTTTTACTTCGTTATTTGTTGCTAAACCTATTTTAGAGTTGGTAGGGTTACCTCAAGAAACTACAAACCCTTGGATTTACAGACCCTTAAGAATTTTACTAATCTTCCCTTTTTATCAAATTTTGATTTTAATTTATGGGTGGCTATTTGGTCAGTTTGATTTCTTTTACAATTTTGTAAAGAAATTTTTGAGTAGAATAGGATTCAAATGGCTATTTAGGTAATAAAAAAAGGCCTTCAAAACTGAAGACCTTAACCATTTTTGTTTAATTATCTTAGCTCAATTCTTTTTGAACCATATAATAAAAAGCAGCTCTGTTTTTTTGTCTAATACTAGACATTTGATCAGCTACTTTGTTTATAGCAGCCATAGCTTTATCTTTATCATCCACACCTAACTTTTTTACAACAAAATTATTTCTTACTGTTTCTAATTCAGAAGGATCAGTACCTGATACTAAAATAGCATCTTTGTTGTCAACAATTAATTTCATTCTCCCTACCAAATCATCAAGAAGTCCATGATCTATATTAGATACTCCAGATTCGTTTAGTTGAGATACTGCTTGGTTTTTTAGTTTAGCTAATTTTTCTGCTAATTCACTCATGATAAATGTTTTTGGTTATTAAATAGTTTTTTGTTTAAACAAACAAAATTAATTACATTATGTAATTAGTTGCCTAAGTTAAAAAAAATAATGTTAACGAAATAATAAAATTTTAAACATTTCCTTTTTTAATTACATATTTATAAACCCATGTTAATGTAAATGTGGGTATAAAATCTAATCCAGGTATAAGTTCTTCTAAAAAAGAAACCATTCCACCAATTTTCCCTTCAGTACCTTTAAACATTTTAAAAACTAATATTGCTGAAATTGGTGCCCAAATAATATCACTAAATTCTCCAATTCCTGGAATAACAAATGATAACATTCCAATAGCATCAAATAAAATACTTAATGCTAAAAGTCCAAATTTACTTGTTTGGCTTTTATTTTGGCTTTTTGGTTCTATAATTTCTGGTTCTATAGTATTCATATTTTATATTTATTTAACCAAATACAGCAATAAAAATGCCAAAATTAAGACAGTTTAGAACTTATTAATTTTAAAAACTCATTTCTGGTTTCCATATTTTTAAATGTACCTCTAAAAGCTGAAGTTGTAGTTACGGAATTTTGTTTTTGCACACCACGCATCATCATACACATATGTGAAGCCTCAATTACCACCGCCACGCCTTGAGGCCTAAGCACGTTATTAATTGTGTTTACAATTTGATCGGTTAAACGTTCTTGAACCTGCAAACGTCTTGCAAAAATATCAACTACACGCGGCAGTTTGCTCAGTCCAACAATTTTCCCATTGGGTATATAGGCAATATGGGCTTTACCAAAAAAAGGTAAGATATGGTGTTCACATAAAGAGTACAACTCAATATCTTTTACAATTACCATTTCAGAATAATCTTCATCGAACAAGGCCGATTTTAACACTTCTTCGGCATCCATTTCATAGCCAGAAGTTAAAAATTGCATTGCTTTTGATGCTCTTTCGGGTGTTTTAAGTAACCCTTCTCTGTCTACATCTTCTCCAATACTTTCAATAATAGATTGGTATTTTTTCTTAATATCACCAGTCACTTCAATATTATATTCTTCAAATTTTTTATAAGGCATGAATTTTTATTTTTAAGAGTGGAATATATGAATTATTAAATGATTGGAAAAATTAAAGGCTATCCGATAGCAATCTTGACGACCAGTAAGTTTTGGTTTGCTTCGTTCAAAAACTAGCGTCTCACAAAAAAGAAAGATTTGCCAGAAACGAGTTCCAACAAATCTTTCAAACCAAAAATCAACCAAATTTTTATCCTTTTTTAAGCTTGTCTTTATATTGCTTTTTAAATTTTTCCAATTTAGGATTAATTACCGCACGGCAATATCCTTGATTTTTATTATTATTATAATAATCTTGATGATAATTTTCAGCAACAGAATAGTTATTTATCGCTGTGATTTCAGTTACAATAGGATTTTCAAAAACATTTTCTTTCTCTAAAGCAGCAATCATATTTTCAGCAGCTTTTTTCTGTTCCTCATTATGGTAAAAAATAGCAGAGCGGTATTGCGTACCTACATCGGCACCTTGTCTGTTTAATGTTGTTGGATCGTGTGTACTAAAAAATACCTCCAACAGTTCGGTATAAGTAATTACCTTAGGATCAAAACGCAACCTTATTACCTCAGCATGACCCGTATTACCAGTACTCACTTCCTTGTAGGTAGGATTTTTCACTTCACCACCTGCATAACCAGACTCAACTTTATATACACCTTCCAGTTGTTCAAAAATTGCTTCGGTACACCAAAAACAGCCGTTGCCAAAAGTTGCTAATTCTTTTCCTTCCATAGTTACTTTATTCGTAGTTAATTTCGGATTTTCTTTTTCCTGTTCTGCTTTTAAATTGCAAGAAAAAAGACTCAACATTAAAATTAAAAAAATGCTCCTATTTATCATGGTGTAAATTTAATAAGTAAGACGACGCTCAGGACAAAATATTACAGACTTAAGAAAACTTTAACACTGACCGTCCAATTCTGAAAACGCTTAAATCATTATGACCTTACAGTTTTGGGTTTTAACGTAGTTAAATCTTCAATTTTTATAGGCTTTCCTTGCTCAATACTACGTCTGGCACCAATACCTATGAGTATAGACATTGCTCCATCTCGGAGACCAGCGGTTCTACCAAATTCATCTTTAACTCCATTATCCTTAAAAATTTTATTTTGTAAACGTTTATCTCCACCACCATGCCCACTTCTCTCCATACCGACTTCAACTGTCTTATGCTTTTCCCAAAGCTTATGAACAATAACGGGTTCAAAATACTTTTCATCATCATTAGTTTGTTGCATCTCCTTGGCATGTTTTTCAGCTTCGCTCAAGGTTTTATTTTCATAATAAGGAATATCTTGCCAAGCTTCAATCCGACCTTTTGTACCATTAAATGACACACGCCATCCTTCAAAAGGAGAATAAGTGGTCAAAGAATAATTTAATATTGTATTGTCCATGTATTTAACCTGAGCGGACATTTTATCGTAAATATCAATTTCTTCACGGAATAAACAGTTGTCCCGGATGTAACCATCTTCATGCTCATGATCTACATACAATTTTTTTGAAAACTGGTCTTTATTAATATCCCAATAAAAATCACAATCTGTTTTATGCTCACAACTTCTACAATTCTTTCCTCTAAAAGGTCCGTTCTTACCATAAAATTCTAAATCGCCATAAGCAAATACCTCTTTGGGTTCGGAATTTATCCACCAATTGAGCAAATCAAAATGATGCGTAGCTTTATGCACCCAAAGTGACCCTCCACTATTCATCTGTCCGTGCCACCTTCTAAAATAAGAAGCACCGTGATACGTGTTTAAATACCAATGAAAATCAACGGAAACTAATTTTCCGATAGAATTACCAGACAATAATTCTTTAATTTTAGTCGCATAAGGGCTCCATCTATAATTAAAGCCAACAATTAAATTTTTATTAGATTTTTTCTCTGCATCAATAATAGATTGGCATTTAAATTCATCAATCGTTAAAGGCTTTTCCGTTAACACGTCGCAACCCATTTTCAAACCTTTTACAATAAATTCATCGTGAGTAGAATCTTTGGTAGTTACAATAACCAAATCTGGTTTTGTAGTTTTTACCATTTTTTCAAAATTGGTAAAAGTAGGGCAATTAGTACCAATGTATTTTCTACCATATTCTAAACGACTTGGATTAATATCACAAAGTCCAACAAATTCTAAGATATCAGAGTATTCATCAACCAATCGTTTGCCCCAAAAAGTAATTCCTCTAATACCCGTTCCTATTAGCACTATTTTCAATTTTTTTGAGCCAAATTTAAAAGCATGTAAAGGAACGGCACTACTAACTGCTAATAAACTTATAGATGCTAAAAATTTACGTCTTGAAGTCTTCATAATAGGGTTTTAATGGCTTACATAGTTTGTACAGTCTTATTTCTAAGGTATTAATCTCTACCAATCAACTTATTGGGGAATTGCACCAAACTTTCGGCACCGTTTTTTCCGACACTTGCCACGCCAAACAAATAGTTATCGATAACGATATTTTTTAAGGTATAGTCGTTTGTTTTTCCCACAAAACGGCTATATTGCCATTGTGGAGATGTAGTATCTCGCCAATATACTTTATAGCCTTGCAAATTGTCATCTTCAACGGCATCCCATTGCAATCGGGTTGAGGGCTTTACGGCTCCACCAATTTTTACGTTTTTTGGAGCTAAAGGTGCAGATGCTAGTGAAGCCAAGGTCAATGCGTTTACCGCCGTAAGCTTGGCGGCATAATCAAAGTTAACAGATTCTATTACATCACCATATTTAATACCATTCTCTGTACGGATATCTTGGTGTTGCTCATTGTAATTTTCGTGAGTTTCCATAATACGAACACCAGTAAATCCAGCATCGTTAAAAGGTCTATGATGCCCACCTCTACCAAATCTATCTAATCTGTAAATCATAATAGCATCCAAATTGGTCATATAATCATCGGTAAGTTTATCAATGTACCGTGCCAACTGTCGTGATGGACCATCAACTTCTCCCCCATAATAACGCATGGCAGCTCTTTGTCTATCCGTTGTCTCCATAGAAATTGCCTCCGAAAAAACCCGAAACGTACTGTTATCAATTACGCCATCAATTCCCTTTATATTTCCAATCATATCGTTATTAATAACCCCAATAATATCCCAACCTTTTTCTTTAGCAACTTTTGCCATGTGCTGCCCACCATACAGACCTTGCTCCTCACCGGAAAGTCCTGCATAAATAATAGAAATCGGAAATTTATAGTTGCTCAATACCCTTGCGGCTTCAATGGTTCCGGCCATACCCGAAGCATTATCATTAGCTCCAGGGCTATCAGAAGTAAAATTATTGGCATCAGAAACGCGGGAATCTATATCTCCCGACATAATTACATAACTATTTGGGTATTTTGTACCACGTTGTACCGCAAGGACATTTACGATTTCCACGTCTTTAACGATTCTACGATTGTTTTTCGGTACTAAATTCCGTTGATAGCTGACCTCCAAACAGTTATTACAATTTTTAGAAATGACATCAAACTCCGATTTTATCCAACGTCGTGCCGCTCCAATACCACGGGTTTTGGAAACGGTATCAGACAAAGTGTGGCGGGTACCAAAATTGACTAGCGTTTTAATGTCTTTTTCAATACGTTCAGCAGAAGTTGCTGTGGCTATTTCAGCAAGTTTTTTTGAAATGTCGGATTGGGCGGAAACTGTGAATGTAATAAATAGTAGAATAAAAAAGGAAATTGCTTTCATAACTAGTTGATAGATTATTAATTATTTCGTTATTTTCGTAAAAATAATCAAAATATGAAGAAATTAACAATCCTCCTTTTGGTATTCACTTCTACATTCTTGTACTCACAAAATACGGATAAACCTAAATTTTGGGAAAAAGTACAGTTTGGCGGTGGTTTGGGCTTAAGCATCAGCAATAATTTTACCACAATTTCCATTGCACCCAGTGCTATTTATAACTTTAACCAATATGTTGCCGTTGGTCCGGGATTGAGTTATTTATACTCAAAGAGCGGTACTTTTAAAGCAAATGTATTTGGAACGGGGCTGATTACTCTATTTAATCCTGTACAGAATTTGCAACTCTCTGCCGAGTATGAGCATTTATTTGTTAATCAAAAAAATGGTTTTGAAAAATCAAGTTTTGATTACCCTGCTTTATATGTTGGTGGAGCCTATCGAATGGGAAATTTTTCTGCAGGGTTACGCTATGATGTGTTGTATAATGCGAATAAAACAATTTATGCCTCAGCATTTTCTCCGATTATAAGGTTTTATTTTTAATTAAGCTCTTTTCTTTACAAAATGTTTTAATTGTTAAGGCTATTATAAAAATGAATACAAATACCATTTCATAATTAAATTCCACAATCTCACTCCAGAAAAAACCAGCTATAAAAACCAAATCCAAAATTATATTAAAAAGACTTGGAAGCTTAAATTCTAAATTACTTTTAAAAAGGTCATAACAAAGTAGCACAGCAAATACAATTGATACAGTAAAAAACAAATACTTAGTAATACTAACTTCCAAAAAGAATGTTGAGCAAATCCATAACAATAAACCTACAAAAACATAAATATATTTTGTGAACTTCATTGCTATGCTAAAACTTCAAACGAATTAATTTATCTATAACTACATCAGTCATTTGAGTAGAAATGTCTAGATGAAAAACCATTCGTAATTTACCCTCTCCCATTCCCGTAATTGATATATTTTCTGATGCCAATTTATTCACAAAATTATCATCGTTTATACCATCATTTGTATAAAAAATAATAATATTGGTTTCTACGGGTTCTACTTCTTTTATATAGTGTGCATTTTTTAAAACCTTAGCAACGCGTTTGGCGTTGTTATGGTCTTCCACCAGACGTTCAATATTATTATCCAAGGCATAAATTCCCGCCGCTGCCAAATAACCGACCTGTCGCATACCACCGCCCATAGTTTTTCTATAGCGTAAGGCTTTTTGAATGTATTCTTTAGAACCCAACAACAAAGAACCCACTGGACAGCCCAATCCTTTGGAAAGACAAATTGAAATGGTATCGAAAAGCTCTCCGTACTGTTTTGCTTGTTCGTTTTTGGCTACCAAGGCATTGAACAATCTTGCTCCGTCCAAATGATAGGACAAGTCATTTTCTTTACAGATTTGTTTTATTTTTTTAAGTTCCTCAATATCCCAACACGCTCCACCTGCTTTATTTGCTGTATTTTCAACCGTAACCAGTGTTGTCATTGCTTGATGGATGTCATGTCTATTACTCAGGTTTTCAAGTACTTGTTTAGCAGTAAACATACCTCTATCACCATCAATTAATTTACATGAAACACCCGAATTAAATGAGGCACCTCCTCCTTCATAGTTATACACATGACTCCATTTATCACAAATTAGTTGCTCTCCAGGCTGGGTGTGGATTTTAATAGCGACTTGGTTCGCCATTGTTCCCGAAGGAAAAAACAGAGCAGATTCCATACCGAATAATGTTGCAATCTTTTCTTGCAATTGAATTACTGTAGGATCTGCATTAAAAACATCGTCACCTACCTCGGCATTGAACATGGCTTCTAGCATACCTTTTGTTGGTTTGGTAACGGTATCCGATAAAAGATTTATTTGCATTTAAAAAAATTGATTTAATTAATATAAATACTAATCATTTCCGATAGGAGAACCATCAGGAATTTTTGGAGCTTTTGTTCTTTTATAATTTGAAGGATTTTTCTTGAATTTTTGAATATTCCTAACAAACTGTGCATTTACCATTTTTTGAAGTTCGGTCGATTTTGCCGTTTTCAACCAACTTTCAATTTCATTGAGTTTCCCGTTTACAATTGCGGTAACCTGAGGATAATTATCGGCATCGGCCGCCAAGCCAAACAATTGGTTCAAAACCTGGGCATTGATAATGTTCTGCAACTCTCGATGATAGCTGTTTTTATGCTGTTTTTTAAACGAGGTATTGATAACTTTGTTAATGACCTCAACCAGCCCTAATTGACTTTCATCTAAGCTTTTATGCTGTACCAAACGAGAGGCTCTTTCTGGATGGAATAAAAAACTTAAGGTCATTTCAGAAGCCGTTTCAACAGCTCCATAAGGATCAAATGCTACACCGTTTTTACTTTTAAAAGATTCACGACTTCTTCCATAACCCATTGCTCTGGGCGGAAATAGATTTAACAGCCTTTCTGGAATGGCAATAGATTCCACTTCTATCGTATTTAATACACTTTGTAATGCTCGACGTTCAGTTTTACCATCAATTCTTTCGACAATAGGTTGAGAACCGCCACCATTAGGGAGGCCATAACTATAATCCATACCGCCTATCATTTTAACTGCCGCTTCGGTTTGATAACGATGAAAAAAATACAATGGTACAAATACATCTTCTAACACTGAATAGGGCTGATTAGATTTTATATTATCCTTTGAAAAATTATCGATTGCCTTTTTTCGGATAGCCAAAACATCATCCAATTCATAAGCAGGATTAGCACCATTGTCCCATAAGTGGGCATAAGCATGTGCACTTCCAGCTGGGCGAGCATCTTGGTCAGAAATATAGCGTAACCCATTCATAAACGCATTGTTTAAAATTTGAGGGAGCATTTCATCTTCGTTTTGGCTTTTGGGAAAATCCTGATACGAATATGCAACCGTAACTTTGTCCCAATCACCAATACCAACGGCATACGCGTCCGAAAAATCGATTTTACCGTCCTTTAGTCTGAATTGCGGATGCGGATAATCCATTACGGAAGCCCTATTATTAACACTTGCCGCAAAATTATGAGCAAAACCGATGGTGTGACCCACTTCATGAGCGGAAAGCTGTCGGATTCTCGCCAATGCCATTTCTAAAGCAAATTTATCATTAACCGTATTGTTTGCATATGGTGCTTGCAAGGCTTGTGCAATTAAAAAATCCTGTCGAATACGCAAAGAGCCCAAACTAACATGACCTTTTAAAATCTCTCCCGTTCTTGGGTCAGAAATACTTCCTCCATAACTCCAACCCCTTGTGGAACGATGCACCCATTGAATTACGTTATATCGCAAGTCCAACGGATCTGCACCTTCAGGTAATAGTTTAACCTGAAATGCATCTTTATATCCAATAGCTTCAAAAGCTTGATTCCACCACCTAGCTCCATCCAATAAGGCAGAACGAACGGGTTCTGGTGCACCTCTGTCTAAATAATAAATAATAGGTTCCTTGGCTTCGCTTACTTGTGCTGTCGGATCTTTTTTCTCTAAACGATGGCGGTAAATAAAACGCTTTACAATCGGTTCGTTGACAGGGGTTGCATAATCCATGTAGCTCATTGGATAAGATCCGGAACGCGGATCATACTTTCTAGGCTTATAGTTATCATCTGGCAATTCTACAAAAGAGTGATGTTGACCTATAGTAACAGATGAGGCATCGGGCGTTACACTTCTGATATTATAGCCTTTAGGACTTCCTTTGAAAGTCAGCCATACATCAAACTCTACGTTTTTTGGAAAGGCTTTAGTACGCCCTAAATTAAATGCACTTCTACTTTTGTCTAAACTGTAATTGCCTTGGTTATTGCCTTGTAACCTATTAGCAACCCCATGAGCGTCACGTATTAAAAAATCTGTGGCATCTACCAAATAGCTATTATTTTTTTGCTCTTTAATCACAAAGCCATGTAAAACTGACTTCGCAAAAGCCTCTTCGATGGATTTACGTTCATCTTCATTATCGGTAATTGCTCTATACCGTAAGTTGGGCTGTAGCAACAAAATCTTGTTACCCGCTTTTTTGAACTTTACCACTACTCCGTCACCTAATTGCCCTCTATCCAAACCAATATCGTTAGATCCAACACCTTCCGACAAGGCATTTACGTACAACAACTCCGTATCTAACTTGTCAATTTCAAGATAGATTCTATCTTCGCTTTCGTCATAGTAGAAATCGATATATCCCTCGTGTTTGGTTACGTTTTTATTGTCTTTAAAAAATTGGGAATGACCTAATTGAAAGATTAATAAAAATAAGCAGGCAAGTTTTAGTTTTTTCATTTGTAATATATTTTGGATAAAGCTACTAATTTAAAAACACAAATTCAACCTAGTTAAATTATCTAGTTTCATTTTTTAGTTTAATTTTGTTTTACTTATGATTACACAAGACACCCTAAAAGATATTGACGAGCGAATTAGCAAGCTAAAAGACTACCTACATATCGATCAAAAACTCATTGAAATAAGCAATGAAGAGGAAAATGCGTCGAATCCCGATTTCTGGAACAATCCACGGAAAGCCGAAGTATTAATGAAGTCTTTACGTGAGAAAAAGAAGTGGGTAGAGGATTATAATACACTGAAAATCAATAATGAAGAACTCCAAATATTATATGATTTTCTAAAAGACGGCGAAGCAACAGAGCAGGAAATTATGAACAGTTACCACAAAACCAATACCTTATTGGAAAAATTGGAGTTTAAAAACATGCTTTCCGATGAAGGAGATAACCTAAGTGCCGTTTTGCAAATTACTGCTGGTGCTGGTGGTACCGAGAGTTGCGATTGGGCAGCCATGCTGATGCGGATGTATTTGATGTGGAGCGAAAAACAAGGCTTTAAAGTAAAGGAACTCAACTTACAAGATGGCGATGTAGCAGGAATCAAAACGGTTACGCTGGAAATTGACGGCGACTTTGCTTTTGGTTATCTAAAAGGCGAAAATGGAGTTCACAGATTGGTCAGAATATCACCTTTTGATAGTAATGCTAAACGGCATACTTCATTTGCCTCGGTATATGTATATCCATTAGCAGATGACAGTATTGAAATCGATATCAATCCCGCAGATATTTCGTGGGATTTTGCCAGATCTAGCGGTGCGGGTGGTCAAAACGTAAACAAGGTAGAAACCAAAGCGATACTGACGCACCACCCTACAGGAATTGTAATTCACAATTCAGAAACACGTTCGCAATTGGAAAACCGCGAAAAAGCTATGGTAATGTTAAAATCACAACTCTACGAACTGGAACTACAAAAACAACGTGAAAAGCGTGATGAAATAGAATCGAATAAAATGAAAATAGACTTTGGTTCACAAATTCGAAATTATGTGATGCACCCGTATAAATTAGTTAAAGATGTTCGTACAAGTCACGAAACAGGGAATGTTGATGCTGTAATGGATGGAGACATAGATGGGTTTATCAAAGCATTTTTAATGGCTGCTGGGCAAAATGACAACTCAAAAGAAATATGAGTAAAATTGACACCATTATCTTCGATTTAGGAGGAGTTTTGATTGATTGGAACCCAAAATATGTTTATCGTGAAGTCTTTGATGGCGACGAAGAAAAAGTAGATTGGTTTTTAAGCGAAATCTGTACCATGGAATGGAATGTTGAACACGATGCTGGACGTTTACTTAAGGACGGAACGGAGCTTTTAATCAAGCAATACCCACAATACGAAGCTTGGATACGCATTTACTACGACAGATGGACAGATATGTTAAGTGTGAACCAATTGAAGGTACTCTAAATCTCTTAAATAAGCTCAAAAAGGACAATACTTATAAATTACATGCCCTAACCAATTGGAGTGCAGAACTATTTCCTGTAGCCTTAGAGCGTTACGATTTCTTACAGCATTTTGAAGGTATTGTAGTTTCTGGTGCAGAAAAGACCAGAAAACCTTTTGCTAAAATCTACGAAATTATCTTAGATCGTTATGCCATAACTCCTGAAAAGGCGGTATTTATTGATGATAACCTCAATAATATTGAAGCTGCTAAAAAATTAGGAATACATGGTATTCATTTCAAATCAGCCAGCCAACTACAAAACGCACTTACCAATCTAGGTGTTCGAATCTAAATTGAATTTTATCTCCGGTTGATTTTTGTGCTAATCTGTTAATAGCTTGTTCGCTCAGTTGCAATACTCGGGGGTAACCGCCCGTGACTTGGCAATCTCGCATTAAAACAATTAGTTTTCCAGAAGGCGTAAGCTGCACCGTTCCTGGTAAAACTGCGGAAGTAAGCATAAAGGGCAACTCATTCTCAATTAGGCCCTCTAGACGATAACCCATTCTACTGTTATCATTTGAAATTGTAAAAACAAGCTTTTTTAATTGGTTTTTTTGTTCATGCTTTAGCAAATCGTATTCAGGCCCTGGGTATACCAACAAGTTCATATCGGTAAAATGACTTTCGTCAAATTTTACAGAAGCATTTTTTATGCTTTTATCACCCTTTAATTCCAGAAAAGGCAAACAATCGTTCTTTTTAATTCTAAATTGCTCGGTAATACTTTGATAAAAACTCCTACTCCCAAATACTTTTGGGGTTTGGATTCCACCCTTAACGGCGAGGTAAGCACGTACACCCAAAACGGGCTTACCAAAAGATAAAATGTCTTTTTCGGCTACCTGAATCGGTTTGTTTAATTCAACTATATTATCGTTAATTTTGGCAGATAAATTTGCTCCAGAAATACATATAATAATTTGTTTTTCAAACTTTAAAACACATTTGCTTAAAGTAATTTCTAATAATGAATCATTTTTATTATTTCCAATAATTTGGTTTGCTAATTGAGCTGAATGACTATCTAAAACACCAGAACAGGGAACGCCCATATCCCCATAACCAAAGCGACCTAAATCTTGAACTGAAGTATAAAATCCTGGTGATATTACTTTGATCATATCTCAGATTTTTTCAATTCATAAAAACCTTTTGCAACTTGAGATTCGATTTGAAAATGTTCATCCAAATCAATCGGTATGAATTGAATTTCATCTCCCGATTTTGCAAAACAAGGGTCTTTAAATTCAATATCAAAGAATGAAATGGGCGAATTTCCGATTATATGCCATCCACTAGCACTCATTGACGGGTAAATACCCGTTTGGCTTCCCCCAATAGCCACCGAACCTCTTTCAATACGCAATCTAGGATTCGCTTTTCTTGGAATGTGTAGTTTTTTGTCCAACCCGCCCAAATATAAAAATCCTGGTAAAAAACCGATAAAGTAAACCGTGTAAATTTGGGATGAATGTAAACTGATTATTTCACGTAAAGTCAAATTATTTTTCAACCCCAATTCGCCCAAGTCCAAACCAAATTTATAGTCGTAGCAAACTGGAATTTCCCATCTGTAATTTTTTACCTTTTTTTGAGAAATTTCTTGCCCGTAAAGTGATTTTAAGTCTAAAATGTTGTCATAGACAATATTTATAGTGTTATTATAAATAATTGTTAATGAGTTGTATGTATTAATTACATCAACTATTTGTTTAGTATAATTTTGAATGACTTTATTTTTAAAAAAAATGACATCATCCAATATATTTTTGTCGATTTTCTTTGGCCATTCTATTAAAATTGCATTTTTTCCATAGCGTTTATAGGTCAATTTGAAGGTACCCATTTAAGCAATTTTAATACCGTAATTAGGTAGTTTTTTAGAGAGGTAATTCAGTATTCTTAAAACATTAGGGTTATCACCATGAACACAAAAAGTTTTGGCTTTTATATCCACTTTTTCTCCATCAATGGTTTTTACCTTGTGCTTAGTTATCATTCTCAATAAATGTTTTAATACTTTTTTAGGATCAGTAATAACGGCTTTGGGTTCCGATCGGGAAACCAGTGTCAGATCAGTATTGTAGTTCCTATCTATAAATGCCTCAAAATACACTCTCAAGTCTTGTTTAAGTGCCATTTCTGCCAAAACCGACCCATAAGGTGCGTATAACCATATATCTTTTGTAGTATTTTTAACGGCATTGATAAGACATTGGGCTGTATTTGCATCGACTGCAGCTTTATTATACAATGCTCCGTGAGCTTTAACGTGATTTAAAGTAGCCACTGACTTTCTCAATTCGTATTGAACGGTGTTGATTTGTTTTTCAAGGCTCAGTTGCAGTTCATCAAACGGTAATGCCATCTCTTTTCTCCCAAAATTTTCCTTATCGGGATAAGAAGGGTGTGCCCCTATATGTACACGGTGTAATAACGCTAGTTTTATAGTTTCCGTAATCGTATCAACATCTCCAGCGTGACCACCACAAGCAATACTGCACGAACTTATCTTTGACATAAGCATTAATTCATTGCCTATCCCTTCACACACATCGCAATTTATGTCTATGGTAAATAAGTTCATTACATCATTTCAAACACCTTAAAAATACTTTTTAATCCTAAAAAGATGGTTACCGCTAAGATAATAAATCCAATGCTATTTTGAAGTTTTGTATTTCTAAAATTGCCCAATACTGATTTTTTGTTCATAATCCACAATAAAAATCCAGCGATTACGGGCAATAACATCCCATTTGCCGCTTGGGCAAACTTGATAATTTCTATGGGTTTTACACCTAACGAAGAAAACAATACACCCAAAAATAGGATAAACATCCATACCACTCTAAATTTGGTGGATTTTAAATTTGTTTTCCAACCTAAGCATCCAGAGGCTACATATGCAGCCGCTAATGCAGCTGTTATTGTACTTGTTATTCCCGCTGCAAACAACCCTAAGGCTAAAAAGTATTTTGCGTAACTCCCAAATAAAGGCTCTAAGCCCATTGCCAAATCCGCCGCACTATTTACTTCTTGGTTTTGAATAGCTGCTGCGGAAATTATAATACACATAGAGACCAATCCGCCTAGCACTACTGCAATAATAGCATCTTTTTTAGCGTATTTTAAATCGCTATGCTTGCTCCATTTCTCTTTAACCAAGCTAGCATGCAAAAACAGATTGTAAGGCACTACGGTAGTTCCTATTAAGCCTATAATGGTTAAAATACTTTCTTTTGGTGTGGTGGGAATAAAAATTCCTTTAAAAATTTCTGATAAACTGGGTTTAGTGAGAATAGCTGTAATTAAAAAAGCAATACTCATTAAAATCACCAAGGTTACTAATACTTTTTCTAACACTTTATAATTGCCCAAATACAATAGAATAAAGGCTACAAGCCCTATAATTGCACTCAAAACATTTAAACTTACACTCCCAATTTGAACAGTATAATTTTTAAAAATAGTCTCCAATCCTAAAACACTACCACTAATATTCCCTGCTTCGTAAGCCGCATTGCCGATAACAATTGCCGATAATACGAGAACAATAATCAATTTTCTAAAAATAGGATGTTTTATTTCTGTCCTGATGATTTCTGACAATCCTTTTTGGGTGATGATACCCAATCTGGCGGACATTTCTTGAAGCGTAATTGTTGCAATTATGGATAATGCCATGGCCCAAAGCAAGGAATAACCAAAGTTAACACCAGCAATAGTGCATAAGGTCACTGTGCCCGGGCCAATAAAAGCTGCAGCAACTAATGGTCCTGGGCCAATATTTTTAAACCAGTTTTTAATCACTAAGTGTAGAATTTAAGGCATAGATTGCGAAACTACCTAACCAATGTCCGCCCTCGTAGCTATCACCAACTATGTTTGGTAACGAATTATTAATGTGTTGATTGGCAATATTTTGCAGATGACTATATTCGGGTAAACCTTCTGCAATCTTATTCAGACTCCAAGCTCTAGAAAAGTTAACACCATCCAGGTGTACTAACTTTCCATCGGTACGGTCGGATACTTCGCCAACGGCCAAGGTAAAGTTTTTGTCGGATAATTGTGGGAGAAACTTGATGATCCAACTTTTAAATTCAGGTGCTGACAAAACACGTTTCATCAAAGCGGCCTCTTCCAAACAGGGTGATAAGAAGTCGAATCCGCTGGGTTCCCAAGATATGGGGCAATCGGCATCGTTCAGATAAAAATCCCTGGCACGTTTTTCAATCAAGGTTTTTAATTCGGTATGATTTACCGTTTTGGCATAATCGTAGGCAAAGGAAAGTCCGAAAGCAGTATTGGTATGCTCTCCTACACGGATGGGATACTTTAATTTTGGTAAAAACTCTAAGTATTTCTTAACAATTAAATTCGTTAAGGGCTGTAAGTTGTTTTCTAAGGTTCTTGCGGTTTCATCATCCCATGTATGGAGTTCTTCAGCCAATTTTAACAGCCACGCCCAGCCATAGGTGCGTTCGTAAGATTTATTATGCTCCCCATCAAAATAAGCAACTTCAGTTAAAATATTTTGTTTAGAGATGTTTTTTAAGAGCCTTTCTTTGGTTTCAGCACTATTTTCTAGCTTAGGGAATTGCTTTAGTAAACTCACCAAACTCCAATGCCCATGTACTGATGAGTCCCAGTCAAAACAACCGTAAAAAGCTGGGTGCAATGCTTTTGGTGTCTGCAAATCATCTTCACTACCAATGGTTTGGTTTAGCTTATTGGGATATTCAACCTCAATACAACCTAAAGGCAATGTAGCTAAACGATTAGCTTCTACTAAATTTAGTTGTGGAATGGGTGCAGTTTTTACCTCAACAGCTAAAGGTACTTTCTCTTTTTTATTTTCTGCTTTTTCACAACTTAATAGCAGTAAAACGAAAGCAAGCACATATAGATACCTCATTGTATAAAATTTAGAGGTAAATGTACAATTTAATATTAAAAAATTTTATTGAGAAACCCTATACAAATCTAACGTAGATTTTTCAAAATTATGAGCCTCATCCGTTTTCTTTAATTCTGCTTTTTTATCTATGTTCAATAAAAAGTCAGAAAGCTTATCTAAAACTGGATGTTGGTCGTTTGTATTAATTTCGATATTATCGCCATCAAAAGTGGTAACAATATAGGTATATCTAGGTGTATCGTTACGCTTAGATTTTTGTTCCCAATCTTTATCAATTGCATATAGCTGACTTCTATTGAGAATCTTTTTTAATTCGTAAATGTCTTGTTTAGAGAGTTTACCAGAATAATTACCCTGTGTTTCGGTATAATTTTTACCACGATAAAATACAGTACCGTCTACGTTAATTTGAATAGACATTGAAGGACAAGTACCGAAACACGTAGAGGAATGAAAAGTCAAGGTTTTAAAATTAACTTTATCTAACAACTTACCTCTATTATAAAAAATGTACTGTTTTTCTTTGGCAAGTGCACCTGCTTCCAATTTATTAAAATTAGCTTGTTCCTTTTCTATAACAGGTACAATTACTAACCTGTTCCTATTAATTTCTTTAATTCTAAACTTAAATTCTTCTGTTTTAAAATCTCCAGCTAATCTATAATTTACTTTAAAAGATAAATTTTTATTATCTAAGTCAAATAAAACTTCTTGTTTTGTATTATCAAAATTATAAACTACTGCTTCATCATCAAATCGTATATAATCTAAGTCTTTATTAATCCATTCCGTTTCAGTCAACAAATTTTTACTCGCCTTAGATTGGGCGTTTATTGAAATTACTACTGATAACATCAAAAATAAGCATAAATTTTTCATTGTAGTAGGGGTTCTATGAGTTCCAAATGTAATAAAATTATCCTAACCATCCTTCTCTATCCAAACTTCTGTACTGGATAGCTTCAGAGATATGGTCGGGTTTAATAGCCTCAGAATTGTCTAAATCAGCAACTGTTCTGGCTACTTTTAGGATTCTGTCATATGCTCGGGCAGAGAGATTCAAACTCTCCATTGCCGCTTTTAACAAAGACGTTGAAGCTTCATCTAACTTACAAAAGTTTCTAATTTGCTTCACATTCATCTGTGCATTATAATGCACATTAGCATTGTCTTTGAACCTTTTAGTTTGCAAATGTCGTGCCATGGTGACACGTTCTCTAATGATTTTACTAGATTCGCCTTTTCGCTCTTCAGAGAGCTTTTCGAAAGGTACGGGCTGTACCTCAATATGAATGTCAATTCGATCCAATAAGGGACCTGATACTTTACTTAAGTAACGTTGCATTTCTGTTGGTGAGGAAGTTACGTGTCCGGGAGTATCGTTAAAATAACCGCTCGGACTAGGGTTCATACTTGCCACTAACATAAAACTACTCGGATAGGTTACCGTGAATTTTGCTCTAGAAATGGTTACTTCCCTATCCTCTAAGGGTTGACGCATTACTTCTAATACCGTACGCTTAAATTCAGGCAATTCATCTAAAAACAATACACCATTGTGCGATAATGATATTTCTCCCGGTTGTGGATACGCTCCACCACCAACTAGAGCCACATCACTAATAGTATGATGTGGTGAACGAAAAGGGCGTTGCCCCATTAATCCAGAATTTACTCTAATCCGTCCAACAACAGAATGTATTTTGGTTGTTTCCAAAGCCTCGTGCAAGGTCATAGGTGGTAAAATACTCGGTAATCTTTTAGCCAACATGGTTTTACCAGAACCCGGTGGACCGATCAAAATAATATTATGACCGCCCGCTGCAGCAATTTCCATACATCTTTTGATGGATTCCTGTCCTTTAACATCGGAAAAATCAAATTCAGGATGTTCCAAATTATCGTAAAATTCTTTTCTGGTATCAACAACAGTAGGTTCTAGGGTAGAATTTCCTTCAAAAAAATCAATAACTTCCTTTATGTTTTCGACACCATAAACTTCTAAGCCATCTACAATTGCTGCTTCTTTAGCATTTTGCTTTGGTAAGATAAATCCTTTAAAGCCTTCTTCCTTTGCCTTAATAGCTATAGGCAATACACCCTTAATAGGTTGTAAACTTCCATCCAACGAAAGTTCGCCCATAATCAAATATTCTGAAATGGTATCTCCTTGAATTTGCGAAGAAGCCTTTAAAATACCAACAGCTAAGGTTAAATCATAAGCAGACCCTTCTTTACGCATATCGGCAGGAGCCATATTTATCGTAATCTTTTTACCGGGAATAGTATATCCATTATTTTGTAAAGCCGCTGCAATTCTGAAATTACTTTCCTTTACTGCATTATCAGGAAGGCCTACCAAATGATAGCCAATACCTTTAACAATATTAACCTCAACAGTAATTGTAGTAGCTTCTACCCCAAAAACTGCACTACCATAAACTTTAGTCAACATGTCCTTGTTTGTTTAAAACTGGATTCGCATACAGTTGTAGCAATCGCTCTTGAATATCAGCATCCTCATTTTGCTCTTGTATGTAATTTTTAAAATCGATTAGATTTTCAGGGGTGTAAAAATCTACGAACAAATTAGTTTTATGTAGTATATCATAAGCCATATAATTGGTTTTAAACAACTTATAGTTTTTATAGACCAACCTGTCCATTTCAGCCGCAATAGCTTTAACTGTTGACTTTAAATCTCCTGAAAAATCAATGGCATCTACATTTAACTTCTCAAAATGTAAACTTACATCACCTTTTGGCTCTTCAATACCCTTGATAATACTGTTTATGTTTTCGAATTTAGACTTTTTATATACTCCCAGCTCCTCTTTGGTCTGCAACTCAACCGCTTTTTCTACAGCACAAGGTTCATACTCATAAGAAACTGAAGATATCACTATTTGTAAGTCCTTTAGTGATTGTTTTAAATTCTCCGTACCACTCATCAACAACATCCTCACCAAGCCTGGAAAAGTTTTATCACTACCATCTTTAGTGCGTCCATTACCTTGAGCTATCCAAGAAGACACTTTTTTATGGGTTATAGAATACCGCAAATATGCTGATAAGTTTTTAGCATTCTGTAATAGCTCTAAACGAGTACCCGATCTAAACACGGTAAACATATTGTTGAGTTTGGCTACACGTTCCATTACGGGATTCACAATAAGATTATCACCCAACGAAATTTCGGTAAACGGATACCCTCTGTGATATAAGGTATATTGCAACAGACCAGAATCTAAAAAAATATCACGATGATTGGAAATGTATAGATTATTACCTTCTTTTGCTACATCTTCCAAGCCAGTTATGTACAAATTTTCAATAGAATTTTCAATCAACGAACGGATCATTGGCTCAATAAAATTGACTTGAAAATCAGCACAATTACCGCACTTGTTTAGTTTGTAGACAATTTCATCATCAGACCAATCTGGGTAAATGTATTGTACCCTTTTTTTAAATTGAGTATTAGTAGTTAACCATTGTAAAGCTGCATCAATCTGTTGTTGATTGTACGGGGCAATGGTTTCAAATATATTAGCAATTTCTTTAGTTATTGTCATATTTTAAATGTACTGTATCTTACAAGAATACGCAAAATTATCTTTTATCAATAAACAAAATGGGCTTTCTGCTCATTTTTGGGAATTTCAACTGGTTAATCGCTTCAATATCATGTATTTCTAAAGTAGGCAAAACTCTTAACTTGGCACGGCAGTGATCTTTAATGCGATCCAATAGTTCTTCGGAAGGCGACATTGTTCCAATTTTTATCAAAATTTCATCTGTACCAATGGCATTATGAGATATTTCTATGATGTAATTTTCAATGGCATCAAAATCATTTAGCAAATCGTATAAAGCGGGTGGGTATAAGGTAGTGCCTTTGTATTTTACCATTTGTTTTTTTCTGCCAATTACAGGGCTTAACCGCAAGGTATTTCTACCACAAGTACATTTTTCGGTATGTTTTCTGACAATATCTCCGGTTTTAAAACGCAACAAGGGCATGGCTTCAACGCCTAAGGTGGTGATAGTCAATTCGCCATACTCACCTTCTTTTACGGGATGATTGTCATCATCTAAGATTTCAACAATAATCAGTTCCGGATGATGATGGCCGCCTTGTTTGGCTTCACATTCGGTAAACGCTGTACTCATTTCGGTAGACGCATAGGTAGAAAACAGATCTATTTTCCATTGTGAAGTAATTTTATTAGCCAGCAGATTTAACGAAAAATCCTCATTACGTAAAGATTCTCCAATACAAATAACACCCTTTACGCTAGAAGCATTGTAATCTATACCATTAGCTTCGGCATAAGCAATCAGTTTTAATAAAAACGAAGGTACGGCAATTAAATAGGTAGGGTTGAATTTTAAAATAGAATCCCATTGCAATTCAGGAATCCCCGCTCCTACTCTAATAATACTTGCCCCTAGTTTTCTTACACCTAAAAAATATGCCAAGCCAGCCACAAAACGTCTGTCCATTGTGGTCATGAGCTGAACGGTATCATCTTTGGTTACTCCTGCACAGGCAAATGAAATAGCTTCATTATAAGCTAACCTATCTAAATCGGCATCGGTTAAGGCAAAAGTAACGGGATTACCCATAGTACCGGAAGTAGTTACATAATCTACAATCTCGTTTTTAGCCACACACAAAAAATCATCGTTATGGACTTGTAAATCGTCTTTGGTAGTAACGGGCAATTGTGTTAAGTCTGCTAGGGTTTTTATATTGAAAATGTCAACATTCTGACTTGCAAACACTTTCTGGTAGTAGTCGGAATGCTCTTGAAGATAGGCTAACAATAGCTGTAGCTTTTCCTCTTGAAAACGTTGTATTTCTGTTGTAGGTTTTGTTTCTAGATCTGGAATCATGTACTTAATTAAGTAAGAGGGCTAAAGTAAGAGAAAAATATTGAAGCGTAAAAATTTGGAGTAGGAAAAGTAAGGAATTGAATATGTTAACTATTCACTAAAAAAGAAAATTTATATTTGTTACAAATACAATAGGTAATTTTTGGAAAAGACACAGTTATTCCAAATTTTTAGTACAACATTTAACAAGACATACCAATGCAAAAGCAAATATCATTAATTTTATTACTTATTGGATTTTTAGTTAGTTCTTGTTCAAAAGAAGAACGTACACTGCCAAACATTGTAATTATTTATGCAGATGATATGGGTTATGGCGATCTAAACATCCAAAACCCAACATCTAAAATACCAACACCAAACCTTGATAATCTTGCTTCAGAAGGTATGCGTTTTACAGATGCCCACAGCTCATCAGGTATCTGTTCTCCAAGTCGGTTTGCACTGCTTACCGGAACTTACCATTGGCGAAGGCAACACGGAATTGTAGGGGCTTTTGGCAAACCTTTTTTTAAGGATTCAGATATTACCCTACCACAACTATTAAAAACTAAGGGTTACACCACCGCTTGTATAGGCAAGTGGCATTTAGGTTGGGATTGGGAATTTAAAAATGAACCTTCATTAGAAGTAAAACAATGGGGGCAAATGAGAAAATTTTACGCTCCGGATGATGTAGATTGGAGCAAACCCATATCCGGCGGACCGTTAGATAGAGGTTTTGATTATTACTTTGGTGATGGCACCATCAACTTCCCGCCTTATGCTTGGGTAGAAAATGACAGACTTATTCAAATTCCAACGGAAACAATGGACATTAATAATGTAGGTTACACCACTAAAGAAGGTTCTTGGGAGTTTAGACCGGGACCTAAAGTAGAAAACTGGAATCCCTATGATGTGTTACCTACGCTTACAAAAAAAACAGTAGAATGGATACATAACCGTACTGATAAAGAACCCTTTTTTCTTTATTTTCCGCTACCATCGCCTCATGCACCGATAATTCCAAATGATGAATTTGATGGAAAATCACGGGCTGGCGGTTATGGCGATTTTATGGTACAAACCGATTGGGTTGTTGGGCAAGTACTTAAGGCATTGAAAGAAAAGGGGCTAGATGACAATACACTCGTTATTTTTAGCTCAGATAACGGTACGGAATCTTACGCTTGGCAGCGTGCCATAACCTATGACCATTTTAGTATGGGCAATTTTCGCGGTCTTAAACGCGATGTTTGGGAAGGCGGACATCATGTCCCTTTTTTAATTAAATGGCCCGGCCAGATAAAAGCAGGTTCGGTTTCAGATGAAGTAATTTCGCAAGTTGATATTATGGCAACCCTTGCCAGCATAACAGAAATAGTTTTACCTGAAAAAGCTGCACCTGATAGTTATAATTTAGAACCTGTTTTAAAAGAAGAAAAATATGATGCTCCACTAAGGGAAGCGACTGTGCATAATACCTACAACTCTAAATGGGGCGTCAGAAAAGGAGATTGGTTGTTTATAAACGATTCAACCGGTGGGCATAGAAAATTGCCAGAATTCTTTAAAAAATTAACTGGATATACGGATTTTACCACAGAAGGCATTCTTTTTAATATGAAAGACGACTCCGAACAACGCAACAACCTTTATGACCAATATCCTGAAAAAATAATAGTGATGGATAAATTACTCCAAGACTATCGCAACAAAGATTATTCAGTAAAACGTTGATGACGGTAAATTAACTAATTGCCATTTGCAAATTGTATGAACAGCAAATATTTTATAATATGCTAAAATGTTTTCCTACCTTTTAATTTCCGCCATTGTTTTCTTAAATCTGTGTATCAATTCATAAATTTCTTCTTCGTCATAGCTTGCAAAACCAATTCTAATACAATTATGACCGATTTTTGCACTATCATATCGTTGCCAAGCTCCAATTTCTAATTTATGTGTTCTAGCTACTTCGGCAATGGTTGCCCAGGAATAATTTGAATTCAATTGTATCCAAACGGCCATTCCTCCTTTTGGAATTTCAAACTGAAAAAAACTACCTAATTCATCTTTTAATAATTTACAAAACAAATCACGTCGTTGCTTGTAAATTTTCATCACCTTTCTAATATGCCTATCTAAATCACCCGATTTTATAAAATCAGCAAATGTTAACTCTAGTAATGCATCTCCTTGCCTATCTAGATAACCTCTTAATTTAGCCGCCTCATCAACAAATGCTTTCGAAGCAATTAAATAACCAATTCTATACACTGGAGCGACTGTTTTACAAACAGAACCAATGTAAATTACGTTTCCGTTAGTATCATGACTTGCCAATGGTAAAATTGGAGCGTGATTGTAATTAAAATCGTAATCATAATCATCTTCAATAATTGCAAAATCATATTGGTTCGCCAAATTCAACAAATGAATTCTTCTTTCTGCACAGAGTGTTACTGTTGTCGGATGGTGGTGGTGCGATGTAACATAAACCGCTTTTATCTGTTGTCGTTTACATAGCTTTTCGATTTCGTCAGTTACTAGCCCATGTTCATCTACCGAAACACGTTCTATTTTTGCATTTTGATATAGAAAAGTAGCATTTGCAGCACTATAATTGGTGCTTCCAACTACAATGGTGTCATTTTTTTGAAGCAATAATTGTGACGATAACCAAATTCCCATTTGGCTACCACGTGTAATCAAAATATTTTCTTTGCTGATATGTAAACCTCTAGACGCATTCAAATAATCAACCAACACTTCTCTTAAAGCATCATTTCCATACGTAGAACCGTAAGATAAATGTTCGAATGCCCATTTCTTAGAAGAAATTCTTCTGTATGTTCTTGAAATTTCATCAATTGGTGTTAACCTTCCATCAGAAATACCATCATTAAAATACATAAAGCCTTCCTCCTTTTTTACGGATTTTTCAGGAAAAATACTGTTCTTATAAAAAGAAAAACCAGCATTTTTCTTTAAATCTACACCATTAGTATCCTTTAATTTTTGCCGTTGTAGCAAGGGTAAATTGCTTAGTACAAAAGTTCCTTTTTTAGGAATGCTTTCTACCCAGCCTTGTAACAATAACTCTTCATAACAAGCAACAATTGTTTTTCTATGTACATTCAATTGCTCTGCCAACGTTCTGCTACCTGGAAGTTTGGTATTAGGCACTAAGGTCTGATCTTTAATCAATTGTATAATCTGATTTGATAACTGTAGATACAACGCTTGATTGCATTTTCTATCAAATTGGATACTGGTTTTATATGGAAACATCTGGACTATTATTAATTTTTATTCTGGATGGTTGTTGTAGTCCACAAATGTAATAATTTTACCATTCAAAACAATAGCAATGCTGAAACTTGAACCTTTTAAAGAAGAAGACTTTTTGAGATTGATACATTGGATTGACTCTGAAAAACTAATGTATATTTTTAGTGCAGAAACATTTAGTTATCCTTTAACACACCAACAACTAAAAAAATATATAAATGCTAAAGATAGAATTGCCTATAAAGTAATAGATACTACTTCAGGTGAAATTATTGGGCATGCAGATTTTAGTAAAATTAATCACTTAAGCAAAAGTGCTCGAATTTGTAGTGTTGTAATTGGAGATGATAAACATAGAAACAAAGGGTTTGGAACACAAATAATTAACGAACTTGTCAGGGTTGGTTTTAATGAAATGAAATTTCATAGAATTGATTTAGGAGTGTATGACTTTAACTCAGCTGCTATAAAATGTTATGAGAAATGTGGGTTTAAAGTTGAAGGATTATTAAGAGAAAACATAAAATTTAAAACGGAGTATTGGTCTACATATAATATGAGTATCATTAATAACAACTAAAAGAAATGAACAAACTCGATTTAAACACCAACGAATATGATATTTATTATAAAAGATATATTGATAAATTATCTGACAAAACCGAGTTAAGAAAAGGCTTTGAAATTGGAAAAAACAATGCAATTAATTTTTTTAAATCTATCCCTAATGAGAAATTAACGCATCGTTATCAACCAGAAAAATGGAGCATAAAAGAAATAATACAACACTTAATAGATACAGAACGTATTTTTATGTACAGGTGCTTTAGAATTGCAAGGCGAGATACTACTGCCCTAGCAGGATATGATCAAAATATCTATGTTGACCCATCAGATGCCCATACTAAATCAATAGAAAATTTATTGGATGAATATCTAATAAATCGTAAGCATTCCATTTCATTATTGAATAGCTTAACAGATGACGACTTATCTTTTATAGGAAACGCTAACGGAGGACCTATGTCTGCGAGAGCTGCTGCTTTTATCATTTTAGGTCATGATATTTGGCATATGGAAGTAATACAAAACAAGTATTTATGAGCCATTGATAAGTTAACAACAAGCATAATGAAATGATAACGTTTAAACCACATAAAATGGAATTTGCAAAGGAATTTTCGAAACTGAAAAATGTTCCTGAAATACTTGACAATGGATATGATAAAACACCAAATCCCTATACCGAAAAAGACGCTATTGAATTTATAAATCAAGAAATTGGAAAGAAACCATTGGAAAGATTTCTTATTTATTGGAATAACGAAGTGGCCGGAGAAATAGGAATTACATTAAAAGATGATGTTTTTCGGCTAAATGCGGAAATTGGGTATTTTATTTCCAAAAAATTCTGGGGAAAAGGATTGGCTACCCAAGCAGTTCAAAAAATGACAGCATATACATTTGAGAATTTTGATGTTGTAAGAATAGTTGCTGGAGTTTTTGATTTTAATACATCATCAATGAAAGTATTAGAAAAAAATGGGTATTACCTGGAAAGTATTCGAAAAAATGCAGTAATAAAAAATGGAAAAATTATTGACGATTATATATGGGTAAAATTAAAAGAAAATTAATCAAAAAGAAAATTAAAATTATACCATGTTAGAACTAAGACCCAATTGCGAGCACTGTAATAAAGACTTACCAAACACTTCTATGGAAGCAATGATATGTTCTTTTGAATGTACGTATTGCAAAACCTGTGCTCTTGAAATCTTTGAAAATGTATGCCCAAGTTGTTCAGGTAATTTTGTAGAACGCCCCATTAGACCACAAAAAGAGGTGGAGAAATATCCGGCTTCAATAAAACCTGTCTTTAAACCAAAAGACTTAGAAAAAGCCAAACTAAATTCGGATAAATATGCAACCATTCCTCCAGAAAAAAGATAAAAAATGAATGCTTTTTTAATTGATAGTATTGGTTACGGAGCTTTAGTCATCAACTTATATTCAATGTCCACCAAGGGTGAATATAAGCTACGATTAATCTCACTTATCGCTAATCTAGGATATATCCTTTATGGTGTATTAATTAGTGCAGCACCAATAATTGTAGGCTGTACTATTGCCGTATTTCTTCATGGGTATCATATAAGAAGACTACGACTAAATAATAATAACAATGATTAAAATAGAAACCGCTAAGGCAGAAGATACAGCTATTTTAGCCCTTTTGGGGCGACTAACATTCGCTGAATCACATGGTCAATATATAGAAGATAAAAACGATCTATTAAAATACCTAGATGAGAATTTTTCAGTTTCTACCATGAAACAGAAGATAAAAGACCCTAAGAATCGATTCTATATTGTTTATGCAGATGGTTTGCCTGTGGGTTACGCCAAAATAGTCATAAACGCTAAAAACGAATATGTTACCTCAAAAAACAACTGTCGATTGCAACGGATCTTTATCTTAAATGATTTCATTCCGTTGAAAATTGGACAACAATTGCTAACTTTTGTTGAAGAACAAGCCAAAGCATTACAATTAGATACCATGTGGCTTACCGTTTATATAAAAAATAAGAGAGCCATTAGGTTCTATGAAAAAAGTGAATTTAAAAACGTTGGAGAATTAAACTTTATAGTTAGTGGCAAGGCCTATGATAATATAGTATTCTCAAAAAAGATAAATGAGCTCGCTTAACCTATTTTGGTTTAAGCGAAAATTAAAAGAGTTTAAATAAGTTCAAAAAATGAAAGAATATTCAAAATCAAAATTAAACCGAGTAAAACGAGGGCAAAACAGAGCTACTTACGATGTTGATAAAATAAACACCATTTTAGATGCTGGTTTTATAGGCTATGTAAGCTATGTGTACAAAGGCGGAGCTATTACACTGCCCATGGCCTACGGAAGAAAAGACAACAAAATTTATTTACATGGCTCGCAAGCCAACAGAATGTTACTCGCTTTATTAGAAGCTAAAGAAATGAGCATGACAGTGATGCATTTAGATGCATTGGTGTTGGCCCGATCTGGTTTGCACCATTCTGTAAATTATCGTTCAGCTACTTTGTTTGGTTCTGTAAAAAAAATAGAAGACCCAAAGGAGAAAGATGCTGCTCTTTTTTGTTTTATGGAACACATGATGAAAGGTCGTTGGGACGGCATTAGACCCATGCACCCAGAAGAATTAGACAGAACACTCGTTGTGGAAATGACTATTGAAACTGCTTCAGCTAAAATAAGAGATGTTGGTGTTGGTGACGAACCAGAAGATTACAGCCTAGACATTTGGGCAGGTTTAGTTCCTTTAAAGCAAGTTGCTGAATACCCAATTGCTGATAAAGGGTTACCACAGAACATGAAAATACCGAAACACGTTTTAGACTATTATCAAAACAACAAAGAATAAACCTATGGAAATTCAACTACGTGCAATGTCTGCAACCGATTGGGCAAATGTAGTAGAAATTTATAAAGAAGGTATTGCAACAGGTAATGCCACCTTTCAGCAAGAAGTACCCAACTACATGGAATGGGATAACAACCATCTTAAAAATTGTAGAATAGTGGCCATATTTAAAAACAAAATTGTAGGTTGGGCTGCATTATCACCAGTTTCTTCTCGATGCGTTTATGGAGGAGTTGCGGAAGTGAGTGTCTATGTGTTATCAAAATTTTCAGGACAGAAGATAGGAACCAAATTATTAAAAAAATTGATTTCTGAAAGTGAAAAGAATGGGATTTGGACTTTACAAGCTGGTGTTTTTCCTGAAAACAAAGGAAGCATTATAATTCACGAAAGGCTCGGATTTCGAAAAGTAGGCTACCGCGAAAAAATTGGGCAACAAAAGGGGACTTGGAGAGACACAGTGCTATTAGAAAAAAGAAGTGAACTCGTAGGAGTTTAATAATCGTAATACTTTTCGATATTTATGAAATAATAACAAACCGAATAAAAATGAAATTAACACCTGAAATAAAAAAGTCTATACATAAAAGTGTACTGTGTTGGCTTGCAACAGCATCTACAGATAATACACCCAATGTTTCACCAAAAGAAATTTTCAACTATTTTGGAACGGACAAAATAATTATTGCGAATATAGCTTCGCCACAAACTGTAAAGAATATTAAGCAAAATGAAAATGTTTGTGTAAGTTTTATTGATATTTTGATTCAGAAAGGATTTCAGATAAAAGGAAAAGCAAAAATTTGTAAGAAAACCGATGCCAATTTTTTAGCGATGGAAAAAATATTGGTAAAAATGACTGGTGGCAACTTTCCTTTTTCGACGATAACAGAAATTACAGTAAGCCAAGTTAAACCCATTATAGCACCTAAATACATGCTGTATCCCAAAACAACAGAGGCAGCACAAATTGAAAGTGCAAAAAAAGCATATGGAATAACAGATGAATTATAACAACAAAAAATTTAGAGTTTTTGAAAATTCCGAAAACGGGGAAACCTCAACGGAAACCATTTTTGAATACAAACAAAATGGAACTATTCTTACGTCTGAATATAGCGGCGGACAAATTGTTAGTGGGCATTTAATAGGGTTAGTTGACCAAAATGGCAACATTGAAATGCGTTACCATCAGGTGAATACAAAAGGAGAATTAATGACTGGAATTTGTTTTTCAGAACCAGAAGTGACAGCTAATGGAAAAATAAAATTGTATGAAAAATGGGAATGGACTTCAGGAGATAAATCAAAAGGAACTTCAGTTCTGATAGAGATATAATAAAAAATAAACCCAATGAAAATAGAAAATAGCCAATTGGCAGATATGCCCAATATATTTGATTTGTATAGGCTGGCTACAAACTATATGAAATCTAAAAACCAAGTGCATTGGCCTGAATTTCCTGAAGATTTAATTCTAACTGAAATAGAAGAGAATAGACAATGGAAATTAGTAATTGACAATCAAATTGCCTGCATTTGGGCAACCACATTAAATGACGAACTCATTTGGGGAAACAAAAACAACGACCCTTCGCTTTACATACATCGTATTGCTACAGACCCTGATTTTCGTGGGCAAAACTTGGTGAAAAAGTTAATCAGTTGGGCAAATGAATATTGTAAAAAGAGAAATTTGAACTACCTTAGAATGGATACTGTGGGTTTAAATAAACCCTTAATTGCACATTACGAAAAACTAGGTTTCCAGTTCTTGGGAACTAAAGTACTTAAAAACCCTGTTGGATTGCCAGCACATTATAAAGAAGGTGAAGTTTGCTATTTTCAAAAGGAAATTAGTTAGAGATCCCGTTGTGCATTATAAAACAATGGTTTTCAACAGAAAAGACTAAATTTAAGAATTAATATAGAATAACTGTAACTAAAAAACATTGTGCAAACCATTGCAATTCTATACCAAGCCAAACTTCCGCCCATTAGAAATGGGATTCAAAAACCAATGAAACCTGGCGGATATTCCGATAGTGGAGCAGATATTGCTTGCGAATTAAATAAACATGGAATACCCATTGTAACACCAGTAGATCATCCAAAAATTTTAACTGATTTAGATTGGGTTTTTCCAGATACCCGAGAAGGAATTCAAAATGCCTTAGACAAAGGAGCCAATACATTTTGGTTAAATACGGTTTTATACAAAGACCACGAAATAGAAAATTTCTTTGGTCAAAAAATTCAATTTGTTGGACAAATGCCGCATCAAGTAGATGCTTTTGATGACAAATATTTTACGAATGAATTGCTGCGAAAAAACCAAATTTCGATTCCTAAAACGGAACTGATCTCCATTGAAAATTTATCCAATTATTCTTTGAGTATTGATTTTCCAATGGTTGTTAAACCTATAAGAGGTAGAGGCAGTCAAGGCGTTTCTTTGGTCAACAACCCAAAAGAATTGGACAACAAGCTAAACGAACTTTTTTCGAATGCCGCCTATGGAAATACCGTTTACGTTGAGCAATTTTTAAGTGGTCAAGAAATAACGGTTACTGTAATGCCTCCTGGCAGTTATTTGATTGACAATCAGGTAACGCATAATCATAAACCCTGGTGTTTACCTGCTGTTAAAAGAGTTAACCATAAAGAGGGAATAGCACCTTATAGTGGTGTTGTAGCGGTAATGAAAAACAGTTCAGTCCTTGAGGATAGCGAGTTAAAATCAACTAACATTAAAGCGGTTTACCGACAATGTGTAAAAGCAGCCCAATTACTAAATCTTAAGGCACCTATACGTATAGATTGCCGTGCAGATGAAAATGGAAATTATTTTTTGTTCGATTTGAATATGAAACCTAACATGACAGGGCCATCAAGACCGCAACGGCAAAACCAAGATAGTTTGACTTTATTGGCTGCAAGAAAAATAGGTTGGAGTTATTATGACTTATTAAAAAATATACTTAAACAGTCTTGGAAAGCGAAATAAGAATTCCATTTATAATTAACCGTTCCTTAGTTTTTTAAAATTAAAATAACCTTATTTTTCTCCTAACACCACTACCCTATTCCATTGTTAATAAAAACTAGATGTTGCAGCAATAACTATTACTACTAATTTATTAAATTTGTAAACAGTTCGCTGACAAACACTTATTTCCCCTAAGTACTTCACTTTTTAGAAATTTAGATTTTGTTTAGCATAAGTAACTTATAATTATAAAGGATATAAACGTATTACGTTTATATCCTAATTAACCACAAGCTGAACACAAAAGAAAATGACAACAACAGAAATACGAAAAATGATTGTTGAATCTGAAGATCCAAAATGGTTTAATTCTATGAAGGTAACAATTTCGTATTCTAGGATTGGCTTTTATCAAACGATTAAAGGATTTAGTGCTATTCATAGATTTTTAAGTCAACAAATAAAGGGATGGGATAAATATGAAGATATTCCTAATGAATTAAATTCGTCTAAACAGCACTTCACTAATTTGATGAATTTAACTGAGAACTTTATCAATTCATATAAAAATCATAAAGAGCCCCAACTAAATAATGGTTGGAGAAATGTTCAAAATCAGTTACAAAGTGATGGAAACCAATTTACCTACGATTCGCCACAAACTGAGTTTTTAATTGATTTGAAAAAAGAGTTTCCAAATTATGTTTCTGGAGCATATTACTATTTAATTGGTTCTTACAATTTTAGTAATCACAACAATTTCACGGGTGCGATTTTAGCTTATGAATTTGAATTAAAAGACCATACAAACATTACTCAACGTAGAAATAAAGAAAAGTCATCTATTACGAAAATCCGAAACGATTTAAGAGAACAACTTAATGAGTCTGAAACTCAACTAACGGAACATCTTACAAATGCAAATGATGAGTACAAAGAGTACATAGAAAAAATTGAAGATTTTAAAACAGAGAAAGAAGGAATTTTCAATGATTGGTTTGAAGGAAATGAAGAAAATGAAGTTAAAGGTGTAAAAGAAGAGTTTGATGACTTTAAAAGCAATAAAGAGTCGATTTTTACCGATTGGTTTGAGGGATCTGAAGGTGTCTTAGGTGTAAAAAAGAAAGTATCTGATTTAGAACATACTTATGAAGAACTTTTGCGATTAAAAAAGCCTGCGGATTACTGGGATAAGCGAGCCGGAAAATTAAGAACTCAGGGATGGATTTCTTTCGTTGCGTTAATAATATTTGTTGCAATTGTAGTTTGGTCTTTAGGTGAATTGTTATGGAAAACACCTGAACAAATTTATACAAGTTTTTTTGACGGAGATAAAAGTGCTGCCATCCGATGGTCAGTAATATATATAACATTTATTTCATTCATGGCTTTTTGCATAAGGGCAATAACTAAAGTTATGTTTAGTTCATTTCACCTGGCACGCGATAGCGAAGAAAGAAATACTTTGACCTATTTTTATTTATCACTATTGAATGACTCAAATATTGATAAAGAAGACAGACAACTAATAATACAATCACTGTTCAGTAGAGCTGATACCGGGTTACTTAAAGATGATTCTGGACCGACTATGCCAAATGATTTTGGAGGCAAAATGTTTGGGGGAAATTAATAGCAGTGGCTAACAAAGAACTGAGTTAAAAAATAAGTAATTTAAGGTTACCCCTAAATGAAAATAATTAGAGCATTAGCTGAAGAAGAAATTGAATTGACAAAACATTTGTTAAGTTTGATACCTTACTTTAAAAAAGGTTTACCTAAAAAAGCTCGGACAATGTACGATGGCGAAATGGGTTCAATTTCTTTTGATCTTGATGGTAAAGCAGAATTTGGAAAAGTTCTCATAGAGGCTGAGTATAGCGACACGGACGGAGCAAATGTTTTAATTACTTTAACAGAAGATGAAAACGGAAACTTATTTGAACTAGATTATTGGAAAACAGACTTTACTAAATTAGTTGAATATCCTAGTCCAGAAAAGATAAAAATTTTATCTTAATAATTATAAATCAAATATAATTGTAGTACTTAATTTGAGAAATGAACGAAAAAGATAAACAAAAAAAGAAAAGTTCTTTAAGAAAAAGAGCTGATGAAATAAAAGAACATCGATGTAAAAATCTAATTGCAGTTCTCGAAGAACCTAATATGCTCAAAAATATTGGAACGGTAATTCGTAATATTAATGCATTAGGGGTTGAAAAATTATATGTAGTTGACAGTCAAAATAGATTACCTAATGATTGGCAAGAAATGAGAGAAAGAACTTCTTTACTAAAACCTTCAGTTTCTGCAATTAAATGGAGTTTTGTTAAAACTTTTGAAAGTACTCAAGAGTGTATAGACCATCTAAATAAGAACAGATTTACTTCTGTAGTTACTTCTCCTCATATAAAAGGAAAGACGAATGTGATTTTACATGAAGGAAACTACACTCAAAAAAAACTTGCTGTATGGTTTGGAAATGAATCACGGGGAATTAGTCAATTAGCAGTTGAAAATAGTGAAGCTTGTATTCAAATGGAAATGTTCGGAATTATTGAAAGTTTGAATTTAGGAACATCTTCTGGAATTGTCTTATACGAAATTGCTAAACAAAGAAGAGAATATCAAAGTAAAAATAAACGCGGACAAAAGCGAGACCCAAAAGTTAAAACGGAGATCGAGTAGTAATTGGCCTCACAATTTTTGTCATAGTAATTAATTATTAGTGTTTTGTAAATGAAACAAACTATTACCAAAAACGATAAAAATTTAAAAATCTTGAATAAGTTAATTACGAATGGATTTTATAAAGGTTATGTTAAAGCTGAAAAGTTTGAATTGAAAAGAAATTATTTTCCGAACAATTATAGGATACTAGGAATTTTGAACGAAGAAAATAAATATGTGGTAAAATTTGACTTTGATTCTATGATGAGTGTTAATGCAAAAATTCTAATGATTCTTGGAGTTATCGTTTCCATTATAATGTTGATTAAAGGAAATTGGATAATACCATTTGTTTTTATTGTTTCCTGGCTAATAGCGGTAATTGGTTTTAAAATGAAAGGCAAAAAGGAAATGGAATTATTTACAAATAAATTTTTGGAATTTTACAAAAACGAATATAGTTGAAATAGAAATAAGAAAATGAAAAAACTCATACTTATACTTATTGGATTAAACCTCACCTTTTGTCAAAATACCAAAACGGGTATGACTAAGGAAGAATTCGAAACCAAAATCGAGATTATCGAAAAAGAAAATATTGCTAATAAAAGATTGGCAAATGGATGGTACACAACATTATCAAAAGAAAATGAATTTAAACGATTATATAATAAGACATCTGATGAATATTTTATTAACCCAAAACCGATTGTACTACCTGACAATTTCAGTATAAGCGAAGAATATGAAAATAATCAAGGAGTGAAAACAATAGCAGTTTATTTTGATCAATCAGGGACAGATTCCTGGTCAAAGGCAACGGATTATAATATAGGATTACACTTAATCTTTATTTTAGACAATGAAATTTTATCTGCCCCATTGGTAAATTCACAAATAACAAACGGAGCTTCTGCTTTTTGGAAAAATGAATTGACTGAAAAACAGTGGAAAAAAATTAAAGAGATTGTTACACGTAAAACGAAGAACTGAGTTAAAAACAATAGTATATTTATAGTTATAACGAATTTAACTTAATGTGTTAATAAAATTACCTAAACAAGTTGAAAAATATGAAGTTAAAACCAAAAATTGGAATTGATAATCTCAAATTCGGAATGCCTCAAAAAGAGATTTATACGATTTTAGGAATGCCCAATAAAAAAAGAATAGATGAAGATGATGAAAATCAGCTTTTCATGGAATTTAATAAACCAAAATTAAGATTGACTATTTACCAAGATGAAAATAGCAGATTGGGGTATATAAGAACCATAAATCCGGAACTAGAATATAATGGACATAAAATTATAAACTCGACACTTGAATTTGCTCAAACAGAAATATTTGGTGGAATTATTAAGGAATGGGAAATGGATGATTATGATTTTTGGACAAGCTATGGAAATGATGAATTTTGGATAACCCTAAATGTGGAGTATGGAATAGTTATAAGCTTAGAAATGGGAGTTCCATTTAAAAATGATGAAGAATATGATTGGCCAAAATAAAAAAACTAAAACAGCTATGAAAAAAGCAATTTTTATACTTTTTGCAGTACTCCTATTTTCTTGTAATCCACAAAAAACACAACCTTCAGAAGATACAACAGAAGCCCTTAAAGCCGTTGTAGAAGGCGAAACCGAGGCCTATATGGAGAAAGATTATCAGAAATGGGCATCATATTGGGACCATAGCAGCGATGTGTTAAGATTAGATGTAGCCAACGGAAGTTTATCCCAAACCAGAGGTTGGGACAACAATGGTGGCAATTTAGAATCCTTTTTTAAAGAGAATCCTGAGCCTATAACTTCTACTTTTGTAAACTCTAACTATCTTATTTTTCACGATACCAATTTAGCTTGGGTCGCCTTTGACCAAACGTGGACAAGCCAATCAGGAGAAAAAAGTTTGGCAAAAGCAACCATTACCTTAGTTAAAAAAGAGAATGATTGGAAAATAATATCGTATACTGCCATTCAATACGAAGCCGAAGATGAGAATGCAGATACGTTGGGGAGGGAGTAGTTGTAGTTGGTGTTTTTTATAATACTATATTTATAGACATAACGGCCATAAACATAATACGGTTATCGTAATAGTTAACAATAATTGTAAAATGAAGTTTGAAGAAATACATACTGAAAGATTAATTTTAAGAAAGCTTACTCAAGAATGTTTCGATTATATACATTCTGAAATGACTCAAGCTGAGCAATTGGAAGTCCTTGGTCTAAAATCCAATGAAGAGTTATTGAAAGAAAAAGAAAAATACAAGAATGGTCTGTCTACACATAATAAAAAATTTCTTTACTATCAATTAATTGACAAAAGCACGAAAGAGATTGTTGGTTGGTGTGGTTTTCATACTTGGTACACAGATCATAATCGAGCCGAAATTGGATATGAATTGTTTGATGACAACTATAAAGGTATAGGTATAATGTCAGAAGTAATAGCATTAATTGTTAATTATGGATTTAAACACATGGCTTTAGAAAGAATAGAAGCTTTTGTTGGCCCTAATAATACACCCTCTATAAAATTACTAAAAAGGATGAATTTTAAGAAAGAAGGACTTTTAAAACATCACTATTTCCATAAAAATAGAATGGAAGATTCAATAGTTTTTGCGTTATTGGAATCTGAAACACACTAAAAATAAAAATCATGAATAAACAAAAAAGAATGTTAGACAAAACTATCCTATTAGGATTTGTTGCTATAGTAATTTCAATCAACTTTAGTTTTGGACAAACTAAAACTGAAAAGCTTGACAACTTGTTAAATAAATACCATGAATATGGTAAATTTAATGGTTCTGTTTTAATAGCAGATCAAGGTAAAGTTGTTTATAAAAAAGGTTTTGGAATGGCAAATATGGAATGGGACATTCCAAATAAGTCAACTACCAAACACCGACTAGGTTCAATAACCAAGCAATTTACCGCCATGCTAATACTACAGCTTGCAGCAGCAGACAAGCTTGATTTACAGGCACCAATTACCAAATACCTACCAGATTATCCTAAGAAAAGTGGAGACAAAATAACAACACATCATTTACTGACTCACACTTCGGGAATACCCAATTATACTGCCTTTCCAAAGTTTTTTGAAGAGGAAAGTCGCAATCCCTATAAACCAGAAGAGTTTGTTGAAAAATTCGCACACAAAGACTTGGAATTTACTCCTGGAGAAAAATTCAATTATAGTAATTCGGGCTATTTTCTTTTAGGGGTTATTGCAGAAAAACTTTCTGGGAAGACCTATGAGCAAATGCTACTCGATAACATTTTTACCCCTTTAGGCATGAAAAATTCAGGTTACGATAATCATGGAGATATCTTAAAGAATAGAGCAACGGGATATGAAAAAAATGGCAAAGACTTTGTAAATTCTAGGTATCTAGACATGTCTATTCCTTATGCAGCCGGATCTTTATATTCAACCGTAGAAGATTTATATGTTTGGGATCAAGCATTATATACCAATAAGCTACTTTCAAAAAAATATATGGACATGTATTTTAAACCTTACATTCCGGCTTTTGGAAACGGTTTTTATGCCTATGGCTGGGGAATTGGAAAAGATGTAATTGGGAATACTAAAGATAGCATTAATGTCATTTCTCATGGTGGTGGAATTAATGGGTTTAACACTATAATTTCACGAACGCCTTCAGATAAATCTTTAATTGTGCTTTTGAACAATACTGGAGGTGCTCCGCTAAACCAAATGGCCAGAGCTATAAGAGGAATTATGCATGGCAAAACTTATGATAATCCTAAAAAATCTCTTGCTTATGATCTTTTGCAAGTCATCCAAAAAGAAGGGCTTAAAGCTGGAGTTGCACATTTTAATGCTACTAAAAACTCAAATGGTTTCGATCTAAACGAAGGTGAAATGAACCAAATTGGTTACCAACTTATGGGAGAAGGTAAGGTTGAAGAAGCTGTTCAAGTTTTTAAATTAAACGTAGATGCTTTTCCAAATTCTTTCAATGCTTACGACAGTTATGGAGAAGCTTTAATGAGCCTAGGTAAAAATGACCTTGCCATAAAAAATTATAAAAAATCGGTAGAAATGAATCCAGCAAATCAAAATGGAATTGATATGCTTAAAAAATTAGGGGTAGATACTAGTGATCTGGTAAAAGAAGTTGTTGTACCCTCAACTATTTTAAAGAGTTATATAGGTAAATATGAACTTACACCTAACTTTATAATTACCATATCAAAAGAGGGTAATCAAATGAAGGCACAAGCAACTGGACAACCGATAATTGATATTTTTCCTAAATCAAATACTGTTTTTTATCTAAAAGTAGTTAATGCTCAAATCACTTTTAATACAAATAAAACTGGGAAAGTTGAAAGTTTAACTTTGTTACAAGGAGGGCAAGAAATGACAGGAAAAAAACTAGTCGATTAAAAATGATGCATAATAAATCGAAAATAATCAGAACTTGGAAAGGCTGGACTACATTAGAAAACGCCTCTATATATGAAAATATGCTAATTAATGAGGTATTCCCGACCGTAAAAAGAAATGGAGTAACTGGACTGGAAAAAGTTAGTATTTCCACTAGAAATAAAACTGATGAAGTAGAGTTTTTTTTGACATTACAATTCAATTCACTTGATGCTGTAAAGTCATTTGCTGGAGAAGATTATAAACATGCTTATATTCCAGAAAATGCGAAGCAAGTATTAAAAAGATATGATAAGACAGCTGAGCATTACGAATTAAAAGAAGAATTAGTATTGTAAGATGAAAACATTTATAGGAAAAATTAAAGCTTTCTTTAATTTTTCAAGCCCCGAAAACAATAAAGATTTTCTGCTTGAAAAAGGCGAAAAAGTTGAAATAAAAGTTCCTGAAGAATTGCTTAATGGGCAGGTCTGGCAAATAACTTCTTGGCATTGTGAAGTCGGCGATATTATAAAACCAGGAGATTTAATTTGTACTATAGAGTCAAAAGATATAAGCTCCGATTTTGAAGCTTTTTTCCAAGGAAAAGTAAATTATAGAAATACTTCAAAAAGTAGCTTAACAAAAGATGCTGTTATTGTAGAAATTATTGGGGATTAATCAGGTTTATTGCGTTATCGTTTAATCTTCTTGATATATTTTTCAATCCGTTCGCTGTCAAGCAGGTGAGTAGATTCTTTACCCAATACTACTTCAAATTAAAATACTTACTTAAACACAATCAGGTTTGGTGTTTTTACACAAGCATCATCCACCTTTTCCATTGGGTTATTCAAAAATGTTTTCGCCATTTGAAGAAAACAAGCATTCATTGGCACATGACCTTCCGACGGAAAAATGATATGGCTAACATTTTTTAATGATTTGGCTGCTTTTTCACCATTTGATGGTGGTGTTATCGGATCCCATGCTCCACTAACCAAAAGTGTTGGAATATCAGAAACTACAGCATTCATTTCAGTGTTAGCATTACTTTCAGAAGGCCAATCTTTTAAAACCTCTGGATCTGAACCAAATAAACTTACTCCATTGGCTAAACTAGGAAACTTTTTTTCGTCAGCTGCAATCATATTTATATTGTTAAAACTACTTTCATCTTTTACATTTACTGACCAATAAGTAGCAACATTTATTAACCCCAAACGAGCCGCAAAAGCTTGGATTGCTATTAAAACTGGTTTTGTATTTTCGTTTTTAAAAGCCATTATAAATGATGGAACCGCAGCAATGGTTTGTCTATTGTATAGCATTTGTTGTACAAGCAATAAAAAATCATGTTTGTTTATAATAAACTCATCACCGTCTATGGTAAAAGACGCTCCTTTACTATCTAATTGCTTGCAAACGGATTCAAAATTTTCTTTTAGATTTGGATAGTCGGTAGCACAATCTTTATCATTTTCACACGTATCAAATAGTATTTCTAATGATCGGTTTAAATTGGTGTAAATATTTTCATACAGTCTGGTTTCCAACGGAAATAGTCCTGAAAGAATAGATGATCTAATGCTTTTGGGATATAATTCCATATATTTTAAACCCAAACGGGTACCGTAAGAACCTCCAAAAAGATTAATCTGTGTATAGCCTAAATGCTGTCTTAGGGCTTCTAAGTCCATTGCACTTTGCGTAGTGCCAAATGCGGTTTTAAATGTGGGGGACTTTAATGCCGTTATGCAATCAGAACTTACAGTTAAAAGTGTTTCATCTTCTTGATCTAAGGAAATGTCCGCAGCCATAACTTCTAAAAAAGATGCCCCTAAATTTGGACAAATGGCATTAGAAAAGCCAATACCTCTTTGATCGTACAAAATAAAGTCACGATCTGGGTCTAGTGCCAAATTCCTAAATACATTCGCATAGGATAGTACATTACCGCCTGGCCCACCTTGAAGAAAAACAACAGGATCTTTTTTACGATTTTCTGACTTTGATTTAATAACTATATATGCAATTTCTGTATTGCCGTCTTCTTTATTTTCCCAATTATTTGGAACTTCTACATAACCACATTGGTCATGTTCCGCAGTAATTTTTCCTTTAAACGTGCATTGGTGCTGCTCTTGAGATTGGCAGCTGAATACAAGAAAACCAAGTGAATAACAAAGGATGTATTTTAATTTCATTTTGGAGATGTTATTAATTTGAATATCCGTAAGTAGCAATAATATTGTTACGTCATGCTGAACTCGTTTCAGCATCTCATAATTATTTAATATTCAGACATTTGTTAGGTAAGACCTTAAACAATCCCGATAGCCATCGGGACACGGTGACGAACCGATTATGACACATTACGGACAATCAATTATTAATGAATTGCTTTGTAAAGTTAATGAATTTAGATGCTAACAATCAGGTTATTACATAAATTTAACTTTTACTATTAATCCCTTTCAATTTTCTTGATGTGTTTTTCAATCCGCTCCCTATCCGGTACCGTAGTAATTTCTTTGGTTAATGCCATTTTAAATTCTTTAAAGGCACTAGCATCATAACCTTTTTCATAGTAATATTTTCCAATCAAATAGTAGCCCTCCCAATAGTCAGGGTTTGTGGTTTTTAATTCATCTAACAATTCAGGACTTGCTTTGCCTTCGGCATCTATAATTGCCAACAATTCACGTCGTAATACGCGATAGCGTTCGTAATTTTTATAGGCTTGGGTTTGTACAAAATTATCTTGAGGTATGGTTAATTGTTCTTCAGAAATAGTTTCGTTAGCATTTTCAAACTTTTGAAATACAGTATTTAAATCATAACTCACAAATTCACCCAATTGATACGGGTTTGTAGAAACCCATACTTTTAGTTTTTCGGGTTGAAATACAATTCCGTGATGTGCCAACAATTGGTTTAATGCTTTTTCGTTGCCATAGCCAATGTTTTTATCTTCTAGCCCTTTTGTGTTTCTTAATATGGTAACTGCTTTTTTGGGGTCAATTTTTTCGTTTTCAGTGAGCAGTTCTTCCATACGCTCGTAACGGTATGCGGAATGGCTTTCGGCTTTATGTAGGATATTATTTTTATCATCAGCATACGCTTCGCTCTGAAAATGATTGGAACAAACCAGTTGGCTGGAATTCTCCACTCTATACACCCCAAAATTATTGGGCGAAACTTCAATGGTAACTGCTTTTTTATCTTTAGCACTTCCAACTAATATGGCTTCTGAAACGAATACTTCTCGTTTTTTGGCAATGGCAATGGCCTCTTCAATATTGGAAGCGTATTGTAAAATTTCTCGCGTCAATAAGGATATGGGCGTTTTTGCCACCCATGGAATGTCCGATTTCCCGGCATTAATGGTAACCGTAAGGCCTTGATCGTTCATACCAGATACCACACCAATCATTCCGCCCCAGGTCACAGACATAAATTTGTGCCCTTTATCAGGAGCTACAAATGCCACAATTTTTTCTTTGGCAAAGTCGTCCCCTGCATAAAAATCGAAATTACGTGCAATTAATAGTCCACCGTCTGATGACTTATCATCCCAAACGGCAAAAGAAGAACAGCCCACCAGCATTAAATCTTTTAGAGCGTGACCTATATCATGTGCACCGTGCAAATACAAGCTCCGTAAATAATCATCAGCTACATAGTCGTAATCGTCTCCTGCAAAACGAGATACGCCATAGATTTCTGTTTTGTATTCATCATCAATATGTAAAAAGAGCTTACGGTTATACCAAGCCAAAAATTTTCGCAATAGTGTTTGTTTAAACTCAGAAGGAACTATCTCAGTAATTTTTGAGAAAAATATATTTTCTTGCCGTTGTAGTAATTCTTTGGTAAGACTGCCATTAACCAAACCACGTTCTAGTGGATCTCCTTTTATATACAATTCCCAGAGTCCGTGTTGGTTTTTACGCAATTGGTTTTTACCTACTGTAAAAGTAGAATCGTTAAGTTGTATCCTTTTGGGAATTGTATTTGTGTACCCTTCTAGTTTAGGTTGGTGATTGAGCGATTTTTTTACGCCGCAGGAGGTTAATAGGAGCAGTAACCCTATTAGCGTTAGTAGTTGGTGTTTTAAGTTGACCCCTCCGTCCATTGTGTTTATTACTAAATATAATATTTCTAACTGGACACCTCCCCTTAATCAAGGGGAGGAGCTTTGTTTAATGCTCTGATTGCTATTTATTTTTACATCAAAAGCCTTTATCGCTCCTGTCTTTATTCTTACCTCTTGCCGTCCTGACTCTCAATTTTCGTTTGCCTTGACAATCTTATCTATCAAATATTCTCTTCCTACAATTTCAGAGCAGGTTAATACCGCACTGATGGTTACGCCTAAAATACCATGCATGTTTAGACTTTGTCCTGTTAAAAATAGATTTTTTAATCGTGTTTTTGGTGATAAAAATGATTTCATAGGATTATTGGCATCTTTTACATAACCATACATAGAACCTCTATTGACACCAATATAATCTCGATAAGACAATGGTGTTGACGCATAAATAGATTGAATACAATCTCTAATGTTTGGGAATTTTTTTTCCAATTCTACCAACATCAATTCAATTTTATCAGCTTTGAATCCTTCGTATGTTTGACCCCGCTCCCCTTTTTCTGCTACCGTATTAAACGTAGTATCCCATTGCTCAACTTCGTCGTAATTCATATAGGTAATGGCGGTCATATTTTCTGCCCATTCATCTTGGTTTTGTTTTGTACTCATTGACACCATATAGCCTTCTGGCCAGCTTTTTTCGTCATAATCTGCAGCCGTCCATACTTTTTTATAATCTTTAAAATGATAATAATTATAATTAATGTATTTGAATGTTTTTGGCTTAAAAACAATATACACACTAAAGGCAGAAATTACACTTTCTATATTTGAAATACGATTAGTATAGGACTTACGAAGCCTGTTGTCACCCAACATCTTAATAGTATGTTTAGGTTCGATATTGGAAATAAACAAATCACCCCTAATCTCATTTCCTTCTTTGGTAATAACTGAAACCAGTTTTTCATCTTCAAAGCCAAACGAAGTAACTTCACTACGCTTATAAGCTTCACCTCCAAATTCCTTCAATTTTCTGATTAGTAATTTTGCAATCTGACTTCCGCCGTTAATACAACGATAAGAGCTTTGTATATAAGAATTTACCGACAAGGCGTGGACGTAAAAAGGTGTTTTGTCTTTATCACCAGCATATAAGAAATTAGAACCTACCAAAACCGATTTTAGTTTTTCATTTTCAGTAATACTATCTAAAAAATCGCTTATTTTTAGGCTTAACAAAGCGGTGTTGCTATAATATGTGTCTCCGATTTCAATATTATATAAGGGAAAGCTATTGCAGGTTTCTCTGATTTTATCACAATATTTTTGAATAGCTTCGGCTTCATCAGGAAACTTTTTAGTCAATAAGGTTGCAAAATTATCATAACCTTGTGCATGAGGATATTCAATAGTGTCATTATCAAATGTGATGACATCGTATTGATTTTCGTCCATTTTTTTCAATTTTAGGTCATCCATGATTCCTAAATAATTGAAATAGCGATATAGGTTTTGACCTTTGTCCAATCCACCGATATAATGTACGCCCGTATCAAAAACACTTTTATCTCTAGAAAAAATCTGTAAATTTCCGCCGTATTGATTGTTTTTTTCCAACACACAAACACTTAACCCTTCACGAGCCAAAATGTTAGCCGAAACCAATCCGCCCAAACCACTTCCAATAATTACAACATCGTATTTTTCCTTCATTTTGATAATTGGGTAACGGATTCTCCTTGACTTATTACTTGATAACCTTTTTGGATAAACTCTTCCAGTAGATGTTCATTTTTAATCAAAAGAATAGTATTTATCTGTAAAGCTACGATTTTTTTAAGTTGTGATTTATTGCTAAAATCGGCTGAAATAATCAAAAAATCGGCTTTTTCGGTCAAAATTTGCTCAAAATCGTCCAAATATTCCACTTTTTTGTGCATTGTGGTATAACAGTTTTTTGCTATTGTCCTTTTCTCATCATCTTCATTATAAGTTATGATTTTTCTGTCTAAAAATCGTGAAACTAATAAAATATCAAGCTGTCCATAATCGTCTGCAACATGTGCAATGCTAGTTTTGGCAGGTAACCAATCGGATAGCTCTTTATAAATCAATTTGTTAACAGAAAAATCATTCTTTACAATATTAATAAGGTCCGCACCTTTATAACAATAATTATTTAGTAAAATATCCTTGAAATAGTTTTCATTTTCAATAGAGTCCCTAACTTTTTGGAATTCCTGTTTGTAAAATGCTCCTATTTTTTTGGTACGTTCTCGACCCTCAGTACCAAAAGATTCATCATCGTAAGAAATCCGTTTACCGACCACTACGGTTAAGCTACCATCATAAATAATAAAATCGCGTTTGGGCAATACTTCGGCATTGCCGTGCAAATACAAAGGCAAAATATCCAACTTTAATTGTTCGGCCAAAAAGAATGCTCCTTTATGGAAGCGACCAATTTTATTGGTAAACGATCTTCTGGCTTCTGGAAAAACAACCAAGCAATAGCCTTGTCGAATTTTCTCTTCCAAATGCTCTAAACTACCGTCAACACCACTAGAAACAGGATAGAATCCTGCTACTTTGGCTAATAAACCAAAAATAGGCGATTTATACACCCAATCATTCACCAAATAAATCACGTTAGGAGTTGCCATTCCGATAGTCAGTGTATCTAAAAATGAAGAATGGTTGGAAATGATAATTGCTGGTTTTTCAAAAGTTTCATCATGTGGATTCACAACCTCTTTCTTTACAAAGGGGTTACCATATAAAGTAGCCGTTACCATTTTAGCCATGGTGTTGTGCAACCACTTCATCTTTCTCTTTTTGGAAAATGGTAAAATAGGTAAAATAGTGATGCTGAAAAGCGATAACAGCATTCCCCCAAGACCATAAAAAGCAAACAGCAACATAGCATGCAAAAAAGTTCTAATCCGTAAGGGAGCTATACCTTTTTTAGTCCGCCATCCAATAAAAAAATTAAACAACAAAGGTTGAATAGTAAAAGCAATTAAGACCGCCGATAAAATACCAATAATGGAAACAGCAGAAATAGATTTTAACGCTGGGTGCTTTGCCATTATTAAAACGCCAACTCCTAAAATTGTGGTAATTACCGACAGTAAAATTGAAGTTTTATACGTTGGCAATTCGTTGATACCATATTTGTGTTTCTTCAACAAACCATTGGTGATAAAGATGCTGTAATCCACTCCTAACCCAAATATAAAAGTGGATATAATTACATTAAAAATATTGAAGTGAATATTAAACAAGCCCATAACACCAATAGTAATTATCCATGTTAAGGCTATTGGAACGATTGTGATAAGCGTTAGTTCAATGCTTCTATAAAAAATAAATAAAATAAGTACCACCGCCAGCAAAGAGTACCCAATCAGCTTATTAAAATCATCTTTTAGACTTCCTAAAAAAGTTTCATTCATATGCTGTCGGTCAATAACGACAGTTTGAGGCAAGTTATCTAACTTATTAACTACTTTATCTAAGTTTTGATCATCTACTTTTACCATTGAAACTACGGTAGCGAAATTGTTATCAACCGAAATAAACTCCTCTAAAAACAATGAATTTAATTGCTTATAATCTTGTAGCGTTATGGTAGAAAAATCACTTTCTAACTTATCATAAAACTGTTTAAAAGTCGTCGGTTTAAATCCAACCATATTACCACTTGCAATTAGGTTTTCTTTTACAGTTTGTTTTCTATCGACAGTCCAAAATTCGTCCCATTTTTGTATTTTTTTATCTTGTAGTTCATTAGAAAGCACCAAAGAGCCTACTGAACTAAAACTTAAGATACTATCAGATAGCTTTAATTCATTCAGGTTGTTATAAATATTTTCATTACTAAGCAAAGCATCATTCACCGAATTTCCATAAGCCGTTACGTAAATGGATTTAGAAGCCATATTCATTAATCCATCCAACTTTTTTTCTGTATTTTTTAAGGCTTTGGATTGATAATTCATTTTAGAAATATCCTGATCAAAAATCACATTTCGATAGGTAAAAAGACTGATTAGAAAAATAAGTATTAAACTACCAATGAGTATTTTATTATGATGAAAACGATAACCCGCTATTTTATCAATAAACGTATTTTTAGTTTTGGAATTTTCACTTTTAAATCGGTACAATTGCGGAATTAACAACAGGGCAAAAACAGAGGCACTAACCACGCTTACCGAAGCGAAAATCCCTAAATCATTTAATGCTTCTGATTTTAAAAATAACAAACATAAAAACGCAATTGCCGTAGTAATGGAACTCATTAATATGGGTTTGGCTACGTCTTTATACAATTGTTTTTCATTAGTATTATTTTTGTAATGGGTTAGAATGTGCAAGGCGTAATCTAAAGTTATACCCAATAAAACAGATCCGATACCCAAGGAAATAGCAGAAATTTGACCTTTAACCAAATACAATACACTAACCGCTACTAATGCACCAAAAACTGTTGGGAGAAAAAGAATAATCGGAATCAATACTTTTCTATAAAAGAAAATAAGTATCAACACCAAAATAGTCAAAGCTATGCTTATGGTAATCTGTACGTCGCTCTTAATTTGATTGGCATTGGCAACCGCAATGACCGTAGAGCCGTAATATTCACTAGCAACTTTTGATTCGTATTTTTGATTTAGACTTTCTTGAACCCCATATAATTGTTCAACAAATTGGGTGTTATCTGCCGTTTCATTGGCCGCTAATTGTGGCACAATAAATAACAAAAGGTTTTTGTGGTCTTTGCTGACCAAAAAACCATTGTAGATTTCAAAATTATCTTCAACTTTTAATTGTTCTAGTTTTTTTAAACCTAAAAAAGTAAGCCCTAACGGATCTTTTAAAATGGTTTCTTTGGCAATAAGTCCTGTTGGTGAAACCAGTGTTTTATAATTAGATTGGGTAACTTGCTGAATGCTATCTTGTTGCAAACGACTTTCAATATTCTGATAATCAGATTCATCTAAAAACAAGGGCAAGTTTTGATAAATAAAATCTAAGGTTTTATCGATATCATCATCAGCAATTCTTCCTTGAATTTCTTTAATATAATCGCCACTTTGTAGCTGTACGCTATCTATAAATTCACTAGCATAATTAGTTAAGTCGTTAGCATTAGCTTCTTTTTTTGCTTCTAAATACACTATTATTTTATCGGCAAAATTTACGTTTTGGAGTACCTTATTAGTAATATCAGATTTCTCGGAATTAGGAATCAATTTCGTAATATCTTCCTCAAATTGCAATTTAGAAGCTAAAAACCCTAACAAAAACAATAAAAGTAAAAAGAAGGTAGCAAATAAAGCTTTCCGCTTTTGAAATAACTGGTATAGCTGATAAAAGAATTTATCCATGATCTACCAACTTTCTTTTGTTACTAAATAGTTGCAAGTAAATAAAACCTATGAATCCGAAAAGTACAGCCATTACCAACGCCAAAGCAAAACTGCCAACGATGTACTGGACAAGGTAAACGCCAATTTTAAAGTTTTCATCAATTTGGTTGAATTCCAGACTGGTTCTTCCCAAAATAAATCCACCCATTTTTAAACTTCCGTAAAGAATAAAAGGAATAAAAATTGGAAAGCTGATATTGGAAAAAGCAAAACTAATTACTTTGTTCAGTTTAAAAACAGCCGCCAACACTATAGCCAAAATGGAATGAAAACCCCAAAAGGGCGAGATCCCTATAAACGTACCTAAAGCAATGGACATGGATTTTTTTATATCGGAGTCAGCACTACCTATTAAATCTTCTTTAAAAAACTTTTTAAACCCTTTTTCTTTAAATTTTCTATAAAAATCACGTGGCTTTATATAAACTATGGCAATAATAAAAAGCCAAGTATTCATGGCACTAATACGGACAAAATCGATAAACGGTCTGTAATGCGAAACACGTTCATCAGGATCGTACAGTACGCGGATGGGAATATTTTTAACCTCAATACCGTTCCATGAGGCTTTGACAATAACCTCTACTTCAAATTCAAACTTGGTGCTTAGAAACTTTATTCTGTTTATTTCTTTTACAGGATATAATCGAAAACCTGATTGGGTATCCTGAAGGGTAAATCCTGTTTCTGCCCAATACCAAAAATTGGAAAATTTATTGGCAAAGCTATTTTTTCGGGGCATACCTTGTGCATTTAAGTTTCTTGCCCCAATTAATAATATGTTTTTCGACTCAGAAGCTTGTAATTCATTAATAAAGAGTGGAATATCATCAGGATAATGCTGTCCGTCTGAATCAATAGAAATGGCATAATCAAAACCCAATTCTTCCGCTTTTTGAAGTCCTAATTGTAAGGCATTGCCTTTTCCTTTATTCTTTTCTATATGTATTTGGGTTAATTTTGGATATTTAGATAAAATGTGTTTGGTACAATCCGTTGACCCATCATTGACAATGATAATTTTTTTGGTATAAAATAAAACACCTTGAATTACACGGTCAAGCGTAGCTTGGTTGTTGTAAGTTGGAATAAGAATACAACAATTAAAATCAGCAATTTTTTGTGTTATTTCTTCAGTACTTTGCACGAAACTGTATAAACTTCTTTAAAGTTTCGAAATTACAGTTTTTTCTTGGGTTGTAAAAGCCTTGGATTTGGAAACATAACCTTTGATATGATCTTTTAATCCTTTATTTTTTATATGCGGTAATTGATTATAGATAAACATTTTATCCTCATCTATGTTCATTTTATACTTTAAAATTTTTGGAGCGTTTTCTTGAATACTTAAGCGAATGAGTCTTAACTCTATATTATTAGGCTTTTTTTCAATAATATATTCTAATAAAAGTGCACCTTCTTTAAAATATGTTTTTTTGTCCTTGATTTTTTTTTCGTGTTTTGCCTTTACGGTTAATGATGCTGCTTTATACCCAACAAGCGTAGCATCATCGCTTTTTTTAATATTTTCTAGCTTTTGATAAAACTCCTTAGCAACTTCCTTTGAATCAGAAACCTTAGTGTACAATTTGCGTACTTCAGATAGTGAAGGTTTTGATACAATCAACAATAGTGATATATAAAAAATAAGCTTTGTCATATTACAAAATAATTAATCTACAACTCGGTAAACTCCATTAAATTTTAAGGCAACCGTATCACCCATTTTGGTAGTGTTTTTCACTTTAAATGTATCGTCTTCACTTTTTATATCCAAATTTAATACCAAAGTGTTATTTACTTCAGGATTAATCAATGCCATAAATTTAATGTTAGTCGATTTTCCCATAAACAGTTTTTTGTCTAAGGCCTTTTCTGTGAGTTCCTTTATAATTTGAATCATACAAACCCCAGGCATAACAGGATTATTAGGAAAATGACCTTTAAAAATCTCATGATCTTTATTAATAAAAATTTCTGATTCTAATTGCCCTTCGTTATAGTTAAAGGACTGTATTTTGTATAAGTTTCTAAGTAACATCTCGTTGTTTATTAATCATTAGCAAAAATAGAGTTAATTTTTCAAATGATTTCTAGTATTAAAAGGCTTTTAAACCAATCTTTAATTTCATGTTTTCATGCTCAATTAAAACCTTTCTTGCAAGTTTGCCATCATCACTTTTAAAATTAAAAATTACCTTTTCTTTGGTTTTTGAAGTGTTTACCGATTTTTCCAAATTGTTGGTTTCTTTATTTATAAAATAATAGTTAAAACGCTTATCATTACTAGTTTTAAAAATGTTAAACCTATCATTTTGATAAGCCTTTGTTATAACCACATTTTCTTTCAACAAAATTTTGAAATCCTTTTGCAAGGTATTGATGAGTAGTTTCCTATTCAAATCATCTGCAATAAAATGGATGGTAAAATTATCGTTGTTCAGTTCCATGTCTAGCATTTTAGTACCAAATTCAGTAGTAAATACAACTTTATGATGTTGAACGGCTAGCTTTTTAATGATTAAAATACCACTAAATTCATAGCCATAAACTTCAAAATTGGCTTTGTAAACATAGTCTCTAGTAGTATCAGAAAAATAGGGGTTCTTAAATGTGGAAATAGTGACATCCGTCTCTACTAGACCTTTTGTAGTGGAGAGGGTGCAAGAAATAAATAGTGTAACGGCGAAAAAACTAGTTAGAAAAAACCTCATCTTTTATGGTTTGGTTTTCTTTTCTATTTTTAAAAACAATTTGTGTGTAATCATCAGAAGGTTCTACCATTTTAACTTCTATAACCGCATAATTTTGCTTATTAAAATGTAGAACAAATTGTTTGATGTATTTTTTAAGTTCAGCATCTTTAGAATCAAACGTAACTACATAATTGTTAGTAGTTTTAACAAAGTTCATGGTAAATTCGGTATTATCAAACATATCACCGCTAATGCTTTTAACAATAAGTTGATTCAGTTTTTTAAACAATTTATTTGAACCAATATTTACATCGCTTTTTTTGCCTTCGTCATTAATTAGCAATTTGCCTTCTTTAAAAATTACGCTATACAGAAAAGGTTTGGTATATGACCATTTCACCAAATTTGGAACTTTAAACTGCATTTTACCAGAAGTTTTTATGTCATTGGATAAAAATTCCATGTGCTTGTATTGGTCAAAATCGCTACTGATGGTTTTGGTCTTTGCAGCTACACTCTTCACATTTTTTTTAAACTCCACAATTTCTTGTGCTGTCATTGTTTTTTGAGCATGGATTACAGTTATTCCCAAAAACAAAAAAGTAACTATTACTCTAAGCATAAGCTTCAATATCAAATAATTTGTCAACCGTTATGGTTTCAAATTGCTGTTCGCGTAAAAATAACAATAATTGTTCCAAAACTACGACCGTTCTTTTATTAGTATCATGTAATAAAATAACATCACCTGCTTTTAGGTTTTTAGTAATTCTTTTTAAAATTTCTCTGGGTTCTTTTATTTTTGTGTCTAGTGACCTAACATTCCAACCAATAACGTGGTGTCCAGTTTTTTTTATAGCATTTTTAATCGCAGGATTTGTAACGCCAAATGGTGGTCTAAATAAATTACAATTTAAATTTAATGATTTATTTATCAATTTATTAGTTTTATTTACCTCTTTGATGACTTTATTAGACGAAAAGAATCCGAAAGTATTGGAATGGCTATGCGAATGATTACCTATTACATGACCTCCATCAGCAATTTGTTTCAACATTTCTGAGTGTTTTTCAATGTTTTTTCCAATACAAAAAAAGGTAGCCTTGGCATTGTGCTTTTTTAATAGTGCTAATATTTGAGGGGTAAATTCTAGATTTGGCCCATCATCAAACGTAATGGCAATTTGTTTATTACTGATTTTTGGATTGGAACTTAAAGCGTTAAGATGATAGTTCCATCTCATATGAAATGAGCCAATTACAGTAACTGTTAGCCAACTTAAAAAAATAATTAAGTAACTGAATTTTGGAAAACCAAATGTAAAAACCAACAAAACTAATACAAAAAAGAAGCTATTTACACGTCCAAATTTTAGCATGATTGTAAAACTACTAAACTATGATTTTCACCACGATATTGATTATACAACAATACATTTTTATAAGTTTCAGAACCAATATCATTAATTTTTAGAACTTCAGGAATATGTTGGCTTTTTAATATATGAGAAGCCACCCAACACCCAAACGAAGATGCCGTATTAAACTCCCCACATAAATGTTTATAATAGATTTGTTGCGTGTTCTTAAATATTCCTTTTTGTAGATTATCATAATACCTATCAAACTCAACATCACCATTATTTCCCAGTACAACAGCATCAATATCCTGAATGGATAAATTGTTGTTCTCTAAAAAATTAGCAATTCTAGTTTCCAATTCGTCTTGCCCTAAACGGCTAAAAATTTCTAAATCAGTTAATCTTGCGTAACTGTTTTCATTTTTCTTATCAGATAAAGCGAAAAAAACTGCTCCTTCTCCAAAAATAGTACCTTTAGTGGTAGAAGTTATCAAATCTGAACTACCAACTTCATCTTCTTTAATATGCCCAATTAATCGGTGTAATACATTGGTATGTTTTCCGTGTTCGTCAACTCCACCTACCAAAATATTTGATGCTTCATTTTCATTGAATAGCAACTGAGCATCTATAAGGCAAGATTCAAAGGAAACTGCGGCATGTACATAGGTAAAGTTGTAAGCCTTACACTGCAATCCGAGAGCGATTTGAGCCCCAACGGTATTGTGCGTGGATTGTATAAAAGAAGTTGGAGTTAAATATTGTTCATCATTATCGATAACTGCACTAACAAATTTTTCGGAATCTTGTACACAGCCCATTCCAGTTCCCGTAATAATGGCTTCAGGTGTTTCAATTTCCGCTTCTTTTAAGGCCAAACTAGAAGCCACAACACCCATTTTTACCCCCTTTGCCATTCGTCTTGCTGCAGCAGGTGGAATATAGTCTTTGTAATTTGGATTGATGACCGGTAAAATATTGGTATCATAAACTTGAACATCGTCTAAAAAGTGACCTTCAGTCGTACGTTGTGCAGATACACATCCCAAACCATTTATATAGCAAGCCTTCATTTAATTTTTAGAAAATATTACGGTGGAACAATTCCCTCCAAAACCAAAGGAATTGGAAAGTACGTGATTAATGTTCTTTTCTTTTACTTCTGTTATAGGTACAATTCCTGTCTCTTCAATAGCGTTGGTATAATTTAAATTCGGAAAAACAGCATTGTGCTGCATTGCCAAAACAGCGTAAACGGCTTCAATGGCTCCCGCTGCCGCCAGTGTATGTCCAGTAAAGGCCTTGGTGGAACTTAAATCCGGAACATCGCTACCAAAAACACGTTGAATGGCAATACTTTCCGATAAATCGTTGTTCGGTGTCGCTGTGCCATGGGCATTGATATAATCTATCTGCCTAGGTTCTAATCCTGAAGTTTTAAAGGCTTTTTGCATGGCTAATGTCGCTCCTTCTCCATTTTCTGATGAAGCCGTTTGATGAAAGGCATCATTTGCATTTCCATAACCAGAAACATAAGCCAATACTTTTTTATTATGTTTTGCTACAATTTCATCTGATTCCAACACTAAAAAAGCGGCAGCTTCTCCTAAATTCAATCCAGTTCTATCTTTATCAAAAGGTTTGCAATAGGTGTCCGAAAGAATCATCAAAGTTTTAAATCCATTGATGGTAAATTTTGACAAACAATCGGCACCACCTACCACTACTCTATCTAGTTTACCTGCTTTTATCATCCTCACCCCAAGCATTATGGCATTTGCAGAGGAGGAACAGGCCGTACTTATTGTAGTTGCAAAATCGGTAATTCCTAATTGTTCTGCAATTTTTTGAGTGGCATCTCCTCCATTATGCCCTTCAATGTATTTACGATGGGTTTCATCTTCCAAATATTCGTAATAGTATTTTTCAGTCATGTCCATTCCCCCAACACTGGTAGCAGAAATCAGTCCCGTTCTACAATCTCTAATATCGGTAATATGAGCATTTTTAATAGCTTCTTTTGCTGCTATTACACCCAGCATGGCAGTTCTACTGTAATTATTAGATTCTGATAAATTTAATTGCTCCAGCAATTCGTCATTGGTCAGTTTAATCTCACCTACCTTAATTTCGTCTTTATGACGTGTTTTTATATTGGAAATCTTGGAGATACCGTGTTTGCTTTCTAGCAAGGCATTCAGATTTTCTTCAACCGAATTTCCGATTGAAGAAATGATACCCATCCCAGTAATGGCAACTCCTTTAGACATTTACTTCGTTCTATTTTCTGTAATATAAGAAGCCATAACTTCAACAGATTCAAATATTTTCTTCCCTTCTTTAGGGTCGGTTAATTTGATACCATAATCTTTGTCTAGCATTACAATCAGTTCTAAGGCATCAATAGAATCAAGCCCCAATCCGTCACCAAAAAGAGGATCCTTATCGCCAATTTCACTCACCTCAACATCTTCCAAATTGAGCTGTTCTATAATTTTTTCTTTTAATTCTAATTTTAAAGCTTCCATTTATTCCTTTGTTTTATATAGGTTATTTAAATCGTTGGTTGTATGTTTTATTTTTCCTTTTCGGGATACTTGGTACATAAAGCAATCGTAATTATCACCATCATAATCTACCCATCCACAAAGTACACTTTCTGCCTTATTGTTAGTTAGCAAACTATTCGTGTACTTATGTAAAAAGTTTGCATTAAAAGCATCAAATATAAAAAAAGCATTCTCGCTCCTCAACTGATGCTTGATACTTATTTCGCCAATAGCAATATTGGGAAGGGTGTACACAAATATGGCGGGACTAGGATAAAAACTATCTTTATTTTGAATGCTTGCCTGATGCTTTCTGTCCGTATCTAAACTTGATGCTTTGTTTGTTAAAATAATAGCAACATCATCATGCTCCTCCTCACTTTCAGAATTCAAAACACATTCCGCTCCCAAAAATGCTAATTTACTTAAGTTATCCATTTTAAAAAATTTTGAATAACTTAAATTCAACTCTTTGTAGATTTTTTTAGAAAAATCAGAAAAAGTTACATTTTTTTCTTCTATAAAAAATGATGTTCCATTAATTGAAAGCTCATTATTTCTAATATGGCAATAACTTGATATGTAATATTCTAAATTCAAATTAATTTACTTTTTTAAAGATTGCGGCGGTATTACAGCCACCAAATCCCGATGCGGTTTTTAGAAAAGTTGTCAACTGTTGTGATTGTGTCTCTTTGATGACATTTATGGGTTGCGAAACGCCCAATTCGTCAAAACCACTTGAAGCATAAAGTGTATTGTTGTACAATGATTGCATCCCGATGATGGTTTCCAATAAGCCTGAAGCTCCAAGTGTATGCCCATAATATCCTTTTAAACTATTAACAGGTGTTTTTTCTAAACCCATTCTGTTAAAAGCAATGGCTTCCATTTCATCGTTATAGTTTGTAGCGGTACCATGTGCAGAAATATAATCTATAATTTCTGTTTCAATATCAGCTTCCTTAAAAGCAGATTGCATGCTTCTAAACAGCCCTTCTCCAGTTCGAGAAGGACCAGAAATGTGATTTGCATCGTTGCAAGAACCATCACCAAGAATTTGAACGGCATCCTCAGAAAGCATTTTTTTTTCTTTGGTTACCAAAATTGAAGCAGCAGCTTCACCAATATTAATTCCCTTTCTATTTTTAGAAAAGGGTTTACACGAGGCATCACTTATGGCTTGGAAAGATTGAAATCCTGATACTATAAATTCAGAAACAATATCTCCACTCACTATCAACACATTGTCATACAACTCCGATTGAATTAATCGTTTTGCCACGGAAACTGCTAAAACACCAGACACACAAGCATTTGAAAGTGCAATAGCTTCATTTTTAAATCCGAAAAATTGTTGAATTTGTTTACCTAATTCTGCCAAATATGCTCGTTCTTTTGGGAATTTTGATTTGGCATCCAGCACATCAACATTTCCTTTTGTGGTTGAAATGATAAGTCCTGTTTTGTCAGTTAACTCTAACTCTGACTGCTCTAAAACATCATATAATGATAAGAGCATCATTTTTTCTAATCGGGTAAACTTGGTTTTATCGCCAATTTGCTGAAAAGTATTGTTTAGTAGTTCAGTGTCGACCAAAGATGAATAAAACGGTATTTGTGATAGGTTTTTATCATCTACTTTTTTAATGCCCGATATGCCTTTTGAGACACTTTCTATATTCTCAGCAGTAGTAAAACCCAGACTAGAGATAATATTGTTATATGTTAGGTAAATTTTGGACACTAATTTTGTTGATTATAACTGGTTGCAAAAGTACTTAAAAGTATTTTGTTGATGGGCATTCTGCACATGTGAATTTTACTGTTTAAAAAGACAATACAAATGTGGTAATTTCATCTGGAATTGAATGCACAATTAAACTACCGCCATGTAGTTGCATAATTTGTTTTGAAAGGCTTAACCCTATTCCTGTTCCTGAATCTTTGGTTGTAAAAAATGGAACAAAAACCTCTTCAATCAGCTCTGGAGCTATACCAGCACCATTATCAGAGATAGTAATGTATTTTTTGTTTGATTTATTAACCCCTGCAGAAATTTCAATAATACCATTCTTCTTGTTCTTCAAAGACTGCATTGCATTTTTACCTAAATTTATCATAACTTGAGTAATCTGCTTACTATCAATAAATAACTCCAAATTTTCTGGATTAATCTCCAGTTTAATTTCCACATTGTTAGTCCCATCATCTTGTTGAATTAAAACGATAACTTTACTTAATAGTTTTTTAGCATCAATAATTTCCTTATCAGGCTCTGGAACACTCAATAATGTTCTGTAGGATTTTACAAAACTCATCAAATCACTACCCTGTTCCTTAATAACTTCAAGTCCTTTTACTGTATTTTCTATATGCTTCGTTTCGATGGTTTCAGCATTTATCATTTTATCATCATTCTTAAAATACCTTAAAATAGATTCTGAAATGGAGGTTATTGGTGTAATAGTATTCATGATTTCATGAGTTAAAACACGTATCAATTTTATCCAAGAATCTGTTTCTTTTTCATCCAATTCTTTATTAATATCTTGTATTACAACCAACAAAAGCTCTTGCATATCAATATTTATTGATGTAGATTTAATTGCTAATTGTATTTTCTCTCTCTCATTAGTCAGTTGAAATAATTTTTGTTCAAAAGGTTTTAAATCTTCAAATAAAGCGTAAAGCCTCTTATCTACTTGTGCTAATTGTTTAATATGATTCAATGGTTTATAATTCAATAACCTTTCTACAGTCGGGTTAGAAAAAACAATATGCCCTTTAACATTAAAAGCGAGAATTCCAATATTTGCTTGTTTTATAATTTCTTGATAAAACTGTTCTTGTTCTTGCTTTTTTAAATGAATGTCTTGAATTAATGCATTAACCCTGTTAAGGCTATGATTCAATTTTTTAAACGACTTGATTAAATCTTTTTCAGGAAAGTGTAACGTAAAATCTTCGTTTCTTATAGCATCAAAAAAATAGGCTATTTTTCTGTTGATATTATTGATATAGTAAACTAATTGCCATGCTTGTAAGATTAGCAAAGCCAATATAAAAACAGACAAGATATAATATTCATTCTCAAATAAGAACGCTACTCCAAGGGCCGTTAAGGTTATCAGTGACACTCTAAGTATAAGCTGTAAATAAAAGTTTCTACTTGCCATTAGCTCATTTTCTTAACCTTATTATACAACGTTTGCCTAGAAACTCCTAATTGATTTGCTGCTGCACTGTAATTTCCATCATGTTTATTTAGAGCATTGGTAATCATTATTTTTTCCATTTCATCTAACGTGGCTATATCTGTCTCTAAGGTAGATAAAGCATTATTTGTCCAAGAAAAGTCTGATGGTTTCAATACATTTCCATCACATAATATTACAGCTCTTTCTATGGCATGTCTTAATTCACGCACATTTCCTGGCCAGCGATAGTCTCTAAACTTATCCTGAACAGGTGCATTCATCCTCAGGCCTTGTTTTCCATATTTAGAAGCAAATTTGTTTAAATAAAAATCGGCCAATAGTATAACATCGTTATCCCGATCTCGTAAAGGTGGAACTTCTAGATGTATCGTGTTAATTCTGTACAACAAATCCTCTCTAAATATTCCATCTTTTACCATTTGCTCCAGATTGCAATTTGTTGCACATACTAAACGAATATCTACTGAAATTGGTTTGTTTGATCCTACGCGAACAATAATTTTATTTTGGATGGCTGACAATAATTTAGCTTGAGCCTGTAGCGATAGGTTCCCAATTTCGTCTAAAAACAACGTTCCTCCATTGGCAGCTTCAAACTTACCTGCCCTATCTTCTTTGGCATCTGTAAAAGAACCTTTTGTATGTCCAAATAATTCACTTTCAAACAATGATTCAGATATTGAACCCATATCAACATTAATAAAAACTTCATTCTTTCTTGCTGACATTCTATGTAATTCTCTAGCAATCAGCTCCTTTCCTGTACCATTTTCACCGGTTATTAAAACATTAATATCTGTTTTTGCTACTTTTCGAGTAAGGTTTAACACAGCAGTAAGAGCCTTGGAATTTCCTATTATGTAATTTTTATCTTGATTTATAAATTGTTTTAAATTACTCTCCTTTTCTTTTAATTTATGTACTTCTTTTTGAGATTTTCGCAATAAATAAGCCGACTTTATTGTTGTCAATAATTTATCGTTATTCCATGGCTTGAGTATAAAATCTGACGCCCCTTCTTTTAATGCTTTAACAGCTAAATCAATAGCTCCGTAAGCCGTCATCATAATTACAGAAACATTAGGGACTTTCTTTTTAATTTCCTTCAACCAGTACAAACCTTCATTTCCCGAATTAATGCCAGCAGAAAAATTCATATCTAACAAAACAATATCAAATTCAGCGAGGTTTTTAAATGAAGAAATCTGATTTGGGTTAGATAGCATTTCAATACTTTTATACTCAAATTGCAATAATATTTCTAAAGCACTTAATACGCTTTTATTATCATCAACAATTAAAATTTTACCATCAGTCATCGTTATTGATTTAATAGTTGATAAAAGTACTAACAAAGATTCAAGTTTTTAAAGAAGTGTCAAATTATTTGACAAATCTTGTAAAAATATTTTACAAATAAAATTTATTTTTATCGTCATATATCTTTAATTACCTGATTTTTAAACATATAAAAACATGGCACAACATTAGAGTACATTTTGGCACAGTATAAATAATAATAGTTACCAAAACTTGAATTTTATTTTGACTATGACTTTAAAAAAATATATTATTTTATCCCTTTGTCTTCTAATGGTAAAATCCATTACTGCCCAAAAAGCTTGGACTTTGGATGAATGTGTGGCCTATGCTATTGAGCATAACTTAGCATTAAATAATTTTAAATATAATAGTAACGCTAACAAAGAAACTTACAAGCAATCTATTCGTAACTTACTACCTAATCTAAATGGATATGCAGATTATAATATTCGTTATGGACGCTCGGTTAATGATTTTACTAATGACATTATTAATACCGATTTTTTCTCAAATAATTATTCGTTAAGTTCATCGGTTGATATTTTTCAAGGATTTCAGAAGATAAATTCCATAAAGGCTTCAAAACTACTTTACAAAGCGGCAAAAGAAGATGTACTGCAGCAAAAATATTTATTGGCTTTCAGAGTGATGTCGGCTTTTTATGACATTCGGTTTTATGAAGGTCTTTTGATTATTTCGGAAGAACAAGCAGAAATTTCTCAAACAAATTACAATTTAGTGAAGCGACAAGTTGAATTGGGTTTGAAAGCTGGAGCCGACTTGTACGAAGCTGAATCTGTATTGTTAACGGATCAATTAGCAGTTACTCAAAGTAAAAACAGTTTGGAAGCGGCTCAATTGAAGTTAATTCAAGAGATGAATTTAGAAGGAGAGACAACAATTACTATAAATACTGCTTTAAGCGAATTGTCAGAAGCAGAAAACAACAACTTAACTATAGAAACGGATTCAGTTTATAATACTGCGACAAATTTTATACCACTAATTAAAGCGGAAAAACTGAGAACTGAAGCTGCAAAAAAAGAAGTTGCCATTGCAAGAGGAAATTTATATCCTTCAATTTCCCTATTTGCTGGATATGGCACTGGTTATTACGAAACAAACGTTGACGATGCAAACCAAATTATTGCTTTTAATACTCAATTTAAGGACAATGCTTCAAAATATGTAGGTGTTTCTCTGAATATCCCAATTTTTAACCGTTGGGCTAATCGTTCAAATATCAAGCAACAAAAAATAGAACTACAAGGAGCTAACAACAGTTTAGATATACAAAAACAAGAACTTTATAAACTGATTCAACAATTGGTACAGGACCAAAAATCATTCAGTGTAGAAGTTGAGCAAAGCACAAAAAAAATGAAAGCACAAGAATTGTCTTTTTCTATTGCACAAAAAAAATATGAAAAGGGGATGATAAGTTCGATAGAACTCTATCAAGCAAAAAATTTATACACTAAAGCACAAAACGAAAATTTACAAGTAAAATTACAGTTGAAAGTAACAGAAAAAACATTAGATTTTTATAAAGGATTACCAGTTTTTAATTTAACAAGAAATAAGTAAAATGGATATAAAACTTGAAAAGAAAAAAGGACTAAGACCAAAGCATTATGGCTATGTAGCATTAGGTTTACTACTTCTATTTGTGGGGTGGAAGCTAATTTTTAGTAACTCAATGTCCACCTTTAGAACGGAAAAAGATAAATTATCTGTTGCCGAAGTTACTCAAGGAAAATTTGATGACTACATAACAATTAACGGTGCCGTTGCACCCATTTCTACCATCTATATGGATGCATATGAAGGTGGTAGAGTTAGTGAGAAACTAATTGAAGAGGGTACTATGGTCAAAAAAGGAGATATTATTCTAAAGCTAGAAAATATGGGACTGTATGAGCAAATTTTAGCGAGCGAAAGTAATATGGCATTGAAGGAAAATAATTTACGATCTACAAGATTAGAATTTGATTCTAGACAAGTAAGTGGTAAAAAATCTCTTGCTACTGCAGATTACGATCTGACAAAAAACAAACGTAATTTTGAACAGAATGAAGCTTTATATAAGGAAGAGCTTATCTCAAAAGAAGAATATTTACTTTCTAAGGAAAACTATGAACTTTCAAAAAAACAACACGAAATTGTGAAGCTACAAACGGAACAGGATGATAAAATGCGAAAGACCTCATTATCTGGACTAGATACGGATTTACAGCGTATGCGTAAAACTTTATCAATGGTGTATGAACGGTTAGATCATTTAAATGTTCGTGCCCCAGCTGATGGACAATTGGGCTTTTTAGATGCTGAAATTGGCCAAAGTATTGGTCAGGGCGAGCGAATTGGTCAAATAAATGTGCTAACAGATTTTAAAATTGAGGCCACTATTGATGAACATTATATAGATCGTGTAAAACGAGATTTATCAGCTAGTTTAGAGCGTAATGGAAAAGAATTCCCACTACGTCTGAGAAAAGTTTATCCTGAAGTTAGAAATGGAAAATTTAAGGTAGACCTTGTTTTTACCGAAGAAAAACCAGAAACTATTCGTGCGGGTCAAACCTACAATATAAAACTACAATTAGGAGCATCAAACGAAGCACTTTTATTACCAAAAGGAAGTTTTTTTCAGAGTACTGGAGGTCAGTGGATTTTTGTAGTTAATGATAGTGATGAAGCCATTAAACGCTCTATAAGAATTGGAAAACAAAACTCAAGATTTTATGAAGTATTAGAAGGGTTGGAAGCTGGTGAAAAAGTAATCACTTCCAATTATGATAGCTTTGGAGAAGCTGAAAGGATAGTGTTGAAATAAAGAAGAGGCCTCCCCTAGCCCCTCCTAGTGCCTCTGCTAAAGCTATGGCGACATGCAGAAGGAGGGGAACAGATAATAAGTTAATTAAAAAAATATAGCATGGCTAACAAACCTTTTTAGAAAAATTGTCCCCTTGAGGATTAGTGAGAAACAAAATGTATTTTGTTTTGAAGCTACCGAGCGAAGCCCTTAGGGGTGTTTTAGTCTAGTGTTTAATATAAAAAATCGAAAAAATGATAAAAATTGAAAATTTAAAAAAGAGTTTCAGAACCGAAGAAGTTGAAACGTTGGCGTTAAATAATGTCAATTTGAATGTAGCTTCTGGAGAATTTGTAGCCATTATGGGTCCTTCAGGTTGTGGTAAATCCACATTATTAAACATTATCGGAATGCTAGACAACCCAACTGAAGGAAGTTACCAATTCGCCGGTCATGAAGTAGGTGGTTTAAAAGAACGTCAAAGAACAGATCTACGTAAAGGTAATTTAGGTTTTGTATTTCAAAGCTTTAATTTAATTGATGAACTTACGGTTTATGAAAATGTAGAGTTGCCTTTAATTTATTTAAAAATGAATAAAAGCGAACGCAAAGAAAAAGTAAGAGTCGTATTAGAACGTATGAAAATTGCACATCGTGAAAAACATTTTCCACAACAATTATCTGGTGGTCAGCAGCAACGTGTAGCTATTTCAAGAGCGGTAGTGACCAATCCCAAATTAATTTTAGCAGATGAGCCCACAGGTAATTTGGATTCTAAAAATGGAATTGAGGTAATGAATTTATTAACGGAACTGAACCAAGAGGGTACTACTATAGTAATGGTTACACACTCTGACAGAGATTCACACTACGCACACAGAGTTGTCAATCTTTTTGACGGACAAATTGTTACTGAAAGTCAAAATACTCCTTTTGTAGCGAAGATTTAAAAACTAAGTATCATGTTAAAAAACTATCTAAAAATAGCGTGGCGAAATCTAAAAAAGCAACCCTTTTTTACATTCCTTAACACCTTTGGCCTTGCCATAGGTATTGCTGGCGGTTTATTAATTTCTTTATACATCTATCATGAATTTAGCTTTGATAAAATGTTTACAGATTCAGACAGAATACATCGGATTAATGTAGATATTAAATTTGGTGGAGAAGTTAGTAATTTAGGAGAGGTTTCCGCTCCTATGGCAGCTACTATGAAAAAGGATTTTTCTCAAATAGAAAGCACCACACGATTTAGAGACTTAGGAAGTATGCTTCTTAGAAGAAGTGATGTAAAAAAAAATGTAAAAGAGTCTCAAACCACTTATGTTGACCATTCATTCTTTGAAATGTTTGGAATAGAGCTACTATTTGGAGACACCAAAACAGCTCTTACAAAACCAAATACTGTAATATTAACTAAAACAGCCGCCGAAAAACATTTTGGATTGAATGATGCCGTTGGTCAAACACTATTACTAGATAATGATGATATCTATACTGTAGATGGTATTATAGATGACCTTCCTAAAAATTCTTTTCTTAGAGATTACAGTGTTTTTGTTGCTATGGCTGGGTATGACGATGCTCAAGATAATGAATGGACTAGTCACAACTACTATACATTTATCAAGTTAATACCTAGTGCAGATATAAATGATCTTCAAGCTCCATTACAATCAATGTTAGGTACTTATATTATTCCTTTTGCACAAAAATATTTTCCGGGTATTACCGTAGCGGAATTCAAAGCTTCAGGCAACTACCTTAATTTTAGTACGGTACCCTTAACTGACATTCATTTATATTCTAACAGAGAAAATGAAATGAGTGCGAACAATTCTATGCAGAATTTATATATCCTTTCTTTTATAGGATTGTTTTTGATTTTATTGGCCAGTGTCAACTTTATGAATCTCTCTACAGCACATTCTTTAAAACGAGCCAAAGAGGTTGGTATTCGCAAGACTTTGGGCTCCAATAAACGAGATTTGGTACATCAGTTTTTAACAGAATCAGGGTTGGTTTCGTTGCTTTCTCTTCTTTTAGGCATTGGTTTAGCCTATTTGGCCTTACCATTTTTTAATGGACTTTCTGGAAAAGAAATTTCAATTCCCTTTCTCAATCCTATTTTTTGGATCTTATTATTTACAGCCACGGGATTGTTAACATTATTATCTGGAAGTTACCCTGCATTTTTTATGTCTCAGTTTATTCCTGTTAAAGTACTCAAAGGAACCGACACAGGTAAAGTCGGTGGAGGTAATATTAGAAACTCTTTAGTTGTTTTTCAATTTGCAATATCTGTTTTTTTAATTATCAGCACTTTGGTTGTTTTTCAACAATTAGATTATATTCAAAATAAAGATTTAGGCTTTAAAAAAGATCAAGTCTTACTTATTGAAGATGTATATTCGGCAGGAAACCAAGTAAAAGTTTTAAAAGAAGAAATAAAGCAATTAGGTCAGGTAGAAAATGTAACCCTAAGTGGATTTTTACCTATTCCCTCTTCGCGAAATAATACTACTTTCTATAAAGATGGTATTGCAGACCAAGACCACGCAATTAATATGCAAACTTGGAGGGTTGACTTTGATTATATAAACACCTTGAACATGGAAATTTTGGTAGGACGTGATTTTGACGAGCAAATGCGTGCTGATTCAACGGCGATAATCCTGAATGAATCTGCCGTTGCTACTTTTGGTTCAACACCAAAAGAAATTCTTGGTGCGAGGCTGTCACGTGATCTGGAATCAGAAAACCCCACTTTTTATACGGTTATTGGAATTATAAAGAACTTCAATTTTGAAAGTTTAAAGAACGATATTGGTGCATTGAGCTTAACCATAGGGGATTCATATGGTGCAATGGCCATAAAACTAAATTCAGGAGACTTCACAAAAACTTTATCTAATATTGAGGCAAAATGGAACAAAGTTGCTCCTGGCCAGCTATTTAGTTACTATTTTATGGATGATTCTTTCAATGAAACCTATAAAGAGGAAAAACGCTTAGGAAGTATCTTCATTACTTTTACTATTCTATCTCTATTGATTGCTTGCTTAGGCTTATTTGGTCTGGCAGCTTTTAATGCCCAAAAGCGTACAAAGGAAATTGGTGTAAGAAAAGTTTTAGGGGCGAGTGTAAGCCAAATTACCTATAAATTAACAGTCGATTTTCTTAAACTGGTTGGTATTGCAGTTCTTATTTCAATACCATTAGGTTGGTATGCCATGAATAGATGGCTACAAGATTTTGCCTTTCGAATAGAGATTAGTTGGTGGATTTTTGCCTTGGCAGGAATCTTAGCCGTGGCTATTGCAATTTTAACGGTTAGTTATCAAAGTATTAAAGCAGCGATTGTAAATCCCGTAAAAAGTTTAAAAACAGAATAAAGACCCTAAAAGGTTAATGAAACTCAGTAATAAAATTTAACAGATTCCTGCCGGAGTTTATCCAGAGCGAAGACGAAGGGCAGGAGTAACATAAAAAATCATAACAATGAAAAAATTAATCTATTTAATATCAGCCATTATAACTATAAGTACCGTTACTGCCCAATCAGAAACAACAACCGTCAAAAAATTTGACAAAGTAATTGTGAGTCCTCATATCTCAGTAAATTTTGTTCAAGGAGATACCGAAAGTGTACAAATAGAAACATGTTCAGTTGATAAAAATAAACTGAACATTGAAGTAAATGGTAAAACATTGCGAATCTATTTGGAAGGTGCAAAAGAAGTAACTGGAAATGAAAAGTACAATAAAGACGGTAAAAAAAGAAGACGTTCTTTATACAAAGGCACTATTGTAACTGCAACAGTAACTTATAAAAATATTGACGAATTGTCTTTGCGTGGTGAAGAAAAGTTTATTTGTGAAAGTCCAATTGTTCAAGACGATTTTCGATTAAAAATTTATGGCGAATCTAAAATCACAATCAATAAAGTAGATTTAAAAACATTGCGAACCACTATGTACGGAGAGAGTTATATAGTTATTAAGGAAGGAAATATAGGTCATCAAAAATTTACAGGTTATGGCGAAGCAAAAATAAACACGCTCAGTGTAACAAATAAAAGCACAAAAATAACTGCTTATGGTGAAGGTAGTTACAGAGTAAATGTTTCAAAACATCTCAAAATAACAGCTTATGGCGAGGCAACAATTGCTTATAAAGGAAATCCTGATGTGAATAATGGAATTATTATAGGAGAAGCGACAATTCAGAGAATTTCAGAATAAAAAATAAAAATATGTTCAAAAACTATCTAAAAATTGCTTGGCGGAATTTGAAAACCAATCGTATGTTTTCAATCATTAATATTTTAGGGCTAGCAATTGGCTTAGCAATTACTATTTTACTTTTCCTTTCTATTACTTATGAACGTAGTTATAATTCGATGTACAAAAACAAAGAAAATATATACCGCGTATTAGTAAATACTGGTGAAAGTTATGATAGCAAAATCTACTGTACGGCCCCTGCCGCATTAGCACCAGCGATAAAAAATGATATGCCCGAGGTTAAATATGCTGCCAGGATTTTAAAACATGGTTTTGGAGAAACTGCCTTTGTTAAAGTAAATAACACTAATTTTTTAGAAAAAGAATTGTATTGGTGCGACCCTGAGCTTTTTGAAATTTTTAATATTGAATTTTTAAAAGGAAATAAAGCTTCTGCTATTAATAGACCGAATACAGTCACAATTTCTGAAAGTACTGCAAAAAAATATTTTGGAGATTCAAATCCAATGGGAAAGACCATACTCATTGATAATGAAAAACAACTAGAAGTAACAGGAGTTTTTAAAGACTTTCCAGAAAACAGTACGCTTCATTGCAATGCCGTAGCTTCATTTAGTTCAACATTTGCCGCCAAAAATCCAAGTTGGGGTAATTCTAGTTTTGAGACTTACTTACAACTAGATGAAAATGTATTACCATCAAATACTGAAAGTCAACTACAATCATTATTAGATAAAAATGTTGATAAAGAAGGGCAATGGTTTACTTTTTCGCTACAGCCGTTAGAAAAAGTACATTTATATTCTACTGATTACTCAAATTCATATAGTAAAAGAGTTGGAGATATTGATGAAATAAACAATCTCTCTTTTTTAGCTATGCTAATATTACTTATTGCCTGTGTTAACTACATGAATTTGATGACAGCTAAGTCTGAAAAAAGGTCTAAAGATGTTGGTATCAATAAAACCTTGGGAGCATCATTTAAAAGTTTAATAATACGTTTTTATTCAGAAACGGGATTGATAACTTTGATAGCTCTGATAATAGGTCTTTTTATTTCCGCCTTGGCTATTCCGCTTTTTAATAATTTAACTGAACAAAATTTAAGCGTTACGCTATTGTTTACGCCTCAAATCTTAATTGGGTTATTACTGTTTTGGACGTTGACTACACTTATAGCGGGTTCATATCCTGCATTCTATTTGTCAAGTTCTTCACCTAAAGCCGCTTTAACATCGGCAAATAAAAATGGTAAGGGTGTAGTCAATATTAGAAAAGGTTTGGTGGTTTTACAATTTGCAGCATCCGTAATTCTAATTGTAGGGGTAATCGTTATTTATAAGCAATTGCAATTTATGCAAAATCAAAAATTAGGTTTTAATTCTGAAAATGTAGTCGCTATTTCTACTACTGCAGTTCAAGAGAATAATAAAAAAGATGCTTTGGTCCAAGAGTTTAAATCATTAAGTATGGTTTCAGATGTAGCAATGGCTCAAGGTTTTCCGGGTGTTACGGTAAGTGGTCGCATGCTGTTCAAAAATGAAAACGATGAAAATGGTTTTCAAATCCGAACGAACCGTGCAGATTCAGAAATTATTAATCTGTTAAAGTTAAAATTACTAGCTGGAAAAACCTTGCCCTTGGTAAAACAAGAAGGTGATACGTTAACAGAAGTTATACTTAATAAAACGGCTTTAGATTATTTAGGATATACTCCCGAAGAATCGATTGGTAAAAAAGTATTAATAGGAGGTTTTAGAGGCAATGCATATATTACGGGTATTGTAGATGATTTTAACTTCGAATCACTTCACCAACCCATAGGAGCTTATGCTTTTCATAATAGACGAACTGAATCCAAAAATTTTGCATTGGTACGCTTTAAAAGTAATTCCTTAACTGGTACGATGGATCAGTTAGGGTCTGTTTTCAGTAAAGTAATACCAGACTCGGCTTTTGAATATCTCTTTTTAGATAAAAATATAGAACAATTATATGCTCAAGAACGTAAAACTGCAATGTTAGGCTTTATCTTTAGCATTTTGGCCATTTTTGTAGCCTGCTTAGGGCTTTTTGGTCTAGCTGCTTTTACCGCTGAACAGCGAAAAAAGGAAATTGGTATTCGAAAAGTACTAGGAGCAACTATCATAGGAATAACCCAAATGCTATCTATGGACTTTTTAAAGCTTGTTATGGTAGCACTTATCATTGCATTTCCAATTGCCTTTTGGCTTATGAGTGGTTGGCTACAGGGTTTTGCATACAGAATACATATAAGCTGGTACATTTTTGCCTTATCAGGAGTTTTAGCCATAGCCATCGCATTAGTTACAGTAAGTTTTCAGGCAGTAAAAGCTGCTTTATCCAATCCAGTAAAAAGTTTAAGAACCGAATAAGGGCTGAACTATAAAAAAGGTCGTAGATTTTTTTAGTGAAAGAGCCAGCTGGTGAGAGGCGATTTTATGAAATATTTAAAAATATAAACAATCATGTATAAAAATTATCTAAAAATAGCGTGGCGAAATTTGGCCAAAAACAAAGGGTATTCAGCCATTAACATTGGCGGACTGGCTTTGGGTATGGCCGTAACGTTAATCATTGGGTTTTGGGTCCAAAGTGAACTTTCGCACAACAACTATTTTAAAAACAAAGGCAAAATAGCTCAGGTTTATCAATCTCAAACTTTTAATAATAACATAGGCACAGGACCTGCCATTCCCAGACCGTTGGAAAAAGCATTACGAGATGAATATGGAAACAACTTTAAGCATTTAATAATGTCGTCATGGACAAATAAAATTTACCTAAAGTATGGAGAAACCAGTCTTTATAGATCTGGAAATTATATGCAAAGAGGAGCTCCAGACATGCTAAATCTGGAAATTATCAAAGGAGAAAAAGACGGTCTAAGAGAACTGAACTCCATCATGCTTTCGGAATCGGTCGCTAACGCTCTTTTTGGAAAAGAAGACCCAATAGGTAAGGTAGTAAAGGTTAGGAATCAGGACGATTTAATGGTAACTACTGTTTATAAAGACCTTCCTCTAAACACCTCATTTAACGATACCTACTATATTATTCCGTGGGAGCAGTATGTAGCTTCAAGAGAATGGGTAAAAAATTCAGAAGACCAGTGGGGCAACAATTCTTTTCAGCTATTTGTACAAGTGGCAGATAATACTGACATGGACAAAGTATCTACAACTATTAAAGATGTAAAAAAGAAGTTAAATGAAGATACTGCAGAATATAATCCACAATTGTTTTTGTTCCCAATGAAAGATTGGTATTTAAGGGGCAGTTTTAAGAACGGTAAACAAGTAGGAGGACGCATAAAATATGTTTGGCTGTTCAGCATAATAGGTGCTTTTGTGCTGCTTTTGGCCTGTATCAACTTTATGAACCTTAGTACGGCCAGATCCGAAAAGAGGTCGAAGGAAGTGGGTATCCGAAAATCGATCGGCTCCCAAAGAAGTCAGTTGATCAATCAATTTTTGAGCGAATCTTTCTTGGTGGTCGTATTCGCCTTTTTTGTTGCGGTCATTTTTGTTTTATTGTCTTTGGACGGATTTAACAATTTGGCACAAAAAGAAATTGTATTCCCTTGGCTCAACCCTCTTTTTTGGTTCATTTCGTTACTTTTTATTTTAGTTACCGCTTTGCTGGCAGGTAGTTATCCCGCACTTTACCTTTCCTCTTTTAGACCTGTTGATGTATTAAAAGGTACGTTTAAATCCGGTAAATATGCAGGTCTACCAAGAAAAATTTTAGTGGTACTTCAATTTACGGTTTCGGTCGCTTTTATCATAGGAACCGTCATTGTGATGCAACAGATCAATCATGCCAAAAACCGTCCGGTTGGTTATAGCAAAGAAGGATTAATTCAGATACCCACCTATAGCCAAGACTTTGAAGGGAAATATGATTTAATGCGAAGTGAATTTTTAAACTCTGGTGCTGTAACGGAAATGTCGGCATCCAGTAGTCCGACCACCCAAATATGGTCCAACAGAAGTGGTTTTACATGGGAAGGAAAGCCTGAAGGTTTTCAAGAAGACTTAGCATTTACAACGGTTTCATACGATTATGGTAAAACATTGAACTGGAAAATTATCGAGGGTAGGGATTTTTCAAGGGAATTTGCTACAGACTCCAACGCCGTAATACTCAACAAAACCGCTGTAAAATATATGGGACTTAAAAATCCCGTTGGAAAGTTTATAAAAGATGCGAACGAAGAAGATCCCGAAACACCGCTGAAAATTATTGGGATAATAGACGATATGATTACACAATCGCCCTACGAACCCATAAAACAAGGGATGTATGTTTTCGATAAATGGAATGGCGGAAGCTTTTATAACTTAAGGTTAAACCCTGAGCAAAGCAATAGTAAAAACTTAGCTACAGTAGAAAACGTTTTTACAACACATTTTCCAGACATTCCTTTTCAATATGATTTTATAGACCAGGAATATGGCAAAAAATTTGCCTCGGAAGAGCGTATTGGAACGTTATCGGGCATTTTTACAGCCTTGGCTATTTTAATCAGTTGCCTTGGACTTTTCGGATTGACTTCATTTGTAGCCGAGCAACGCACCAAAGAAATAGGTGTAAGAAAAGTGTTGGGAGCTACCATATTCAATGTTTGGAATATGTTGTCAAAAGACTTTTTAAAACTGGTTATCATTTCCTGTTTTATAGCTATTCCCATAGCTTATTACATAATGAACGGATGGCTACAAAACTATCCGTATCGTGTCATTTTAGAATGGTGGATTTTTGCACTTGCTGTCATTGGAGCATTAGCCGTTACCATATTGACCGTAAGCTTTCAAGCCATAAAAGCGGCTAAAGCAAATCCGGTAAAGAGTCTTAGAACAGAATAAAACGAAGACCTGCAAAGTGTTGTCGCGAAAGCGACCTCCTTGTTGGTCTAAAATGAGAAGTCAAAATTAAATCTTAAACCAACAAGATTAAAACAAGGCCTTGCAGGTTTTACAAAACAATAAATCATGTACAAATTATATTTTAAAATTGCCCTTAGATATTTATTTAAGAATAAGCTGTATTCCTTTATCAATATTGCAGGTTTAGCAATTGGCATTACATCATTTATGCTGATTATGTTGTATGTAAGCTATGAAAAGAGCTATGATACATTTGAAGGTTCTGAAAATGTTTATCGTGTATTTATGGATGCTAAAGAAGGAGATACTTTTGAACCCGCAGATGCCCAAACTGCAAACCTTATCGGCCCAACGCTAAAGAGAGAATTCCCTGAAGTAAAAGAGCAAGTTAGGTTGTATCGTTTAGAAAAGACCACTTTTAAAATCAATGAAAAAATATTTGAATCCAAGAAAGGCTCATTGGCGGACGCTACTTATTTCAAAATCTTTAACTACCCTCTATTAAAGGGGTCAAAAGAAACTGCTTTAAAAGCACCTAATACCATTGTGCTAACTGAAAGTTTTTCAAAAAAAATATTTGGCAATGAAGATCCGATGGATAAAACCATATCGGCATTTTATAATGGTGAAGAAGCCATATTAACGGTTACTGGAATTTTAAAAGAAATACCCGATAATACTCATATGAAAACCAATTTTCTAATCTCAATGGAGACATTTGACAATTGGTTTGCCTCCGAAGAGCAGGTAGCATTAAACTGGGGACATTGCAATTTTTACACTTACTTAAATGTAGATGAAAATGCGAACTACGGCTTGTTGAAAAATAAAGTAATTGCTTCTGATTTTGAAGATGACCCTGATGAAAGATATAATATAGAGCGGTTAGAAAGCATTCACTTACATTCTAACAAACCTTATGAAGCAGAAGCTGGAGGTAGTTTAAGCAGGGTTAAATTTTTGACAGCAATTGCATTTATAATTCTAGTCCTTTCATGGCTTAACTATGTTAACCTTTCTACATCAAAGTCTTTAGAAAGAGCAAAAGAAGTAGGCATCCGAAAAGTAGCAGGAGCTCAAAAGGTTCAGTTAATTTTACAGTCGCTATCAGAATCTATTGTATTAAATTTTATAGCCATAGTGATAGCAGTGGTCTTAACGATTTTTATGCTTTCTGTCTACAATAATATTACTGGCAGTCAATTGATGTTACAGACTTCCGTCATGGCACAGCTTTTACCAATTATCGGAATTCTTGTATTGGGTGTGGTGCTGGCAGGTTTGTATCCTGCTCTGTTGCTCAGTGGTTACTCTCCTTCCAAGGCATTGAAAGGAAAAGTGAGAACTTCGGCAAGCGGACTAAATATTCGTAAAGGATTAATCATTCTACAATTTATGGCAACAATCATTTTATTGATTGGAACCATTGTAGTGACAAAACAGATTAATTTTTTACAAAAACAACCTATTGGGGCAAATTTGAATGAAACGATTAGTTTCAATGGCGAATTTCTTTCTCAATTATCGGACTCACTAGTTAGAGATAAATACAAAACGCTTGAAAATGAAGTAAAAAAGTTCCCTTTTGTAACTGCTGTTGCAAGAACCCAAACCTACCCAGGTGGTGGTTTTGACGAATTAAATTCGTTTGTAGGGCTTACCTATCCAAATGGAACCGAAGATAGCCGGAAGGTCTATTATAGCTACACCACACAACCTGATTATTTTGATTTACTAGGAATTAAGTTTCTTGGCGGAAGCACATTTATTCCTAATGCAAAGGGTCAAAGTAGAACTATAATTATAAATGAAGCTGCCATGCGTGAAATGGAAATTACCAACCCAAATGACGCCATTGGTAAGATTGCAAAATTTTTCGGAATAGATTGGACTATATCAGGTGTTGTTGAAAATTATCATCATTTTGGGTTAAAAAGTTCCGTATTGCCAATAATTATGATACATCATAATAGCAGTAACAACCTCTTGGTGAAATTTAACAATAAGGTGTCTTCCAATTTAGGTTATACGGCTGTTATAACTGATATAGAGAATAAATGGAAACAAGTCTTTCCACAAAGTACCTTTAACTATACTTTTTTGGATAAGAAATTTGAAGCACAATATAACGAAGATGAAAAATTTAGTTCCGCATTTCAAATTTTTACCATATTAGCCATACTTATTGCCTCAATGGGACTTTTTGGACTGACTTCTTATACGTGTATTCAACGTAAAAAGGAAATAGGTATCCGTAAAGTAAATGGTGCTACTATTGGTCAAATTCTAAAACTATTAAATCAGGACTTTGTAAAATGGGTCGGGTTGGCATTTATTATGGCTATTCCTATTTCATGGTATGCTATGAGCAAATGGTTGGAAAGTTTTGCGTATAAAACAACCATAAGTTGGTGGATTTTTGCATTAGCGGGTATTGCAGCGTTGGTTATTGCCTTAATAACAGTAAGTTGGCAAAGTTTTAGAGCGGCTGTTGCAAACCCAGTAGAGGCTCTGAAGGATGAATAACAACTTAAATTAAACTTTATAATAATGAGAATAAAATTAATTTTCAGGAACATATGGAATCAACGTCCTTATAGTTTACTCAATTTATTTGGATTAAGTCTTGGCTTAAGTATATCGTTTATTGCATTGTTATATGTATTGGAAGAAACGGGGTATGATAGTTTTAATAGCAAACAAGAACAGATAGTTAGGGTCTTAGAAAAAGATATGGGCACTAATAATGTTGGGGAAATTTTAAATATTAAAAAAACAATCCTCTTTAAAGAAAATATTCCTGAAATAGAAGAAGTAATAAATTTCAGTACAGCATATGGAAATATAAAGGAAAGTACCATAGAAGGGGGATATTATGCTCAAACTGATATTGTAAAAGTTCTTGATTTTAACCTCTTAGAAGGGAGTTTTGATGATTTTGTTCAAAATCCTGACAAGTTGATTATTTCCGAAAAATTCGCCTTAAAACATTTAAAAAGTATTCATGTAGCTGGTCAATCCATAATACTAAATGAAGGTACGGAACAGGAAAAGAGTTATGTGATTGCTGCAGTATACAAGAACTTTCCAAAAAAGTCATCATTAAAACCGAACATGATTATCCCAATTGAGAATTATTGGGGTTATAAGAAACAAGTAGAAGATTTTTCAGTTGCTCGTTTTTCTTGCCTTTTTCTACTAACGAAAGATACTGACCCCATTCTTATATCTGAAAAAATGAAAGCGGTATCCAATGATAATTTTCCCAATGATGATATTGATTTCTTACTACAACCTTTAACAGAAATTCATCTCCATTCTTCTGATTACAACGAAAGTTTAAGTGATTCAGGATCAATTAACAAAGTGATTATTTACGCATCTATTGGCGGCTTAATATTGCTCATATCTTTAGCCAATTTTTTATTACTCAACACGGTTATTACCGAACGTAGATTAAAGGAAATTGCTATTAGAAAAACTAATGGTTTTGGAAAAATAGGTGTAATGAAAATGTTTATTGGTGAAGGGTTAATTCATAGTTTAATTGCCTCTTCTCTGGCATTGTCATTCATGACAGTAATACTGCCTTGGTTTAATGAATTCACTCAGAGCAATTTATCAACCAGCTTTTATACTAATCTTAGATTTATAAGTTTTTCAGCAATACTTTTAGGAGCAACTGGGATTGGATCTGGACTCTATTTTTCAAATTATATTAATAAATTTCAAGTCATTCATGTTTTACAAAATGGTAGAGTTAAGAAAAGTAACAACTTCTTTTTAAAAAATAACGCAGTTTTCATTCAAACAGCGGGTGTTGTGTTCTTGTTGTTTTTCTCAATAAGCATTTATCAACAAATTCAGTTTATGTTGAACTCTGATAAGGGTTATAAGGAAGATAACTTAATCTTACTTCCTTCAATGCGAATTGACATTACTGTATTAAAAGACCAAGTGTCTCAATCAAGTTTTATTGAAAAAGTGACTATGGGTACTATTTTACCATTAGCTGGAGGTAATGCATGGACAGATGTAAATCTAGTGTCTAATAAATCTACTAAAGTTACAATGGAAATGATTTACGGAGATGAAGATTATATTCCAACCTATAAAATTCCTTTAGTTTCAGGCAGAAATTTTTTTGAATTACAGCCGCAAGCTAAAAAAAGAGGAATTATCATTAATCAAACAGCAGTTAAACAATTAAGATTAAAAGATCCTATTGGAGTAGAAACTAATTTAGGGACTATTATTGGAGTTATGAATGATTTTAAATTTGAATCGTTCAAAAAACCTATAAGGCCTTTAGCACTTACATATTCAAAAACAAATGGAGCTAGTTACATTGTACGCTACGTTAATGGACATCGTGATGATGCTTTAGATTTAATAGTAAAAACCGTGGGTGAACATCCTGTCGGTCCAGATTATATTGAAAATTATGCCAATACTGTTCAAGATAAATTATATGGTGATGATTTAAGGTTAAGTAAATCTATTTTTGCACTAACTATCATGGCTATTTTGATAGCCTTAATCGGTATCTTAGGTATGGTTATGAACAAAACGGCTAGAATGACAAAGGAGATTGGGATCCGTAAGGTAAATGGTGCAAAATCTGAGCAAATCGTTTGGATGCTAAATAAATCATTTATGAAATGGATTGTTTTAGCATTTATATTAGCGAGTCCCATGGCCTATTATGTTGTAAGTGTTTGGTTGCAAAATTTTGCATATCAAGTTTCTTTTTCAGTATGGATATTCTTTCTTTTACTAATTATGGTAGTTGGTATTACATCAGCTGTTGTGAGTTTGCAAAGTTTTAGAGTAGCTATGGCTAATCCAGTGGAGGCGTTGAAAGATGAGTAAAAAAAGAATTAATTAAAAATATAGAAATCATGTTAAAACACAACATCTTACTTTTCTTTAGGAATATTAAAAGACAAAAAAGTTCTTTTTTAATCAATATAATTGGCCTATCCAGTGGTTTAGCCTGTGCTTTGTTAATTGCCCTTTGGATAAAAGATGAGTTGAGTGTGGATAAATTCTATGAAAACCATGACCGCATTTATCAAGTAGCCGAGAATGTAGAGTTTAGTGATGGTGTGCAAACAATGATCGAAAGTTCGGCTCCAATGGCGGAGTTTTTAGTAGAAAATATGCCTGAAGTGGAATACGCCGCTACCACTATTCAGCCAGACTGGTTCGGTAAGCACGTCTTATCGGTTGGGGACAAAAATCTAAAAGCACTAGGGCAACTGGTAAGCAAGGACTATTTCAATATATTCTCCTTTAATTTAATCCAAGGGGATAAAAAAGAGGTAATAGCGGATCCGAATTCTATAGTTATTTCCAAGGATTTGGCGTTAAAGTTGTTTGGGACAACTGAGAACGTCATAGGGAGTTCCATAGAATATGAAAAAAAACGACAATTCCAAGTTTCAGGAATTTTCGAAGGTACACCTACCAATTCAACAATGCAATTCGATTTCGTGCTGTCGGATAAGGCCTATAAAGATGAAGCACCTTGGAACTCGATAAATACAGATAGGTGGAACAGTACTGGACCTCAAGTATATGTGATGTTGAAGGAAGGAGCCAATATCGATGCACTAAAAACGAAAGTTGCAAAAATCAGAAAAGAAAGAAATGAAAATGACCCAAGAACATCAATTTTGATTCCATTTTCAGAACATTACTTACACGGAACATACCAGAATGGGAAACAAGTTGGCGGTAGAATTGAATATGTAAAACTATTCACAATTATTGCCATCTTAATATTGATTATTGCTTGTATCAATTTCATGAACCTGTCAACGGCAAGAGCTTCTAAAAGATTAAAAGAAATTGGAGTTAAGAAAGCTGTTGGTGCAAAACGTAAGTCATTTGTATTCCAATTCTTGAGTGAATCAATTTTCATGTCTTTTATCGCTCTAATTATTGCATTGATAATAGTAGCATTTTTTCTTCCGCATTTCAATACGATAATCGGAAAACAATTAACATTGAGTTTTGACCTAAACCTTATTTCCATAACACTTGGTATAACTTTGTTTACAGGTATCATTGCAGGAAGCTATCCTGCAGCTTATCTTTCAGGGTTTAATGCTCTAACTGTTCTAAAAGGGCAGCTGAATCAATCTCTAGGAGAATTATGGACGCGAAAAGGATTGGTAGTGATTCAATTTTCTCTTTCCATTATTTTAATCGTATCAGTTATCGTAGTTTATAAGCAGATTGAATTTGCCCAAAATCAAAATTTAGGATATAATAAGGATAATATTGTCTATTTCAAGGCTGAAGGTAAGATAAAAGAAAAGTTGCCGACATTTTTGGCAGAACTAAAAAAATCAACGGGAATAAAAAATGCATCAAGTACTACACATAGCATGGTTGGTCACAACTGGAGTACTTCTTTGGAGTGGGAAGGGAAGGATCCTGATAATGAGACAAACTTTCAGATTGTAGGGGTAGATTATGATTTTATTGAAACTATGGATATGGAAATAATAGCTGGGCGTGGTTTTAATAGGGCTTTTGGGGACAGCATCGGAATGATATTTAACGAAACGGCAATAAAAGCTATGGGTTTGAAAGACCCCATCGATAAACTTGTTGAAGGTAGAATACCAATAATAGGAGTCGTAAAAGATTTCCATTTTAAATCATTACATGATAGAGTAGAACCTTTGTTCATGGCTATCATGCCCCAAGTAAACAAAGTTATGGTACGTATCGAGGCCGGAAAAGAAAAAGAGGCTATCAACAAAATCCAAGAGGCTTATCAAACCTTTAATCCCGGGTTTCCTTTCGAATACGAATTCTTGGACGAAAACTATAACGCTCTTTATGAATCTGAACAACGTGTGGCTACTTTGTCAAAATATTTTGCGGGTATGGCAATTCTTATCTCCTGTTTGGGCTTATTCGGATTGGCTATTTTTACCGCCGAAAGAAGAAGGAAAGAAATAAGCATTAGAAAAGTATTAGGCCAAACGGCATCGCAAGTTACCGTAATGTTATCTAGCGAGTTTGCGAAATTAGTTTTGATATCAATTGTAATTGCACTACCTATAGCTTACTTATTGGCTAATAATTGGCTTTCAGGTTTTGCTTATAGAATCCCCTTACAAATATGGTATTTTTTAGGTGCGGGCGTCGTGGCTTTATTAGTTGCCATATTAACAGTAGGGAGCCAAGCTATTCGTGCTGCAAATAAAAATCCAGTTGACGCCTTGAGAGAAGGTTAGTATTGACAATAAAACAAACTAAAAAATCACATCTTTCAAATAAACATATAAAATCATTCATCATGAAAAAAACAATTCTTTTATTAATATTCGCACTTTCGTTTTATTTTTCCGTACAATCCCAAAATTTAGACTATTCATTTAAGGAAACTTTTAAAGTCGAAAAACCATTAAATTTAACAATTTCTTCAAATAATAGCGATATTGAGGTAATAGCTAACGAGGGCTACGACGTGATCGTTTTCTACACCGTTACCAAGTTGGACGAGGTCTTAAAGGTAACCAAAAAGGAACTGGAAGTTATGACCAAAGGTCAATGGAAATTAGATATTCTAGACACCTCCAAAAGTTTGGAAATAAAAGTTGTAAGTACAGTTAAAAATGGTTTTACCCGTCCCGAAGATAAAATCGATGTTCATTTTAAAGTATATGTTCCAAGGGAAACAAGCACGGAGTTGACATCAAATGATGGAAACATTAAAGTACAAGGACTGGCTTTGGACCAAAAATGTATCTCTAGTGATGGCAATATTCACTTAACTGATTTAAATGGAAAGGTGTATGCACAAACCTCCGATGGAAACATTATTTTGAATAATGTTACTGGAATTGTGGAAAGTATTACCCATGATGGTAGGGTTATCAACAATGAAAATAAGAAATCTAAATAATATAAAAACTATGCTATTACAATTAAACAACATTTTTAAATGGGTAAATTCAGGTGGACAACGTATTTTTCTGTTAAAAGATATTAATCTAGAAGTTGAAGAAGGAGAGTTTATTTCCGTAATGGGGCCTTCGGGTTCTGGAAAATCAACCTTGCTCAATATTATTGGTATGTTAGATGGCTTTGATGAAGGTGAATATAACTTTATGGACGAGTCAGTCCATACGTTAAAGGAGAAACATCGTGCCAATTTGTATAAACAATATATCGGTTTTGTTTTTCAGGCGTATCATTTAATAGATGAATTGACTGTTTATGAAAACTTAGAAATGCCTTTATTGTATAAAAAAATAAGTGGTTCAGAACGTAAAGCTTTGGTTGCTGATATGTTGGATCATTTTAATATTGTAGGCAAACAAAAATTGTTTCCTACGCAATTAAGCGGTGGTCAACAACAATTGGTCGGGGTTGCCAGAGCCTTAATTGGAAATCCGAAATTAATATTGGCGGATGAACCTACGGGGAATTTGAACTCTAAACAGGGTGAAGAAATAATGGAAATATTTAAGCAATTAAATAAGGAGGGTGTAACTATCATTCAAGTAACACATTCTGAAAAAAATGCGGAATATGGCTCACGAATTATTAATTTGTTGGATGGTAGAATGGTTTAGGTTTCGACTCCGCTCAACCTGACAACCATATGTAAAATTTTTATTTTAGATAAATAGATTCACTTTAAATCAATCCAACCTTACGTTTCCAATCTTCAAAGAATTTGGGTGCTGTCAAAGCCAATTCCCCATCATCATTCGTAAAAACTTGAACGGTTTCTCCTGTGCAAACTATTTTACCTTCGGGATTAAAAATTTTATAGATAAATGTCATTTTCGCAGCAGGTGAATCGATAAAAGTAGTTTCAATAGTGGCTATATCTCCATATTTTAAAGGTAGTTTGTGCTCGCAAGACGATTTTACAATAGGTGTTGCAAAACCGTTTGCTTTTACATCTAAATAGGAAATGCCATGTGCCCTGCCAAAAGCCTCCCTTCCGTCTTCAAAATAGGTAATGTAATTGCCATGCCAAACGATACCCAATGGGTCAGTTTCGTTAAAACGAACACGAATTTCTGATTTAATACTCAACTTATTCATACCATTCTTTTCTTTTTATCATACCAAATAGAAATTGTCACCGTAATTATAAAAAACAACAATAACAATCCTATTTCTGGTACTATTTCGGCAATACCACCATTACGCAATAATACATCATAAAAGGCATTTAAGCCCCAATTCATCGGTGAAATATTAGATAATAGTTGCATAAATTCTGGCATTAAAAATACAGGTACCCAAACACCTCCAATAGCGGCGAGAATTACTACCATTGTTGCTCCTAAAGGGGCCGATTGTTCGGGAGTAGTGGCCAAAGTCCCCAATAAAGTACCAAAACCTACAGCTGCCAAGCCGGAAAACAAGGCAACTACAAATAGGACAAAAAAGTTAGATCCAATTTCAAGAGCATGCAATCCGAGCATTGGCAAAATGTAAACACCTACCATCAACATCAATAAAAATTGAATCAAGCATACTAGTAAATAGGTAATGGTTTTTCCGCCCAAGACAGTCAAATATGAAACGGGATTGGTACGTAACCTAACAAACGTGCCTTGATTTTTTTCTTTTACAATATTAATGGACAATGGAATCACAATAAAAAATATAGCAAACAATGTCCACGCGGGTACGTTGTGCTGTGTTGAATTTGGTAAGGTCACTTCTGCTCCTTCTTTTGGATTGATTTCCTTAAACGAAACAAAATTGTTTTCGGTCAACAATGGATTCTTTCCGTCAGAATCACCATCACTTAATTCTGCTTGAAAGGCTTCGTAAATGGATTTGGATTCGATACGTGAAATCATTTTATCGATACTGTTCATCACCGCATTTTTGAAGGTTTTTTGTACCGCAGGATCAAAATAGAGTTTGATTTCTTTAACAGAAAGAACCTCATATTCCATTTTCGACTCATCCTCAACCCCAAATTCACTTAAAATTTTCGCTACGTTTTGGTTAACTTTTTTATCTAAATCCGCACTTAAATTTTGAGGAATGATAACCGCCATTTGGTACTTTCCTTCTAGTACAGCTGTTCTTGCCGTAGTTTCCGTAAATAACGTATTATCGTCATTGACAATAATTTCAAAAGCATCACTCTCTTTGAGGTTTTCTAAAATGGTTGTGGAAATTGCTCCTTGGTCATTATCAACATATAAAATGGGAATCTTAGCATCGTTTATCGTTCTGTACGAGCTGTCTTGAATTAAGGTAATAGTAATTATCAATACCAAAGGCATAACAAAAAGAATGACCAAACCACCTAAATCTCGTGAGAGCAACAGCATTTCCTTATATGTAGAGTGGATGAGTTTATGCATAATCACGTAAGGCTTCTCCAGTTAACTGAATAAATACATCTTCTAAATTGTGAGCATCATTGGTGTTTTTTACAAGCTCTTCTGGTGTTCCAGAAGTAATAATTTTACCTCTATCAATAATAGAGACCTCAGTACAAAATGTTTCCGCTTCGTTTAAATGGTGTGAGGTATACACAATTGTTGTTCCATTGGCATTCAACATTTTTAAATGCTCAATAATTACATTTTTAGACTGTACATCCACGCCAACAGTAGGTTCGTCTAAAAATAAAATTTCAGGCTTATGCAAAATACCTGCAATCAAATTTACCCTTCGTTTCATTCCTCCCGAAAAGGTTTTAATTTTTTTGTTGTGGAATTTTGCAAGCCCTAAATGCTCGAGACTCTCCATTACTTTCGACTTTAAAGTCTGCCCTGTCAATCCATACATTGCTCCAAAATACATTAAGTTTTCATAAGCCGTTAAGGTAGGATACAATGCATATTCTTGTGGCACCACACCAATCAACTGCTTTATTTTTTGAGTATTTTCGCGTAGCGATAATCCGTTAATGGCAATACCGCCAGAGGTAGGTTTTAGCAATCCGCAGAGCATGGAAATCAATGTGGTTTTTCCAGCACCGTTTGGGCCAAGAAGACCGTAGATTTCGCCCTTCTCAATTTTTAAACTTAATTCTTTAATGGAGAAATCATCAGCTCCTTTATATTTTTTGGAAAGGGTTTCTATATGAATTGCCGATGGGTTCATTTTATATCGCCTTCTTTAATTTTTTAAAGAATACCTCTTCCCTATTAGATATATCAACCAACTGATCCGCTACTTTGTTGTAGGCATCCAATTCCGAGCTTCTATTTTTATAAATTCGCGAAGCGTTAACGGCAAAATCACGCCAAGAATCACCAATATCAGTAATTTCTAAAGACAATTCTTTTAGTTTTGGATTATTTAAAATTACAGCAGCTTCTTGCAAAAATGCTCCATAAATAAAACGAAATCCACCACCGCCTGTACCAATTTCCTCTTGCATTCGTACCAATTGTCCCAAATAGTGATTGGCTACTTTAATACCTTTCTTTTTTGGCCATTTTCGAATCAGCTTTGCAATGGTTCGCATACCTCTTACACCCACATAAGGCACAGGTGCCAACATATCTCTACAGACCGTTTTAATTCCTTTTTTTATAGCACTTTCTAACTTCAGTTCTTCAGGAAATTCAACAGGATAATACATATGCCCTTTTGGAGCCATAGCTCCCTTAGCAAACCGTACCCTATTCAGTTCTTTTTTGGTTAAAATGGTAGTCGTTTCCATTACAGGATCGCTTATTAAATAAGTATCCTCTTCTTTACCATATACCACCAAATTATGTGCATTGAAGTGAAAGCGGTACTCATCGGGAAAATACGTTAAATGATATACGCCAACTTGTAAACCAACAGGGTTTTTACGTTGTAGTTCAGCCTCCAAGGCTTTTTCCGCATTATTTTCATTTCTGAACTTAAATCGTTTAATTTTTATACCTACCCGTTTTGCAAAACGCTTAAAAATAATACCTGGCATTGGTCTAAAACTAACAACGGGAGCATGGTTTACCTTTAAAAACGGGATATAGACAAAAAAAAGTCCCGACCCGATGCCAAAAACCATCGGTTCACTAATTTGATGTCCTTTATGTTTTAATAAATTTGATACTACACCATTTTCACAATGTGCAGATTGATGATGTGTAAAGTCTATCTTCATATTTCTTTGGTAATATCTTGCAATTGCTCAACCGAAACATCAAAGACATTTGCATATTTCTGTAATAAATTTTTGCTTAGTTTTTTAAATACTTTGGGTTTAAAATGCCTTTTTACACGCCATTGCCATAGCCCAACATAACTTGCTAATATGGGTAAATCCATTTTATGGAGTTCCATATAATATTCTATCGGACTAGTTTCGTTATTCAATACCCGTTTCTTTGCTTCAGCTACACGCTCTTTAATTTCTTCAATGGCATTGTTCAAAGCAATAGTCTTAGGATCCCAACCAGAACTATTTTCTGTAATATAATTTCCTTCTTCATCAACGGCATAACAGAGTTCCTTAAAATTGGCAGACTCTAAATTACTTTTATCTTGTGGGACCTCGCTTTTTTTCATCGCTTATTTAATTTCTTGGATAAATAAGTTCATTTCACATTTCGCTAAAACAGAATTTTCGTTTTCTATAATACACATTATAGCACAAATGCTATATCCTTCTGCATCAAATCTTGAAATCAGATTGGCAGTTGTAATAATGACTTCATTTAAAGATGGCAATTTAATGATATTAAACGACTTAACCCCACTAATAAAACCTACAACTTGGTTGTTTTCACCTTTAGTATCTTCCTCGTCAAAAAAACTCTTACCTACTATTGCCGAACACGTCTGAGCAGCATTCTCTATTAACCCAGATTCAGAAAATCTGTTTTCGTCAACGAAAATGCAATCCGGTTTTATCAAAAAATTAGTTTTAACACTTTGGTCATCAATAAATAGTACATTATCCACCATTAACATAGGAGCTCTATGTGGTAAAAAATTTTTAATATTAATATGAGTAGCGTTATTATCCAATTAATTTGCAACTACGGTTTTCATTTCGCCATTAGCAATAGATACACCATCTAAAGTTACGTCAACAGCAACCAAAGTAAAACCCATTATTTCGTGTAAAATAGTAGCTTTTGTGATTAGCCTATCATTTAGCTTTGGCAATTTAAGAATTTCTATACTTTTAATGGAACCTATATAACCTGTTGGTGAAGGTTTATTTTGTAGATAATATTTATAACCCGTATGCAGTGCCACAGTTTGAGCCATATGTTCAATTAAACCTGGTTCAGTAAATGCATTATTTTCAGTAAAAATATTGGTGTCAGAAATGGTTAAACTAGAAGTAACTTCGCTCTCTGTATATTGCAATAGTTTATCAACCATTACAAACGGTGTTTTTTGTGGAATTAGTTCAGTTACGGATATGTTTTTTGAACCATTACTCAACTTAGCAAACGGTTAATAGTGCGTAATTATATGCAAATCTAGCACTTTCAGGAACATGCAATAAAATTTTATCGCCTTTGTTCAATTTACCAGAATTCACAAGCTCCTCCAACATAATGTAAATAGAAGCGGCTCCAACATTTCCGATTCTCTCCAAATTCATGAACCACTTGTCTAACGGTACTACAAAATCTTGTTTCACCATTTCTTCATACAGTTTATCCTTAAAAAAATAAGAAGAAATATGTGGTAAATAATACGTTAAATCTTCCGGCTTTACATTGTGCTTACCTAAAGCTTGCTTTAAACTATCGACGCCTTTTACTAAAATATTTTCGCTCAATAATTTTACATCTTGCTTCATGGCAAACAGAGATTGTTCGCTCCAATCATGTGCAGGAAACTCACTCCAAGGTTTTAATTGCCCATTCTCCAATTTATCTCCGCCTGCATACATGCAGGTTTCTAATTCATGAGCATAAGAATAGCCTTCTATCCATTCAATTTTTAAGGGTTGCTTTCCTTTAGGTTCACTTTCTAGCAAAAAAGCACCAGCTCCATCAGAGAGCATCCAACGCAAAAATTCTTTATCAAAAGCAATAATTGGTCGCTCTTCCAACGTTTTTAAGTGGTTGACTTCTTCTTCAAAAGTATTGGCCATCATCCAAGAAGATGTACGTTCAGAACCAGCACAAACTGCATTATTAACTTGTTGTGCTTTAACGGATAAAAATCCATATTTTAATGCATTCATACCAGAACAACAAGCACCTGAAGGCGAATTTATCTCTAAATTTCTATTTTTAAGAAAACCGTGAACCATGGCCGTATGCGATGGTAAAATCTGATCGGGACTAGAAGTTCCGCAAGATAACAATTCAATATCTTGGGGTGTAAAATCACTATCACAAAGTGATTCAATTGCCTCTTTGGTTAATTGGGCATTATTGTGTGTAATATTTCCATTATCATCAATGGCATAATATCTTGTTTTGATTTTATTATTGCGTAATACTACTCCTTTAGCTTTGGAAGATTTTCCATTTAAAATACCCAATTTTCCTTCCATTTCGTCATTAGAAACCGGGTTATTAGGTAAGAATTTTGCAATTCTGGTTATGTAAACGTCATTCATTCTTTAAAAATACTATTTTTTGAGAAACTTCCTAACTATTTATGCATTAGGTTCTCCCCTTAGTTTAACAGACGCGTAATATTTTTGGTCCTTTTTAATCTTGCCGATCATAGGCAAATAAGTCAGCAAAAATACAATAAAAAGTATAGGACCAAAGCCCCAAATGGCAAATTTAAGGTATTTATCAAAAACCCGAACCCATTTTAATCGTTTGGGTTCTCCAGGATTCCCTTTTTTTATGATAAAATTAGACCATTTATCAAAAATTACATTGGCTCTTTTATCCATTGTAATTAAAAATGGTTTTATCCTTATCGCACCCATTTTCAGCAAATTACCTTGTAAAGAATCATAATTGTTTTGTCTCAAACTTTCCAAGATTGGTGTACCAAATTTTACCGATTCGTCTATATCCTTTTGAGAAACCCCAGGTTTAGGAAAAATGCCCAAATAGTTCTCCTTTTTACCACTAAACATCCATTTTTCGATAGTAATTACACTTATATGATTGATATTCCTATCTACTAAAGCAATATTACCGACTAATTTAGCCTGATTCTCTTGTAGTAAAACCTTCATTTTCTCCTGAGCTTTAATCCACATATTTCTACAGCCTATTAGGGTAACTACTGGAGTGTTTTTCAATATTTTTTTAGCTTCATCTGATTTTAAAAATGAATTGATTGGAATTGAAGGTGTTAAGTACCAAACTTGATATGCCAAGATGACTAGGTCATATTTTTGAGAAATAATTTCAGCCTTAGGTTCTTCTAATTCACATGGAATTTGCAGAAATGATTCTGGAAAAGTATCAAAAAATTTATCGGCCTTCCAAGGGAAACCATATGTTTCAACGGGTTTTATTTGATGATATGTAACATTTACATCTTCTGAACTTTCTAATTTTTGTGCCACATTTTGTGCAATCTCTAATAGCTGCCCTGATTGTGTATAATATATTACGAGTACGTTTTTCATGAATTGTTTGTATCCTCCCAAAAATCAAAATAGTTAAACCATTGCAACGGGTATTGATTTAAAATCCATTCTATACTTTGCGTGTAATTTTGCAATAATCCTTGAGCATCTCTTTGCTTAGCCCTAGCCAAACGTGTAAACAAATGATAGTGTTTGTTGGTTTCTTTCATTACATATACAAAAGCTACTGGCACTTTAAGTCGCGATGCCAACAAAAATGGGCCTGCCGGAAATTTGGCGTTTTCACCCAATAACTCTTCTTCTAAAAATCGTGTTCCTTGAAAATACCGATCACCAGTAAAACAAATCAATTCATTATTGGCCAGTGCAGTATTAATGTCAAATATATGAGATAAATCTTCCTTAATCAAGATTAATTTGACACTTGACTTTTGTGAAACGGATTCTAAATATTCTTTAATATCACTATGTTCTTGATCTGTAGTTACAATATTAATCTGAGCGTTAAAATCAACTTCTTTTAAAAAGAAATCGGCTATTTCAAAATTACCAACATGTGCACTGATTAAAATACCACCTTTCTTATTTGCAATGAGCTCTCTTAACTTGTCAATTCCATCAAAATCGTAGGTAAATTTATTTCTTAATCCTGATCTGATCGCCACTTTATCAATAATTGTTTGCCCAAACTTATAATAACTTTGATAGACACTAAAAACACTTTTTAGCTTTGAGTAAGATAATCTTTTTCTGAAATAATAGTAGGAAGATTTTGTGCCTTCTGGGGAAAATAACAAAAAATAAAAAGCAACAAAATATAAAATAAAATAAGCCGAACCCAAGCCCAACTTTATCATCAAAAAAATAAAAATTTTATAGCCTAAAACGGTACCTCTGGATTTTCCTTCCCATTGTGCCATAATAGATTTTTAACCTAGCTTTCTTTCTATAAGATTATAAAAATCTTGAAGTGTGGTAATATTTACAAAATCTTCACCCACTAATTTTACACCAAAATTTGATTCGACAGCTACAACTAAATCTACAAAATCAAGACTATCCAGTTCCAACGTATCCTTTAAATTAGCATCAGGACTAATAGCATCTTCTTCAACTTCAAACTCATCAATAAGGAAGTCATTAATCTTATCAATGATTTCTTCTTTCTTCATAATCATAGTTATACCTTTTTAATTATCAATGCAGAGTTTGTACCCCCAAACCCAAAAGAATTCGACAAAAATACATCAATTTTTTTATCTATGGTATGCCTTGCAATGTTTAATTTAGCTGAATCTTCGTCAGGTATTTTTAGATTTATGTTTGGTGCTACAAAAGAATGTTGCATCATTAACATAGAATATACAATTTCACTTGCACCTGCCATCCAGCACTCATGACCCGTCATAGATTTTGTAGAACTTACATAAGGCCCATTATCTCCAAAAATATTATAAATAGCCTTAGCTTCATTAGCATCACCAACTGGTGTAGAAGTTGCGTGAGCATTTACATAATCAATAGAAGAAACATCTATTTCAGCTTCATCTATAGCTTTTTGCATAGCTTTTGTTGGACCGTCTGCATTTGGAGTTGAAATGTGGTCACCATTTGATGAAAATCCATAACCAACAATTTCGCCTAAAATAGGTGCTCCTCTTTTTACAGCCGATTCATAACTTTCTAAAATAACAGTAGCAGCACCTCCACTTGGTATTAAACCATCTCTCTCAATATCAAAAGGTTTTGATGCTCCAGCAGGATTATCTTCACCAATAGAAAACACACCTAAGCCATCAAAACTAGCCATTGCTAGTTTGTTAATTTCTTGAGCACCACCACAAATTATAATGTCTTGGAGTCCACTTTTTATCAAATGATACCCTATCCCGATTGCATGAGAGCCACTAGCACAAGCGGCACTAATTGTAAAGTTTACACCTTTTAGTTTAAAAATGGTTGATAAATTCATATTTACGGTAGAGTTCATCGCTTTAAAAATAGCTCCTGAACCGACCAATGTGGTATCATTTTTTTCTCTTACTTTATCAATTGATTCAATAACTGATCTAGCAGTACTGTCATTTCCAAAAAGAATTCCAACTTCATTAGCATCTAAAAAATCTTGAGTAATTCCTGCATTTTTTAATGCCTCGATTGTAGAAACATAAGCGTATTGAGCTTCTTCACCCATGCTAATACGCTGTCTTCTAGATAGTAATTTTTTTAAATCAGGCTCAGCAATCCTACCCGTCAAAGCAGAACGATATCCAAAATCTTTACGTTCAGCATCAAATATAATTCCCGATTTACCTTTGTATAAAGATTCCTTAACCTCCTCTAAATTACTCCCAATACAAGAGTAAATGCCCAATCCTGTGATTACAACCCTGTTCATTTTTTATTCAGCAATTATGAGTAGATACCACCATTAATATTTATTACCTCACCTGTAATGTAAGAAGATTTTTTTGAAGCTAAAAACGAAACCAAGTCAGCAACCTCTTCGGCATCACCAAATCGGTTTACGGGAATCATTCTTTTCAATTCTTTTTCATCCAATTCTGCCGTCATATCGGAATTTATAAAACCTGGAGCAACCGCATTAACTGTTATTTTTCGTTTTGCAACCTCTTGTGCTAAAGCTTTTGTAGCCGCAATAATGGCACCTTTGGCAGCTGAATAGTTGGTTTGACCTGGAGTACCTTTTACCCCAGAAACAGAAACCATATTTATAATTCTACCGTAGCGATTGCTCAACATTTTTTGAATTAAATGGTTTGTAACGTTATAAAAACCACTCAAACTGGTGTTGATTACATTGTGCCAATCTTCGGCGGGCATCCACATAAACAAACCATCTTTTGTAATACCAGCATTGTTTACTAATACTTCAATAATTGAATCTTCATTGTTAGCCATCCAAGTATCCAACTGATTTTTTACGGCATCAGCATCAGCAACATTGAATTGAATAATTTCTCCTGTATTACCTTGCTCTTGAACTTGTTTTAAAGTATCTAATGCGGCTTCTTTGTTTGAGTTATAATTTATTATGATATGATAATCGGAATCTTCTGCTAATTTTCTGCAAATAGCCTTTCCTATTCCTCTTGACCCTCCTGTTACCAATGCACACTTCATGTGATTTTTTGTCATTTAGTATTAGTTAATATCTACAAAGGCTTCTGCATTATCGAACCATGTATCTTTTAAAGGTTTCCCTTGTTCATCAATAAAACCCCATTTCTTATCCAGACTTACCCTTGCGTAACCATCAATAAAACCTTTGGTTTCAGTAGCTGAAAACATAGCAAAAGGGTTAAATCCGGTGATTCTATATTTATCTTTTATAACCAATTCTCCTGATTTATTGATAAAGCCCCAAAGTTTATTCACTTTTACTGGAGCCAATCCGTTACTACTGAATATTTCAGCATCCCTAAATTTTTCAGGAATTACCATTTCCCCTTTAGGGTTAATATAACCCCATAATTTACCATTGGTAGATGCTGGAGCCAATCCATTAACAAAAGCTTTTACCTTTTTAAATTTAGGTTCAATTACCCAATCACCTTTTCTATTAATAAAACCAGCTATTTTTTCTGAATTGTTGGCATACGTAAGTTCTTCACCGTCTCTAAACGGCCAAATTTTCATTGCCCCATCTACTCTTATAAATTCTCCATTTATTAAAAGGCCATTTACATCATTCTTTTTGGCGATAATAATTCCATCAGACCATATCCCTAATCCTTGGTAGATAGGTTCAATTTTCTCTTTTCCGGTTTTATCAATCAAACCCCAACTCTCTCCAACTTGTACTTTAGCGTATCCATTATGAAACCGCTGAATCTCATCATATTTAGGTTCTAAAATAATTTCTCCTTTCGGATTAAGTAAACCCACTTTTTCACCACGTTTTATATATGCTAAACCATCTACAAAATCAAATAATTTTTCAGACGATGGCATATCTACTTCTTTCCCTTCTTTATTAATATAGAACCAACGCTTGTTGTTTTCTACAAGTGCCAAACCACTATCAAATGCCTTAACCCTGTCAAATTGAAGTTCAATGACAACTTCTCCTTTAGCATTTATAAATCCCCATTTTTTATCTTTGTTAACTGGTGCGAGTCCGTTAGAGAATTCGCCTCCTTTATCATAGGTTGGTTCTAGAATCCAATCTCCAGAATGGTTGATATATCCTACCTTTTTATCTTGTGTAATTCTTGCGGCCTTTTGAGCAAATGCAAATTGAAAAATAATACTAAAAACAATTAATAAGGTAAATTTTTTCATCTGTTTAAAATTTTATAGTTTGCTGAAAGTAAAGAAACTAAAAATTTCTACACATTCAGGAATTCGCATAAAAAATTTGATCATCTCAGTTCGAATGTAATGATAAAATTTGTTTATGCTCATTTCATAATATTAGATTTTTAATTCAAATTTAGGAATTAAGTTGAATAATGATGGTTTTAATGTATAACTTGTAAGAAATAGTGTATAATTTGCAAGAGTTAAATTTACTAAAAAATTAATTACTCTTTGTTTCCATTAAATATTTTTTTACTGCACCAACATAAGGATACATAATTAAATCTTCCTTAAACGCTGGTACAAGATTTCGGACGGCATCAAACAATGTTTTGGTTGTCGAAGAAACTTTATCTTGAAATTCCAAATATTCAATCGCTTGGACAATAGTAATCATTTCAATAGCAACAACTTCGTAGGCATTTTCAATCACTTTTTTAGTCATTAGAGCCGCATTGGTACCCATACTTACAATATCTTGATTGTCATTATTATTAGGAATACTATGCACATACATTGGATTAGATAAAGTCTGACTTTCAGCAGTTGTAGAAGTTGCAGTAAATTGAACGCCTTGCATTCCGAAGTTTAATCCCAATTGTCCTAAATTAACGAATGGAGGCAAAATATCGTTCAACTTCGAGTTTAACAAATAATTCAACTGTCGTTCCGCCAACATTGTCATTTTTGTGGTAACAATTTTTAATTTGTCCATTTCTAAAGAAACATAATCACCATGAAAATTACCCCCATGATATACTTGTTGCTTTTTAACATCAACTATTGGATTATCATTGGCAGAATTTACCTCCTCGATCAATATTTTTTGCACACTTTTTAATGTATCTAAAACAGGCCCTAAAATTTGAGGAACGCAACGTAACGAATAATATTCTTGTACTTTTTCCTTAAATACAGTACTACTCCCATTACCGTTATATAAATATTCTTCTCTATTTCGTGTCAAAGAGCTATCCTTTAAGTGCTCTCGCATTTTTTTGGCAATCTCTTGCTGACCCTTATGCTTTTTAGTGTTGTTCAATTCTTCTGACAAATGATCGTCATAAGCCTCTACTACTTCATTGATAGCCGATGAACATTTCAATACCCAATTTAGTAAACGTTTGGTGTAAATTACGTTTACAATACCAATACCTGTCATTACTGAAGTGCCGTTAATCAACCCCAATCCTTCACGTAGCTCAACATGAATTGGTTTTAATCCTTCTATTTTAAAAACTTCAGCAGTTTCTAAACGTTCTCCTTTGTAAAAAACTTCTCCTTCTCCAATTAATACCAATGCTAAATGTGCTAATTGTACTAAATCGCCACTAGCTCCAACACCTCCATGTTCATATATTAAGGGAGTAATATCTCTATTTATGAATTCCTTCATCAATTTAACAACAGAAGGGTGTACTCCAGAGTTTCCTAAACTCAATGTATTTAAACGAGCCAACATAGCTGCTTTTACATACATTTCGGGAATAGGATTTCCTACACCAGAAGCGTGACTGCGAATTAGGTTATATTGTAACTGAATTTGATCTTCATCCTTAATCTTGTATTGAGCCATTGGGCCAAATCCTGTATTTACACCATAAATTACTTTGTTTTCAGAAAATTCTTTGAGAAAATTAAAGCTATTTTCTACTCTATTTAGTAAGGTTTTGTCTAACTCAATACTGCTTTTATTAAAAATTACTTCGTAAAAATCTTTTAAATCTAGTTCTCCTTTAATATTAAGCATTCACTGCAGGGTTTATTGATAAATAATTCACTTTTATGATATATTGAAGCGACAAATTTAATATTTTTACACAGAAATCAGTCAAAAATCAGCAATGAATACGGAAAATGTAGATGTTTTAATTATTGGTGCGGGTCCTTCGGGATGTGTTTCTGCAGCTTATTTATATAAAAAAGGCTTATCGGTTCAAGTTGTGGAAAAATCGAAATTCCCAAGGTTTGTAATAGGTGAAAGTTTATTACCTAAATCGATGGAACATTTTAAAGAGGTTGATCTTTTTGACTGTTTAGATGCTCAAAACTTTGAAAAAAAGCATGGAGCACGTTTTATGAGAGATGATGTTGTATGCCATTTTGATTTTAGTAAAAAATACACTAAAGGCTGGGACTGGACTTGGCAAGTGCCTAGAGCCGATTTTGACAAAGCGTTGGCCGATGAAGTTATAAGAAAAGGAGTAGCTATTGCCTTTGAATGGGAAGTAACTGATGTACAGTTCAGCGGAACTAGTTCGCAAACCACTATTAAAGATAAAAATGGCAATAAAAAAAATATCAATGCCAAGTTTGTAATTGATTCCAGTGGCTATGGAAGGGTTTTGCCCCGATTGTTAGATTTGGAAAAACCTTCAACGCTACCCAAGCATTCTTCAATTTTTACACATGTTAAGGATAGTAACAGACCTGAAGGTACTGAGGGCACTTTAATTACTTTTGATATTGTTAAGGCAAAAGTCTGGCTATGGGTAATTCCATTTTCTAATGGCAATACCAGCATTGGTTTTGTTGGGCCAACAGAATTTATTGAATCTTATCAAGGAGATACATCCAAAATGCTGTCTGAAATGTTAAAACTATCTACATATTATTACGATAGATTTAAAGATGTGGACTATTTGTTCGACCCTATCTGCATTAAAAATTATTCAAAATCGGTTAAACAACTCTATGGCGATGGTTACGCATTAACCGGAAATAGTTCTGAGTTCTTAGATCCTGTTTTTTCGTCGGGTGTGGCTTTTGCTACAGAGTCTTCTTTATTAGCTGCTAAATTGGTAGAGCGACAACTAAACGGAGAAACAGTAGATTGGGAAAATGAATATACTAATTACATTAAAAAAGGGGTAGATGTATTTTCTACCTATGTAAAAGAATGGTACACAGAAAACTTACAAACTTTATTTTTTCATAGACCTGAAAATCCCGAAGTAAAAGAAAAAATTTGTGCGGTGTTAGCTGGCTATGTTTGGGATGAGACAAATCCGTTTGTAAAAAAACATGATAGAGCTGTACGCTCTATGGCTCATCTAATTGACATGAGTAACTAGTAATTTCTCTTCTCTTATTTTACATTCTTGTTTAAATACTTTGCAAATTCTTTGGCTAGTTTTGCATAACATTCAGAAATACGATAACCCGAATTATAATCATTTCCCATAGCTCCGTAGCCTTGTACTCTATTAAATTTAGCCGACCATAAAATATTAGTGGGGTTTTCGGTTTCATAAATTGTCATAAGCACATCAATTTCTGCATTTTTTCTAACAATACCCACATTGTAACCCGCATACATTCTAGTTGTGTGAATTTTAATAGTATGTTGGGCTTCCTCTATATTTTTCCCCACTTTAATCTCTCCGTTTTTAAACCTTTTGTCAAAAGATTCTATAAATTTTGGTTCGTACCTATTCTCGCGATCAGCAAACCAAGATTCCTTGAATTTTTCTCCCGTACCCGCTTCTTTTTCCTCTCTTTTAGCCATTTTATCCTTCAGGAATTCTTCTTCGGAATCATATTTTGGGATTTGCAGGTCGGCATAATCAAATTCCAAATTATAAACGGTAATGCCCTTTAAATTTTTCGCATTGCCCTCCTGTACTTTGGGTTTTTGAGCGTAAATTGTTAAGGTTGTGAATAAAAATACGAATAATAGTGCTTGTCTTTTCATGAGTTAAGATTTTTTGATATTCTCAAATTTATTATTAAAACATTTTTTTTCTAAGAAAAGCTGCTAATCTCCTTCCTAACAATCCATAGGCATTGGCAATTCTATCTCCCAGAAGGTATGTAGCTCTTCCTCTAGCATAATTCTCTTTAGAACGGAATTCGATTTTATCCGGATTTCCCGTTTCGTATATATATATTGTAGCTTTTAGTTTTGATTCTTCTGGCCATAACCCAACGTTATATCCCGAATAAACGAAAACGGTATTCACTAAAATTGTATATTTTGCATCCTTATTTTTTCCCACTTTTATTTTAACTTTACCGGTAAAAAATTTATTAAAAGTTTCAATAAACTTAGGTTCAAATAGACTGTCCCTAAAAGCAAACCAATCTTTTTTAAATTTCTCCCCAGATCCAATTTCTTTGGCCTCCCGTATTGCCATTTTGTCTTTTAAATACTCTTCCTCAGAATCAAAATTAGCAATGGTAATATTAGAATAGTCAAACTCAATATTATATTCGGAAACACCAATTAAATTATCAATACCGCCTTCAGCAATCTTTATTTTACTTTGGGAATTAACATTTATAGCAAATAAAATAAGTGTGATTAGAATCGCTTTCTTATTCATAAGTCTCAAAATAAAATTTCTATAAAATTACCATAAAAAATTAACATTTTACTTTTTGATTAATTTTATATGAGTCTTTCTATCATCTGTTTTTAACTCTAATAAATAAAGGCCTCTAGCAATAAAGGAAAAGTCAACTTCCGCCTTTATTATCTCTTGAGATTTATCCTCTTCAAAAACCAATCGTCCCGTAAAATCGTACAATCGTATTTGAAGTGGTTTATCACCTAAGGGTATATTTTCAATAATAACATAATCCGTAAAGGGGTTGGGGTACACAATGGTTCTCTTAAAATATTCATCATCAACAGACAAAGCATTGCAATTATCAACAAGTTCCTTTACTCCCGTTCTAATAGCTGACAACATATCATATACTTTATGCCCAGGGCAATCGGTAGCATTTGGGCCATCCCTATGTCCGGAAATGGTTTTTAAATTCAATCCCGAAGAAGCATGATAGACAGTTGCTGTAGGATCAATATTTTTTACACAAGCTTTCCAGGCCAATAAACTTTTTAAGGAATCTATCATTACAGTGGTTGGTGTAATGGTATTGTACGTTCCCATCAATGAAATCCCCGAAGTACCACTATTAACTCCTGAAAAATGTGCTCCTTGCGTATCATCGGCTCTACCTTCATAAACGTTTCCATCTTTATCCAATAAAAAATTATAGCCAATATCTGACCAGCCATTCGTATTTACATGGTAATTCCATATAGAACGTACCACAGCAGCCCAATCACTTGAGGTATTTGAACCAGCTGTATGATGGACTATTAAAAACTTAACATCAGTAGTTGTTGGATTAGAATTTGGCGGACAATTATTAGTTGGACACCACGTACTTCTAGTAATTACTGTTGGTGATGCACAATTACACGATGCCAACTTTTTTGTTTCGACTTTTTCAATAGTTGCATTCATTTTTCGTGAGTATTGTTTTAAAAATTGAGTATTGTAAGGATAATAAAAATTAAATTTAATAGTATCTAAAACCGTTGGCGTTTTAAATAATATTTTCACTTGCGTTTGCCTACTTTTACTATTTAAATAAGACAAGGCATGCCAATTGTCATCTTCAACATTGTTTTCATCAATAGGAAACAATTGCCAATCATTATTAACATCTTTAAAAAATACGGAATCAATAGCTCGAGAAATTGAACTTCCTGATAGAAGAATAGAAAAAGCAATAAAAGGATTGTTAGGTACATTTTCAACTTCTAAAACCTCTGAGATATAAGTATGCTGCAACTGCTTTTCAACCTTCAATAAGGTCGTTCTAGATTCTTGTGCAAAAAGAACAGAATGGAATAAGTAAAATAACAATATCAACTTCTTCATAAAACGAAGATATAAAATAATCTACAAAGGATATTTAGCTTATAAATTCTTATTTTTGTTCAAACTTCAAAGTAAATATTTTGTCAGATTTTCAATTAGGATTAGAATATGCTCATGCACAAGATAAAGCAGACGAATTAGCTGCTTATCGAAATCAATTCCACATTCCAAAAGACAAAGCTGGAAATGAGTTAATTTATTTTACTGGAAATTCTTTGGGTTTACAGCCAAAATCAACAAAATCTTATATCGAAAAAGAGTTAAAAGATTGGGCAGAATTAGGAGTTGAAGGACATACTGAAGGTGAAAATCCGTGGTTGCATTACCACGAATTTTTAACCGAAAACATGGCAAAAATAGTAGGTGCGAAACCCATAGAAGTTATCGTTATGAATACCTTAACTGCCAATCTACATTTTATGATGGTGTCGTTTTACAAACCCACCAAAACGCGTTACAAAATACTTATAGAAGCCGATACTTTTCCTTCGGATAAATTTGCTGTGGAATCACAATTACGGCACCACGAATTTGATGATAAAGAAGGGCTGATACTTTGGAAACCCAGAAAAGGTAGTGAACTTGCCAATTACGAAGATCTTGAAGCTATTTTTGAACAACATGGCGATGAAATTGCTCTCACACTAATCGGCGGTGTTAATTATTATACAGGGCAGTATTTTGATTTGAAAAAAATAGCCGCATTGGCCCATTCGCATGGTTCAATGGTAGGATTTGACTGTGCACATGGTGCTGGAAACGTCAAACTAAATTTACATGATTCTGGTGCGGACTTTGCCGTTTGGTGCACCTACAAATACTTGAATTCAGGTCCTGGAAGTCTCGCTGGTTGTTTTGTACATGAACGCCATGCCCATAATAGAGACTTAAACCGTTTTACGGGATGGTGGAGTCATAATAAGGAAACACGATTTAACATGCGTGATGAGTTTGATCAGCTTCCTGGTGCAGAAGGCTGGCAATTGAGCAATCCTCCTATTTTATCTATGGCAGCCATCAGAGCATCATTAGATATTTTTGCCGAAGTGGGTATTAATAAATTGGTTGAAAAATCGAAAAAACTAACAGGTTATTTTGAATTTTTAATTGAGCAATTGAATAATCCCTACATTAAGATTATAACGCCTAAAAACCCTTCCGAGCGTGGATGCCAATTATCCATTCAAGTACTAAATGCAGACAAAACTTTGCACAATAAATTAACCGAAAGTGGTGTAGTGAGCGATTGGCGAGAACCTGATGTAATTCGATGTGCACCCGTTCCATTATACAATTCATTTTTAGATGTTTATACTATGGTAGAGAAATTGAAAGCAATATTAAATGACTAAAAAAGACAACATACTCATCATCGGTGCAGGACTCTGCGGTTCGTTACTCGCTTTACGTTTAGGTCAAAGAGGTTTTAATGTTGGCGTTTATGAAAAACGACCCGATTTACGTAAAGTGGATATTAGTGCTGGACGTTCTATAAATCTTGCTTTTTCGGATAGAGGTATAAAAGCCATGAAACTTGTGGGTCTGGAAGAAAAAGTTAAACCGCTTTGCATCCCAATGAACGGAAGAATGTTACACGATATTGATGGTAATACGGTTTTAGCTCCATATAGCGGACGAGAACATGAATATATAAATTCCATATCCCGAGGTGATTTGAATGCCTTATTACTCGATGAAGCTGAGGCATTGCCCAATGTAACCATACATTTTAACCATAAATGTACACATGTTGATTTTGAGAAAACCGAGGCACATTTTTATCAATACGCATCAAAAACCAATACCTCAATTAAAGTCGATGCGATTTTCGGAACGGATGGAGCGGGTTCGGTGTTGCGAAAAAGTTATTATTTAGGCAAAAAATTCCTATTTAGTTTTAGTCAAGATTACTTAACCCATGGCTACAAAGAATTAAGTATTTTACCCGCTGAAAAGGGCGGATATAAAATCGATAGAAACGCCTTGCACATTTGGGGAAGGGGTGATTTTATGCTCATTGCTCTACCCAATTTAGACGGCAGTTTCACGGTTACCCTGTTTTTAAGTTATACCGATGGTGAATACAACTTTAACAACCTCACAACCAAAGAAAAAGTATTGGAGTTTTTCCAAAAATACTTTAAAGATGCGTTGGACTTGATGCCACATCTGGCCGATGAGTTTTTTGAAAATCCCACCTCACCATTGGGCACGGTAAAATGTTCACCATGGCATTATAAAGGCAATACCCTTTTAATGGGCGATGCCGCTCACGCCATCGTCCCGTTTTACGGACAGGGAATGAATGCTTCCTTTGAGGATGTGGTTGAATTTGACAACTATTTGGATGATGAAAAAAATTGGGAAACAATTTTTAAGGACTTTGAAAAATCCAGAAAAAAAGATACTGATGCCATTGCCGATTTAGCTATTGACAATTTTCACGAAATGAAAGGGCATGTAAATAATGCTATTTTTAGAGAAAAACGCAAATTGGAAATGGCTTTGGAAAAGCATTTTCCAGAGCAGTATTCCTCTAAATATTCGTTGGTTACCTTTAATGAAGATATTGGTTATTATGATGCTATGACTAGAGGAAGAGCTCAAGATAAAGCATTATTAAATATGATTGCAGATCATGACATTTCGATTCATGACGATACAACGAAAGAAGAATTAAAAGAAATTTTAACTAAAGTAAAAGCAGAAACCGAAGAAATATTAGAAGAGGATAAAGTTGCTAGAAATTTAAAACATTAACTAACCCCGAAAGGGTTTGAAACCCTTTCGGGGTTAAAACGAAAAACTATGAGTGACAACAAAGTAACACCAAGAGGAGCCTATCCACACACCAAACGTGTAGGCGATTTTATATTTGTATCAGGCACCAGTTCTCGTCGACCTGACAATACCATTGCTGGAGTTGATATTATTGACGAAATGGGTACAAAACACCTTGACATTGAAGTGCAAACTCGTGAAGTTATCAAAAATATTGAACGCAATTTAGCCAATGAAGGGGCAACCTTAGCCGATGTAGTTGATGTTACTTCATTTCTAGTAAACATGAACGATTTTGCAGGCTACAATAAAGCCTATGCCGAATTTTTTAATGCTGAAACTGGACCTGCTAGAACAACCGTTGCAGTACATCAATTGCCACATCCCGATTTAGTGGTGGAGATTAAGGTGATGGCTTATAAAAAATTTAAAATAAATTGAAAATCCAAAACTACATCGACGGAAAATTCGTAAACCCAACTCATAATGGTTGGTTGGACAATATTAATCCCGCCAATGGTGAAGTTTATGGTCAAATCCCAAATTCTACTGTTGAGGATATTGAAAAAGCATATACAGCTGCCAAATCTGCCTTTGGGCAGTGGTCACAGACTAGTTTAGAGGAACGAAGTCGCATTCTCATAAAAATTTCAGAGCTGTTAGAAAACAATTTAGAGCATTTTGCTAAAGCAGAAAGTAAAGACAACGGTAAACCAGTAAGTCTAGCAAAAGCTGTTGATATCCCTAGAGCTGCAAGCAATTTTCGTTTTTTTGGAAATGCGATAACTCAATTTGCAAGTGAAAGTCACGAAAGTGTTGGGCAGAATGCAATCAATTACACCTTACGTCAACCCATTGGTGTAGTAGGTTGTATTTCTCCTTGGAATCTTCCACTCTATTTGTTCACTTGGAAGATTGCCCCTGCCCTAGCCGCTGGCAACTGTGTTATCGCAAAACCTAGTGAAGTTACCCCAATGACCGCTTATTTATTGGGCGAAATTTGTAATGAAGCGGGCCTTCCAAAAGGTGTATTAAACATTATTCATGGATTAGGAACTGCAACCGGACAAGCCATTGTTGAGCACCCTGAAATCAAGGCCATTTCTTTTACCGGAGGAACAGCGACAGGAGCTGCTATTGCCAAAACTGCCGCACCGCTATTTAAAAAACTATCGTTGGAATTGGGCGGTAAAAATCCGAATATCATCTTTGAAGATTGTGATTATGAGAAAATGTTGGAGACAACCGTCAGATCCTCTTTTGCCAATCAAGGACAAATATGTTTGTGTGGAAGTCGTATTTTTGTTGAGGCATCTATTTACGAAAAATTCAAAGTTGACCTTGTTAAAAAAGTAAAAGCCTTAAAGGTTGGCCATCCGTCAAATTCCGATACCGATATCGGAGCATTGGTGTCTAAACCACATCTTGAAAAAGTGCTAAATTATATAGAAATTGCAAAAAACGAAAACGGTACGGTGCTTTGCGGAGGAAATCAGGTTACGGTAAAAGACTATGAAAATGGTTACTATTTAGAACCAACGGTAATTGAAGTAAAATCAAATGATTGTCGCATCAATCAAGAAGAAGTATTTGGTCCAGTGGTTACCCTAATGCCTTTCAATACAGAAGATGAAGTTTTGCAACTAGCAAATGATGTAAAATATGGATTATCTGCTACACTTTGGACAAATAATTTGTCCAGAACTATGCGAATGACCAAAACATTAGAAGCTGGAATTGTTTGGGTAAATACATGGATGTTACGTGATTTGAGAACACCGTTTGGTGGTGTTAAAGATTCTGGTGTAGGCAGAGAAGGTGGATTTGAAGCCTTACGTTTTTTTACGGAAGCGAAGAATGTGTGTATAAAGTATTAGCCCATCTTCCGTCTTCCCGAAGGGAAGAAACTTGGGCGGTACTGTAAAATAAAATTATTAATTAAAAATAAAACTCCCTCCCTTCGGGAGGGCTGGGGTGGGCTTATGAACATAAAACTAGAAAACAAAAATGCACTCGTTTGCGGAAGCACACAGGGTATTGGCAAAGCCTGTGCCATGGCATTGGCTGAACTAGGTGCAAATATAACCTTGGTGGCCAGAAATGAGGAAAAACTAAAACAGGTATTATCGGAGCTGCCCAATACCTACCAAAATCACTCCTATATTGTGGCGGATTTTCAAAATCCTGTGGAATTAGGACAAAAAGTGGCTCACAAACTAGCTGAAATTGACACCTATCATATTTTAGTCAACAATACGGGAGGACCGGCTGGTGGACCCATTTTTTCAGCAGAGGTATCTGAATTTGAGAGTGCGTTTACGCAGCATTTAAAAGCGAATCATATTTTAGTACAAACAGTTGTTCCAAAAATGAAAGAAGCTGATTTTGGCAGAATTATCAATATTATTTCTACTTCCGTAAAACAACCTCTAAATGGACTAGGTGTTAGCAACACTATTAGAGGTGCGGTGGCTAATTGGAGTAAAACATTAGCCAATGAATTGGGTGAATACGGAATTACCGTTAACAATGTGTTACCAGGTGCAACTGCTACCACTAGGTTAACCGAAATTATTAATGATAAAGCAGAAAAAACTGGAAAATCAACTGAAGAAATTTCTAAAGCCATGAAAAACGGTATTCCCGCCAAACGTTTTGCACAACCTGGAGAAATTGCAAATGCAGTAGCCTTTTTAGCAACTGAAGCCGCCAGTTATATTAACGGAATTAATATCCCTGTAGATGGTGGCAGAACAAAGTCACTCTAAAGAGCCCACCCCTCCCGATAGCCATCGGGACTCAAAAGGGAGTGAGAATTACTATGCCAAATTTGAGTATATTTATACTCGGTTTTATAATCATTAATAACAAAAACTTTTAACCGCCCAGTTAGGAGTTCCTTCCCTTTGGGAAGGCTAGGATGGGCTTCTTACTATGAGCAAATTAGTTTCTCCATTAAATTTTAAAGACTGGATTGAAGAAAACAGACATTTATTAAAGCCACCAGTGGGTAATAAAGTGGTTTGGAAAGATGGTGATTTTATTGTGATGGTTGTAGGCGGGCCAAACAATAGAAAAGATTATCATTATAATGAAACGCCTGAATTTTTCTATCAAGTAGAAGGTGATATTGTTTTAAAAATTATAGATAAAGGCACACCTAAAGATGTTCACATAAAAGAGGGTGATATTTATTTGTTACCTCCAAAAGTACCACATTCGCCACAGCGAGGTGCAAATACCGTTGGTTTGGTAATTGAATACAAACGTCCCGAAGGTATGCGAGATGCCTTGCTTTGGTTCTGTGAAAATTGTACAACAAAATTGTACGAAGAAGACTTTACCGTAAAAAATATTGAAACGGATATGCCCGTAATTTTTGATAAATATTATGGTGATAAAAATAAACGCTCTTGTCCAAATTGTGGAGCCATTATGGAGCCACCGAAGAAAGTGCAAATTGATTAGGGTTATTTGCTAAGGCAATCAAATTATAAATATAAATTGAACTAACATTAAAAAGATTCCCGCCTTCGCGGGAATGACATATGAAACAAAAACGTAAACTACGTATTAACGGACATTCTCATTTATTGCCTTATCCAGAGGAAATACCCCAATACATGAAAGACAAAGGTATTTTTTGGGTGGATAAGGATAGAAAATTTATGCTTCAAAAAGATTGGAGTCGCCCCGTAACGGACTCTAGCTTCTTTTTACATGAAAAATTGGCTTGGATGGAACGTTTCGATATTGACCATGCGGTAGTATTGAACTTGTCTCAATTATATGGTAATGGTTTACGTGTTGAGGAAATGAAACAAGCTTTACGCTTTCAGAATGATTTTAATGCCAAAATACAAAATGAACATCCTAGTAAATTTACTTGTGGTTTTGTAGTACATCCGGGTTTTGTAAAAGGTGCTTGTTGGGAAATTGAACGCTGTGTAGAGCAATTAGGTATGCAATTATTGTGCTTACCAACTCATTATATGGACACTATTGGTACTTGGCGTTGTATTTTTGACGAAGAAAACGAACCTATTTTTGAACTGGCAAGTCAACTGAATTTGGCGGTTGAAATTCATCCTTATGATGGTGAAAAGTTCATTAAATTAGAAAATACATCTTGGCGTTTTCATTTGATTTGGATGTTGGCCCAATGTGCCGATGCTTATCATTTTTTTACCTTAAACGGTTATCAGGAAAAATACCCTAATATGCGGACCTGCTTTGCCCATGGCGGACAGTTGGCTCAAATAAATTTAGGGAGACGTATCCAAGGTTTTGATGGCAGACCCGATTTATTTGAGGGCAAACACCATCCTAGAAAAGCGGTTGGGCATAAGAACATATTCTTTGACACCTTGGTACACGATACGGGTTCTTTAAAGTTATTAATTGAAAACCAAGGAGCAAATCAAGTACTTATAGGATTAGACGACCCTTATCCTTTAGGAGAAATGGAAAGCGAAAAACAGTCTTCCTATCCTGGTAAAATATTGGATTTGGCTATTGACCGAAACATTATCAATGAAACGGAAAAGGATGCTATGTGGGAAGATAATGTGTTGCAATGGTTGTATGGGGATGATCAAGAAACTAAGGATAAGTTAGTTAATAGAATATTATCATAATGGATTTCGACTATTTAAAAATATTAGTATCAGTTACTCTAGCAGTTATTGGTTGGTTAATTGGGCATTATTTTACTGAAAGAAGAAACAAAATAAACAAGAGAAGAGAAATTTCTCTAGATCATTTAATTTCTGCATATAGAATTATTACTCAAGATGTTACTCACAGAGAATGGGATGCTGACAGTAGAATAAAGTTTGAAAAAGTAATCTCTGAAATTCAATTATTTGGGACAAAAAAACAAGTACAAATCAGTATTGATATTATAAATGAGTTTGCTAAAAATCGAACTGTGAATCTAGACATACTGATTAATAGTTTAAGAAATGATCTCAGGAACCAACTTGGTTTAGGGAAAATTAATGGTAACGTATTTCATTTGAGAACACAAGGTAATGAATAAAAAACCTCACAGGTTTTGAAAACCTGTGAGGTCTAAATACTTTTTAAAGCGTTCCTCTATTGGCTTGTTCTCTTTCTATCGCTTCAAACAATGCTTTAAAGTTACCTACTCCAAAAGATTGAGCTCCTTTACGTTGTATTACTTCAAAAAACATGGTAGGTCTGTCCACAACAGGTTTTGTAAAGAGTTGTAACAAATAGCCCTCTTCATCTCTATCGATTAGTATTCCATGTTTTTTTAGTACTTCTACATCTTCATCAATTTTACCAACACGTTCTAATAAATCGTCATAATAAGTTTCAGGAACGTATAAAAATTCCACACCTCTATCTCTCATTGCTCCTACCGTTTTTACAATATCATTGGTAGCAACGGCAATATGCTGTACGCCCGGGCCATTATAAAAATCCAGATATTCCTCAATTTGCGATTTCTTTTTACCTTCAGCGGGTTCATTAATTGGGAACTTTATCCTACCATTGCCATTGGACATTACTTTACTCATCAATGCTGTAAAATCAGTGGAAATATCATCATCAGTAAAGGAAATAATTTGTGCAAAGCCCATCACTTTAGCGTAAAATTCGCACCATTGTTTCATTTCTCCCCAACCAACATTACCTACCATATGGTCGATAAATTTTAACCCTACGGGTTCGGGATTGTAATGCGATTCCCATTTTTTATATCCTGGCAAAAAGATACCTTTATAATTTTTACGTTCCACAAAAATATGAACCGTTTCTCCATAGGTATAAATCCCTGAGCGAATAACAAATCCGTCTTTATCCTCCTCTTTTGTAGGTTTTAAAAAAGGTTTCGCACCTCTTTTGGTAGTTTCTTCAAAGGCTTTTGTGGCATCCTCAACCCATAGGGCAACTACTTTTACACCGTCCCCGTGTTTATTAATATGTTGATTGATGTGTCCTCCTTCTTCTAATGAAGTTGTAAGTACCAATCGTATTTTATCTTGTTTTAATACATAAGAAACACGGTCTTTCATTCCCGTTTCTAAACCTGCATAGGCTTCCGATTGAAAACCAAACGCGGTTTTATAAAAATGTGCGGATTGCTTTGCATTACCTACATATAATTCTACATAGTCTGTACCTAATAAAGGCAAAAAATCTTCGGCATCATCAAATATCTTTTTAATGCCGTATTCTGTATTTTGTAAATCTGTTAAGTTCTTTATATCTGCCATGTTATTTTCTTTAATGATTTTCATCTAACCACGACGTGTGGTAATCTCCAGTATCAATTTTTAACGCTTCTTCGGTAACCATTAATGGTTTAAACGTATCTACCATAACGGCCAATTCCTCCGTTTTTGTTTGACCTATACTTCGTTCCATTGCTCCTGGATGTGGTCCGTGAGGAATTCCTGCTGGATGCAAAGTAACCTGCCCAATTCCAATGTCATTTCTACTCATAAAGTCGCCATCTACATAATATAATACCTCATCAGAATCAATATTACTGTGATTATAAGGAGCAGGAATAGATTGTGGATGGTAATCATATAATCTCGGTACAAAAGAACATATTACAAAGGCACTAGTTTCAAATGTTTGATGAACCGGTGGTGGTTGATGCACACGTCCTGTTATAGGCTCAAAATCGTGAATTGAAAATTTATACGGATAATTATAACCATCCCAACCTACAACACTAAATGGATGATAAGCATATACATATTCGTGTATCATGTCTTGCTTTTTTACTTTTAGGATAAAGTCGCCTTTATCGGTAAAGGTTTCCAATTCACTTGGTGGGTGCATATCACGCTCACAATAAGGTGAATGTTCTAAATGCTGGCCAAACCAATTGCGATAACGTTTGGGTGTATATATTGGGTGCTTAGATTCTACAATAAATAATCGATTATCTTCTGTATCAAAATCTATTTGATAAATCATTCCTCTAGGAATTACCAAATAATCTCCATATTTAAAATCGATATTTCCTAAAAAGGTTCGTAGTTTTCCTGTACCTTTATGAATAAATAAAACCTCATCCGAATCCGTGTTTTTATAAAAATAATCTCTTAACGATTTTTGAGGAGCAGCCAAGGCAATATAACAGTCGTTATTTGCCAAAATTATTTTTCTACTATCCAAATAATCCGCTGTAGCACCAATATTAAAACCATTTAAGCTTAATGATTTCATATTTTTTTCTACTGCTATTTTTGGAGATACGTCATACGATTTCAACACTTCTTTGACCTGAGTAGGCCTGTGCGTATGATATAATAATGATGACATTCCGTCAAAACCAATTGTACCAAAGAGTTCTTCGTAATAGAAACTCCCTGAATCACTCTTAAAAATGGTGTGTCTTTTAGGAGGAATTTTACCTAATTTATGATATCTAGGCATAATAGTTATGTTTTAAGTTGTGAATAAAAAGTTTACTAACTAGAAAGTAAACCTCATTCAGGATTTCGTTTCATCAGAAACTTAAGAAGTACTAATAATTCTGTAAAAGAAGTATGCATAGTATAAACTATTGTTCAAACTCAAAGGTAAGGAATATTTTTTAATAGTCTAAGGGCTAATATTAATTAACACCAATAACCTCTTTAATCTGCGGAGCATATCTTTTGACGGTAGCCTCTACACCATTTTTCAGTGTCATTTGATTTACTGAACAGCCAGTACAAGCACCTAACAATTGTACTTTAACTATATCATCATCAATAGAGATCAAGGAAATATCACCACCATCAGACTCTAAAAAAGGTCTGATTTCTGCTAAGGCTTTTTCTACCTCGTTTTTTAAACTTTCTGCTGTCATACTATTAATTTTTAATTGCACTACAACCCGCCATTGTTGTTATTTTAACCACTTCCGTTGGTGGTAAATCATCATTCCGTTTTACTAATTGCGTAACCATATTCTTTGTCAGATTTATAAATACATCTTCCAAAGGTGTATCGTTTTGCAATGCTACTGGATGCCCAGCATCACCTGCCTCTCTGATACTTTGTACTAAAGGAACTTCTCCCAAAAAAGTTGTATCTAAATCTTCTGCCAAATTTCTCGCACCATCCTTACCAAAAATATAATATTTATTATCAGGTAATTCTGCTGGTGTAAAGTAACTCATATTTTCAACAATTCCTAATACAGGTACACTGATGTTTTTTTGTTCAAACATGGCTACACCCTTTTTGGCATCTGCCAAAGCGATATTTTGAGGCGTGCTTACTATTACTGCTCCGGTAATTGGAACGGCCTGTACAATAGACAAATGAATATCACCTGTACCAGGTGGCAAGTCAATTAGCATGAAATCCAGTTCGCCCCAATCGGCATCAAAAATCAGTTGATTTAAAGCTTTTGAAGCCATTGGCCCTCTCCATATAACTGCTTGATTGGGTTGAGTAAAAAATCCTAAAGACAGTAGCTTTACACCGTAATTTTCGATAGGCTTCATTTTTGAACGCCCATCTACATTCACAGCAACTGGTTTTTCATCAGCAACATCAAACATTATGGGCATTGAGGGTCCGTAAACATCGGCATCCAACACACCTACCTTAAATCCCATTTTAGATAATGTAATTGCCAAATTGGCCGTAATAGTAGATTTACCCACACCTCCTTTACCAGAGGCAACAGCAATTATATTTTGTATTCCTTCAATCTTCTTACCTTTTATAAGATTCGTAGGTTTTTTCTCAGGAGAAGGTGCATTCACTTTGACATTAACTTTAACATCAATTTTTTGAAAAACACGATCGTGAATGGCTTTCATTATTTCAACTTCTACTTTCTTTTTAGCCTGTAAGGTAGGATTGCTAATAACTACATCTACAACAACTTCATTACCAAAAATTACTACATTTCCAATGGATTTACTCTCCACCAAACTTTTGCCTTCGCCAGGTGCCGTTATGGTATCAAGAGCATTATATATATCTTCTTTGTTGAATTTCATTAATCAGTCTTCTTTATATTCATTCTAAATTACAAAGATAGGGTATAGACTTTAATTAATAAAGAATTTTAGAAAAGAAACAAGGCCTGTGGAGTCAAGAGTCAAGACAGTTAGACTAAAGCAAAATATTTATTCCAAAATAAACGTTTCAGGCATTTCCCAATTCGCTCTTACTTCGTTTGTGAATTCAAGATAAATTACCTTTTCAGGTTGTTTTTTAAGCAGAAAGTTACCTGTATCCCATTTCTTATTTTTATTTTCATCAAAAATAATTCTTAACAAATATTTACCTGGTAACAAATTTATAAAATCGAATTTTTGTGGTTCGGTAGCGTAAATTTCCTCAACTATTTTATCTTTATCATTAAGTAATTGCACTATAATAGGATAATTTTTAACACCCTGTAAAGTCACAAATAGTTTTCCGTAGTCTTCTTCTGTCTTTGTATTTATTCTATAATTTAGAGTGTCGTTGGTTTGTTCAAAGAAATTAGTGATTGCATTCGGTAAGATTTCAATCATATATTTTTGGTTGTACTTTTTTTCAAAATCAAAAATAAGTTCTGATTTATTTTCAGAAATAATAGCTTTATACGTAACTGGAACAGAATCATTATCAATAAAATTGATTTTTGTGGAATCTATCTTTTCAATTGGTAGATTGCTAACCAGTTTAAAAGGGTTTTTAAACGATAAGTCATTATCTCTCGCCTTTTTCAAATTTAATGAGTCTGTTTTTTTGGTACGTAATCTAACCGTTACCGTATCTATAAAATTTTCATTGGTAACTTTAAATTGTATTGAATCACTTTCAATTCCTGTATAAAAATAATTCAACGTATCTTTTTCTTTTTCAAAATTAGATACATTTTTAAAATCAGAGTTTACGTTTAAAGGTTCAATATTTAGGCTATCGCCAACACCTTCATAACCAAATTGAATATGACCTTTACTAATTTCAGAGGGTCTAGTGAGTCGATACGGTAATATTTCTTTAAATAAATTAATTGTGTAAGAAGTATCCGTGGGAATAGTAATATTTTTTTGGACAAAACCGATTTTATCTTCCTTAGGATTAAATGTGTAATTTCTAGATTTATCTCTCAATGCTATTAACAAATATTCCCCTGCTTTGATATTAGTGATTTCCCATACAGTAGAATCTAAAGTATTACCCACATAATAGGGCTTCTCTTTATAGATAATGGAATCGGTATAGGTGTCATTAATTTCGTATAGCATTACGGTAATATTTTCATCTGCTTCCTTTTTAAAAGCATCTGTAATAGCACCTGAAACTTTAAGAGAATCTATAACTGGTCCCGTTGAAAAAACGAATTTAAAATTATTAAAAACATTGCCTTCATTATTATCGGTAACGCTTTGCCCAAAATTGAACGAATACGTTGTGTTTTCCTTTAAAGTGTCTAACAACTTAATGGTAATAGTTTTACTAGCGGTACCAATGGGAGTAATAAGAGGATTATTTTTTAAAGGAGGAGATACAATCAATTGCGAGTTTAAATCTTTTAGCTTTACATACTCGTCAAAGACCAATTTTATTTCTTTTCCTTTAAAGTTTGTTGAATAATTTTGAGGACTTGATTTTTCCAACAACGGAGCGTCTTCATCTTTTTCTCCGCCTGTGGGTCTTCCTCTTTTTGCACAATCTGTTAAAAAAAGTACCAAAAGCAAAAACCCGAAAAATACAGAAAGTTGTTTCCTCATAGTTTTAATTTGTTGCAAAAGTAAATAAATATTCTATTCGGTATAGGCCATTGTGACAATACTTATTTTTACGTTATTTGATTTTAATATCTGTTTAGCACAGGCTTCTAAAGTTGCTCCCGTTGTAATAACGTCATCAATTAATAGTACATGCTTATTGTTAAAAAAATTAGGATCATTTACATAGAATATTTCTTGAACGTTTTTCCAACGTTCAAAACGTTGTTTTAAGGTTTGTGTTTCTGTTACAGACTTCCGTATTAAAACATCTTCGACATAAGTTGCTTCAATAATTTCAGAAATACTCAAACCGAAAGTTGTCAATTGATTATATCCTCTTTTTTTAAGTCTTTTTTCGTGTAATGGGACAGGTACAACACAATCGATTTTCGGAAACCTTTTAGAATCTTTTAACTCTTTACCCATCCAATTCCCTAAAAAAGTACCTATATCTTGCTGTCCTTTATATTTTAGCTGATAGATGAGTTGTTGAGATATCCCTTTGGTTTTATAGTAAAATAGAGATGAACCAAAATGTATTGGTAAACGTCCAAAGTATGTTTTTTCAACTTTATTGTCGTTTTCATCAGTAAAATCAGTTAACGGTAGTTCAAATCTACAGTTTAAACATAATGTTAATTCATTTTGCAACAATTGTTCTTTACAGCAAACACAAACTTTGGGGAAGAATAAATGATAAATATCTCTAAAAAATTGCATCTTTGACAAATATTTTGTGAAATTAAGTGTTATTTTATTAAAGATAAAACATTGCGAACCAAAAAAGCATTTATTAAAGAAGCGATTAAAAACATTAAGACCTCTGGTACAGTTGCACCTAGTTCCAAATATTTAATCCAAAAAATGCTAAAGGAAGTAGATTTTACAAAAACTAATGTTATTGTTGAATATGGCCCAGGCAATGGCAACTTTACCAAAGAAATACTAAAAAAATTAAATAAGGATAGCCAATTGATTTGTTTTGAGATTAATGAAAAATTTTTTAATCACCTAAACACATTTAACGATTCTAGGTTAACTATTTTAAACGAATCTTGTGAAAATATAAAAGCTGTTTGCAAAGATTTGAACATTTCAAACATAGACTATTTCATTTCCAGTTTACCTTTAACAAATATTCCTGATAGTATTACAAAAAAAATACTCTCCGAAAGCTACGCCCAACTTGATAAAACCGGTTGTTTTTTACAATATCAATATAGTTTAACCTACTATAAGAAATTAAAAAAAATATATAACAACGTTGATTTGGATTTTGAAATAAGAAATATACCTCCTGCCTTTATCTACAAATGCAAAAAAATATAACGCTATATACAATATTTTCCTAATTTTGCGTTTTTAAATAAGTATTTAACAAACTCTAAATTAAAACTTTAATTATTTTCATTATGGAAGAACAAAAATCATCTTCAAACAAAAAAATCATAATAGGTATATTATTAGCATTGCTTGTTGGGTTAGGTGTTTATACCATGCGTACCAATTCTAAGTTTAAAGCCTCTGAGGAATTCTTAAAACAAGAAAAGGAGCAAATCTTAGGTAACTTAACCGCTATGGAAGAGAAATACGACACCGCAATTGCTCAAAACAATTCAATGTCAGAAGAACTAACCATAGAAAGAGATAGAATTATTGCATTTAAAGATTCTGTGCAAAATTTAAAAAATACTAACTGGTCATTAATAAGACGTTACCGAGGTAAAATTTCAGAATTAGAAAAAACCAATGAAAGATTAATGAGCGTTGCTGATTCTTTATTTTTAGTTAATAATGATTTAACCATACAAAGAGATAGTATAACTGGTAAATTAATTGAGCAAACCAATGCCAATGATACATTATTAGCTCAAAACATGGATTTATCTGAAAAAGTTAAAATTGGTGGTGCATTAAGAGCAAATTCAATTAGTGCAACGGCAATGAGATTAAGAGGTAACGGTAAATATGCCGAAACTAATAAAGCTCAAAAAGCTGAGGCTATTAGAGTAACTTTTAGAATAGAAGGTAATGAAATTGCTACACCTGGAGACAAAGAAGCATATATTGTAATTCAAAACCCAAGTGGTAAAGTGTTAAGTGAAAAAGGAACTTTTCCAACTAATGACGGTAAAAGTTTACCATATACTGACCAAACTACTGTGGATTATAAGAACGTAGATAAGGATGTAGTAATGTTTGTAGATAAAATACCTCAAAAATTTGTAAAAGGTGACTATACTGTTAAGGTATATGTTGAAGGAAACATTGTTGGTGCTTCAAAACTTGAATTAAAAGATGCTTTTTTAGGTTTGTAAGAACTTAAATTTTTTCATAAGAAACTAAAGTGCAAATAGGTAAAACTATTTGCACTTTTTTATTTTAACAATATATATAATTATCTATTTTTGCAAGATGATAAAACCTGAAGATCAATTTAAAAAAGTTATCTCACATGCTAAAGAATATGGTTATGTATTTCAGAGCAGTGAAATATATGATGGCCTTAGTGCTGTTTACGATTATGCCCAGAATGGTGTTGAACTGAAAAAGAACATACGCGACTATTGGTGGAAAGCAATGGTACAATTGCATGATAATATTGTAGGTTTGGATGCTGCAATATTTATGCACCCCACTACTTGGAAAGCTTCTGGGCATGTAGATGCGTTTAACGATCCTCTAATAGACAATAAAGATTCCAAAAAGCGGTACAGAGCAGATGTTTTAATTGAAGACTATTGTGCTAAAATTGAAAATAAAATTAATAAAGAAGTAACCAAAGCCGCAAAACGTTTTGGTGATGCTTTTAATAAAGTAGAGTTTATTACTACTAACCAACGTGTTGTTGGTTATCAAGAGAAAATTAATAGTATTCTTTCAAGGATGGGTAAATCTTTAGAAAAAGAAGATTTGGCGGATGTAAAAGCTCTAATCGAAGAGTTAGAAATTGCCGACCCATTAACAGGTTCTAGAAATTGGACGGATGTAAAGCAATTCAATTTAATGTTTGGTACTAAGCTAGGTGCTTCTACCGACTCGGCAATGGATCTGTATTTAAGACCAGAAACAGCCCAAGGTATTTTTGTCAATTTTTTAAACGTTCAAAAAACGGGACGAATGAAAATTCCTTTCGGAATTGCTCAAACCGGAAAAGCATTTAGAAATGAGATAGTTGCACGTCAGTTTATTTTTAGAATGCGTGAGTTTGAACAGATGGAAATGCAGTTTTTTATCAAACCAGGCACACAACAAGAATGGTATGAGAAATGGAAAGAAACCCGTTTAAAATGGCATTTGTCATTAGGAATGGGCGAAGAGAATTATCGTTTTCACGATCATGAAAAATTAGCTCATTATGCCGATGCTGCAGCCGATATAGAATTCAAATTCCCATTTGGTTTTAAAGAATTAGAAGGTATTCACTCGCGTACCGATTTTGATTTGAGTCAACATGAGGAGTTTTCAGGAAAAAAATTACAATATTTTGACCATGAGGAGAATAAAAGTTACGTGCCTTATGTCGTTGAAACTTCAATTGGGTTGGACAGAATGTTCTTAGCTGTTTTTTCAAACTCTTTAGTTGAAGAAGAATTAGGCAATAATACAACAAGAACTGTTTTAAAATTACCAGCTGTTTTGGCCCCAAATAAAGCGGCAATCCTACCTTTGGTTAAAAAAGACGGGTTACCAGATATTGCAAAAAGAATTGTTGAAGATTTAAAATGGGATTTTAATGTAGTTTATGACGAAAAAGATGCTGTTGGAAGACGCTATAGAAGACAAGATGCCAATGGTACCCCTTTTTGTATTACTGTGGATCATGATACCTTAGAAGATAATTCTGTTACCATTCGTCATAGAGACACAATGGAACAAAGCCGTGTAAAAATTGAAGATTTACGAGAAATAATCAAAAAAGAGATTGATGTAAAACACTGGTTACAGAAAATATAATTAAAAACATAATCAATATAAGAAACGTAATAAGAATAACTTATTGCGTTTTTTTGTTGATAGTTTCTTCATATCATAATGTTAAATCTAACAGACCATGTACATTTTTTTCTTAAATTGCTAGAATCCTATTAGTTACAAACCTAATTAGGTTAATTCTAATCAAAATTACTTCACATGGCAAAATACAAGTTAAAAGTAAATGAAAAATCTTACGACATAGATGTTAGCGATGATACTCCAATTTTATGGGTTCTGCGAGATCATCTTAACCTATTAGGTACAAAATTTGGATGTGGTATCGGACAATGTGGAGCATGTACTATTCATATAGATGGAGAACCTTCCAGAAGTTGTTCTATGCCTATTTCTTCAGTGGCTGAAAAAGAAATAACCACTATAGAAGGTATTTCTAAAGACGGAGACCATCCTGTGCAATTAGCTTGGAAAGAAATTGACGTCCCTCAATGTGGATATTGTCAAGCTGGGCAAATTATGACGGCTACGGCTTTTTTGGAAAAAAAACCGAATCCTAACAATGAAGAAATCAGAGAAGCAATGCACGGTAATATTTGCAGGTGTGCATCTTATAACCGAATTGAAAAAGCTGTTGCAAAAGCAGCAACTGCTAACAGTTAAATCCTCATTATATGAAATCACAAAATAACAATATAGATAGAAGATCTTTCTTAAGAACATCAGCACTGGCAGGTGGTGGGATGATTATCGGATTCAACTTATTTAACGCTTGTAAACCTAAGGTTAAACCAGCTATTGACATTTCCAAACTAAATTTTAATGATTTTAACGGCTTCATTAAAATAGCTAACAATGGTATGGTCACCATTTTTGCACCTAATCCTGAAATTGGGCAAGGCGTAAAAACTTCTATGCCAATGCTTATTGCCGAGGAATTAGATGTGGCATGGGAAAATGTACATGTGGTGCAAGGCGATTTAGAAATGGATGTATTTGAAAGACAAGTTGCTGGCGGAAGTCAATCAATAAGAAGTGGTTGGCAACCTTTAAGGCAAACAGGAGCAACAGCTAAACAAATGTTAGTTAATGCCGCTGCTGCCAAATGGGGAGTTTCGGCTTCTGAATGTACTGCAGAAAACGGTGTAATTACTAACGCTAAAGGAGAAAAATTAGGCTACGTAGATGTTGTGGTTGAAGCGGCTAAGTTAGAGGTGCCCAAAGACGTAAAGCTCAAAGAACCCAAAGACTTTAAGATTATAGGCCAAGAAGTACAGAATGTTGATGTTGATGAAATCATAACCGGCAAACCTTTATTTGGTATCGATTATAAAGAAGAAGGAATGCTTTATGCATCGGTTTTAAGACCACCAGCTTTTGGGCAGACGTTAGCATCTTTTGATGATACTGAAGCTAAAGCCATGCCTGGTGTAGTAGATGTTATCACTATTGGAGAAAAAGCAAGAAATTTTATAAATAGTGAAAATAGAAATTGGACTGTACGATTAGGTTCAAGTGACAAAGTGGTTGTGTTGGCAAAAACTACTTGGGAAGCAATTAAAGGAAAAAAGGCCATTAAAGCCGTTTGGAAAAATGATTCGAATGCTGAGAACACTGAATTACATGATAAAAAATTATTAGCTCTGTTGGATGGTAATGAATTCAGAACCTTAAGAAAAGATGGAGATATTAAAAAGGCTTTTAATGAAGCCGATAGTGTATTAGAACGCACTTACGAATCGCCATTTTTGCCACATAATTGTTTAGAACCTATGAACTTTTTCGCCAATGTAACAGATGATAAAGTGCATTTGGTAGGGCCAATTCAAACTCCAAAAGACGCAGCTACGGTGGTTTCAAATTTATTAGACCGCAATATTGAGGACGTTCATTTAGAATTGACAAGAATGGGTGGTGGTTTTGGAAGAAGGTTGTATGGAGATTTTGTTTTTGAAGCTGCCGAAATCTCTGATGTAATTAGAAAACCCATAAAAATGATTTCTACAAGAGAAGATGATATGGCTACAGGTGTTTACCGCCCAGCCATTAAATACAGAATAAAAGCTGCAATAAAAGATAATAAAGTCACTGGATATCATTTAAAAGAAGCTGCCATAAGTGGAAATATGTGGGGTGCAATCTCTGATTTTTTTCCAGCTGGAGCTATTAAAAACTATCAAGTAGATGTTGCAAATTATAAAAGTAATATTACTACTGGAGCTTGGCGTGCACCTTACACCAATTTCTTAGCCTTTGCAGAACAAAGTTTTTTTGACGAGCTGGCAGAAACTATGGATATAGACAAAATTCAATTACGTTTAGACTTGTTACAAAATGTAAAAGGCACAACGGATAAACGTATTCAGTATTCACCAGAGCGTATGGAAGAGGTGATTAAATTAGTAAGAGAAAAATCAAATTGGGGAAATGTAGATAAAAATATCTATCAAGGGTTTTCTGCATATTACAGCCATAATACGCACGTAGCTCAAGTAGCTGATGTAGTACTAGAGTCGGGTGTTCCTGTTGTTAAAAAAGTTTATTGTGTTTTAGATTGTGGTATCGTTGTAAACCCGTTGGGAGCTAAAAACCAAGTGGAAGGTGGTGTAATTGATGGTATAGGTCATGCCATGTATGGTAATTTAGAATTTGAAAATGGAGTACCGCAATCTACAAACTTTCACAACTATAGATTGGTAAGAATGAAAGAAACGCCTAAGGTTGAAGCTCATTTTGTAGAGAATAACCTTGCTCCTACAGGGTTAGGAGAACCTTCTTTGCCACCAGCTGGAGCTGCCGTGGCAAATGCGATTAAAGCCGCAACTGGAATAAGAATTACAAAACAACCTTTTATTAATAGTACTGAAAAAGTTTTTGGCTAATAGTTCTAATATTAGTATGACGCACGAATTTAAAAAAATAATAAAAGGCTATCAAGAGGCTGAAGAAAAAGGTTTGCAGTCCATTGTGGCTACTGTTGTGGCGTTAGACGGTTCGTCATACAGAAAACCTGGGGTAAGGATGCTAATTACCGAAAACGGACAAATGATTGGTGCTGTAAGTGGTGGTTGTGTAGAAAAAGAAATTTTAAAACAGACCTATTCTGTTTTTAAGACGGGCATCTCTAAAGTAATGACTTATGATGGCCGATATCGATTGGGTTGTGAAGGCGTTTTATATATTTTACTAGAGCTATTTCATCCTGAAGCTGCTTTCATCAACACTTTTAAAAATTGCCTAGAACATCACAATAACTTTTCAATTCATAGCTTTTATTCAAAAGATATTGGCTCTGACGAAAATTATGGTTCTTCAATTTCATTTGATGACGAACAGTTGTTTTCATTTAACCAAAACTCTAAAGTGAATAGGAATGCTTCTCTTCAAATTTTTAGTCAAATACTAAAACCGTGTTTTAGATTGGTTATTATCGGAGCAGAACATGATGCCGTTGAACTTTGTTCTTTTGCGGCTGCCTTAGGTTGGGATGTTTTTGTTATTGCTTCACTATCTGATTCTAAGACAATTACTGATTTTAGAGGAGCACAAAAAGTGTTACATGAATCTCCAGAATCAATAGATGCTTCAATCGTTAAGGAAGAAACTGCTATAGTTTTAATGACCCATAGTTATGCAAAAGATTTGCAATATTTAATCACTTTAAAAGATAAAGCTCCAGAGTATATTGGTATTTTAGGATCGGTAAACCGACGGGAAAAATTATTAAATGAAATTATGGAGCTGTGCCCTTTAATCAATGACGAATTCTTTGAAAAAATTCACAGTCCAGCAGGGCTAAATATAGGAGCCATAACACCACAAGAAATTGCCTTATCCATTTGTGCAGAAATACTTGCAGTGACCCGCAAAAAAGACCCTGGATCTTTACGGAATACTATGGGTAGTATTCATTCTGATAATTATTTAGCATAAGTTGGAATCTCATCAAAAAATTGCCATGGTTATTTTGGCCGCTGGAGCTTCAATTAGAATGAAAGCTATAAAGCAATTATTACCATGGAAAAAAACTTCATTACTCGGACATAGCATTGAACAAAGTTTATCGTCAAAAGTTGATTCTGTTTTTGTGGTTTTGGGAGCCAATAAAGAAAAAATTGCTCCAACACTTAAAGATTATAATATCCAAATTATTGAAAATGAGGATTGGCGATTAGGCTTAGGAAAATCTATTGCTTGTGCTATACAATTTTTAGACAACTCCCCTACTCAATTTAATGGTGTTTTAATTGCTTTGGCAGATCAACCTCTATTAACTGCTTCTTATTATAACAAGTTGATTGTTGAATTTAAAGAAAGTAAATCTGGAATAGTATCGACGCAACAAAATTCAACCATTGGAGTTCCTGCCGTTTTTAATGAAAATTATTATGAACGATTATCATTTTTATATGAAGATAGAGGGGCGAAAGCTCTAATTAAGCAAAATTTGGATGATGTCCGTTTTGTTAATCCAGATGGTATTGCTTTAGATGTTGATACTATCGATAGTTATCAAGAATTGTTTAAGAAATACGGAAGTTGATTAATAAATAAAAACACTTGGCTTTCTTAATAATTTTAACGACCTTCGATTAATTCTGCTGAACTAGTTTCATAAACAGTAGGTTGAAATCTTTTAAATATAAACAGTAAATACAATTTTAAAAAATAATAATATGAAGCTCTTTAACTATTTAGCAATTAATCTAATCTTTTTAATCCTTTTTGTTTCTTGCACAAAAAATCAAGAAAAAGTTTCCGAAACTAAAGAATTTAAAGTTGAATTTGAAAAATTTACGCTAGATAATGGTCTACAAGTAATTTTTCATATAGATCGCTCAGATCCTGTTGTGGCAGTTGCTTTAACAAGTCATGTTGGTTCTGCCAGAGAGATTGAAGGTCGTACTGGATTTGCCCATTTATTTGAACATTTACTGTTCTTAGAATCTGAGAATTTAGGTAAAGGTGGACTCGACAAAATGAGTGCTCGCATAGGTGGTTCTGGAGCAAACGGATCTACAAGTAGAGACAGAACAAACTACTTTCAAACGGTACCAAAAGATGCACTAGAAAAAATGATTTGGGCCGAAGCTGACAAATTAGGTTTCTTTATTAATACGGTAACTGACCAAGTATTAGCCAAAGAAAAGCAAGTTGTAAAAAACGAAAAACGTCAGGGTGTAGATAATCGTCCATATGGTCATAATTTTTACGTTATTCATAAGAATTTGTATCCTGAAGGTCATCCTTACAGCTGGGAAGTTATTGGCTCTTTAGAAGATTTACAAAATGCAACGCTACAAGATGTAAAAGATTTTTATAACCGATGGTATGTGCCAAATAATGTAACACTTACAATTGCTGGTGATTTTGATGTAGTACAAGCAAAAAAATGGGTTGACAAATACTTCAGCGAAATAAAGCGAGGTAAAGATATTCCAAAAATGGAAAAGCAACCCGCAACACTGAGTGAAACGAAAAAACTATACTATGAAGACAACTTTGCAAGAGTACCTCGTCTCACCTTAACATGGCCTGGCGTTTATGAATACCATAATGATTCTTATGCCCTAGAAGTATTAGCTACTTATTTATCGCAAGGAAAAAAAGCACCATTATATAAAGTACTCGTTGAAGATAAAAAACTAACGGATGGTGTTGATGCATTTCAGTATAACTCAGAAATTGCCGGTCAGTTCATGATTCAAGTCACCGCTTTCTCTGATGTTAATCTTGAAGATGTCTTGAACGGTATTAACGAAGGTTTTGCAAATTTTGAAAAAGAAGGAATCTCTCAAGCCGATTTAGACCGTATAAAAGCGGGACAAGAAACTAGTTTTTACAATAGTTTATCTAGTGTTTTAGGCAAAGGATTTCAATTAGCACAATATGAAATATTTGCAGGTGACCCTGGATTTGTAAATCAAGACGTTAAGAACATTCTAAATGTCACTGCTGAGGATGTAACACGCGTATACAATCAATATGTAAAGGGCAAAAATTTTGTTGCCACCAGTTTTGTCCCCAAAGAGCAAAAAGCATTAGCTCTAGCCGATTCAAAATTGGCAGATGTTGTTGAAGAACCTATTATTGAAGGTGCAGAAGAATCTTTTGACGCTAGCATAGCTGCAGACTATGAAAAAACACTTTCAAGTTTTGATAGGAGTATTGAGCCTCCATATGGCGATAGTCCAGATATTATTGTTCCGGAGGTATGGAAAGACGAACTTTCATCGGGTATAAAACTTTTTGGAATAGAGAATAATGAAGTGCCATTAGTACAATTTCAGATACAGATAAAAGGTGGTATGTTATTAGAAAACCAGGATAAAATTGGTGTATCTAATCTGTTAGCAGAATTAATGACCAAAGGTACAGCAACCAAGACACCTGAAGAACTTGAAAATGAAATTGAAAAACTAGGTGCCTCAATTAACACATATGCTACCAATGAAAATATTACTATCTCTGGAAACACACTGGCCAAAAATTATGCAAAAACAATGGCATTAGTTGAGGAAATTATTTTACAACCGCGTTGGGACATAAAAGAGTTTAATCTTTTAAAGCAAAGTATATTAAGTCAAATTGAACGTCAAAAAGCTGAACCAAATAGTATTGCTTCCAATCAATTCAATAAACTTATATACGGAGAAAATCATATTTTATCCAATGACAATTTAGGTGATGAAACTTCTGTAAATGCCATTACAATTGATGATTTAAAAGTCTATTACGAAGCATCTATTTCGCCAAATATCACTAAAATTCATGTGGCGGGAGCAATTTCAAAAGATGAAGTCTCAAAATCTATTACAACATTAAATAATAATTGGAAACCAAAAATGGTTCAGTTTCCTGAAATTATTAATCCTACAACGCCAGGTGCATCAAAAATATATTTTTATGACGTGCCAGGTGCTAAACAATCTATATTACGATTTGGTTATCCAGCATTAGCAGCGACTGATGTTGATTATTATCCTGCCACATTACTTAATTATCGTTTAGGTGGTGGAGGTTTTGCCTCTCAATTAACACAACAGCTTCGTGAAGGAAAAGGTTACACTTATGGTATTGGTTCTGGTTTTAATGGGTCTACTATTAAAGGCACATTCTCAATTTCTAGTGGTGTACGTTCTAATGTTACCTATGAATCATCAAGTTTAATAAAAGAAATTTTAGAAAACTATGGTAAAAATTATAATGATAATGATTTAGAAATTACCAAAGGATATATGATAAAAAGTAATGCAAGGGCTTTCGAAACGTTACGAAGTAAATTAAATATGCTTACAAATATTAGCAATTATGGATATGCAGATGATTATGCCAAACAACGTGAGGATATTGTTAAAGCAATGACCGTTAAAGATATTAAAGCTTTAGCAGAAAAATACATAAACCCAGATAAAATGATTTATCTAATAGTTGGTGATGCTGCTACACAACTCGAAAAAATGGAGAAATTAGAATATGGAAAACCCATTCTTTTAAACAAGTAATTCACAAAATATTTGGTATAAATAATAATTAAAAACAGAAAAGTAAAGACTAAAATAAAATAGTTGTAGATTAAATTACGCTACTTTTAAACTTGACTTTCTTAAATTTTTTAACGACCTTCGATTAACATTAGATATAAAACATTAAAACGATTTGATATCAAGACGTTGTAAAGCATTAAGGTTAACGAAATGAATAACGAAATCTGGAATGAATGGATAAGCAGAATTGAGTGGATTCTCAGAATAGCCAAGAAACGAAACTGGGACTATTCTGACTTGACAATCAAAAAACCAATTTCAGAAAAGGCATTTGACATCCTTGAAAAAGAACTGAATTTAAAATACCCTGAGGACTTTAAAGAAGTTTTAACTAAATATTCATCTGGAGTTTTAATGGACTGGCAAATTGAAGGTGAAGAAACTGAGGGAGAATTTCGTGAAATATTTTGTGGTGCAGGAAGGGGTTATTTATGGGATTTCGACACATTAAGAGATGACTATAAAAACATCAGAGGATGGATTACAGAATGCTTTCCAAATCCCGATGATGAATATGATAAAGTATGGTATAATAAAGTACCGTTTTTAGATGTTCCAAACGGAGATGTAATTGCCTTTGGTGAAAAAACGGAATTTGGAAACCAAGTAGTTTATTTAAGTCATGAAGGTGACGACTTTCATGGACAAATTCTTGGCGAAAACTTTATTGACTTTATGAATAAATGGACTCAATTAGGTTGTGTAGGAACAGAGGATTGGCAATTTGAACCATTTTATGATTATGAAAAAAAGATCATGTTATCTAACAAAACAACGCTGGACAGGTGGATAAAATGGCTAGAAAAATAAACGCTTTACAACACTGTATATAGCAAATAGGGCGTTCAATGGTTTACGAAAGTTCAGCACTATTTACCAACACCGCCAAATCGTTGATTTGGCTTTTAAGAATGAATAAATTAAAAACAAAATACAACGTTTTGGCTCAGTACAAACTTGAAAGTTCATCGCTTTCAACTGCCCTACTTGCCATATACTAAACGTTAATCGAAATCTCAAAAAACTGCTAAAAACGATACCCTAAAGAAGCCCCTAGCCTTGGTACTATTTCAGTTGCATAATTTTCATTAGACTGATAAACATTTCTTCCGGCACCTCCAAAAACTTCAAAAGCAAAACCGCCTTTGCTAACAAACTTACCGCCAATAGAAATACCAAAAGCAACATTAGTTGAAGTTTCATCTCTATTTATACTAATATTTGGATCTGGCACATAATCATAAACGTAGTTATCATAATCGTCTTGAACATTAAACATTCCGAATGCTTCTAAAAAGAAACCCCATGCATATTTGCTCGAAAAATAACGTCTATAAAAAGGCGTAAAAGCAAATTTCTCTTCATAAATAGGTCCATCTTCAAAGTCACGATCATTGTCTCTATCTTGCAAATTAAAAAGAAATGAAGCTCCAATAGATGATTCTTCATTAATTAAATACTCGTAAGAAAAGTCAGCTGATTTAAAAACAATAAGATTAAACGCATTGGCTTTTAATTCATGCTTTTTTACTAGTGCATCATCATCATTTTGAGCAAAAGTAATTACGGATAATAATAAAAAAGTAACAAGAATTAGATTCTTCATAGAATGATTTTTAGGATAAGTATTTAATGTATCAAAAGTTATACCAATATAAGGTTGATTTATATTAACTGCATAGAAGATACAGTAATAAAAAAAGGTTGCTTATTATTTATATCTTTAATAGATAATGTCTTTAAGTTATCCTTCATTTAACAACATAAAAGCACCATTAGTTAGTATCTTTTTACCTTTTAAAGTTTCACTATTCAGTATTTCAGCATATGCTTCTGTTTGTTCACCTACCTTCAATTTTATTTTTTCAAAGACATATCCGTTATCCACTTTTTCATTTAATACCAAAGCATAAAAATCATTTCCAATTTCACCAACGGCCTCAATGGGTAAGGCCATACTTTTTTGAGCTTCAATAATAACTTGAGCTTCAGCAAACATACCAACAATTAAATTAGCATCTTCATTTTCTAAGTGGGCATGTACTTTTACCGTTCTGTTGGCCTCGTCAACGGTGGTACCTACCAAATGCACGTCGGCTTTAAACGTTTTATCTGAAGCTTCCGGAATTTTATACAACACCAATTGCTCCTTTTTTATTTTTAAAATGTCCTTTTCAAAAATAGTCAATTCTAAATGTAAATGTTGAGTATCCACTATTTCCAAGATATGATCAGCAGGTGAAACATACATCCCGTTACTTACATTTACCTTTGAAACCTTACCGCCGATTGGTGCATAAATATTGATTTGAGAAGTGAAATTTCCCTCCTCAACTGATTTAGGATTAATATTCATCATTCTTAATTTTTGTCGCAACCCACTCGATTGTGCCATTGCACTTTTATACGTACTCTCAGCTTGTAGGTAATTTTTTTGAGAAGTGATTCTCTCATCGAACAAGGTTTTTTGCCTTTCGTATTCAGATTTTAAATAATTGAGTTGTTCCATTATTTCGGCATATTGTTGCTGTGGTTCAACAAATTCGGTGTTTTCCAACGTTACCAACAATTGTCCTTTTTTTACTTTATCACCAACTAACAGCGGGGTTCTTTTTATGTATCCGCCTAAAAAAGTACTGACTTTTGCCCTATTTTGGGGCGGAACATCAATCATTCCATTTACTTTGATACTTTTATTAAAATCTTGTTCTGTAAATGTACCCAATTCCATTTTTTCCGATTCAAATTGTGCTTTGGTGACCATAATTTTATTATCATCAGAAATTGTTGCCTCATCATTTGCTTGTTTTTCTGAATTTCCGCAGGCCGCGTACAAGAGTGTAATTAATACTATATAGAGATTCTTCATTTTCGTTATTTTTATAAGGTTAAATAATTAATAGCAATCACCGTTTGGTTGTATTTATTGAGGTTATCTAAATACGTCAGCTGAATAGCTGTTGCCGCTTCTATGCTCTGTATGTATTGAAAGAAATCGATTTCACCATGTTTAAAACTCTTTTCGGCGGTTTTGATAATTTCTTGTGAGAGTTGTTTTCCTTGACTTTCGTAATACACAACAGCCTCATTATATTGATTCAATTTTGCCATTAGTTTTTGATATTTTGCAGATAGTTTGGCTTTAAAATCCATTTGCTCTTCCTTAATAATATCCTGAGCTATTTTAGAAGCTTTAATTTTAGATGCTTTCCCTCCAAATACCAAAGGCATTTTAATACCAAATTGATAACCTATCATTTGCTGATTTAAGGAACTATTTGAGCCTTGAAAATACTCTACGCTCAAATCGGGCAATAAACTTTGTTTTTCTCTTTGATGTAAAACTTTATAATAAGAATCAGCATTTTTATAAAAATCCAAGCCAACATTTTTATCAATGGAAATATTTTGCAACGTTAGCTTTTTCAAAGGTTGATTAACTACTGAAAGACTATCTACCTGTACAACAGCTTTTAAATCTTCATTTAACAAAATAACCTCTTGTTTTGCCTGTTTTAAGGCCATTTCTATCTGTTTTTGTTTCGATGTTGCCGTTATCATTTCCAAGTAATTGGTTTCTCCTAATTCAAATCTTCGTTTGGATGCGTTGGCAAAATTGGAGTATAAACTATCTAAAAAATGATAGGTTTTGGCTTTGTTCTTTGCATAAACAACATTGTAGTATGACAAATATACATTGCGTTTTAGCGTTTCCAATTTGATATTATAATTGGATTGCTGCATCTTATAATCAGCTTTATTTACCTTTTTATCGGCAAAATAAACCGTGGGAAACTTAAAATCCTGCTGTACACCAAAAACCCGTAATGGCAAGTTATTTGTCCCAAGGTTACTTTCATCATAGTTATAAAAAACCGATGTTTTATCAAAATCAAAAGCACTACCGATAAGTGCATCACTTTTCTCAACCATCATGGAAAATGCTTTTAGCTCAGCATTATTTTCTGTAGCTAAAGCAACTGCTCTATCAATAGTTAACGGCTCTTGCTGTGCCGATATGCCTATTGAAAGCATCAATAAAATTACTGTTGCTATTCCTTTTTTATTCATTTTTATTTCTTTTTTATCTTCAAACCAAGCGTATAAAATCGGCAAAACAACTAAAGTTAATAGGGTTGCCGTTATTAATCCGCCAATGACAACCGTGGCCAATGGCCGTTGAACTTCCGCACCTGCATTTGTAGAAATTGCCATGGGCAAAAAGCCTAAAGCTGCCGCCGAGGCTGTTAATAAAACGGGACGTAATCGTTCTGTTGTACCTCGAATGATACGTTCTTTAATATCTGAAACTCCTTGTATTTTCAAATCTTTAAAATGTTCTATCAATACAATTCCATTAAGTACAGCTATTCCGAAAAGGGCAATAAAACCGACACCTGCCGAAATACTAAAAGGCATATCTCTAATCCACAATAATAATACGCCACCTACCGCAGCAAGTGGAATTGCAGAATAGACCAACAATGCTTCCTTTACAGAACTAAATGCAAAATAGAGTAATACAAAAATGAGTAATAGAGCTATGGGTACTGCAACTTTTAATCGAGCCTTAGCACTCTGTAAATTTTCAAACTGACCACCATAAGTAATGGTATAACCAGCCGGTAATTTTAGGCTTTGATCAATAATCGCTCTGACATCATCAACAACCGATTGTAAATCTTTATTTCTAACATTTATACCAACTACTACACGCCTTTTTGTATCGTCTCTAGATATTTTAGCTGGTCCCTTAGAATAGTTGATTTCAGCCAGTTCGCTCAACGGAATTTTTTGACCACTAGGTATATCAACATATAAACTTCGTAGATTTTCTAATTCTTTACGATAATCAGCATCTAGACGTAATACCAAATCAAATCGTTTTTCGCCTTCAAAAACACTACCCAACGCTTCACCTGCAAAACCCATAGAGATTACCTGATTCAAATCTGCTATGTTTAATCCATATCTGGCAATTTTGGTTCTATTAAAATTAACACTCATTTGAGGTAATCCTTCTATTTTTTCCACAATGATATCAGAGGCTCCTTCCACATCAGAAATTAAACTTTTAATTTCATCGGCCTTGGTGGCTAAAATTTCTAAATCTTCACCAAATATTTTAATGGCCACATCTGCCCTAACACCAGTAATTAATTCATTAAATCGCATTTCGATAGGTTGTGTAAATTCTAATTCCATTCCTGGTATTACAGCCAAGGCTTCCTTAAATTTATCTGCCAACTCATCTTTGCTTGATGCTGATGTCCATTGCTTTTTAGGTTTTAATTTGATAATGACATCACTTTCTTCCATTGACATGGGATCTGTAGGTACTTCGGCAGCACCAATTCTACTGACTACCTGATCTACTTCAGGGAATTCATCCAATAAAATTTGCTCAATTTTTGTAGTGATTTCTATGGTCTTACTTAACGATGTTCCAGTTTTTAAAACGGGTTGTATTACAAAATCGCCTTCATCCAACGTTGGTACAAACTCTCCTCCCATTCTACTAAATATCCAACCGCTTAGAATTAACAGGAGTACCGAAAAACCAATGACTACTTTCTTATGAAAAAGTGCCCAACTAATAATTGGTTGGTATAAACTCGTCAAAAACTTCATCAATCTAACCGAGATATTCTTATCATTTTGTGTGCTAGGTTTTAAAAATAACGAAGCAATTACTGGGACATAAGTCAAACAAAATAACATAGCTCCAATTAAGGCAAAACTAAAAGTCAATGCCATGGGTCTAAACATTTTTCCTTCTACGCTACTTAATGATAGAATCGGAATAAATACAATCAGAATTATCAGTTGTCCGAAAATGGCAGAATTCATCATTTTTGATGCTCCATTATAAGTAACTTGATCTATTTCGGCCTGTCTTTCCTTTTTGGTCAAGTATAAAATCTCTTTACGTTGCGAGGTAATACGAAAAGCAATAAATTCCACAATTATTACCGAACCATCAATGATAATCCCGAAATCAATGGCTCCCAAACTCATGAGGTTGGCATCGATACCAAAAACATGCATCAATGAAATGGCAAATAGCAAACTCAGCGGAATTACAGAAGCCACGACCAAACCTGAACGCCAATTACCCAATAAGAGCACGACCACAAATATTACGATTAGCGAACCTAAAATGAGGTTTTCAGCTACTGTAAATGTGGTTTTACCAATCAGTTCGCTACGTTCCAAAAACCCGTTGATATAAACCCCTTCAGGTAAACTCTTTTGAATGGAAGCTACTCGTTTTTTAACGGCATCAATGATTTCGTTTGAGTTGCCATCTTTTAGCATCATTATCTGTCCCAATACTTTTTCGCCTTCTCCATTGCCAGTAATAGCTCCAAATCTGGTGGCACTACCAAAACCTACTTTGGCAATATCTTTTATATAAATGGGATTGGTATGCGTATTTTTAACTACAATATTTTCAATATCTTCCAGAGATTTCACCAAGCCCTCACCACGAATAAAAAAGGCTTGATTAGACTTTTCTATATAACCACCGCCGGCAACACTATTGTTTTTTTCCAATGCCTTATAAATATCGGCAATAGCAATATTCATAGCGTTTAATTTAGTGGGATTTATAGCCACCTCATACTGTTTTAGATAACCGCCCCATGTATTTACCTCCACCACTCCTAGAATTCCCGAAAGTTGCCTTTTTACAATCCAATCTTGAATGGTTCGCAGTTCTGTCGGAGAATATTGAGATTCAAAACCTGGTTTTACATCTAAAATGTATTGATAAATTTCGCCCAAACCCGTTGTAATTGGACCCATTTCAGGACTACCAAAACCATCAGGAATTTTCTCCAAAGCCGATTTAATCTTCTCCGCAATTAACTGTCTTGGCAAATAGGTACCCATATTATCTTCAAAAACAATGGTAACGACAGATAAACCAAATTTTGAAATGGAGCGTATCTCAATTACACCAGGCAAATTTGCCATTTCCAATTCTACAGGATACGTTATGAATTGCTCTACATCTTGTGTAGATAAATTTCTGGAAGTAGTTATTACCTGTACTTGATTATTAGTAATATCAGGCACAGCACCAATTGGTATTTTAGTCAATGACAAGATGCCAAAGCCAATAATAAATACTATAAAAAGTAGGATAATCAACTTATTGTTTAAGCTGAACTTGATAATTCTGTTTAACATAATTTATAAATAAAGTAAGGCAAGCTATGATAAAATAGCTTTAAAATAAATGACTTAAATCAATATTAAATTATGCGTGTTTTGGGGGTTGAAAAACAGAAGGTTTTTCAAAAGTAGATATAGAATCTTTATAAAAAAAGTTTAAAGGAATGGCAACAAAAGGGGTAAAGTCTAAATTAAAATTGGATGCGACAAAATTAAATGGCGAATTAATGTGTTGACTATTATTACTCCCATCTTTAAAGGGTAAACTATCATGTTCCTCATGTTCATTTCCGTTCGGCATATCATCTCCACTATAATGTTCTACCAAAAATTCTACAAAAGAATCACCATACGTTTTTTGATGGTATTCCGCATGTTCTAGCAATACCTTTAATTTAGAGACATCTTCAATACTAATATTAAAACTCTGAAAAAGGATTAATCCTGAAAATATTATGGCAACTAGTTTTGTCATTACTTACAAAGTTACGAATTTTTATAAAAAGGGTGTGTAACAAGTTTAACAAAACAATCTCAAAAACTCGCCCTCAATTGCACTGTGCCCGTATGTATAGCATTAGCAGTTTCAGATTTTCTACCTAAATAGTTAATGTTCAAATCTAAATAAGAAGTAATTCTTTTTTGTAAACTTAAATTCCAAGTATAATTTGTACCAGGTTGCAAACCTTCTAACATTTGATAGGCAACAGGTGAATTTAGATTACCATCAAAAGTGTTTAACACTAATTTGACAGATGAGTTAATGGAATATTTTTGGTTTTTGGCAAAAATAAAATTAGCCCCAAAATTATGTGACATTAGGGTTTCTAAACTCCCTAATTGATTGTCTTTGTTCTTAAAATGATACAATACTTCTAATCGCGAATTTTTACTATATAAATAAGATATTTTAGGATTTACCTCTACATTATCTAAGGTGTAATTACGACTTGTAAATCGTTCAGATGCACTTTTGTTTTCCGTAAGTGCCGTTTTAAAATCAAACAACCAAAACTTTCCAAATTTGTGGTTAAAAAGCAATTGATGCGATTGTGAGTTTTGCTCTTGATCGCCAATAGAAAAAGCATTTTTATTTTTGGTGTTTATATAGGTATAGGTTGTTGAATATTTTTGTTTACCTCGGTTAAAAAACAGGCTGTTTTTTAAATTCAAGGTCAAAGACAAAACATCATCATTAATATTAAACGGATTGAGTTCAAAATTTACTCCTTCTCTTCTCTTTTTGTTGTCAATCAGCACAAAAGACTGATTTGTAAAGTGTGAAAGCACTTTTTTAAACCCTTTTTGATTGCTCCAATTTGCTGGATAAATCGTTAGACTTTGACTAAACTTATTACGATGTGTTTTTACAAAATTGATAGTGGGCAACAATACACGCACATAGTTAGCTTCATCTTGAAATTGTGCAGTTTCAAATTCATCTAATTCTTGTATGCCGTTATTGTTGTAATCGTTCCAAGTATAAAAACCTAATCCAGTATCTACTTGTATATAACTGAACTCTTGTTGTGGCAAATTGCCCGAATTGGTTTCGTAAACCGTCTGCAAGGTAACCGCATTTTTAAACAATTGTTGACGGTAGGATAATCTAGAATTTAATGATTCTTCTTTAGTCGAATTAGAAGTAGTGTTCTTATGCTTTACCGTTCTATAATTTACAAACAGAGATAAATTTGAATTTGCTTTTTGAATTAATTGCGATCTCAAAAAATAGGTGTTAGCATTATTTACACGAGCCAATGTATTATTCTGTACACTATCCGTAGTTCTATAATTATAACCAAATTCTGCATATACTTTAGCAGTATCACCCACTCCAACATAGACTTCTGATTCTATATACTTATGACTTAAACTAGAAAGTGTATTGGTCAATTTATCGTTACGTTTATTACTTTCACTGTTCAATTTTGCTCCAATCCAACTTTTCTTAAAATGATGTTTTACATTCGTATAGCCTCTAAAAAATTGTGTCTTTGCAACATCAGAATCATTATTTAAGTAACTTCCGTTAATGTTAATTTTGGTGTTGTTTAATCTTAAATTACCTAAAAAATTATGCTTTATGCCATTATAGTTTTTACTAAAATTAAGCCAATCAAAACCGTATTCCATTTTTCCTTTTTCAGGATTAACATAACTTAACCCAACCCTTAAAAACTGTTGATTCCCTAGAGGATTTACCAGATCCCAATCACGGGCAAATTCAATGTTTCTAAAACGCTCTATGGTTTTAAAATCCTGTTGAATAAATTCATAATCTACCGAGCTTTTCAATTGCCATTTTTTATCCGATAACAATTGCCTCCAATTCAGTTTTGCAGCTACTCCTTTATTGTCATTGTCGTCAATAGACGAAAACAGGTTTTTATCACTTACACTATATGCTACTTCCGAATTAAGGCTTGTCTTTTTATTCGGATTGTAGCTCATGTTTATCATAGCAATTTGTAATTTTTCGGGAGCAACCAATTGTATAACCGGCTCATAATCTCCTTGTAAAACACCATTTATTGGAGCAACATATTCATAAACCCTTCCTGAAGCAATCGTTGTTTGAATTTGGTAGTTACCATTATTTGAACCTACATAGGTAAACCTAACATTGAACAAATTATCGTTTTCATCGTTTGAAAACTCAAAAACTTCCTCACCATTTTGGATTTCCTTTTTATACAATATTTTGTGTTCTTCATAAGTATCAGCATAAGCTGAAGACACATTCATTTTCGTAATATCATCTCCAGCAAGTGAAAGAGTTTCTTTTTGGCTATTGCTTAAATCTTGCTGTAAAGTCTGATTTTTAGCATCATTTTCATTGTAAAAATTGAAGCCAATGTTAAATTTTTCCGTTTTATACTCCGCTCCGTTATACGTTACAAATCGTGTGTAATTTCTGTCTGCTTGCTGATACTCTACCGTTATTCTCATACTTGCCGTTATGGGATAGGTGGGCATAAACGTAATTTCAGCGGTGTTGTAATCGATAATGTAATCATTACTTTCTCCACGTTGCAACAATACACCGTTAACAAAAACTCGCTCAGAGCCAGAAATCAAAAGCACATACTGCTCAGCCAATGATTGCGGATTGGCTCCCGTAATTTTATAAGGCCCTTGATTTCCCTCTTGTCCTAAAAATTGATTTTGACTGAATTGCCCCCTAACTAATGCTCCAGATGCAAAAACATTTACATCGTTTTCATCATTTTCTAAATTAACATCCACTCGTAGTCCAGCTACTTTTTTTGTAAACCGTAAAAATTGACTTTCTGTATTTTGCAAATTAATATCTCCCGCTTTTACACTCCAGTTATCACTGAACAATTCAATAAAAACACGATCAAACTCGTCCAAACGCTGAGTGTATCCATTTTCTTGCAAAGGAATATTACTGTCTGTAATTGAAGCCCTTAACTGGACTTTATCGGACAATCGTCCCGAAATTTGTAAATCCAAATTAGAGTTTACCGTAGCATCTTGATTGTTACCAACGGTAACTCCTCTAGATATGCTTCCGCTTGTATTTAAGCCCTCAAAAGGGCTAAAAATTTTGTTTTGAGTTCGACTCTTAGAACTATACAATCTCGATAAATCGGTAGAACGGGGAACTATTAAACTTTTATCAAAAACACTATAAGTTTTGGTTAAAAACGGTGGCAAAGATTTATATTCAATTGTGATATTTGGATATTTCTCGGCATCTAAAACTAGAATAGATTTAGAGAAATCAACTTTATAATTTGTGCTGTCTATTTGTTGTTTTAAGTCATTAAAAACCTTGAAATTGTAAGGGCTAATGCTAACGGAGTCAATTTGTATGGTATCAGAAACAACCTGAAAGGATTTAGTTTTAAAGCGGTTAGTGCCTTCTTGAGCACATAAAGAAACTGACAAAAAAACAAAAAATATGAAAACCCATTTCTTCATCAATTACTCAAACGTTTTATGCCTAAAAATAGTTTATTAAAAGAGGGATTGTTGCTCTGGCGGATTTTCATGCTCCAATAACCAACGTTTTCGCCATAGACCACCAGCGTATCCTGTTAGTGAACCGTCTGAACCAATTACACGATGGCAGGGTACAACTATCCACAATGGATTTTTTCCGTTTGCCGATGCTACAGCTCTAATAGCTTTAACATCACCCAAAGCTTCACTTTGTTTTAGATATGAACGTGTAGATCCGTAAGGGATTTGTTGTAAACTTTGCCAAACTTGCTTTTGAAAATCAGTTCCCTGCGGATTTAATTTTAGGTTAAAAGAGGTTCGTTTCTTCTTAAAATACTCATCCAGTTGGGTAACACAATCTTGTAAACATTTTGGAATTTCGGTTGAGCTATTTTCATCTCCATCAATTACTGTTATTGATGATATACCCGAGTTGTCACCAACAATTCTGGCCAAACCAATAGGTGTTTTGTAATATGTTATGCTATCAAATTCCAAAGACTTGTTTTGAGTTTTCTGTAGTTGTATTGGCAATTTCTTCAGGGCTTAAGTTATAAATAGTTGCCAGTTTTTCCAAGACATTTATTATATAACTACTTTCGTTGCGTTTACCACGATATGGAACTGGTGCCAAATACGGAGAATCTGTTTCCAAAACAATATGTTTTAAGTCAATTTGGTTTAAAAATTGATCAATTTTTCCATTTTTAAAAGTTACCACGCCTCCAATTCCTAATTTCATATTAAAAGAAATCGCTTTTTGGGCTTGTTCCAAAGTTCCTGTAAAACAATGAAAAATTCCATGTAGCTTATCATCATTAACTTCTTCCAGCACTTCAAAAATTTCGTCAAAAGATTCCCTACAGTGTATGACAATTGGTAATTCTTTCTCTTTTGCCCATTCAATCTGAGTTTTAAAAGCATCTTGCTGTTGTTGTAAAAAAGATCTATCCCAATACAAATCGATACCTATTTCACCAACGGCATAAAAACTCCTTTTGTCAAGCCATTTTTTAACTAAAGCTAATTCTTCCTTATAATTTTCTTTAACACTTGTAGGATGCAAACCCATCATCAAAAACACATTTTCAGGGTAATTTTGCTCCAATTGAAACATGGCATCATTATAACCAGAGTCAATAGCGGGGATAAAAAAACGAGAAACACCCAAATCTAAAGCACGTTTCATCATTTTTGCACGGTCTTCGTTAAATTGTTCAGAGTATAAATGGGTATGTGTATCGGTAATTATCATTTACAAATTTTAAGATTGCAAAGATATGATGTTATATTAGTTTTTTATAGCTTAGCACTCTATTTAAAAACATAAGATGAAAATATATCATAATAATCGTTGTAGCAAAAGTAGATGTGGGTTAGAAATTTTAAATAATTCAAAGCAAAATTTTAAAGTGGTTGAATACATTAAAAACCCCTTATCGGAAAAGGAAATCAAGGACATCTTGAAAAAATTAGGCTTTACTCCTATTCAACTGGTAAGAAAGAATGAAGCCATTTGGAAAGAGAATTACAAAGGTAAAGAGCTTTCTGACAATGAAATTATTAAAGCAATGGTTACGCACCCAAAATTGATTGAACGTCCAATTGTCGTTAAAGGAGACAAAGCCGTTATTGGCAGACCACCAGAAAATATTAGTAATTTACTAAAATAAAAAACTGCAAAACAAACTACCCAAAAACCACTATTTTTTATTTTATTTTAAACACTTAGCTTTGTAAACAAAGGGAATTGCGTTGAAAAAAATAGTCTTATTTCTTGTTACCGTTGCGTTTACCTTATCGTTGTATGGACAAAAATCTAACCAGACAATAACAATTACAGGTAAAATAATTGATGCGACAACGAGCAATCCCATAGAATTTGCTACCATATCCTTTAGGAAAGATTCATTATTTTTTGGTACAACCACAGATAAAAAAGGAAAATTTTCGATAAGTATTCCTCCAAATTCCTATACCATAAAAGCAGAATTTTTATCTTATGACCCATATGTTTTAAAGGATAAGTCGTTAACTGAATCAATAGATTTTGGTACTATTGTACTATTCTATTCTTCAAAAATTTTAAATGAGGTTGAACTTATTGGTCAACAGCGACTAACCGAATTTAAAGTTGATAGAAAAATATATAGAGCGTCGCAAGATGCTTCTAATTATGGAGGTAATGCCATAGATGTTTTAAATAATACACCCTCGGTTACCGTTGACCAAAATGGAAATGTGAATATGAGGGGAGCATCAGCCACAATACTTGTTGATGGCAGGCCACTTTTTGGTTTAGGCAACGGGTCAGATTTGTTAAGTGCCATGCCTTCAAATAACATAGATAAGGTAGAAATTATAACTCGTTCAGCCAAATATAGTGCTGAAGGTGGCGGAGGTATTCTAAACATTATCACAAAAAAAGGAAAAGGCAAAGGGCTTAGTGGTTCTATTGATGTACATGGCGGAATACCAGAAAATAATGGCGGTTCTGTATTTTTAAATAAAAGTACCAATCATATCAATTTGTTCAGTACAATCAGTTTTAATAATGGAAAGAAAATAAAATATACTGATATTGACCAAACCCATTTTGATAATTCAGAAAACATTTTAGGCTTTTTTGAGCAAAAAAGAAAAGATGAAAATCAACGAAATACGTTCTTGTTTAATATTGGCAGTGATTTTTATTTAAATAAGAACAACACCATTACTGCCTCTTTTTTAGTTAACAATCATAACAAAGATTATGTTTCAGATTTAGATCTAGATGATTTTGACTCACAAAGATCAATGAAACAATCGGCTAAAAGAAATGTAAAAGACAAAGATGATATTTCAAAGATTGAAGGGTTGTTAAACTATACCAATAAGTTAAACAAGAAGGGAGAAAAACTGTCTTTTGATTTTAAATACAGTACCACTATCTCAGATAATGAAGCTAGTATTCTTGAAAATATTTCTTTTCCCAATTCAGAAACTATTGAGCAAAAAGTAGTTAAAAATCAGAACCTAGATGATTATTTATTGCAGTTAGATTATACCTTGCCTTTTTCATTGGAAAAGATGCTGGAACTAGGATATAAAAGCACGTTCCGTTTCTATAAAAATGATTATAATGTCTCTGAATTCAACCCTAACAGTGGTAATTTTATAACTATTGGTGGGTTTACAGACCTAGTAAATTACGATGAAAAAGTGCATGCACTATATGCACAATATACTGCAACCCATGGTAGTTTTTCGTATGCATTAGGCTTACGTTCAGAACTTTCTGATGTTGCAATTGGTACTAACACTAATAACAACAATGCTAAAAATTATACCGACTTTTTTCCATCGGTATCGCTTGGATATGAATTCAAAAATAAAAGCTATTTATCATTAAATTATAGTAGGTCAGTTGATAGACCTGAAATTTATCAAATCAATCCCTTTATTTCTTTAAATGACGAACGTTATCAATCGGTTGGTAATCCAAATCTAAATCCCTATTACACTAATTTCTTTGAATTATTGTATGACATTAGTTTTAAAAAATTATTAATAACATCTTCGTTATATACAACGCATGCTGAAAATCAATTTTTACCCATTTTGCAAAGTGCTGGAGTAAATGCTAATGGTTTAGAAATTTTTACTAGAACACCCATAAATAGCGGTAATAAGATTAGTATGGGTATTGATGTGGACATAACTTACACTCCATTCAAAGGATTGAGATTAAATACATATGTTAGTCCATATAGAGAAGAAACTACAAATGCTTTAGACGATGCCTATAATGTTTCAAATACGGTTTGGTATGCAGAAGCTTCGGCATTAGTAACACTAAATAACGGTCTACGCTTTAGGGCTCAACATTATTACCAATCACCATTAATAGATGGTTTAGCAAAATATAAAACCATAAATTTTACAAACTTGATGGTTAGTGTACCTATTTTTAAAAAGAAAGCCATGCTTACGTTTAAAGTTTCTGATGTTTTCAATACCAAAAATTTTACTACTAGGTCTCTGGAAGCTATGAGTAATACTCTAAGAAATGCTCGGTTTGAAAGGCAATTTTCATTGGCGTTTACCTATCAATTTAAACAAAAAAGAAAAAGTAAAAAAGATAGAAGTAAAGATATAAACAAAGATGAGCTAGAGGATAAACAAGATATAAAAATGTAAAACCATAAATTTTTTTAATAAAAAAAGGTTGACTTTTGTCAACCTCATTTATTTCCACTTATAATTTATGAAAAATTATTCTTTATTCCTTTTAGCTTCACGCTTTAACTTTATACTTTCCATTATTGACCCAAAAAGCCAGTAAGGAACGATAAAAGCTAACGAAAAAATCAACAACCAAAACCCCATTGTAAAAACGCCCAAGAAAATTAAAAATCCTATAAATTGTTGAAATTCCATAGTTACATATTTATTCTGCGTCAAAAATAATAATTTTTTTGATTATTTACGTCTGATATTTATAAATTCTTAATTTTTTTAGATTAATTTTAAGAACAAATTAAACCTTTTTCATTTATAGATGTCATAGTATATGCAAAAACCTTAAAGAAATAGAAAAAAGGAAAATGGACTTTAAAAAAAATTTTTCGATGTTATTGCTCGTAATTGTATTTACTATGAGCAATTCTTTATATGCCCAAAAAGAAAATGCTGAAAGCAATCATCTCACTTATTTAAATGACGAGCAAAAGCAATTGTTAAAAGAGCAGCAAGAATTACTAGATAAAACTAGAGCTATTTTTAAGCAAAACTTGACTGAAAAACAATTGACAATCTTAAAAAATAAAAGCATTAGCAAAGAAAAAAGAACAGCTTTGCTTAAAAAATCCCTATCTAAAGAACAATTAGGAATCATCACTACAAATCGAAATTTACTAAAACATAAAAAAAATAGATTTAAAAAATCTCTGACAAAAAAGCAAAAATTAAGATTGCGAAAGTTTATAAATAAAAGAAATATAAATGACAGAAGGCGATTAGTGAGAAGGTTAAGAAGACTCATCCGTGATAATATGGATAGATAGTTTTGAATATAGATTATATGAAAAAAATTCTAGTTGTAATTACTTTTATTTTCATAAATCAGCTATTGTTTTCGCAAGAAAATTCTGTAGCTGATGAAGAAATTGATGAAATAATTGATAATTTAATTACTCTTGACGATGACTATTTAATTGATTTAATTAACGAATTTAACCATTATCAAATACTTATTGCATCGGTTGATTTTAATGATAAAACTTATTTTTTAGGTCGTGATTTAGGTCTAAAGCAGTTTAATGTAACATCACAGCTTATGTATAAAAATTCCAACGGAATTTATGCAGGAGCCGCAGGTGCATATTATGATAAATTTGACCCAAAATGGGATTTAACAATACTAGCCATTGGCTATGGAAAATATTTTGGAAAACTACGTAACATAAAAGGAGAATTAGGATACAGTAGATATATTTTTTCAGATTCAGAATCTAATGATTTTGAAAATAGCATTGACGGAAGTTTTAGTATTACTAACAAAAATGATAATTATGGAGCGTTGCTTGACGCTTCGTATTTATTTGGAAAAAGAACAGGCTTTCAAACTACTGCCTCTTTTTATGGCAATATAAAGTTGTTTGATTTGAATACTTCATCAGATGCTAAAGTAGTATTTGTACCTTCCATTTCTTTTATTCTTGCTAGTGAAAATATTGATACTTCACGTATTGATAGATTGGGTATTGACGTACCCTATATAAATAGGGTCGTTAATTCTTTCGAAGAATTTAGCTTACGGAATATTCAATTAAACTTACCACTTCAATTAGAATTTGATAATTTTCTTTTAGAAGCGGGTTATAATTTTAATTTTCCTAGTGCTTTTGAGTTTGAAAGGGAGGTTGAAAATACTTCTTTTTTAAATGTTGGTTTTACTTACATCTTTGACCTTAACTAGCAACAACTTATCATTTTTTTTTGAAAAATGTTTTACAAGTTCTACATTTTTCTATTCCTTCAACATTAATAGGCTAAATTAAATTGTGTTAAAGAAATCTAAAAATTAACAGTCGTTAACATAAAATAGTATTTACCCTAGTTTTAAGTGTTTATTTTTGTCAGAAATTATAAAGGAAATCTCAGAGCCACTATGCAACAATTAAAAAATATTATTTTACTGACAATTTTATCCTGTATAACTTTTACGCTCAATGCCCAAAAATTTGAAATTACGGGCAACGTAATCGACCAAGAAACCAATCAACCCTTAGAATATGCAACAATTGTTTTAAGACCAACTAACGGAGACCCAGTTGATGGTGGACTTACCGATGCAAATGGAAACTTTAAAATAGATGTAAAAAAAGGCACTTATAATATCTCAGTAGAATTTATTTCTTTTGAGTCATATAAACTACCCAATAAAGAAATAAATAAAGACACAAATTTAGGTAAAATCGTATTAAATGCGGCTGCCGAAGCATTAGATGAAGTTGAGGTCATCGCTGAAAAAACTACAGTTGAAATTAAACTAGATAAAAAAATATACAATGTTGGTAAAGATTTAACAGTAAGAGGTGGTACAGTTAGTGATGTTTTAGATAACGTCCCTTCTGTTTCAGTAGATGTTGAGGGAAATGTAGCGTTACGCGGAAATGATAACGTCACAATATTAATTAATGGTAAACCTTCAGGGCTGGTGGGTTTAAATTCTACAGACGCTTTACGTCAACTACCGGCAGACGCCATTGAAAAAGTAGAAGTAATTACCTCGCCATCAGCAAGATATAATGCAGAAGGAACTGGTGGAATTTTAAATATCATTTTAAGAAGAAGTAAATTACAAGGTCTTAACGGAGCCATTACAACAAACCTTGGGTATCCTTTTCAAGCAGGTATTTCAGGAAATATTAATTATAGAACTGGTGACTTTAACTTTTTTAACACTACAAGTTATAGCTATAGAGAATCCCCAGGTTTATCAATAACTGAGACACAATATTTTAATAAAATTTTTGATGATAATGGCAATTTGATATCTGACAATCCTGATACTTTCTTAAATGAAAGACGTGAAACCGAACGAAAAGGAAACAGTTTTAATACCAATTTTGGTTTAGAATATTATATAAATAAATCTACTTCATTAACTGCGGCAATTCTTTTCGGTAATAGAGATAGTGATAGCGAAACTAATAATAATATTAAAGAATATAATGCCAATGGTAATTTAGTAAGAGAATCTTTTCGTTTTGACCCTGAAAATGATACGGATAAAACTACACAATTTTCATTAAACTTTGATAAGCAATTCAAAACAGATGGTCATAAATTAACTGCAGATTTTCAAATAGAAAATGATTCAGAAGATGAAAACTCTATCATAACAGAAAATGGAATAGTTGATGAGAGGGTTCGTACTTATGAGGTTCAAAAAGAAGTATTGCTAATGTCTGATTATGTTTTACCTATTGGAGAAAATAGTCAATTTGAGTTTGGTTACCGTGGTGAATTCAATGATTTGGATACCGAATATCAATTAGATACTGTAAATGCTACTGGTGATTTTAGCAGAGATGATAATGTAAGTAATAATTTAATTTATAAGGAAAATGTCAATGCATTATACACCCAGTACGGAAGTAAAATAAAAGACAAGTTTTCGTATTTATTAGGTTTGCGTTTTGAAGCTACTGACGTTACGATAGATCAAAGAACAAGTAACAACTACGCAAATCAAAATTATTCAGGTTTTTTTCCAACTGTAAATTTAGGTTATGAACTCAACGAAAAACAGAGTTTGACCTTTGGTTATAATAGACGGATTAGAAGACCAAGATCTCGTTTTATAAATCCATTCCCGTCAAGAAGTAGTGCTACAAATTTATTTCAAGGAAACCCAGGTTTAACACCAAGTTATTCAAACACAGTTGATTTGGGTTACTTAAATAGGTTTGGAAAATTGACGTTAAACTCTTCAATATATTATCAAAAGGCAACTGATATTTTTACCTTTATTAGTGAAGATTCTGGTGAAACCGCCAATGTAAACGGTACCGAAATTCCAATAATTAGAAGAACGCCAATTAATTTAGCTACTAACAATAGGTTCGGTTTTGAATTTACACTTACCTACAGACCTACGAGAAAATGGAATATGAACGGTAATTTTAATTTATTTAATTCTGAAACCATTGGGAAGTACAAGGGTGTTGATTATGGTGCCGAAAATCTGAGTTGGTTTATCAGATTTAATAATAAAGTTACTCTACCAGCAAATATTGATTGGCAAACACGTTTATTCTATATGGGGCCAAGTGAAGATGCTCAAAACAAAAGAAAAGGTATGTTTTCAACCAGTATGGCCTTCAGCAAAGATATCTTTAAAGAAAAAGCTTCTGTAACTTTTAATATTAGTGATTTATTCAATACGCGTAAACGTGCCATGGAATCTTTTACTCCCACTTTTAGAAGCGATAGTGAATTCCAATGGAGACAACGCAGTTTTAATTTAGCGTTTACCTATAGATTCAATCAGAAGAAGAAAAGACAACAACGTGAACGTGGCTTTGATGATGATGATGGTGAAGGTTTTGGTGATTAAATTATAAAACAAAAAAATCAAAAGGTTAGTATTTACTAACCTTTTTTTATGCTTTTGAGATACATATTTCGTACCTTTGTTTAACAAATAAACAATCATTTACTATGAATTTTAGAATAGAAAAAGACACTATGGGCGAGGTAAAAGTACCTGCCGATAAGTATTGGGGAGCACAGACAGAACGCTCAAGAAATAATTTTAAAATTGGTGCTTCAGGCTCTATGCCCTTAGAAATAGTTTATGGTTTTGCCTATCTTAAAAAAGCCGCAGCACATACCAATTGTGAATTGGGTGTACTTACGGAAGAAAAACGTGATTTGATTTCCAAGGTATGCGATGAAATTCTAGCTGGAAAACATGATGACCAGTTTCCTCTGGTAATTTGGCAAACGGGTTCGGGTACGCAAAGTAACATGAACGTTAATGAGGTAATTGCAAATAGAGCCCATGAACTAGCAGGTAAAGAAATAGGCGAAGGTGAGAAAACCATTCAACCTAATGACGATGTAAACAAATCACAATCCTCAAACGATACTTTCCCAACAGGAATGCACATTGCTTGTTATAAAATGATTGTTGAAACCACAATCCCTGGTGTTGAACAATTGAGAGATACCTTAGATAAAAAAGCTAAAGACTTTGCTGATGTGGTTAAAATAGGTCGTACTCATTTAATGGATGCTACACCTTTAACCGTAGGTCAAGAATTTTCTGGTTACGTATCCCAACTAAACCATGGATTAAAAGCATTAAAAAATACACTGGCACATCTTTCTGAACTCGCTTTGGGCGGAACGGCCGTGGGCACGGGATTGAATACGCCAAAAGGTTACGACGTATTAGTTGCTAAAAAGATTGCAGAATTTACGGGACTACCCTTCGTTACGGCTGAAAATAAATTTGAAGCCTTGGCTGCCCATGATGCTTTGGTAGAAACACATGGAGCATTGAAACAATTGGCGGTATCTTTAAATAAAATTGCCAATGATATTAGATTAATGGCTTCTGGACCTCGATCAGGAATAGGCGAATTGATAATTCCTGCTAACGAACCAGGAAGTTCTATTATGCCAGGAAAGGTAAACCCAACGCAAGCAGAGGCCTTGACCATGGTTTGTGCACAAGTTATAGGCAATGATGTTGCCGTTACGGTAGGTGGTACTCAAGGGCATTACGAACTGAATGTTTTTAAACCTGTTATGGCATCTAATGTGTTACAATCCGCCAGACTATTGGGTGATGCCTGTGCTTCGTTCAATGAAAATTGTGCAACCGGTATCGAACCAAACAAACCCAGAATAAAAGAGTTGGTAGATAATTCTTTAATGCTTATAACCGCTTTAAACACCAAAATTGGCTACTATAAAGCTGCTCAAATTGCCAACACTGCTCATACATCAGGTACAACTTTAAAAGAGGAAGCTATCCGTTTAGGATATGTTACCGCTGAGCAATATGACGAATGGGTAAAACCTGAAGATATGACTAGTGGGCTTTAATTAGATATGAGATATGGGACGTGAGATTTTAGATATTTCTCATGTTTAAAATCTAAAAGAAATGTGCAATCAATTCAATAAAAAGTTTTTAGACGAAGCTGCAAAAGCTCAATCGGACAGTGAAAACCTAACCGATCATGAAATTTTTATGAATGAGGCCATACAATTAGCCATTGATGGAATGAACGCCAATGAAGGAGGCCCTTTTGGTTGCGTTGTTGTTAAGGAAGGTAAAATAATTGGCAGAGGAAATAATAAAGTTACTTCAACTAATGACCCGACTGCCCATGCAGAAGTTACAGCTATAAGAGATGCTTGTAAACACTTGAATTCTTTTCAATTAGAAGGCTGTACTATTTATACGTCTTGTGAACCATGCCCTATGTGCTTGGGTGCTATTTATTGGGCCAGACCCGATAAAGTTTATTTTGGATGTAAACACACGGACGCTGCCAAAATAGGATTTGACGATGCGTTTATTTATAAAGAAATTAATCTGGAATATGATAAACGCAGTATTGAATTTCAACAAATTTCTTGTGAAAATGCCTTAGAAGCCTTTAAAAAATGGTCAGAAAAAGAAGATAAAACATCTTATTGATTACGGTTTTGCCTCTCACGTTGTTTTTGCAATTGTTTGTTAGCCCAAGGTATATTCCAAATATAATGGTCGGTATTTTTACTAACATCGAACTTATAGAACTCTGCCTTATTATAATTGTCGGCCAAATCCTCATAAGAAAAATGCCTTCCAAAATTTCTTAAATTTAAGTTTATCCTTTGCTGATGGATAGATGCCTCAAATATGTCATCTACAATCATAAACTTATAGCCCGTTAATCGTAAAGGACTGACTTTTCCGTCATTCTGCTGATAATTGAGAGAACTAGTTGCAAAAATACTTTTAGGTACCGCAGTATCCTCCTCAACTGTTTTCTCTTGAGAAAAAATAGTAAAAGAAAACAGGAAACAAGCAATTACAAATATATTTCGCATAATTCAAAGGTTAATTATACTCAAATATAAGAATATTTATTGAAAGTCTAAATGGTTGTTTCCTTTACTGAATAGCTCAATATTATTAAGATAATTTTCATACTCTATCAACTTTGATAGAGTATATTTATCTTTTTTATGAGGTTTGATACGTTTTTTTCTTTTTTTGTTATGACGAAAGGCATCGTCATTTTCTGAATCGTAGTTTTTATTCATGTTTAGCGTATTTTCAATAAATAACGTAAACAAAAGTGGAATTATTACATTAACAACAGCATTAAAACAAATATCTATCTTCAATAATTTTTAAATGATGCAACAAATGACCAGAAATAATATACCCTAAAGCATTGACTGATATTGTCTTACCACTAGCATTTCCAGTTTTGACCAAATCAGATTCGTCAAAGCTTTTATAAAGCAAAATTGTAGAAGCCCTAACAGATTTTAGTTCATTTAGTAAATCCGTAAAAGGTCTTTTATTGGCACGCGAATGTGCAACATAATCATTCTCATTAAAGCTAGGCAACGTAGTTATATCGTTTCTTGCAAAGGTCAAAGCCCTGTAGCAAAATACACGCTCCGCATCGATTATGTGCTGAATCAACTCTTTGATTGTCCATTTGCCCTCGGCGTAACGGTATAATTGTTTTTCTTCTAATACATTCGAGAATAAAATAAGAGCTTGCTCTAAACTGTTTTCCAAATGTGTTATAATGGACTTAAGATCAGAACCTAATATTTCTATATAAGGCTTAAAATAAGGTGGAAATTCGTTTTCGGTCAAATAGGTTTGCATTTTTCAATTATCTTTACGGTAAATATACCAATTATGCCCACATTGATTACCAATATTAAAGAATTGCTTCAAATCAGGGACAGTTCTGTACTAAAGGTTTCAGGTAAAGAAATGAAATCTTTGCCAACCCTAAAAAATGCTTTTTTGATTATTGAAGACGACGTAATCAAAGATTTTGGAAAGATGGAAGATCTTAACGGTGTTGTGGTAAATGAAATAATAGATGCTAAAGATAAAATGGTGTTGCCCGCTTGGTGCGATAGCCATACACATATTGTTTATGCTGGGAATAGAGAAGGAGAGTTTGTAGATCGCATTAATGGATTGAGCTATCAAGAAATAGCGGCAAAAGGAGGTGGTATACTAAATTCCGCCAAAAAACTGCAAGAAACAAGTGAGAAAGAATTGTATAAACAATCTGCCATACGATTAGAAGAAATTATGGCATTGGGTACTGGTGCTATTGAAATAAAATCAGGTTATGGGCTGACCATTGAAGCCGAAATTAAAATGCTACGGGTTATTAAAAAACTGGCAGAAAATTATCCTATAACCATAAAAGCGACTTTTTTAGGGGCTCATGCTTTTCCCGAAGAATATAAAAACGACAAAGACGGTTATATCAATTTGATAATCGATAAAATGCTACCTCTAATAGCCGAAGAAAACTTAGCAGCCTTTGTAGATGTATTTTGCGAAAAAGGGTATTTCTCAGTTGCCCAAACAGAAAAAATCTTAAATGCAGCTAAAACCTATGGATTGACTCCTAAAATACATGTGAATCAGTTTAACAGCATTGGCGGTGTTCAGTTAGGTGTAAAATACAATGCATTGTCAGTAGATCATCTTGAAGTGATGAACACTAAAGATATTGAGGCATTAAAAAATACCAATACGATGCCAGTGGCACTTCCTTCCTGCTCTTTCTTTTTAGGTATTCCCTATTCTCCAGTAAGGGAAATAATAGATTCTGGATTACCTTTGGCCTTGGCCACCGATTACAATCCAGGTTCAACACCAAGCGGCAACATGAATTTTGTAGTCAGTTCAGCCTGTATTAAAATGAAAATGACACCCGAGGAAGCTATAAATGCAGCTACAATTAATGCAGCTTATGCTATGAATTTATCTAAAACCCACGGTAGCGTTGCTATAGGGAAAAAAGCCAATTTGATTATTACTAAAGAAATACCCTCTTATGGTTTTTTACCTTATGCCTTTGGAAGCAATTTGATTGACACAGTAATTATTGATGGTAAAAAAGTATGACTAATTGGTGATAAAACTAATAGATTTTATCAAAAAATAGTATTAATTTCGTTCGTAGAAAAAATAATTGTATTATCAAATATTTGTATATCATTTGAAAATAAAAATACACTTTTTGCTTCTATTACTATTTCCGGTGTTCTTATCCGCTCAAAGCAACAACTCTGCTTCAAAACTATCTTTTACTGGTGATTTTAGATTTAGAATTGAACAGGATTGGGAATCTCGTAAATCTAATGGTTCTTACCGTGAAGATAGAACCCGTATGCGATATAGAGCACGTTTTGGTGTCTTATATCGTTATAGTAATTGGTTATCATCTGGAATAAGAATTAGAACTGGAGACCCAAAAAAACAGCAAGACCCCCAACTAACCCTTGGTGATGGTTTTAAAGAATTTGGTACTTTACCCATTGCTTTTGAGAAAATTTATGCCAATTTCAACTATAAATGGTTTTCTACTTGGATTGGAAAAAATACGTTTCCTTTTGAAAAACAGAATGAGTTATTTTGGAGTGATAATGTCTTTCCAGAAGGCATTTCCCTATCTGGAAAATTTAATTTTAAAAGCGACTTATTAAACTCTTTACAAATAAATACTGGTCACTTTATTTTAGCAACTCAAGGAAAATCTCTTAGTGCCGATAGCTATTTTCAGGGAATTCAGCTAGTTTCAACTCACTTAGGAAATAGAATCAAATTATTTCCTTCTTTTTATAATTTTAATAAAATACCAAATATCCCTGATGGTAACGAGACCTTTTTCATAGATTATGCTATTGCTCATATTGGAACGAAAATTGAGTTGTTAAGACAACCTAAAATTACTGCATGTTTTGATTACTATTATAATGTTAAAAACTATAGTAATAATGATTCCATTCCGCAGCAATTAAAAAATGAAAAGCAAGGATTAGTATCAAATGTTAGTATAGGAAATTTAGCTAAAAAAGGGGATTGGAAATTACAATTAACTCATAATTATCTAGAAAAATTTGCTGCCGTTGATTTTCTTGCTCAGAATGACTGGGCCAGATGGGATTATTCTTCGCAAGGATCTCCCGACGGTAGGTTAACTAACTTTAAAGGTTTTGAAATAGCAGGTGGTTACGCTTTTGAAAAAAATATAAACCTCAAAATTAGGTATTTTATCGTTAATCAAATTTTACCTTTAGGTATAAAAAAAGAAACTGGTAACCGAATCAGGTTAGATTTTAATATAAGCTTTTAGATATCCAAAGATTATATATGGTTTTAATAATGAAAGAATTCCGAAAGCTTTCATAACAACAAAAATTATTTCAAATTACAAAGCAATTGTCTAAATGATTAGAAAAATATTCTACCTTTCCTTTTTTCTTTTTATAACTAGTTATGTTTTTGCTCAAACACCTCAAAAAACAGTTATTGCTGTTAATGGTGATGGTGTATATTCTATACTTCGTAAAAATGGTTTTGAACCAACTAAATACTTTAAAGAATTTATTAAACTAAATAAGAAAAACCTAAAATCGAATAACGGTTTACTTATTGGTAAAACGTATATACTTCCTTTTAAGGAGAAAGACAATACAACCAAGTTAGAACTACCTGAAATAAAGGACAACACACCTCTTGAAACTATAAAAAAACCTACTGATTCCGTTAAACCGCTCGAAAAATTTTACGACCCTATTTTTGGTAAAGACCATAATCCTATTGTTATAAAAGATAGAAAACTAAAGGGTGCGGTTTATTATCTTATTTCAGGACATGGCGGGCCTGACCCTGGTGCTACGGAAACATATAACGGTAACCTAATTGCTGAAGACGAATATGCTTATGACGTTACTTTACGTTTAGCTCGATTACTAATTACTAACGGAGCAACGGTTTACCTAATTATAAAAGATAAAAATGATGGAATTCGGAACGATAGGATATTAGAAGTGGATAATGATGAATTCTGTTATCCCAACGATGCCATTCCTCTAAGTCAAAAATTAAGATTACGACAACGTACAAAAGCGGTAAATAATTTATATTTAAAACATAAAGGAGTGTATCAAAGATTAATTGTAACACATGTTGATAGCCGAAACAAAGGTAAAAATATTGATGTATTTTTCTATCATGACAGTAAAAGCAAAAGCGGAAAACGGCTAGCCGAAAACATACTTAATTCCTTTAAAGAAAAATACTCTGAACATCAACCAAATAGAGTATATGCGGGTTCAATTAGCTCAAGAGGTTTATATTTAATAAAAAGTACCTATCCGCCAATGGTATATATTGAACTGGGTAATATAAAAAACAAAAAAGACCAAAAACGAATTCTTCAATATAAAAATAGAGAGGCACTAGCGGAATGGATTCATAATGGGCTATTGGTTGATTTTGATGAGCGGAAAAAATAAATTTCTTTCCGGATTACTTAAAGATTTATTTAAATGAAAAGTAAGTCTTTATTTTTCAACAATTTCCAATTCAAAAATTAAATCAGTATCTGGTGGTATAGGGCCTTTGCCTTGAGTACCATATCCTAAATGAGAAGGTATAAACAACATCACTTTATCACCTATATCCATTTTTCGCAGCCCTTCTTTAAAACCAGGTATTAATTCTGCATCGGGGCTATAATCCATCTCTTTGGGGTTGTACCCGCCTCTAGCTTCAAATCTTGGGTCGTATTTTAGAAAAAGTTCAGCAATTTCTTTTTTATTGGTAGTAAATAATTCACCAGTAGTAAAATAACCTGAATAAAAAACATTTACTACAGATCCGGTTTTTGGTTTATTATTCTCTCTGTCATTGATATAATAAATTTTTAATCCAGAATCTAAACTATCTGCTTTGGCTTCATAAGTTTCTTTTAGCTGCAGAAATTCTGCCTTGGCTTTTTTTGCCATTTTATCCTTAATTTCTGCTTCTTTCTCTAGTTCTTTAAAGTAATTGCCAAAAATACGTGGAGCATTAAATTTTTTAGACGCATCCCCAATTCTAATAATTTCAATTCTGTTCATTCTATCTCCTTTCTTTATCGAGTCAACAACATGTTGTCCTATTATAGTATTACCAAAAACAGAATGCACTCCGTCTAAGTTAGGTGTAGGGCGTTGTGTAATAAAAAACTGACTTCCGTTAGTATCAAATCCACCATTAGCCATTGATACAACTCCTTTTTTACTATGCGTCAATATTAAATCATCGTTTTCATTTACAGGAAATTCATCTTCAAATTGATAGCCAGGTCCACCTGCTCCTGTACCTTGAGGATCACCTCCTTGAATTATATAATTAGGAACAACGCGGTGAAATAGTAACCCATTATAAAAAGGTTTTTGCTTAAATCGTTTCGCAACGTAAGGATTAGTGCCTTCGGCCAACGAAACAAAATTAGCAACTGTTATTGGGGCATTTTTATACTCTAATTGCACCAAAATAGTTCCTTTGTCGGTATTTATCTCGGCATACAAGCCATCCTTTAATTCAGGATATTTATTTTGTTTACAACTTACAATTAAAAGGGAAGTAACAATAAACAGTACTTTAAAAACCTTCATTATGTCTTATTCGTTAGCAGGACTTATTTTATGTAAGGTAACCGTACAAATTAACGGTTCGTTAGATTTAATTTTTTGATAACCTGAGTATCCATATGCCTTGTGAGATGGAAATAAAAAAGTAACCGTTTCACCTTCTTTTATTAATTTTAGTCCATCTTGTAATCCAGTTATAAGCTCTTGTTTATCTACTAGATAATTTTTTTCTCCTAACTCTTCTTTTGTATAAATAACCTCATTATTTATATCTTTAATTTCATAAGTAAAAATTACTTCATCTCCAGTTTTTGGCAATTCTGACACTTCAGAATTTTTAGTATTGTAATAGTACCAAAATCCACTTTCTGAAGAAATATAATTTTTTGAAGTATCTGATTCCATTAAAGCTTTAAGAGCTTTCTCTTCAACTTTATTGATAATTTTGTTACGTTCTATAGATTCTTGTAAAAAAGAAGAAGTTTTTTGAACTACTGGTTTTCTAGGTTGTGGAGTTGTACAGGATATTAACAAAACAACTAAACTAATTCCAGACAAAAAGGAAAAATTATTTTTTATTTTAGTAAACATAAGAATTTTCTAATTCGTTTTTATAAGTTGGTAAAATCTCTAAAAATTGTTTTACGGTATTTTGCAAAGTAACTTCACTCCTACCACCAGCTGCATTTAAATGACCTCCACCGTTAAAGTGGTTACGAGCAAAATCATTAACTGAAAAGTCTCCTTTAGATCGTAATGACATCTTAATAATACCTTGCTTTTGATCTTCAATAAATATAACTGCAAAAACTACACCTTCAACAGACAAACCATAATTTACAAAACCTTCGGTATCTCCTTTTTTAAAGTTATAGCTGTTTAACTCTTTTTGAGAAATGGTAATATAAGCCGTTCTATATTTATGCAATACTTTTAAATTATTCAGTGCCGTACCTAATAGTTGCAAACGATTAAAAGAGTTTGTATCATATAAGCGATTATGTATTCTGGTATGATCTATACCAACATCCATTAATTTGGCTACAATAAGGTGCGTGACACTCGAAGTTGCTGCATATTTAAAAGAACCCGTATCTGTAACAATACCTGTGTAAATGCATGATGCAATATCATTATCAATACTTTCCAAAGCTTCTAATTTATCTAAAAAATGGTAAATCATTTCGCAAGTAGATGCTATAGAGGGGTCAGAATAAGTGAATTTTGCGTAATCATCTGGTTGTTCATGGTGATCGATCATTATGAATATTGGATTAATATTTTCCAATATGTTTTGCATCTGACTCCCCACTCTATGTAACGCATTAAAGTCTAAAGTAAATACAATCTCAGCATCTTGTAATATCGTTGAAGCCTCATCTACATTCTCATCAAAAACAATAATTTTATCTTGATTTGGTAACCATTTTAAAAAATCGGGACAATCATTTGGAGAAACAATCGAGACTTTATGATTCATTTTTGCTAAATAATGGTATAATGCCAAACTAGAACCATAAGCATCTCCGTCAGGATTTCTATGTGAAACGATAACTATTTTTTTTGGTTCTGCTAATAGCCGCTTTACCGCTTGTATATCTTTAATTTCCATTGTATGCGAATATACGATAATTTGGTATTTGGTTTAATCTAAATTTTAGATTTTATGATATTAACAAGTAAAAACAAAAAGTAAAAATGAGTTCGTTATTTTTAATAAAACTACTACTTTTGCACTTCATTAAAAGAAAATTTAAAAATGACTACAAACAGAACATTTACAATGCTTAAACCTGATTCCGTTGAAAAAGGTAATATTGGAGCAATTTTAGAAAAAATAAATGCTGCCGGTTTTAGAATAGTGGCTATGAAGTTAACACAAATGACTGAGAGCGATGCTAAAGCATTTTATGCAGTTCATAAAGAAAGACCTTTTTACGGTGATTTAGTTGAGTATATGACACGTGGTCCTATAGTTGCTGCTATTTTAGAAAAAACGAATGCAGTTGAAGATTTTAGAGCATTAATTGGAGCTACTAACCCTGAAGAAGCTGCTGAAGGTACTATAAGAAAATTATTTGCTACCTCTATTAGCGAAAATGCTGTACATGGTAGTGATAGTGACGAAAATGCTGCTATTGAAGGTGCTTTTCATTTTTCAGGAAGAGAAATGTATTAAATCCCTCCGCCTCCCGATAGCTATCGGGACGGCACTTCCCCTTAAAAAAGGGAGGAATTATAGATGAACACATTTAATATAGTAGAGCTAAACTTATCTTAAGTTTACTGAAATAAAAAAATGCCTCGAATTTCGAGGCATTTTTATTTTCCACTTATTGCATTAAATACTATTAATACTTAATTGCTTTTTTACTGAGTTCTGTACCGTTTTCAAAAGTTGTATTTAAAATAAGTACAGTACCTTTTCTAATATTCTGTGTATTAATTCTAAATTCACTTTCATTAGGTAGCATGTTCACTAACATTCTACCTGTAATATCATACATCTTTAATTCGCTTATTATTGATTTTGATTTAACTAATAATGCATTGTTTTCATTCACAATAACAAAATCGTTATGTAACTCTAAATCATCAACACCTAATGTAGACTTAGTAAATTGAAGTGTAAACCTTTCTCCGTATTCTCCATCAGAGGGTACAGTAAACATATAATCTCCTTGTTTTAAATCATGTGTTACATTCAGCTCATGGTCAACTAAATAAATATCATTATCTCTTAACACACCTTCAAAACGGTCAATACTTATAGTATAATTTACATCAGTTTCTTCAATATAGGTTTGGAATACCAACGGTACTTTTTTATCAAGGTCAAAATTGCCCAATGCTTGGATACCATATTTTAAAGTGTCTATTTTAGAATATAAATTCACCCATCCCTGGCTTATTTTAACACCGTCGTAACCCCAATCTACCCCATCAGTTGCAGTTGGAATAAACGCTACCAATATTTGACTGGCAGCACCACCTTTACTGCTCATTGCATTTAACCATACCCTATCTTTTTCATCTTCAGTAGCCTTTGTGCTTTTGGTATCTGTACCTCTAAATACTTGGGTACCAGCTTGAGTTCTCTCACGCATATCATCTGTAAAGGTTATTATACTGGCCGATGGTCTTGTTTGAATCATAAAACCTTGACCTGAAGCAATAATATTAGTAGGAGCATTAGCACCTGAGGGAGAAGGAGTGCCTACACCTCCACTTAAATTATATAAGGCATAATCATCACTGGTATATTGCTCTCCTGTTGTACTTCCGTTGTTAGGGGTTCTATGAGACCAAAACCAAAGAGAACCTGTTACCGATGCGATATTGTTCGAATTTAATATAAACTTATCTGCATTAATTGCTGAAGGATAAGGATTGCCTACTAAATTCAAATCGTCGAAGATATTTGCGTTTGGGTTATAGTGAATATGGGGGCTTCCAATTAAATCAACCGTAGTGGTATTAGGTACACCTGTAAAGGAAATTGTTGCAGTTCCTGGGTAACTTCCTGCCACTGGTCCTTGAGAAATATAGCCTTTACCAGGAATCATAATCTCCCCAGCTGCTGCTATCCATTCCCCTTTGGCTTCACTACCTCCGTTTGGGATATCATTATCTGCAGCCTGATTCCAGTAATATAACCTATCCTGATTATAAACACCTGGGGCAAAAACCGAAGATATGTTCTGACCAGCTACTGGAGAAGACCAATAGGTGTAGTCTTGCACATTATTTAAAGAAGTAGTGGTCTCTAGTTTAGTAATAGTTCCTGAAATTGTAACCGCATCACCTCCAAAATTATCTGGATCTAATGTATTAACCGTATATAAGCTTTCCTGATCTCCAATAACAACCGTTCCTGTATTCGTAAAACTTCTGTTTACTTCTACGTAATCGGTGGTACCATTATCCATATTAAGAGTACCCGTAACAGTTAAATCACAGGCTGAAATAGAGCCGTTCGAACCAGTATTGGTATATATACCACTAACAACCACCACTCTAGTTTTATCGGGTACGCCATTACTCCAAGAAGTTGTCCAAGTTGTAGTACCTGATTCTTGTGTTCCTAAAGCCATATTTGATTGACTATCAGCATTATTAACTTCTGCTAAGGATAATTCAAGATAATCATTAACTAACAATCCGCCAACACCACCAATTGTTACATCAAAAGTTCTTGTTGGCAATTCTGTAGTTCCGCAGCCTTTGATAAAGGCTTTATCCTGACCCCATGCTTGAGGAGTTCCACCAGATGGAACCATACCCATAATATCTATTCTTTCATTATAACAATTACCACCCGTTGAGGTAGATATTAAAATTACATCGTTCCCTGTAAACGTACATACATTTGTGGGTTGTACTATGGCTCCGCCTAAATTAGCAGGTAATGTTGCAGATGGGTTTCTATATAATCTTACTTGACCAGAGGTCATGGCATCTATGGGTATAAATTGTTGTGGTGGCAGTGTCTCAATATTACCATCAATAGTAGCGTTGGTATCTGTATATAAACATAGGTAATAAACGCCACCAGTTACAGGCAATGCAGATATATTTTTTACTTCAATCCATTGGTCATTAGCACCTGTACCCTCATAATACTGTGTAATAAGCAGTTGACCACTTGTAGCCACATCAGTAGCATTACCAGTAATATCAAAGTTATATGGATTTTTACCATTGGTAGTGTTGTTACTAATACTAATTTCAGCAACTTTTATACCTACAGTACTAGGATCGAAGCGAACCGTAAAGGTAGTGGTTGCATTTGGTGCTATTGGTGTGGTTGGGTTAGCAGTAACTGTAAAATCAGCAGCATCTGCTCCCGTAATATTAACTATTGGTGCTAAACTAGTTAAAACCAAATCATCAGTACCTGTATTTTCAATGGTAAATGTTCTTGAAAAACCACCCACTGTATTAATATCTACATCTCCAAAATCTGTACCATTAGTTAAGCTGGCAGCACTACCATCCGTAATAGGTTGGCCAAGACCACTCACTTCCATATCTGGTTCCGCCGGTGTTCCAACACCTTCTACTTCATAGAAAAAATCATATGTATCATCTGCAGCATCTATCAATATAAAAGAAGCGATATCTATTGGTGGAGGACTTGCGGGAGAAGTCGGTGCAAAAACAACATTAAATGTTACTGAATTACCGGCAGGTATTGTTAACGGAAAAGTTATTGCACCCAATGATACTGAAAAATCAGTACTACCAAAACCACTAGATATATTATCTATTATTAAATCAGCTGTTCCATCATTTTCAATTGTAAATTGTCTTGTAACACTTTCAACGTTAGCTACTGCCGTGCCAAAATGTGTATTGTCTCCAGGACTAGGGTTTGTTGATCCATTGATAATTTCCAAAGAATCATCTCCTGTTACTTTTATACTCGGGCTTGCTGCACCACCTGTACCTATTATCTCAAAGAAGTAACTTGTTGTCGGTCCAAATGGTGATGGAGCTGATCTAAATTCAACAATAGCAGTTTTAGGACCGCTTGTAATAGGATTGAAATTTACTACAAAAGATGATGTTGCCCCAATACCATTAACCGTAGATGGACCAGGTGAAAAGCTGGCAGAAAATTCGCTTGCATTAGCTCCAGTTATGTTTTGAAGAGCCAAGAATTGAGTCCCCCCTACTGTACTTGTAAATATAAATGTATTTTGTTGAGTACCACTAATTGCAACTGTTCCAAAATCAGTACCTTGTGCGGGCAGTGGAGTGTTTGCTGTCGGAAGAGCAGTAGTAGTAGTAATTGGTAACGCTGGGCTACCACCACTTATAGTTCCTTGTGCAGAAATAGTTCCTATTGCAATAACAGCAAAAAGAAGTGTACATAGTAATTTTTTCATCATTTTTTTATTAGTGTTAGCGTCTTTAGAGACTTTTTCTTAATCAGCAAATATACTAATTATAGAGCAATACTATATAAGCTTAACGCTTTTTATTAACATTTTATTTAACTTTTCGTTTAAAAGTTTAACTATTTTTTCTTTTCCATAACTTAATTCTTCTCGTAAAACCGAAGAAGTAAGCTTTACAACTAAAATACCGTTTCTAAATTTAAGATCGTTTGTGTAACTCACTACGCCACTACCCATTACATCTGCCCAAGCATCTTTAATCAATACTAAGTCAATGCCTTTTTGCAATTTATTTTCTCGCAAAACATCTGCCATTACCTCTTTTATGGATAGAAATTCGTTATTTCTTCTGTTACTCATAACCTAGTTTAAATCAAACATTTTATAAGGTTGATTGGTCTTTTTTATAACATTCTCAGTTCTTTCGGCATGGGTGTCGGTAATAAATATTTGTCCGAAATTTTTGTCGTTGACCAAATCTACAATTTTTGACACTCTATTTTCGTCTAATTTATCAAAAATATCATCCAAAAGCAAAATTGGTGTTTTTTTGGACTGTAATTGTATTAAATCAAATTGTGCCAACTTCATCGCGATTAAATATGTTTTTTGTTGTCCTTGAGATCCAAACTTCTTTATAGGATAACCTTCTATTGAATATAACAAGTCATCACGGTGTATTCCCACTGATGTATATTGCAAAACCCTATCTTTTTCTATGTTTTTTTGTAATAATTCTTCAAAATCTGTGTTTTTCAACTGGCTTTTATAGTCAAAACTTACATTTTCATCGTCATTACTTATATTCTTATGCCTTTTTTCGAATATAGGAGCAAAATCTTCTGCAAACTGTTTTCTTTTCTGATAAATTTTATCACCAAAAGTTATTAACTGTTTATTGTAAACATCAATATTTAAAGCATCAAAAGTATGATTTGATGCAAAGTACTTTAACAATGCGTTTCGTTGTGATAGTACTTTATTATAGGCTATTAAGTCTTGCAGGTAGTTTTTGTCTGATTGTGCAATAACACTGTCCATAAATTTTCGCCTAACATCACTACCCTCGCTAATTAAGTTAGTATCATTGGGAGAAATAATTACAACAGGAATCAACCCGATATGCTCAGAAAGTTTTTCATATTCCTTTCCGTTACGTTTAACAATCTTTTTTTGTCCCTTTTTTAAACTACAATTGATTAGTTCCTCTCTTTTATCAAGATTAAAAGCACCTTCAACAACAAAAAATTCTTTGTCGTGTTTAATATTCTGGACTGCAATAGAATTAAAATACCCTTTTGTAAAAGCCAAATGGTATATCGCATCCAAAACATTGGTTTTACCTACTCCATTGTTCCCTACAAAGCAATTTATTTTAGTGTCAAACTCAAATGCTTCCGCCTCAAAATTCTTATAATTTACTAGGCTGATTTTCTTTAGATACATGCTTTATTTACCGTTCGTTGCAAAAAAACGAAATTTACATCAATAATAAGAATATTATATCATAAAAAATTATATTTTTGCACCCACAAATTTTGACATAAAAATGGCAACATATAAGAAAAAAGGAGGCAAGGCTAATAAAGATAGAATCTCTAAAATTGAAGAAGAAAGTACAACAGCTGAAGTGTTTAATACTTTAGATGAAACAGCTTCTAGATCTGAAAAGTGGGTAGAAAAAAATAGTAAGCCACTTATGATTGGTTTAGTGACGGTTGCGGCTGTTATTTTAGGATATTTGGCGTATAACAAGTTTGTTAAAGAACCAAAAGGTATTGAAGCTGCTAATGAATTGGCATATCCAAAGAGCTTTTTTGACCAAGCTGAGTCAGGTTCAGCTACTGTTGTTGTTGACTCTCTATATAATTTGGCCCTAAACGGTGCAGATGGGAGATACGGATTATTGGACATTATTGATAATTACGGCAGTACAGACGCAGGTAATTTAGCAAAATACATGGCAGGTATTTCTTATTTAAAAACCAGTGATTATGAAAACGCTATTGAACTTTTGAGCGATTTTTCTACGGATGATGAAATTTTAGGTGCTATTGCCGAGGGCAATATAGGTGATGCTTTTTCACAAATAAACCAACCTGAAGATGCTATGCAACATTACATTAAAGCTGCCGATTTTAAAAGCAACGAATTCACCTCATCCTTATATTTGTTTAAAGCTGGGAATATTGCTATGGATTTAGGAAACTATTCAAAAGCAGAAGAATTATTTACCAAAATTAAAAATGAATATCCAAATTCTGACGAAGGGACCAAGATTGATATTTATTTGAACAGAGCAAGGCTATCTGCTCAAAATTAAGCCTTTATGGCAACTACAAACTTATCCGATTACGATAAATCGACTCTTAGCAATGCTAAAAGTTTAAAGTTTGGTATTGTCGTTTCTGAGTGGAATACTTCAATTACTGAAAATCTTTATCAAGGAGCAGTTACTACATTATTGGATAACGGAGCGTTAGCAAAAAACATCACCCGACTAAATGTTCCTGGTAGTTATGAGCTTGTTTATGGCAGTAAACACCTCTTAAAAAAAGGACAATTCGATGTCATAATTGCCATTGGATGTGTAATACAAGGCGAAACCAAACATTTCGATTTTGTTTGCGAGGCGGTTTCACAAGGTATTAAAGATTTGAATATTCAGTTTGATATTCCTACTATTTTTTGCGTGTTAACCGACAATACACTCCAACAATCTATTGATAGGTCTGGTGGAAAATACGGCAACAAAGGTGTGGAATGTGCTGTTGCAGCTATTAAAATGGCAACATTAGCATAGCTTTAACAGGTTATTTCTCAAATATTTTTTGATTGCCCCTAATAATTTCTGTAAATTTGGGTTTGGTTTAGTTTTTGGTGTTATTAAGCTAAAATTTAATTAAAATAGTATTAGTTATGGGATTTATAAAACGAACGCACAAAAAATTTGATTACACTCCCAGATATTATAAAGGTGAGGGTAATCCATACAAAATAGAACATAAATTTGACGAATTTAGGACTACGGTTGGTAAAAAAAGTCTAAAAGCAAAATTTAATCATGCTATAGAAGAATCAAAAAGCTCAAAAGGTGTAAATAAAACAATAGTAATAACAATAGCTATTTTAGTATTTATTTTTCTTTATATCATTGATTTTGATTTGTCCATTTTTCAATTGAAATAAATGTCAGACATCATTCAACTACTTCCAGATCATGTTGCCAATCAGATTGCTGCCGGCGAAGTGGTTCAACGCCCTGCTTCGGTTGTAAAAGAATTGCTAGAAAATGCTATTGATGCAGATGCTACTGAAATAAAATTACTCATTAAAGATGCAGGGAAAACCTTAGTCCAGGTTATCGATGATGGCAAAGGCATGAGTACCACCGATGCCAGATTATCTTTTGAACGCCACGCCACTTCAAAAATAAGAACTGCTGAAGACCTGTTCAACTTGAATACCAAAGGTTTTAGGGGCGAAGCATTGGCGTCTATCGCCGCCATTGCCCATGTGGAGGTAAAAACCAAACAATCTAACCAAGAATTAGGTACGCACCTAAAAATTGAAGGCAGTACAATTCAAAACCAAGATGTAATTGCCACACCAACGGGTACCAGCATTGCTGTTAAAAATTTATTTTTTAATATTCCCGCACGTAGAAATTTTTTAAAATCCAACTCCGTAGAGTTGCGACATATTAAGGATGAATTTTATCGCGTAGCCCTTACACACCCTTCCATTGCATTCGATTTTTACAGTAATGACAATGAGGTTCTCAACTTAAATAATAGTAATTTACGACAACGTATTGTTGCGGTATTCGGAAAAAAGATAAACGAAAAATTAGTCCCCATTCAAGAACACACGGATATTATAACTATTGATGGATTTGTATCAAAACCAGAATTTGCAAAGAAAAAAAGAGGTGAACAGTTCTTTTTTGTAAATAACCGATTTATAAAAAATGGGTATTTACACCATGCCGTGCTAAATGCTTTTGACCAATTATTACCGGCTGGGCATCATCCCTCCTATTTTCTATATTTAAGTGTACCGCCCAATACCATTGATATAAACATACACCCAACAAAAACAGAAATAAAATTTGACAATGAGCAGGCACTTTATGCTATTTTACGCTCAACCATAAAACATAGTTTAGGACAATATAATGTAGCTCCAGTTTTAGATTTTAATAGAGATGAAACGCTGGATGTCCCGTATTCGTTTAAGGACAAAACATCGGTTGCCACACCAAAAATAAAAGTGAACCCAAGTTTTAACCCTTTTGAAAGTGAGATTGGTTCAAAATCCTTTCAAAAACCAAAAGTTGCCCAATGGGAATCTTTATATGCTGGAACTGAAACTGCAGTTGATGTTCAACAAATTGAAGTTGAAGCTGAGATAGTAAATCAGGAATTATTTGATGATTCGGAAAATGAAATAAAATCCAAAACACATCAAGTTCATAAAAAATATATTTTAAGCGTTATTAAATCGGGGGTGGTCTATATCAATCAAAACCTAGCACACCAGCGTATTTTATATGAAGAATTATTGACCAAAATGACAGTTGAAGATACTTCTAGCCAACAACTGCTGTTTCCGTTAACATTGGTGTTTAATAAAGAAGATATTGCATTCTGCAAAGAAATAAAACTTGAACTAGAAAGCGTAGGGTTTCAATTTGCTTCTATAGAAAATGACACCGTTACCCTGAACGGTATTCCAGTAAATGTAAATCAAAACAATGTACAAGGCCTATTTGAAGAACTGTTTGAAGACATAAAAAATGAAATACCCGATTCCAGTTTTAGCCAATTGGATACTATTGCCAAAAGCTTGGCCAAAAGTTTAGCCATAAAAAATGGAACTAAATTGAACAACAAAGAACAGGAAGAGCTTTTAGAGCAATTATTTTCTTGTAAAGAGCCCAACCAATCGCCTTTTGGTAAAAAAACATTTATTACACTTACTTCTGAAGAAATTCAACTTAAATTTGACAATTAATTTACTTTACAATTACTTATAATGGGAAGAATTACCGATGCCGTAAAACATTTATTGATTATTAATGTAATATTTTATGCGGTTACATTTCTTATACCAAACATGGAGGATAAAATGTTTGAGTGGTTTGCTTTATTTTACCCTACCAGCCCATTTTTTAAACCATGGCAATTTGTTACACACATGTTTATGCACGGTGGGCTCATGCACATTATTTTTAATATGTATGCATTGTGGGCTTTTGGCTCTCCACTAGAGCAATTATGGGGTAGAAATAAATTCTTTTTCTTTTACTTTTCAGCAGGCTTAGGAGCTGCTTTGGTTTACACTCTATCAAATTATTTTTTATTAGATTATAATGCTGTGGCAGTCGGAGCATCTGGAGCAGTTTATGGAGTACTTGTAGCGTTTGCAATGAATTTTCCTAATTCCAAACTCGCTTTAATATTTTTTCCGGTACCCATAGCTGCTAAGTATTTTATTCCAATCATCCTTTTTGGTGATTTGTTTTTTGGTTTTACTAATTATTCTGTCGGAAATATTGCTCACTTTGCCCATATAGGTGGTGCATTGTTCGGTTTTTTAATTGCGTTTTACTGGAAAAACAACCAGTTTAAACGGTGGGACAAGTAAGGTTAGAGGTTAGAGGTTAGAGGTTAGAGGTTAGAGGTTAGAGGTTAGAGGTTAGAGGTTAGAGGTTAGAGGTTAGAGGTTAGAGGTTAGAAAAATAAAAAATTGAATAATTTAAAAGATAAAATAGTATACAAATTTAAAACGGCAACTATTGCTGAGCAAATTATTTATGCAACTATTATAGTTTTTATTGTAACGTTGCTATTTAGAGCGTTTTCTACCTTAATGCAATGGAACGATAATTTGTTTGTCAATTGGTTTGCTTTACCTGCACAGTTTGACGAGTTTTTAACAAAGCCTTGGTCCATAATTACCTATGGGTTTTTACATGCAGATTTTTTTCATATTTTATTTAATTTGTTGATATTATACTATATCGGGAATCTGTTTTTAGACTTTTTTTCAAAACGCGATTTTCTGATTTATTATTTATCCGGAATTGTGGTTGGTGGAATTATTTATTTAACCAGCTATAATTTTTTTCCAGCATTAAAAGGTAGCAATTCAATTCTATTAGGTGCTTCGGCGGGTGTAACCGCTATTTTAGTGGGTTTAGCAACTAAAATACCCAATTACGCTATCAACTTTAGGTTTATTGGTGCTATTAAATTGTGGTATATTGCGGTAGCCATGATTCTCAGAGATTTAATTTTACTACCTTTTGAAAATACTGGTGGGCATTTAGCTCACTTAGGTGGTGCTTTAATTGGTTTTTTATTGACCAATCAGGTTAATAAAGGCAAAAGTTTTAGTAATTTATTTGGTTTTATTTTTAAATCAAAAAAGGAAAAACCACTTAAGACTGTTTATAAAAATCCGCAAGCTCAAAAAAGTACAAAATCATCAGATCAACAACAGAAAATTGATGCTATTTTAGACAAGATAAGTAAATCGGGCTATGAAACATTGAGCAAAGAGGAGAAGGATTTTCTTTTTACCGTTGGCAAAAAATAACTTAGTAATTTAAATAGTGAAAAAACTATCCTTTTTTAATAAAATTTTATTTACCCTAAATACACTCTTTGTTCTAGGGTTGGTTTTTTCCTTTTTTTTACCAAGACTCTCTCCAAATGATTTTGGAGTAATCTCATTATTCAGCTTAATAGTACCTATACTTATTATCGGCAACGTTTTTTTTGTGTTGTACTGGATTTTAATTGGGTTTAAAAAACAATTTTTACAATCTTTTTTAATTTTGATTTTAAGCTATTTTTTTATTCCTCAACTGTATAAGTTCAACAGTAACAGCTCCCAAGAAAGTGATGACTCAATTAGTATAATGAGCTTTAATGTTAGAAAATTCAATAGGTATAAATGGATTAAAACGGATAGCCTAGAAGCAAAAATTAAAGATTTGATTAAAAATGAAAATCCTGATATTTTAGCTTTGCAAGAATATAGAAAAGTTAAAGATTTTAAATTAAACTATCCTTATTTTAGCAATCCACCTACTGAGAATTATAGTGATTCCATTAGAAGAAATAGACATAGGGTAAGTTTAGCCATATATTCTAAATATCCAATTATTAATCAAGGAATTTTAAATTATGCCGAATTATTATCAAGTGCTATGTTTGTTGATGTAGTAAAAAATAAAGACACATTAAGAGTTTATACTTTCCATATGGCTTCTTTAGGTATTATTCCTGATGCCGATTATTTTGGACATGATGATTCTGAAAAATTAGTCAAAGAAGTACGAAAATCTTTTAAAATACAGCAACAACAAATTGACACATTGAATAATCATATAAAAAATTGCAACTATAAAGTGATATTGGCTGGTGATTTAAACAACACTTCATATTCTTGGGCTTATAAAAATGTAAAAAACGAATTACAAGATTCCTTTTTAGAGGCCGGTACGGGTTTTGGTACCACCTATAAGTTTAAAAGATTCCCCTTACGAATAGACTATATTTTTGCCGATAAAAATTTCAAAATTACTTCTCATAAAAATTATGACGTAGAACTCTCAGATCATTTCCCTATAAAGGCCACATTAAAGCTCAAAAAGTAAGTTACCTTATAAAATCATAATCCCGCTCTACCTTACAAATTCTCACTTTAAAGTGCTTGTACCATAATGACCTACCCTTGTTCCTGGCTACCATATGTTCAGTATTCATTTTCCAATTTTTAATAGCCTCTAAACTTTCCCAATACGAAACCGTTATGCCTACATCTTCTCTGACTGATTCTACTCCTAAAAATCCAGGTTGTTGTTCCGCCAAGTCTACCATTTTTTCTGACATGGCTGCATAACCATTGTCATTTTCTGTTTTTAATGAAGTAAAAATCACAGCGTAATATGGTGGTTGTGGGGTTTTTGCTATCATAATTGTAGTATATATTTTTGCTCTGAAAGTTGTAAATCATTACTTATAAAATCTTCAACAAATTGAAAATTAACATTCTTAATTATTTTTAATGAAGCCTTATTATCTATAGCAACATTAGCAATTATTTTTTTTAAACCCATCGATTTACAATAATCAATCAATCCATCAAAAACTTCAGTTCCATATCCATAGCCCCAATATTCTTCTAAAAAACGATACCCTATTTCATCATCGTTATTCTCATCTTTTACTAAAGCTACAGTCCCAATAAAGGCGTTATCATGTCTTCTGACAATAGCATATATCCAAAAATTATTATCTTTTTTATCGTAAAATTCAATCAATTTAGGGAGTTCTTCTTTATTTTCTTGATAGGTCATGGCCTTACCTCTAACATATCTCATTACATTTATGTTAGATTGCATTGCATGAAAAGGCTCAAAATCTTCGGGTATAAGTTTTCTAACCAACAGCCTTTTTGTAGTATAAATGATTGACACTTTTTCGTTAAATCTTTTTAAATGAAAAACCCAATGGTTAAATCATTAACAATTATATTTCCTAACTTTGCACCTTGTAAAGATACGGTAATGCCAATAGATAAAAAAGTTGCTTTTTACACACTGGGATGCAAACTAAATTTTTCTGAAACCTCTACCATAGCAAGAGGTTTTCAGGATAAGGGTTTTGAACGTGTTGATTTTAACCAAAAAGCGGATATTTATGTCATAAACACCTGCTCTGTTACAGATAATGCTGACAAACGTTTTAAAACCATAGTTAAATCGGCATTAAAACAAAATGATGAGGCTTTTTTAATTGCTATTGGTTGTTATGCTCAATTAAAACCCGAAGAATTGGCAAAAGTAGACGGTGTTGACTTGGTGTTGGGTGCTACCGAAAAATTCAAGGTAACCGATTATATCAATAACCTTTCTAAAAATGATAAGGGTGAAGTTCACTCTTGTGAAATTTCCGATGCTAATTTTTACGAAGGTTCCTACTCTATTGGTGATAGAACAAGAGCTTTTTTAAAAGTACAAGATGGTTGTGATTATAAATGTACCTATTGTACCATTCCACTAGCTCGGGGTATTTCCAGAAGTGATACTTTAGAAAACGTACTACAAAATGCAAAAGAAATTTCAGAACGCGGAATCAAAGAAATTGTTCTGACCGGAGTTAACATTGGTGATTATGGCAAAGGTGAATTCGGCAATAAAAAACATGAACATACATTTTTTGATTTAGTCCAAGCATTGGATAAAGTAGATGGTATTTATCGTTTACGGATTTCATCCATTGAACCCAATTTATTAAAGGATAAAACCATTAATTTTGTAGCCAATTCTGAAAGTTTTGTTCCACATTTTCATATTCCGCTACAAAGTGGAAGTGATGATTTGTTGAAAAAAATGAAACGCCGTTATTTACGAAAAACCTATACGGACAGAGTTCAAAAAATTAAAGAAGTAATGCCCAATGCCTGTATTGGTGTTGATGTCATTGTAGGTTTTCCTGGGGAAACCGACGCCCATTTTTTAGAAACTTATAATTATTTAAACGAGCTGGACATATCATACCTGCACGTATTCACATATTCGGAAAGACCAAATACCGAAGCAGTTTTAATGGAAGGTGTTGTACCCAAAAACATTCGTCATAAACGTAGCAAAATGCTACGTGGGTTATCGGTTAAAAAGCGTAGGGCGTTTTACGAAAGCCAATTGGGAAATGAGTTGACCGTATTGTTCGAAAACGATAATAAAGAAGGTTATATTTATGGCTTTACCGAAAATTACGTAAAAGTAAAAACGCCTTGGAATCCGGAATTGGTAAATACGCTACACGAGATAACGCTAACTGATATTGATGAAGACGGAGTTGTTCGATTTGGTTTTGTAAAACAGCCTGTATTTGCATCATGATAGAAAAAAAACAACTCTATTTTGTACCCGGTTTAGCTGCTAGTCCAGATATTTTTGAATACTTGAGTTTACCAGAAGATCAATATGATATACATCACTTAGATTGGTTAGTCCCCGAAACTAAAGACGAAGATATTCGACATTATTCACAACGGATGTGCGAAAGAATTAAACATAAAAATCCTGTTTTATTAGGTGTTTCATTTGGGGGTGTTGTGGTGCAAGAAATGAGCAAATTGATTGACACAGAAAAAGTTATTATTATTTCTAGTGTAAAATCTAAGGAAGAAATCCCAAAACGTTTTAAATTGGCAAAAGCAACTAAAGCTTATAAACTATTGCCTACAAAAGCGGTTTCCAATATAGAAAGCTGGGCAAAATACGCTTTTGGAGATACAGTCAAAAAACGAGTAGAACTCTATAAAAAATACCTTTCCATGCGAGATGGTGATTATTTACCTTGGGCAATTCACAACGTGTTAAACTGGCAACAAGAAAAACCACTGCCCAATATCGTTCATATACATGGTGATAATGATGGGGTTTTTCCTATTAAACATGTAAAAGATTGTAAAGTAATCGAGGGCGGAACACATACAATGATTTTAAATAAAGCAAGACCAATCTCCAAATTGTTAACCGAAGTAATTTAGTATCTTTCTACTATGAAAATTGAAAAAACATTTATAAACGATTTATTGATTATTACACCTACGGTTTTTACAGACGAAAGAGGTTATTTTTTTGAGAGTTATAATAAGAAAGGTCTTGAGAACTATGTTAATGAAGAGTTTGTTCAAGACAATGAGTCTTTATCTCAAAAAGGAGTTTTAAGAGGTTTGCATTTTCAAAACCCTCCTTATACGCAAGCAAAACTGATTCGGGTTTTTGCTGGAAGTGTTTTAGATGTATCTGTCGATTTAAGAAAGAATTCACCAACTTATGGTCAACACTTTAAATGTATATTGTCTGCTGATAATAAAGTACAACTTTATGTTCCCAAGGGTTTTGCTCATGGATTTGTAGTTTTGGAAGAAAACACAATATTTTGTTACAAATGCTCTGATTATTATAATAAAGATTCAGAAAGAGCAATTTTATGGAACGATGATACGTTAAATATTGATTGGCAAATTAAAAACCCTATTATTTCTGAAAAAGATAAAAGTGCAGAAAATTTTGCTAATTTTGTTACACCTTTTTAATAATCCCCAATATTATGAACAAGCCATTACGCATATTAGTTATATTAAGTGTTATCATTATTAGTGGTATTTTAATAAACGCTACTCAACAAGATAGTGAAAATGAAACTGAAAATGCATCAGAAACTAAGATTAAAAATGATAAAGTAACAAGCGACTCTTATACTATCAAGGCGATTAAAATTCCCGAAAATCTGGAATTTGCTGGAGAAAGTGTCCCATTACACAAGCCGCATATAAAAGAACAAGTTGACCGAGAGTTTTTGGTAAATACGTATTGGCAATCTAACGGATTGCTATGGATAAAACGTTCGCACAAATATTTTCCTATAATAGAGCCCATTTTAAAAGAAAAAGGTTTACCTGATGATTTTAAATATATAGCCGTAATTGAAAGTAATCTAATGAATGTAACTTCTCCTGCTGGTGCTAAAGGCTTTTGGCAACAATTAAGTGGGGCTGCAAGGGAAAATGGATTAGAGGTTAACAGTAATGTTGATGAGCGATACCACTTAGAAAAAACAACACGTGCAGCTTGTGATTATTTATTAGACGCAAAAAAGACATATGGCACTTGGGCATTGGCTGCAGCTGCATACCATTCTGGAAAAGGAAATATTAATAAATATTTGAGAGAACAAATGGTAGATAGTTATTACGACCTACTTTCTGGACCTAATACTGAGCGTTATTTACCAAGAATTTTAGCTGCTAAGTATATTTTAAGCAATCCTGAAAAATATGGGTTTGAATTCGATGAGTCAGATTTATATACTTACCCTGAACATACAACTGTAAAAGTGGATACACCTATTACAAATATCGCTCAATTTGCAAAAGACCACAATACAAATTACAGAGAGTTGAAAATTTTAAACCCTTGGTTACGCGAAAACAAATTAAACAATAAGTCTCGTAAGGTTTATTATATTGATATACCGAAATAATCAGTGATCGGAAGCCTTTGGGTGGTAATTGGTAATAAAAGACCTCACGAGTTTTAAATCCTTTGAGGTCTTATGATAAGATTTCACTTTTAACTTTTTCAAAATCGGTCATGATTTCTTTTACAATTTCAGCTGCGGGTTTTATATCGTGTATCAATCCCGCTATTTGACCAATTTCCAGTTCACCTTCATCTAAATCACCTTCAAACATTCCTTTTTTAGCTCTGGCCCTGCCTAACAACGCTTTTAGTTCATCAATAGAAGGATTATTCTGATATAACTCTTGAACATCATCATAAAACTTATTTTTTAACAAACGAACCGGAGCCAATTCTTTTAAAGTCAACTGGGTGTCACCTTCTTTGGCTTCAACTACCTTTTGTTTAAAATTAATATGCGAAGACGCCTCATTGCTTGCTACAAACCTGCTTCCAATTTGTACACCGTCAGCACCCAACACCATAGCTGCCAACATACTTCGGCCAGTGGCAATGCCACCAGCAGCAATTAATGGAATATTGATTTTCTCTTTTACCATTGGTATTAACGTAAACGTAGTCGTTTCATCACGACCATTATGTCCACCAGCTTCAAAACCTTCAGCTACGATAGCGTCAACTCCTGCTTCTTGTGCCTTTAACGCAAATTTCACAGAACTTACTACATGTACAACGGTTATTCCGTTTTCCTTTAAAAAAGAAGTATGGGTTTTAGGATTTCCAGCCGAAGTAAAAACGATTTTGACGCCTTCTTCTATAATAATTTGTAGCAGTTTTTCAATATCAGGATAGAGCATCGGTACATTTACACCAAATGGTTTATCCGTTGCTTTTTTACATTTTTGTATATGCTCTTTAAGCACTTCAGGATACATGGACCCCGCACCTATCAAACCTAACCCACCAGAATTGCTAACGGCAGAGGCCAGTCTCCAACCACTCGCCCAGACCATACCTGCTTGAATTAACGGGTATTTTATAGAAAAAAGTTTTGTGATTTTGTTTTGCATTATAATTATTTTGAAGCAAATTTCAATGGTATATTATATTCTGTTTGCACTTTTCTATTCATATGTATCCGTGGATTCCAATAAGGTAAATTTCTAAAAAATGAAATAATTTGTTGTTCAAATTTCTTTGGGACTTTTTCGGAAATTGTAATCTCATTTATACTACCATCAAAATCAATAATGAAATCAACATATATTTTACCTTTAACATCATAACTTATTTTTGACACTAAATCACGTTTTATTAATGCAATAAATTTTTTATTACCACCTTTAAAAGTTGGTTTTTTGCAAATAATTGTGTCATTAAGCGATTTACCGTTTTCGTCCCAAACCTGGTATTTTAATATGTCATTATTTTTTGCATAAACTCTACTAGCAAGTTTTCCATTGTGGTGATAGTAATTCCAAACCCCTTCTTTTTTACCATTCTTGTAAATCCCTTTATGGGATATTGCACCATCTTTAAACCAAAAAACAGCCACACCATCCTTAAGCCCATTCTTATTGTAATTAGTTACCGCAGTAACAATCCCAGATTTAGAGAAATTTTGAAATTGGCCTTGAGGCACTTTTAAGTCTTTCGTTTTATAAAAACCTTTTCTTACTGGAAAACCTCCTCGTTTATAGATTGTCATCTCCCAAATGCTATCTCTTTTTACAATAATTCTTATGTTCCTTGCATTTTCAGCGGTAGTAACATTATTTTTTCCATCCAGAAAATTAACTATTGAATCTTGGGCATATATAGTTTTAGAAAAAAAAATGATTAATAGAAGTAAAATAATTCTCATAATTTCAAAATTTAAGAAATAACCCCAGAACCCAACAGCTCATCATCTTGATACCAAGCTACAAACTGGCCTTCGGTAATTGCTGACTGTTTATTTTCAAACTCCACATATAATCCACCTTTTACCTTGTGTAAAGTTGCTTTTTCCAATTCTTGTCTATATCTAATTCTTGCTTTAACTTGCATTTTCTCTCCGTTAGCTAACATTAAGTCTTCACGAATCCAGTGAATTTCATCATTAGCTACAAATAATACATTTCTGTATAGTCCTTTATGGTTTTTACCTTCTCCGGCATAAATAACATTTTCTTCAACATCCGTTTCTATGACAAAAAGAGGTTCAACGGTACCCCCTACTCCCAACCCTTTACGTTGACCTTTGGTAAAATAATGTGCCCCTTGATGTTTACCAACTACTTTTCCATCATTTATATTATATTGAAATTTCTCTGCTTTAAAAGCGAGCTCTTCTACTTTATTCTCAAATTTAAGTTGAGATTTTACATAAACATCAGAATCATCAGGAATCTGAATAATTACACCTTCTTTTGGTTGTAACTTTTGTTGTAAAAATTCTGGCAAACGCACTTTGCCTATAAAACATAAACCTTGTGAATCTTTTTTCTCAGCAGTTATCAAATCTAAATCCGTAGCAATTTGTCTAACCTCAGGTTTTGTTAATTCCCCAATTGGAAAAAGTGTTTTTGCTAATTGTTGTTGAGACAATTGACATAAAAAATAGGATTGGTCTTTATTATTGTCTTTACCTGCTAGCAGTTGATATATTTCTTTTTCGTTTTCTTTTACAATCCCTTTACGACAATAATGACCGGTTGCCACAAAATCAGCACCCAACTCCAAAGCTATTTTTAAAAAAACATCAAATTTAATTTCTCTATTACAAAGCACATCTGGGTTCGGTGTTCTCCCTAATTTATATTCACGAAACATATAGTCAACAATACGTTCCTTGTATTCAACACTCAAATCTACAACCTGAAAAGGAATTCCTAACTTATCGGCGACAAGCATAGCGTCATTACTATCTTCCAACCATGGACATTCATTAGAAATGGTAACAGAATCATCATGCCAATTTTTCATAAACAATCCTATAACTTCATAGCCTTGCTCTTTTAATAAAAATGCTGCAACACTTGAATCTACTCCTCCAGAAAGCCCTACTACTACTCTTTTCATTATTATTTTTTCTACAGGCAAAGATATGAATAGACTAGCAGATAAAAAACATATTTAAAAAGGTTGGTTTAATGACCAAACTTGTAGCTATGATTTGCTAAAAAAACGTTAAAATTTCAATTTTGTTTAACTATTTAAATAAAAGATTAAACATTATTTGTATATTTGTCAAAACTTTAAAACATAAACAATGAAAAAACTATCGAAATTATTTACTGGATTATTAATCTTATTCCTTGCATTCTCATTTGTATCATGTGATGACGATGACGATCCAAAACAACCAGAAATTAAAACAATTACTGATTTTGTCAAAGCAAACGAAGCCAACTATGGTCTTTTGCTTGAAGCTTTGACCAAAGCTGACGGAGGATTAGCAACTGTATTAGATGGTGCCGGACCATATACTGTTTTTGCTCCTAACGATGCTGCGTTTACAGCATTTCTCTCGGCAAATGGATTTGCAAATATAGATGCTGTACCATCTGATGTTCTATCTCAAATTCTATTGAACCACGTTGTATCGGGTGCTGTAAGATCTACAGATTTAGCAACTGGGTATATTGAAACATTATCTACAGCTGCTCCTGGATCTAACAAACTAAATATGCATGTTAATATTGAGGGTGGTGTTACACTTAATGGTGTTTCAAAAGTAACTGCTGCAGATAATATTTTAGAAAATGGTGTAGTACATTTGGTTGATGCAGTTATAGGTTTACCAACAATAGTAACTTTTGCTACGGCTGATCCGAATTTTTCAACATTGGTTGCTGCTCTAACTCGAGCTGATCAACCTGATTTTGTTTCAATTTTATCAACTCCTGATGGATCTGACCCTGCTCCTTTCACAGTGTTTGCTCCAACTAATGATGCCTTTGGAAGTTTACTAACTGAATTAGAAGCATCTGGGCTTGACGATATTGATAAGGAGACGTTAACAGCTACATTAAATCATCATGTAGTTGGTGGTGCAAATGTTTTATCAACATCTTTAAGTGATAACATGACTGTTGGAACTCTTGGTGGAGACATAACAGCAAACATCACTGGAGGTGCAACACTTACTGATGCCAACGACAGAGTAAGTAATATAGTAGCAGTTGATGTACAAGCTGCAAATGGAGTTATTCATGCAATAGATAAAGTAATATTACCTCCATTAAATTAAAAAGAAGTTTGGTTGGTTAGTTTTTGAAAGGCTTAATTGCAACTGCAATTAGGCCTTTTTCTTTTGATTTTATTGACCTTCCTTTTTCAGTTTTTTTGGGCGTGGCTTCTTTTTATTAGGCTGTTCTGTACTTACCAATTCTCCGTCAACGTAATTTTCCCAAGTACCTACCTTCTTATCGTCCTTAAACTCTCCTTTTGTTGTTAGTTCTCCCGTTTTTCTATTGTAGTAAACGGCTTTACCGTTTAACATACCATTTTTATAGTGAAAGTGTTGGTATAAATGGCCTTTTATAGAATATTTTCTGTAAACACTATCTAACTTACCATTTTTATAGTATCCAACTTCTGTTGGCTTTCCAGAATTATAAAAAGTTTTATAATCGCCTTCCAATTTACCATCAACATAGTTTTCTTCTGACATAATAGTCTTACCATCTTCATGGTAAAATTGCCACTTCCCCACTCTATTTTTACCTTTCATTTTTCCTTTGCTAAGCAACAATCCATTATCATTGTAAAAACTAACATCCGCAACACCACCTTTGCTTTTATATTCTTTTATAACATTAGGATACTCAGATTGAGCGGCGGAATAGTATTTAAAAATACCTACTTCTTTACCATGTTCAAAAGTACCTTGGTATCGTATTCTGTCGTTACTATAATACTTTTTCCAAATACCATGTCTCTTACCGTTTTCATCTAATTGATTAACGTCATTTTGCGAAAATGAGTAATGAGAACTCAAAATTGCTAAAATCAAAAAAACATAGGGTAGTTTTATTTTTTTCATAAATACTGTTGTTTTTATAACATCATACAAATAATGTTCCAAGTTTTTATATCAATTTAACGTAACATTCATCAATAAATTATAGGGCTTTATAAAGATTTCAGAAAAGCTCTATACAAAAAAAAAGTTAATAATTATAATATTTTTATATTTTTTCTGTTAAAATACATCCAAATGCAACGGTGAAAAAACATTTTAATACACTAAAGTAGTTTATGAACGCAGTAAAAAATATGAACAAATATTCTTTAATAAAAGAGCTAAATATAATCCCAAATACAAATAGAGAAAGTCTTAAGAAGCTATCAAAATTAATACTTACGGATCAATCTTTATTTGAATCTTTGGTAGAAATATCTTTTGATTACGATAACGATATTTCTCTTAAAGCTATTGCTACTTTAGAGTTAGTTGTAGAACAGCGTCTAGATTGGATTGCTTATAATTTATCCTATTTTACAAAAAATATTTCTCGGGTAAAAGATGAAAATGCTATTAAGTCTGTCTCTAAAATATGTAATTTAATAGCTCAAGAATACACTTCAAAGTATGATTCGCCAATTAAATTGATTTTAACCTACGAGCAATTATCAGAAATAATTGAAACATGTTTTGATTGGATGTTAAAAGACTACAAAGCATCTATTAAAACCAATGCCATGGACACACTGTTCCACATTGGTAAAAAAATTGGATGGATTCACTATGAGATAAAACTGATAATCGATAAAAACATTTCAGCTGAAAGTTCAAGTTATGCATCAAAAGCTAAAAAGGTATTGGAAATGATCGAAAAAACTAGTGTAGCTTAGAAAACTTCTTAAAACCTTTTCAGTTCATCCGTTTTCATTTATTTTTACAGTCTAATTAAGACTAAATGAACTTAAATGAATTGAATGCAGTATCACCTATTGATGGTAGGTATCGTAATAAAATTTCAAATTTAGCTCCTTTTTTTTCAGAAGAAGCTCTCATAAAATATCGTGTAAAAGTAGAAATTGAATATTTTATTGCTTTGACGGAAATTCCTTTGCCACAGTTAAAGGATTACGATAAAAATACCAATGTAGCTTTACGTAATATTTATACTGATTTTTCTTCGATAGATGCTCAAAAAATCAAGGATATTGAAAAAGTTACCAACCATGACGTAAAAGCCGTTGAATATTTCATTAAAGAAAAATTTGATGATTTAGGTTTAGAGCAATTTAAGGAATTTATTCATTTTGGTTTAACCTCTCAAGACATTAATAATACTGCAATTCCATTATCAATTAATGATGCTTTTGATAACGTTTATTATCCAGAACTAGCTAAACTAATTGAAAAATTAAGAACTTTGGCAGGTGATTGGTCAGAAATTTCCATGCTAGCACGCACACACGGTCAACCGGCATCACCTACACGATTAGGTAAAGAAATCATGGTTTTTGTTGAGCGTGTTGAACAACAAGTAAACCAATTACAAAATATACCCTATGCCGCTAAATTTGGTGGAGCTACGGGAAATTTTAATGCTCACAAAGTTGCATATTCAGATATAGATTGGAAAAATTTTGGTTCTAATTTTGTTGAAAAAGTTTTAGGGTTACATCATTCCTTTCCTACCACTCAAATTGAACACTACGATCATATTGCTGGTATTTTTGATGCCTTAAAACGAATAAATACAATTATAATTGATTTAGATAGAGATATTTGGACATATATTTCTATGAATTATTTTAAACAAAAAATAAAGAAAGGTGAGGTAGGTTCTTCTGCCATGCCACATAAAGTAAATCCTATTGACTTTGAAAATTCAGAGGGAAATTTAGGAATGGCCAATGCCATTTTTGAACATTTATCGGCTAAGTTACCTATTTCGAGATTACAACGTGACTTGACCGACTCAACGGTATTACGTAACGTAGGTGTACCCTTTGCTCATACACTAATTGGTTTTTCTTCTACCTTAAAAGGACTGAATAAGTTATTGCTTAACAAAGAAAAATTTGAAGAAGATTTAGAAGAAAATTGGGCGGTGGTTGCTGAAGCCATTCAAACCATTTTAAGACGAGAGAATTACCCAAACCCTTATGAAGCCTTAAAAGGGCTGACAAGAACCAATACTAAAATCAACCAAAAAACTATGGCCGATTTTATTGATGGTTTGGATGTTAATGATACTATAAAAGATGAGTTAAAAACGATTTCTCCTTCTAATTATACTGGAATTTAATGCGATATTTAATTCTTATACTTAGTTCTATATTCTTTTTTTCATGTACTGAACAAGGAGATATTAATCAGTTTAAAACAGGGACATTTAAAACTCATTTAGACGATACAGACATTAATTCTGTAGCTTACAGAAATGATTCCATTCAAATAGAAACGTATAATAATGTAAAAGATACGTTTGCCATCAAGTGGACTTCAAATTTTGAATATGAGTTGTTAAAATTAAACCCAAAAACACAATTAGACAGTACGCCTTTTATAGTTAAAATAACAGGAATTAAGGAAAATTCTTATTCCTTTTTAGCTCATTTTAAGGGTTCAAATTTTAAGCAAAAAGGTAAGGCAGTTAAACTTGAAGATTAAAAACTAGGAATATGGCATCAGGATTTTTTGCTTTGTTAGATGATATTGCCGCATTAATGGATGATGTAGCTGTAATGGGTAAAGTCGCTACGAAAAAAACAGCTGGAATTTTAGGTGATGACTTGGCCGTTAATGCAGAAAAAGCATCAGGGTTCATATCGTCAAGAGAGATTCCCGTGCTGTGGGCAATTACAAAAGGATCTTTTTTGAATAAGCTGATTATCTTGCCTATTGCATTTTTATTAAGTGCATTTTTACCTTGGGCAGTAACGTTGATATTGGTTTTAGGTGGTGTTTATTTAGCATACGAAGGGGCTGAAAAAATATATGAGTATTTTGTTCCACATCATCATGAAACGGAAAAAACTGAAAACAAAGAATTAACCAAAGAAGAAATTTTAGCACTCGAAAAAACAAAGGTAAAATCGGCTATAATAACCGATTTTATTTTATCAATTGAGATTGTCATTATTGCATTGGGAACTGTACTTGACCAACCGCTTTTGACCCAAATAATGGTGGTTTCTTTAGTTGCTATAATTGCAACCATCGGTGTTTATGGCATTGTAGCACTTTTAGTTAGAATGGATGATTTAGGTTTCAGACTTGTAAAATTGAGCAACAATAAAAAAAACCTGACCCATTATACAGGTACATTTTTAATTAATGCCTTGCCAGTAATCATTAAGGCATTAGCCGTTATTGGCACCATTGCTTTACTATTGGTTTCAGGAGGTATTTTTGTGCATTACGTAGATTTTCTTCATCATATTTCAGAAGATTATTTGTCTGAAATACCAGCAATACTAAAAGAATTTGTTTTTGGATTGATAATTGGAGCCGTGGCACTATTTTTCATGAAATTGTTTAAAGGTATTTGGAAAACAATAAAAAAATAAACTCTTTGGTGGGTTTTTACTATATTTGTGCAAGTGAAAAATAAGGTTTTACATAGTGTTTTTTCTGTAATTCTTACGACAATTGTACTGTTGCCATTTGCATTGCAAACATTGCATGCTTTTGAACAACACGAACATGTTTATTGTGGTGCAGAAAATGAAAAACACTTTCACCAAGATGAAATTGATTGTCATTTCAATCACCTAATCATTACTTACAGTTCTTTTGATTTTGATGATGATTTTACTATTATTGAACCCTTAGATTATCTTCAAATTTTTGATGACTATCATCAAACTTATTTTAATCCATCTCAAAGCTCGAAATCTTCAAGAGCACCTCCATATTTTATTGTTTAATTAGTTATTTATCAACGTTTTAATAAGCAATAAAATTTACAAAAATGAAAATTTATATTTCTATATTTATGGTATGCTGTGGCTTAATTTTAAATGCACAACGTACCTTGTCAGGAAAAATAACTGACACCAATAACCAACCTTTAATCGGTGCCGACATTTATGCTCCTGAATTACATAAAGGTACCGTCACCGACATGGATGGCAACTACACTTTTAAAAATTTACCTAAAGGAAATGTCACCATTGTCTTTTCATATATAGGATTCAATACTAAATCGGAAACATTAAAAATTTCTGAAAAAGAAATGGTTTTGAATGTAGTTTTGGAAGAATCCCCGTTTAAAATGGACGAAGTTATACTATCCACGCCATTTAACAAATTACAAAGTGAAAATGTAATGAAAGTAGAACATAAAAACATACAACAGTTGCAGCGTTCTGGGGCGGTTTCGTTGGTTGAAGGAATTTCAAATGTTGCTGGTGTATCACAAATTTCAACGGGCATTGGCATTGGCAAACCTGTAATTAGAGGCTTGAGTGGTAATCGGGTTTTGGTATATACTCAAGGTGTTAGATTGGAGAATCAACAATTTGGCGGCGAACACGGACTTGGATTAAACGATAATGGCATTGAAAGTGTAGAAGTAATTAAAGGACCTGCTTCGCTTTTATATGGATCTGATGCGTTGGGAGGTGTGCTTTATTTTATTCCTGAAAAATATGCTAATGCACATACTACTACAGCAACAGTTGATCAAAAATATTTTACCAATACTATAGGTAGCAACACCTCTTTTACATTAAAATCATCTGCAGAAAATATAAAATTTATAGCATCTATGGGCTATAATTCGCATCATGATTATAAAATTCCTGATGGAAAACGTGTTACCAACTCTCGCTTTAACGAGTTTGATGTAAAGTCCGCATTCGGCTTTGAGCTAAAAAATTTCAGCTCTGATAATCGTTTTAACCTGACTACATCGAGTATTGGAATATCGGAAGAAATTGGTGCTCAAAATACTAATATTACACCACAAAATCCTTTTCAGCGGATAGATAATTATATTGTGAGTTCACATAATCATATTTACTTTAATGATTCTAATTTAGATATCCATTTGGGTTATACCGCAAATAACAGAAAGGAATTTGAAGAGCATCACGACCATGATGAGGAGGAAGAACATGAAGAAGAAGAGCATCACGAAGACGAGCACAATGAGGCTTCATTACACATGAAATTGAAGACGTTTACTTATGATGTACAATACCACTTACCTACCCTTGGAAAATTTGAAGGCATTTTAGGTGTACAAGGTTTAACTCAAAGTAATACCAATTTTGGCGAAGAGTTATTAATACCTGATGCCAGTGTTAACGATTTGGGTGTATTTGCAACGGTAAGCACAAAATGGGATACTCATTTTTTACAAGGCGGTATTCGTTTTGACATACGTAATATAACAACTGAAGATCATTTGGTTGAACATCATGAAGAGGAAGAACATGAAGAAGAGGAGGAAGAGCATGAAGAACACGAACATGCCTTTGAAGCTATTGATAAATCTTACAAAAGTTTTACCGCTTCATTGGGTTACAAAACTACGTTGTTTAAAAAAGTAGAAACTCGATTAAACCTAGCCACAGGCTTCCGAGCCCCAAATTTGGCAGAGCTTACCTCTAATGGAGTTCATCATGGTACCAATAGATTTGAAATGGGAAATTCCAATTTAAAAAATGAACAAAACTATCAAATAGATTTAGCTTTTGAATATCAAAATGAGCATATAGAATTTTTTGCTAACGGATTTTTAAATGTGGTTAAGGATTATATCTTTTTAACACCAACAGGAATCACTATTGATAATGTTGAAGCTTACACATATGTACAAGACAACTCTAAACTATATGGTAGTGAATTTGGGTTCCATTTACATCCACACCCACTAGATTGGCTACATTTAGAGAGCAGTTTTGAAATGGTTATTGGCAAACAAGACAATGGCGATTATTTACCGTTAATTCCCGCAAATCAGTTTAACAATACTTTACGTGCAGAGTTTAATAGTAAAGAATGGTTGAAAAATGGATATGTATCTGTAAAACTGGAAAGTGTGTTTAGTCAAAACAATATTGGCCAGTTTGAAACTAAATCTGATGGTTATCAATTACTACACTTAGGCTTGGGTGGAGACATTAAACTCAACAAGACAAAATTTAATCTCAGCTTTACCCTTAATAATGCTTTAGATACGGAGTATATTTCGCATTTATCACGTTTAAAAAGTGAGGGTATATCTAATATTGGCAGAACGGCAATGTTGGGGCTAAAGTTTAATATATAAGTTTAAAAAACTTTATCTATTAAATAAATATATAGCAAATATACCGAATTCGGTATATTTGCTTGTTGGCATTAATTAGACAGAATGAACCCATTTCGGAAAATAAAAGAGATGTTTCAGCAAAATATTGCTCTTAACGAAATAATGGAGGACATGAAAGACCTAGATGAAGTTCTTCTTGAAAAACGCCTTGAAATATTTAAGGAAAAAGTTACTCCTGAATTTTCTAAAATTGGACTAACTAACTGGAATGGTAAGTATTTGTGGTATAGTGATTTTAATGAAGATGGAGTAAAACATGTGATTGAATACAATGTTTTCAAATTTTACGGTGGCTCATTTTCCTATGGTAATTGTTTCTCTTCGGTTCCAACAATTTCGGGAAAGAAACTTGTAAATCACCGAACTGACAAATCGACCAAAATTCACTTCTTCAAGCGACTTGATGGATGGCAAAGAAGTATGGAAAGTAATAGTCGAAAAAATCCTGATAAAATAAGCACTATCAATGAGCAGAAATTCAGGAACTCCCTCAATGATGTGATTGTTCGAAATTTGCCAAAGCTAAAAATGTGGTTTGAAAACTTCGAAACTCTTGAGCAAAATATAGACGGACTAGAAAAAGATGTGGAAAATCCGCCTTACGAAATAGGTCAAAGAATTATATCGTGCGAGTACATTTTAAGCTTTCTAAACAAGCAAAAAGAAGATTTAGAAACTGCTGAATTATGGCTCAAAAGGCATTTCAATAAGGACTTAAACAGTGAAGAAGAAATCGCATTACTAACAAAAAGAATAAAAAACTAATGCCAACAAAACCTAAACTGCATTAAAACGCAGCTTAGCCAAACCGTTATACCAAACAAAAAAATCCCGGATTGCTCCGGGATTTCTGCATTAATTACTAATACTAACTCAATTATAATAACTCGAAACTAATGCGTTGGCGGAATTAATACATGATTAATTACATGGATAATTCCATTTGTAGCTTCTATATTGGCAACGGTAACCGTAACCGCGTCATTTAAAATTACTTTACCATCTTTCATTTGTACCGTAATATCTCCACCCTGTTGGGTTTTTACCGTGTGCTTTTCAACTAATTCAGCTCCTGTATATTTGCCAGCAATAACATGGTACAACAATACTTCTTTTAACGCATCCCCTTCAGGAATTGCATCTAATGCTGCAAAAGCTTCGTTTGTTGGAGCAAATACAGTAAATGGCCCATCACCTTGTAAGGTCTCTACCAAATCAGCCGCTTTTAATGCATCAACTAAAGTTGAGAAATTAGGATCTCCTACTGCTATTTCTACAATTGATTTTGGTTGCATGCTTGGCGGAATTAATACACCGTCAATTACATGTACTATACCATTTGAAGCCATAACATCTGCTGTTGTAACTGTGACATTTCCATTAAGTACAACATTATCATGAATCCATTCGATGGTAACTTCTTCACCTTGCACAGTAGTAACCGTTTGTTTTTCTAACAACTCAGCACCTGTGTATTTTCCTGCAGCAACATGGTACAATAACACTTCTTTAAGAGCTTCGCCTTCAGGTATAGCATCTAAAGCGTCAAACGCATGGTTTGTAGGTGCAAACACTGTAAATGGTCCATCACCTTGTAACGTTTCAACTAAACCAGCGGCAGATAATGCTCCAACTAAAGTTGAGAAATCAGGACTTCCAGTTGCAATATCAACTATAGAAGGCAACTGCATGCTTGGCGGAATTAACACACCATCTATTACATGAATTACACCATTAGATGCCATAATATCAGCTACAGTAACCTTTACCATTCCATTTAACACTACAGTATCATCATCAAACTCAATAGTTACTTCTTCTCCTTGAACCGTTGTTACTGTTGTTCTTTCGAATAAATCATCAGCAGTCAATTTTCCAGAAGCAACATGGTACAATAATACTTCTTTCAACGCATCTCCTTCAGGAATTGCATCTAAAGCAGCAAATGCGTCATTTGTAGGTGCAAATACTGTAAATGGTCCGTCGCCTTGTAATGTTTCAACTAAATCAGCAGCACTTAATGCTCCAACTAAAGTTGAAAAATCAGGATTTCCAACAGCTATTTCTACAATAGATTTTAATTGCATACTTGGCGGAATTAACACATTGTCAATTACGTGCACAACACCATTTGAAGCTAATATATCAGCAGTTGTAACTGTAACCATTCCGTTTAATACTACCTTATCTTCCATCCACTCAATGGTCACTTCTTCACCTTGAGCTGTCATTACAGTTTCTTTCTTTAACAAGTCAGCTCCTAAATATCTACCAGATACTACATGGTATAGTAATACTTCTTTTAAGGCATCTCCTTCAGGAATTGCATCTAGAGCTAAGAAAGCATCATTTGTAGGTGCAAATACTGTGAAAGGCCCATCACCTTGCAACGTTTCAACCAAACCTGCTGATGTTAAAGCACCAACTAACAGAGAAAAATTATCGTCGCTTGTTGCAATATCAACTATAGATGGCAAGTTTAAATAACTTGGCGGAATCAATACACTCTCAATTACATGTATCATTCCATTTTTTGCTCTAATATTTGATTGGATTACTTTTACCATATCATTGATAACTATTTCGTTATCAGAATTTAAAGTAATTTTAATATCTTCTCCTTGAAGCGATGTTACCATTTCTTCTTTCAAGAGTTTTTGAGATCTTTTTTTACCACTAGTTACATGGTACAATAAAATTTGCTTTAAAATTTCACCTTGAGGAACAGATTCTAAAGCCGCAAACGCATCATTTGTAGGTGCAAAAACCGTAAAAGGTCCGTCACCATTCAATGCATCAACTAAATCAGCATCACTCAGTACTTTAACTAAAGTGGTAAATCTATCGTCATTAACTACAATATCTACAATAGTTTGACCCGGAGTTGTAACGCTTGTTAAATTAGCAGTCCAATCTCCAACGCTTCTTCCGTTGCTTGATATTAGTCTAAAGCGTCCTTTTAAATTACCATCTTCATCAGCCATACCATAGCCTCTTACATAACCATCAGCCGTTTTTACGATAAGATAAACATATCCATCACTGATCCATGCACCTCTTGCGGGAGCTATACTTCCGTCAGCAAGGACAAGATTTCCTCTAAAAATGGCAAATAATGAATGATATAAGGTAAAATTTAGTTTTAATTCACCTTCAATCATAGCACCTTTATCGGCACCGTCAGTTACTTCACCTTTAAAGTCGTAGCGTCTTCTTTCTACTGTAACGCTACTAGATTTCTCGTTGGTGTTTTCTGATTTGTTCAAAGACGGAGTATCACCATTAATTTTGGCATCAGTTAATTCGCCAGCAATGGTTTCTTCAGTCATTTTTTCTATTTCATCAAAGCTGATGATTGGAGACTCTTCAAATACACCCTCATTAAGTGGAGCTTCAATTGTCCCTAGGTCGTCGGTACAAGAACCGAATGCAATAATTAATGTTAGCAACATAACAGTTTTTAATGCTGCTTTTCCGATTAGTTTTTTCATTTACGTTAGATTTAATTAAATGATTAAAATAAATTTGTTTAACTTTTAGCATGAATTATTAAACAAATATATGTTTATTTATTCTATTAAATAGTTAAACAGAAAGTAAATTAACATAATTTTAACATAATTTCGCATGATGCCACGCTTTAAATGAAGAAATAGCTCAAAAAACAAGGGGTTTTTGTCACAGAATGTGAGCTTATCAAGTTATAAAGATCAAAAATTAATGTTTAATTATTATTAAAAATAATGAAACAAAATTAAATCAAAGATAAATTTAATGAAGAATATACATCATCACTTTACTTTTAGCAACAGTTTCCTTCCATTCACTTTCAGGATTGCTATCTTTAGTGATACCTCCGCCAACATAAATTTCAATTTGGTCATTTAATAGCTGCATGCATCTTAAGTTTACATACAAGTTTGAAGTTTTGTTTAGGTTCAACTCTCCTAAAAATCCTGTATAAAACTGTCGACTATACTTTTCGTTTTGTAGAATAAAATCTTTAGCCTCCTGCTTAGGCACTCCGCAAACCGCGGGAGTGGGGTGCAATAAATTGATAATTTTGTTTAGTGTAAAGTTTTTAGTTAATTTTCCAGAAATATCTGTACGCAGATGTAGTAAACTTCCTGCTTTTACGGTATAAGGTATAGAAACCTCAACGTCAATAGCTAACTGGTGTAAAATGAAATCTGTTACCAGCTGTTGTTCTTCCACTTCTTTTGGCTTCCAAACCACTTTACTATCAGCACCATAAATCTGTGTACCCGCCAATGCCATTGTAGAAAAGGTATTGTTAGTTACGTTTAATAAAGTTTCTGGAGTGGCACCTAGCCACAGGCCTACCTTAGGGTGAAACCAACAATACACAAAGGCATGTTTATAATTTAGAAGTAATTTTTTGAAGCCCTCAATAACATCGAACTTTTTTGGCATTATCGTTTCCTTCCTAGAAAGGACAACCTTTTTAAAATTATTCTTTTCTAAGAATTTGATCCCTTCTTTAACTAAATCTATATGTTTAGCCTTGGAATCTTCTGAACTTGATTCTAGTATAGTCTCATTCCTTTTATCTTCAATGAAACTTTTAATGATTTCAGCATTAAACCGTGCTGATTCTGAAAACGGAAATAAAATTGAAGGTTCTCTATTGTCAAAAGGAGCAAATACAAATCCTGATTCCTGATAGTCTTTGGCGTAAAAAAGTGTATCCGTTTTTTGAAAAATTGCCTTGATGAAATCACTTTTAGGGTGTCTATACACTACAAATGGCAATTCACTCTTTAAAGCATCTTCAGCTTTTTTTAAAATAATTGCCAAAGTACTATTTACATCCATACTACTTGATTGTATTTAAAATTTCGTTTTTAATCAATTCAAAATCTGACCAAATTAATTCGTGTCCACCATCTTTTATGGTTACCTTTTTAAATTTTTCAACGTCTATTTTATTTTGTAAAAATATAGAATTTTGATAAGGCACTATCCAGTCTTTATCTCCATGGATATTTATTATTGGTGATGGGCTATCATTCCACAAATCTTCATAATTAGACAAATCAGTCAAATGTGAATATTTCTCTTTTGCTGCTGCTTGAACTTTTTTAGGCAACAACCATCTTGTCAACTTCCAATCATAAATTTTCAGTCCCCAAAATATTGGTTCTAAATCTGCATCTACTGCACTAGCTAAAGACACTTTATACTTGTACTTTTTTTGTGATGCTAAAATAATCGGCCCTCCATATGAATAACCTACCAGCACAACTTTTTCTGTGGGAATATTTTTAATAGCATCATGTAAAACACCTATTTCAAAATCAATTGACCCTTGCACATTACCTGTGTTTTCTATTCCATACCCTATTCTATCATAACTCAATATATTCGCTTTAGTATTTAACAAACTGTCTTTTAAATACCTTTTATAATCCAATAAACTCCCTGGAGAACCATGCACAAAAACTAAAGTTGGTAGAATGGTATCAATTTCTTGTTGCATTGCCACAACACGATAATTAAAACCTTTATAATCATTGTGAATTATTTTTGATTGTAAATTAGTAGCAGTTAATTCTTCTAAAACATTTTTATCGGATTTGGGACTAAAAAAAACATGAGCTGCAATTAGTAACCCTAAAAAAAGAATTGTTAAGATGATACCAATAATTTTAAAAATCTTTCGGATTCTTTTCGGCATCATTACTTATTTCTGGTCAAGACAATAACGGTAAGTTTACATACAGAAATCAACTTTTCCTGTTCGTCAACTATTTTAATTTCCCACAATTGGGTGGTTCTACCTTTATGTATTGGTCTTGCAATGGCTGTTACTAGACCTTCCCGTATTCCGCGAATATGATTTGCAGCTATTTCTAATCCGCGAATTTCTTGTTTCTCCGTATTAATAGAAAAATGAGCCGCAGTACTGCCCACGCTTTCCGCCAAAGCCACTGAAGCCCCACCGTGCAATAACCCAGCTGGCTGGTGTACTTTGGCATTAACTGGCATTGTTGCTACCAAATAATCTTCTCCAATATCGGTGTAAATAATGTTCAACGTTTCCATCAACGTGTTTTTTGTCCGATCATTTAATTTTTCCAATAAAGCAGCTTTATCCATAATTATATGTTAATAGCGTCAAAAGTACTAAAAACTTTATCATTTATTTCTTGCAAATACATAACTTTGCACCAGATTAGAATGACTATGATTTACAAGATTAGATTGATATTAGATACAGAAGAAGATGTTGTTAGAGATATTGCCATAGGGTTTAACGATTCTTTAGAAGATCTGCACAATGCCATTACCAATGCTTTTGGTTTTGATGGTACAGAAATGGCTGCTTTTTACCTTACTGATGATGATTGGAATCAAGGCGAAGAAATTCCACTTTTTGACATGACCGAATCTGAAGCAAATATTTCCATGCAAGGCTTTATACTTAGGGACATTTTAACCGAAGACAAGAACAAACTGATTTATGTTTATGATTTCTTTTCTATGTGGACATTTTTTGTTGAACTGATTAGCATTGAAGAAGATACTCGTCAAATTGAATTACCTAGCTTATTACTTTCAGTAGGTTTAGTACCTAATGAAGCTCCTGATAAGGAATTTGTCAGCGAAGATATTTCTAGTGGTAATGACGATGATTATAATACCCTTGAAAATTTTGATGATTTTGACTTCGACAACTTTGATGAGTTGATGAATTAAATTCTACCTTGACACTACTTTTGAGCAAGAGAACATATTAATTATTTTTTTAGATAATTTTATTTTTTCTGTTACGAAATTAAATTTCGTTCGTCTTATTTTGTATAACCAAACAATCACAATCTTGGAAACTATCTTATCCCTTAAAAATTTAGATAAAAAATTTGGTAGCGTACATGCCGTAAACAACCTCTCTTTTGATATTGAAAAAGGTAACGTTTATGGCATTTTAGGCCCGAATGGAAGTGGAAAATCAACCACCCTAGGTATTATTTTAAATGTTGTAAATAAAACCTCTGGAGATTTCTCTTGGTTTGACGGAAACGTTTCTACACATGATGCTTTAAAAAGAGTAGGTGCTATTATTGAGCGACCTAATTTTTATCCGTACATGACGGCGGTTCAAAACTTGAAGCTCATTTGCAAAATTAAAGGAGTTTCTTATGATAAAATAGATGAAAAGCTAAAAGTTGTAAACTTATTTGAGCGTAGAGATAGTAAATTCAAAACCTACTCTTTAGGGATGAAACAAAGATTAGCCATTGCCTCCGCCCTACTAAATGATCCTGAGATTCTAATTTTAGATGAACCTACAAACGGTTTAGACCCGCAGGGAATTCATGAAATCAGAAAAATTATAAAAGAAATTGCGAGTAATGGTACCACTATTTTACTGGCTTCACATTTATTAGATGAAGTTGAAAAAGTATGTTCACATGTGGTTGTAATTCGTAATGGAATAAAACTATATTCCGGTGCCGTTGATGGTATAACCGCAACAAATGGTTATTTTGAATTGAATATAGATAGCGGCTCTGACGGGCTAGCTAAATTGCTTCAAGAGCATCCAGCAATCTCTGATGTTAAAGAAGAAGATGGTAAGTTTATTGCTACTTTAGAAAGTGAATTATCCGCTTCAGAAATAAATGCATATTTGTTTAAAAATGGCATAACGCTATCACATTTAGTGAAACGTATGCCAAGTTTAGAGCAACAATTTTTAACCCTTACCAACAACAACTAACCCACAAGCTACCACAACATGTTACGACTTTTAAATATAGAATTTCATAAATTAAAACACAATAGAGCCAGTAGGGTACTTACTATCATCTATTTTGCATTGCTTACTTCTATTGCATTAATAGCAGCCATAAAATTTGATATTGGCCCAATAAAATTTCATTTAGCAGAACAAGGTATTTTTAACTTTCCATACATATGGCACTTTAATACCTTTATGGCCTCTATCTTTAAATTCTTTTTACTATTGGTAATTGTTTCTATGATGGCAAATGAATATAGTAACAAAACCTTAAAACAAAATTTAATAGACGGCCTCAGTAAAAAAGAATTTATACTTTCTAAATTTTATACAGTAATTGTATTCGCAGCAATTTCAACGCTTTTTGTATTTGTGGTTTCGTTAATTTTAGGATTAATATATTCTGATTTTAATGAAATGAGTATCATATTTTCTGATTTAGAATATCTTTTTGCCTTCTTTGTAAAACTTACTGCTTTTTTTGCCTTTGGTTTATTTATGGGTATTTTAGTAAAACGCTCTGCTTTTGCCGTTGGAGGTATTTTAGTATGGTTTTTTGTAGAAAGTATCTTCAAAGGATTTTTGTTCTGGAAATTTAATAAAGATAAATTCGCATCAAATGATGCTGTTGATAGTAATTCTTTATCAAGCATTGGTGTTAACGACATTATGCAATTTTTCCCGTTAGAATCTATGTCAAATTTGTTAAAACAACCTTTTACTAGACTAAATGCTGTACAAAGTGTTGGAAAACAAATTGGAGAAAACTTTGCACAAGATTTTTCAGTACACTGGCAAGACCTTGTTATTTCATCAGCTTGGATATTTATATTTATCTACTGCTCTTATGCGTTGTTAAAGAAAAGAGATTTGTAAAATAGCTAGACTTAACTTATTTTAATTAAGTATTAAGAAAGTTGTGAGAGACAAAGTGTGAGAAAGAAATTAAGAAGTTAATCTTTAAATAAGGCTTCCAGCCATCCTTTAAGTAGATTAGGCCAAGTTTCGGCTGCAACATTTCCTTTACGTAAACCATAACCATGACCACCTTCGTTTCGAAAATGTAAATCAACTGGCACTTTTGCATCTCTTAATGCACCAGTCATTACCAATGCACTATTACCATAAACATCATCAGCCGTTGAAAATATAAAAAAGGGAGGTGTGTCTTTGGTAATTGTCAATTCTGGTGTAATGCTTTTATCTTTTCCTTTGTCTAAATAGGCAGGATAAATTAATACAGTAAAATCTGGTCTGCTTGAAAAAGTATCAATTTCATCAATTTTCTTATACGTATCTTCTGTAAATCGTGTTGAAGCTCTAGCACATAAACTACCACCAGCAGAGAACCCCATTACACCAATAGTGTCAGCATTTAAATTAAATTCTTTGGCCTTACTTCTTACCAATTTAATAGCTCGTTGAATATCATTCAACGCTCCTTCTTGTTTATTCGGAACACGATAATGCAATACAAATGCGGTATAACCCAACGTATTTAGCCACTCGGCTATTTCATATCCTTCTAAATCAGCCGCGAGAATATTATAGCCTCCTCCCGGGCAAACAATGATTCCAATTCCATTATTTTTGGAGTCTCCTGGCTTAAAAACCTTTAAAGAAGGATTGGTTACATCTGTTAACCGTAATACATTCCCAGTTGTATTATCAGATATTGTTGGTTTATTTTTTTTCTCCTTTTCGCCTGGCACTACATCTGGCCACAGATAAATAACTTCATTAGTTTGTGCTTGTATGAAAAGCGTTGAAATTAATAATAAAAATAAAAGTAAAAAAGGTCTCATAAGTAGATTCGTTAAAAAAATCACTGTTCTTTCAAAATTAAGCTAATTTTATAAAATGAACTCTCCTTCTGACACAAAAAATGGGCATTGCTTATAAAACAATACCCATTTATTAACTAACTAACTCAAATAATTATGATACAAATATAATACGGAATTTTACAGGTTAATGTTAAAATCCTATTAAACAATTGTATGTTTATGTTAATTATTGTTAACTTTTTATGATAACGCTTAATAAAATAGTAATTCATCAAATGATACCGTTTAGTTCATTATTTTTGTATTATGCAATTTGAATTAAAATCAGAATTTAAGCCAACTGGAGATCAACCTGAAGCTATCCGAGAAATTACAGATTCTATTGCTTCTGGCGAAAAGTACCAAACTTTGTTAGGTGTTACAGGTTCTGGTAAAACGTTTACTGTAGCCAATGTGGTTGAAAGTATTCAACGACCTACTTTAGTATTGGCTCACAACAAGACGTTGGCAGCTCAATTATATTCTGAATTCAAACATTTTTTTCCTAATAACGCGGTTGAGTATTTTGTTTCGTATTACGATTATTACCAACCCGAAGCTTATATCCCTTCAAGTGGTTTGTACATCGAAAAAGACCTGTCCATAAACGATGATATTGAACGTTTACGATTGAGTACAACATCCTCTTTATTATCAGGACGTAGAGATGTTTTGGTGGTGGCTTCAGTATCTTGTCTGTATGGTATTGGGAATCCGATAGAGTTTAAAAAGAACGTTATCCATATAGAAGTTGACCAAAAAATTGCACGTACAAAATTCTTACATCAATTAGTTACCAGTTTATATTCCAGAACAGAGTTTGAGATTAAAAGCGGAACCTTTAAAGTAAAAGGAGATACCATTACTATTTTTCCTTCTTATGGAGATTATGGCTATCGTGTTCATTTTTTTGGTGATGAAATCGAAGAAATGGAAAGCTTTGATATTGTTAATAATCAGGTGCTGGAAAAGTTTGACAAACTCACTATATATCCTGCTAACCTATTTGTTACCTCACCAGATGTATTGCAAAATGCCATTCATCAAATCCAAGAAGATATGGTGAAACAAGTTGATTATTTTAAAGAAATTGGCAAACATCTAGAAGCAAAACGATTAAAAGAACGTACGGAGTTTGATTTGGAAATGATTCGTGAATTAGGCTATTGCAGCGGTATTGAGAATTACTCGCGTTACCTTGATGGAAGGCAACCCGGCACAAGACCTTTCTGTTTGTTAGATTATTTTCCAAATGATTATTTAATGGTAGTTGACGAAAGCCATGTTACCATTCCGCAAACCCATGCCATGTATGGTGGCGACCGTTCCAGAAAAGAAAATTTGGTGGAATACGGATTCAGATTACCGGCCGCGATGGATAACCGCCCCTTAAAATTTGAAGAATTTGAAGCCATTCAAAATCAGGTGATTTATGTTAGTGCCACGCCAGCAGATTATGAATTGCAAAAAACGGAAGGTGTTTTTGTAGAACAGGTTATCCGTCCAACGGGATTATTGGACCCTGAAATTGAAATACGACCTAGCTTAAATCAGATTGATGATTTAATTGAAGAAATTCAACAACGTGTAGAAAAAGATGAGCGTACTTTAGTAACGACATTGACTAAACGCATGGCTGAGGAACTGACCAAGTACCTAAGTAGAATTCACATTCGTTGCCGATATATTCATAGTGATGTAGATACCTTGGAGCGTGTAGAAATTATGCAACACCTGCGTAAAGGATTGTTTGATGTTTTGGTCGGTGTAAACTTGTTACGTGAAGGATTAGATTTACCTGAAGTGTCATTAGTTGCCATTTTAGACGCCGATAAAGAAGGTTTTTTACGAAGCCACAGATCATTGACACAAACCGTAGGTAGGGCAGCGAGAAACATTAACGGAAGGGCTATTATGTATGCTGATAAGGTTACAAGAAGTATGCAGTTAACCATTGATGAAACCAATAGAAGACGAGAAAAACAAATTGCATACAATACCGAACATAATATTACACCAAAACAAATTAAAAAGAGTTTAGACGATAGTTTAAGTAAAAGTAATATCAGTTCTTTCCATTACGATGCTGCCGCCACGAAAGCCGCTGAAGAAGATTTGGAATACCTACCAAAACCTGAAATTGAAAAACGAATTAGAGACCGCCAAAAACAAATGGAAAAAGCGGCAAAAGCCTTGGACTTTTTAGTTGCGGCTCAGTTGAGGGATGAGATAAAGGTATTGAAAGAGCAGTTGTAATAGAAGCAAAACTTAACCAATATGTACTCAAGTTTAAGAACAACTGCTTTCTTCTTTTTATTATTCCTGACCTACAATTTATCCGCCCAAGACAACAAGGTTAAAGAAATAAAACACAAAGAATATTTTGACAACAGAAAAATTAAAGCCGAAGGTATAAAAAACGAGCTCGGTGTCCCTAATGGAACATGGACGTATTACAGAAAAGATGGATCTATCGATTCAGAAATAACCTTTAATAAAGAAGGTAATCCCGAAGGTCCATTTACAATGTATTTTAGAAATGGTAATGTTCAAACTAAAAGTTCTTATTCTGGTAAAGGTTTCTACGAAATGGATGGCGATTATGAAGACTATTTTGCAAACAGCCAACTACGATCAAAAGGAAAATACAAAAATAATAAGCCTGTTGGTAAATGGACAAATTATTGGGAAAATGGACAAATAGAATCATTGTCTTATTATAACGAAGATGGGGTTATCCGAAAAAACACCTCGTACTTTAAGAATGGTCAACTGAGAATGGATGCTGATTATAATGAGAAAGGTGATTTTACAGGCAAGATAACCATATACTATGATAATGGAGAAAAGCATATAGAAGAAAGTTTTGATAAAGATGGTAATAAAACTGGGAAATATGCCTCGTTTTATAAAAACGGAAGATTAATGGAGCTCGGCGAATATGCTGGAACGGATTACTTTCAGCGTAAAGGAACATGGAAAAGCTTTTATGAGAACGGAAAAGTAAAAAGGGAAATTACCTACGATGAGGAAGGAAACATAATAGGCGAAATAAAATATTATGATGAAAAAGGAAATCTTTTATCATCAAAAAAGAAATGATAATAAAAGTGTCATAACCCCTTATACTCCCCCAACCCTTTGGTAAATTTTTCCGGGTCAGCGGCTAGATGATAACGTGGGTCATCTATGTCTTCTACAATTACTTCACGGAATTTTGGACTTGATTTATAAAGCAATTCTTTACAATCTTCACTTAAATGTTTAAGTTTGATTTGTTTTCCTGCACCTTCATATTTGCTTACCAAGTTAAATACAGCCTCCAAAGCAGAATGGTCAGCTACACGAGATTCTACAAAGTCAATTTCTACTTTGTCAGGGTCGTTCTTAACATCAAATTTCTCGTTAAACGCAGTTATAGATCCAAAAAATAAAGGCCCCCAAATTTCATACACTTTGGTACCGTCTTCTTTCATTCGCTTTCTCGCACGAATACGTTTGGCGTTCTCCCATGAAAAGGCCAACGCACTAACAATTACACCTGCTATAACGGCAATAGCCAAATCAAATATTACGGTAAGCCCAGATACTAAGATAAGTACCAACAGATCGGTTAATGGAATTTTGTTGATGATCCTAAAACTGGACCACGCAAATGTACCAATAACCACCATAAACATTACGCCAACCAAAGCTGCAATAGGCACTTGTTCAATCAAGCCTGATGCAAAAAGAATAAATGCCAATAAAGCCAACGCTGCAACAATTCCTGACAATCTTCCTCTACCTCCTCCTTTAATATTGATGATAGATTGACCAATCATAGCACAACCGCCCATACCACCAAAAAAACCAGTTACGATATTTGCACCACCTTGTGCCAAACACTCACGGTTTGAGTTTCCTCTAGTTTCGGTCAATTCATCAACCAAATTTAAAGTCATTAACGATTCTATCAATCCAATTGCCGCTAAAATCAATGCATAAGGACCAATAAATTTTATAGTTTCCCAGGTAAAAGGTACTTTATCAAAAATAGCTGTTTGAAATTCAGGCAAGCCACCTTTTAACCCTTCTCCACCTCCATCACGAATAAAACTACCAACGGTTGCTACGTCTAAATTTCCAAAAATTGCAATACCGGAAACCACTAAAATAGCAATCAATGCTTCTGGTAATTTTTTAGTGAGTTTTGGCAGACCGAACATAATAGCCATAGTCAGAGCAACTAAACCTATCATTATATAAAGGCTTGAACCTTGCATCCATACCTTTTCACTATCTACAGTTTCTTTAAACATACCTAATTGCGACAAGAAAATAACTATTGCCAACCCATTAACAAAACCCATCATTACGGGGTGCGGAATCAACCTAACAAATTTTCCAAGTTTAAAAACCCCCGCCATCATCTGTATAATTCCCATTAAGATAACTGTGGCAAAAAGGTAATACAGCCCCAGTTGTTCATCCGGACTGCCCATGGCGTTACCTTCAGCAACCAAACTTACCATTACCACCGCTAATGCACCGGTAGCACCAGAAATCATACCGGGCCTTCCGCCAAAAACTGCGGTAATTAAACCGATCATAAATGCCGCGTACAAACCCACTAACGGATCAACACCCGCCACAAAAGCAAAGGCCACCGCTTCGGGTACCAAAGCCAAGGCCACAGTAAGTCCGCTTAAAATATCATTTTTGGCATTTGCTGCCCTTTTTCTAATAAATTCGGTCATTGGTTTTATTTTGAAGCGGCAAAAATACAGTTAATCTAAAGAAACGCAAGTCGATATCCTATTAATTTGTTTATATTTGGATTTACAAAACATTAATAGAGATGAAAAAATTAGTACTTCTTTTGATTCTCAACCCAATTTATTTTTTTGCACAAGTAAGTGATTTTATACACGTTGACCAGTTTGGTTATAAGCCTAATCACACGAAAGTGGCTGTAATTAGCAATCCGCAAACGGGTTTTAATTCCGGTCAAAATTTCACACCTAGTTCCAGTTTAGAAATTAGAAATGCAACTACAAATGCTATTGTTTTTACTGGAAGTCCAGTTAGTTGGAACGATGGTGTAACGCACAATCAATCTGGTGATAAAGGTTGGTGGTTTGATTTTAGTTCAGTTACCCAAACAGGCGACTTTTATGTTTATGATGTTGTAAATGATGAACGTTCCGCCATTTTTTCTATAAATAATACTGTCTATAACGAGGTATTAAAAGCTGCCACCAAAATGTTTTATTATAATAGATGTGGTATTGAAAAAATTACACCTCACGTATTAAATGGTTTCGCAGATGCCACTTCTTTCACACAAGATAATCAAGCAAGAGATGTCTATCAGCAATCCAATGCCGCGACCGCCAAAGACATGAGCGGCGGATGGTATGACGCTGGAGATTACAATAAATACGTAACTTTTGCAGAAAGACCTGTTCATAATCTTTTATGGGCCTATAGAGACAATTCTACTGTTTTTGGGGATAATTGGAATATTCCCGAATCGGGTAATGGTATTCCTGATATTTTAGATGAAATTAAATGGGAAACGGATTGGTTGTTAAAAATGGTTAATAATGATGGAACGGTTCACATTAAAATAGGCAGTAGAAATTATCAGGAAAACGAAGGTACACCACCAAGTGTAAACACCGATTTACGCTATTATGCACCGGTCTGTACCTCGGCGGCCATTGCGGCATCGGGAATGTTGGCACATACCGCTAAGGTTTTTTCTCAATTTTCCGGTTTAAACGGTTATGCCCTGACCTTGCAAGACAAAGCCGAACTGGCCTGGGCATCGGTATTGCCAAATTTGCAAAACAACACCTTACAAGATAATTGTGATGACGGCTCGGTAAAATCGGGAGATGCGGATCAGACCGCTCCAGACCAAAAGAAAATGGCCATTACGGCCGCCATTTACCTATTTGATTTGACAGGAGACAATCAATACCATCAATATATAAAAGACCATATTAACGATAGCGATGTAATCAACAACAACCAATGGAGCAATTATAATTTAATTCATGTAGATGCTTTATTGTACTACACTACTTTGGCTAGTGCCGATGCTTCTTTAAAAAATACGATTATCAATTCGGCCACTACCGATGCCAATAATAATTGGAACAACTATTTCGAGTTCAACGAACTGGACCTCTACCGTGCTTATGCCAATGATTGGACCTACCATTGGGGGAGTAACAACGAGAAAGCTAATTTTGGCAACCTGAATCTTGTTTTCAATAAATATGGAATTAATAGTTCGGAAAGCAACAGTTACAAGTTAAGAGCCAAAGAACATTTACATTATTTTCATGGTGTAAACCCTTTGAGTCTTGTTTACTTAAGTAATATGAGCAGTTATGGAGCTGAAAAAAGTGCCAACCAAATTTATCATACTTGGTTTGCTGATGGTTCGGTTTGGGACGATGCGGTAACCTCAACTTATGGCCCGGCTCCGGGTTTTGTGCCAGGCGGTGCCAACTCAACTTATGTGGCTGACACATCTTTGAGTCCTCCTTACAACCAACCACATCAAAAAAGTTATTTGGATTTTAATTCCATTGCCAATGCCTCTTGGGAAATTACAGAACCTGGAATTTATTATCAGGCCACTTATGTGCGTTTATTAGCTCAAATTATAAATTTAGATCAGGTTACCTTGGCAGTAAGCGATTTTGAAGCTGATATCTTAAAATATAGTTTAGTGCCAAATCCAAGTACTGATTTGGTAAAAATAGCAACAGATAAAACAAAAAGTATTACACTTTCTATCTACAATTTACAAGGTCAACTCATAAAAGAGCCATTTGCTACCACCACGAATAAAAACTTAAATTTGGATTTTCTTTCAGAGGGTATTTATTTTTTGAAAGTCAAAAACGATTCACAAACCTTTAGTTTAAAATTCTTAAAAAAATAATGAAACAACTTTTACTTTCAACCCTATTTTTATGCTTTGCAATTATCTCTTACTGTCAAGAAAAAAAAGATTTTACTACGATTTTTGAAAAAAGTAATGGCTTAGAAACGGCGACATATGACCAAACGATTGAATATTATACAGATTTAGCAAATGTTTTTCCCGAAATTCAATTGCAAGCTATTGGAGAAACCGACTCTGGTGAACCTCTGCACATTGTCACATTAAATCCTGACAAGGAATTTGATTTTGGCAACATTCGAAAAAACAAACGCATTTTATTGATAAATAACGGTATTCATCCAGGGGAAAGTGATGGTATTGACGCAACCATGATGTTATATAGAGATATTGCTCAGGGCAAAATTGAAGCTCCTAAGAATACAGTTTTAGTTACTATACCCATTTATAACGTTGGTGGTAGCCTCAATAGAAATTCACATAGCCGAACCAATCAAAACGGTCCAAAAGCTTATGGATTTAGAGGTAATGCACGTAATTTTGATTTGAATCGTGATTTTATAAAAAGTGATACTAAAAATGCAAGAACTTTCGCCAAAATTTTCCACTTAGTGCAACCCGATGTTTTTATAGACAATCACGTTAGTAATGGTGCCGATTATCAATATACACTAACACACCTATTCACCCAACACAACAAATTGGGAGGCAGTTTGGGTGAATATATTCATACAGAAATGATGCCTAAGCTCGAAGAAGAGTTGACCAAAAAGAAATGGGATATAACTCCTTATGTAAATGTATTTAATAGCACTCCAGATAAAGGATTCTCTCAATTTATGGACGGCCCAAGATATTCTACAGGTTATACAACACTTTTTAATACGTTAGGGATGATGGTAGAAACCCACATGCTAAAACCTTATAAACAACGTGTTGAAGGCACTTATGAACTAATGAAAAGTATGATAGAAATTACGGAAAAAGATGGTAATAAAATTACCATGCTCCGTAAAGACTATTATAAAAATATTTTAAAAGAAAAAATGTATCCATTAAATTGGACAATCGATACAACTAAAAATTCCATATTAAACTTTAAGGGATACATGGGCGAGATGATTCCTAGTGAAATTACTGGAAAACCAAGACTAAAATACAACAGATCCAAACCATTTACCAAAAAAGTAGCGTATCAAAATTATTTTAAGCCAACTCTAGAAATTTCAATACCTAAGGGATATGTTATTCCACAAGGTTGGCACAATGTGATTGAGCTTCTAAAGCTAAATAATATTGAAATGACAACCATTAAAAATGATACTACTTTTACCGTAGATACTTACCGTATTGCAGATTATCAAACAAGAAAATCGGCTTACGAAGGACATTATCAGCATTTTAATACAAAAGTAACATCACAAAAAAAGAAACTATCATTTAGAGCAGGAGATTTTTTAGTCTCTACTAACCAATCAGGTATTAGATACTTGTTAGAAACGTTGGAACCACAAGCTCCAGACTCTTTCTTTAATTGGAATTTTTTCGATACTATTTTACAACGTAAAGAAGGCTTTTCACCTTATGTTTGGGAAGATTTAGCAAAAGAACTCTTAGATAAAAATCCAAAACTTAAAAAATCTTTCGAAGATAAAAAATCAAACGACAACGGTTTTGCTAATAATTGGTATGCTCAATTAAGTTGGATTCACAAGCAAAGCGAGCATTATGAAAAAGCACATTTGGTGTATCCAGTGTATAGACTCAATTAGCTATTTATTTATTAAAATAGCAATTTAATATTTGCATAGGTATTTTGTAAAGCGTTTTCAACATTGGGTTTAGTAAGCCATTCTACCTTAGTAATGCCTTCCTCTTGTTGAGGATGGAGTTTGCCTTCAAAATCGGTTCTCATTTTAAACCAGTAGGAAGTTTTCAGTACATACTTTTTCTTGTACTTATAAATATGATAAGTAGTTTCTAAAGGTTTTATAATTTTTAAATTCTTTATTCCCGTTTCCTCTTCTACTTCTCTAATTGCAGCTTCTTCAATAGATTCGTCTTTTTCAATTTTACCTTTGGGTAAATCCCATTTGCCATTTCTAAATATAAAAAGAGTTTCTTTTTTTTCATTAAAAACCTTTCCTCCTGCAGCTTCAATTATTTTAAATTGATTAGAAAAATGCTGCCACAAACTTTTAAAATCATCGTCATATAAATAAACAGATTCTATTAAACCTTGCTCCATTTTATTAATAATTGATAATAGGTCAACCTCACCAATAGGATAAAAATAGGGTTCAACTTCATGTTTTAAATCTGATACCAAATGAATGGGAAGATTGTTGAAAAATACGGTCTTCATGAAATAAATTGTATTAAAATAATTGTTTAGCTTTGCCTTTATGATTTTTGAAAAAAACAAAGCAAAAGAAACCGCTGAGTTCCTATTACAAATTAAGGCAATTAAACTCAGTCCAAAAAACCCTTTCACATGGGCATCTGGATGGAAATCTCCCATTTATTGTGACAATAGAGTTGCACTTTCTCACGTGCAGGTCAGGACTTTTATTAGAGAAATTCTTTCAAAAATAATAGATCAAAAGTATGGAAAACCTGATGCAATTGCTGGCGTGGCTACTGGAGCAATTGCCATTGGAGCCTTAGTGGCACAAGAATTGGGGTTACCTTTTATATATGTACGCCCTGAACCAAAAAAACATGGCAGACAAAATCAAATAGAAGGTCAAATTGAAAAACATCAATCGGTTGTAGTGGTTGAAGATTTGATTAGTACTGGTGGTAGCAGTCTGAAAGCAGTAGAAGCACTTAGAGATCAAGAAATTAAGGTAAAAGGAATGGTTGCTATTTTTACTTATGGTTTTAAAGTAGCTGTTGAAAATTTTGCCGCAGCAAATGTAGAGCTTACAACGATAAGCGATTATGATACCTTAATTGAGCAGGCAGTTGCTAGAGAATATGTACCTGAAGAAGATCAATTTACATTACAGAAGTGGAGATTGAATCCCAGTGAATGGGAAGGTTAATTTCCATAGAAAAACAAACTAAAATAAGTTATGAATTTAGAAACCAATAAAGTAACGGTAAAAAAATCACAAAAAGAGATGTTTGAATTTTTGAGTAACGTTGAAAATTTTGAGCAAATTATGCCAGAAAATACGGACAAATTTGAAGCTAAAGAAGATTCTTTTTTGTTTGCATTAAAAGGGATGCCAGAAATTCGTCTTAAAATTGAAGAGACCACACCTAGTGAAAAAATAGTGTTAGGCTCAACCAGTGATAAATTTCCATTTACCTTAACAGGTAATATTATTAGTATAGATGATGATAATAGCGAGGTACAATTATTATTTGATGGCAAATTCAACCCTATGATGGCTATGATGATTAAAAACCCTATTCAAAAATTTATCAGTACATTAAGTGAAAATATTGAAAAACTCTAGTGTATTAATGGTTAAATTGGTTGACTAATATTTTGCTATGGCCTTTTTCTTTAGACAAGGCAAAATTTGCAAGCATAGTTTAATCTAAGGTTAATAATTTTAACGAGGTATAAAGGAAAAAAATAGTAAAATAAGTTAATGAATTTACCCATTGACACACTACGCAAATTTAATTTCCTTTAATCCAAATTCTTTTAGGCTCTCATCCTCCAATTCAACTACTAAATTACCTGCCATTGATGTGCCTACAATTTTGCCCAAAAATTCCTTTTTATCTGCACTCTTAAACATAGAGGGAATCCCTTTTTTATATAAAATAGCTTCGTATTGTTGCTTAATTTTCTTAAACTCTTGTTTTCTCACAGCAATGATTTGATATTGAATTTCCAATAAGATTTTCTCTAGCAACTCATCCTTATCAATAATTCTATTTAATATCTTTTTCAATGAGGTTGCCTGAGTTAAATGTTTTTCAAATTTGACTTGGTTAATATTTAAACCTACTCCTACAATTGCATAATTAACATTTGAATTTTTTAACACACATTCAATTAAAATACCACATATCTTTTTGCCTGCTGACAAAATGTCGTTAGGCCATTTTACGAATAATCTATCAGGAATATAATATCGCAATACATTATAAATAGCAATTGAAATACAGTAATTCAACATGTGTTCGTGAGCGACATTAAGGTTTCCGAACTTAATCAACACACTAAATGTTAGGTTTTTACCTTTTTCTGAAGTCCATTTGTTATCACCCTGTCCCTTACCTTTTAACTGCTCATCAGCAATTACTACGGTTGCATTTTCTATGTCAGTTTTTTTAATTAGATCTCTTAAATAAGAGTTTGTAGAATCTATGGCACTAAGTTTGACTATCTTCATATTATAATTGCAAATATAACACATCAATAATGATAAAATTAATACATTTGCAACAAAATCATAAAGGTAGTTAATGGCGAAAAACAAAGTAAGTACTGATCAGTTAATTTCTGAAATAATAAATGGTATAGATAAAGTTAAAGGCTTAAATGTTAATATTTTAGACTTAAGAGATATTGAAAATACAGTTTGTGATTATTTTATAGTTTGTGAAGGAGGCTCAAACACCCAAGTAAATGCAATTTCTGGCTCAATACAAAAAACAGTCAGTAAAGCATTAAAAGAAAATCCATGGCATACTGAAGGTGAAACTAATGCAGAATGGATTTTATTAGATTATATAAATGTAGTTGTTCATATTTTTCAGAAACATATCAGAGAATTTTATGACATTGAAAGTTTGTGGGGTGATGCAAAAATTACCACATTAGGAGCGTAATAGTAAACAATAACAATTTAGAACACATCGATGAGTAAGGATAATAAAAAAAATAATAACAAACCTTTTAAGGAGTTTAAGTTTAAATTCAATTTTTATTGGATTTATGGTATTTTATTTGCTTTAATAATTGGCTATCAATTCTTTAACAGTTCAGAGTTAGCTACAAGCAAATTAACTGAAAATGAATTTAATGAAATATTAAAGCAAAATGATGTTGAAAAGGTTGTAATCGTAAATAATGATGTAGCTCAGATTTTTATTAAAGAAGAATCTTTGCAAAAAGAGAAATATAACCAAAAGACTAAAAGCCCATTTTATAATTCAAAAGACCCATTATATGTTTATGACTTTGGCGATTTGCAAAATTTTGAAAAAGACTTAGGTAGTTATAAGAAAGAATATAACTTAGATTTTGATTCAAACAATAAAACAGAAACCAGTATTTGGGATGGTCTTTTTATGTGGCTGCCGTTCATATTTATAATAGCCATTTGGATTTTTATTATGAGACGTATGTCTGGATCTGGTGGCGGTGGCGGACCCGGCGGACAAATTTTTAATATTGGGAAATCAAAAGCCAAGTTATTTGACCAAGACCAAAAAGTACAAACTTCATTTAAAGATGTTGCTGGATTAGAAGGTGCAAAAGAAGAAGTTCAAGAAATTGTAGATTTCCTAAAAAACCCTGATAAATATACTAAGCTAGGCGGTAAAATTCCTAAAGGAGCATTATTAGTAGGCCCTCCTGGAACTGGAAAAACCTTATTAGCTAAAGCTGTTGCTGGTGAAGCAAAAGTGCCGTTCTTTTCATTGTCGGGTTCAGATTTTGTAGAAATGTTTGTAGGTGTTGGAGCTTCTCGTGTAAGAGATTTGTTTAAACAAGCAGCTCAAAAATCACCCTCAATAATTTTTATTGATGAAATTGATGCCATTGGTAGAGCTAGAGGGAAAAACAATTTTACAGGCGGAAATGATGAACGCGAAAATACCTTAAATCAGCTACTGACTGAAATGGATGGGTTTGGCACAGATACAAATGTTATAGTGCTAGCTGCTACAAACCGTGCTGATGTTTTAGATAAAGCCCTCATGCGTGCGGGTAGATTTGACAGACAAATCTATGTGGACTTACCAGATATGAACGAGCGTAAAGAAATTTTTGAAGTACATATTAGGCCTCTAAAAATGGACAAAGATGTTGATGTTGAATTTTTGGCAAAACAAACGCCGGGGTTTTCAGGTGCAGATATAGCTAATGTATGTAATGAAGCTGCGTTAGTTGCCGCTAGACAAGATAAAAAAGCAGTACATCATCAAGATTTCCTAGATGCCGTTGATAGAATTGTAGGTGGGTTAGAAAAGAAAAATAAAATCATTACCCAAAAAGAAAAGAAAACCATTGCTTATCATGAAGCGGGTCACGCCACAGTTAGCTGGACACTAGAACATGCTGCTCCTTTGGTAAAAGTAACTATCGTACCAAGAGGGCAATCACTAGGTGCTGCTTGGTATTTACCGGAAGAGAGAATGATTGTTCAAACTGAGCAAATGTTAGATGAAATGTGTGCAACCTTAGGTGGTAGAGCTGCAGAACAATTAATTTTTGGAAAAATTTCTACTGGTGCGTTGAGTGATCTTGAAAAAATCACCAAACAGGCTAGAGCAATGATTACGGTTTATGGACTAAGTGATAAGTTAGGAAACATAACATATTACGACTCTTCTGGGCAATCTGATTACAATTTTTCAAAACCCTACAGTGAAGAAACAGCTGTGTTAATTGATAAAGAAATATCCGAATTAATTGAAACACAGTACAAAAGAGCGATTAAAATCCTTACAGAACACAAAGAGGAATTAACCACCTTAGCAGAACTTCTATTAGAGAAAGAAGTTATTTTCAGTGATGATTTGGTGAAAATATTTGGCGAAAGACCTTTTGTAAAAGAGCCTTTGGCTGTAAAAAAAGCTGATGAGAAATCAGAAAAAAAAGTAACCAAAGAAGTTAAAGAAGAAATAAAAGACGAAAAAGATGTGAACAATGAGGGCGAGATTTCAACAGAATTAGCCTAATCTTTTCTTAAATATATATTTTTGAGAAACTCTCATAGTAAATGAATCTTTTTAAAAAAATTTTTAGCTCGGTCCCCGAAGATAATACTAAAACTACAGTTTTAGAAATGCATTCTTTAGACGAAACTTTTGTACAAAACTTTATCGATAAGGGCGGTAAATTTCTGTACTGTACCAATCAAGAAGAAGTTAATCAACATTTATCTGATATTATTAAAGAAAACAACTGGGAAAAAGTAGTTTGTTTTAATAATGATTTAAAGAAAATTTTGACAATTGTCGATTCGGATAACACATCAACTGTCATTGAGCAATATCCATTTTTCACCTATTGTGAACACTTACTTGCTGATGAGGGAAGTATATTATTTTCTTCTGAACAAGTACGCTATCACAAAATTGTGGACTTACCCGATTATTTTATCGTTTTTGCGAAAACCAGTCAAATGGTAAAAGATAAAAGTGAAGGGTTAATGGGTATTAGACAGACTTATGAAAAAAACTTCCCTACGAACATCAGTTCAATAAAAAGTTATGTACCAGAAAAAGTTGATGATGATTTTTTAAGCTTCGGTAATAATAATGCAAAAAACTTATATTTGCTGTTGTTAGAAGATTTGTAAAATGCGAGAAATCCTTATCAGGGCTTTATCAGGAATTATTTATGTAGCTATTATTATTGGAAGTATTCTTTACTCCAAAGAGTCTTTCTATCTCGTCTTTTTTATATTAATGCTTTTATGCCTTTATGAATTTAAAAACCTAATACATCTTAGTTATAAATGGACGTTTGTAGTAGCAACATTAATCTATGTAAATTATATAGATGTTCCTAGTTTAGACTATAAATATTTGCATTTTTTTCTAATTATAAGTTTATTCGTCCCAGTAATTTATCAATTATTCAAATCTAAAATCACCTTAACTTCTAGTAAATTAGGGCATTATTTTTTAGCGTTAGCCTATATAGCGTTACCTTTTGCAATGTTAATTCAAATTCCTTTTATTAACGGTAACTATCATCCTGAAATTATTATCAGTATTTTTATATTAATTTGGGTTAGCGATACTTTTGCCTATTTGGTAGGAAGTAATTTTGGTAAAACCAAGCTCTACGAAAAAGTATCACCCAACAAAACAGTTGAAGGAGCTCTGGGAGGCTTAGTGGCTGCTTTAATTGCCGGGTATATAATTTCATTATATTTGACAGAAATTGCTTTATTACATTGGATAATAATTGCTTTTATAGTATTTTGTTTTGGTCTTTTGGGCGATTTAATTGAGTCTAAATTTAAAAGAGAAGCAGGCGTAAAAGACAGTAGCAATTTTATACCCGGGCATGGCGGATTTTTAGATCGGTTAGATAGTATTATTTTTGCTGCACCTTTTGTTTACGTATATTTACACATCATTACTTAATTAATCTAAAATGTTTCATAAAGAAGGATATAAGATAATAATACTCTCAATGCTTATTTTTGCTGGGGTTGTTTTATTGGTAGATAACCTTGTACATATTGAATGGCTAAGAACCTCAATTATGGTGCTGTTTCTTATTTTATTTGTGCTTATCCTTCAATTTTTCAGAAACCCAAAAAGACTAACCGTAGAAAATGACAAACAAATAATTGCACCTGTTGACGGCAAAGTTGTAGTTATTGAAGAAGTTGAGGAGCCTGAATTTTTTAAGGATAAACGTAGGCAGATTTCGATATTTATGTCACCTTTAAATGTACACGTAACGCGATACCCTATTGGTGGTAAAATAGTTTTTAGCAAATACCATCCGGGTAAATATTTGGTAGCATGGCATCCAAAATCCTCAACGGAAAATGAGAGAACAACAGTTGTTGTAGAAAACAGTGCGGTAGGCAAGGTATTACATCGGCAAATAGCCGGAGCAATGGCCAAGCGGATTGTCAATTACGCTGTGGAAAATGATAACGCTACACAGGGAGCCGATTCTGGATTTATTAAGTTTGGGTCTAGAGTAGATGTATTTATACCTTTAGATATGAAAATAAATGTATCAATAAACGATAAAGTAAAAGGAGGTGAAACCGTAATAGCCGAATATGTCTAAACTTGATGATAGATTTAAAACCGCTTTTGATATTGCCTCAGTAATGACGCAAAGAATTCCGCCCGATATTATGTTAAAATTCTATGCATATTACAAGCAGGCAACAAAAGGCGAAAATTACAAACAACCTACTGGAGGTATTCCTTTAAAAAATGCTTTTAAACTTAACGCATGGCTTCAAATTAAAAATTTAAGCACCGATGAAGCCAAAGAAAAATATATTGAATTAGTTGAAGAAATTACAAATCAAAAAATAAATTAACATGAACTTTATTAAAAAAATAATAATTGTATCTCTAGGATTACTTTTAAGTTTCAATGCTATTTCCTGCAAAAAAGAAATTGAAAAAGCACCAGCCAAATTCTCCGTTGAAGCTAAAACCATTACTGTAAACTGGACTGGTTATAAAACTACAGATAAAGTACCTGTAAATGGTGTTTTTCAAGAAATTGTAATTAATAATGTAAAAAACGATACTTCTGCGGTAGGTGCATTAAGCGGTACAACTTTTGACATTCCTGTGAGCAGTTTGTTTTCTAAAGACCCAACTAGAGATTCTAAACTCAAAGAACTCTTTTTTGGGGTTATGGATGCTACCATATCGTTAACGGGTACGTTAAATTTAAATACTGACGGTACTGGAAATGTAGATTTAAAAATGAATGGTGTTCAACACAAAGTACCTGTAACATATATTGCTAGTGGTCAATTGGTTGAATTAGAAGGCACATTAAATTTAGAAGATTTTAAAGCAGAATCTGCTTTAGCCTCAATAAGTGAAGCTTGTTTTGATTTACATAAAGGTGCAGATGGCGTGAGTAAAACTTGGAGCGAAGTTGGCATTAGTGCTGCAGTGTATTTAAAGAAGGAGTAAATTTATTATTTATAGGATAAGGAAAAAGCAGCTCAAATGAGCTGCTTTCTTTATTTAAGCTTTATTTTTTACCCTTCAGGCTTAATCACTTTCCAAATTAAGGCACCTACAACACCTCCAATAATTGGAGCTACAATAAACAGCCACAATTGTGTTAAAGCTTCTCCTTGTACAAATAAGGCAGGACCAATACTACGTGCTGGGTTTACCGAAGTACCGGTAATTGGTATGCCAACTATGTGTATCATAGTCAACGCTAAACCTATGGCAATACCTGCAAATTTTCCATTCGCATTTTTGTGAGTTACACCAAAAATCACTAATAAAAAGATTGCGGTTAACACTACTTCTGCAATAAAAGCAGATTGCATGCCATATCCATTGGGCGAACTTGTTCCATATCCGTTTTGGCCTAATCCGTTGGCAGCAATATCATAATCTGCATGCCCTCCAGCAATTAAAAACAACACCCCTGCACCTAAAACAGCACCAATAATTTGGAAGACTATATAGCCCCCAGCGTCTTTGGCATTAATTTTTCCAGCAAATAGCATCCCAACCGTAATAGCAGGATTAATATGACATCCAGATACAGGGCCAATAGCATAGACCATTGCTAATACAGCAATACCAAATGCAAACGAAATTCCTAAAAAGCCGACGTCTCCACCAGCAATAACTGCACTACCACAGCCAATAAAAACAAGGACAAATGTCCCGAACATTTCTGCTAAATAATTTTTCATAATGTATAAAGTTTGGTTAATAATCAAGTTACAAGGTAGTCAAAAAAAGTTATGCTTTAAAAATTCATCTAATTTCAGTACCTTTGCACAAAGATTAATTATGAAATTATTATTGCTAACATTAGGCTTATTAGCCATTGCTTTTGCAGGAATTGCTATTAAAATTTGGGCAAAAAAGGATGGTAAATTTGCAGGCACTTGTGCAAGTCAGAACCCCATGTTAAATAAAAACGGCGATTCTTGCGGTTTTTGTGGTAAAACACCAGATCAGTTTGATACCTGCACTGAACCTCAACATAACTAATGCTAACTTTTTTATATGTAATTTTTATGTTGAGTGTGCTCACTCAACTATGTTTCTTTTACATATTTAACAAATTTTCTTTCTCCAAACCTCAAAAACCAACTTCGTTACAACCTAGTGTTTCTATACTAATTTGTGCTAGGAACGAAGCAAAAAACTTAAAACGAAACTTAAAAAAAGTACTGACTCAAAATTATCCTGATTTTGAAGTTATCGTTATAAACGATGCGTCTACAGATGGTACTTCTGCCCTACTACAAAAATATCAAACAACATTTTCACACTTAAAAGTTGTTGAAATTGAAGCTTCAAAAAATTATTCGGGAAATAAAAAAAATGCAATAACTAAAGGCGTAAAGGCTTCAAAATGCGATTGCCTTTTATTTACTGATGCCGATTGCATGCCTATTTCAGAATATTGGATATCAGAAATGACCTCTCATTTTTCTGATACCGAAAAAATTGTATTAGGTTATGGTGCGTATCAAAAAATCAAGAATTCTTTTTTAAATAAACTAATCCGTTTTGAAACATTAATAACCGTAGTTCAGTACTTTTCTTATACTAAAATAGGCCTTCCGTATATGGGTGTTGGCAGAAATTTGGCCTATAAAAAAGAGCTGTTCAACAAAGTTAATGGTCTAGAAAATCATATACATATCAAATCTGGTGATGATGATTTATTTATTAATCAAGTAGCCAACAAACAAAATACCGCCATTTGTTTTACCAAAAACAGCTTTACGGTTTCAAAGCCAAAAATCACCTTTAAAAATTGGATAAAACAGAAAAGAAGACATATTACCACCGCCAATTATTATAGTCCCATTCACAAATTTTTGCTAGGAATCTATTATTTATCTCAGGTCTCATTTTGGGTGTTGGCAATATTTCTCTTGGCATTTTCGTTAATTGGGCAAATGGATTCCGATAGCTATCGGGAGATTGTAATTGCATTAATTCTAATACGACTTTTAGTACACTATATTATTATTGGCAGAGCCGCACAAAAGCTAAATGAAAGAGATTTGATTTTATGGTTTCCTTTATTAGATATATATTTAGTTTTTATTCAATTTGGCATATTCATTGCAAACTTATTTAGAAAACCCAATACTTGGTAAAAAAAACAGAAAATATAATTGATAGCATAAATAAAGCTAAACAAGGTGATGAAACTTCATACACCTTTTTGTTGAACATTTTTTGGAAGGATATTTATCGGTTTATTTTAAACAAAACCAGTGATGAAAACGAAGCAGAAGATTTAACTATCAGAACTTTTGCAAAAGCCTTTGACAAAATTGACACATTCGATGAAAATTACGAGTTTAAAACGTGGTTAATATCAATTGGAAACAATTTATACATAGACCAGTTACGTAAGAAGAAGACTGAGACTATTTCTTTGCATAAAAAAAATTTAGAGGCACATAAAATTGAAGACGAAGAACCTACACCCGATGATTTATTGATTATTGAGCAAAATTTAGCCGAATTATTAGCATATATAAAACAGTTAAAACCTCATTACCAAGAAATTATAAACCTTCGTTTTTTTCAAGAAATGAGCTATAAAGAAATGGTGGAAGAGCTTGACGAACCCATGAGCAATATAAAAGTAAAATTATTAAGAGCAAAAAAATTATTGGCTGAAATAATCAATGCTTCTAAATGATATTATGGTCGGTTTGTAATTGTTCTTAAAATGGCCTATCGAAGGTTTATCGTAAAATTTGAAATAAGAGAACCGTTAAAAATTTTAGGCTGTTTGAGCTTCCAATGACCTTTAATTTAGCAGGATTTATAGAGCGAGTTCCTAAAATTTAGGTTCCGAATAATAAATTTAGATAAAGTTTCGTCAGCCTAGACTTTTTTGTTTCTTTTTTGGTCGATGAAAAAAAGAAAAAGATCTATCAAAACACGAATTTGTATTAAATCTTAAAATTTTTTTTTTGGAATAGGATAGTAATTTTGAATAAACTCGTTAATCAAAAAGTCCCAATATACAACAACTAAAAAAAAATTACTACTTTCACAAAACCTAACCACCACTTCATGAAAAAAAATTGGATCAAACAATTAGGTCCTGGTTTACTTTTTGCTGGTGCAGCAATAGGCGTTTCACATTTAGTGCAGTCAACACGAGCGGGTGCGGATTTCGGCTTTGGCTTGTTATGGGCGGTTTTGCTTGTCAATCTTTTTAAATATCCTTTTTTTCAGTATGGTCCACGTTATGCAACCGCTACAGGCGAAAGTTTAATTGATGGTTATAAAAGGCTCGGCAAGGGTGTTTTAACCGGTTATTATCTGCTCACTTTTGCCACCATGTTTACCATACAAGCTGCTGTTACCATTGTTACTGCAGGTTTAGCAGCAAATTTATTTGGAATAACCCCAGACACCACTATTTGGAGCATCATTATTACGCTAATTTGCTTAACCACACTGCTAATTGGTAAATACAAACTACTGGATAATTTAATTAAAGTGATTATTGTTATTCTTACGTTAAGTACTTTAATTGCTGTTGGTGTAGCTATATTCAATACCGAAAAAACCATTGAGCTAACACAAATATTCCCCGAGGGAGCATTAGAAATTGGTTTTCTAATTACATTTTTAGGATGGATGCCTGCACCTTTGGATATTGCCACTTGGCACTCTCTGTGGGCATTGGAAAAACGTAAAGACGGTAAAAAGGAATTTGACACTAAGCAATCTTTATTCGATTTTAATATTGGTTTTGTTGGCACGACCATTTTAGCATTTTGTTTTGTTGGCCTTGGTGCCTTAGTTATGTACCAATCTGGCAATGAATTTAGTAGTAGTGCTGGCGTATTTGCCCAACAAATTATCAGTTTATATACAGACACCTTAGGCTCACAGACAGCAATCTTTATAGGTATTGCCGCTTTTACAACCATGTTAAGTACAACATTAACTTGTCTAGATGCATCACCACGTGCTATGGCTAAATCTTCAGAATTATTATTTAATAAAAATACAAAACTCAATTATAATTTTTGGATAGCGTTATTATCAGCTGGTACTATGATTATCTTGTTTTATTTTGTTTCTAACATGATAACCATGGTTAAAATAGCTACTGTCTTATCTTTTTTAACCGCTCCGTTTTATGCCATTGCCAATTTTATGCTAATTTCGGGCAAACACACTCCAAAAGAGTGGCGTCCGTCAATGGTAATGAAAGTGCTGAGCTATATGGGTATTATATTCTTAATTGGATTTAGTGTGTGGTATCTGATGAATTTGTAACTTTGCAATGAAATAAATTAAGGAAAAGAAAATGTCTGAAGAATCTGTAATATTTCCTATAAAAAAACCCAAATGGTTACGTGTCAAATTACCTACTGGAAAAAAATATACGGAACTAAGAGGTTTAGTTGAAAAATACGATTTACATACTATATGTACAAGCGGTAGCTGCCCAAATATGGGCGAGTGTTGGGGTGAAGGCACAGCAACGTTTATGATTTTAGGAAACGTTTGTACTCGATCCTGTGGATTTTGTGGTGTAAAAACAGGAAGACCCGATACAGTTGACTGGGAAGAGCCTGAAAAAGTAGCCCGTTCCATAAAACTCATGCAAATAAAGCATGCCGTAATTACTTCCGTGGATAGAGACGATTTAAAAGATGGTGGCTCAATTATTTGGGCAGAAACCATAAATGCTATTCGCAGAGCAAATCCAGAAACTACGTTGGAGACTTTGATTCCTGATTTTCAGTTAATCCATAAAAATATCGATAGAATTGTAGAAGTAGCTCCGGAAGTAGTCTCTCATAATGTGGAAACCGTAAGACGTTTAACCAGAGAAGTACGTATTCAAGCAAAGTACGATAGAAGTTTAGCCGTGCTGAAATACCTAAAAGATAGTGGGATTAATAGAACCAAGTCCGGCATAATGCTCGGCTTAGGCGAAAAAGAAGATGAAGTTTTCCAAACTATGACCGATTTAAGAAATAACAAGGTTGATGTTGTTACTATTGGTCAATACTTACAACCAAGTAAAATGCACTTGCCTGTAAAAGAATTTATTACGCCAGACCAATTTAAAAAATATGAAGAGTTTGGCCTAGATTTAGGTTTTAGACATGTTGAAAGTGGTGCTTTGGTACGATCTTCATACAAAGCTCAAAAGCATATTTTGTGAATTTTTAACAACTTTTAACCCTTCATTAACCTATCTCACACAATTTTGGCACAACATTTGCCGTTATAGTAGTGTAAACAAAGTAATTTGTTTCATTGTATAAATTATTTGAGTTAGTTAAAATAAAGCGTCCTAGGAGTAGGACGCTTTTTTATTTGTCCTTATTTAGCTTAACCATATAAACAAACCCAACCAAATTATAGGCAAACTTTCTACGAAAAATGCACTATAATACTTGTTTTGATCTTCAGTAGTTTTCATCAAAAAAAGCAAGGTCAATACTGCCATAAAAAAATGAATGCGTAATTGTTCCGGTTGGATAGGTGTTTTTAAAAATTCCAAACCTAAAAAAAGCATCAAAAAAAACAATCCTAATATCTTCGCCTTTAAAATACCAAATGTCTGCGGTAAGGTTTTTAATTCTTCTTTATCGTAAGCAACATCCCTTATATCAAAAGGAATGGTGATTACTACCACGAATAAAAAGCGTTGAATCAACGTAACAATTTCATTAAAATCTATAGATATTTTGTGTTGAATTAACGGCAGTATAACCGTTACTCCAGCCCAAGAAATGGCAATTAAAAACAACTTTACGAAAGCGATATAACGTAAAGATAGATTATGTTTTTTTATACCAAATGGGCTTACATAAAACAGTGTAACTAAACCAAAGGGCATTACCCAATATAATGTTGTATATCTAAATCTAAAAATTAATAAAAAAGCAATAAGAGCACAAAAAACCGTAAATAATACTAAAATAAATTTATTCTTTTTTATAAATTCAAAAAACCAAGGTTGCACTTCATCAACTCTAAAAATGCGGATTAAATTATATGAAGCTATTGTTGAAAACAAACAAAATAATGGAATTAAATTGCTATTTATATCATACGATAATAATGTAATTTTCGCCAAACAAAACACAGCCAATGCCACATGAATATTACTAAAAATGTAAAAATCTAAAATACGCTTTAATAATGGCATTAGGCTAAAGTGCTAAAATGTAATTTATGCTAATAAATAGTACAATTCTAACATCAAAAATACCTCTTTTTTCGTTACTTTTGATGCTTACTAATTCGTAGATAGCTACATTAAATAATTTATTAAAATGAAAACGGATTCTTTTACTTTAAGACATCTTGGACCTCGTGAACATGATGTTCCTCAAATGCTCAACACTATTAGTGTTAAAAGCATAGATGAATTGATTGATAATACAATTCCAAATCATATAAAATTAAATAAATCGCTAAATTTACCTTCGCCCATGAGCGAATATGAATTTAGCAGTTATATTCAGAATCTTTCTAAAAAAAATAAGGAATTCAAATCGTATATCGGATTGGGTTATCATCCTACAATATTGCCAGCCGTTATTCAGCGTAACATTTTTGAAAATCCGAGTTGGTACACTTCTTATACGCCTTATCAAGCGGAAATATCTCAAGGCAGATTAGAAGCCTTATTGAATTACCAAACTGTAATTTCTGACCTTACGGGAATGGATATGGCAAATTCTTCATTGTTAGATGAAGGAACAGCCGCGGCCGAAGCTATGATTATGTTGTACAACAATCGTTCAAGAGCCCAAAAGAAAACTGATGCTCTTCAGTTTTTTGTCTCTGATGATGTATTACCGCAAACCGTTTCCATTCTAAAAACACGTTCAGAACCGTTGGGAATTGAATTAATTTACGGCCATCATGAAGAAGCAACATTTTCGTCAAATGTATTTGGTGCCATTGTTCAATATCCTACAAAGAATGGGCAGATTTATGATTATTCCAATTTTATTGAAAATGCCAATCAACAAGACATTAAAGTTATTATAGCTGCTGATTTATTGAGTTTAGCTGTTTTAAAATCGCCAGGTGAAATGGGAGCATCCATTACCGTAGGTACTTCACAACGTTTTGGAGTTCCTATGGGTTATGGCGGGCCACATGCTGGGTATTTTGCAACTAAAGAAGAATATAAAAGATCAATCCCTGGGCGTATTATTGGTGTGACTATTGATGCTGATGGCAACCGTGCTTTACGGATGGCA